>CAIZWN010000071.1 GCA_903936705.1 uncultured Myxococcales bacterium
GAGGAGGCTATCCATGAGGCAAATCCGAGAGATCCTGCGATTGTGGCTGGGACTGAAGTTGACGCAGCGGGAGGTAGGTCTGGCGACGAACGTGTCGCCTGCCACCGTATGGGACGTGGTGACGCGGATGCAGGCGGCGGGCTTTACGTGCGCCATTGCTGTGCAGGGAAAGGTCGTGGTCACGGTCCGCCCCGGCTATTTCGAGCCCTTGTCCCTGTAACCGCTCGGTGAACCGCACTCTTCCAAGCCTATGCACCCCGATGCAAACTGCCTGCGGAGGTGCAATCGATGAGCAACCCAGCCCCAGGTACTATTTCCCGCAACCGACCTTTGACCAAAGGCGAAGCAAAGCGTGAGTTGACGGCCTGGTCGTCGAGCGGTCTGTCGCTGGCCGCCTACGCCCGCGAGCGTGGCATCCCGGAAAAGCGCCTATGGAGCTGGCGCGCACGGCTGAAGGCGAAGGGCTGGGATCCTGTTGTGACGAGCAACGATAGGGACTCTGGCCTCGTACCTGCACGGATCATAGACAGCCCGGCCTTTGGCGTACGCACGGGTTTCGAGGTATCGCTCGGAACCGGCATCGTGATCCGGGTGCCGTCGGATTTCGACAAGGGCTCGTTGCGCCGGTTGCTGGAGGTGGTGTCGGAATGCTGACGCTGCCGCCGTCGGTCCGGGTCTATGTATCGACCCGGCCAACAAACATGCACAAGTCGTTCGATGGGCTGTCGGCTTTGGTGAGCGGGGTGATCGGGCAGGATCCGATGGCCGGTCATCTGTTTGTCTTCTTCGGCCGCCGTGCCGACCAGGTCAAGGTCTTGTACTGGGATCGGACTGGTTACTGCGTCTGGTCGAAGCGGCTGGAGCGGGGGCGATTCCGGATGCCGTACGCAACACCAGGACCTGACGGTTGTGTCGAGATCGAGTCAGCAGAATTGTCGTTGATTCTGGAGGGGCTCGACCTGGCTGGTGCGCGACGGCGAGCGAGGTGGGAGCCGGCTGCGGGTGCGTGTTTTACCTGAAAATATATGTCATATTTTAGGCAAATATTTGTTGACAATATAGGGTGATTCTGCAATAATTCCCGCATGGTAAACGAAACAACAGCCGTTGCCAGGCCCGCCGATCTCCAGGAAGTAAAACACCAGATCGATGGCATGCTGACCGAGGGTCGTGGGGACGAGGCCGTTGCCGTCCTTTTCACGATCATCGAGAAGATGTTGCAGGACAACGCTGGCCAGGCGGTCCGTATTGCCTCGCTGCTGAAGCAACTCTACGGACGTCGGTCCGAGAAGGTGGACCCGAACCAGCTTCGCCTTTTCATGGACATGCTGACCGAGGACCCTACCGCCCAGGAACTCGTTGCCGAACTGCCTGCGCCGGTCGATGGGCCTTTGCCGGCGCCGAAGCCAAAGGCTGCGCCGCATGGTCGCAAGCCGTTGCCTGCAAACCTGCCGCGTGTCGAGGTCGTCCTGGAACCTACCGAGGCCGAGAAGCATTGCGACACGTGCGACTGCGACAAGGTGGTGATCGGGCACGAGACCAGCGAGTTGCTTGAGTACGAGCCCGCCCACTTCCTCGTGAAGGTCATCCAGCGTACGAAGATGGCTTGCCCGGCCTGCGAGACGGGCGTCGTTGTTGCACCCACGGCGGACAAGGTGATCGAGAAGGGCCGTCCTGGTCCCGGGCTGCTGTCGCATCTCCTGGTCGGCAAGTACCAGGACAGCCTGCCGTTGACGCGGCAGGTGGACATCTTCAAGCGCCATGGCGTCGAACTTTCCACCTCGACGCTTTCCGACTGGGTCGGTGCCAGCGCCGACGTATTCGAGCCGGTGTATCTGGCTCTTGTCGATCAGGTAATGGACTCGCACATCGTCGGGACCGACGACACCGGCCTGAAGGTGCTCGACAAGCAACACGAGAACGGTGTCCGGAAGGGCAGCATGTGGGCGTATGTCGGTGACAATCGGGCGGTTGTCTTCGACTTTACGCCCGACCGGAAGTCCGAGGGCCCGGCGCGCTTCCTTTTGAAACGCACGGGGATCATCCAGTGCGACGGGTACACCGGATACAAGCGCATTGCGCGAGAACGCTTTGATGTGCGCTGGGCCGGATGCCTTGCGCATGCGCGGCGCAAATTCGTGGAGGCGTTGGATGCTGGTGATCGCCGTGCGTCGATCCCGGTCACGATGTTTCGAGCCTTGTACAAGGTCGAATCGGATGCGACTGACGAGGGCCTCGGCCACGCGCAGCGTCTTGAGAGACGCCGTGCCATCAGCAAGCCCCAGATGGAGAAGCTGCACGATTGGCTGAAGGAAATGCACCCCACCGTGCCGCCCAAGACGCCTCTTGGCAAGGCTATAGGCTACGCCATCAACCAGTGGGCTTCCTTCCAGGTCTTCCTGACCGATGGCCTGGTGCCGATCGACAATAACCAGGTCGAGCGCCAGATCCGCCGCATTGCCGTGGGCCGGAAGAATTACCTTTTCTGCGGGTCCGACGAAGGTGCGCGCCGTGCGGCGATCCTGTACTCGGTCCTCGGGACTTGCAGGCTGGTCGATGCTGACCCCTATGCGTACATGCGAGACATCCTGGAGCGCCTGACCAGCGGCTGGTGCAAGTCCAGGGTCCGCGACCTGCTGCCAGGTGCCTGGGTCGAGGAACAGGCCAGGAACAAGGGCCTGGATACCGCTGCAATTGTGCTGGACCCGGACCGCGGTCAGCCACCGGCCCCCGTACCGACACCAGCCTGAATCTGCGCCCAGCTGTCGTGAGAATCCTGCCATGACGAAACGGTATATCAGCCGTCCGCCGTGAACAGGGTGCGGTTTACCGAGCGGTTACTTGTCCCTCTACACCGTCACGGTTCTCGAATCGGGAAACAGGAAGTCTGCGGTCTTCAAAGCCGCTATGGACCCCCTCTGCCAGGCCGAGCGGGCGCTGGAGCAAGCGCTGCGCCCCCAAATCGCATTGGCCGAGTGCCAGAAGAAGATCCTGGAGAACGACAAGAAGGTCGCGGACGCAGCGGCAGCGGCGGCCTTGCCGCAGGACCAGAATGCGGCGGTCCTCAAGGCAGCCGACCTGGGCCTGAAACTGGCTGAACTCCGCGTCCCCGCCATCCCACGGCTTCTGGCCGACGACGCCACCCCCGAGGCGCTAGTCCGGCTCATGAGTCAGCAGGGGGGCCGCATCGGCGTGGCAAGTCCGGAGGGTGGCGTGTTCCAGATCATGGCCGGACGCTACTCGAATGGCACCCCGAACCTCGACGTGTATCTGAAGGGCCACGCGGGCGACCTCCTGCGTGTGGACCGCATCGGGCGTGAATCCGAGTCCATCGACAGGCCCTGTCTGACCGTGGCGCTCACCGTCCAGAAGGACATCATCGAGACTCTGACGGACACCCCCGGCTTTCGCGGGCGCGGTCTGTTGGGGCGGTTCTTGTACGCGATTCCGACCGACCTGCTGGGGCGCCGTGTTGCTGACCCTCCCCCCGTGCCTCCGAGCGTGACCGGCGACTACCAGAACGTCCTGAGGGCGCTGGCCGACATGGCTGTACCGGAGAACCCCCACGAACTTCATCTGGCACCCGACGCGGACTTGCTTCGGAAGAATCTCGACCGGTGGGTCGAGAGCCAGATCGGTCCAGGCGGGGCTCTATCGGCAATCACCGATTGGGCAGGGAAACTCGTCGGGGCGGTCGTCCGCCTCGCCGGACTGCTTCACCTCGCGGACTTGGCGGGGCAGGCGGCACCTTGGTCCACGCCTGTCTCGGCCGACGCAATGAAACGGGCGGTGGAAATCGGACAGTATCTTGTGCCGCACGCGCAGGTGGCGTTCGGCATGATGGGGGCCGACCCCCACATCAAGGCCGCGCAGCGCATCCTGGACTGGGTCATGCGGCACGGCCTTCGGACCTTCTCGAAGCGAGATGCGTTCAACGGCAATCGGGGGTTCTTTGAGCGCGCCGCAGCCCTCGACGTTCCTCTGGACATCCTGGCTGAGCGCGGTTTCATCCGTCTGCGGCCTATCCCCCCGAGCGGCGGCCAGGGCCGTCCGCCGTCGCCGGTCTGGGAGGTCAACCCGCTGTGGCTCGCGACAGGCGGGACGCAGAATACGCAGAATACGCAGAATTCCAACGGCGAGGCCAGACCGGTGGGCCTCCCCCCTGTTTCTGCGGTTTCTGCGGTTTCTGCGGAGGCGCCCGCGCGTGACGAGGTTCTGGAGCCCGGTCCGACCGGGGAGACCGAGGCTGTCTCGACCGGGACCGTCGCCGTCGGCGTGCAGTCCGAATCCGGGACGGCTCCGGGACCTGCCGGCGCCTGCGGCGCCGGCACCTACGCGCCTGCTGCCGCCGGAGGTTCCACGGACGAGCCGATGTACCGCGACCTGGAAGCCGCCCTCGTAGGCCAGACCATCGGGGCGACCCCGTTGTACGACCAGAAGACGGCGGACCGCTACATCCGGGACCACATTCAGCGGTTGGGAGGCTGGCACCCGGAAGCGCTCGCCAACGACTACGAGCAGAGCGTCTTCACCGACATGGCTATCGGAATCGGCTGACCGGCAGGCGCATCGTCCCTACCCCACGACCTCCAGGAACTCCGCCACGACCCGCAGGTCACCGCTGGCCGCCGTCAACGGGATGGGCTCGAACCCGGGGTTGTCCGGGCGCAGCGAAACCACCTCCACGGCGCCAGCGGAGGACCACTTCGCCACGGTCCAGCGCTTCAGGGTGTAGCGCCCGCCAGTCTCGGGATCGGACGCCTCGTGCAGTTGCACGACGACCCGCTTGCCGTCGAGGGCTGACGCAGCGGGAGCCGCCCCGACCGGGTACGACCGGAACAGGCCCCAGGCGCCGTCCGGGATGTGCGGCTCCATCGACTTGCCCGCGACCTTCGCCACGAACATGGCCGCGTGCAGGCGTCGGTCCGTCTTCGGCTTCGCCCAGCCCACGCAGGCGGGTTCTTGCCCGTCCGAGAACGCACCGCAGGCGGCCTCCATGTCGAATACGGGCACGGCCTCCGTGTACCGGTCCTGCGACGGCACATCCTCCAGCACGGCCAGCGCGGGCTTGGCGAACAGCGCGCCCTCGTCGGGCAGCAGCGGCACGGTCTCGTGGTGCGCGAGCAGGTGCCGGACCTCCCGCACGCTTCGCTGCTCCCACCAGGAAATGTCCGCCCGGTTGATGGCCGTGTTCTCGATGAGCATGAGGAAGTGCCAGGGCTCGCGGTCGTGCTGGGTCAGCAGTTCGCAGTAGGCTCGCCCGACCCGCGCCTTCTCCTTGTCCCGGCCGTCCAGGCGCCCCTTCACCTCGATGATGACGTTGTGGAAGACCTGGCCGATCTTCGCCCTCACGATGAAGTCCGGGAAGTAGTTCGCGGGCGTCCCCTGCCATGCGTAGGGGATCGAGTACCCCACGCCTGACCGATGGTTGTAGACCCAGCCTGACACGTCCTTCGCGCCGTCCAGCATCAGGGCCAGGCGCCGCTCCTCCGGGCTGTCCATCGCAGCCAGGCCGAACACGGTCCGCTTCGGGGCCTCGACCAGGTTCTTCTTGAGGGCCTGGTAGGAGTCGATGTCCTTGGTGTGGCGTTCGGACATGAGCGCCCGGGCGGACTCCCGGGTCGTGGCGATGGCGTCCTGTACCACGGGCAGGAGTGTCGCCCGGACGGCCTGCACTACCTGCGGACGTGTGGCGTTCCCGAGGGCAAGCGCCGCCTGCCCGGCGGCGATGATGTGGTCGAACGAGATGATGATCCCGGCCGGGAGGTTGAACGTCTTCTGCTCCAGGAAATCCCGCACGACACCCTTGAGGGCGGTCCGGTGCGCGAAACTCACCCGAAGGTCGCGCAGGATGGGCCGGACGTAGGCGTGTTCCAGAACCTTCTCGAAGTCCAGGTAGGACGGGGTGCCGTACAACGTGAACTCCAGTCCCTCCTCCTCGCCCTCGGCCAGCGAGTCCCGCAGCCAGGTCTTGATGTCGCTGGCCGGGATCTGCTCCATCCACGGCAGGCGGGGACCCAGGCCGGGCAGCCGGTTAAAGTCCACCCGCCTGCGCCAGTCCAGCGTCTCCTCGGACATCCCCTCGAAGCGGACCAGACGAACGTCCAGCGCATCCAGCGCCGCCTCGTCCTCGACGCGCTTGATGCCGACATAGTCGCGGTTGTGGGGAAAATCGCCGGGGCCGCGCTCCTCGATGATGTCCCGGATCTGGTCGAGGATCGCCTTGAACGAGGGGTGTTCGATGACGTACAACTCCTCGTCCTTGATCTCGGCCGCACCCTCGTCGTCCAGGATCGGCGGGTGCATCTTCCGCAGGCCGCGCCCCAGCGTCTGTTCGGTCAACGTCCGCGAGTCGCAGGGCCGGAGGGGCACCACGACCTTGACGTTGCGGACATCCCAGCCCTCCTTCAGCATCATGACGCTGACCACGACGTTGTACGGGTTCGGGACGTAGACCCGTTGGCCGCGCTCGTCCACGTGCAGGAACTCGTCCCGGTCGATGGCGTTCACGGAGTCCCGGACTTTCTCCCATTCGTTCTCGTTCCTGGTTTCCTTCTCGCCGATGTGGATCTCGACGACCGTGGATTGCACGTCCCCGTTGCTCCGATCCAGGAACAGGATCTCCTTCGTTTCGGGGTCCGCGTATCCGGTCGGCGCGCGGCCCGTCAGGTCTTCGGCGGTGGCCTCCCCGTATCGCAGGAAGTTCGCCACCTCGCGGGCCTCGTCCTTGTCGTTGCACAGGATGAACAGGATGGGCTTGCGCGGGTCGCCCTCGTCGCGCAGTTGTTCCTGAACCTTCTGCCACCGCTGGATGCCCGTCACCAGCAGGTTGCGGTACTTCTCCCAGGCGTTCGGCTGTCCATCACGGACAAGTGGTTCCCACTCGCCCGTCCTTCTGTCCTTGACCTCAATGCGCTCCAGGATCGGCTTCTTGACGATGCCGTCCTTGATGGCCTCGGCCAGGTCGTACACGAGCGCGGTATGCCGGAACAGGTCCCGGGGCCGGAACTCGGTCGCCTGCTTCCCGCCCTTGCCGGGTTTCTTGACTGCGCCCGTCTCCTCGAACAGCGTGGCCGACAGGTCCACCTGCAACGAGACACGGCCGCCGCCGACCTCGGACCCGTGCAGGCGTCGGATCGAGCGAATCCAGGCCATCTCGGCCTGCTCCTCCTCCCCGGTGTTCGTCGCTTTCTCGCGGGCCTTCCGCTCGAACTTCGAGTGCCCCGTCTCGTCCCAGACGTGGTGCGCCTCGTCGTTGATGACCAGGAGCCCGCGCGACTCGCTGAACCGCTCCAGCAAGGGCGTCTGGGCCGCTTCCAACTTCGCCGGGTCGCCGTCCACGAACAGGAGGTTCATCTGGCGCGCCAGCGTCTCGTCCGGAAGGTCGAGGCTCTCGCGCGTCCGCAACATCTGGTGGAAATTCGTCACGACCAGCGCGCCCTGGTTCGGCTCCAGTGTCAGGGGGCATGTCACCGGGTCGTACACGGTGAGGTTCCAGTCGCGGTCGAATTCGGGCGGGACGACGGGATCTGACGAGAACACGGACGGGCTTCCGTGAAGCGGGCGGAAGTCCATCAGTAGTCGGTCCCGCACGAAGAGGTTGGGTGCCACCACGAGCGCATGGCGGCCGAACCCGAGACCTGACCCAGTCCCGGGCGCATGCAGGGCGTTCAGGTACGACCACGCGATGACCAGGCTCATGATCTTGGTCTTGCCCGAGCCCGTCGCCATCTGGGCCCCAATCTTGGCCCACGGGTCGTGCTGGTCGTCGATGGCCTCGGCACCGGCCAGACGCCAGAGGTCCTCGCTCCGCCGAATGCCACGGACCTCGTACAGGTAGATGAACGTCTCGACCGCGCGGCGCTGGTGGGGCCAGTACTTGAACAAGGTGGTCCGGTCCGGCCCGACCGCGTGAGGCTCGTGCCGGAACCAATGCCGCAGCAGCGTTGCCGTCGTGTCCGTGAGCGGACGCTCTTCGGCCCGGCCCGGCGCGTACCGCGCCGGCTCGTCAGGGTAGGGCTCGGCGGCTGGTCCGAGTGGGAACCCGCGCCACTCGTCCACGAGGCGGCGGACCTCGGCCAGCACACGCGCCTGCCCCTTCAGTTCATCCCCGGAGAACAACGATGGCTCGCGCATGGCGCCCCCTATTTGACTGTGACCTCGACCGTCGCAATGCCGTCGTTGCCGAACACGTCCGTGACCCGGGCGGCGATGCGGTGGTAGCCCGGCGCTTCGTAGCGGAACTCGGCCTTGAAGGAGAGTTCCGTATCCCCGGCCTTGCCGCCCCGAACCCGGAAGGACTGCCAGTCCGTCTCGAAGATGGGCTTGCCGTCGAGACCCGTTCGCCGACCGTAGTCCCAGTCCACGGCCCAGAAGTCCACGAACCGCTGCCACGAGTTCGCCTTGCGGAGCCAGTCCACCAGTTCCTTCTGGCGGGCCTCCCAGCGGTCACGCTCTGCGATGGCCCGGACCTTGGCCTTCTCGCTCATGCCCTCGGTGACGGGCTTCAGTATCGGCTTCTGGCTGGCGATGAACGAGTCCACGTCCACCTCGCACCGCTTCAGCGTGAGGGTCAACGCGCGTCCGTCCGTGGCTGCGTCCAGCACCAGCGACAAGGGGGCGTAGAACGCTGGGATTGCCATCGACTCGACGGCCTGCCCGTCCGCCCGCTGGTAGTCGAGGCGTCGCCGCACCTCGTCGATGGCGCTGGCGGGGATGACCCGGATCGTGATGTGGACCCCGGTCTGCTCCACGACCTCGGCCTTCTCGCTGCCCGAGAGTGTGTCGAAGTCCGCCGACAGGATGGTCACGGCCTTCATGTCGGTGGCCGCTGCGGCCCTGGCGATTGCCCAGACCTGGTGCTTGGACACGGCGGCATCCAGGGGGCCGACATGGACCCATGCCTGGTTTCGCTTCCCGTGCAGCAGCGGCGAGGCGTCCATTGGCTCGCCGCCGAACACCCGGATCATCTCGTCGCGGTAGCGCGTTCGTTGGGTCTGAAAGTCCTGCCACGCTTCCGCTCGCTGGTACACGCCCATGTTCTCGACCGTAAACGGCCGGACGGTAAACGAGCCGGGGCTGCGCTGTGTCTTCTCCTTGCGCTCCATGTTCTTGCACTTCGGGCACTCGATGTAGTCGTACTCGCGCTTCTCAGGCGGTCGTGCTTGGCCGTGGAGCAAGATCAAACGCTTGCGTGCGAGGTGGACGGCGTACTTACCGTTATCGATGCAAATCCAGCGTCGTCCGAGACGTTCGGCTGCCTCGCCCGTGGTGCCGCTACCTGCGAAGCAGTCGAGGACAAGACCTGCGGGCGGACACGACGCCGAGATGATGCGGTCGAGCAAAGCGACTGGTTTTTGAGTCGGGTAGCCAATTCGTTCATGCGCGACTTGGTTTACGGGATTAATGTCCGACCAGATATCTGTTGCTCGGTTCCCCTGCGTATCCTCGTAGTACCGCTTCACATAGGGAATGCCGCCCGAGGAGAAGATGATCATCCCGTGCGCCATTCCCTCGTCGATTCGCTCCTGGGACCAAATCCAGTGCTTTCCTGGCGGCGGTTCTAGCAACTTCTCCCCGAACCTTCGGGCCGGACCTTGTCCCGCTTGCGTGAAGTCAGCCATGTTGTATCGCTTGCCAGTCTCGTCAACGTGGCGGTAATGCGAGTCAAACAGTTCCTCCCGCTTCTCCACGAACACGGGGAAGAAGGTCGGATTGGGACCAGCCGAGTAGGCCAGTATCGTGTCGTGGCAGTTGGGGAACCTCTGCGACTGGGACTTCGACGCGCGCAACTTCTGCCATGCGATCTCATTCTGAAAGTTCTCGTACCCGAACAACTCGTCCATCAAGACCTTGACGTAGTGGACAGTGTGCCAGTCCAGGTGAACGTAGATGCTCCCGGTCGGCGCCAGCAGGTCCTTCAGCAGTTCCAGTCTCCGCCGGAGCATGGAAAGGAAACTGTCGAGCCCCTGCCGCCAGGTGTCCTTGTAGGCCAGGATCTCGACCAGGGACGGTTCCTTCTTGACCTGCACGCCCTCGTCGTCGTCGATCTCGATGTCGATGGCGTTGTCGGCCCGGAAGTCACTGTTCACCATGAACGGCGGGTCGATGTAGATGAGGTCCACCTTGTTCCGGTAGCGGTACTCGCGGGTCTTCGGGTCCTTTTCCTCCAGCAGAGTCTGAAGCGCCACCAGGTTGTCGTTCGTCCAGATGAGCCGGTTCGGAGGCAGTTCGTCCCCCCCCCGGGCGGCAGCCTTGGCGACATCGGCCAGTTCCAGCCCGCCATCGGCGCTGCGGTCCACCACGCGCCCCGGGCGCACAATCTCGACCACCTGCGTCGGAACTGCCGCAGCCAGTTCTCGCCGCTCCATTCCCACCCAGGCAAGGCGGGGCTTGCGCGGGTCGAGCGTGATGGTGGCCTCCAGGGCCTTCTGGCCCCCGTTCCCATTCGTCGGGCTGGTCTTGCCCTCGTCAGTCGGCATCTTCGACTCCCTTGTTCAATCTCGCGGGCTCCTCGAACAGGACGGTGCGGGCCTTCCAACTGGGGGCTGGGGCAAGTGCGCACCGAGGCCGGACGACAGGTCTCATTGCAACCGTCTGCAAAACGTGGGGCTGATCTGAGCCGGTTAAGGCTTGAGAGTCAACACGTCCCGATTCTTCGGGGGTGTTGTCCTCCACGGTCCTGAGTTCCGCTGACGGCCGAGTAGTCCGGACAGGGGCCTTTCCCCCTCGAAAACACGGAGGATGCCATGCCCGAGCAGCAGTCGATCCCCTTCGCCACCGATGGCGAGTACCTGACCGAGGAGGCCACCTACCTGGCGACCTTGGCCCGCAGGATCACGAACCAGCAGCGCCTTCGAGACCTCCTGGTGGACGACCTGCACGCCCAGGACCGCGTGATCGGCACGCACGAACCGACCGCAGTCGAGGCGTGCCGCTGCAACATCGAGGCCCTCATCGAGCAGGAGCGGGACCTGCGCCACTCCCTCGACCAGCGGCTCACGGCCCACCGGGCGGATCCCCAGCGCTTCCGGCTCGGCCTGGATGTCGTCTGCGAGGAGCATGCCCTGCCGCCCGAGGCCCGGACGCTCCTGGCCGTGGCGACCATCTGCGCCTGCTCGAAGGAAGTCGGCGAGCAGATCGTGGACGGCCCGGGCTGGTCGTTCTACGGCGGCCCGACCGTCGAGAACCTGTACCGGATCCTGGGCGCCACGTCCCTCGACTCAAGGTTGCGCCTGCGCTCGGTCTTCCCCCCGCTGATCCGGAACGGGCTCATCGCGGTCGATGTCGGACGGTCCGGCTACCCCGAGGACCGCCTCGGGAGCCGGGTGTACATCACGTCCGCCGCCTTCGTGCGGATCACCGGGCTCGCGCCCGAGGACGAGGGCTGGCTGGACGGCGCACAGTCCAGTGGCCGCCGCGCCCGGCAGGGCTGAACCCTATGCGGTTCACCATCGACCACCCCACCGAGCCGAGCCTGACCGCCACCTACGGTCACGACCCGGTGGTCCGGTTCTTTCTCGTAGTCGAGCGCGCCGGCCGCCTCGTGCGCGACTACGACGCCTTCGACCCGTTCTACGACGGTATGCCGACGCTCCTGGCGGAACTGGTCAGGTTCGGCTTCCTGTCGCCCGAGGACGTGGCCCTGGGCCATCAGGCGCTGGCGCACCACGCGGTGGTGACGGGGGTCGCCGATCCCGGGGTCCGCCGGGCGGCGACCGTCATCCTTGGACTGCGTGAAGCCGGGGAAGCAGGGTAGGGGCGCTGCCTACCGGACCGGGCGCTGCCCGGTGCGGAGCCAGGCCAGGACCTCGACCGGCGTCATGACCTTCCAGCCATCGTGGGACTGGGCTTCGGCCACCCGGGCCAGCAGCCCACCGTCGCGCGTGCAGATCACTGCCGGGAGCGGGATGCCGAACAGGAGTGCGAAGTCGAACGGGTCGTTCGCGCCCTCGGGCTGGTAGTCACCCGCCGCCTGCAACGCGCGGTTCGCCAGCACCCGGAGGGCCAGGTCGATCTTGTCCAACTGCGCGATGCCCATCGTGGCCGTGAGGTTCCTGCGGTTGTACTCGACCAGCCGCTCCCGGAGGACGTCGTTCGGCAGGTTGATGCCCTTGACGGCCGCCCCGAGCGCATCCATCGAGGCGCCCCACCGGTCGGCCTCGTCCTTGAACACCTGTACGTTGGCCTGGCGCAGGGCGGGCAGCAGTTTGCGGCGCCCGCCCGGCTCCGTGTACTCGTACTCCCTGTCCAGATCACCGGAGGCTTGGACCGCTGCAACCTGCGACCACAGCGCCTTGTAGTAGGCCCTCATCTGGCCGAGGTCCAGCGGGGCCTCGACAAGTCCGGCGAGAGCGGCGAGTTCCAGCCCGCCGGGTGCGATGGGCATCTCCGGGTCCAGGACGTCCTTGAGCGCCTGTACGATGGCGATCCACAGGCCGGACTCGATGCCCTTCGGGTCGAGGAGGCCCTGCACCAGTTCCGCGTAGGCACCGTCTGCAATCGACACCAGGTGGTCCCCCCGCCAGTCGCGGAGGTCGCGGAAGAAGTCCAGGTCGGGGCCGCCGCCGATGGCGTGGCCTACCGCGCAGGCATCCAGGAGCACTCGGTCGATGACGGCCGCCTGCTCGACCTTGTGGGGCGTGTACCGCGCCAGCCACTGCGGCCCATTGACCGGCACGGGGCGCGTCGAGACCTTGCCCTTACTGCCGCGGTACGTCCACACGGCCCGGTCCCCGTACAAGTCCACGAGCACCTGGACCACCTTGAGGCCCGCGTCCTGCTTCACCTGGCCGAACTTCTTGCCCGGTGCCACCGCCCGCAGTCCGTCCTCCCCGATCTCACCGAGCACGACGACGGTGATGTCGGTGCGGTCCGGGCTCTCGGCCAGGGCGTTCTGGACCGAGCCCTTCATCCTCGGCACCAGGACGTCCAGGTACGCCGTCCGGGCGCGGGCGCGGGGAGACCCCGACCCGACCTCCTCCTGCAACTTCCAGTGCGCCATGTCTTTCCTCCTGCTAATGACAGGAGCAAGCGTATCTCTATTAGCGGGAGGATGTCAAGTGCTGCGTCGACGCGAAGGAGCGCCCCGCTCCAGTTACAGGTCCCTGGCCGACGCGTCAGAGTCCATCTGGCGAGCGTGGAACCGGATGTGCAGGCTGCCCGGGATGTTCGTCTGTCGCTGGTCGAAGACGCGCCAGACCTCCTCGCGGTCCCGGCCGGGCCAGAGGTGCGAGACGTAGTGAAGGTGGGGGCCGCCGTCCCAGTGGTTCGTGCCCCGCGTGGCCGACGCCGTGGCGTCCTGGTCGGCGAACCAGAAGCAGTGCCACTCGGGAGCCTTCTCGAACATGTGGACGTAGATGTGGCGGCGCTCCTCGAACGTCGAGAACAACTTGTTCACGAACGTCTTGGCCGGGCCTTCCAGCGGGCCGGGGCGGGACCGCGCCACCGCATCGCGTTCCGTGTCCGTGAACGCCAGGTGTGGTGGGGTGTGCCGCGGGAACTTCTGCCGGTGCGTGTACCCGAGTTGCGCGTGGTTCAGCACCAGCATCGCCATCTGGCGCCCGGTGACCATCAGCCCCTTGGCGACCTTCTCGACCTCCTTCTTGCGGGTCGCGGCCAGGAGGCGCGCCAGTCCCTCTGGGACACCCTCGGCTGTCCAGTGGGCCTTCATCTCCCTGAACTTCTCGGCCACGAACTGCTCGACCTCCTCCTGCCTGACGACGTGCTCCAGACCCAGGCGCCGGATGTGCTCGGTCATGACCATTCGCATGAACGCCTGCACCCCCTCGGGCGACGAGAAGGCCACGATGGCGTTCCCGGGGAAGGAGCCGAAGATGGTGAAGTCCTCGTTCATACGCACTCCGGGCCGATTCTACACCGCGGCGAGCCCGAATTCTGGCGGGCCAGGAGCCGATTCTCCCCCGGTACACTTTCATTCTCCCGGCTGTCCCCGTTTCTGTCCCCGTTTCGGGCCGGACTGGGCAGTTCCGGGCAGGATTCGGCCTTGCCTACAGACTCGCCAACGCTCGTAACTGCTGGATTTCCCGCAATCCCCGTTCCGGGGCAGGGCAGGGCTAGACGTTGAACCGGAAATGGATAATGTCCCCGTCCGCGATCACGTACTCGCGCCCTTCCAGGCGGTACTTGCCTGCCTTTTTCGCTGCGGCTTCGCTTCCCAGGGAGATGAACTCGTCGTAGCTGATGATCTCGGCGCGGATGAAACCCTTCTCGATGTCGGTGTGCACGGCGCCAGCGGCCTGGGGGGCCGGGGTGCCCTTTCGGATCGTCCACGCACGGCATTCGTCTTCGCCGCTGGTCAGAAAGGAGATCAGGCCAAGTGCCTGGTAGACTTCCCTGATGACGACGTTCAGGGCCGGTTCTGTAATGCCCATCGCCTCCATGAACTCGTGGCGCTCGTCCTCGGGCAATTCCTGGATCTCGGCCTCAACCTGAGCGCAGCAGGCGAATGACGGCAACCCGGCGACCGGCAGCCCGTGGCGCGCCAGGACCGCTGTCCGATCGGCGGCGGCATCGGCCTCGGCCACGTTCGCGACGACGATGACCGGCTTGGCGGTCAGGAACGCGTACGACCGCAGCAGGACATTTGCAGTCAGAACCGGGTCGTCGGCTACCCGCTTGCCCTCGTTCAGCAGTGCCTGGCATTTTTCCAGCGCCTCGCGCTCGTCGGTCGGCATGCCAGGCTTGCCCTTCTTGCGGTCCAGCGCGTCCCGCTCCAGGCGTGATTCCAGCACCATCAGGTCGGCCAGCAGCATCTCGCCAAGGATCACGTCCACGTCCGCCCGCGGCTCGCACAGCCCCTCTTCGTCGAAGGCCCGTGTCACCAGCAGGAACGCATCCATCGGCTTTACCAGGTTCAGGAACGCTGCATCCAGCGCCGACTGGCCCTGCTTCTTTTCGGATGCATGCGGCGCGTTCGCCTCGACAACCTCGATTACGGCGTAGACCTTCTTCTTGGGCTGGAAAATGTCGGACAGGCGATCGACCCTGACGTCCGGTACCTTGACCACGCCCAGGTTCAGGGCACCTTTCTCGCGGTGTCCTCCAGCGCCGGTCAACGAACGGAACATCGTGGTCTTGCCGCTTTGCGGCAGCCCGATCAATGCGACCTTCATCAGGGCCTCCTGGTGCAGCGATTGCCGAAATTCCGGTGCAGGCAGCGTATCGACGCCGGCGCCTGCTCAGAGGTACTCGGTCTGGTTGCGGTTCTTCAGTTCCTCGACCAGTTGCTTGACGTCCTGGGTGCGGTCAGCCGGGCAGACCAGGACTGCTCCGCGCGTGACGACCACTACCATGTTTTCGATGCCCAGGGTCGCCAGCAGTCCGGCCGACGAGTACAGCACGTTCTGGTGGGAATCAACTGACAGGACGCGCCCGAAAACGAAGTTCTCGTTCTCGTCCGTGGGAAATGCCGTCAGTGCTCGCCAGGTGCCAACGTCGCTCCATCCGAACGACGCAGGGATCACCACCAGGCCCTCGGCCTTTTCCATGACGCCATAGTCGATGCTTATCGACGGCATGTCGGACCACACCTTCAGGACTTCATCGCTCTCGGGTGCAGCCGCGCCCAAGGCCTTCAGCGCCTCGACGCCGTCCGACAGACCTGGCAGGTGCGCGCGGACCTTTTCCAGCATGATGTCGCACCTGAAAATGAACAGGCCGCCGTTCCACAGATAACGGCCCGCCTTCAGGTAGGACACGGCCGTGGCGTGGTCGGGCTTCTCGACGAACGCCTGGATCGACCGGGCGCGGTGCTTTGATTCAGGGTGGTCGGGGTCCTGTTCGAACTCGCCAAACCTGATGTATCCATAGCCTGTTTCGGGATGGGTCGGCGTGATTCCCAGAGTGACTATGCGTCCGCGTGATGCGTGCTGTTCGGCGCACATCATGATGTCCAGGAACCCGGCAACGTCGGCAACAAAATGGTCCGAAGGAAGCACCGCGACAATGGCGTCAGGGTCGCGCTGCAGGACGACGTCGGCAGCGACAGCGATGCACGGGGCCGTGTTGCGCGCCACCGGCTCGATGATGAAATTCTCGCGTGGGATGTCGGGGAACAGCGCCATCAGGCGCGGTGCCAGTCCAAGAGACGTGGCAACCAGGATGCGCTCGTTAGGAACCAGCGAGCGGATGCGGTCGTATGTTTCCTCTACCAAAGTTCGGTCCGAGAACAGTTTCAGCAGTTGTTTCGGGTGGTCTTCGCGCGACAGCGGCCAGAATCGCGTGCCCTTGCCCCCGGCCAACAGGAGGGCGAACAGGTGCGAGTGTTCTTCCATCGGTACACCTCCGAGGAACGCAAGATTGCCACGGGGACCGTTGGAACGCAATTCCTGGATGGGTGTTGAACGCCCTGGCAGACCTACTTCCCGCCTTGCCTGACCAAGGGCGCGGCAAATCGCATCGGGAAATCCTTGGGTCGAGGCTCGGCGGTCGGGTCGATGTTGAACAGAGGAGCCACCATTTCCCAGCCGGTCTGCTGGTCGAACATTCCGGTGGACTCCAGGGCGTCCAGCAGGTCCTTGAAATCGACGCGGGCGCCAAGTTCCAGCGCCTGAGGCACACCTTCGGTCAGAGTCACGGTGGCGGTCCCCGCCCGCAGGTTCAGCGTGCCCAGCGGGTTGGCCGAATCCCCGATCGCCAGCGGCAGGACCGTGAAGGGGAACGTCCACGGATTCGAACCGTTTGCCGCCAACCCGGCAACCACCGTCCCCAGGTCCGGCAGCCCGTTCCTGTTCAGGTCCTCGCCGACGGCCACCGGCACGCCCTCGGTTGCCGGTACCGCCACTGCCAGCAGCAGCGACGGGACGTAGGCGACCAGCAGGGACTTCATACCCTCGTCCACGTCGGGCTCGATCATCTGCGTGGCCTTGGGGTCCGTGGCGTAGACCGTGTCAAACCCGGCATCGAAACCTTCGGCTACCTTGCCCGACGCCACGTCCAGCAAAGACTGCAGTTGGTCGTCGCGTCGTGCCCAGAAGTGCGCTGTGCGCGTTTCGTGAAGGTCCCCGATGGGGTATGCCGTAGGCGATTCGGGCTTCGGTTCCGCGCACAGTTCCAAAGGATACCGGTAGACGCGCGTTTCCACCTGGGCCACGCGGTCCTTGACTCGCTGCGTGATTTCCCGCGCGGCGGCCAGTTTCACGTACGCCGTTTCGAACGCGCCAGTTCGCGCATCCACGACCGCCTCATACAGCAGTGTCGCGTGTTCGGCCCGCCAGGCCAGGAGTTCCACGACGCTGCGCAGTTCGAAGAACCGGTCGCCAGTGCCATCCCCTGCCGGGGTCCCGGAATCGGCGGCCACCAGATCGGCGGCGATCGCGGCATACGCGTCCTTCATCGAGGTCAGCATGTCAAAGTCGCGGGTCTTCCACGCGTCAAAGTCGGCGGCGGCGTAATGGAACACGTCCCAGAACGGCACCTTGACCGGACGTCCGACCAGACCTGACGGAGCCCCCAGTTCGTCGTTTGCCGATTCACCGGCCAGGTAGTAGAAGATTCGCGGGTTGTCGCCGAAGAAGTCCGCGACCTGCCGCTGCGTGACGGCACGGATAGCCGCTGTCGCCGCTGTGCCGCCAGGCCCAAACAGCGGGCTGATGTCGGACACGTATCGTTCCCACCCGTAGCCAGTGTCCCATGTCGCCCGGGCCAGGAAGTGGTCGTACATCCAGAACGTCCACTCGATGCCGGTCGTGAACGTCACGTGGCCGGACAGCGGCGTCCCCTGCATCAGGCCGGGCAGCACGGTCCCCAAGTCGTATCCGCGCGCCCATCCCGTGATGGGAAGAAACAGCGGCAGGTTGTTGTCGAAGCCCAGCCACCAGGCGGTCTCGGGGAAGTACACCAGGTCGCGCTGCCCGCGGCCTTGCACGAACGGGATCTGTGCGTGGTGGAAGTCCTTGTTCCCGTAGACGGTCACCGGATGCTCCAGGTCGTAGAACATCGTGGTGTGCACCATCAGCCCGATTGCCGGATCGGCCCTTAATGGCAGGTGGTAGAACAGCGTCTTTCCGTCGTCGGCCAGCAGGTTCCCCGGGATGTGCGCGTGTGCGAACAGGCGCGGCGCGTCGGGACGATCCTTCGCCCACGTCGCCAGTTCGTCGAACCACGCCAGGACCTCGGCATCGGAGATCGTGGTCATCTCGGATGTGGCGAACATCATGTGCAGGTAGTCCAGGCCCAGGTCCATCGCCCACAAGGTGTCAAGCCCCTGTCGCACCTGCTGGCGCTGGTGCAAGATGCGCGCCTCTTTTTCCAGGCCCTCGCCCAGGTCCAGGATCAGGCGGAAACCGTTTTGTTGCTTGTCCGCAAAGGCGACGACCATGCCGACCCGCACGCCGTGGCGGTGGGCCTCGTCGGTCACCCAACGGGCGTGATCGCGCCAGGTCGGCAGGTCCACCGTGGACAGCATGTGCCACTGGAACCCGTTCTGGCGGTTGCGCAGCTGCCACCGGAAATAGTGGCTGACATACGGACGCCATTCCTCCCTGGGCCGCAGCAGAAAGTCGGAAAAGGGAATCGGGTGCTGGGTATGCTGGTGGTAGCCCCTGAAATCCATTGCCGGAATCGATGATACCGGCGTCGTGAAGTCCGTTGGTAACGTTGCCAGTGGGTCCACCGGGACAAACGACTCTTCGGGGTGCAGCCAGGTCGCGCCCAGACGACCGGCAACTTCATACAGACCGTACGCGACCCCCAGCATAGTCGGAGATTCCACGCGCAAGACCAGTCGGCCACCGCGGGTTTCCTCGGCCACGATGTATCCCTGGTCGGTCCGCGAGTCGGCCTGCGCAGCCGCGACGGGGAACTGCAGTGCGGTTGCGCCAGATGGACGCACGCCGGCCAGCACCACGATGGTCGTCCCGGCTTTTGCGGGGTCGTAGGTCTCGCCTGCCGATATGACTGCCGCTGTTACGGTCGTCGCGCCGGTGCGAAGTCGCACGACCTCCAGCAGGTCGTCCGCGGCCATGACCAGGGACTCGGTTGCCCCCGTGGGCAGAACAATCGACAGCGTGGCAGCATCGCCGGAACGCAGCGCCCTGGAGGGCTCGGCACCGGGCCCTCCGCAGGCGGCGATGACCGTCGCCATCAGTACCGTCATCACGCGCAGGCCTTGAACCTGCGGCGCATGGCGTGGAATCACATGTTCCCGTATCGTACGCGCGATCGACAGCATCGAGTTCTCCGCCGGATGGCCTGGCGAAGCATAGGCCGTGCGGTGCGATGCCCGCAAGATGGGTTTGCCTGGCCCACACCTTTCAGGATGCCTGACGCAAATCCTGTCTTAGGGATCAGTCAACATGCGGTCGGTAGTGCCAGGGATCGGGGGGCAACTTCCCGGAACCAACGCCCGTCCTTTGCCCATCGGTCCGTGTCGCTGGATAACACCGGTTAAATATCTCGACTTATCAAGCGCTTGTACGCCTGCTGTCTGATGATTCCCGTGATGCTCCGGTTGGCATCGTTGTTGCAAAATCTCCACGCGGGCGCATTGGCGCGGCCAATCCGTCAATTTCATCCGGAGGGCATGGTCATGGCCAAGGTTCAACCCCTGCTGGATCTGATCGAGGACTATCGGGAAGGGAATATACGCGCGAAGCTCCTTGCCTGTTTTGGGGTGCTTCTGGTGCTGGCGGCTGGTTCCTGCGATGGGTCGCTGCCGAACGTGTCGGTGACGGTCACGCCGGAGGCCGTTGGCGACCACTGTGCCGCAGGCGGACTGAAGATCGTAGTGACGGTTTCCCCGGCGGCCGAGGCCTATGTGTGCAACGGGCTGGACGGTGCGGTTCTTGCCGAGGCCCATGTGGATGCACGTCTGGAACCGGCGGGCGATCATTGCAAGGACGGTGGCGTAATCATCGAGACCTGGGTCGGGGATGGCGCAAAAGTCCAGTCCTATGCCTGCAATGGTGCTTTGGGCAATGACGGTGTTGCGGGTACGGACGGGATCAACGGAACCGATGGCATGGCCGGTCTCCCTGGCGCGTCCGTAGTGGTGACCGCCGAGGCTCCCGGGAATCGCGGCGCAGTTTGAGTTCTCCCACGGTGGCTGCGGCCTGGGGACATCAATGTCATTGGACTTGAAGAACTTCCAGTTTATCGACGACGCAGAAGCCCGACCGTGAGGCCGTCCTCGACGGTTCCTACCTCTCTAAAGCTTGTCAGCCACCATACGCACCTCGCAGGGCATTGCGGTTTCCGGGGACCAATCCAAGCGCTTGATACCGGTGGGCAGAAATGTAGACTCGACCTCGGGGGAGGCTGAGGATGAGGACGTCGAGATTTGCTTTGCTTCTGGCAGGATTGCTGGCCTGCGAAGGAAATGGGACAGGCCAGGTTGACCCGAAGGAACTCCCTACGGCCGTAGACGTGCTGTCCGACATGGCCGAGGATGTGCTGTCCGACGCTGCCATCGAAGTGCTGACCGACGTGGCCGTGGACGTGCCGCCCGACGCGGCTATCGAAGTGCCGCCAGACACGGCTTCGGACGTCCTGCCGGAAGCCGCGCTTGACGTAGAACTCGACGCTGCCCTCGACACAGTCGTCGACGTGTCGTCGGACGCAGCTACTGATGCCCCGTCCGAGGTATTCTTCCCAACCGGGCCCGCACGCATTGCCGTCGTGACGGATACGCATCTGTGGCTCGACGATGCGCATGGCAACAACGTCAACTGGGTCGCTGCGATGACGGACTTGGCTGGTCTGGCGAACCCGCCGGACCGTGTAGTGTCTACCGGTGACGACATCGACGACCTGTTCACTGCGCCCTTCGCGGTGCAGGAGTGGCTGGACGGGATCGGCGATCCGGTGGCAATCCTGCTGCACTATCGCGGCCTGATCGAGACTTTCGCCCCCGTTGGGTTTCGCATCGTGCTGGGCAACCATGACGTGCGCTATTTCGACACGTTCGAGGGGAACTCGTTGCCGCTGGCTGCCTGGGCCAAGGCATTCGAAGGCAGCCCAGCCTACCCGGCCCCATGGTACGCGGAAGAGGTGCGCGGTTGCCGGTTGCTGATGCTGCAATCCAACGAGTTGGCCACAAATCACGCGGACAACGACCTCCCTACGTTCGGCGCAGCGCAACTGGCGTGGCTGGATCAGCAGTTGACCTCGGACAAGCCCGTGGTGCTCTTCTGGCACGTTTTCATCGAGCAACCTGCCGAAGGTCAGACGCCGCCCGAGGTGATGCAGATCATTGCTCGGCACGCCGGTCCCGCTGACCGTGTCGTGTTCACCGGCCATGGGCACGCCTTTCATCGGTATCTTTGGCAGGGCGTGCGGTTCTACGAGGGCGGGGCGCTGACGATGTCCCAGGGCAATGTGCACCAGGTCGAGTGCGATGGCCAGACCGGCCGGATCTCGATCCTGAACGAGGCGGATCTGCCGTACGAAGAAGGACCGCTTGCTGCGCCCCGTCTGTCGGCGAACGTCCAGTAACCCGGGCGGGCGGAGGACTTTTCATGATTGTGCGTCCGGCCTATTCCTGTTCTCAGCGTGGCGTTGGGCGTCGGTATTCTAGCCTCCTGAGACATTCACTTGCCGTCTGTCTGGCCTTGCTGGCGGCCAGCCCGATCCTGACTGTGGGAACCATCGCGAGTGCCGACCCCGAATGGCAATCGGTCCGCTCGACGTCTGACGGAATCGTCGTGTCAAGGCGGCCTGGACGCACGTCAGGCTTCTATGAGTTGCGCTTTGAGGCCCGATCGTTGCTGCCTCCGGACCGTTTTGAGGCCAGCGTCTGGGAGAGCTTCCAGGTGGCCCGGCCCCCGGTTCGCCGACGAGACTTTCTGGTTCGACAGCCGGACGAAATCGTGTTCCATGACCAGATCAAGGTCGCGGTAGTGTCTGACCGGGAATACACGATGCGGATCGTTCGCGAGCGGCAGGGGGAGGTGCTTCGCTTGTCCTTCGGGACCAGGCCTGAGCTGGGCCCGCCACCCGCGGACGGATACGTGACAATTCCAATCGTCCGGGGGACATGGGAATTCCACCAGGAAGGCTCCGGCACGGCGGTGGTTTACACCTTGTACAGCGAGCCCGGCGGATCTGTTCCCGCCTTCCTGGTTCGCGCTGCCCAGCAGGACGAGGCCCTGGAGGACGTTCGGCATGCCTTGAAGGACGCCAGTCGTTGAGATAGGTCGGACCAGGTCGGTGCCGATCCCGCAGTAGGCAGCAATTACGGGAATCCGTTCCTGGAATCCCAGCACCATCTTTCTGAACCACTGCCCCTGCGCCACTATAGAGGTCGCTTCACCGCGGAACAGCCTGACGAAATATCCGGAAATACCAAGGCTTATGGGTCACAGGGCTTTATTGCGACTCGAGGTCAGACTGGCGTGTTTTTTGCTCCTTGCCGAGGGGCTTATGGGCTGGGAAGGGAAACCTTGGAGCGAAAGACGCCGCCGCAACCTTTAAAACATCCGGCACAACCCAGGCACACCGGGATGCAAAGCTTTATCCGGGGTTTGGACCGGACCTGGGCTATTCCTGTCCTGCTGCTTCTGGTCACCGTGGCGTCGGTTCTGTACACGAAGGATAGCGTGGACAGGAGCGCGCAGCAGGAATTCATATTCCAGTGCGTGGAAGTCAGGGACAAGATCGCCGAGCGGCTGGCCGGCCATGCTCGGATGCTGCGCAGTGGCGCCGCCTTTTTCCAGGCCTCTGAAACGGAGGTGACCCGACAGGCATGGCAACGGTTCGCGACCGCTCTTCAGTTGGACCAGATGTTGCCTGGCATCCAGGGCATCGGGTTTTCGCTGATGATCCCAAAAGAGCAGCTTGCCGGACACATTCAGGAGGTCCGCAGCGAGGGATTCCCGGACTACGACGTGAAACCAGTTGGCCCTCGGGATGTCTATTCGTCGATTGTCTATCTTGAACCCTTCTTCGGCCGAAACCTGCGGGCCTTCGGCTATGACATGCTTTCCGAGCCCAGGCGCCGAGCGGCGATGGAATGGGCTCGTGATTACGATACCGTAGGGTTGTCGGACAAGGTCGTGCTGGTGCAGGAAACCAGCGTCGAAATACAGTCTGGCGCGCTGATGTACGTCCCGGTGTATCGCACGAACATGCCGACCAGCAACGTTGAGCAGCGGCGTGCTGCCATTCGCGGCTGGGTCTACAGCCCGTTCCGGATGAACGATTTGATGACTGGAATTCTTGACGAATCGCATCTGAAAGAAGACGACCTGCCGCTTTTCCAGGTCTTCGATGGGGTTCATCCGTCCGCCGAAGGCCTGATGTACCAGCATGGTCTTCCATTGGACGACCAGGCGGAAGGTTCTTCCTGTTTCAGCCGGCAGGTCCCTGTCGAGTTCAACGGAAAGAAATGGACCCTGCTGTTCACCGGGGAGTGCAGTTCCATTCTTTCGGGCCAATATGCCGGCTCCTGGCTGGCGATGGCCATCGGCATCGTCATCACGCTGCTTGTGTCTGCCACGTTCCGCTCTTTGTTGGCGAGCCGCAAAGCGCAGCGGATATCGGAAGGGCTGAGCACCGAGCTGCAAAACAGCGAGGAGCGGTATTCCCTGACGCTTGCCGCGGTGAACGACGGCCTCTGGGACTGGCATGTTCCCAGCGGCAGTGCCTACCTCAGCCCCGTCTACTACGCTCTGCTGGGGTATGGCAACGCGGAATTCCCAGCCAACTACAGTTCATGGCGCGGGCTGGTTCATCCGGAGGACATCGACGAGGTCGAGCGTGCCTTGCAGGCTAGTGTCGAAGCAGGCGAAGGTTTCAATATCGATCTTCGCATGCGAATGAAAGCCGGGGAATGGCTGTGGGTTTCCACCCGCGGGCGAAGCGTGTCAAAGGGCCCGGACGGCAAGTCACTGCGGATGGTTGGGACGCTCAGCGACATCAGTGCGCGCAAAAGCACCGAGGAGCTGCTGCGGACAGGGGAAGAGTTGCTGAAGCAGAAGAACCGGGAACTGGAGCGGTTCTCCTATACTGTTTCCCATGACCTCAGAAGCCCCCTGGTCACCATCCAGTCCTTCATCGGCATGATCAGAAAGGACATTGAAGACGGAAATATTACCCGTGCGCTGGTCGATATGGCGCGGGTCAGTGTGGCAGCGACGAAGATGAACGCCTTGCTCCACGACCTTCTGGAGCTGGCTCGCGTGGGAATATTGATTAACCAGCCTTCACAGATCGACATGAACCTCGTGGTCAAGGACACCCTGGCGCAGTTGGCGGGGGCGATTCACAAGGGCCGGCTGGATGTGGTGGTGCAGCCGGATCTTCCTGCGGTTTTCGCTGACGAAAAGCGAATCGCGGAGGTCGTGCAGAACCTGGTTGAAAACGCCATCAAGTACCGGGGGGACCAGCAGACGCCAAGAATCGAAATCGGCTGGCGACACGACGGCAATGGGGTGATCTTCGTGGTCGGCGACAACGGTATTGGAATCGATCCGCGGTTCCAGGGACGCATCTTCGGCCTGTTCAACAAACTGGATCCCAACAGTGAAGGAACCGGCGTCGGCCTGGCGCTGGTCAAGAGGATCGTGGAAATTCATAACGGTCGGGTCTGGGTAGAGTCGGAGGGCCAGGGGAAGGGGTGCAGGTTCTGTTTCACTGTCGGGCAAACTGCGTGAGGAATTTCCTTGCAGATGGATCCTCGAATTCATTCGACATGAATCCTGCCAAGCCGAAAATCCCAAACGGCACCTTCGCAAGAACTTTTTCCTGTAGTCTGCAAATATCGCCTTGCTCTATTGTGTTTCGTTTATAAAATAAAGTCTTGGATTTTAGCAGGGCGGTTTCATGTACGAGCGAAAGTTTTATCATGGACAACTGGCTCGATTCGCCGGAACTCCTCTTGTCAAAGTCCTGACCGGTATGAGGCGCGTGGGCAAGAGCACCATCATGCGCATGTTCAGGGAAGAACTGGCAACAGGCGGCGTGTCCCCTGAACAACTGGTCTTTGTTGACATGGAACTCCTTGAATTTGCTTCAATAAGAAATGCCGCCGACCTGCACTCATTCGTTACCGAAAGACGACTGAAGGGGAAAGCGTCCGATCATCCGCAATATCTGTTCATCGACGAAG
Source organism: uncultured Myxococcales bacterium (assembly GCA_903936705.1). Classification (GTDB taxonomy): domain Bacteria; phylum Myxococcota_A; class UBA9042; order DTJE01; family DTJE01; genus CAIZWN01. The sequence continues at coordinate 25,067 of CAIZWN010000071.1, forward strand.
TCCAGGAAATCGAGGGCTGGGAAAAGGCCGTCAACTCCATTTTGAACGAAGGAGGCTTTGACATCTATCTGACCGGCTCGAATGCAAACTTGCTGTCGGGTGAACTTGCGACGCTGCTGACCGGCCGCTACCTGGAAATCCCAGTCTACCCGCTGTCTTTCGGCGAGTATTCCATTTTCCGAAACGCTGCGCCTGACGAAGCCATCTTCGGCGAGTATCTGCGGCGAGGTGGCATGCCGGGCATTCATCACATGGACCAGGACGACGAGACGATTCGCCAGTACCTCGGTTCACTGGCGGACAGCATCATCCTGAAGGATATTGTTGGACGCTACGCTGTCCGCGATGTTGATCTTCTGAGACGCATCATTCGTTTCATCGCGGACAATTCCGGAAACGTGTTTTCCGCCAAAAGGATCGCCGATTTCATGAAGAACGAACGGCGAACCGTCGGAGTCGAGACGGTCTACAACTACCTGTCGTACATGCTGTCTTCATTCCTGGCGTACCGGGTATCCAGATTCGACCTCAAGGGGAAACGGTTCCTGGAGGTTGGGGAAAAGTACTACTTCAGCGACCTCGGCTTGAAAAACGCCCTGATTGGGTATCGCCAGTCCGACATCAACGCAGCCCTGGAAACGTTGGTCTATTTCGAGCTCAGACGCAGGGGCTTCACGGTAAGCATCGGAAAGGCCGGCAATACCGAGATCGATTTCATCGCGGAGCGCTCGGGGCAGAAGATGTACTTGCAGGTGTGTTACCTGCTGGCGGATCAGTCGGTTGCGCAAAGGGAATTCGGTCCCCTTGAATCAGTCAGTGACAACTATCCCAAGTATGTTCTGTCGATGGACCGCATAATGGGCAGCGACCGCAACGGAATAAGGTGGGTGTACCTGCCGGATTTCCTGTTGAATAATGAACACACTGAACCGATTTCAGAGAGGCCGTTGCTTGCCGGCCGCACCTGATTGGGGGTAGTGTACCTCCCGGTTCCCGCGAGGATACTCATGATCGTTCTGAAGACCGAACCCGAGATAGCGCGGATGCGCGAGGCGGGGAAAATCCTGGCGGCGCTGCTGACCGAGCTTGCCGGGATGGTCCAGCCGGGCATCACCACCCGCGATCTGGAGGAGGTGGCAGACCGTCGCATCCGCGAGGCTGGCGCTGTGGCCACCTTCAAGGGGCAGCCTGGGATGGTGGCGTATGCTCCGCCGTACCCGGCAGCAACCTGCATTTCGGTAAACGAACAGGTCATCCACGGGATTCCATCTGACCGTGTCTTGAAGGATGGTGATCTGGTCAGCATCGACTGTGGCGTGACCTTGCGCGGGTGGATTGCCGACGCAGCGATCTCGGTGATTGCGGGACATGCGCGTGCGGACGTCGTGCGGTTGCTGGACACTACTCGTCGCAGTCTGATGGCTGCCATCGAGGTGGCCACGGTCGGGCGCAGGCTGGGTGATGTGTCGTTTGCCGTGCAGCAGCAGGCCATGGCCGAAGGTTTTGGGGTCGTCCGGGATTTCTGTGGGCACGGCGTCGGGAAGACTTTGCATGAGGACCCGCCCATCCCCAACTACGGGACTCCGGCAACCGGGCCTGTCTTGCGGTCGGGCATGACCCTGGCCATCGAGCCTATGATCACCCTTGGCAGCCCGCAGGTGAAGGTGAAGAGGGACGGCTGGACTGTGGTTACATCCGACGGCAAGCCTGCTGCCCACTTTGAGCACACGATTCTGGTCACCGATGGTGCCGCCGAGATCCTGACACCGTGGGTCTTGTAGGCAAGGTCAAGGCAACATCAATACGCCCCGAACGATCCCTCGCGCGACAGTGCCTTCATGACCTGTCGCAGTACCACGAAAGCCAGCACGAATGACACTGCGGCCCAGGCCATCATGGGAAGCGCGTGATCCAGCAGATCCAGAGGGGCGGCTCCAGAAAGGAACGCCCGGCGCAGGCCCTCGACCGCGTGCGTCATCGGCAAAACCCATGCGATGTCCTGCAACGGGGCAGGCAGCGACTCGACCGGGTAGACGATCCCGCCGAACAGGAACGAGACGCCCCCCACCAATGCAGTTATCGGATCGGACTGTTTCAGGTACAGCGTCAGTGCGGCCGACGTCAAGCCGACGCCGGCAAATGTCACGACCATGAGGACCAGGAAAAGTGCGGCCGACAATGGATTGACGCCTGACAGGTCCGCCCCAAAGACGGCAGCCCCAAGCACCAGGTACAAAGCCGCGCGAATCGTGGTCCACAGGTAGGGCCAGGCGGCCTGGCTCAAAATGATAATGAAGGGGTGCGTCGGGGTTGCCAGCATTGCTTCCAGGGTGCCTGTGAACTGGGCGAATCTTATCTGCTGCGCGAACGATCTCATTGAAACGAACATGTAGTCCAGGAACGCGACCCCAACCAGGGCGAAGGTAAAGTAGTCGGTTCCGTATGCCGCAACAGATCTTGGAGGGGCGTCGGCCAGCATGCGGTCCGTGAAGTACAAGGCGATCAGCGACGAAAACAGCGCCCCAATATCGTAAAGAAAGCTGAATTTGTAGGACCAGCGGAACAGGAAGTCCCGGCGCAGCGAGGCTGCTGCGCATATCATCAACGAGCGCACGCCGGTCATTCCCCCCCCCGCGTGCTGCCGGACGATTTATCGTCGGCCTTCGTCGTTTCGACTGTCCTGTCGGCAAACACATCCTTCACGGCCTGGGCCACCTGGTCGTAGTGACCATCGGCCACGATGCAGCCCCGGTCCATCACCAGCACACGGCTGGAAAGTGTCTGTACTTCGTCCAGGTTGTGCGAAGCCATCAGGACCGTCACGCCTTTCTCGGTGGCCATTTCCCTGACGTGACGGTGAACCTTGTCGCGCAGACGCGGATCAAGCCCGCGGCTGATCTCGTCCAGCAGCAACACGCGCGGCGCACCAAGAAGGGCACGCGCCAGGGCAAGGCGTTGTTTCATTCCGTCGCTGTAGGACAGGACCTGCCTGTCGGCCACTTCGCCAAGTTCCATGACGTCAAGAAGGTTGGACACGTTCGCGTCGCGGTAGGTTCCCGACTGGCCGTGCATGGCAGCGAAAAAGCGCAGATTTTCGCGCCCCGACAGGCGCAGGAAGAACGAACGCCCGTCGGTCATGCAGTACCCGACCATCGCGCGAACATCCTCGGGATGGCGGGTCGTGTCCTTTCCCAGCACGCGCAGGGTCCCTGCGGTTGGCAGCAGCAGGCCGCCTGCCAGTCTCAGCAGCGAGGTCTTGCCCGCACCGTTGGGCCCGATGATTGCCGTTATCGTCCCGGCCTCGATGGACAGGTTCATGCGGTCAATGGCGACCACGGGCTGCCGGGTCCACCTGAAGGTCAGCAGGCGGCCAAACGACAGTGCCGGGACGTACTCCTTCCTAAGGTCGGTTATGTCGATTGCATTGATCGCGTCGGAGCGAACCATCGTCCTAACCGTTCCTGTCCAGATACCACTGCAACATCACTGCTGCCGCGGCCGAGTCGATGCGACCCTTGTTCCTGCGGGTGTCGCGCCCTGCCTCTTGCAGCAGTTGTTGGGCCTCGATGCTGGACAGGCGCTCATCGACCAGGACCACCTCGACGGTCAGCCTGCCGCGCAGCGTCTCGGCAAGGCGTTCCGCCGCCTTGGCGCGAAATCCAACAGATCCGTCCATGTTCAGCGGGTATCCGACCAGCACCAGCGACGCCTCCATCTGTTCGGCGGCGGACACCAGCGCGTCGATACCACCCCCGGCGCCGGATGCTGGAAGGAAGGGCAGGGGGGTGGCAATCATGCCCAGCGGATCGGACGCCGCCACGCCGTGACGCACCGTGCCGGGGTCGATGGCCATGATCCGCATGTCGTTGTTCTCCGACCCATTCAGGGGTATTGGCAAAATGGCCTAGATCGGGATTTCCTTCAAGTCCTGGGCGACATTGAACCCGCACCCAGTCGCTGCCCGCACCTCGTCTACCGTGTGGCCCGGGGCGACCTCGGTCAGCGTCAGCCCGTCCTTGCCAACCTGCATCACCGCCAGATCCGTGATCAGCAGGTTCACGCAACGACGCCCCGTCAAGGGAAGCGAGCATTCGTCAAGGATCTTCGGTGCGCCCTTGGCTGAATGTTCCATGGCGACCACGACGCGCCGGGCCCCGTTGACCAGGTCCATCGCGCCGCCCATGCCCTTGACCATCTTGCCCGGGATCATCCAGTTGGCAAGATCCCCGTGTTTCGATACTTCCATCGCGCCCAGAATCGTCATGTCAACGTGGCCGCCGCGAATCATCGCAAAGCTGTCGGCCGAACTGAAGTACGACGCGCCAGGCTGTTCCGTCACGGTCTGCTTGCCTGCGTTGATCAGGTCTGGATCCACCTGGTCCTCGTAGGGAAATGGACCAACGCCCAGCATCCCGTTCTCGCTGTGGAAGATGACGTCGATGCCTGCCGGGACGTAGTTGGCGACCAGGGTAGGCAGTCCGATGCCCAGGTTCACGATGTCGCCATCGCTGATTTCCAGTGCGGCGCGCTTTGCAATCTGTTCCCTGGTCAGCATTGCTTCTCCCTTTCCAAGCGCGGCCAGACGTGAGGGTCACGCAGGTCGTGGCCGCGTGGTCAGCTTCTCGATCGGCTTTTTATAGTTGCTGCCAACCACGACACGCCGGACGTAGATGCCAGCCGTGTGTACCGTTTCAGGATCGATGGTGCCAGGTTCAACCAACTCCTCGACCTCCGCGATTGTCACACGCCCGCACGTTGCCACCATCGGGTTGAAGTTGCGCGCCGTACGGTGGTAGACGAGGTTGCCCAGTCGGTCGCCCCGCTGTGCCTTGACCAGGGCGAAGTCAGCGGTGATCCCACGTTCCAGCACGTACTCGCGGCCTTCGAACACGCGAGTCTCGCGGCCTTCCGACCGCAGCGTTCCTACGCCAGCCGGAGTGAAAAAGGCCGGGATGCCGGCGCCTCCGGCCCGCAGCGATTCCGCCAGCGTGCCTTGCGGCATCAGTTCCACTTCCAGTGCGCCGGAAAGGTAAAGTTGCTCGAAGTGCTTGTTCTCACCGACATATGAAGAAATCATGCGACGCACTTGCCCGGCCTCCAGAAGGATGCCCAGGCCTTCGTGGTCGGTGCCGCAGTTGTTGCTGATGATCGTCAAGCCACCCACTTTTTTCCGGTGCAGGGCCAGGATGAGATTTTCGGGATTGCCGCACAGGCCGAAGCCTCCCACTGCGATTGTCGCGCCATCCGGTATGTCAGCCACCGCGGCGTCGGCGCTTTCGTAGACCTTGTTCATTGCACTCCAATAACGCGCATCCTACTCGGACATTCTGGACCAGGGTGGATCGCGGCGTCAACCACAGTCGAGGAAGCCTGCCCAATCCTCGACAAAATGCCGCTTGGGTGCTACAAATCCGCGGTCTTGGACGCGGGGAACCCCGGGATGGACGAACTGTTGCGCGAGGCTCTGGGCGAGGTCGCCGAGGCCACGACCATCGCGACTGTGAAAGATGTCGAGGTGCGTTGGCTGGGCAAGAAGGGGCGATTGACGTCGCTGCTGAAGGAACTTGGGGGGCTGCCTCCCGAGTCTCGCAAGGCCCGAGGTGCCGAACTGAATTCATTCAAGCAGGCCGTCGAGCAGGCCGTCGAGTCACGGCGAATCGAGGTAACTCGCGCCGAGGCCGATGACAGGGCGCGGGCCGAGCGCATCGACCCGACCCTGCCAGGGCACTCGATGGCGGCCGGCCGCCTGCATCCGTTGACGCGCATCGTTGCCGAGGTCGAGGATTTGTTCGAGCGTATGGGATTCCACATCCTGGACTATCCCGAGGCCGAGCGCGAGTATTTCAACTTCGACGGGCTGAACATTCCTGCCGACCATCCGGCCCGTGATACCCAGGATACCTTCTACCTGCCTGGTGGCAACGTCCTGCGCACCCATACGTCGCCGGGGCAGGTGCGGGCGATGCGCGGGCTGACGCCGCCTTTTCGGGCGATATTCCCGGGTCGCGTGTACCGCTGCGAGGCCACGGACGCATCTCACGAGCACACGTTCCACCAGGTCGAGGGCCTGATGATCGACCGGTCGGTGTCCATCGCCAACATGCTGTCGTCGATGATGACGCTGCTGGAAGGCGTGTTCCGTCGCAAGGTCGAGGTGCGTCTGCGACCCGGTTTCTTCCCGTTCGTCGAGCCCGGCTTTGAGCTGGATCTGCGATGCATGGTGTGCGGTGGCGACGGTTGCCCGGTTTGCAAGCGGTCGGGCTGGGTCGAATTGCTGCCGTGCGGGCTTGTGCAGCCGAACGTCATTCGCGCTGGCGGGCTGGACCCGGACGAGTGGGAGGGCTGGGCCTTCGGGCTGGGCCTGTCGCGTCTGGTGATGATGCGCTATGGCATCGATGATATTCGCTGGCTGATGGCGGGCGATCTTCGTTTCGCACGACAGTTCTGAGGTAATACCATGAAATTCTCGTGGAACTGGCTATCGGACTGGGTCGACCTTGCCGGAAGACCGGTGTCCGAGGTCGCGAACCGCTTCACAATGACCGTGGCTGAACTTGAGGGCGTCGAGGCCGTTGGCGAAGGCCTGCGCGGCGTCGTGGTAGGCCGCATTGCAACCGTAGGACAGCATCCGAACGCCGACAAACTGAAGACGGTCACCGTGGACCTGGGCGGCGGTCGGGTGGTCAGTGGCGTTTCCGGCGCACCCAATCTGGTCGTGGGTGCACTGGTGCCGGTGGCGCTGCCCGGGGTGATGTTGCCGGGAGGCAACGAGGTGCGTGCCACCGAGATCCGGGGTGTGCCGTCCGGAGTTGTCCTTTTGTCCGAACGCGAAATGGCGTTGTCGGACGACCACTCGGGCGTGATGATCCTGCAGCCCCGTGACCTGTCGCGCAGGTGCTTTGCTGGCGTGACGTCTGATGACGCCTCGGGGCTTCCATTCGCTGACGGGGACGACTTTCCTGCCGACCTTCTGGCATCCCTTCCCGGCAAGCCGCTGGTCGATGTGGTCGATGTCGAGGATCACGTTTTCGAGGTGGACAACAAGTCGCTGACACACCGTCCGGACCTGTGGGGTCATCACGGCCTGGCGCGCGAGATCGCCGCCATGCTGGGCCTGCCGTTGAAGCCGCTGTCGGATACGTTCCCGGTCGGTCCGGACGCAGCCATCCCGGTTCAGGTTGATTCCCCGATCGATTGCCCGCGCTATATGGCGATGGCGTATGCGGGCGTCAGCATTGCCGTGTCGCCGTTCGCTGTGCGGCATCGACTGCGCGCCGTGGGCCTTCGGCCAATCAACAACGTCGTCGATATCACGAACTACGTGATGATGGCGGTCGGCCAGCCTGTTCACTCGTTCGATCAGCGTCAGTTGACTGGCGGTCAGATCGTCGTGCGTCGGGCTTTGGAAACCGAGCCGTTTCGCCTGCTGGACGGGCGTGACCTGGCGTTGTCGGGAGAGGACCTGGTCATTGCCGACGCCTTGCGACCGGTTGCTCTGGCCGGAGTAATGGGCGGCGAAAACAGCGGTATCGCCGACGACACCGTCAGCGTGGTGCTGGAGTGCGCGACCTTCAATCCGTCGCGGGTGCGCCGCACTGCCGTTCGTTATGGCGTGCGCACCGACTCGTCGGCCCGTTTCGAGAAATCGCTGGACCCGAATCTGCCGCCGTGCGCGATGGCGATGTTCACATCGATGCTGTCGGCAATGAGTCCGGGCGCACACCCGACGTCGCGACCGGCCGATTTTGCGTCGTTCTCGCGCCAGGCGGTTCACATCCGGCTGGACCCGGCGTTTGTGTCGCGCAGGCTGGGCATGGACGTCCCGGCTGACCGCACCAGAAGCATCCTGGAGCATCTTGGATTCCTGGTGAGCGAGGAAGGGGGAGTATTCGACGTCGTTGTGCCCTCCTGGCGAGCAACCAAGGACGTCCGGATTCCAGAGGACCTTCTGGAGGAGATCGGGCGCGTCATCGGTTATGACCAGGTGCCTCCACTTGCTCCGATGGCCGCAGTTGCTCTGGTCGCACGCCTGCCGCGCCGCGAGATGCTGGCGACCTTGCGTCCCGTGCTGGCGGCCGAGTGCGGCCTGGACGAGGTCATGACCTACTCGTTCGACAGTCGTGCCCTTGTGACCCGGCTTTCATTCGAGCCGCCGGATGCGCTGGCGCTGGTCAATCCGATCTCGGCCGATGCCGCGACCATGCGGACGGATCTTGCTCCGAACCTTCTTGGCTGTGTGGAGCGTAATTCCGCGCGTTTTCCCGACGCCGGTATCTTCGAGGTTGGCCGCGTGTTTCGCGCGACGGTTGACACCGAGGGAGTTCCGAAGCAGCCCTACCACCTGGGTGTCGTAGCATGGCGTCGTCTGGCAAAGGGTCGCGACGAGTCCGAGGCCCTTTTTCGGCGGGTCAAGGGCGCGTTGCTGCACCTGTTCGGGCGGCTGGACCTTGCAGATGCCGTCATAGAGGACGATTTCGAAGGCGAGCGTCGCCCCTGGATGCATCCCAATGCCACCGTGGCGGTGAAGGTTGGAGCAACCGTCGTCGGCAGCATGGGGCTGGTTCATCCGGCGACGATGCAGGCACTGGAAACGCCTGGGGTTGCCGTGCTTGCCGAGATCGACATCGAAGCCCTGGTCGTTGCTCCCCGCAAGCGCAGGGTCTTCAGTCCGGTTCCGCGGTTTCCGTCGATCACCAACGACTTGTCGCTGGTCGCGGCAGATGACGTGCGAGCAGGCACCTTGGCCGCAGCCATCCGTCTTGGAGGCGGCCCGTCCCTGGCTGCGGTGGAACTTGTTGCCGTCTACAGTGGGCCCCCGATTCCCGATGGTCGCCGCAGCCTGTCCTTCCGCATGACATTCACCGCGCCCGATCGCACGCTGTCGGATGTCGAGGTCAAGGAGGCAATCGTGCGGATTGTTGCCCATGCGCGTGCCGCCGGCGCGTCGATGTGGGGCGATGAAGGGAGCCAGGAAAGTTGAGCGGTTCGACGCCGGATGTGCTGTTCGTCAGCAAGCCACTAGCTGCGCCGTGGAACGATTCCGGGAAGGTGCTGCCCTATCTGATTGCTCGCGAGATCAAGGGTGTGTCGCTGGCCGTGATGACCCCGCGCGGCCAGCCACTGGCCATCCAGGGCGTGCGCAGCGAGGAACTGTACCGGCAGGCGTGGTCCTTCACGGTGCCGATGCGCGACAAGGTGGGCCTTCTGTTCCGATTGATGACGCGCTCGCTGCCGCCGGTCGTGCACTTCTTCTTTTCGCCCAACGGACCCACGTCGCTGGCCGCCCGCATCGTCAGGTGGCGTCATCCAGGTGTGAAGGTCGTTCAGACGCTGATGAGCCTGCCAATGGGCGGCGAAGCAATGGACCAAGGAATCTTTGGCGACGTTGTCGTTGCATGGTCACGTACCGCAGCCGAACGCGCGTCGGACGTGATAATGCGGCGCGGGATCAACGCCAAGGTGGTTCACGTGCCGCCAGGGATCGACGAGCTTCGTCCGATGACCCAGGCACAGAAAAGCGCCGCGCGCGCATCGTTCGGTCTTCCACCCGAACGCCCGGTGATTCTGTATGCCGGGGACCTTGAATTCTCGACGGCGGCTTTCGTTACCGCCGCTACCGTGCCGCTGGTGCTGGAACAGATGCAGGCCGTTTTCGTGTTTGCGTGTCGTCCCAAGACGGCGGTTGCGGAAGCTGTATCCCGGGAATTGCAGTCGAAGCTGGCAGGGCCGATATCGACCGGGAACGTGCGCTTCATGGGCAACGTCAATGCGTTTGCCGAGCTGTTGCGCTGCGTCGACTGCCAGGTGCTGCCGGCGGAAACAACCTATGCCAAGACCGACCTTCCAATGGTGCTGCTGGAGGGGTTGTCGGCAGGTGTGCCAGCGATCGTCGGAACCGGTACGCCAATGGACGAACTGGTCCAGGCTGGCGCGGTCCTGGGCGTGCCGTCGGGATCCCCGTCTGCCCTGGCGTCTGCGCTGATCGGCCTTTTGTCGGGAACCGGACGGGCCAAGGCGCTGGCAGTCGTGGGTCGCGAGATCGTGCTGCGCCGGCATTCAGCCAGGGCGATGGCTGATGCCCACGCCGCGATCTACCGTGAATTGCTGCGTTTCTAGGCACGGGCGTGGCCGGGGCGGCGCCCCAGGCCAATGGAGGTTCGAAAGTGTCCGGACCCGAATCCCGAATGGACCCGCGTTCCTACTACGATGTGATGGCCCTTGACTACGAGCGCGAGCGCCACGCCGGCTATCACCTGCACCTTGACCAGGCCGAGGTTGCTTCGGTCCTGGAATACGTGCGTGGGCGCGAGGTGCTGGAGGTGGGCTGCGGCACCGGCTTGATTCTTGCCCGTCTGGCGTCGGTCGCGTCGCGCGCCGTCGGTGTGGACCTGTCGCCAGGCATGCTGGCCAAAGCGCGCGAGAGGGGTTTGGACGTGGCCGAGGCTGATGCCACCTCCCTCCCGTTTGCCGACGCCTCGTTCGACACCGTCGTGTCCTTCAAGGTACTGCCTCATGTTCCCGACATTCGGGCGGCCCTGGTCGAAATGGCGCGGGTTGTGCGTCCAGGAGGCATCGTCGCCGCAGAGTTCTACAACCGCAACAGCCTGCGGACGCTGGTCAAGCGCATCAAGGACCCGTCGCCGATCGGCGGGGGCGTCCACGATACCGACGTCTTCACTCGCTATGATTCGCTGTCCGAAGCACGTTCATATCTGCCGCCAGACTGTACCGTCGAGGCGGTCCGCGGGGTGCGCGTGGCTATCCCAGTGGCGGCGATGATGCGCATCCCACTGCTTGGCCCAGTAATCGCCTGGCAGGACCGCCTGCTGGGGCGCACCCCGCTGGCCCGCCTTGCCGGCTTCCTGGTCGTGGTCGCCCGCAAGCGCGGGTGAGATTCGGGAATTGGTGTGGTGCTGTGCTACGACACGAACTTCACTTGCCATCCTGCTGGCTGACGACTCAGGTGTCCAGCAACTTGCCTGGATTGCATATGCCGGTCGGGTCCATGGCTTTGCAGGCGGCGGCCATCAATTTCATTCCAGCCACGCCCTTTTCGTGCACCAGCCATGCCTTGTGGTCCAGCCCGACGCCGTGATGATGGCTGATCGTGCCGCCGTTGCGCACTACCGCGTCGCAGATGGCGGCCTTGATCGGTTTCCATTGTCCGATCGAGTCTTTGGCGTCCACGGGATACATCAGGACGAAGTAGATGCATGTACCGGTGGGATAGGAATGCGACAGGTGCGCGAACACGTGCGCCTTCAGCCCTTGCGCCTTGACAGCAGAATGGATGGACGCGCGCACGTCTTCGCGGACCGCTGCCACCCGGCTCCATGGGACGGCCGTTTCGTGGGTTTCGGTGGCGATGCCCGCATCCAGCAGGTCGTCGCGCATGTAGGGGTGCATATAGCGGTCGCGGTGCCAGTTCTTTGCCGGCCCGCCGCCCAGCGAAAGGCCGCGGTGCCTCTTGGCGATTGCCATTGCCTCGCCAACCTCGCGATCCACGGTTTCCGGGTCGCCTTCGGTGCCGACCAGCGCGACGCATTTGTTTTCGCCGTACCCCAGTACCCGCAGCGCCGAAAGACCCATGTCCTGGATCAACTTCGGGCCGCTCATCTTGAGGTATGTCTCGGTCTCGACCTCGTCCGACAGCCTCATGTACGACATGCGCAGGCCTGCCCCGACGATATCCGACAAGGCGGCCGAGCCAAGCGCGAAATCGGGGAACAGCACAGCGTTGATCTTGTGGGTTTTCGGCTTGGGGTGGATGTGAACCGTGACTTCGGTGATCACGCCCAGAGTGCCTTCCGATCCAGCGATGAACTGGTCCAGGTCGGGCCCGGCGGCCGAAACTGGCCCGTTCCAGGTTGCAACAATGCCCTCCGGTGTCACCACGCGGCACGACACCACCATGTCAGCTATGTCGCCATACTGGTTCGACTGCTGGCCCGACGATCGCGTGGCAACCCAGCCTCCCAGCGTACTGAATTCGAACGACTGCGGCACGTGGCCCAGTTCCCACCCCTTCTGCGCCAGCGTGGCTTCCAGGTCCGGGCCGTAGATGCCCGCCTGGAATGTGGCACACCTGTCCTGGGGACAGAACGACACCATTGCGCACATCCGGGTCATGTCCAGCGAGATGACGGGCCGGCCGCGCGGGTCGATGGGTTCGATTCCGCCCACGACGCTGGAACCGCCACCCAGTGGCACCACGGCCCAGTCGTGTTCGCGGCACAGTTGCATGATCGCAGCGACCGCGGCCTCGCTGGCCGGCAGAACCACGGCGTCGGGGGCATATGGCAGATCGCCCCGCCGCAGGCGCAACAGGTCCGGGAGGCTGCGGCCCAACGCACGCAGCAGGCGCGCCCTTGGGGCCGTGGTCATTGCGTCAGCCCCGCCAGCGGCAACCGACAGAGCCTGCAGATCCGCGTCGGTCAGGCGCGTCGCCGGCAGCTCTATCGACTCGGGGGACACAGGCGGCGTACTTGTGTGCAGGGCATCGACGCCAAGCCGCGCGCCGATCCAACTGAGGAAATAGTCACGATGGCCCTTGAAGTCGTAGCGTGATGCCTGCCATCCCCATCCGCACCAGTTGGTCGAATTGCGATCTACTGACATTGTCTACTCCTTGGCTTCATTTCTTGGGGAAGGATATTTCGTCCACGTTTACGCACACGTTCACGTGTCCGTCCACGTCGATATCCACGTTCGGGCGCAGGTGGACGATATCACTCAATCGGTCAGTAGGCGATCAGGGTTTCGACAGGAACTGCACCCAAACGTTCACGTCCGTTCAGAAACTTCAGTTCAATCGCGAAGGACGCAAGAACCACCTGTGCGCCCAGTTCATGCACCAGGCGGCACGCGGCCTCCATCGTTCCGCCGGTTGCCAGCAGGTCGTCCATTATCACGACCTTCTGCCCCGGCCGGACTGCGTCCTCGTGTATCTCGACGCTGTCGGTGCCGTACTCCAGGGAGTACGAAGCCTTGCGGGTTTTCCAGGGCAGCTTTCCAGGCTTGCGGATCAGGGCCAGCGGCAGGCCCAGTCTTGCAGCGACCGGGGCTGCGAACAGATAGCCGCGCGACTCGATCCCAGCGACCACGTCGGCCGAGGATTCCTTTACAACGTCGCACAGGTGTTCGATCAGCCGCCCATACAACGGCCCGTCCAGCAGCACGGGCGTGATGTCCTTGAACAGGATGCCGGGCTTTGGAAAATCCGGTACGTCGCGCACGGTCCTGATGATGTCGGCAACCAGAGCATCGTTCGTTTTCATGGATTTTTCTCCCTTTCCGAATCGGGCGTTTCAACCGGTTCCGGCCCGTTGACCCAGTCCATCCGGGCCAGGGCATCGCGCGCCAGAAGGTCGTCGGTCAGCGGCGTAACCGCGCCCCATCCGGCATGCACGGCCCCGCAATCCGAGTCGGGTGCCGATTCCATAGTTACCCGCGTCCCGCCCAGCCACAGGTATTCGCCGCCTCTGGGGTCCTCGCGCGCTATCACGTCGCTGGAATAGAAGCGGTTGCCCAGCCGCGTCGCCCTGAACCCCTTCCAGGGTGCGATCGACGGATCCGGGATGTTCACGTTCAGCGTGACGCGAGGCGGTATGCCCTGTTCCAGCACCCGTCGTACCATGGTCTCGACGTGCTGACTGGCCCATTCGAAGGGAAAATCGCCCGCACTGACCAGGGAAAACGCGATCGACGGAATGTGCTGGATCGTCCCTTCCATGGCGCCGCCAACGGTACCGCTGTAAAGCACGTCATACCCCAGGTTGGGGCCGCGGTTGATCCCTGACAGCAGCAGGTCGGGTCGCCTGTCCAGAATGTGGTTTACGGCCACAAAGACACAGTCGGCAGGGGTTCCGCTGAGGCTCCAGCGCCCCGGGCCGACAACCCGCGATCGCAGAGGATCCGTCAAGGTAATCGCGTGGGACACGCCGGACATTTCGCGTTCCGGCGCGACCACTGCCACATCGCCGAACAGCGCGGCAATGCGCGCCAGAACATCCAGTCCGGGGGACAGGATGCCGTCATCATTGGTGACCAGAATCAGCCGCCGCGGTCCGTCGCCCATCATTTATGCCGTCCAGTGGAGAATTTCAGGTGCCCATGGGACTAGAACGTTCCGATGTTGAACTCGAACACCACCGGAGGTTCACCCTTTTCGCGCTTCAGCGGGAAGCCCCACTCGAAACGCAATGGGCCGATCGGAGACGTCCATCTGATCCCGAAGCCCATGGCCGTGCGCATCTTCAACGGGTTCGGCCACTGCCCATCGTCATAGGCGTTTCCGGCATCGAAGAACACGACGCCGCGCACTCCGATCTGCTGGAATATCGGGAATTCGGCCTCGATGTTCAGCACAAGTTGCTGAGTGCCTCCGATTTTGAACGCCGTGGGCCATGCACTGGGGTCGCGGGACGAGCCGACCGGGATGGACGGCCCAAGTGACGCGCGCTCGAAACCGCGCACGGTGAAAATGCCGCCCACCTGGAACCGCTCGAAAATAGGCAGCGGGTGACCCTTGGGGCTGAAGATATAGCCCCACGAAGCAGCCACCTTGCCGATGATGCCCCAGATGATCGGGAAGTACTGGCGCGACCGTGCATTGATGCGGATGTAGTCGAAATCCGACCCGATTTCGCTGCCGGACCACTCCAAACTAAGGCTGGACACGTTTCCCTTCGTGGGGAACATGCGGTCGTCGCGGTTGTCGAATGCCGCAGTCAGCGCAAGGCTGGACGTGATGCCGACCTGGTCCAGGTTTGCCACGGGTACGTCGCCAACGCCCTTGATGCCGCCCGCGCGCACGTCGACGCCTTCCAGCTTGTAGGTTGCCGCCAGCGAGAAGTAGTCGGCGAACCGGCGCCCGAACGTGAAGTCCAGCCCCTTGGATGCCTGGTAGAAGTTGTACTGAGACATGTCGGTGTTGTAGGCGCTGAACCCGAACGTCCAGTTGGTGTCGAACAGGTATGGTTCGTCGAAGCTGAAGATGAAGAACCGTCGCAAACTGGACAGCGTCGTTTCCAGCTTCAGTGACTGGCCGCGGCCCAGGAAGTTCTGCTTGCTGATCTGCGCCTGGAACAGGAAGTTTTCCGCGCTGGAGAATCCGGCGCCGACGCTGAACGCACCAGTCTGGCGCTCCTTGACCTCGACGGTCACATCGACCGAATCCGGTCTTTGGCCCGGCCGGGGCTTGACTGTCACGTTCTCGAAGAAGCCCAGGCGCTTGATCCTGGCCTCCGAGTCGCGAAGCTTGGTTTCGTTGTACAGGTCGCCCTCGAAGATGCGCAGCTCGCGCCGAATGGTCCAGTCTCGGGTGCCGTCGTTTCCGACGATGTCGATGTTCCCGAAGTGGGCAAGTTCGCCCTTCTGGATTACGTACGTGAAGTCCAGCAGGCGTTCGGCCTGGTGAAGTTCCGTGTCGTTGCCAATCGAGGCGAAGGCGTAACCCACGTCCTTGTATCTGTCGCCAAGTTGCTGGATGTCCTTCTGCACGTCAAAGGCATTGAAGGTCTGGCCGGGTTTCAACGCCAGCTTTTTCAGGATTTCTTCGGCAGGCTTCAGCAGGTCGCCCGTCACGTTCACCTTGCCGACCCTGTACTGGACGCCTTCGTGTATTGCGATGCTGATGGTGATGAACCGGCGATCACGCGACAGCATGACGACCGGCGGATCCACGCGTACCTCGGCGTAACCCTTGGTGTTATAGAAGAACCCGATCCGCTGGATGTCCTCGTCGAACTGTTCCTTCTGGAAGGTCCCCTTTCCCGTAAGGAACGACAACAAAGACCCTTCCTGGGTCTGCATGATCTTCTTGATCTCGTCGGCACCCAGATTTTCGTTGCCCAGGAATTCGACGCGCTGGACCTTGACCTTGGCCTGTTCACGAATCACGAAAACCACGTCAACCAGGTTGTCAGGCAGTTGCACCAGGCGCCAGTTCACCTCGGCCAGGAAGAATCCCTGTTCGACGTAGTGTTCCTTGATGGCATCCGCCGACTGTTCCACACGCTCCAGGTCAAGAATGGTCGCAGGGCGGACCTGGATCTTCTTGCGGACGTCATCCTCGGATACTTCCTTGTTGCCCTCGACCCGCACCTTCTCGACGGCAGGGCGCTCGTGCAGCACGAACACCAGGGCGACGCCGCTGCCGGCCGTTTCGACACGTGCGCTGGCGTCGTCGAAGGCTCCGGTCGAGAACAGGGACTTCAGGTCGGCAGACACTTCGGCCTGGTCCAGGTTGCGGCCTGCCGCGCTGCGGATGCGGCGACGTGCCGTTTCGACGTCAATACGTACCAGACCCTCGAACCGCAGGTCGGTAACCAGCGGAGCTGTCTGCGCCAACGCTTCCTGGGAACGTGCGGGAACCGCAACAGCCACAACGGTCATGGTCACGGCCATGGCTGCGATCAGAATGGTTGAATTCCGCGCTGCGAGGAACGTTCGAACACATAACCGGTTTGCACAAGAACCAGCGCGTCTGGTCATCAGTGCCAAAAGTTCGGTACTCCACGTCACGCCGAGACCTCCACCGGGTGTACGACACCGTCTTCCAGGCGCAGTACCCGGCCCATGCGCGCCGCCAATCTCAGGTTGTGCGTCGCGACCAGAAAGGCCGCGCCGAACTCCCGGTTCAACGAGGCGAGGAGTCCGTGGACCTCCTCGCTGGTGGCGTCATCCAGGTTCCCCGTGGGTTCGTCGGCAAGGATCAGCCGAGGCTGCATCACCAGCGCCCGCGCCAGTGCGACGCGTTGCTGCTCACCACCCGACAGCTCGGACGGGCGATGTTCCACCCGTTGGCCCAGGCCCACGGCCTCCAGCAGGGTGCGAGCACGATCGATGGCACCCCGGCGCGGAAGCCCGCCGATTATGGCCGGAATCATCACATTTTCCAATGCCGAGAATTCCGGCAGCAGGTGGTGAAACTGGAAAACGAATCCAAGGTGCCGGTTCCTGAACGCAGCCAGTGCAGATTCAGGGCGCCCCAGCAGGTCGGCACCCTCGAAACAGACGGTGCCGGAATCCGGACGATCCAGGGTCCCAAGGACGTGCAAAAGCGTGCTTTTCCCGACTCCGGACTTGCCGAGGACCGCGACCATCTCGCCGGGAGCGATGTCGAGGTCCAATCCCCGAAGGACGTGGATCTCCTTCCCGCCCCTCGAGAACGCCTTCGCCAGCCCCCTAGCTTCGAGCAATGTCGCACTCATGCCCGACCTCCAGTCACGTCAATCGTTCCTAAGACCTTCCGAGGGCGAAGGTCGTGCCACAGACGATGCCGGGTATATAGTTGCCAGCAGTGCGGCCCCTAGTGCGGCAACTGCCACCAGCAGGACTTCCACCATTCTGACCTGGACCGGCAGCTCCCGAAGATAGTATTCGGTCGGCAGCCGGATGCCAGCCCAGGCGATGTAAGCGCAGGTCCCAAGCCCCAGCAGCAGCCCCGCCCCGGTGCCAACGGTCCCGATGATCATGCCCAGTCCCAGAAACACCGCCCGCACGCCACCGCGCGTTGCCCCAAGGCTGCGCAATACGGCGACGTCCCTGGATTTCTCCATCGTAATCAGCACCAGCGAACCGAACACGTTGAATGCCGCAACCAGGATCACCAGGCCCAGCACCAGGAACATGGCGATCTTCTCGATCAGCAGCGCCGAAAACAGCGAACGGTTTGCCTGCGCCACGGTTCGCACGGTGGCCCCTGGATCCCTGGCCACCATAGCCCGCACGGCGGTCTCGGCCGGACCCAGGCCGTCAACATCGTCCAGCATGACGGCCACCAGGTTCGGCGCGCCCAGCAGGAACAGTTCCCTTGCTTCGTCCAGGGACACGTAGGCGGTCTTCAGGTCATGTTCGTAAAGGCCGCTGACGAAGGTTCCCGCAACCCGGTAGGTTCGCGTCCGGGGACGCACCCCCATTGGCCCAACATCGCCGTCCGGGATCACGGCTATAATTTCGTCCCCCGTGCCCACCGCAAGGCTGCGCCCCAGTTCCTCGCCCAGGAGGATGCCGGGCAGCACTCGTCCCGATCGGCCTGCGTCTGCACCGATGACCGGCATGACTTCTTCGGGCGTATCGGCCGCATTCTGGCTTTCGCCAGTTCTTGCCATCGGCCCCCTCCTGAATCCCATTTCTCGGTCCGATATCAGTCGCACTGGGTCGTACAGCCCCCGCAGTCCCATTGTGGTCGTGGTCGGCAGCAACCAAAGCCTTTCCAGTGCGCCCGCGTCCGAAAGGCCGCGAATTACCATGCCCGGGCTCATGTTGGTGGGGCTGGTCAGCATCGCCTCACCCTCGACATAGGCCTCGGAAGCTACTGCCCTGGGCGTCGAAGCCAGGTCGTCCGCCAGCCTCTTCACCAGTGCTGCCGAATTCGGATCCTCGGCGGCTCGCGTCGGTTCGACGGTGATCGAGGGCGTGTGCCTTACGATCTTGCCCTTCAGGTCGGCCTCGAATCCGCCCATTACCGACAGGACCACGATCAAGGCCCAAACGCCGATCGCCGTTCCTACCATCGCAATGAAGTTCTGCCCCGAAACGGGGATCCAGGCCCGCAGCCTTCCGGGGCGCTCGTCCCTGAAGCCGACCAGAATCCGCAGCGCCAGCAGCAGTCTCCACGACGGGGCTGCGCGGGAATCGGACAGACGCCTCAATACGCGCAGTAGGCCTGTAACCAACAGGGACACCAGCAGGATGGCGAACAGGATCACTCCCACCAGTTCCAGGACGGGGAGAATCCAGGAGGCGAGACCGGTCATGAAGGACCCCTCGTCACCCCTCGGGGCGCAGCAGGGGGAACAGGATCACGTCGCGAATGTTCTCGCAGCCGGTCATCAGCATCACGACGCGGTCGATGCCGATGCCTTCGCCCGCGGTTGGCGGCAGGCCGAAGGTCAGCGCCCGCACGTAGTCCTCGTCGTATTCCATGGCCTCGGCATCGCCGGCCGCCTTCGCCGCCATCTGGGCCTGGAAGCGCTGTTCCTGGTCCTGCGGGTCGTTCAGCTCGGAAAATGCGTTGGCGATTTCGTTGCAGGCTATGTACATCTCGAACCGATCAACCAGCGTCGGGTCCGAATCCTTGCGCCGGGACAGGGGCGAAATCACCGCCGGAAAATCGGTCACGAAGGTCGGCTGCACCAGGTGAGGTTCAACCTTCAATTCGAACGCCAGCATCCCGATGGCCAGAGCCTTGTCTCGTGACGAGGCGTCGGCAAGGTTCTTCAGTGTGTGATTGACCTCGGCTGGCGAAACGCCGGCAGCCAGCACTTTCACTTCAGCCAGTGCGACGTCGTGCAGGTCGGCCTCTTCGAACCCGCAGTACTCCTTCAGGCCGTCGCAAACCGACAGGCGCCTGAATGACGGCCCAAAGTCGATGGTGTGCCCGCGGAATTCGGTAGTGGTCTTTCCACGAACATCCATCGCAAGGCCGCGCATCAGTTCCTCGGTCAGGTCCATCAGGTCCAGGTAGGTCGCGTAGGCCTGGTAGAACTCGATCATCGTGAATTCGGGGTTGTGCCGGTTGCTGAGCCCCTCGTTCCGGAAGTTGCGATTGATTTCGTACACTCGGTCAAAGCCGCCCACCACCAGCCGCTTCAGGTACAGTTCCGGCGCTATCCGCAGGTACAGGTCCATGTCCAGGGCGTTGTGGTGCGTGCGAAATGGCCGCGCGTTCGCCCCGCCAAGAATCGGGTGCATCATCGGGGTCTCGACTTCCAGGTATGCCCGGTCGTCAAGAAACTTCCTGACGTACTGGATGACCCTGGTGCGCGTCCTGAAAACCGCCCGCGATTCCTCGTTGACGATCAGGTCCACATAGCGCATCCGGTGGCGCTGTTCCATGTCCTTCAGGCCGTGCCACTTTTCTGGCAGCGGGTGCTGGGCCTTGGTCAGTACCCTGTATTCATGCGCCTGGATCGTCAGTTCGTCGGTGCGTGTCCTGAACAGCGTGCCGCGAACTCCAACGATGTCCCCGATGTCGGTCAGCTTCAGGCGCTCGAACGTGGCCTCGTCCACCACGTCCTTCTTGACGTACGCCTGAATCGTGCCGGACTGGTCCCTGACCCTTATGAACGATGCCTTTCCGAATCCATTGACCGCGATTACTCGACCTGCAATTGCGACCTCGATTGCCTCGGCGCCCAGCGTGGTTCCGTCCTTCCCTTCGCCGGCAGCAAGCGCATCGGACACAAAACAGGACATTCTGAAGTCGTTCGGATACCGCGCGCCGTCAAGCTGTTCCAAACTGGCCTGCTTGTCCCGTCGCTGCCGAACCAGTTCGTTCTCGGCGCCTTCCATCCCAGGAATCCTCTTGGAAAACGGCGGGAAATCTAGCTGATCCACGCGCGCGAGTCAAACGCCTGAATGGGGTGGGACGGCCATCTCAATAAACCGAATCCTCGAGGTACGTGTTCATCTCGCGCGACAGGGCAGGGTTCTTCAGGCGCGATAGCGCCTTCACTTCGATCTGCCGGACGCGTTCGCGTGTCAGTCCAATCGCTTCGCCGACTTCTTCCAGCGTGTGCTCGCGCAGCGTTCCGATGCCGAAGCGCAGGCGGATGACGGCTTCTTCCTTTGGCGTCAGGCCGGCCAAAAGCTTCCGGATTCCTCCACGCATGTCGGATTCCATGGCCTCGACGAAGGGATGGATTGCGTTGGTGTCCTCGACCAGGTCCATCAACTGGGCGTCGTCGTCACCGACCGGATGCTCGAGGCTGATGGTACGGACTGTTGTCCGCTCGGCCCGTTCGATCTGATCGGCGGTATAGCCGGTGTCCTTCGACAGTTCCTCCATGGTCGGGTCGCGTCCAAGGTCGCGCGACATGCGGGCACGCGTCCGCTGGACTTTGGAAAGGCACTCGACCAGGTGCAGCGGAACGCGGATGGTCCGTCCGTGCTCGGCCAGCGCCCGGGTGATCGCCTGGCGGATCCACCAGGTCGCATACGTGCTGAACTTGTGACCGAATCTCCAGTCAAAGCGGCTGACGGCCTTCATCAGGCCGATGTTCCCCTCCTGGATCAGGTCCAGCAGTGGCATTCCGCGGTTCATGTAGTGCTTTGCGATGCTGACCACCAGGCGCAGATTCGCCCGGATCATCCTGGACCGCGCCCCGATGACCTTTCGCTGGACCTCCGCAAGCGCCCCGACAGTGGTTGACAGGGCTTCCCCGGACAACCCGATAACCAGCTTGGCCGCCCTTGCCGATGCCGCCCCGGCCAGGATGCCGTTTTCTTGATCCAGTGTGCCGAAAGCACTGGAATCCGAGCGGTCCTCGAGGTCTGGCCCAGCGGAACCATCGGACAGTCGCCCCAGTTGGCTCCACAAGGTACGGATCACCATGCGCACGATTCCCGTACCGAAACGGAACTCGCCGTATGCCTCGTGCAACGCAGCAGCCAGCCATTCAGCGGCCTTTTCAGCGCCATTCTTGCCGGTGCCCATCTTTCGCCACCGGCCCGACAAATCCTCGATACGGGCTGCGAACGATTCCAGTTCCTGCGTCAGCGATGGGGTCCAATCCTCATGACTGGATTCCTCCATCGTTGCCACGTCGCACAGAGCGACCTCGCCCGACGTCAACCTTCGCGGGAACCCCAACATGTGTTCGCGACAGAATGGAATCTTAACCATCAGGTCGAACGTGCGACGGTTCCCGTCCTCCATGGCGATGGCCAGTTCGCGTTCCTCCTCCCTTTTCAGAAGGGCCGTG
The DNA here is from genome assembly GCA_903936705.1 of uncultured Myxococcales bacterium. Taxonomy (GTDB): domain Bacteria; phylum Myxococcota_A; class UBA9042; order DTJE01; family DTJE01; genus CAIZWN01. The sequence goes on from CAIZWN010000071.1 coordinate 46,777, forward strand.
TCGCCCACCCTGCTGAGGTAGGCGAGGATCGCGTTGACTGGCGCGTTCCGATCAGGTGGAAGCAACTCGGTCCTGGGGTCGTCCAGGACTTCGATCACGTCCGTCTCTTCCGCATGGAGAATGCGCTCGACATTGCCGCTGCCGCTTCGTCCAGAAATGCGAGTGTTCATCAAGCCCTCCGACCAGGTAACCGGGGTAGATCTAATGCAAGACACGGGCCATATCTGCCTCTTGAGGCCAACACCATGGAACCGCGTCGTTATCAAATTGGATAAAAGTAGTCGTAGTGCGCCAACGCCAGGTCCGCGGTCCTTGACCGTGATCCGAATGTCATGGTCGGCCGGAAAACCTGCCTAGTGTCGGATGTGTTGCAAGGTGATTTGCATGGCTTGAAAGGGTGGCCTGTCGAATGTGTCTCGCAACCCTCGGATTGTCCATGTGTTGTGGTAAGCGTCCCTTTCGACCACAACATCTTGTGTATTTTTCTTGACAGGTTTGGATACGCGGTCGTAGGATGAATGCCGACGGAAGCGTCATATTCAACGACAGGAACGGTTGATCCCGGCGCATCGCGAAGGCGAGCCACGGGTTCGAACGTGCCGCATGGGGCATAGGTGATGCGTCGAGACCCGCGTCGGCGCCGATCAAAGGGGATGGAAGGAATGAGTTTGATCCAGGAAGACTTGCTGTTCGGCAACGGGACTATTCCGTCGGTCATGGTCGATGGGGCAGACGCCCTGCTGCGTCCCGCGGCCGCAGTGATGGCCGCAAATCCCAGCATCGAACCGGCCTTGCCACAGGTACCTGCGGAAGAAGTGGTGTCGCCGATGCCACCGGTACCTGCGGAAGTGGTGTCACCGATGCCACAGGTCGAAGCCGTACAGGCCGTTGTGGTTCCTGTGAACACGGTTTCAGACCGATACGCTGGACGCCCGGCCATCGACTTTGCCCGCACCTTTACAGTCGAAGGGGCTGACCCGTTCGATGGCGTCAAGTGGGAACGACGATCGGCCGTGATACTTGGCGAGGAGGGGCGCGAGGTATTCCGGCAGGACGACATGGACTTTCCGTCGTTCTACAGCCAGTCGGCCACAAACGTCATTGCATCCAAGTATTTCAGGGGTGTTTTGGGCACTCCCCAGCGCGAGCGCAGCGTCAAATCGATGATCGCCCGCGTCACTGACACCATTGCAAGCTGGGCGCTGGACGACGGCTATCTTGACGAGGCCGGAGCAAAGGCATTCCACGACGAATTGACCCACCTTGTTCTTCATCAGTACGGGGCATTCAACAGCCCGGTGTGGTTCAACGTGGGTGTCGAGGCCAGGCCGCAGTGCTCGGCTTGCTTCATCAACGCGGTAGACGACACCATGGAATCCATCCTGGGTCTGGTGCGTACCGAGGGGATGTTGTTCAAATTCGGTTCGGGCACAGGCACCAACTTCTCGCCGCTGCGATCCTCAAAGGAACGCCTGCGTGGCGGCGGTCTCCCGTCGGGTCCCGTTTCGTTCATGCGCGGGTACGATGCGTTCGCTGGCGTCATCAAGTCTGGCGGCAAGACGCGTCGCGCGGCCAAGATGGTCATCCTGAACGCCGATCATCCGGACATCATGGATTTCATCCTGTGCAAGGTTCGCGAGGAAAAGAAGGCGCACGCGCTGATCGCGGCCGGTTACGACGGGTCCTTCGGCGGTGAGGCGTACGAGTCGATCTCCTTCCAGAATGCCAATAATTCGGTGCGCGTCACGGACGAGTTCATGCAGGCCGTCGAGCGCAGCGGGACCTGGCAGACCAAGGCGGTTACTACCGGGAAGGTTGCCGAGACGCTGAACGCGCGTGACGTAATGAAGGCGATCTCCGATGCCGCCTGGGCGTGCGGTGACCCGGGGATGCAGTTCGATTCGACGACCAACGACTGGCACACGTGCCCGAACACGGCGCGGATCAACGCGTCAAACCCGTGCAGCGAGTTCATGTTCCTGGACAACTCCGCCTGCAATCTGGCATCGCTGAACCTGATGAAGTTCCTGTCCCCGGATGGGACGTTCGACACGGACGCTTTCAGGTCGGCCGTGCGGACGTTCATTCTGGCCCAGGAGGTCATTGTCAGCCGGGCCAGCTACCCGACCGATTCGATTGGCGCGAACAGCGAGAAGTTCAGGCCGCTGGGTCTGGGCTACGCAAATCTGGGCGCCCTGCTGATGCAGTGGGGACTTCCCTACGACAGCGAAGGTGGGCGGGCCATGGCGGCTGCGATCACGTCGCTGATGACCGGCGAATCCTACGCGCAAAGCGCTCGCGTCGCGGCTCGCGTCGGCACGTTCGAAGGGTTTGAATCAAATCGCGAACCCATGCTGAAGGTTGTTCGCAAGCATCGTTCAGCGGTGGACCGGATTGCCGATCGCTATGTTCCCAGGTCGATGATGATCGCGGCCCGCCAGTCGTGGGAGGATGCCGTGCGCCTGGGCGAAGTGCACGGATATCGCAACGCGCAGACCACGCTGCTGGCGCCGACCGGCACGATCGGTTTCATGATGGATTGCGACACCACCGGTATCGAACCTGACCTGGCCATCGTGAAGTACAAGAATCTTGTCGGCGGCGGCCTGATGAAGATCGTGAACCAGACCGTTCCCGCCGCGTTGCATCGTCTTGGATACGAGGGGGCAGACGCAACGCAGGTGCTGGACTTCATTGCCGCGAACGACACCATCGAGGGTGCTCCCGGCCTGAAGGATGAACATCTGCCGGTTTTCGATTGCGCATTCAAGCCTTCCAAGGGCGTTCGCAGCATCGGCGTGGACGGCCATGTCCGGATGATGGCGGCTGTGCAGCCCTTCCTGTCGGGGGCAATCAGCAAGACGGTGAACCTGCCGGCCGAGGCGACGCCGGAGGACGTCATGCGGACCTACATGGACGCGTGGCGGCTGGGATTGAAGGCCGTGGCCATCTATCGTGACGGGTCCAAGAAGGCGCAGCCGGTTGTCCTGAACAAGGGCGGCGAGACTACGGTGGAAGGCGAAGTTCCTGTCCTTGCCACCAGGCCCCTGCGGCGCAGGTTGCCCGACGAACGCGCGTCGATCACCCACAAGTTCTGCATTGCCGGAATGGACGGGTACATTACGGTCGGAATGTACGAGGAGGGAAATCCCGGCGAGATCTTCGTGACGATGGCCAAGCAGGGCAGCGTCATCAGTGGCCTGATGGACTCGTTTGCGACGTCGGTCTCGATAGCTTTGCAATACGGCGTACCGCTGAACGTACTGGTGGATAAGTTCGCCCACGTTCGCTTCGAGCCGGCGGGGTACTCGACCAACCCACAGATCGGATACGCAAAGTCCATTGTCGATTATTTGTTCCGGTGGCTGTCCATGAAGTTCGTGGCGCCCGAACAACGGCTGGACCAGGCCGCCACCCCCGACTTCGAGGCAAAACAAGGTGTTACGACCGCTCCTCCACGGCAGAACGAGCTGTTCGTGAACTCGCTGGACGCGCCGCCGTGCAGCAACTGCGGGCACACGATGGTTCGCAGCGGCGCCTGTTACAAGTGCCCGAACTGCGGCGAGACTTCCGGTTGTTCGTGATCAAGACTGCCCACAACGGATAGTTCGTCCTCGTTTGCCCATACATCCACGTCCGTTCCTACGGTGACGATCATGGTGGCGATTACGCCAGAAGCACGGTTGGAAACCGGTCGGGAAGGTTCGCGCGAATGTGTACTGACACGACCCATGCAAAACCTCTGACGCAACGCGAAAAAATGGCTTGCATCGGATGAACTACAAGGTATCGTACCCGTATCTGCCGACGGTCGTCCCGTTTAAGGGCGCCATCGAGCCAGCGGACTTGCCAACACGGGTGAGTCCTGGATTTCCCTGGTAGACACTGGAGGTACATCATGGCGAGAAGGATCAACAAGGCCGCAGTGCTGGGCGCCGGAGTAATGGGCTCCGGAATCGCCGCCCACCTGGCAAATGCAGGGATCCCCTGCATCCTGCTGGACATCGTCCCGCCGAACCTGACCGAGGAAGAGAAGTCGAACCCGATTCACCGCAACCGTTTCTCGCTTGCCGGAATCGAGGTTGCCAAGAAGTTCAAGCCTGCGCCGCTGTTCTATCACGAGAAGTTCGCTTCGCTGGTCACCGTTGGTAACTTCGATGACGACCTCGAGAAGCTGGCCGACTGCGATCTGATCATCGAAGTCGTCGTCGAGAACCTGGACATCAAGCGCAAGCTGTTCAAGCGGATCGAGCCCTTGATGAAGTGGGGCGCCATCATCAGTTCGAACACCTCCGGCTTGTCGATTGCCTCGATGACCGATGGTTTCGGCCCGCAGTTCAAGCAGAACTTCCTGGTAACGCACTTCTTCAATCCGGTACGTTTCATGAAGCTTCTGGAGATCGTGTCCGGCCCGGACACCGATCAGGAAGTCATTGATACGTGGGTGTACCTGGGCCAGGAGATCCTGGGCAAGGGCATCGTGTTCGGCAAGGACACGCCGAACTTCGTCGCGAACCGCATCGGCGTCTACGCCATCAACAAGACCATCCAGTTGATGATGGAAGGCGACTATTCGATCGAGGAAGTGGACGCTGTATTCGGCAAGCCGATGGGTCATCCCGGTTCGGCAGCCTTCAAGACGGCCGATCTGGTCGGCGTCGACACCTACAAGCACGTCTCGGCTAACTGCTACGACAACCTGCCGAACGACGACGAGCGCCCCGTGTTCCAGCTGCCGGCCTTCATCGGCACGATGGTCGAGAACAAGTGGCTGGGTGGCAAGACCAAGGGCGGATTCTACAAGAAGGAAGTCGGCCCGGACGGCAAGAGGGTCGCTCTGGCCCTGGATTGGAAGACCTGCACGTACCGCGCGGCCGACCGGCCCTCGTTCGACTCGGTCAAGGCCACCAAGGGCGTGTCGGACTGCGGCGAGCGCATCCGCAACCTGCTGAACGGCGATGATCGCGCCCAGCAGCTGGCCTGGAAGTCGCTGGCGGCGACGTTGAACTACACGGCCAAGCGCATCGGCGAGATCGCCGACGACGTGGTCAACATCGACAACGGCATGCGTTGGGGCTTCAACTGGGAGCTCGGGCCGTTCGAGGTTTGGGATGCCATCGGCGTGGCCGACAGCGTGGCGAAGATGGCGGCGATGGGCATCGACGTGCCCGCTACCATCAAGACGATGCTGGCAAAGAGCGAAGGCACCTTCTACAAGAAGGAAGGCATCCAGCGCTACCATTGGGACTTCAAGGCCGAGGCTTATGCCCCGATCAACAAGCCCGAACAGTACATCCTGCTGCCCGACCTGAAGGAGCAGGGCAAGATCATCAAGGAGAACTTCGGCGCGACGCTGTTCGACCTGGGCGACGGCATTGCCGGCCTGGAGTTCCACACCAAGATGAACGCCATCGACGACGACATCATCGCGATGCTGCACGAGAGCATCGACGAAGTCGAAGCGAACTGGAACGGCATGGTCATTGGCGGCCACGCGGAACATTTCAGCGTTGGCGCCAACATCGGCCTGGTGCTGATGGCTGCTCAGATGGGCAACTGGGACATGCTGGCTGACATGGTCGTCAAGCTGCAGGGCGCCGGCACCCGCATGAAGTACTGCGCGAAGCCAGTAGTCACGGCCCCCTACGGCATGGCTCTCGGCGGCGGCTGCGAAGTATCGATCCACGGCACGCGCATTCAGGCGTCGGCCGAACTGTACATGGGCCTCGTCGAGATCGGCGTGGGCGTCCTGCCCGCCGGCGGCGGCTGCAAGGAACTGGTCTGCCGTCTGCTCCAGAACATGCCTGCTGACATGAAGGGCTGCAGCCGCATGCCCTACCTGCAGAAGGCGTTCGAGAACATCGCCACCGCCAAGGTGTCCAACTCGGCCGAAATGGCCAGGCAGTTGGGCTATCTGCGGCCGCAGGACGGCGTGTCGCTGTCCCGTGACCGCCTGATCTACGACGCCAAGCAGGTCGCCCTGGGCTTGTGGCGCGCCGGTTACCGTCCGCCGCCGCCCCCGGACTGGCTGATCATGCCCGGTCCCGACGGCGCAGCCCTGTTCCTGGCCGGACTGGAGCAGTTCGGCGCTGGTGGTTTCGCGACGCCGCACGACGTGGTCGCCGGCAAGCAGATCGCCAAGGTCCTGACGGGCGGCAACGTCCGGCCGGGCACCGCGGTCACCGAGCAGCATCTGCTGGACCTGGAAAAGGAAGGATTCCTGTACCTGTGCGGCACGAAGGGCACGCAGGACCGCATCGAGGCCATGCTGAAGACTGGCAAGCCCTTGCGGAACTGATCCGGTACGTCGGTTCACGAGGGGTCCCCGGGGTCGTCCCGGGGACCCCGAACTAAAAATTTGCGGCGCGGGGTCAAGCTAATTGCGGGCCCCGGCCATTGAATGAGGGATTACCAAATGTCGAAGAACGTTTATATCGTTTCGGCGGTCCGTACGGCGGTCGGCAAGGCGATCAAGGGGACCCTGCGGTCCTACCGGCCCGAGGATCTGGGCGCCAACGCGATCAAGGAAGCGCTGGCCCGCATCAGCGACAAGTTCCCGCAGGCGGACGTCGATGACGTCATCATGGGCTGCGCAATGCCCGAAGGTACCCAGGGCATGAACATCTCCCGCATGTGCATGTTCCTGGCGGGGATGCCCTACACGGTCCCGGCCATGACGATCAACCGCTTCTGCAGCTCGGGTCTCCAGGCGCTGGCCCTGGGCGCCCAGTCCATTGCGGCCGGTTACAGTGACGTGATCGTGGCGGGCGGCGTCGAGTCGATGTCGACGGTCCCGATGGGCGGCTACAACCTGCTGCCGCACCCGGGCATGATCGTCGATTACCCTGCCGCCTACACAGGCATGGGCATCACGGCCGAGATCGTTGCCGACAAGTACGGCATCACGCGCCTTCGCCAGGATGAGTTCGCGGTTGCGTCGAATCAGAAGGCAGCCGCGGCCATCAAGGCCGGCAAGTTCAAGGACCAGATCGTCCCCCTGCAGGTCTACGACTATGAGAAGGGCGCGATGGTCACGTTCGACACGGACGAGGGCCCGCGTGGCGACACGACGGTCGAAGGCCTGTCCAAGCTGAAGCCTGCGTTCAAGACCACCGGTTCCGTCACGGCCGGTACGTCCTCGCAGGTGTCGGACGGCGGCGCTGCCGTCGTTCTGATGAGCGAAGAAGCGGTCAAGAAGTACGGCCTGACGCCCATGGCGCGGTTCGTGAACTTCCAGTTGGCCGGCGTTCCTCCGGAAATCATGGGCATCGGCCCGTCCGAAGCCATTCCGAAGCTGTTCAAGAAGGCCGGTATCGGCGACAAGGACGTATCCTTCTACGAATTGAACGAGGCCTTCGCGGCCCAGTCGCTGGCCTGCGTGGACCTGCTGGTCCAGTCGGTCGGCATGGACCCTTCCAAGGTCAACCCGAACGGCGGCGCGATTGCTCTGGGTCACCCACTGGGTTGCACCGGCGCCAAGCTGGCCGTCCAGACGGTATACGAACTGCAGCGCACTGGCGGCAAGTACGGCGTTATCTCGATGTGCATCGGCGGCGGCATGGGCGCAGCCGGCCTGATCGAGCGCGTCTGATCCCCACAAGTGCATGATTTGTTTGCCGGGGACCCGGGTAACACCGGGTCTCCGGTAAAACATCCCGCCTTCCAGATCAATTGCAATCGCCTGATTAAACGCCTGATTGGCCAAGGCCTGGCTTTGATATCGGCTGCGGGAATCCAGTCTACGTCAAGGGCAGGAGTTCCTGGGACCCGAACAATCGCGTGCTGCCGGCCCATGGACCGGGGCAACGCCAAGCCACTGTGCATTGGCCGCATTCCACAGGCTTGGGTCGGGATTCGGCACGAATTGTCGACGCTGGACGAAGGCCGTCCAGTTCGGCAACCAGTTGCTGGTTCAGCGGACCTGGGGATTCAGCGGCATCCCACAGATCAGGGTCCAGGTGACACAAAACCACGCCTTCGGTTCGCGCCTCAAGGCCAAGGCTGCGCGCAGTTCTCAAGGCGGTTCGCAGGTGGCTGGCTACGCGGCTGATGCGCACTGTCGGGGCCACGTCCAGCCGCTCCTGGTCCCCAAGCCAGACCGGCCGGGACAACGCAAATTGGACGCGAGACGCGCCTATGTCTGCCAACAGTCGAACCGTGGATTCCAGGTGCTGGCTGTTTGCGGCAAGTACGGGAATGTTGATCAGGAAAGGCAGATTCTCGGCCTTCAGACTGCGGATTCCAGCGACCGTTTGATCGAAAGCCCCAGGTGCTTGCGCAATCTTGTCGTGGATGTCGGGTTCGCTTCCGTAAATCGAGACCTCGAAGAAGGAAACTCCCTTGCGGGCCAGCAATCTGGCCAGTCCGGGATAGGCCAGAACGCGTCCGTTGGTCTGTATTTGGACGTGGTTGTAGCCCAGAACGCGGGCCTCGGTGATCAGGCGCAGTATGTCCTTGCGAATCAACGGTTCGCCACGCAGGAATACAACCTCGTTGCAGCCGTGGGCGCGTCCTTCGCGCAGTGCATTGATCGCGGCTTCCGTGTCACGTTCCGGCAGATGGGCGATGTCCCTGATGGTGCAGTGGATACACGCCGAGTTGCACCTGCTGCCCAGGCGCAGCAGCAGGCGGCCAAAACGCTGCTGGTCCGAGGCTGCCAGCACCGGTCCCCGGGGTGGTGGAGTTTCTTGCGCGGGCCGCCGCCAGCCGGTCCCTTGGACACTTGCGTTGGCGCCTGGACGCTCGACAAGCCATTCGCCGATTGCCAGGCAGTCGGCCCCGACCTGCAAAAAACTGTTCAACGCGTCCTGAGGCGAAGTTGCGATCGGTTCGTCCGCCGTGTTGAACGACGTGTTCAGGACCAGGGGGATTCCAGTGCGTCGGTGGAACTCGGAAATCGCCCGGTGGTAAAGGGGTTGCGCGTCGGCATGGACAGACTGAGGGCGCGTAGTCCCGTCGTGGTGAACGATTGCTGAAACCGCCTCGCGCCGATCCTTGCGCACCCCGGCGACGAACAACATGAATCCGTTGCCATTCGGGTTGTCGAACCAGTCGGCCTCGTGGCCGGCCAGGATTGATGGAGCAAAGGGGCGCCAGGCCTCCCGTCCTTTTGCAACGTTCAGTCGGGGATGGAAATCCTGGCGTCCGGGATGGGCCAGAAGGCTTCGCGCCCCCAGTGCGCGTGGTCCTATCTCCAGACCGGACTGGCACCAGGCCACAACCTGGCCCGCTGCGATCCGTTCGCCTACTTCAACGGCGATGTCGGGCGCGCGTCGGGCAGGCAGGCCGAACGCATCAAGGGCCGCCTGAATCTCGGTGTCCTCCGGTTCGGGCCCCCAGCAAGCGTGGACCAGCGGCTGGAATGGAGGCTCGGAAGTAAGTTCCAGGTGTGCTACGAGCGCCGCACCTATTGCCGTGCCCCCATCGTGTGCGGCTGGTTGCACGAACATCGATTGCGGCTGAAAGTGCTGCTGGATCCGGCTGTTCATCTGGCAGTTCAAAGCCACTCCGCCGGCCAAACCCAGGTTCTGGATCACCTCGCCGCCCCGGCCCTCATCGATCAGCCGAATTATCGCTTCCTCAAGTGCCAATTGAACGCTTGCAGCCAAGGCCTTGTGGTCCTCGGTCAGCGGGTCGAAGCGTCCTCGGGACAGGTGTCCGAACGTCTTGTTGGCCTGGTTCTCGTGGATGCGGTGGCGACTGTGGGTTTCGATCGACAGGGCTGATGAAAGGTCGAAGCGTGGATCTCCCATCACGGCCAGGGCCATCGTTGACCCCTGTCCATGGGAACCGAAGCCCAGGATTCGGCTGACGGTTTCGTAGACCCCACCGATGGACGAATCGTCCAGGGATAGGACGTCGAAGATGCGTTCCAGTCGGCCATCCCGGCCTTTGAAGAATGCGGCTGTTTCCCGGTCGCCGCGCCCGTCCACGGTCAGTATATGAGCGTCTGCCCCACCACCGAAATAGTACGCGCTTGCAGCGTGCGCCTGGTGGTGCGGAACGAATACGAACCGTCCGCTGACCAGGGTTCGAGGTGGTCTGGCTGCGTCCTCAAGGGAGTAGCTGCGGCGGAAGCGTCCAGGAATGCCGTTGACCCCGATGACGGCTACGTCGTCCAGCGTTATACCCTCGCGTTTCAGCAGCCAGTTCACCGACCGCCAGGCAAACGCCTCCTCGATCAAAACGGACATGTCATTGCATATCGTGCGGTTCGGGCGACCCGGTATCCTGAAACCGTGGTGCTTGACGCGGGACAAACGCTCCTCTTCGACTGCACCGACCAGGCGTCCATCCTTCAGCAGCGCCGCCGAGTTTTCCTGCATCGTGGCAATCGCCAGACCAAGGCTGTAGACGGGGCGGGGGCGAACAGTACAACGTTGCCAATCTGGCTGACGCTGCCGGATCTTTGGCGGCGCAAGTTCCGGGGAAGCGGTTCGCAGCAGTCCTGCCGGCCTTGTTCCATCGGGGGCCATGACCTGTGCGGCCGAAGCCAGTGCAGGAGCCAAGGCACCGCGCGGGCAGGTTTCCACGCATGCCATGCACGACAGGCAGGATGTTTCATCGATCTTCAGCATCAGACCGCCGGAATCTGCACCAGTCGTGACCAACGGCGAGGGCGTGGTCGTGGTCGAACGATTCGAACCGTTCACTAGGGCAAGACATCCAGCTGGGCAGCTTGGCAGGCACTCGCCGCACGCAGCGCACAATGATGTTTTGTGCAACAAAATCCTGCCGGCGTGATCCCCCGGTGCAGCGCTGGTCTCGATCGCAGCTCGCCTGGGCGATTCGTGGGCCAGGCCCTCTACTGCAACGCCAAAAGGTCCGCGTCGCCATGCCGAGGCGTCAATCGATCTTTTGAATGGCGGCAATGGCCAAGGAGTACGCTTGCCAAGCCAATGCGAGGTGACCACAAGCGCGGCCCATGCGTCCTTCGAAGACAAGAACAGGCCTGTCGTTCCTGGAGTTCCGGGTGTGGGCACCGGGCCCAATATTCGCCGTATGCGCACCCGCCTGGGCGCCGGACGCAGAAGGTCGTACGCCCACAAAGAATGCCGTTCCTCGGGTGGCAGTGCCATTCGCCCCTCCGCGTGGTGGGTATTCTAGCTTGGAATCAGTCCCGGTGCGCGCTGACCTGATCCAGGGCGCCGTGGTGTGATACGCTTCCCGCGGCGAGGTTGTGCCGATGAGGTCCGGGAACGACAACGGAAGACCTGGGGTGCCAACCCAGGAGGCGGACGACGTGGGAGATCGCGTCCACGTCTGCGTCGGCGCCTGGTGCAACAACAACTGTATTTTCTGCATGGAGATTGATCGCGAGGACAGGGCAGCGCGCGTGGCGTCCCAGACTGCTGACGACGTCAAACGAATGATCGATGCAAATCGTGGCGTTCGCGAAATCCTGTTCACCAGCGGCGAGCCCACCATGAACAAGGAGTTGCCCAGATACATCGGTTGGGCCAGGGAGGCCGGCTACGAAGTCATCGGGGTCATCAGTAACGGCAGGATGTTCAGCTACGAACCCTACGTTCGGCGCCTTCTGGCGGCTGGCATGAACAACGTGATCGTCAGTATTCATGGACACGATGCAAGGTTGCACGACGGGCTGACGCGCACCAAGGGCAGCTTTGACCAGACACTTGCCGGCCTGCGCTGCCTTTCCAGGTTGAGGGCCGAACGCGGGTTTTCAATCCAGACAAGCACTGTAATAAATCGCCGGAACATTCTGTTTCTTGGTGATATTTGCAGGCTTATGCAGACGCTTGATGCCGATCGACATGTCTTCAACGTCATGATGCCGGATGGTCGAGGCCTGCAGCTTATCAGCCAGTTGATGCCGCGATATCTGGAAGTGCGCGATGCGTTTCTGGCGCTGGTTCCATTGCTGGCCCCTGAATTCCTTGCCAGGATTGCAGTGCTGGACGTGCCGTACTGCGCGACCGAGGGGCTCCCTGACAGCATGCGCGGGTACGTCGAGCGCTATTTCCACTACGAGCCGGCCGGCAGTTTCGAGGAAAGAGTTGCTGCGATGGGTCTGGAACCGCCCGTGGAAGGGGAGGGCGACCTGTTTCAAACCAGTGCCATCGGTGGCGATTTGACCGCCTTCTCGCGGGTGACCCGTACCTTCCAGGAGGGTTACGTCAAGGTCAAGCGTGCCGAGTGCGCCGAGTGCCGGTTTGACGTCCTTTGTCGCGGGGCCTGGCGCGCGTATGTTGAACACTTCGGCTGGGACGAAATGGTTCCGGTGAAAACTGCCCCGTCTGGAAGTTGAGGGACATCATTCAGCAGCGTTTGCAGTTTGAAACGATCATCAATGCGAAGAAACGGTAGAAGGGGCCTTGGCCACGTCAAGGCGGGTGCGGGCCTTGCGAACGGAAGCCATCTTGACGACGTAAGCCTCGCCTTCACCGGGATGGGAAGCTTCGAGTGCGGCCGTTGCAACGTCAAGACTGTGTCGAGCCCGTTCAATATCAACTTCGGTGGATCGTTCGCAGGTCTCGGACAGGATGTTTATCTCGTCGCCAAGGACCTCGACAAAGCCGCCCGACAAGGCAAATCGTTCGTCGCCGGCAGGCCCATGCACGGTCATAGGTCCGATACCCAGGCCCATGATCATCGCCTTGTGGCCCGGCAGGATGCCCATCTCCCCTACGATTCCCGGAAGGGTGATTTCATCGACTTCCAGGCCCTTGACCCTGGCGCCTTCCTGGGTGACCACATCGAGTTTCATGTCAGCCCTGCTCCAGCAGCTTCTTGCCCTTGGCCATCGCGTCCTCGATGGTTCCGACCATGAAGAACGCCTGCTCGGGCAGTTCGTCATGCTTGCCATCCAGGATTTCCTTGAAACCGCGAACCGTGTCGGCAACCTTCACGAACTTCCCAGGCTGGCCGGTGAACTGCTCGGCCACGAAGAACGGCTGCGACAGGAATCGCTGGATCTTGCGGGCGCGGGACACGACCAGCTTCTGCGGCTCGGACAATTCGTCCATGCCCAGAATGGCGATGATGTCCTGCAAGTCTTTGTATTCCTGGAGGACGCGCTGTACGGCGCGGGCCGTACGGTAATGTTCTTCGCCAACAACCTGGGGGTCCAGAATGCGGGAGGTCGAATCCAGGGGATCGACGGCCGGATAGATGCCCAGTTCCGAGATCTGGCGCGAAAGGACCGTGGTGGCATCCAGGTGTCCGAACGTTGTCGCAGGCGCCGGGTCGGTCAGATCGTCGGCGGGCACGTAGATCGCCTGAACCGACGTGATCGAACCCTTCTTCGTCGAGGTGATTCGTTCCTGCAGCTCGCCGAGGTCGTACGACAGTGTGGGCTGGTAGCCTACTGCCGACGGGATGCGGCCCAGCGTCGCGGACACTTCCGAGCCCGCCTGGGTGAATCGGAAGATGTTGTCGATGAACAGGAGAACGTCCTGGCCTTCCTCGTCGCGGAAGTATTCCGCGGTAGTCAGCGCCGTCAGGCCGACTCGGGCGCGGGCGCCTGGCGGTTCGTTCATCTGGCCGTAAATCAAGGCGGTGCGGTCGATAACGCCCGACTCCTTCATTTCCAGCCACAGGTCGTTGCCTTCGCGGGTTCGCTCGCCGACGCCGCCGAAAACCGAGACTCCGCCGTGGTGCGTCGCGATGTTGTGGATCAATTCCATGATGACGACGGTCTTGCCGACGCCGGCGCCGCCGAACAGGCCGACCTTGCCGCCGCGGGGGTAGGGTTCAAGCAGGTCGATGACCTTGATGCCGGTTTCCATCTGGTGGACGGTAACGTCCTGGTCCAGGAAGGCCGGCGGCTCCCGGTGAATCGGGTAGAACTTGTCGCACACCACCGGGCCGGCCTCGTCAACCGGTTCGCCGATGACGTTCAGGATGCGACCCAGCGTCGGCTTGCCAACCGGCACCATGATCGGCTTGCCGGTGTCCTTGACCGCGACGCCGCGCACAAGACCCTCGGTCGAGTCCATGGCGATGCAACGCGCCGTCGATTCGCCGATGTGCTGGGCAATCTCAAGAACGAGATTATCCGGCTTGTCGTTGATCGACGGGTTGGTGACTCGAAGAGCGGTGAGGATCTCGGGCAGTGTCCCAGGGGGGAACCGCACGTCCACGACCGGCCCGATTACCTGGGTGATGACGCCTTCGGCCTGCTGCATCTGTAGTCTCCTGTATTACTTCAGCGCTTCCGCGCCGCTGACGATCTCCAGCATTTCCGTGGTAATCGACGCCTGACGGGCCTTGTTGTATTGCAACGTCAGTCGCGCCAGGAGTTCGCCCGCGTTCTTTGTGGCCGACTCCATTGCCGTCATACGGGCGCCCATCTCGGCCGCCAGCGATTCCAGCACTGCGAAAAACAATCGTACGTTCACGTACATCGGCAGGATCGACGACAGGATGGCGTCGCGCGACGGTTCATAGCCGAATTCGATCCCTTCCAGCCGTGCACTGGATTCATGTGCGACCTCGTCCCGTTCGGGGACGATTGGCAGCAGCCGTTCCACCACGACGTTCTGCGAGATCGCAGATTTGAATTCGTTGTAGACGATGTAGACCGCGTCGTGCCCGCCGTCGATGAACCGCGCCGTGATCTCGGCGCCGATCTCGCTTACCCGCTCGAAGGTAGGATTGGAGAGGACCTCCATGTACTCCTTGAAGATCGGCGAGTTGCGGCGCCGGAAGTAGTCGCGGCCCTTGCGCCCCAGCAGGGCCAGTTCCAGTTCCTCCTGGCCTCCCTCGTGGTTGCGCATGTAACGTTCGGCACGGCGGTTGATGTTGCTGTTGAAGGCGCCGCACATGCCGCGATCACTGGTGATGACCACCAGCAGCGCCTTCTTTTCCTCGCGTTCCTGCAACAGTGGGTGCAGGTCGCGGTCCGTGTGTTCCGACAGGTCCCAGATCACCTGGCGTATGCGGTTCGAGTAGGGCTTGGCCCGCAGCATGTTGTCCTGGGCGCGGCGCAACTTTGCAGCCGCGACCAGCTTCATCGCGCGGGTGATCTTCTGGGTGTTCTTGACGCTGATCAGGCGGCGCCGGATCTGCTTGAGCGTCGGCATCTGGCAACCTCGACGGGGTCGTCAACCCTCGTCCCACAGGGCATCATCATGACGGGATGGGCCATCGGGGCCCGTCCTCGCAGGCTCATTCGGCCTTGAAGAAACCCTTGAACTCGGTAATAGCGTCAGCCAGCGACTTCCGCAGGTCCGGAGCAATGTCCTTCTTCTCGCGGATACCGGCCAGCACCTCGGGGTGCCGGGACGCCATGAACTCCAGCATCTCGGACTCGAACCTGCAAATGGAATCGACAGGGATGTCCATCAGGAACCCCTCGTCGGCAGTCGCGGTGAAAATCACCAGAACCTGCTGTTCGACGGACAGAGGCCGGTACTGGGCCTGCTTCAACAATTCGATCAGGCGGGCGCCCTTGTCCAACTGGCGCCGGGTGACCTTGTCAAGGTCGGTCGCGAACTGCGCGAACGCGGCC
Source organism: uncultured Myxococcales bacterium (assembly GCA_903936705.1). Classification (GTDB taxonomy): domain Bacteria; phylum Myxococcota_A; class UBA9042; order DTJE01; family DTJE01; genus CAIZWN01. The sequence goes on from CAIZWN010000071.1 coordinate 62,252, forward strand.
ATCTCGCGGTACTGGGCCAGGTCGATGCGCAGCGTGCCAGCGACCTTCTTCATGGCCTTGATCTGGGCCGAACCGCCGACGCGCGACACCGAGATGCCGACGTTGATGGCGGGGCGAACGCCCTTATAGAAGAGGTCTGCCTCGAGATAGATCTGTCCGTCAGTAATCGAAATGACGTTGGTCGGAATGTACGCGGAAACGTCGCCAGCCTGCGTTTCGATGATCGGCAGGGCCGTAAGCGATCCGCCGCCCAGGGCAGCGCTCATCTTTGCGGCGCGTTCCAGCAAACGCGAGTGTAGGTAGAAGACGTCGCCTGGGTACGCCTCGCGGCCCGGCGGGCGGCGCAGCAGCAGGGACATCTGGCGGTAGGCAACCGCGTGCTTGGACAGGTCGTCATAGATGATCAGCGCGTGACCGCCGTTGTCGCGATGGTACTCGCCGATCGCGGCTCCGGTGAACGGCGCCAGGAACTGCATGGGGGCGGTCTCGGATGCACCCGCGAGGATTACGGTGGTGTATTCCATCGCGCCCTGCTGCCGCAGCTTGTCGACAACCTGAGCGACGGTCGATTGCTTCTGGCCGATTGCGACGTAGATGCACCATACCGGCGCGGAAGTCTGGTGAGTGCCCTTCTGGTTGATGATCGTGTCGATCGCGACGGCGGTCTTGCCCGTCTGCCGATCGCCGATGATCAGTTCGCGCTGGCCACGGCCAATCGGTGTCATCGAATCGATGGCCTTGATGCCCGTCTGCAGCGGTTCTTTGACGGGTTGCCGCGCAACGATGCCGGGTGCCTTCAATTCGATGCGGCGGGTTTCCTTGGATTCGATGGGGCCAAGACCGTCGATCGGCTGGCCAAGTGCGTTCAGGACGCGCCCTGCAAGGGCCGGCCCGACGGCAACTTCGGCGATGCGGCCCGACCGCTGGCACTCGTCCCCCTCGCGAATCTTGTTGACCTCGCCCAGAAGGGCGACGCCCACGTTCGTTTCCTCGAGGTTAAGGACCAGGCCCTTAACCCCGTGGGGGAAATCCAGCAGCTCGCCGGCCATGGCGCCCGACAGGCCGTGGACGCGGGCGATGCCGTCGCCGACCGTGATGACGGTCCCCTTTTCGCGGACCTCCACCTTGCGGCCGAACTCGCGGATCTCACGCTTGAGGATCTCGGTGACTTCTTCGACGCGCAGTTCCATGAATGACACCCCGCTTCCGGCTATCGGGACTCCAACAAACGCGAACGCAGCGATTCCAGATACGTTCGCGCGGACAGGTCGAACACTCGATCCCCGACGACGATCCGCACGCCACCAAGCAGCGTCGGGTCGCGCTTCTCGGTAAGTACAAGCTGTTTCTTGATGCGGGCGCCGATGGCCTCTCGCAGCCTGACCAGCTGTGCGGGAGACACTGGACCCGCCGACTCCAGCACGCCAATGGTGCGGCCGGCGCGGTCATCGCGCTCGCTGCGTATCGCGGCAACCAGAACCTCAACCCGACCCAGGCGGCGACGCGACGCCAGTAGTCCCAGGAAGGCACGGGCAGTTTCGGACAGGCCCATGGCCGTTGTGACGGCCGTCACAGCGCGGGCTGCTGCCTCGCATGGCACCGTCGGGTCCGCCAGGATCTCCCTGAGTGCCGGCACCTTGGCCACCTGGGCCGCAAACGACTCGATCTCGGCGAAGGTACGGTCCACGGCGCCCTTTTCGTTGGCCACGTCCAGTAGTGCCGCTGCGTAACGTCGTGCGGCGATATCGGTCATGAACACCTCTCGAACGCCCGACCTGGGGCCGGGTCCATCGTCAGGACGGCCTGACGCCTACCTCTCGAACAACGCGATCGACCACGCCATCGGAAAGGGATGCGCTGCCACGTCCAGACAGCCGGTCCTCGACCTGGGCAAAGGCCCGGGAAACAACAATGCCGGCCAGCTCGGCCCGGGCCACCTTTACGGCCTGGTCCAGGCGGAATTCCGAGTCGACCCTGATCTTTGCAGCCAAGGACTCGCCTTCCAGGGCAAGGGCGTCATGTTCGGCCTGGCCCTGACGGCGGAACTCGGCCAGAAGTGCGTCGATCTCGATCTTCAGGTTGGTCAGTCGCAGCTCGGCCTGCCGCATGCGTTCCTCGGCCTCGGCAAACCGGGCCGAAGCCTCGTCCAGTTCTGCCTTGACGGCGTCGTGGCGCGCTGCCAGTGCCTTGCGTGCCCGGGGGATCACCAGCCAGGCTACCGGAATCATGAGGACCAGGAAGTCCACAAGGTAGACATAGAAGTTCGTGCCTGGACCCGCATCGCCGCCCGAGGCCGCGGCAACCGCCGGCAAGGATGCCGCGAACATGCTGGCCAGGGCCATCGTGCCTCGGCTCATCGTGCCTCCACGGACTGCATCTGTTTCTCGATCAGCAGTGCCAGTTCGCCGGCCGTCGAATCGACCCCGGTCATGAAGCCGGCTTTTTCTGCCTCGAGTGCTGCAAGGGATACATCCAGGCTGGCCTGGACATGCTGGCGTTCTTTGGCCACAACGGAATCGCGCAGCGCGACTCCAGCTTCGGCCAGCTTGCGACGTTCCAGAACAGCGTCATGCCGAGCTTCAGACATGCGTCGTTCGGCATCGGCGTCCATGTCTTTCGCGCTGATCAACGCATCCTTGGCGCGCTGGCGCAAGCCGTGTCCAGCCTCGTCACGTCGGCGCAGGCGGCCAACGTACGTCTTGAAGAACACCTGTGACAGTAAAATATATAGGACAAGAAACAGCGCCATTTGGATGAAGTAGGTAGCATCCAGATCCACGAGAGCCGCGACCTGGGGGGACTGAATTCCGACGAAGGCAAGCATGCCAGAACACCTCCGGCCCCTTAAAGGGCGAATCCCAATACCATCGGCCTCAGAAACGTGTCAAGCTGGTTTGCCAAGTTTCTTTCGCCTTATCCTGGTCCCATGTTCAAAACGCTCTGGCGGGCGGCCACAGTTCCTGCCAAACGTGCCAGGGCCAGGGCTGGGAGGCCATCCGGGTCCGCGATTACGATTGGAATTCCCAGATCCCCGTTCGTTGAAACCCGTGGGTCGAGCGGGATTTCACCAAGCAGGGCAAGACCGATGCCTTCAGCCAGCTCCCTGACCCGTCCTGCGCCGAACGGGTGGTGAATCGTCCCGCAACCAGGACACGAGAACGACGCCATGTTTTCCACCAGACCCATGACCGGCACCTTGGTGATCTCGAACATCTTCACGGCACGACGTACGTCGGCAAAGGCGATGTCCTGCGGCGTCGTCACTACGACGGCGGAGGATATTGGCACCAGGCTGGCCAGCGAGATCTGGACGTCGCCGGTTCCGGGGGGCAGATCGACCACCAGGTAATCGAGATCGCCCCAGTAGACGTCTTCCAGGAACTGGGTAATTGCCTTGTGAAGCATCGGTCCGCGCCAGACCACCGCGTCTCCCGCGCCAAGAAGCAGACCCATCGAGAAGAACTTCAGCCCGTGTGCTTCGAGTGGTGCCATCAACTCCTGGTCGCCAACCTGGATCGTTTCTACGCGACCATTCGCAAGACCCAGCATCATCGGCACGCTGGGACCGTGGAGGTCGGCGTCCAGCAGTCCTACCCGCGCTCCATTCTTGGCCAGGGCTACCGCCAGATTGACGGCGACAGTGGATTTGCCCACGCCTCCTTTTCCGGCGCCAACTGCAATGACGTTGCGCACGGTCGGCAGGCGCTCGCCCTTCTCCTTGGGTCGAGACGTCACCGAAGCACCCAGTTCTACCGTTACAGAAGCAACGCCCGGGACACTCTTGACGGCAGCCTCGACGTCTCGGCGAATCACGTGCTTCAAGGGACACGCGGGCGTCGTCAGTTGGACCTCGACGCGTACCGCATCGCCGTCAACATCGACGCTTTTCACCATGCCAAGCTTGACGATGTCCTTTCCAAGCTCGGGATCCATGACCTGGGCCAGTGCCTGCATTACTTCTTCGCGGGTTGCCATCTTGGGCTGCTCCATCAAAGGACTCCGGGCAGGTCCCGGCCGCAGGTATCCTGGGGCCGTGAAGGCATCCCGTCAATCTGGATTGAGGTATCGGCCGTCGAATCGACTTCTGGAAGTGCGCGTGGCAGTATCCGCCGCGTGGATGTCTACCTCGACAATCTGGCTACCACGCCGCTGGACCCAAGAGTGCTGGCTGCCATGCTGCCGTGGTTGTCTGGCCGTCCCGGTAATCCTCATGCGCGGATTCATGCCTTTGGACGTGCGGCTGGCGAGGCTGTGGATGAAGCCCGCGATCGGCTGGCGGCCCTGACGGGGGCTCGCGCCGGGGAAATCGTCTTTGCGCCGTCTGCCACTGCCGCCAACAACCTAGCCATCCTTGGTGCGGCCGAGGCCCGGATGCGGAAGGGGGACCACGTACTTGTTTCTGCCATCGAACATCCGTCGGTGCTCGGACCGGCTGACGTCCTTTTGCGCCGTGGTTTCAATGTCGAATTCGTTCCGGTCGACAACGGTGGCGTCCTGGACCTGGACGCGCTGAGGGCGCGCCTGAAGCCGACGACCATCCTGGTTTCAGTGATGTGCGTGAACAACGAGGTTGGCACCGTTCAGCCGCTGGAAGGGGTCCGGGACATCATTTCAGACCGGGGGCCTCTGCTGCACGTTGATGCCAGCCAGGCCCCGGGCAAGGTAGCCTTGAAGCCGGTCGCGCAGTTGGCTGACCTTCTCACTCTGTCCGGCCACAAGGCTTACGGGCCCAAGGGGGCGGCAGCTCTTGTGGTCAGGACGCGACGCCAGGTCCGCCTGCATCCTTTGCTGACGGGCGGGGGACAGGAGGACGGGCTGTGGCCTGGCACCGTCAATGTCCCCGCTGTGGTCGGCCTGGCCCAGGCCTTGGATCTGTGCGAGAACGAACTCTCGGATGACGTGGAACGGATCGGGAGTCTGTCGGCGGCGTTGCTTGATGCAGCCGTCAATGCGTTTCCAGGGGCGACCCGTAATGGATCTGCTGATTCGATCGTGCCTCACTGCCTCAGCGTGACATTCGAGGGTGTGGCTGGCGAGACGCTGGTGGCGCATCTTGCCCGCGAGGGGATTGCGGCAGCGCTGGGAAGCGCATGCTCCAGCGAGGCCGCCTCGCCGTCGCATGTCCTGGCGGCGATGGGCCTTCAGCCGGCTCGTTCACGCAGGACATTGAGGTTCGGTTTGGGGCGCTTCACGACGCCAGTTGAAATCGACTTCACTGCAGCGGTATTGCAAAAGTTCGCGGCAAAGTTGCGCAGGTGAACTAGACGCCCAGAAACAGCCGTTTCGCGAACTTCTCGTCCAGACCGGCTGAAACAATCTTGGCGGCCGCCGACTCGATGTCGTACTCGACGCGCACGAATGTCAGCACCTGCTTGTCCGAATCCCAGATCGTGAAACAGGCTCTGGGATCTCGATCACGCGGCTGCCCCACGCTGCCGACATTGATGATGAAGCGTGAATCAGCCTTCGGCTTGATCTGCTTGGCTTCGACCGACTTCACCTTCTTTTCGCCGATCTGGAATGCGACCGTAAGGTGGGCATGGCCGATGAACGACAGAGGTCGCAGCCGGTCCAGAACCTGGGCGTGAGTCTGGGCTTCGGAGGCCTGCACCACGTAGAAGTACCCAGATGGCAGGATCGGGGCCGAATGGAAGAAGGCCACATCGTCCTCGACGCGCGTGAAGGGCAGGGCGTAAAGCCATTTGTACGACGCGTCGGACAGGCGGTCTCGCGTCCACTGCAAGGCCCTGCGAGCGCCTTCGTAGTAGTAGGCCTCATCCATGGCGCCGGTCACGGCAGCGTCGTGGTTGCCCAAAAGACTCATCACCCTGCGATCCATCAGCATCCGGCAGCATTCGTCCGGGCTGGCGCCATAACCGACAACATCACCCAGGCAGATCGTGCGGTCCACCTGCTCGCGGTCGATGCGCTGCATGACGGCTTCCAGTGCTTCCTGGTTTGCATGGACATCGGAGATAATGGCGGTTCTCATGGCGAACAATGCTAGCAGATCAGGGTGTCAAGCGCGAAATCTGTGTTCAAGAAGTGCCCCTGTCACCCTTGACATCCATGGCAGTCTCCGGTACGAAACAACCGGCTTTCCCTTGATCGGAAGCGCGTCAAGCGCCTTTGAAACGACCGGAACCCAGGGGGGTTTTCATGGCCCTGGCCTTTTCGCCTGACACGGAACGGGCGTTCGACAGGATCGTTCGCAGGTATCCGAACCTTCGAGCCGCATTGATCCCTACTCTGTTCCTTGCGGACCGGGAGTTCGGATATTTGTCGCGCGAGGCGATGGAGTACGTTGCCAGGAGGCTGGAACTGCCTCCCTCCTGGGTGCTGAACACCGCGACGTTCTACACCATGCTGCGCAAGCGTCCCACTGGGCGGAACCACATCCAGGTCTGCGTCAACGTTGCCTGTTATCTACGGGGCGCCGACCAGCTTGGTGATCACCTGAAGAAGCAGCTGGGAATCGGGTTCGGCGAGGTTACGGCCGACGGACTTTTCAGCCTGGAAGGCGTCCAGTGCCTTGCCGCGTGTGGCACGGCGCCGGCAATGCAGGTCAACGACGTGTACCACGAGGACATGACCATCCAGAAGGTCGATGCCCTGATCGAGTCCCTTCGGTTGGCGCCACAGACCAGCGGCGCGGCCACGGGGCAGGGAGGTGCACGGTGATCGCGATCCCCGCCAATCCCGGTCGCGGCCACCTACTGCGCTGCGGTCCCGGCGAGTCGATCCTGGACATTTCGAAGCACCAGGCCATCGGGGGCTTTCTGGCCCTGCGCAAGGCGCTGTCGATGCAGCCTGCAGCCCTGATAGACGAGGTGAAGAAGGCATCCATCCGCGGGCGTGGTGGTGCCGGATTTCCAGCAGGGACAAAGTGGAGCTTCCTGCCAAAGGACAACCTGAAGCCGCGCTACCTGGTGATCAACGCCGACGAGGGAGAACCGGGTACCTTCAAGGACCGGTATTTTCTGGCCCAGGACCCGTTTGCCTTGCTGGAGGGCATCGCGATCAGCGCGTTTGCAATAGGCGCGCACACTGCCTTCATCTATGTCCGAGGCGAGTTCGTCAGCGAGATGCGGGTTCTTGAGGAAGCGATTGAACAGATGAGGCGTGCGGGCGCGCTGGGCCGGTCCGTTCTGGGATCGACGTTCGCCCTGGAGATTTACGTCCATCCAGGCGCCGGCGCCTATGTCTGCGGCGAGGAATCTGCACTTCTGGAGTCCATTGAGGGCAAGCCCGGGCGTCCGCGCAACCGCCCGCCTTTTCCAGCCGTGGCGGGTTTGTGGGGCTGTCCAACCATCATCAACAACGTCGAGACGATGGCCTGCGTGCGTTTGGCTTTGCAGCACGGCGCCGAAGCCTTCCTGGCGATGGGGCTTCCCCGCGACGGCGGGCCCAAGATTTATGGGTTGTCGGGACACGTGAAGCGCCCCGGATTGTTCGAGGCGCCCCTTGGGCTGACGCTGCGGACGTTGATCTACGATTTCGGCGGTGGCACGCTGGATGACCGGCCCATCAAGGGCATCATTCCTGGCGGTTCGTCGACGCCCGTTCTGGGGCCAGAGGCCCTGGACACCCCGATGGATTTCGACAGCATGAAGGCTGCCGGCAGCATGCTGGGTACGGCCGCCACGACGGTCTTCACCGAGGGCACCTGCCCTGTGGCCGTCCTGGTGCGCATCGCGCGGTTCTACGCTCACGAGTCTTGCGGGCAGTGCACGCCCTGTCGCGAGGGTACCGGTTGGCTCGAGCGACTGGTTGAATCCATCGAACATGGTACTGGCCGTCCTGGCGATGCCGACCTGTTGCTGTCGGCGGCGAACCAGATCCTGGGAAACACGATCTGTGCGCTCGGGGACGCGGCGGCGCTTCCCGTGATCTCGTTCGTGAACAGGTTCAGGGACGATTTCGAGGCGCATATCACCGGGCAGCGCTGTCCCTACGGGGCGGCGTGATGTCTGGCGGGCTTCCCGTGGAGGTCCCATGACCGCGGAATTCGTGGTGTTCTGGATCCTGGCAGTGGCCTCGGTTGCGGGTGCGCTGGCGGTGGTACTGCCGCCGTTCGGGCGAAATCCCCTGCATGCCGCGATTGCACTGCTGATCACGTTCACGTGTCTGGCCGGCCTCATGGTGCTGCTGTCAGCCCACCTGGTCGCGGTCCTGCAGATCCTGGTTTACGCCGGGGCAGTGATGGTGCTGTTCACGTTCGTTGTCATGATGCTGAACCTGCGCCGGCAGGACCTGGCGGGATTTCGCATCACAGCCTGGAAGGTCGTGGGCGTAATCGCGCTTGTTGCGCTGTCGGTAAAGATTGGAATCCTTCTGGTTGCAGGTCTCTCGGGATTTGACAACGTGTCGGCCTCGGCCCCAATAACCAATGACTTCGGCGGTATTCGCACCGTTGGACGCAGCCTGCTGACGACGTATCTGGTGCCTTTCGAGGCGACGTCGCTGCTGCTGCTGGTGGCCATCGTGGGCGCGCTGATCGTGGCCCGTCGCCGTGACGGAGGTGCCTCATGATGGACGTGCCAGTTTCCTGGTACTTGATCCTGGCCGTGACGCTGTTCGGGATCGGGACCGTGGGCGTGCTGACCCGGCGCAACCTGCTGGTAGTTCTGATGTCCCTGGAGATCATGCTGAACGGCGTGAATCTGGCCATCCTGGCGTTTGCCCGGCACCACGGCGACGCCCAGGGGCAGGCTGCCGTGTTCATCGTGATGGCCGTGGCAGCCGCCGAAGTGGCGGTGGGCCTGGCTTTGGCCATCGCGCTGTTCAGGCACGAGGGTTCCGTTGACCTGGACCGCGCCACGCGGATGAAGGGGTAGGCGATGTCGATGCCGTCCATCGAGACCCTGCTGGTCGTGGTCGTGCTGGCGCCCCTTGTGGGTGCTGTGCTGAACGGCCTGTTTTCGCGGTTCCTGAAGCATTCCACGGTCAGCCTGCTTGGAGTTGGCGCACCGGTGGTCGCTTTTGCCGCCGCGCTGCTGGCCGTAATCCAGTGGCTGCCGCTGCGCGCATCACTGCCCGACGCCTCGGTGACGGTCATGCTGTTCAAATGGATCGAGGCCGGTCCGATAGTGATCGACGCCTCCCTGTACCTTGATCCGCTGTCGGCCGTGATGATCCTGGTAGTTACAGGCATAGGCTCGCTGATTCATCTGTACAGTGTCGGGTACATGCACGACGACTCGTCGTACGCCCGCTATTTCAGCCATCTGAACCTGTTCACGTTCTCGATGCTGCTGCTGGTACTGGGCCGCAGCCTGCTTCTGCTGTTCGTCGGCTGGGAAGGCGTGGGTCTGTGCTCGTACCTCCTGATTGGCTTCTGGTTCACGGACATGGACAAGGCCATCGCCGGCAAGAAGGCGTTCATCGTCAACCGGATCGGCGACTTCGGATTTTTGCTGGCCCTGTTCTTCCTGCTGTTCCATCTGAATGGCACTTTGGATGTTCCGTCGCTGCGACAGGCGGTGGCGGACCCGACGTCCGTCTTCAACACCGACACGGCGATGGTGACGCTGGTCACTTTGCTGCTGTTCGTTGGCGCCACCGGCAAATCGGCCCAGATTCCACTGTACGTCTGGCTGCCCGACGCCATGGCTGGTCCCACCCCAGTTTCCGCCCTCATCCATGCGGCTACGATGGTAACGGCTGGCGTTTACATGATCGCCCGCCTGAACTTCCTGTTCGTGCTTGCGCCGGTTTCGATGGCCGTGATTGCCAGTGTCGGTGCGGTCACCGCGATTTTTGCGGCGTCCATCGGCCTGGTGCAGAACGACATCAAGAAGGTGCTTGCCTATTCCACGGTCAGCCAGCTTGGCTACATGATACTGGGCGTAGGCGTAGGAGCGTTCGGCGCAGGCGTCTTCCACCTTATGACCCACGCCTTCTTCAAGGCATGCCTGTTCCTGGGCGCCGGCAGCGTGATTCACGCCATGGCCGGGGAACAGGACATTCGCAAGATGGGCGGTCTGGCGAAAAAGATGCCGTTCACCCGTTGGACCTTCCTGATCAGCACCATGGCGATTGCCGGCGTGCCGTTCCTGTCTGGCTTCTTCAGCAAGGACGAAATTCTCTTCAAGACGCTGACGTATCACCATGTTTCGGGAGTCGTTCCCGAGTGGCTCAGCGTTGTCTGGTTCGCCCTGGCTCTGGGGGCGGCCCTGATGACAGCCATGTACATGTTCCGCCTGTATTTCCTGACGTTCTCGGGCGAGCAGCGCGACCACCATGCACACCCGCACGAGTCTCCGGCGACGATGACGATTCCGCTGGTCGTTTTGGCCATCGGCGCTGCGCTGGCCGGGTACCTGGGTCTGCCTGATCCTTCCCTGAACGTATGGGAACACTTGCTGGCCCCCGTGTTCGGCGCCGCCGAGGAATCGATTCTTGCCACAGGTTCCCACGCGCTGGAACTTGGCCTGATGGGCGTATCGACGGTCGTGGCTCTGACCGGTATCGGTCTGGCGTGGTGGTTGTATCGGGGGGCTGGCCAGCAAGTGCCTGCGCGCATTGCCGCCTCAATGTCAGGCCTGCACCGCCTGCTGTCGAACAAGTATTACGTGGACGAGATCTACGACACGCTGGTCATAAGGCCACTGAAGGCCTACGCCCATTTCTTGTGGAAGTGGATCGATGTCGGCCTGATTGACGGAATCATGGTGAACGGTCCTGCCAGACTGCTTTCGGCAGTGGGTGGCGCCGGACGCAGGTTGGCGACCGGAGACGTTCAGGGATACGCGGCTGCGCTGGTCGTGGGCCTGGCCGTGATCGTGTTCCTGTTCCTGTGACCTTGACCCCCGACGTGGATGACGCGATCGGGGCCCCTGGAGCGTGCGAATGGGAATCGATACCCGCGCGGTCACGCCCTTCCTGACGATGACGATGCTGCTGCCTCTGGTGGGCGCCTTGCTGCTGGCGATGATCCCGGCCGACCGGGCTCGTGCGCATCGGGGCATCTCGCTGGTGGCGTCAATCGGGGCGTTCCTGGTCAGTTTGTCGATATGGACCAACTTCAACCCGGCCCTGGCCGGTTTTCAGCTTGTCGAGGACCATGCGTGGCTTGCTTTCGGGGCGCGCTATACGGTGGGAGTCGACGGGATCAGCCTGCTGTTGGTGATGCTGACTACGCTGTTGACCCCGCTTACGATCCTGTCCACCTTCGGCGCCATCAAGCAGCGCACCCGCGAATTCCACATCGCGATGCTGGTTCTCGAAACGTGCATGCTGGGCACCCTGTTGGCCATGGACATGCTGTTGTTCTTCGTCTTCTGGGAGATCATGCTGGTGCCGATGTTCCTGATCATCGGCGTCTGGGGCGGCGAGCGGCGCATCTATGCGGCGGTCAAATTCTTCCTGTACACGACCATCGGTTCCGTCCTGATGTTCGTCGGGATTTTGTACATGTACCTCCAGGGCGGCGGCACTTCGTTTGCCTATCTCGATGCGCTGAAGACAGGCCTGGACCTTCGCGAGCAACTATGGCTGTTTGCCGCCTTCGGGCTGGCGTTTGCCATCAAGGTGCCGCTGTTCCCGTTCCATACGTGGCTTCCGGATGCCCACGTTGAGGCACCTACCGCAGGCTCGGTCATCCTGGCTGGCGTCCTGCTGAAGATGGGCACCTACGGATTCCTGCGTTTCGCGATCCCTCTGTTCCCCGACGCTGCCGGCACGTTCGGTCTGCCGATCATGCTGCTGGCGGTAGTGGGGGTCATCTATGGCTCGCTGGTGGCCTGGGCCCAGGACGACGTGAAGAAACTGGTGGCCTATTCGTCCGTGGCGCACCTGGGTTTTGTGATGCTGGGCATGTTTGCGATGACTGCCGAGGCCGTGCAGGGATCAATTCTTCAGATGGTGAACCACGGAATATCGACTGGCGCGCTGTTCCTGTTGGTCGGCGTCCTGTACGAGCGTCGCCACACTCGCCTCATCGCCGCCTATGGCGGGATCGCCAAACCGATGAAGGTATTCGCGTTTTTCATGGTCGTCATTACGCTGTCCTCGATCGGTCTTCCTGGGACCAACGGGTTCATTGGCGAGTTCCTGATACTCGCCGGCACGTTCAGGGAGGCGCTTGCCACGCCTGGTGACGCAGGCATCGCCATGATGGTGCTGGGCGTGCTTGCCTCGACTGGCATTGTCCTGGGCGCCATCTACATGCTGACGATGGTTCGCAAGGTGCTGTTCGGCCCGATCACGCATGCCGAAAACGAGCATCTTCAGGATGTTACCTTCCGCGAGGGTTTCGTGCTTGGCACCCTGGTGGTGCTGGTGTTCTGGATCGGCTTGTTCCCCAACCCCTTCCTGTCCAGGACGTCCGCGTCGGTCAATGCCTTGCTGGAAACCTGCAAGAGCCGGATGGTCCAGCATCGATTGATCAGTCAAGCGGACGGACAGGCATCGCCGCAGGCCGATGGTCTGGCGTACGAACGGCCATACCGGGTGGCGCTGCACGGAGAGGTGGCGGAATGAGCGACCTGTTGTCGATTTCCCCCCTGCTGGTCACAGCGTTTACCGGAATGCTGGTCATGGCGCTGGACCTTCTGGCCGGTCAGGGTCGCAAGGCGTTCCTTTCCTGGGTGACAGTCGCCGGGTTCGCGGTTGCAGGGATTCTGGCATACGTGCTGTGGAGCGGCGATCCAGTCGTTCTGCAGCGGCCCTTTCTTGCAAACGTGATGCTGCTGGACGCGCACGGGTGGTTTTTTTCCGAGGTGGTCCTGCTGGCTGGCGCATTGGCGGCTTTGCTGGCCGCCGACCATATGCCCGAGCAGGGAATCGATGGCGGTGAGACCTACGCACTCTTGTCGTTCTCGGTCACCGGGGCGATTCTGCTGATGGTCGCGACCGATCTTGTGACCCTGTTCCTGGGCCTGGAGATCATGAGTCTGGCCCTGTACGTGATGGCCGCCGGCAAGCGCTCGTCACCGTTCTCGGCCGAGGCGGGAATCAAGTACTTTTTGCTGGGCGGCGTCGCATCGGCCTTCCTGCTGATGGGAATGGCCTTCCTGTACGGGGCAACTGGCAAGCTGAATCTGGTGGATATCGCCCGTTTCCTGGCGAACCACCCGGAAGGCGCCGACCCGCTGCTGGTTCAGGGCGCGATGATACTTCTGGTCGTCGCGATGGCCTTCAAGGTTGCCGCGGTTCCGTTCCATTTCTGGACTCCCGACGTGTACGAGGGCGCACCGACGCCGGTGACGGCATTCATGGCCGGCGCCGTGAAGGCTGCTGCGTTCGCGGTGCTGGCACGACTGGTTCTGACGCTCGCCCGGGCACCTGCATTCCAGGGTACCGCCTTCTCCCCTGCCGACCTGCTGCTGGGACTTGCGGTGGTGTCCATGGTTGTCGGCAATCTGCTGGGTATCGTTCAGACCAATGTGAAGCGAATTCTGGCCTACTCGTCGATCGCGCATGCCGGCTACCTGCTGCTGGGTGTATGGGCCACGCAGGCCAGTGTCAGCGAAACGGGCGTCCAGACCCTGAACGATTCGGTTCCGTTCTACCTTTTGGCATACGCGGTATCGACGGTTGGCGCGTTCGGCGTTCTGGCGCTGCTGGGCCGCTCGGGCGAGGAGGACATGTCGCTGTCCAGGATCGCTGGCCTTGGCCGCCGCCACCCTGTCCTGGGTGTGGCATTGCTTGTGGCCGTCCTGTCGCTGGCCGGCCTGCCTCCGCTGGGCGGATTCATGGCCAAGTTCAACCTGTTTCGTCAGGTCCTGGCCGCCGATCCGGCCGGCAACCTCCCCTGGGTGATCCTGGCCGTGGTAATGAGTGTCGTCGGCCTGTACTACTACCTTAGGATCGTTTTGTACGCATTCTTCCGGGAACCCGAGGGCCAGCCAGTGGTTGCGATTTCCAGCGCGGCTGGTTCGGTTGCCCTGGCTGTCACCGTGGCCCTGGCATTGTTCCTGGGAATTGCGCCGGCGAAATTTCTCGACGCCTCTAGAATGGCCTCCCAGGCCACAGTGCTGACCGGATCGATTGCTGCCAGTCGTGCCGGTGCGGCTCCGGTCCAGACTGCTACCCCGCCTGCTGCTGCTGGCATCCAGTTGAAGCCTGGTGTCCAGATACCGGTTCGCACGTTCAATTCGAAGGAAGGTCGCGGCAACCTGCACTGACTCCGAAACACCATCAATACCTGGAATATTCGTTGGGCCGGAATTCCTACGGGGCGCAGGGGCTGTCACGCCCGTCGCAGTTCTCGTCGATGCCGTTGCCGCAGATTTCCGTTGCAAGGTGCGAGATTGACGAGTCGAGTGGCCGGCAATCCACGATGGCCGGTGTGGGGCAGCCGAAGTTGGGCTGCGGGTCGCCGTCTCCGTCAATGTCGCAGTCGCAGGCGTCACCGATGCCGTCGTCATCCATGTCTGCCTGGCTGCGGTTCGCGATCAGCGGGCAATTGTCAGGAATTGCAGGGGTGGGACAGGGCTTGCCAATTCGATTGACACCAGGATTGCCGAAGCCGTCACCGTCGATGTCGCAGTCGCAGGCATTCCCGTCCTCGTCAAGGTCGCTGTCAGCCTGGTCAACATTCGATGCGTTCGGGCAGTTGTCCTGCGGCTTCAGTATACCGTCCCCATCCAGATCGTCGTTGCAGGCATCTCCCACAAGTTTTCCTGTGGTGTTTTCCTGGCCCTTGTTTGGCACCAGGGGACAGTTATCACATGGCGAGCAGGCCGCGCATCCAGGGTTTGCATTCATCACGCCGTCATCGTCGGCATCGCAGTCGCAGGCGTCGCCTTGTCCGTCGCCGTCAGCGTCGGCCTGATTGATGTTTACAACGAAGGGGCAATTGTCCGGATCTCCGACCACCACGCATCCTGGATTACCGTCACTTACCCCGTCGCTGTCGATGTCGCAGTCGCAGGCATCTCCCTGCCCGTCACCGTCCGAATCCACCTGGCCCGCGTTGGGAATCGTTGGGCAGTTGTCGGGTTCGGGTACGTGTGGGCATCCCGGGTTGTTGTTCGGGACGCCGTCGTTGTCGATTTCGCAGTCACAGGCATCGCCAATCTTGTCCCGGTCGGTGTCCTTCTGGTCTTCGTTCGCGACCAAGGGGCAATTGTCCGCAGCACTTCCGGGATTCGGGCATTTGCGGCCGGCCATGTCCAGCATTGCCGTGTTGTCCAGACCGTCGCCATCGGCGTCGCAGTCGCACAAGTCGCCCTTCCTGTCGTGATCAGAGTCCAGTTGATCTGGGTCCGGCACCAGCGGGCAAACGTCAATCAGGTCGGGGATCTTGTCGTTGTCATCGTCGTCGTCGCAGGCATCTCCCATCACAGCAGACGATTCTTCCAGTTCGAAGTCGTTGTTATTCTGGTCGTCGTTCGGCACAAGTCGGCAGTTATCCAGTTCATTGGGAACACCGTCGTTGTCGACGTCGGGGTCGATGCAGTCCGCCAGTAGGTCGCCGTCGGTGTTTGCGAAGCCCTCGTCAGTGCTGCCGTCGCAATTGTCGTCAATGCCGTTGCAAACCTCCAGGACGGCCTCGGTTCCTTCGCACTTGCCCGCGGTCCCATGGTCGCACGGGGCTGTCCCCGGGCACTTGCCGTACTGGTTCTCGACCAGGCAGGGTACGTGCGAGACGCCCTCGTCGGTCTCGCCATTGCAGTCGTCATCAAGCAGATTGCATTCCTCTTCCTTGGGCGTCAGTGCGTTGCACTGAACGTTGCAGCCTCGGTTTCCCAGGCAGACCCCATATTGGTTGCTTACCTGGCAATCGGTCATGAACCCGCCCAGAGCGAACTTGTCTGTGCATGGACATGATCCATTGACCGGCCTGCACTGCCGGACGCCACCCTCGGCCGATGCGACCTCCTGGCACGAAAATGCCTGAGGTTGATCAGGGCAGTCCGAGTCTTGTTCGCATGGTGCGCCGCAAAAACTCCCGTCATCGCCATGTTTCAGGCACAGCCACGGACGTACGTCATCACCTTTGCCGACGGCGCACTCATCGTTTGAACGGCAGGGACGGCACAGGTCCGGGGCCTGCGGGATGCACCCCGAAATGGTCTCGCCCCCGGCGGAGACCGTAGTGCACAGCCAGCCTGGCAGGCAGTCATCCCCGCTGAGGCAAACGGGTGCGCATCTGGAACCCTCCATCGAGTTCACGCACAGGCCGGATTCGCAGTCCGAAAACAGGAGGCAAGGGCAGTAGAGACCGCCCGGGCATTCGAAAGCATCAGCCTCGGTGTTGTCCTGGGATTGGACCTCCCCGGTCGCCGCATCGGGCTGCGCATCTGCGTCAGAAACATCGACAGGTTTCCCGTGGCTGCCGAATTCGGTGCCGCAACCGGCGATCGGCAATGAAAGAGCCAGGAACATCAATCGCCAAGTCAACGCAGAGGTCTTGCGAGATGGGATTGCGCGCAGCGGGTTTTGCAGTGCTGGTTTTCGCAGGGACTGCGACATCTGAACCTCCGATTCGGGACGGCACTTCATGAACAAGAACTGCCCGCACGACGGGCCGGTACGGGAGATTGTACTCGGCCGGCACCGGAAATCGCGCATCGATCAGCACGTTTTCTTAAAATCCGAAATCTGCCATACGATACTTGTATTGGCGTAAACTCTGGACTCGCAACCTTTGCGGCGCTATCTTTCGGCCGCGCATCTCGGTGCCCGCTTCAACGGGAGTGGGCTGCATATTTTGTGATGGAGGATTCAGGCAATGAAGCGAAACTCGTTTGTCCTGTCGGTTGTTTGTGCCCTATTCCTGGTGTTGACAGCCTGCGCAGGATCGATGCAGGTTGATCCGCAGAAACTGGCGCGGCTGAACCTTCCCAAGACCACCAAGGCGATGGATCGGATGCACGACACCATTGCGGCCAAGGCTGATGGCCGGCTCTACGCTGGGGCGGCCATCGTCGATATCTCGACCAGGTTGGCCAGCGACGGCTCCCTGTACCTTGGCGGTTTCGACATGGGTCGCAAGAGCAAGGGTGTTCGTGACCCGGTTTATGCCCACGCTCTTTATCTGGATGACGGGAAGACTCCATTCGTTCTGGTGACGCTGGATACGATCGGCTACATGAACGACGACTCCAAGGAGGCACGTGCCCTGATTACCGATCGGTTCGCCAATAACATCGTGATCGCTGCCATCCACAATCACGTTGGTCCCGATACAGTCGGTTACTGGGGGCCTGCCATCGGCGGGTTCCTGCCGATCTCCAGCGGTCGCGTTCCCGAGTACATGGAAGCCGTCAAGACGCTGATAGCCAGTGCGGTCGACCAGGCCGCTGCTTCGGCCAAGCCAGCTCGGCTGCGTTTCGGTCAGGGGACCGTGGACCCCGATCTGTCGCTGAACATCCACAAACAGATCCGCAAGCAGAAGGACGACGTCGTACGAGTGCTTACGGTCGAGGGCGAGGACGGTTCGGCCATAGCCACGGTTGCCAACTGGGGTTGCCACGTCGAGGCCATGTGGAACGACAACAAGCTGTCGGCCGACTGGGCCGGGGTGTTCTACAAGAGGATGCAGAAGGACGTTGGCGGTGTTCCCTTGTTCATAGAGGGCGCCCTTGGCGGTCTTGTCACGATCAACCCAGGCGATGCCAAGATGGCCCTGGAACCCGAGATCATGGAAGTCTTTCTGAAGCACATGAACGAGGCCGAGCGCGTCGCACTGATGAACAAGGTTGGTAACGCTTTTGCCGACGCGGTGCAGTCGGTAGTGAAGAACTCGAATGCCCCTGTTGGCCCGCAGGGCATCACCTTGTACTCTGCCCACAAGTCGTTTCTGGTCCAGGAGAACAACTGGATCTTCGAGTACATGGGCAACCGTGGCCTGATCAAGCGGGAGATTCAGACGGTCGGGGGCAAGTCGATGCTGGCGACCGAGATAACAGTGCTGCAGTTGCGCAATGGCACAGAGGTGCTGGCCGATTTTGCGTCAGTCCCGGGCGAGCCCGCGCCGCCTGTCGTGGCCGAAATCGATGCCACATCCGATGCCCCGGTGAAATTCACTATTTCGTTGGGTAACGACGAGATTGGTTACATCGTGCGTGAGAGTGATTGGGAACTGCCCCAGTACGAGTACGAAAGGACGATGTCGCTGGGCAAACCCACCGGAACACTCATCCTCAGTGTCATCAAGGAACTGCGCGACAGCCTCTGATCCCCTGCGACAGCTTCAGCCCCCTGGCGCCGCCTCGATACCGGCTGCACGGCCTCGTTCAACTTCCCTCAATTTCCTGAGTGGCGTCAAAGCAGGACCTGGCGTTCGCCGCGGCTGTCGGGCGGGCCTACTATTGCCCTTCGCTCGAGTGTTTCCATGATACGGGCAGACCGGTTGTAGCCGATCTTCAGCTTGCGCTGAAGGAACGAGATGCTCGCGCGGCGGCTTTCCAGCACTATGTCCTGGGCCTCGGACAGCAGCGGGTCGAGGTCGTCAGGGTCCTCTTCTGCCTCGGAGTCGTTGGACGAAGACAGGATTTCCATCCTGTATTCGGGGGTTCCCTGCGCTTTCAGATGCGCGGTTACGCGACCGACTTCCTCGTCAGCCACGAACGGGCCGTGGATGCGCGAAAGCACCGATGATCCGGGGCGCAGGAACAGCATGTCGCCAAAGCCCAGCAGCGCGTCGGCCCCGGATTGGTCCAGGATAATGCGGCTGTCGATCTTCGAGGACACGCGGAACGCGATACGTGATGGGAAGTTGGCCTTAATCAGACCCGTGATGACCTCTTTGGAAGGTCTTTGCGTCGCCATCACCAGGTGGATGCCGGCAGCTCGTGCCTTCTGCGCCAGGCGGGCGACCGCCGTCTCTACGTCCTTGGACGCCACCATCATCAGGTCTGCGAATTCGTCCAGGACGATGACGATGTAGGGAAGCTTCTTCAGATCTTCATCGTCCGGGTCGATGTCCGTAACATGTGCAAGCGGTGCGATCTCTGTGTCACCAACATCTGCCCCCAGCGGATATTCGCCTCGTCCAAGCAGTCGATCGATTCGCTGATTGAACGACTGAAGGTTGCGGGTGCCGAAACGTGCCAGCAGTTCGTACCGACGCTCCATCTCCTCGACGGCCCAGCGCAAAGCGGCTGCCGCGTGCTTTGGATCGTAGACTACCGGCAGCAACAGGTGTGGAATGCCCTCGTAAACCTGCAACTCGACGACCTTCGGGTCGACGAGGATCATCCTGACCTCTTCGGGAGATGCGTTGTACAGGAGGCTGAGGATGAAGGCGTTGACGGCAACTGACTTGCCCGAACCGGTCGCGCCAGCAATCAGCAAGTGGGGCATCTTGGCCAGGTCAGTGACCATTGGTGTGCCGAAGATGTCCTTTCCCAGTGCCAGGGTCAACTTGCTGCGGGAACGGGCAAATGCCTCGGACGCGAGGATCTCGCGCAGGTAGACTGTTTCTCGCAGGGCGTTGGGCACCTCGATTCCGACGACGCCCTTGCCTGGAATCGGCGCGACGATGCGGATGCTGACTGCCTCCAGCGCCATGGTCAGGTCGTCGGACAGGTTTGCGATCTGGCTGATTTTCACGCCGGGTGCAGGCAGGAATTCGTACATGGTGACTACGGGACCCGGGTGGATCTCGACCACCTTTCCTTCAACCTTGTAGTCCAGCAGCTTGCGCTCGAGGGTTTCGGCGTTGCGTCGCAGAAGGTCCCGATCGATGACGGCGTCCCGCGCCTGGACCGCATCAAGCAGTGACAGTGGCGGCGGATTGTACGGATCCGAGGCAACTCGGGGCAGGGGCAGCGACTCCTGGATCTGAGGCTGGCGCTGGTGCGTTACCACGATCCGCGGGCTGCGCGTTGGCTCCATGCGCGGCGCGTCCGACGACCCGGCTTGGCCTGGAGGGCTATGAGCGATATCCAGGACCAGGGGGGAAGGTCCGGCGGACACGTCCTCGCTTGGCTCTTTCGCGGAAAAATTCGATGGACGGTTTTTGCCGATCGTCTGCCTAGTGCCAGCCTGGGGATCCTGCTGGTCGGATGGGAACGTGAACTCCCGTCGAACATCGATGCGAGTGTCCGACAAGCCATTCGAACTGGCCAATTGCAACGGAGCCGTGTTCGCCTCGCGGAAGGCGTCAGCCTCTTTTTCGGCCACACTGCGGCGCCGTATGCGGGAATACGCTGCACGCATGGTCGAGACGGTTGCAGTTCGAAGACCTGTCCAGGCAGCAGTGGCGACAGCCAACAACATCCGCCCGATCGCACGCAGGAGCGCGCCAATCGACTGTCCGGCCAGGTAGGACAGTGCTATCAGCAGCGTAGTCGAGGCAACCAGCGCCGCCCCTCCGTACGAAAGCAAGGCAGCCAGCATCTCGCCAGCATACATGCCCAGGCGCCCGGCCGGCAGGTACCCGAAGGGCCGTGTTTCCGGGATGCCAATCTGCAGCAGAATTGCCATCATGACCATCGCAACAGCGGTCCATATGACATTGCGTGGCACCAGGAGAGGCGGCCGACGAAATACGGCGCGCAAACCGATGATGCCGAGAACCATCGTGAACGGGAACGATACCGTTCCCAGGACCCACAAGAACAGATCGGCCATGTGTGCGCCGACCGGACCCAGGAAATTGGCTGTCGTGTCCCCGGCCCCTGCCCGCACGTCCAGTCTGTCCGACGTTGCCAAGGCCAGCAGCAGCACCAGCGAGAACAGTGCCAGCAGGGCCCCGTACACCTCAAGCCGCAGAAGGCTGGATGCGGAAACTTCGTCCTGGGATCCGAGGGGCTCGTCCTTCATTCCTGCAATTGCTCCCGTAGTGGCCCCCTGCTTGACTGGCAAACAGCTCTACACCTTAACATTGCATATTCAGGCATGCCAAAATGGCGGCAGATTTTCGTTGCGGACGCGAGGGTGGATCGCTTTCGACAAAAGATATGGGGTGTGCTTTCTTGATTGGTGGGTGAGCGGATGCTACCCTTGGTTCGGTTCAATCAGCGGGCCTGCATGGAGTTGACCTGTCTTAATTGTACTGGAGCCTTCGAGGTTGATGACGCTGCGGCCGATGGGGTCGCGGGGACGCTGGACTGCCCTCTTTGCGGAAGGGAGCAGCGTTTCGTTGCAAAGGGAGATCATCATATTGCGGAGTTCGAGCCATCCGAGGCCGCCGCTCGTCGCGAGCCGGTTTCAGACGGTTTTGGTGCAGCATTCCGCAAGCCCATGCAGGCTTTCGGGGGCCGAAGGGGAGCACGGCCCGGTGGTGCACCGGTATCTGGATCCGCGGCACCTTCAGGCGAATCGCCGCGGATTTCGTCCACCGAGATGGCTTCCGCCAACCAGGTCTTTCCCCCGGCAGATAACTTCCGATTGAGGCCGGTTAACCTCCAGGCGGAATCGCCGATCCCGGACGAGCGGCTTGTCGAGTTAAAGCCTAACCCTGAAATACTTGATCCTGTCTCCGGATCCTGGGCTGTGAAGTCCCCAACCGGCCTGGTACTGGAGTTCCCCGAATCCGCCCTTCTGGTCAACTGGTCGGCAGTGGTCGAGAACCCGGCGCCTTACCAGGTTTCGCGTGGGGGGGAAACCTGGATGTCCCTGGAGGAATTCCTCCGTGAGACCAAGCGCGGCGTGCGGGCTACCCAGGCCTTCAGACGGACGTTGGACGAGCGGGGTTCGGGCCTGATACCCGTTCCCTTGGAGTCCGTTGCTGGCAGTTCATTCGCGCAGCCGCAGGATCCTGTTTCAATTGGCTTGCAGGGGGAACAACCTGGAGCCCCGGGGACTGTGGTTGCGACGCAAGCTTCCCAGCGAAATGCGGTTTCCACGACTGCCCAATTCACATTCAAGATTGCCACCAACAAGAAAACGGGCTTTCCGCGTTGGGCTGTTGCCCTGATCGTAGGCGGCGTGCTGGTGCTGCTGGGCAGTGGGGCAGCAGTGGCATTCCTGTTTCTGAAATGATTGCCGGCGGTAATTATGGGAAAGGTCATATACATACGTACCAGTGACGGTGTGCTGCTGCGTTTCGAGGAAGCGGCGAAAGTACAGGCCTGGATTTCCAACGGTCGGCTGGGGCCGGCCGATTTGTACCTTGGTGGAGATCAGGGGTGGCATCCACTGTCCGAAATGCACGAGCCCGAGGGGGCGATGTTGCAAATGGCGCCGCCGCCTGCGTCTGGCAGGTCCGGACCGGTGGCCAAGTCGCTGGGTGCCGAAGAGCCTTCGGTCAGCCCATCCAGGAAGAAGAAACCCGAAGGCCCTGTCCGACGCGAGGCAAAGTCGCACAAGGCAGCTTCGCGACAGGTCGAGACTTCGATTGAAGCAATCCAGGCGCCTAGGGCGGAAGTGGCCGACCCGGTCGGTGTTGAGGCGATTCCGGCGGCATTGGCGAACGATGTGGTTCCGGTTGCCGAGGTCAAGCCAATTCCGGTTGCTCAGCCTGCCGGCGCCAGCAGCGTGGTAAAGACCGAACCGTCACTTCGTCCGTTAGTGGTCGAGGCCAAGACGACTTCTCCGGAGCCGGTTGCGACTGTTCAGATGGTTGCGCAGGTTGATGTGCAGCGCGACGTGCTTGATGCGCCATCCGCCTTTTCCGTCGGGACCGAACTGGTCGGATCTGCACTGGATTCGGATTTGTGGGCGGCTGACCCCATTGGCGGGGCAGCCAGACGAAAGGCAACGCTGAAGCGCGCGATACCGTTCGCTATGCTGGTGTCCCTTGGCCTTGGCGGGCTTGTGGCCCTTGTCGTCTTGTCAAAGGAGGCCGAGATACCCGAGATGCCCCCGGTTGCTGCGGTTTCTCCCATTCGGGAGGAGGGTGGCGCAGAGCCGGTTGCGGCACCCGTTGTCAAGGCGGCCGAGCCCGTCGAGTCGGAGCCGGCAGTTGCTCCGGTTGCCGCCAAGGTGCCGTCCCCCGATAAAGTACGGGCGATCGAATACGAACCATTTGCAGATCGAAAGAGCCCAGTGGCAGCACCTGTAGTGACGGCCCCACCGGTCAAGCCCGTCGTGCCTGACGTTGTCAGCCTTCGTGGCGGCGAAGCTGCACAGCCGGCCGTGCCAGCCGAATCCGCGGCTTCAGCCAGTCCGGTTCCGGCACGGCAGACCCCCGTACTTCGCACGGCAAGCGCAGATTCAAAGGAGGCTCGCGCCGCCTTGGTGCCACCGGCCGCTGTCCGCACGGTGCCGCCGGTTGCTGTTCGTGCTGTGCCGCCGGACTCGCGAGCGACCCCTGCTGCCAAGGAGCCTGTCGCCACCGAAGAACCGGATACCTTCGACGGCCACATGGCTGCCGGTAATCGCGAGGTAAACCGCAATCCGGCGCTTGCGCAGGAACATTTCCAGTTGGCGGCACAGGCGCGGCCTGGACGTGTAGAGCCTGTGACTCGTCTGGGTGATTGCGCTGTCAGGATGGGCGACGTCGAGACCGCCGAGAAGCAATATCGGGCCGCCCTCAAGATAGGCGCGTCATTCTCGCCTGCGCTGCTGGGAATGGCGCGGGTTCAGAAGGCCCTGGGCAGCGCTTCCGACGCGCGGTACTACTACACCAGGTATCTCGATGTGAATCCGAAGGGCAGCCAGGCCGAAGAGGCCCAGTCCTACCTTGAACGCAACCCCTAGTCCAGGGTGCCGCTTGCCGATGCCGGGTCGCGTCGCTACCATACCGTCGTGAGTCATCCCATTCGACGCGCACTGTTCCTGAACCCGACGCTGCACCTCCCTGCCGATTTCGTGGACTACCCCTGGTTTGCGCACCACGGCCTTTTGTTCGCCGCGGCTCGTGTTGCCAGGGCCGGATGGCAGGTCAAGCTGACCGACACCTTTGCGCTGCCGACCTCCGATCGTGTCGCGGATGGTTCTGGTTGGCGGTTGGGCGCTCCCGAGTCGGACCTGCTGGATGCAATTCCTGAAGGCCCTTTCGGTTTGGTTGTCATTGGATCGTCGTCCTTTTTAAGGCCATATCTGCCTGATCCACGCACCGCCGCTTTCGTGGCTGCGGTCGGCAGGCGCTTTCCCGAGGCTGCCATCGTTCTTGCAGACGCCGATGTTGGAGGCATGCACGCGGTGGACTACGTGGGGACTTCGGTCATTGAAAAAATGGGTGCCCTGGACGTCGTGCTACGTCATTCTGGTGAAGATTTCTTTGGCGACCCGGATCGGCTGGTAGCATTGAAGGGTTCCCGTTCCGAGGTGCTTGATCCGCCCGGTCAGTGGGATGCACTTCCTCCATTTCCGTTGCTGGATGACCTGGACGCCGGTATGTACGGGGCTTTCCTTTGGCGCTGTTTTCGCGATGGCACGTGGTCGAACCCGTTCGGGATCGACGCATTCACCCGCCCGTTCATGACCTCCAGCGGATGTCCGCATCGCTGTGTCTTCTGCAGCAGCAACGCGGGCTGGCGGCAGACCGGTTGCAAGGTCCAGCGCGTGGTGCCACTTCATGTCCTGAAGGATTGGGCTTTCCTGGCTTCCCGCGTACACGGCGCGCGCAAGCTGTTCATCCTTGACGAGATGGCCAACCTGCGCCACGACTTTGTAGAAATGTTGGAAATATTCGCGCAGCTCGACTTGCGCTATGAGTTTCCGAACGGCCTGCGTGCTGACCGTTTGACCTCCGAAGCCATCGCGATGATGAAGGAGCGCATTTCACTGCTGTCGGTGTCAGCCGAGAGCGCCAGTGCCGCTGATCTGGCCGGCCCAATAGGCAAGCGCCAGGATCCGGCCCAGGTCGAACGCGTTGTTGCGGAAGCTGCCGGAATCGGTCTGCCAACGCTGGTCCATTTCGTGGTCGGGTTTCCCTGGGAGACGCCGAAATCGGTGCTGGCGACCCTTGATTTCGCCTGGCGCCTGTTCGACACCTATGGTGCGGCGCCCTCGGTCCAGTTTGCCACTCCACTGCGCGGCACGCCTCTCTTCGACATTTGCGTGCAGTCGGGCTTGATGTCTCCCGACGCCGGTACCTCGGCCGACGGCACGCTGTTTCAGCATCGTCCGGCGTTTCGGCCGCCGGCGATTCCCGAAGGCTGGTTGCAGACCGCTCACGCCATGTTTCGTCGCAAGGTTGAATCGGCATCGTCACGCAAGGTCATCATCAACCTGACCTACGAGTGCATCAATGCGTGCGAGTTCTGCGCCGTTTCGAACCGCGAGAAACGTGACATCCCGTGGCCCCGGCTTCAGCAGTTCATCCGAGAATACAGGGCGCAAGGTCTGGATCAGATTGACCTTGACGGAGGCGAGCCAACTCTTCATCCCAACCTTGTCGACTCGATCAGACTGGCCCGCGAGATAGGCTATAGGGAGATCAACGTCACCACCAACGGAAGGCGCCTGGCAGATTCAGTCTGGGCAAGGGAATTCCTATCCAGCGGGGTCACCAGCGTTCTTGTTTCACTGCACGGTGAATCGTCAGGGATCCATGATGCGATAGTAGGTGTCCCTGGGGCCTTCGACGAGACCCTGGCTGGCATCAGAAACCTGGTGACACTGCGAAAACATGGTCAGGACCTTGGGGTCAACATCACGGTATGCCGTCGCAACGTGGAACATCTTGATGCGCTTTTTGAATTGCTGGACCGCGAGCGCATAGACAAGGTGAACCTGCAATTGGTCACGCCGTTCGGATCGGCACGGCAGGATGTCGTTCCACCGGAGAGCCAGGCGACCGCAGCGGTGTGCCGGGTACTGGACCGCTTCGGAAAGTCGATGCGTTTGCACGTTGTAAACGCGCAGTTCTGCCTGTTTCCGGGTTACGAATCCTATCTTGGCGGAGACGTCGGCAAGGTGGGTCGTACGATGATCTTCGTGTCCGAAGAGAAGGTGAACCTGTTTGAATACCTGGCGGCCCGCCGCGTCCGTCGCCCGCCGTGCCTCGTCTGTCCCTGGGCTCCGGTGTGCGACGGCTTTTTCAAATTCGAGGAGGATGCCTCCGATGTCTGATCGTGCAGCCTTCGGTGTTGTTGATGACATGTCGGACGTCCTGGTGGACGTAATCCTCGGCTACGAGTGCAATGTCCAATGCGACTACTGCTCGATCACGCCGGGGATGCGACTCAGCAACATGTCGACCAAGGTGGTGATCGAGGAACTGGCCCGCGCCCGGGCGCTGGGAATGTCGCGAGTGGCGTTTGGCGGCGGCGAGCCTACCATCCGCCGGGACCTGTTCCCGCTGGTCAGATACGCCCGGGATCGCGGCTTTGCGTCGGTCAAGGTGTCGTCGAACGGACTGATGTACTCGTACGAGGACTACGTGCGCCAGGCGATCGAGGCCGGGATCACCGATTTTCATGTTTCGGTGATGGCGCATACGCCGGAACTCTACAGGAAGATTCTGGGGCATAAGGAAGGCCTCGAACTGGTCACTCGTGGGGTCGGCAACCTTGTTGCGGCGGGACATGTGCCGGTCCTGGATCTGATCGTGAAGGACGACACCTACATGCACCTGTCGGATATCATCGCGTACTGGGCGGCCCTGGGCGCGCGAATGTTCCCGCTGTGGCTGGTGTCCTTGTCGGACCGGAACCGCGACAACGTGGACTCTCTTCCCCCGGTCTCGCTGATGCGGGCGTCCCTGGTTGCGGCCTTCGAGCGCGGGCGCGAACTGGGCGTCACCGTCTATTCAAGGCATATTCCTCGATGCATGTTGCGGGGGTACGAGGCTTTCTGTCGGGACCTCCGTGATGATCGCGTGCTGGTTGTCACTCCAGGATCCAGGTTCTTCCTTTGGGAGTCGGCCATCAGTCCGAACACTTACAGCCCCAGGTGCGAGTCGTGTCTGTACGTTCGACGGGAGTGCCAGGGGATCCGTCGGGACTATTTGGAACGCCACGGGGATGCCGAGGTCGTGCCCTACGAGGGTCGGGATGGATGATCGAGACGCGCTGCCTGGCAGCAATTCGTTCGACTACATACCGGTTCGGGAACTTCAAGGCTTCATGCTGGACGTTTCATGCTGCACCGCGCGTGAACTGGGTCTTTCCCGCGCAGCTACCAGCCGCGCCGTTATCGTGGCTGTGGATGCGAGGTTCGTGCTTTGCAGGACGGACACTGGGGACTTCTCGGATGCCCAGGTCAGGCTCGTTGTTCATCAGCGGGGCCAGCTGTATCTGGATGTCTCGGGAAAGCCGGCGATAACGGATTTCGGGCGCGACGTCCGTCAGGTCGTGGTTTCGCCGACGTGCCGGTCCTGCCCGGACCTGGCAACATGCTGTGCCTGCTATGTTCCGACGTTCGCCTGGTTCTTCGAGGATGACGAGAAGGTCCTGGAGGACTGGCTGCGGGCCAGGCGAGGCCGCCTGCTTGACGTGGGAATGGGTTTTGCCCCATACCGCGAGGCAATGTCCGACGCGATTCTAGGCGGTCGGCTGGAGTACCACGGCCTTGACCCCGATCCTGCGGTCATTGCGGCGGCCGGGGCCTCGGGACTTCCGATGAGCCTGCACGAGGTTGCCATCGAGGCGTTTGTGGGCTGCGAAGGATTCTTCGATGCGGCAGTGGCATTGCGTAGCTTGAACCATTTTCAAGATGTTGATTGCGCGCTTGACGTCATTGCCAGGTGTCTTCGCCCCGGGGCCGAGGTTCTGATGATCGAATCGTTGCCATTGCCGCTGGTTCGTTCGCGCAGGCATGCTTCGCTATGCCATGTCGAGGCGGCCGGAGGACACGCTCATCTCAGGAACTGGGACTCGTCGCAGGTCGTTGCGCGCCTGCCGGGTCGTCCATTCTCGGTAGTCCAGGAACGGCCGGTCGGTCGCGACACGTGCGACCAGTGGATTCTTCGATTGCGCCGGGATTGAAAACCCGAGATCAGTCAGTCACGAACAGGACCCTGGCGATCTCCTCTGGGGTCGTTATGCCGTTGACCAGCAGGTGGCGGCAATGCTCGCGCAGCGGCTGGAACAGGCCGGTTTCCATGGCCATCTTCTCGATTACCGGCATGGACTCGCCTGCGGCTATCAGCGGACGAAGGCGGTCGTCAACCCGCAGGACTTCGAAGACGCCGACGCGGCCGCGGAAGCCCTGGTAGTTGCAGTTCAAACACCCGCTGCCCTTCATGAACGAGAAGCCGCCAGCCCCCTCGTCCTTTCCGAACAGCCCCAGCGGCATGATCAGGTCCGGGTGATATGTTGTAGGCTGGCGACAGTGCGGGCAAACCCTGCGCAACAGGCGCTGGCTGACGACGCCTACCAGAGTGTGGGCCAGAAGGAACGATTCGACCCCCATCTCGCGCATGCGCACCACCGAACCCAGCGCGTCGTTCGCGTGCAGCGACGTGAACACCAGGTGACCCGTCAGCGCGGCTTCGACCGTCGTTGCGGCCGTCTGCGGGTCGCGGGTCTCGCCGACGACGATTACGTCCGGATCCTGACGCAGGAAGTGGCGAACACTGTTCGCGAATGAGACGCCGGCCGCATCGTTCACCTGCACCTGAGTGATCCCTTCGATGGTGTACTCGATGGGGTCCTCGATCGTGACGATATTGATTTCATCCTCGCGCAACCGAAGCATCGCGCTGTAGATGGTCGTCGTCTTGCCGCTGCCGGTCGGGCCGGCAATTATGACCAGGCCTTGCGGTTGTTCGATCATCCAGCGCATTGCACGATAGGTCGGGTCATGAAGGATCAGGCGTTCCAGATCGATAAGGACCGTCTGGGGATCCAGGATTCGCAGGACCAACTTCTCGCCGAATCGCGTTGGGACCGTCGACAGGCGAAAGTCGATCTGGCGGCGTCCGTGCTCGACAGACAAGCGGCCATCCTGGGCGCGGCGCTTTTCGGCGATGTCCATCCTGCCCAGCGCCTTCAGTCGCGATACCAGAGGCGGGTGGAACCTCATATCCAGGGGTTCAGGGCGACGCTTCAGTCTGCCGTCCACCCGGTAACGGACGACCATTTCGGTCTCGGACGGTTCCAGGTGGATGTCGCTGGCAGCCAGTTCGAGTGCCTCGCCGATCAGCCGGTTGACAAGGGCGACAACCATCTCTCCCGAAATCTGCTTGCCTCGTTCATCCGGTGTCACGGAGGGCGTGGAATCGATCAAGCGGACTTCGTGGGCCTTCTGGCTGACCATCTGAAACCAGCGATCTCGTGGATTTTCGTCCGGGCGCAGCTTTTCCAGGGCCGGAATGACGTTAGTCCGAAAGAACCGGTCGAACTCGCTGCCATCCAGGGCGACCGGGCGCACCCGATAGCTGGTCAGCACGCGCGACACGTCGTCAACAATGTTCAGGTCACCAGGGTCCACGAAGCCGACTACCAGCACGCGGCCATTACGGGCCAGTGGGAGGGCGCGGTACTTGCGCATCTGGGTCTGAGGCAGCAGTCCCCACAAGGATTCGTCCAGCTTCAGGCGGGCCAGGTCAACGACGCGGGCGCCGGTTGGAACCGAGGCTGCCTGAAGCCGCTCGGCCACGGTTCGCAGAAGGGCCGCGTGAAGGACCGGATCGTCGGCACACGCCTCCAGCAAAGCAGCTCGGGGCAGCATGGCGAGGGTTGTTGGTTCCTGGACCCAGGCCGAAACGCCATGGGGCGCGCCAAGGAGAATCTCGGCAAGACCAAGGAAATCGCCAGGACCAAGGCGGCCTCCCAGGTATTCCAGACCGTCGGCGATGTCGCGCCATCCGGTCTGCAAACGGCCTTCGACGATGATCGCTACAACGTTCGGCTGCGAGTCCTGGCGGCAAACCTCCTGGTCAGGCAGCAGGGTGACGGTTTCCATCGCTGCCGAAAAAGAGGCCACGCGGGCGGGGGCGAACGACGCGAAAAGCGGCATTGCAAGTACGGCGTCCAGGTCCATGGCAGACTCCGGGGTGAACGGCCTAGGATTGCAGTAAGCGCGTCGCGTGGCAATACCGAGCGACCGATTTGAATGCGGCATTCCGGCTTTGTGATGAGCAATGGTTTCGACATGATGATTGGTCTTCGGGCGCGGGCGAAACCATGGCGAGAATGCCCGTATGGCGTTGCCAACAACTGGCTGAAATTGTAGACTCCCGCCGGTCTTCAGGAGCTCTCAGTGGAGTCTGCCCGTACAGTGGCGTCGTCGGTTTGTTCTCCTCCTGATCGGTGTGTTGATCCGCGGCGCGGCCTGGTGTGCGGGATCCTTGGGTGGCTGGGGCTGTCGGCGCTGCTGGCGTTGGTTTCGGCCCCTGTTGTGGCCCTTGTTGATCTGCTGGTCATCACAGTGAACCCCAACTCGGTGACGCCGTCCGATGCCGGTGCGCCGGTGCTTTCCGTTCTGCTGATCTTTCTTGCTGCTTCCGTACTTGCGATGGTTCAGGCGCCTGTTCTGGCGTTCGGTATTCGGGCGATCAGGCTGCTGGGGCCAGCCCGCGCGTTCAGGACTCTGGTTACCGGCCTTGTCGCACTGCCGCTTCTTGGAATTGTCTGGTGGATTCAGGCTCCAGGCCTGGATCGTGTGACCGATCCCGACCTTCGTGTGATGTTGCAGGTCGTCTTCGTGCTGGCGTCTGCCGCTGGTTCAATAGTGGCCGGCGTGGTTGTCGCGTCCTTGATCGAATCCCGTCAGGATGGTGCCAGTCGTTTGCGCGATGCTGGATTGGCTGCCGGCGGTCTTGGTGTCGCCTTTGCCGCGATCTTCGTGGCAGCCCTTTGGTCAAGGTTCTATCGCGAGCTGATTGACGCTGTGCCTCTTGCGGCGTTGACGCTTTTCGGGTTGTGCGAGGCTGGTGTGGTGCTGGCCGTTACCGCCCTTCCGGCGGTGTCGTCGTGGGCCAGGAGGTTGCTGGCCGTAAATTCCTTCAGGATTGTGCTGCTGCTGGCTCCAGTCGCCTTCTTCATGCTGGCCGAAGGTGTCTCGAGGATTGATCCCGACGCAGCCCCATGGGTCGGGTCCAGTAACGGTGCCGCGGGCCGTGTGCAGTCCATTCTGCGCGGCATCTGGGACTTCGACGGCGACGGCAGCAGCCCGATCCTCGGGGGCGGTGATTGCGACGATGACGATCCACAGGTCTCGCCCCTTGCGGTCGATGAACCTGGCAACGGGATCGACGAGGACTGCAGCGGTGATGACGCCGAGGTCGCCAGTGCCGCGGCCATGAAAACGTACTTCAAGGAACCCCAGGATGGCAAACGCTACAACGTGTTGCTGGTCTGCATAGATGCCATGAGGGCGGATCGGGTCTCATTCCTGGGTTATCCGCGGCGGACAACTCCCCGGCTGGAGGTGTTGTCGCGCGATTCGTGGCTGTTCGACAACGTCATCGCCCCATCGTCGACCACGCGTGAGTCCATCCCGCCGCTGTTTACCGGTCGCTATCCATCCGGGGTCCAGTGGGAAAGGGAAGCCAAGGTGCGTCCCCTGGCCGCTTCCCAGCGACTGCTGGCCGAGGTGCTGAAGGGGCGCGGCTGGCAGACCCTTGGGGTGATCGACGAGTGGCTGAAGAAGTTTCTTCCAAGCTCGTTGCGCGGGTTCGACATCGCTGAGGTAGCCTACGGCAATGGTCGTTGGAACGAGGTCGGCCAGCAGGCGGCGCCATTTACGCTGTTCAGGGCCGTCGAGTTGCTGGGGGCGCGGGATAAAAGCAAGCCGTTCTTCATGTACGTGCACATGGAGGCGCCTCACTTTCCCTACGTCCGCCACGAGGACATTCCCAGTTTCGGCAGCCTGCCGTCCGACCTGTATGACCACGAGATTGCGTACGCGGATCACTACGTCGGGCTGCTGATCGAGTACCTGGAAACCGAGCGCCTGAAGGACGACACGATCATCATCGTCTTCGGGGACCACGGCGAGGAGTTTGGCGAACGCGGCGGAAAGCAGCATTCGAGAACCCTTTATGCCGAGAGCATCCGCGTGCCGTTGCTGGTCCGGATTCCCGGCCGGCGCCATATGCGCATCAAGACCCGGGTCTCGCTGATCGACGTCTTCCCGACATTGATGGACGTGCTGGGGCTGCGGCCCGATGAACCCCAGCCGCAGGGCTTCAGCCTGTTCCAGTACACGCGTGGCTCGGACCCGTGGCCCGATCGTCCGATATTCTCGGAACTCATGATCAACAACGAGGGCGCGCTGAGATACCGCAAGGCCGTCTACCGCGGCAATTTCAAGCTGCTGTGGGACATGTCGTCAGGGTTGACCGAACTATACGATGTGGTTCAGGACCCCAAGGAAATGTCCCCGATCGATGATCCCGAGGTCCAGGATTCCCTGCTGGAGCTGCTGAAAGACTTCGTCGCCCGCGGGGATCATCACGGGTAGCGTACGTCGTGACCGCAATGCGACGCAAGCCATCGACGGCTACAACCACGTGCAACTGTCTGCCGCTGAAGTTGCCTTCCAGCAGTTGGATGGGTTCGCAATGGAATCTTAGCGTTGAACGTGCTACATATATTCCGACTTTTTCGGAAAGGTAGGACAAGATGTCGATTTCCACCATCTCTGCCAAGGGTCAAATCACGCTTCCGGCAGCACTCAGGAAGAAATTCGGTTTGATGCCTAGGTCCCGCGTTGTTGTGGAATCGACTGCTGACGGCATTCTGATCCGCAATGCCGGTGACTTCTTCGAATTGTATGGATTCCTGGGCAAAGGCCTTGGGCGTGAGGCCGAGCGGGCGCAGATGATGAAGGGCATCGTGGCGCATGTCGATCGGAGGGACGAATGACCAGCGTTTTCGTCGATGCCAACGTTTTTCTGCGGTTCTTTACCGCAGATGATTCTTGCCAGCACGAGTCAGCCGAGAAGCTTTTTCGGGAGGCTGCCGCCGGTCGTGTGTCCTTGGTTACGGGCCCACCTGTCCTGTTCGAGATTGCGTGGACGCTGCGCTCGGCCTACGGACTTAAAGCGGACAGGATCCTGGATGTCCTGTCGAGAATTGTCTCGTTGTCGGGACTTGATCTAGCTGACGGACCTGTCGTCGAGGAGGCAATCTCGATCGCGACGAAGTCCGGGACCGAGTTCGCTGATTCCTACATACTGGCGTCGTCCCGCCGGCTGGGCGCCGGCTGTGTCGCGACCTTCAATAAAAAGGACTTCCGAAAGATGGGTGCGACTCTTCAGCATCTTTGATGGTGAGGACCTGTCAATGGTTTTTTCATGCGTGTGATCGCCTGCCAGTTGATTTGGCCGCGTGTGTTGATTGCGTTGCCGCCTTACCCCGGCCACCACGTCGATGCTTCGTTACGGCAGGATGATTCGTATCCTTGTGAATGTGAGATAGGTACCTACCCGCGCTTGCGACTGGGGCGGCAGAATCGCAGGAGGACCAGGCCGAGGAACCAGAGCATTGCAGCGCCCTTGGACCCGGGGCCACTTCCGACCGAGCATCCGCTGCCGCTGCCGCTGTTGTTTGTCGCGGCTGGTGTGCATACGAACGACGTGCGGTCGACTTCGCCGTCTTCCAGTTCGCCGTTGCGCGCAATGCCGTCGGGAACTCCGTCGTCGAGTCCAGTGTCAATTCGCTGTCCACCGTTTTGACAGTTGTCGCCTGCGGATTCCTCTACAATTCTGACGAGGGCCAAGAACCCGTCGGTCCCGTTCGTCCCGTTGTTGCCTTCCAGTCCCGAACCGCCGTTTTCTCCGTTGCACACGAAGAAGGAATCGTCGATCTCTTCGGCCTCGAGTACGCCGTTTCCCGCAGTACCACCAGGAAGGCCGTCGTCAAGGCCGGTGTCAATTCTCTTGCCGCCCGTGGGGCAGTTTGATCCCGGTGCCTCGTCGATGACGTTGACCAGGGATTTGGATCCGTTGGTCCCGTCGACGCCGTTGGTTCCGTCGATACCGTTGGTTCCGTCGATACCGTTGGTCCCGTCGATGCCGTTGGTTCCGGCTTCGCCATCTGTACCGTTGCACACAAACACCGAACTATCGACCTCCGCATCTTCCAGGATACCGTTGCCAGCCGTGCCGGTGGGGAGGCCGTCATCAAGGCCGGTGTCGATGCGCTTGCCTCCTGTCGGGCAGTTTTCGCCGGCGATTTCGGTCGTGATCTTGACCAGCGAGTTGAGGCCGTTAGCGCCGGCGGTTCCATTGGTCCCGTTGGTCCCGTTAGTGCCGTCGGTGCCATTGGTGCCGTCGGTGCCGTCGGTGCCATTGGTGCCGTTAGTGCCATTGGTGCCGTCAGCCCCGTTCGAACCGTTGCAGACGTACGACGTGGAGTCGATCTCGCCCACTTCCAGCAGGCTGTTGCCAGTCGTGCCGCTTGGTAGGCCGTCATCAAGGCCGGTGTCGATGCGCTTGCCCCCTGTCGGGCAGTTCTCGCCGGCGATTTCGGTCGTGACCTTGACCAGCGAGTTGAGGCCGCTAGTGCCGTCGGTTCCGTTGGTGCCGTCGGTTCCGTTGGTGCCGTCGGTTCCGTTGGTGCCGTCGGTTCCGTTGGTGCCGTCGGTACCGTTAGTGCCGTCGGTTCCATTGGTGCCGTTGGTCCCATTCGAACCGTTGCAGACGTAGGACGTGGAGTCGATCTCGCCCACCTCCAGCAGGCTGTTGCCAGTTGTGCCGCTCGGGAGGCCGTCATCAATGCCGGTGTCGATACGTTTGCCCCCGGTCGGGCAGTTTTCGCCGGCGACCTCGGTCGTGACCTTGACCAGCGAGTTGAGCCCGTTAGCGCCGTTGGTTCCATTTGTACCGTCAGTTCCGTTAGTGCCGTCGGTTCCGTTAGTGCCGTTGGTTCCGTTAGTGCCGTTGGTTCCGTTAGTGCCGTTGGTTCCGTTAGTGCCGTCGGCCCCGTTAATGCCGTCGGTCCCGTTCGAACCGTTGCAGACGTACGACGTGGAGTTGATCTCGCCCACTTCCAGCACGCCGTTGCCAGCCGTGCCGCTGGGGAGGCCGTCATCAAGGCCGGTGTCGATGCGCTTGCCTCCAGTCGGGCAGCTTTCGCCGGCGATCTCGGTCGTGACCTTGACCAGCGAATTTAAGCCGTTAGTGCCGTTAGTTCCATTTGTGCCGTCGGTCCCGTTGGTGCCGTCGGTCCCATTGGTGCCGTCGGTCCCATTGGTGCCGTCAGTCCCGTTCGAACCATTGCAGACGTACACCGTAGAGTTGATCTCGCCCACCTCCAGCAGGCCGTTGTTTGCCGTGCCGCTGGGGAGGCCGTCGTCAAGGCCGGTGTCGATGCGCTTGCCCCCGGTCGGGCAACTTTCGCCGGCGATCTCGGTCGTGACCTTGACAAGCGAGTTGATGCCGTTGGTGCCGTTGGTTCCGTTGGTTCCGTTGGTGCCGTTCGAACCGTTCGAACCGTTGCAGACGTACGATGTGGAATCGAACTCGCCTACCTCCAGTACGCCGTTGCCAGCCGTGCCGCTTGGTAGGCCGTCATCAAGGCCGGCGTCGATGCGCTTGCCACCTGTCGTACAGTTTTCACCCGCGCTTTCGGTAGTGATCTTCAACAGCGATTTCACCCCTGAACTGCCGGTGGCGCCATTGCAAATGTATCGTGTCGCCACGCCCACATCTGGGACTCCGTCCATGTCATAGTCAGTGCCGCTGCGCAGTCGCGTCCCACCGTACGTGCAGTTGGCGCCCGACGCCTCGGCTATCACCTCGATGGCAGCCAATCCGGTCGCTTCGACCGCACCCACGTCGCAGGCCACATTGGCTGGACGGGCGATTCCGCGCTGGTCGGTGGTCACTGTGTTTCCCGCGAAGTCCGTGCAGATGCCAGTATCGACCGCCGGGCTGCCGTATTGCAGCGGATAGCATCTGCCGGTCCCGCCATGTGCCCCGATGGAACCAAGCATCGGGCCGACGTTCTGGCGGTCAGATGACAGCGTCAGGCTGGACATCGTGGTGTCGCACAGATTGTAGCCAAGGCTGGTGAAGTTAGGGCCATCACGGTAGACGGTGGTATTGCCGGTTATGATGTTGTTCTTCAATTGGATGGTGCCCGTGCCCGCGAACGCCGCCGCGTTGCCGGTGATCGTCGAGTGGCTGACCCGGACCGTGCCGATGCCTGGGTTCCAGATCGCTCCATATGAAGAGTAGGTGTGGCCGTGGAGCGTTGAGTTGATGATGTCGACGGTCGGACTGTAGTCTGATGCAACGATGCAAGTGTACGGTCCCTCGACCTCGCAGGAATCGAAGCGCCCGCTGCCCTTGCTGATAGCAACAGCGTAGTACGCCGATTTTAGGCGGCAATCGGTTGCGGTCAAGGACGTTCCTGTAGAGCTGCCGCCTTGGTAAACTGCGTACATGCCGCTGGTCACGATATCCAGGCTGCGCAGGGACACGGTCAGGCTGGCAGTATCGATGGCGAACACATTGCCGGTGTGGGCGATGTGCGTCTGGCCAGTGGTTCCAACAATGGAAACGCTCGCCGTGATCTGGAACATCGTGCCACTGTTGTAGGTGCCAGCAGGCAAAAGGATGGTGTCCGCTCCGCTGCCGGCCGGGCAGGCGTCCGAGGCAGTGTCCCCGTTGGCTGCGGCGAGCGCCTCTCGAAGCGAGCAGTCTCCATCGCTGTTGAGCTCATCGCCGGTAGTCGTGACCCTGATCGTGGTCGCAAAAGCCACGCTTGGGATCAGCAGCAGTGCGGTCAACGCCAGGAACCGGTCAAGCCTTGGTGATCGCATGGGATATTCTCCTCCTTTTGCTTTCCCTGGCAATGCAACCTTCATGCGGGACCAATCTCGCAATCCGGCCTTCGAAGCAGGCTTCGAAGCATAGTTAGACCTGGGTCGGCCAATAGACGTTCGGGCGGTGTGCTTTGCGCTTTCCTGCCCTACTCAAGATTCAACCCGGGTCGCTAGTGTTCGTCGGGACCTTGACGAACCCCTTGCAAGAGGCGAACCGCGTCGAGTCGTATTGCTAATGCCTTGGTATATTGGATAGGTACTGGTTGCATGAAGGCTTGATTCAGTACGATATCGGGCGTCGATTCCCGTAGGCAACTCCGGGTTCAGGGAACTGGCCCCCTGGTCGATTGAACGCGAGTCACTCGCCTGCTGGCGGGGGCATGTCGGAGCCGCCCGGGCCTTCGGAGTCGGGGCCAGGCCCGGCAACAGTATTTCTGTCCTCAACCTGGGTTGTCGATTCATCGATTCTCTGGTGTTGTCGTTGTGGGCGCAGTCGTTCTTGCTGCTTGCTCGCCAGATTCGAAGCAGGATTGCCGAGACGCAGGCGAGAACGGCGTTTGTGGCCTAAACGCTGCCGACGGCGTCCAGGGGGTGGACCTCGATGCGGCGATTGGACCCGCACAGCAGGACTGCTTGTGGCTGATGACGTGCGCGACGAACTGCGTTCAGTATGATCCAAACGCGTGTCACGTAGTCTTTATGAACAAGCGTTGACATGCACTCGCGGCCCCGGTATACCCCCGCGCGGCGGCGCTGATCGGCGGTGTCGCGTCAGACCGGGAGGTCCTGGATGCGTCGATTGCCTTACGTGTTCCTTGTTGTATTCGCGTTGGTACTGGTGACTGTCGCCTGCGCTTCGTCCTCCTCGACCTCCGATGTGATGGCCGATGCGATCGATGTCGTGCACGTTGATGCGCCGCTGGATGATGCGCCGTCGGGTGACGAGCTGCCAGGGGATGCGTTGCCGGTCGACACGCAGGGGTCGGATGTTCCCGTGGCCGACCTGTCGTTGCCGGACGTACCACCCGGACAGATAACCTTCACACGCCACACCGTGGACTCTGACGCCGCCGGGGCCGCTTCCGCGGCGGTGGCGGACATTGACGGCGACGGCGAGCTTGAGATCCTCGTGACCACATTCGGTTTGATTGAGGGCCTGGACGGATTCCCGGACGGCGAACTTCTGCTGTACAAGCGTGGCGGCGACCTGGACTCGTGGACGCGTACTGTTCTGATAGCTGCGGGCGACGGCATCAAGTTCCCTGGGTTGCCGGTCGTGGTTGACGTCGATGGCGACAGCAAGCTGGACATCGTCCTGGGCGCGGGTTTTCTTCTGTGCACGCAGTTCTCCATGGACCCTTGTGGTGCGCTGCTGTGGCTGCAGCAGACGGCCGACGGCTGGCTGAAGCACGTGCTGGTCAGCGGGACGATCCCGTTCTATACGGGCGTGGTCGTGGTCGATATGGACGGCGACGGCGTGAAGGACCTGGTGACCGTGGCCGAGCAGCACGTGGGTTTTACAACGGATCAGGACCGTGCGGTCGCGCAGGTGTTCAAGGGCAACTTGACGGCCGCCCGCTTCGATTCGACACCCGTCGATTTGGCCGACGGGATGGGTAGCTTCCCCACTGTTCGAGACGTGGACGGCGATGGGGATTTGGACGTCGTCAGTGCGCAGTTCTTCATTCCAGGCGAGACCGCGGCGTGGCTTGAGAATCGCGGTAATGAGGGATGGGTCCGCCATGTCATCGACGCCGACGACGGTCCCGCCATCCAGCTTTCGATGATCCCGAACCTGTTTGGCGACGGGCGCACGCTGGCTGTCATATCGAACCACACCAACGCAGTCGATGATCCTGAAGGGCCGGAATCGGCGGTGCGTGCCTACGAGGTTCCCGCGGACCCGACCAAGGTCTGGTCCCAGGTTGCGAAACTGTCGGACGGCATTGTTTCACGCCAGTCGCAAATGGCCCCGCAGCAGGCGCCTGGCGTGTTCGGCTGGGGCGACATCGACGGCGATGGGCGCATTGATCTGGCGGTGTCGGGCGACGGAGACGTACGGACGTTCTGGCTGCAGCAGACGGCACCAGGGACGTTCGTGACGCACGTCCTGGACGAAAGCCTGGGCCAGGCCGGCGGAATGCTGATCGTGGACCTCGAAGGCGACGGCCGAAACGAGATCGTGTCCACGGGGTACGAGGATGACAAGGTCTACGTGTACCACCGGGACTGACCTGTCATCCGGAATCACTTCCCACGCTGCAGCCACCATGGATTTCAGGTCGTCAGGGTCTGCGACGGACGGCTTGAACCGACCACTGGAACCTGCCCAAGCCACTGAACCCCGCACCATCCGCATTGTTTCGCGGTTCGAGTCGGTGGTAGGATCCCTTCCGCAGGATGCCGGAGGTTGACGTGGGTTGCGGGCGTACGTTGCTGTGCATCATTCTTCCGCCGCTGGCCGTCATGGACAAGGGCTGCGGTTCCATCGTGCTGATCTCCCTGCTGACCCTGGCGGGATGGGTCCCGGGCGTGATCGGCGCCCTGGTGATCAACAATCGCGCTAAATAGCTTCAACATGACCGCGGGTGGTGCGGCATCGGTGGCCTGACGCGCGGACCGGTTCCAGGGGCGCTCCGGAGGGAGCCGTCGGAGGCGCGGTCCACCTTCTACCCGACGTTCAAGAATTTTCCGATTCGCGCGGCGGCGTTTACCAGCAGACTGAAGTAGCGTGCTTGTCGCACACCCAAGCCGGGAACGCGGCTTGCCACAAGGCCTTGACGGTGCTAGGATATGGCCCCTCCGGACCCCCTGCGGCCCGGTCTCGATTTTCAATGGAAGGCGAGGGTGCGATGGCGGAAGTATCGATAGGCGTGATGGTCGATGGACTGGGTGGCGGACCGGTAAAGGTCGATGTGCCCCCACAGTCGAATTTTTTCGAGGTGCTGAAGGCATTGAAGGCGGCCGGGCATGCTAAGGGCCTGAACGCGCTGGCGGTGCTGGTCGATGGCGTCGCTGTGGATCTGGTGGCGACTGTTCCAGGCAGTTCAGCTGTTCCCGTCAGATTCCTGACGTTCGACGATGCGGCCGGTCAGGAGGTTTTCAGGCATTCCACAGCCCACCTGCTGGCTCACGCGGTTTCGCGCCTTTTCCCGGATGTGCTGCCGACCATCGGCCCGGTTGTCGAGGAAGGCTTCTACTACGACTTTGCTGCGACGCCTTTCACCCCCGAGGATCTCGAGCGCCTCGAGGTCGAGATGCGGAAGATCGTCGCCGAGGATCTGCCCGTCCAGCGCCTGGAAATGACTCGTGACGAGGCCCTCGTTGCATTCGCGTCCAATCGCTTCAAGGTTCAGATGATCCGGGAATTCGAGGACGGCAGCATCACCGCATATCGACAGGGCGATTTCATCGACCTGTGCCGAGGGCCGCACGTCCCGCGCACCAGGATGCTGAAGTCATTCAAGCTGACCAAGGTTGCAGGTGCCTACTGGCGGGGCGACCAGAAGAACGAACAGTTGCAGCGCATCTACGGGATTTCATTCCCCGACGCCGCGCGACTTGAGGCACACCTGAAGGCGCTGGACGAGGCTCGCGAGCGCGACCACCGCAAGATCGGCCAGGAGATGGACCTGTTTTCGTTCCACGACGAGGGCACCGGCTTCCCGTTCTGGCACGCCCGAGGCATGGTGCTGCGAAACACCGTAGTCGAGTACTGGCGCGAGGTGCATCGCAAGTATCTGTACAACGAGATCCTCACCCCCGCGATCCTGAACATGTCGCTGTGGCAGACATCAGGTCACTACGACCACTACCGCAAGAACATGTACGTCACTCAGATCGACGAGGTGGATCACGCGGTCAAGCCAATGAACTGCCCGGGCGGATTGCTGGTCTACAAGAGCCGCCTGCACTCGTACCGGGAATTCCCGTTGCGCGTGGCCGAACTGGGCGCCGTTCACCGCCACGAGCTTTCGGGCGTTTTGCACGGCTTGTTCCGGGTGCGCTCGTTCACCCAGGACGACGCTCACATCTTCTGCACGCCCGAGCAGGTCGAGGCTTCCGTCGTCGAGACGATTCGGCTGGTATTCGAGATATACCGGACCTTCGGCTTTACCGACGTTCACGTTGAACTTTCGACGCGGCCCCTGCAGGGCAGCATCGGGTCGGACGAGGTCTGGCGCGTTGCCGAGGCCGGGCTTGAAGCTGCGCTGAAGTCGCAGGATATCGACTACAAGTTGAACCCGGGTGACGGCGCGTTCTATGGGCCGAAAATCGACTTCCACGTGAAGGACTGCATGGGGCGGTCGTGGCAGTGCGGCACCATCCAGGTTGACTTCTCGATGCCGGACCGGTTCCACGCAACCTACGAGGCCGAGGATGGCACTCGCAAGATCCCCGTGATGATCCACCGCGCAATTCTTGGGTCGCTGGAGCGTTTTATTGGCATCCTGATCGAGAATTTCGCGGGCAAGTTCCCGCTGTGGCTGAATCCGACGCAGGTGAAGGTCCTGCCTATCGGGGACAAGTTCTCGGATTACGCCAAACAGGTTGGCGATGAACTGGTAAGGGCCGGTCTGCGGGCGGAAGTGGACCTGCGCAACGAGAAGCTGGGCAAGAAGATTCGCGATGCCCAGATGCAGCACGTGAACTACCAGCTCGTTTGCGGCGCGCGTGAAGCCGAGACAGGTACCGTTGCGGTGCGCATGCGTTCGGGCGAAGACCTGGGTGCGCTGCCGCTGGCGGAAGTCATTGCCCGTCTGAAGGACGAGAACGATCGCCGCGTCCTGTAGATATTTCCCCTAGGTTCCACCGGAGGTCCCAATGGTCCGTACGATGCGATCCATCGAGGAGGAGGCCCGGGTTCATCGCGTGACCGGCCCGGGTCTGGACGCGTTCCTGGACGACGCGGCCGTGACCGAAGCCCTGGAAGGCCCACTGCTGGCCGAACTGCTGACGTGGGCAAAGGACGGCACGCGCCGCGCTCTGGTCGTGGGCCTGGAGGACCACGGGCGCATCGCCCTGGAACTTCTGAAGGCCAAGGTCTTCGTCACTGTCGTCGAGCCCGATGCCCGGCGGATAGCGCTGCTGCAGGCCGCAGCCGACCAGGCAAAGTGCGGGATCGCGCTGAATGCCTACGCGTCGGATTACATGAAACGCGAGTTTGCTTCGGGCGGCTTTGATCTGGCCATTTTCTTTTCGGCGATGGGCCGGTACAGCGAGCCGGTCGTCATCCTGAAGAAGGCGGCTCGCGAGCTGCGTGCCGGCGGGCGCATCTTCGTGCGCATGCGTGTCAGGCCCCCGACTGGCGCAATGTCCCGGGCCCTGTTGCGCATTCCCGGAGTGGCGAAGGTCTATCCCAAGGCATCGGAACTGGCGGTGCGCCTGCCTGGCGTCGCGACGTTGCTGGCCTTGCCAGATGCGGACGTGCTGATCGAGGAGGCCGGCGAGGTCTTCAAGGTTGAGCGGACCGAACGCTACCACGTGCTGGCACCGATTGTTGCCTGGCTGGCGGCCGTGAAGGGCGGCGCCTTGGGGCGGGCCGCGGCTAGGGCCTTGCCGCTGGCGCTGAAGGCCGATGCCGCGATACTGCGTTCCGGTGCGATGCGGCCACTTGCGTCCTATCTCGTCTTCTATGGCGCGAAGGAACTGCAACTGGGCAAGACATTCAGGCTGTAGGCGTCCTGCGGAGGCGTCATGCCCGTTGATCGCAAGGGCTATTGGACATACCAGTCCAGCGACGGCTTCCAGATCCTTGTGGGACGTACCGCCGCGGAAAACGACGACCTTACTTTCCACGTGGCGCTGCAGGACGATTTCTGGCTTCACGTCGCGCCGACTCCGGGATCCCATGTCGTCGTCAGCAACCCCGATCATGTTCAGCGCCTGCCGCGCAGCACCCTTGACGAGGCCGCGTCGCTGGCGGCGTGGTATTCGAAGTGCCGCACTGCAGGGCGCGTTTCGGTGCATTGGTGTCGTCGCCGCGACGTCCACAAGCAACGAGGCGCACCTGCCGGCCAGGTGACCCTGGATCACTTCGAGCAGGTCAAGGTGCGGCCCGGTATTCCCCCCGGT
Source organism: uncultured Myxococcales bacterium (assembly GCA_903936705.1). Lineage (GTDB taxonomy): Bacteria > Myxococcota_A > UBA9042 > DTJE01 > DTJE01 > CAIZWN01. Next base: position 104,777 of record CAIZWN010000071.1, read on the forward strand.
GTGGTTGCCGTGGACGTTCCCGCACCAGAATGAATTCCTGGCGGATCCGCCTGCGATTCGACGTGCTATCATCCGCTCGGCAACGCGTGAAAAAGGGCCTGCGAGGCCCGCTGGAGGTACGTATGGACAAGGTTGTCGTACTGGGTGCAGTGCGCACCCCGATCGGGGCGATGGGGGGCGGTCTGTCGTCCCTGCTGGCCAGGGATTTGGCCACGTTCGCGATAGGTAAGGCCATCGAGGCGGCAGGGATCTCCCCCGAGCAGGTGCAGTACACGTGCATCGGTTGGGTGATGCAGGATTCCAGGTTCGCGAACATCGCCAAGCAGGCGGCCGAGTTCGCGGGCGTCCCGAATACCGTTCCGGGAACCACCTACCACGAGAACTGCGCGTCAGGCGCCGCCGCGGTGCAGGCGCTTGCCCGCCGTATCCTGCTGGGCGAGATCGAGGTCGGCGTTGCTGGTGGTGTAGAGGCGATGTCCAATGTGCCTCGCTATCTGTACTCGGGGCGCCTAAAGGGTCAGACATATGGCGACATGGTCCTCGAGGATGGCATCCAGGGTGCCCTGGTGGACCGCAACGTTCCGCCGAAGGGCGAGGTAATGGGCCTGATGACCGAGCGGTTGGTCGCGAAATATGGCCTGACAAGGCTCGAGCAGGACGAGGTCGCTTTCCGCAGTCACGCGAACGCGCTGGCGGCGTGGGAATCCGGGGCCTTTGCTGACTACGTGGTGCCGGTGCCGATCGCTCAGCGCAAGGGGCCGCCTGTGATGTTCGCGAAGGACGAGGGGCCGAAGCCCGTGACTATGGACGTGCTGTCGGCCCAGCGGCCGTTCTTCAAGCCGGACGGTGGCACCATAACCACGATGAATTCGTCGTCGATCAACGACGGTGCCGCGGCGCTGGTGCTGTGCAGCGAGGAGTACGCAACCCGCATGGGCAAGAAGCCCCTGGCCCGTCTGTTGGCATGGCACAATGTGGGCGTCCCTCGCGAACTGATGGGCGAGGGCGCGTTCAAGGTCATCCCGCCGCTGCTGCAGAAGGCTGGCCTGCCCATCGAAAGCATCGACTGGTTCGAGTTGAACGAGGCGTTTGCCGCGGTTGTCGCTGCGGCGTTCCATGATGTGCCGGGCCTGTCTGTCGACCGCGTCAACCAGTGGGGCAGCGGCATTTCGCTGGGGCATCCCGTTGGCTGTACCGGCGCCCGTCAGATCGTCGACATGATCCACCAGTTGGCTCGTCGGGGCGGCAGGATTGGCCTCACCACACGCTGCGTCGGCGGCGGCATCGGCAACGGCGAGATCGTCGAGTCGCTGGCCTAAGAGCCTGTTGTTGATAGCGTTACGCTGTGGAGGGCCGGTTCCGGGGGTGCCCCTCCGGGATCGGAGTTCCGGCGGGGGCTCTGCCCCCACCGGCCTCCTGCAGTCTCGGCGCGGCCCGATCGTCGATTGCCCCTGTAAGGTGGGCCGCGCCTCCGACGGCTCCCTCCGGAGCACCCCCGGAACCGGCCCGCGGACGTTTGTTAAACATATTGTCAGGCAGGCTCACTCGGCAAAGAGCAGCAGGGCCTCAGCCCCGCTGCGAAATCGCAGTTTCACTTGCAGCGGAAATCCATGCAGCCTGATTGCTTTGCTGGTCAATGGTGCTGCTGTGGACCGCACACCAATTCCCTGATCACAGGCCACGGCAACGTTCCTTGACTTGATTCCGCGCCGGATGGGCACGATCATGGCGCGTCGTGGGGAGTTCACGAATGGGGGGGGGGCAATGCCCGTGGATCGTGTCGAGGTTCACAAGTTCGGCGGAACCAGTGTCGCAGGTGCCGACCGGATGGTTTCGGTGGCCAAGCTGGTGGTTGCGGCCATGGGAGAGGCTCGCGTCGTGGTCGTGACCTCGGCGATGGCCGGCGTTACTGACGCGCTGATGGCGATTGCGACAGTTGCCGGGACGGGAGATCGGGACGATGGCTTGCGTCGCGTTGATGCGATGTTGGCACGCCACCTGGAAGTTCTCTCGGCGCTGGATTCGTCCGATGCGGCCACTGATTTGGACCTGCGGCGGATTGCGTCCGAACTGTCGGACCTTGTGCGCGGGGCGTCGCTTCTTTGCGAGATGACTGCGCGGACGCGCGACCGGATGCTGGCCGCGGGCGAGAAGCTTGCCGTCCGGCTGCTGGCGGTTGCCTTGCGTTGTCAGGGCGTGCCAGCCCGAGCCCTGGATGCTGACGATTTCCTGGAGACCGACGACCGCTTTGGCGCGGCCAGTCCGCTGGCCGGGGTTGCAGATCGCAGCATGGCTAACGCTATTCGTCCGGTTCTGGCTGCCGGCGAAGTGCCCGTCGTCACGGGTTTTTGCGGGCGAGCCCCGGACGGTGCCACCACTACCCTCGGGCGCGGTGGTTCGGACCTGTCGGCAACGCTTGTAGCCGCGGCCCTGGGCGCTGACGAGGTCACCATCTGGACCGACGTGGACGGCGTCTATGGTGCTGATCCGCGCATCGTGCCCGAGACGCGGACCATCCCCCAGTTGAACTATCGCGAAGCCGCCGAAATGTCATACTACGGCGCCAAGGTCCTGCATCAGCGCACGATGATTCCTGTCGCGTCTCGGGGCATTCCGGTGCGCGTTCGCAACTCTCTGTTGCCGTTTTCGGTTGGCACCATCGTGGACGGTCGGTTTACGCGCTTGTCGCATCCTGTGAAGGCAATTACTGCGGTTCGAGATCACTGCCTGGTGTCGGTCGAGGGCAAGGGCATGTCCGGTGTTCCTGGCGTGTCGGCGCGAGTGTTCCGTTCGCTGGCTGACAGGCAGATCAGCGTTACCATGATCAGCCAGTCGTCCTCCGAATCGTCCATCTGTCTGGCGGTACCGGCTGCCGATGCCGCCCTGGCCGAGGCGGCCTTGAAGCGCGAGTTTCGTGCCGACCTGTCGGCCGGGGACATCGAGGATGTCGTCGTTCGCCAGGGGGTCGGCCTTGTTGCTGCGGTAGGCATCGGGATGTCGCATACGCCGGGTGTGGCGGCCCGCCTGTTCGGCGCTCTTGGCGTGCGGGACGTCAATATCCTTGCGATGGCGCAGGGATCGTCTGAATTGAACATCTCGCTGGCCGTGACCGACGAAGACGTGGATGAAGCCGTTCGCGCAGTGCACCTGGAATTCGGCCTGCATCGGATCGACGTCGGGGTGGATTCGCCCGCGGCGCTGGATCTTGTTGTGTTGGGCTGCGGAAAGGTCGGCAGGGCCCTCGTTCGGCTGGTCCTGGATCGCCAGGCTCACGTGTTCGAGCGGTTCGGGCGAGAGGTGCGCATCGTTGCCATCGCCGATCGTTCGGGGTACATGCTCCGGCCGGCCGGGATTTCGCGCGAAGGACTCGAGGCTTTGATGTCAGCGAAAGCCGCAGGGCGGCACCTGGCGGATCTCGATGGCGCCGTTGCCACGTCCGAGCCCTTGGGTGTTGTTGCCGCTGCGCTGGCCTACCGGCTGTCTCGACCGATCCTGATCGACGTGACTGATTGCGAGGGCAATGGCCCGGTCTTCCTGTCGGCATTCGCCTCGGGTTGCGATGTCGTGACCGCGAACAAGAAAGTCCTGGCCGGGACGCCGGATTCCTTCAAGAAATTGACCGCAGCCGCGGTGTCCGCAGGTCGGCTGGTCAAGGCTGAAGCTACGGTCGGGGCCGGCCTGCCGATTGTCGATACGCTTGAGATGCTGTTGGCTTCGGGCGACCGCCTGGTTCGTGCGGAAGGTGCGCTGTCCGGAACGCTGGGCTTCGTCACGACGCGACTGGAGGAGGGCGTGCCGCTGTCCGAGGCAGTGGCCGAGGCGGCCGCTCTTGGATATACGGAACCGGACCCGGCCGAGGACTTGTCGGGTGCCGATGTTGCCAGGAAGGCTCTGATCCTTGGACGCCTGTCCGGCCTGGCGACAGATGTGCCTGTCAAACTGATCGGCCTGGTGGAGGATCTGCCGCTGGGTCTGGCTGCAGACGCCCTGTATGCCGCCCTGCGCAACAAGGATGCTGCAATGGCCGAACGTGTTGCCACTGCGCGCGACCAGGGGCGTCGGCTGCGTTTCCTGGCCAGCGTGCAGGCAGATTTGATCGAGGTGGGTCCGGTCGAGGTCCCGGTAGGTTCCCCGTTCGCCGGGCTGCGCGGCACCGACAACCAGATCGTGTTCGTTTCGGACCGATACCGAGACAGGCCGCTGGTGATTTCGGGTCCTGGCGCGGGCGTGGATGTGACGGCTATGGCGGTCCTGTGCGACGTGTTCCGTATTGCCGCGGAGAGACGCTGATGGAAGGGCAGGGGAGGGCGCGGCGCGATGCCGCCGAAGTGACGGCGTTCGCGCCGGCGACAGTGGCGAACCTGGGACTGGGGTTCGACGTCCTTGGTCTGGCACTTGCCGGACTGGGCGATCGCGTGACGGCGCGGCTGGTGCCTGGTACAGGCGTGCGGATGGGAAGCATTACCGGGGACGGCGGCGCCCTGCCGACCGAAGCCGCGCGTAATACCGCTGGAATCGCCGCGATAGCGACGTTGCGCAGGGCCGGCGTGCAGATTGGTGTCGAACTTGATCTGGCCAAGGGACTTCCTCTGGGCTCGGGGTTGGGCAGTTCGGCTTCCAGCGCTGCGGCTGCGGCTTTTGCCGTGAACCTGCTGGTCGGGTCGCCGTTGCGGAAGGCCGACCTGATCCTGCCTTGCGTTGAAGCCGAGGAAGCGGTGTCGGGGCGTCATGCCGACAACGTGGCGCCGGCGCTGCTGGGCGGGCTGGTCCTGGTGCGATCGGTGGACCCTCTGGACGTGGTGCGCCTGCCGGTGCCAGAAGGTCTGACCCTTGCCGTAGTCACGCCTGTCTTCGAACTTGCGACCCGCAAGGCGCGCGCAGTGTTGCCGAAGGAAGTGCCGCTGTCGTCGCATGTCAGCAATACGGCGAACCTGGCGGCCCTGGTCGCTGCCTTCTATGCCGAGGATCTGGCCCTGCTGGCCCGCTGCCTGCCGGACGCCATCGTCACTCCGGCCCGTGCCAGCCTGATCCCAGGCTGCATGGACGTGATTGATTCGGCACTGGAAGCCGGCGCCCTGGCCTCGTCAATCAGCGGGTCGGGACCGTCGATGTTCGCATTCTGTCGTTCCCAGCGCAGCGCCCGCGAAGTGGCTGCCGCAATGGGGGGGGCATTCACGCGCGCCGGCCTCGAGTGGTCCTCGGTGGTGTCTTCTGCCGACTGTCCTGGAGTGCGACGGGTTTGATCGCTGACATCAGGGTCGCAAAAGGCCCGCAGACATTTTTTGAGGTGGACGATGGTCGATGTGTCCTGGTCGTTGCGATGTGTTGATTGCGGCGCTGCGTGGGGAGGACTGGACGTGCGGTACCGCTGCGATTGCGGTGGCACGCTGGATGTCATCCATGATCTCGAAGCGCTGAAGGGCCTACCGCTGATGCAGACCTTTGATGAGCGGCGTGCCTCCCGGGACAGGCTGGATCGGTCGGGGGTCTGGCGTTTCCGCGAACTGGTGCTGCCCCTGGACCAGGCCTTCGTGACGACTCGGCCCGAGGGCAACACCGGGCTGTACGACTCGCCGCGCGTCGCGTCATTCGCTGGTCTGGCCAGCTTTCCACTGAAGCACGAAGGCGAGAATCCAACAGGATCGTTCAAGGACCGTGGAATGACGGTCGGCATCAGCATAGCCCGGCGGCTGGGCATGACCCGGGTCGCCTGCGCATCCACCGGGAACACCTCGGCGTCGATGGCCGCTTATGCGGCGATGGCCGGCATGGAGGCATTCGTCTTCATTCCCGACGGAGCCGTGGCTGCCGGCAAGCTGTCCCAGGCCCTCGCATACGGCGCCCGCACCCTGATGATTGCCGGTGATTTTGATGTCGCCATGGATCGCGTGCAGGAGGTCTGCCGGCTGGAGGGGATCTACCTTCTGAACTCGATCAACCCCTACAGGATCGAGGGTCAGAAGGCGATTGCCTTCGAATTGCTGCAGGACCTTGGCTGGCAGGTGCCCGACTGGATTGTCCTGCCGGGTGGAAACCTTGGCAACAGCAGCGCGATCGCGAAGGGCCTGGGCGAGCTGCGTCAGATGGGCCTCATCCCCAGGATGCCGCGCCTGGCCGTGATCCAGGCCGAGGGTGCCAGTCCGTTGTACGAGGCGGTGCGCGACGGGTGCGACCTTGTGCCGTTTCCGAAGGCATCGACCATCGCCACCGCGATTCGCATCGGCAACCCAGTGTCGTGGCGCAAGTGCCTGCGCGGACTGGTGGCCAGTGGTGGCGTCGTCGAACGCGTTACTGACGCCGAGATCCTGGACGCAAAGGCTGTCGTGGACGCCTCTGGAATCGGCGCCGAACCGGCTTCATGCGCAACCGTCGCCGGCGCACGCAAACTGGTCAAGGCCGGCGTCATCGGCCATGACGAAACCGTGTGCGGCATCCTGACCGGTCACGTACTGAAGGATGCCGATACCGCTGCCGGCTACCACATGGGAACCCTGTCCGGCATCGACGCCCAACGCGCCAACCCCCCGGTCAGGGTCTCGGCCGACATTGACGCGCTGCGCGCCGCGTTGAGCCGGTAGGTCTAATAAGACGCAAGGTTGGCAAGGATAGTAAGGGCGGACGTATGCTTGTCCTTTCTCGCGCTGCTGTGGCAGCATGGGTGATGTGTCCATTTTTGGAATGTAAGGCCAGTTGGGTCGCTATCTGAACGGCTTTGAGCGTAACACACTGTCCGAAAAGCCGGGTCCACTTCACCATCCACAGTCACTGTTTCTAACCCTGACCACAGTCGAGGAGAGGTTCGCCTCGTTACCATTGGCAGGACGCCGACAGGCGTTACTCTGGTTGTGGTCCACACGGAAAGAGGCGACACTATTCGAGTCATCAGCGCTCGTCGGGCAACCAGACGAGAGGTGAGAACGTATGGCGAAGAACAATAGCACCGTCGAATCCGACATGAGGCCCGAGTACGATTTCTCGGGCGGTATTCGAGGAAAGTACGCTGGTCATTATTCCCATGGCACCAACCTTGTCGTCATCGAGCCCGACCTAGTGAAGGTCTTTCCCGACTCCAAGTCGGTCAATGAGGCTCTTCGTCTTTTGGCCGACCTCGCCAAGAAGCAGACTCGCAGGTCTTCGAGGCAGGCTTCCTCGAAGTAGGTCATGGCTGTCCCTCCTCAATAGTCCGTCCGCGTTGAATTGCTTGTATTTTACGACCCTCGCCAAGTAGCCTGCCCAACCATGAATCGACTTATCCAGGCACTGTTCAGTTTGGCCATAGCGACGTTCAAGACCCGGGAGGACCTGGTCCTCGAAAACCTCGCGCTCCACCAGCAGATCGAGATCCTCCAGAGGACCGGCCGACGGCCAAGGGCGACGAGGGCCGACCGGGTGTTCTGGGTCGCACTTTCGAAGGTCTGGTCAGGCTGGCGGGATGCGCTCGTAGTCTTCACGCCCGCGACAGTCGTCGGCTGGCATCGAAAGGGCTTCAATTTGTTCTGGAGCTGGAAGATGCCGTTCGCCATGGGCAGGTAGGTCTCATGAAGGAATTCGTCTTCGAGTCGATATCCTGGTAGCAGCTGGTCTGACACGTCTCGCGAACATACCCTCATCAGTTGACAGCAGTTGTTGAGGTATTGTTCTTCGTGCGGTAGGATTGCCTCATGTCTGCCGACTCGGCAACCAAGACCCTGCAGCTGCTCTCGAAGCGTGGTGTCCTTCGCCCGTGCGAACTGGCCGAGCTTGGCATCCCCCGTGCGGTGGTGTGGCGGCTGTGGCGCCAGGGACGAGTCGAGCGGTCCGGACGCGGGCTATACCGGGCGTCGGGCGCGTCCGTGACGGAGCACCGTTCGCTGGCCGAGGTCGGAAAGCGCGCGCCACAGGGCGTGCTCTGCCTGCTGTCCGCCCTCCAGTTCCACGGAATCGGAACGCAGGCACCCGGGGAAGTCTGGCTGGCGCTAGCGCGAGGCGCATGGAAACCCCGGATCGAGTGGCCCCCGCTGCGAGTGGTCCGCCTGACCGGGACCGCTTTCACTGCCCTGGCCGAGCGGCACGTCGTCGAGGGCGTGACCGTCCAAGTGTATTCCCCTGCAAAGACCGTTGCCGACTGCTTCAGGTTTAGGAACAGGATCGGGCTCGACGTGGCCATGGAGGCCCTGCGAGACGTGTGGCACAGCCATCGTTGCACGATGGATCAACTTTGGGAGGCTGCGCGGGTGTGCCGCGTGGCCACAGTGATGCGCCCCTACCTGGAGTCGCTGACGTGACCACGGACGGTCCTCGCAACATAGCGGCGTCGATCCACGATCGCCTGCTGGCGGTCGCGAAGGCGCAGGCCGAAGATTTCCAAAGACTGCTGGGCCGGTACGGCATGGAGCGCTTCCTGTACCGCCTCGGTGCTTCAGGCGAGCAGGATCGGTTCGTCCTGAAAGGCGCCAACGACGCGCCCTACCCCACAAAAGTTTGACCAATCCCCGACCACAGGGTGACCGGAATGGGCAAAATGGGCAAAAGAAGTCACCCGTTGGGGCCGGCCAGGGGATCCTCGTCGACAATGCCGGCTTGGCGGCGCTTGGCCATCACGCTGTGGCGTCGGCCGTATACGAAGTAGATCAGCAGTCCGATTGTCAGCCAGACCCCCAGGCGCAGCCAGTTCTCGACTGGAAGCGAGAACATCAGCACCAGGCACATCAAGATTCCCATGATGGGGACCAGGGGCGAGAAGGGAACCCGGAACGGGCGTCGTGCGTTCGGGTGCGTCTTGCGCATGATAAGGACCGCTACGCACACAAGAACGAAGGCCAGCAGGGTACCGATGTTGACCAGTTCGGCCAGCACGCGCAACGGGATGAAGCCGCCGGTTGCGGCGACGAAGAACCCGACCAGGATGGTGGACTTCCAGGGTGTTCGGAAGCGCTCGTGGATTGCGCCGAAGAAACTGGGTGGTACCAGGCCGTCGCGTGCCATTGCCAGGAACACCCGGGGCTGACTCAGCATCATCACCAGCAGCACCGAGGTGATTCCGGTCAGGGCTCCGATGGCCACCAGCAACTGTGCCCAGGGCAGCCCAACACTGGCGAACGCCGCCGAAACCGGGGCGTCGATGTCGATCTGGTCGTACGGGACCATGCCTGTCAGTACCGCTGCCACGGCGATGTAGAGGACGGTGCTGATCAACAGCGATGCGATGATGCCGATTGGCACGTCGCGAGAAGGGTTTTTTGCCTCCTCGGAGTGCGTCGAAACCGAGTCGAACCCGATGTATGCAAAGAAGATCATCGCAGCGCCAGCCAGCATTCCCAGCGGCTCGCCACCGTTGCCGGTCTGGCCCGCGATTGTGTGTCCGAACAGGCTCAATCCACCCAAGCCGAAGGGCGCAAAGGGCTCCCAATTGGCCGGGTCGACGTAGAACGCTCCAACGACGATGACGAACAACACGATGAACAGCTTGACGATGACCATGCCAGCGTTGAAGTTGGCGCTCTCCTTGATGCCCTTGACCAGGACTGCGGTCACCACCAGCGCGATGATGACGGCTGGCAGGTCAACGATTGACCCGGTGGCAACCAGTTGTCCGGCAACCGGGTCGTAGTCGAACGGGGCCAGCGCAATTGCCTTTGGCAGGTGGATGTTCGCCATGCCCAGCAGGTTCTGGAAGTAGTGCGACCAGCCATGCGCCACCGTGCCCGATGCGACGGCGTATTCGAGGATCAGGTCCCAACCGATTATCCAGGCGAACAGTTCGCCCAGTGTGGCGTAGGCGTAGGTGTACGCTGATCCTGCGATGGGCACCATCGATGCGAATTCCGCGTAGCACAATGCCGCGAAAATACAGGTGACACCCGACGTTGCCAGCGACAGCATCAGCGACGGCCCGGCCTTGTCATGGGCTGCGATGCCGGTCAGCACGAAGATGCCGGTCCCGATAATCGCCCCGATGCCCAGGCTGGACAGGGCTACCGGGCCCAGCACGCGCCGCAGCCGGTTCTCGCCCTTCATCTCCTCCATCAGCAGCGACAATGGTTTACGGGTGAACAGTGGATGCGCCACGCTGACCCCCGGTCAAGTTGAAGAAAATCACCGGCGAATTCGAACCTGATCACGTTCTTCTGTCAACCGTGTGTCTCACCCCCAGGCCCATCCATCCCCATCGTGCCCGAGGCGTCCCACGCTCGTTTGCCCTTCACCGTCGTAACTACCATGTCCACGTTGACGCATGGCCGGCTTGTCGCGTATTATTCCGCCCCGCGTTTCCCGGTGAGACGCGGCCTGGCATCAGGAAGGACCTTGCAATGCCGACAGCCGCGACCCCTGCCGCAATCCGCTTTCCCGAACCATTGCGCGCCCTGATTGACGCTTTCGAATCGTCTGGATGCAGGGCATACCTTATTGGCCCGCGGGCCCGAGAGTTGTCCCAGGGACACTCGATCGACGATTGCTCATCGTTCGACCTGACCGTGGACGCCTCCCTGTCAACGATCGAGGCGACCCTGCGCGAAAGGTATGGCGCGACTGCACAGGACTCCAAGGACGACCGCCCCCGTTTGCTGACATTCAAGGTGCCTCGTGCCGAGGGGCACCTGACTTTCAACGTTGGTCCCTTCAGGAACTATCTTCCTCCGCTGCGATCGCTGCGTGGCCAGAACCTGTCGGGGATCATCCTGGATCTGGCCACGCGCGAAGTTACCCTGCAGGCGTTCGGTTATGACGCGCAGTGCGAACTGGTCGACCCGTTTGGCGGCACGCTGGATCTTGCCGAGCGGATCGTGAGGCCAGTGTTCCCCGTCGAAACCCTGTTCCGTGAAAGCGCATCGTGGATGCTGAAGGTGGCCCGCTATGTCGCCCGGTACGGGTTCGAGGCCGCGCGCGAGGTTCGCCAGGCCGCCGACCGCGATGCCGCCGGAATCCTGGACGTCCCGCGCGAGATATGGCGAAAGGAACTGGAAAAGGTTCTGTGCGGCGCGCATCCGGGCAAGGGCCTGCAGTTCATGGCCGATTCGCGGGTGCTGTCGTTTTTGCTGCCGGAAGTGTCGGCCCTGGTCTGGTTTGGCGAGGGCGGCGGCGGCCAGCACAAGGATATCTGGGCGCACACCAAGCAGGTCGTGGCGAACGCCGACCCGTCGCCGGTGGTGCGTTGGGCCGCCTTGTGCCACGACATCGGAAAGGTCTGGACCAAGCAGGTCTTTCGCGATGAAAAGGTGCATTTCTTCCGTCACGAGGACATGAGCGCACTGTTGTGGGAGGCCATCTCGGCCAGGTTCGAGGTGCCGGCAGCAGACGCCGCCCGAATCCACTACATCATCCAAAGCCACAGCCGGGTCAACCTGTACCGGGAGGAGTGGACCGACAGCGCCGTGCGTCGCCTGATGCGTGAGGTTGGCGAACACCTGGACGACCTGATTGCCTTCAGCCGCGCCGACCTGACGTCCAAGCGCACCGAGCGCGTCGAGATGGTCAGATCGCTGCTGACCGAATTGCAGATTCGAGTGCTGGAGATCCGGGAATCGGATGCCCAGATGAGTCCTCTGCCCAAGGGCATTGGAAACGCCATCATGCAGCGCTTCGGAATAGCCCCCGGGCCGGAGGTCGGTCGACTGCGTGACATGCTGATGGAGGCAATCGAGGCCGGATTGCTGGCGCCATCCTGCGAATCCGAGGTCTACCTGGAATATCTTGCTCCGATCCTTGCCGAACGTCTTGCCAACACCGAGGCTTGATACAAAGGCCTGTCCTGGTTGCCGTCCTACAGCGACATCACGACAACGTCGTACAGGAAGTGCGTCCAGGCAGCAACGGCGAATCCGCGGGACAAGAACAGCGCACTGAAGAACACCCCCGAGAACGTTCGATACCAGAAGGAGTAGGCGCCGGGGATCTCCTGGCCGCCCAGGTAGTGCAGTGCCGAAAACACGACGGACGATCCCGCAACGGCCAGCAGGCCGACGATTCCCACGCGCAATATCGTCGCGGCGCGTTCCTTTGATCCGAACCGCAGGGCCGCGGCCAGTGGCAACCCGACCATGCCCAGGCGAAAGACCAGTTCTTCCCAGTAGCCTGCACCGGCCGACATCACTATGACCTGGAACAATGGGACGCGCGGCACGACCTCGATGGCCTGAGTGGCTGTCGACGAGGCCGTCTGGGCGGCAGCCTGAGCAGCAGCCTGAGCAGCAGCCTGAGCGCCTGTCTGGGTTGCGGTCTGCGCCACGGCCTGCGCCACGTCCAGCAGGTGGACCTGACCCAGCAGCCAGTGCACCCCCAGGGCCATGGCAACGCCATAGACGATACCCTCGGCGCACATCGTCAACCACCAGGACCAGCGAAACAAACCCTTCCTGAAGACGACGACCAGCAGGACCAGGGAGGTAACCGCCAGAATGGCGTTGGCGATCAGGATGGCACGCAGCCCTCCGAACTGAGGCACGATGCGCGTCAGCAGATCCGCCGCGTTCATGGTGTCGTTGCCGGGGACCAGCAGTCCCACGTTGTAGACCAGCAGCAGTGGCAGTGTGACCGCCACGCCCACAAGCGGCGAGCGCGTTGCCGCCCAGTAGCCCTTTACCCCGCGACCGGATGGTACCGATCGCCCTGATCCGCGGCCTGCCATCTCTGCACCGTCACTCGCCCATTGGCGATTTCGTAGATGTTGAAGTGCCCGAACACGCCCTGTTCGGGCCGGAACGCCGTTGTTGAACCGCAACCGATTACCGGAACCCGCCGGCCGTCGCTGCCTGCCACAACCATCTCGTGCGGGTGGTGATCGTGCCCGTGCAGCATCAGGCCCAAACCGGACGTCCTGATCAGTTCGCGCAGACGCCCTCGATCAACCAGGAAACCGGTGATCTCGCGAACGCTGTGCTGGACGTGAATGTAGTGATGAACCGCCAGGACCGGGAACAACCCCATGTCGCGGGCCTCGCAGGCCAGAGTCTCGATCGTTGCGGCCTGCCGAGCGCCGATCCACCCGTGCGCACACAGGGGCGGCGGCATCGTCGCGCTGCGTGCCAGAATCAGACGTACCCCTTGCAGGTCCTTGTGGGCCGGATAATCGCCTTCGCCAGACGGCCAGACCAGGTGCCCGAACCAGTGCTCGAATCGCTTCATCGCGATCACTGCCGGGGTGTAATAGTCGTGGTTGCCCGGCACGATCGAAAGGCGTTCGTGCCCGCCCAACGGCGCAAGCACTTCGGCTGCCAGCGCAAACTCGGGTTCCAGCGCCAGATTGGTGAGGTCGCCGGTAACGATGACATGATCGACTTGTGCTTCGATTACCGCAGCTACCGCTGCCTTGGCACGATCAACGGCGTGCGCGGGTTTTCGCATCAGGAACAGGTTCAAGGCGCCCGCGGTCCGACGACCCAGGACATCGGCCACGCGCAGCGCGCCAGGAGGATACAGGTGGAGATCTGACAGATGGGCCAGCCGCATCGCGTGTCCCCGGCAGGAGGAACGGAGGATACCACTTCGGGATTTCAGATGCCTTATTCGGGGCGTCGGGCTCGACGCTCACGAACCACTTGAAAAACCCCTGATGCGACGTTTTCAGGATTTCCCTTGCTTGAACGGGTGGGAAATCTAGGGCACATTGTCGTGACAAGGGACGAGGCTTTGCGGAACCCTCCTTCGTGACAGATAAAGGAGCGACAGATATGAAGCGCATCGGGATCCTTACCGCCGGCGGCGACTGCCCGGGGCTGAACGCAGTAATCCGCGTAGTGGCGAAGGCTGCGCATCAGGGTGGCATGGAAGTCATCGGGATCGAGGACGGTTATCTGGGCCTGGTCGAGGGCCGCATGCGCCCCCTGCGACCCGATGATGTCAGCGGCATTCTGACGCATGGAGGCACCATCCTTGGTGCGTGCAACAAGACGAACCCGGCTGCGCATCGTGTGAACGTCAACGGCGAGGTGGTCGTCAAGGACATGCGCGACGACATCGTTGCCAGATGCAGGGACATGGGCATCGAGGCCATGGTGATCATCGGCGGCGATGGCACGATGTGCGGGGCGGCGCTGCTGGTCGAGCGTGGGCTGAAGGTCGTCGGTGTTCCGAAGACGATCGACAACGACCTGTGGGCCACCGACGTCACGTTCGGGTACGACACTGCGATGACAACGGCGGCCGAGGCGCTGGACAAGGTGCACACGACCGCATCCAGCCACCATCGCATCATGGTTGTCGAGTTGATGGGCCGCTATGCCGGTTGGTTGACCCTGGGGGCAGGTGTGGCCAGCGGCGCCGACGTCATCCTGATTCCCGAGATCCCGTTCCGCATGGAGGCCGTTGCCGAGAAATGCGTTTACCGCAGCAAGCACGGGCGGCGGTTCACCGTCATCGCGGTAGGGGAGGGCGCAGCTCCCCTGGGTGGGAAGGTGGTCATCGACCGCGTGGACGAGACCTCGGCCGAGCCGATCCGCCTGGGAGGCATCGGCCGGTTCGTGGCGACCGAGGTCGAAAAGCTTACCGGTATCGAGAGCCGTTCGATCTTGCTGGGCCATGTCCAGCGGGGCGGAGTTCCCACGCCACACGACAGGCTGCTGGCGACCTCGTTCGGGCACCATGCCTACGAACTGTTGTCGACAGGCTGGCTGGACCGCGTGGTCGTGCAACGCAACGGCGTAATAGACTCGGTGCCGCTTGAGGAGGTGGCCGGCCGCACTCGCACCGTGCCGCTGGACCACCCGCAGATCCGCGCGGCTCTTGGCATCGGGACCTCGTTCGGGCAGTGATTTGCGCATCCCAGGCCCGCACTGTTCCCCTTGCAATCCTGACCAATCCCCTCATATCTCGGCGGGGCCGTCTGGGTCCGGTGATGGCATGGGCAGCCTTACGCAAGCCTTCGAATTTTCTCACAAACAGGTGATTTTTCATTTGACAAAACAGGGGCCGA
>CAIZWN010000072.1 GCA_903936705.1 uncultured Myxococcales bacterium
CGACGCGGCCCACTGTTTGAGGCCCCCACAGGGGGCCGAGTTTGGGCCGCGAAGGCCGCCGGCCCCCAGTCGGGTGCGGGGGCACCGGCGCGGCCCCGCACCCCCCCCTCGGCCCGGACCCCTTCACCAGATACTTACGCGTCCCTACTCGCGCTTATCAACGATTCTTTAAGGTAACGAAGTTTGACGGTGTATCAAGGCGGCCGGGACGATTGAGGGCTAGCGCACGAAGACATTCGTCCACCTTGGCCTCCAGATCAGCTACGGGCGATCGAGAGACTCCGCCAAAAGCCCTTTCAATGTAGGCTCGGGTCACAGCCCTGACGGCATCGGCTGCCCCGGGACAAGCCACTGCAACGCGATCGGCAAACTCGATCTGGGTCTCGGGTGGCTCCCGCGCGACGCCAGCCCGCTTCAGCCCGCGCCGCATGCGAAGGTAGGCGACCAGAACGTCGTCACCCGCAGGCAGCAACGGCCTACGCACCTGCGTCAGGCGCAATCGACGCCGCAGGAAGGCAATGCCTGTCAAACCGGCAATGACTCCCACGAAGCACAGGCCGATCCATGTCCACGGAAGGCCTCGAACCCTATCACGAATATCTTTGAAGTCCCCCCGATCCAGCGAGTCCTTGAAGCCGTCCGCCCCTTTTCGCAGCCTGAACAGCGAGGCCAGGACGGCAATCTGCTTCTCAAGGTTGTATTCGACTACCCACCGATACCAAGCCAGCTTGGTCGCGTCCACCGCCTCGGACACACCCTGCCACCATGACTGGCTACTACGTAGGTCCAGCGCGGCCGACGGCGTAGGATCGAAGGTTGCCCAGCCGAGGCCAGGAAAATACGCCTCGACCCACGAATGAGCATCCGACCGTCTCAAGGCCACGTAGTCCCCGTACCTGTTTGTGACACCTCCGTAGAAGCCATTTACGATCCGGGCCGGTACACCGGCAAGACGCAGCAGCACCACCATCGCCGAGGCGAAGTATTCGCAGTGTCCCTGGCGGTTTACAAGCAGGAAATCAGCCAACGGGTCATCGTCACCATGCGACGACGAAAGGGAATATTCGTATCCGTCCTTCAGGAACGACTCGATCCCGCGCGCCAGGTCGTAGGCGTTGTCGGTACCTTCGGCCACCCGTCTGGCGATCTCCGTTACTCCAGCCTTCTGCGCCGGAATACTTAGGTACAGGTCCCGGATTCCAGCTGGATATTCCGAGCCGGCCTTCCGAAGAAGGCCTGCATCAAAAGGACGCGGGTCCGAATAGACGGTGTACACGATGGCGACGGCAGGAGGCCCTGTCAGCGATGGATCCCCCGCATCGTCCGCGTGAAAACGCCACTGCGCGGGCTTCAATGCCTCCAGCGCACTTGACGGGCGCTCGAAAGCCGCCAACTGAGGCAGGCCGAACAATACCCGCAGCGCCCCCTGCATCGGTTCCAGGTAGATTTCCTGCTCCACTTCTCCAGGGATGATCGAACGGTCCCGGCCAGGATCAATCCGCAACCGACCGTCCTGGTCCGATCGCAGTTGCCTACGCTGGGCCGTGGTCTTTCGCCAGGCAGCCCCGTCATACCGGTCCAGGGACTGGCCGCGCATCCGCAACGGGCCAGTGCCGCCCTTCTTCAACCGCACCCGCAGCACGACCTCGGGGTCCTCGGCTATGTTTCCAAAATCGCCCAGCCGCACCTCGTCCGAAAATCCCGTGACGGCAAGACCGCGACGCGACTGCTGGGCAAAAAACCCAAGCCCCAGTCGCGGGAACAGGAAGAAGAACACCAGGGATATCAGGAACACCCCCACCGTGACGCCAACTGTCGCAGTCAGAAACCCCGACCGCACCAGATCGCGACGCCCCAGTGAGGCACGCAAACGGGACTCGTCGATTGCAGGTCCAGTGGCCCCAACGGTGTCCGTTGCCTGAGCCTCTATGCCGCGGCGCAGGGTGGTCAGCATCATCGACAGGGTCAGCAAAATTACATACGGCAGCATTGCCACGCCGAACGAGATTCCCGGATTGACTACCGCAGCAGCCATTACCATCAGAAAGGACAACGCGTACATCTGCATGAAATCCGGCGCGCGCCGCAGGAACAGCGATTTCATCCCGGTAAGGAACAAGGCAAACACGATGGCAGCGTAAAGGTAGTCCGTTGAAGCAACAGCCCAAGCCACTGCGACAACCACGGCCACCACGGCCACTGCGCCGGACGCAGGAATCAGCCACTTCCTGTCGAACAACCGCCACATGAATGGACCGACAATCGATACGACAAACGCCGGCAGGGTCACCGCCAGACCGAATTCGCCCGAAAGGACGAGGGAGACCAAGCCAGTCAGCAGCGTGCCGATCGTTACCAGTCGATGCAGCAGGTCGAACCGCACCGCGTCACCTCACGGACGAACCCAGAATACAAAGGCCCGCGGGTCGTCGCCCAGCGTCGCCCGGATCGGCTCCTCGATACCGGGCGGATTCATATCGAGCAGGGGCACCGTCGCCAGGAAATCCAGGATTCTGTTGACCTGTGCCGATCCCGAGCCCAGGGACACGATACCGCCGACAGACACGACGCCGACAGTACGTCCGCCATCGACAAGGTTAACAGCCAGGCTTGCAGCCTTCTCCACCGCTCGCTCGACACGATCAGCACCGTCTGGTCCGCTAGGCAGTACGTTCACCAGCGCAATCCACACTGCCCTGGAAGCGGCTTGTTCGAATTCACGAACTACCGGCTCGGGTCGGCCCGCTGAACGTTTATGCAACAGGTGCCTCGGGTTGTCCCCCTCCCGGAATTCGCGGACGCCGAAGAGTTCCTGACCACGACCGGACAAGGGCCGATGCTCCTCATCCCCCTCGGAGGTCGGAGGTAGTTCGGATGCAACCAGGTCGTGGGTCCTGGGGTGGACCACCACGAAACCGGATGCCGGCAGAATCAACGACTTACGAAAGAACGAGAAAGGGAATGCCGTGGACAAGACCATTCCGCGAACCGGATATTCGCCGCGCCTGGGAAATGTCATTTTACAGGCCCCGGTTACGGAGTCGCCCGGGCGCACGTCCAGGAACAGCGCCGGGCCGACCTCGGCCCCGTCCACTGACGGCCACGCCTCTATCGCGAACGCCGGGAACCTTGATCGCTGACTGCTCACCGTGAGTGCAACCGTCGATGTGCGGCCTGCGACCGGTCGAACCTGGGGAAGAGCAGAGCATTTCAGCCCACGAAGATTCGACTCGGAGATGATGCCGCTGATTATGATCAGCGCCAACGACAGTCCGAATACCAGGTACAGCAGGTTGTTGCCCGTATTGACGGCCGCTATGCCAAGGCCAATCGACACGACGAATACAATCCAGCCTTCGCGGAAAAACGACAGCTTGCGCGGGAAGAATTCCGAGCGCCACACGAATTCGGACAGGCGTCCCACGAGAGGTTTTCGCCCTCCTTCCGGAAGCGTCGGACACGGTCATGGTGACTTTCGCGCCAGCCGGCCCGTGCTGGATCCGGTCAATCCCAATAGGCGCCTAGTCGCCCGGTACAGGCGTACGCGCAAGCATGTCGGTCAGCAGCGCCCGCGACTCCTCGCGCGCGGCCTCTCCCGAATTTCCCCGGCCACGCAGGACCACCCGGTGAGCACACGTAGGAAGGAACATGCCCTTGACGTCATCCGGCAGACAGAATGCCCTGCCGGCCAGCACCGCCGCCGCACGACACGCCGCAATCAGGCTGACCGCGCCTCGCGTCGAAATGCCCATCTCCAGAGCATCGGTCGCTCGCGTCTGGCCAACCAGGTCCATCGCGTAGTCCATCACCGAATCGGGCACCAACACTGCGGTTGTGGCCACCTGGGCAGCAAGAACCTGGGCCGCCGTCGCCACCGGCTGGACAAGGGATTCGACCTTGTCGGCAAATCCCTGCATCGAAACCACGCGACGCTCGGCCTCGCGATCCGGGTACCCGATCGTCAGGCGCACCAGGAAACGGTCCATCTGCGATTCCGGCAGCGGGTAGGTGCCATGATGTTCGTGCGGATTTTGCGTTGCCACCACCAGGAACGGTTCAGGCAGCGTTCGAGTCTGGCGATCGGTGGTGACCTGGCGCTCGCTCATGGCCTCAAGCAACGCACTTTGTGTCCGTGGACTGGCACGATTGATCTCGTCGGCAAGAACTACGTTGCCAAAGATGGGCCCGGGATGAAACACAAACGCTTCCGTGCGAGGCGACCAGACGTTGACACCTGTGATGTCCGACGGCAGCAGGTCGGATGTGAACTGCACCCGACGAAACTCGCCGCCTATGGCCCTGGCCAGCGCCCTTGCAAGTACGGTCTTGCCGGCACCCGGCACATCCTCCAGAAGAATGTGCCCACGCGCCAACAGCGCCACGACCGCATGCTCGACAACTCGCGGCTTGCCCAGAAAAACGCGCTGCACCTCGCCAAGGACAGCCTTGGCAAGTCGAGAAGCCTCTTCGGGAGTGGGCGGCACAGCAGTCACTTTCCAGCTCCAGCGTTGGCGACCCTGACGAACCCGTTGATCGCCTTGATGATCTTTGAGGTACATGCAACCTCGGGAAGGAAACCGCACCCTTCCATCGACTGCACGCTGACTCGATCGGGAGCCAAGGCGGCCAGGGCAAGATACGCATCCGTTGCGTCCTTTGCCAGTCTGGCCGGCACAACCATCAGGAAGCGAGCCCGTGATTCCGACGGCACCACACGAACCTCCGGCCGGCCAAGCAACTCGCGGGCGCGACCCGAACGCAGGACGTCCCACGCAAGGCACAGCACCGACTGGGGCTCGGACCGACCGGCCATGGCCGGGGCATGCAGGCGATGAAGGTAGGCGTTTGCTGCCTCGGGCACGAAACGCGGCAGCATCTCGGACACGGCGGCAACCAGGCTGACAAACGGCTCGGCAAGTGCCGCCCGAAGGGCATCATCAATATCACGAAGACGTCCAGGCAGCGGCGCCATGATGGAAAAGACACCGGCCACGGCATCAGGAGCCGCAGCTGCAAGAGTCGATGCCCATGTGCCACCAAGCCCATGCGAGACAAGGACGGCCCGGGCGCCCCCCAAAGCCTTCCGCACGCAATCAACCTGCGACGGCAGAACAAGGCCGGCTGCGCCAGGCCCATCGCCCTCCGCGTCGGGGGCCAGGAAGGCCACGACCGCATCATCGGACAGGTCCGCGAGGTGCGGCCAGGCGTACGACAAGTCCATTGCGGGACCACCGGGAAGCACCAGAACCAGCGGCCCCTTGTTCCCCAGGACCTTCGCCCGCAGCCCCTCGCAGGCTATCTCGCGAACCTTCTTCGGATCCCTTGATTTGACGGCATCTATGAACTCGACCTTCCCTTTTCGGGGAGCCTGATAGGACAGAAGCCAGGCGGCCTCGACCGCCGCTGCCACCACCGTCGGATCCTTTTGACCCAGGGATTTCGCCACTACTGCAGCGTCCTCCTTGCCTCCCATGAAACCCATGACCCTCAGAGCCATGGTGGAAACCAGCGGTTCCTCATAGGTCACCATTTTTCGCAGCAACGGAAGCACACTGGTGTCGTGCAGGCGCCAGGCAACCTCGATGGCACGACGCCGCAAAGCAGCCTCGCCATCCCCCTCAATAATCTCGTGCAGGTGTGCCAGCATATTCGTGGCCACGGACGATTCGATTGCATCAAGACCGGCGAACCTCATGCGAGAATCGCTGGACGAAAGCGCTTCCCGCAAGGCCTCGACAACCTCGACTGGCGGGTACTCAGCCAGCATGCTCAACAGCATCTCGGGGGCGACCGGACCTTTCGCTTCCAGGAATCGTCGCTGCAACCAATCCCTGGCATCAGGTGAATGGAACTTGCGCAGGAACTGGATCACGAACCCGCGGATCCGAACAGACGAATGATCCAGCAACGGCAGGACACCAGCCATCGCATCGACACCGATCGACTCCAGGCAATACTTGACGCCATCAGAACGGGCGTCGCTGGTCCGAAGCGCAAATACCAGTCCTTCAACAGCCGCAGTTCCATTGGCCTTCAATAGTCCGCAAGCCACTTCCCTATCGTCGGGGCGCTCGAGGGCGAGACGCAATGTGGGAACGGCGTTGGCACCGGAAAGCACCACAAGCGCCTTCAGCAACTCGACCCTGAGGGGGGCGTCACCTTCGGCGCGCGCAGCTTCCTCGGAATAGGCCTGAACCAGGCATTCCCCCGCATTTTCGGGTCTTACAACCAGCAGCAGGTCCAAGACGTCGCGCCGCATGATCGGTGGACCGGCCAGTAGGAACCGGCACGAGACCCGCGCAACCGCCGTATCTCGCCACGCCTTTGCAACCTCCAGAATCCTTGAGGCGTCGCGAACCGCCGAAGGCTGCCTGGCCAGTTCGGGGAGGCCGCGCTGCACGCGGGCCAGGGCATCTGACATTGCCTGGCACTTCAAGACGTCGGCCGAACGGAACAGGACGGCTTCCAGCCAACCGCGCCGCGTACTGTCGATCCGAGCGGCCGCGAACTCGCACCCCAACACATCCCGCTCGCGGACCAGGTCCAGTACCCTGACGGCAAGTTCCACGTCGGCAGGTTCCTTCGCCAGCACATCGGCAAGCGCCTTGCCCTGCTTGGGCAGGAGGTCCGGAAGCGCCCGCAAATATGCAGTTGCAACGGCCAACGTCTCGCTGTCCGAGGTTGCCAGCATCGAAACGGCCTGCGCAGGCGTGCGGATCGTCACGATCGGTTTCGACTTTGGCTGGGTTGCAGGGCCGGCCGGCTTCCCCTCGCCAGTTGCTGCAGTTGCTGCAGTTGCCCCTGGTTCCCCTGCTGCCAGACCAGCCAGCACAGCAGCCACCAACAGGCACCACCGACTGATAGCTCGATTCATCACGCCGCCTCCAACGGAATACCGCACGCCTACTGCCCGCAGGCGCGCCACCGCCGGGTAGTGTAGCACGGGCCCGGCAGATCAGCGGGAGTGGGGTTTCATGGCACATCAGGAGGTCACCATTGGCGAACAAACTGGCATGCCAGAAACCTGAGACTTGTGTGGCTGGACCAAGCATCCGACTGTTAAACCGAAGTTCCGCGACGTAAATCTCAGTTGACCAAGCACCTGCGCCGCCGCCGCCGCCAAATGCGCGCTGTAACGTAGTCATGTAAACCACGAAGAATTTACTTGACAAGCGTGCTGTCGGTGGTACGATTCGTTCATGTACGTGACCATCGTACCCAACAGGAACTCCAAGCCCGCGTCGTTGCTGCGGGAGAGCTACCGCGACGGCGGGAAGGTCAAGAACCGCACGCTCGCGAATCTGTCGCATCTGGCGCCGGACGTGATCGACGTGATCAAGCGGGCGCTGGCTGGCGAGAAGATGGTCTCGGCCGAGCAGGCCGTGCAGACGGAGAGGACCACGCCTGCCGGGCACGTCCGGGCCGTGCTCGGGACCATGAAGAAGTTGGGGATCGCGGACCTGCTATCGACGCGGGGATGCCGGGAGCGGGACCTGCTGCTCGGGATGATCGCGGAGCGGGTGCTGCACCCGACCTCGAAGCTGGGTACGGTGCGGCTGTGGAAGTCATCCACGCTGGCCTCGGAGCTTGGGGTCGAGGACGCCAAGGCCGAGGAACTGTATGGCGCGTTGGACTGGCTGCTGGCGCGGCAGGGCCGCATCGAGGACAAGCTCGCTGCGCGGCACCTGGCTGAGGGCGGGCTGGCTCTGTATGACGTCAGCAACAGCCACTACGAGGGCCGGACATGCCCCCTGGCTCACATCGGCCACGACAAGGACGGGCGACGCGGCGTGTCCGTGATCGCCTACGGCGTGATGACCGACCGTGAGGGCCGCCCTGTCGGGATGGAAGTGTACCCCGGCAACACGGGCGATCCGACGACGGTGCCGGACCAGGTAATCAAGCTGCGTGCGCGCTTCGGGCTGGAGCATGTGATCCTGGTCGGGGACCGCGGGACGCTGACCAACGCGAAGATCGAGTACGTGAAGGAGCATCCGGGACTGGGGTGGATCTCGGCGCTGCGCAGCGATGCGATCCGCAAGCTGGTGGACGGCGAGGCGTTGCAACTCTCGCTCTTCGACCAGGTGAACCTGGCGGAGATCGTGTCGCCGGACTTCCCTGGCGAGCGGCTGGTCGCCTGCTTCAACCCCCTCCTGGCGGATGATCGCAAGCGCAAACGCGGCGAGTTGCTGGACGCGACGGAGAAGCTGCTTGGGAAGCTGGCCGCGGAGGTCGCGGGCAGAACCAAGAAGCCCATGAAGGCGGCCGAGATCGGGCTGAAGGTGGGCCGGATCCTGTACCGCCACAAGATGGCCAAGCACCTCGATGTCGAGATCGCGGACGGGGCGCTGACGTGGACGCGGGACGAGCAGTCCATCCGGCGCGAGGCGGAACTCGACGGCATCTACGTGATCCGCACCAGCGAGCCCACGGAGCGTTTGTCAGCCGAGGACACGGTGCGCAGCTACAAGCGGCTGGCCGAGGTGGAACAGGCCTTCCGCTGCATGAAGGGTATCGACCTGCGCGTGCGGCCGGTCTTCCTGCGCGACGAGGACCACGTCCGGGCGCACTTCTTCATGTGCATGCTGGCTTACTACGTCGAGTGGCAAATGCGCCGGGCGCTGGCTCCGCTCCTCTTCCAGGACGAGGACGTGGCGGCGGATCGCGAGACGCGGGACGCCGTCGCGAAGCCCGAACCGTCGCCATCCGTGAAGGCCAAGAAGAAGGGCAAGCAGACGCCGGACGGCCTGCCGGTCCACAGCTTCGGGACGCTCCTCACGGAACTCGCCACTCAGGCCCGCGTCACCTACCGTGTCGGCGCCGCCGAAACGACCTTCGACCAGCTCGCCAAGCCCACACCCCTGCACCAGC
>CAIZWN010000073.1 GCA_903936705.1 uncultured Myxococcales bacterium
TAGCCACGGTCGAACTGCATGCCTTCGACCAGGTCCAGCGTCGTGTCGGTGGACTTCGCTTCCTCGACGGTGATGACGCCGTCCTTGCCGACCTTGTCCATCGCGTCGGCGATGATGTTGCCGATCTCGACGTCATGGTTGGCCGAAATTGTACCGACCTGGGCGATTTCCTTGCGGCCGCGGGTGGGAATCGACAGCTTCTTCAGATCCTCGACGATCTTCTCGACGCCCGCGTCAATGCCGCGCTTCAGGTGCATCGGGTTGATACCTGCGGTGACCAGCTTCAGCCCTTCCTGGTAGATCGCACGTGCAAGCACGGTCGCTGTCGTGGTGCCGTCTCCCGCCTTGTCGGACGTGCGGGACGCAACTTCCTTGACCATCTGAGCGCCCATGTTCTCGAACTTGTCCTCGAGTTCGATTTCCTTGGCGACCGTCACGCCGTCCTTGGTGACGACTGGGCTGCCCCATGATTTCTCGAGAATGACATTGCGGCCCTTGGGTCCGAGGGTTGTCGTCACGGCGTCGGCCAGGACATGCACGCCCTTAAGGATGCGCTGCCGTGCTTCCGACGAAAAAACCAGTTCCTTGGCTGCCATCTTCGTATCTCCTGCTAGTGTTCCAATGCACGAGCACCCGACGGAAATTGCCGGGCGGTCTCCTCAGGTTCGTTCCCCGGTATGGGGAGACGCACCGGATGATAATCACGACCTTTCGCGGGTCAAGGGGGCCTGGACGTGCCCTCGCGCGGACGATGTCAGTATTTCAACGCCTGTCTTGAATCGAGGGCTGGCGTGAATCGTGATACCATCCGGCCGCCCATGAATTGCGTCGATGTCGCGACTTGGGGCGGATGTTTAATTCTAATGTCCTTGACAACGATCATCAGAACCTTTACACCTGCGCCCCAATAGGGCGCGGATGGGCGACCCGATTCCCCTTCGAGGTGGATACACGATGGTCGATCGGGAGAAGTTCGGCGAGCGTCACACGTGTTTCGCGTGTGGATGCAAGTTCTACGACATGCACAGGTCCCCTCCAACATGTCCGAAATGCGGCGCGGACGTCAGTAAGCCTCCGAAAGTAATCGAGGAGGTTCATCATCTTCCGCCGGCTGACATCGAGGAAGAAGAGGAAGAGATCCCCGAGGAGCTCGACGAGAAGTCACTCGAGGTGGATGCGGAAGAGGACCTGGGCGGCGGCGAGGAAGAAGCGGACGACTGATGTCTGCCTGCGGCTGGTCTTTCCGCAGTGGACCTGACGTTCCGTTTGGGCGCGGCGCTGGTGGCCCCGGTCAGGCGTGCTTTCGCCCTTGGTTCGAGGTGCCTCTTCGGATCTGCTGCGGCTTGCCCTTTCAACCCCGTTCATGAGGTGGTTTTGATGAATGACGTCATAGGGGTCATTGGGGGATCCGGGCTGTACCTCCTGGACGGGTTCGAAGGCGTGCGCGACGTGGTTGTAGAGACCCCGTTTGGGCCGACTTCGGATGCTATTTCGGTTGGTTCGCTGGGGGGACACGAGGTTGCTTTCCTGCCCCGTCACGGGCGTGGACATCGATTGCTGCCGTCGGAGGTTCCCTACCTGGCGAACGTATGGGCGATGAAGTCGCTTGGGGTGTCTCGGGTCTTCTCGGTCAGCGCTGTCGGCAGCATGAAAGAATCGATTGCGCTTTCCAAACCTGTTCTGGTTGATCAATTCATAGACAGGACAGTCAACCGTCGTTCGACATTCTTTGGCGACGGGATCGTGGGTCACGTATCGATGGCCGATCCGACGTGCGGGGCCTTGCGTGGACTCCTGGAAAGCGCGGCGCAGCGCGTCGGCGTCGATGTTGTTCAGGGCGGCACCTATGTGTGCATGGAGGGCCCCCAGTTCTCGTCCAGGGCCGAGTCGCTGCAGTACCGGCAACTGGGCGTGGATGTCATCGGCATGACCAATGCGACCGAGGCCAAGTTGGCCAGGGAGGCCGGAATCTGCTATGCGACGATCGCGATCCCGACCGACTTCGATTGCTGGCATCGATCCGAGGCCGACGTTACGGTCGAGGCCGTGATCGCCCGGCTGTCGATTGGAATCGGTCGTGCTCGTTTGATGGTCCTTGCGGCTATCGACAGCATGGGCGAGGTTGGTCCTTGCCGGTGCCGCGACGCGCTTGTCGGTGCGATCATGACGGACCCCGCGCGCATATCGCAACAGACCAAATCCCGTCTGGCCCCTATTCTAGGTTCCCTGTTGTCTTGATACCCTTGTCGAATTCTGCGGGAGGATGACATGAGCCTGCTTTGTGTCGGGTCGGTGGCATACGACGTTATCGAGTTGCCGGGACAACCTCCGGTTGAGGTGCTGGGCGGTTCTGCGACATGGTTCACAACGGCGGCCGGGTTTTTTGCCAGGCCGCAGCTTGTGGGTGTCGTGGGGGACGATTTTCGCGAGGATGACATCGAGTTTCTTCGCGGTCGCGGAGTCGATGTTGCCGGTTTGGAACGCAAGCCAGGGCTGACGTTCCGTTGGCATGGCCGATACCACGACGACCTGATCGGGCGCGATTCCCTGAGGACCGAACTGGGTGTCTTTGCCGAGTTCTCTCCGGTTATTCCGACCGAGTGGCGCCGTCCGGACATTCTCTTTCTTGGCAACATCCATCCTGCCCTCCAGACACTGGTACTGGCACAGTGTCGGGACACCCCGTTCGTGGCCCTGGACACCATTCAGTGCTGGATCGAGGGTGCCCGTGCCGAATTGGTTCGTCTGATGCCTCGTGTCGATCTGTTGTTCCTGAATGACGACGAGGTGCGTCTGCTGACCGGCCAGAACCACCTTCCGACAGCGGCCCGGACGATCCTGGCGATGGGGGCGAAAGCGCTGGTCTTGAAGCGCGGCGAGCATGGCGCATCGTTGTGGACTGCCAACGGAGTTGCCTTGATACCGGCGTGGCCGGTCGATCGGCTGGCCGACCCGACTGGCGCGGGTGACTGCTTCGCCGGGGGTGCGCTTGGCTATCTCGACCTGGTGAAGGACACGTCGCCGGACGCCATTCGTCGTGCCATGGCGGTCGGTACGGTCGTAGCCTCGTTCTGCGTGGAGGGTTTCGGACCACGCTCGTTGGGGGCGATTCGGCCAGCACAGGTCGGAAGGCGTCTTTCCGATTGGCTGGAGGCCGTTAGCTTTGACGCTGGCAGGGTGTTGAAGGACATCGAAATCGGGTAGGATCTGTCGAATGAGGAAGTCATCGGAATTCCTGTTGCGCCAATTGTATCGGGCGGGATCCCACAATCGACCGTCTCGTGCGATGGGACGGCTTGCAGATGCCGGCCTGCCGCGTCCGGTTCTGGACCGGATGATTCGGACGTACGTCAGGACCTTCGGGATCGATCTTGCCGAAGCCATCAGGCCGGAAGGTGGTTGGGCCACGTTCGACTCGTTTTTTACCAGGCACCTGGTCGACGGGGCACGTCCGATCGATCAGGCTCCTGGAGTCCTGATTGCGCCGTGTGACGGGCGCGTGCAGTCCAGCGGGTTCATCGAAGGTGGAACTCTGCTGCAGGCCAAAGGCCGTCCTTATGCGCTGGCAGATCTGCTGTGCGATCCATCGGCCCAGCAGCGATTTGAAGGTGGACGCTACGTCACCTTGTACCTCAGCCCTCGCGATTATCATCGTGTCCATTTTCCAGACGATGGACAGGTGACTGGTTTCGCTCATGTTCCTGGGGCGCTCTACACGGTTGCACCCCGTGCTGCCGGAGTCGTGTCAGGCCTGTTTGCACGGAACGAACGCCTCTGCACCCGGATCCAGGGTGATCGGGGTGAGACCGCGCTGGTGATGGTTGGTGCCACCGGTGTCGGCCGCATCAGCGTGTCTTACTGCGATGTTTGCACGAACACCGGACGTGACTTCGGGGCATCGTCCTTCCTTCCGCCGATTCCGTGCCGAAAGGGGGAGGAGCTTGGCGTCTTCCACCTCGGATCAACCGTTATTTTGGTGCTTTCTGCCGGATCCTGGCTGGATCTGATTCCACCTGTCGGGCAGCCGGTTCGCATGGGGCAGGCTCTTTTGCGGGCCGTCTAGGTTCTCTGCTACTGGTCTCGATTGCCAGCAAATTCCATGCATGAAGCGCCCGGGTCTTCCGGAACTTGGTGTCTGGCTACTTCTTGACAGCGGGGGATGCAGCGGGCGGACTGCCGGCCTGGGCAGTCGCGGCAGCGTCTGCTGGCGGTGCCGGCGGGTTCAGAACCAGAATTCCGTCCATGTTGATCATTCGGCCGTCGGGAGACCACATTGCCATCTTCCCGGTCAGCGTCTGAGGTGATTTGACCGCAAGTCCGGACAGATCCTGTGCCCGATCCGATCCAACGACCACCAGGCGACGCTTTGCATTGCTGAGATCGTCTACCAGCGTCACGCTCGGGACCACAGAGCAAGGCGCGTCAGGCTTGCACAAATCTGCCTGCACGACGAAACCGCGAACCGTGACTTCCTTGTTGACCAGGTCGCGGGCCTTCTTCAGCAGTCCTTCGACCGACCACGTGCCGTCAGGAAATTTTTCGGCCACGGATTTAGCTGCCAGGTTGGGACGAGTTGGCAGGTTCGCCTTCTCCTTCGGGCTTGATGCGCCAGTGTCCTTGGGGCGAGAGCAGGCTGTGGCGGCCAGTCCCATTGCCAGTGCGCCCACCAGCAGGATATTTCGCATGGTTCCTCCTTCGGTGCTGAAAATGGTCCGGCAGTGAAGCTATCAGCCTTCCCGACGCCGGTCAATCCCATACCGGTCAGTGCTGGTTCAGGCGGCAGGATCTTCCATACGCGGCCGGAAAATGATAAACAACACAGCATTTCGCTGCGGGAAAGGCTCGCGGTTGCCAAGGGGAGTTGATGGTTTTCGATTGGGTCTACGGCTTGTTCAGCAATGATCTTGCGATCGATCTGGGGACTGCTACGACCCTGGTTTACGTTCGCGGCAAGGGGATCGTCTCGTGCGAGCCCTCGGTCGTCGCGGTGTTCAAGGATCATCGAAATGCGCGCCGCGTCCTGGCGGTAGGTCGCGAGGCCAAGGAGATGCTGGGGAGAACTCCCGGTGGAATCGAGGCCATCCGTCCGATGAAGGACGGCGTCATTGCCGACTTCGAAGTCACCGAGGCGATGCTTCGATATTTTATTACCCGCGCGCACAATCGTCGCACCCTGGTCCGTCCGCGCATCGTCATCTGCGTTCCACACGGCATCACCGAGGTCGAGCGTCGGGCCGTGCGTGAGTCGGCCGAGTCGGCGGGTGCCCGCGAGGTTTACCTGATGGAGGAACCGATGGCCGCGGCGATCGGCGCAGGCCTTCCCATCACTGAACCTTGCGGCAACATGATTGTCGATATTGGAGGCGGCACCACTGAGGTTGCCGTGATCTCGCTATCTGGTGTTGTCTACAGCCGATCGGTCAAGGTGGGCGGCGACAAGATGGACGACGCGGTCCGGGAACACCTCAAGCGCAAGTACAGCCTGCTTGTAGGCGACCGTACTGCCGAGCAGGTCAAGGTCGAAATCGGCAGCGCGTGGCCGCTGGCCGAGGTTCTGACCATGCAAGTCAAGGGACGGGACATAATCGCCGGCATCCCTAAGACCGTCACCGTGAACTCCGACGAGATTCGCGAGGCACTGTTCGATCCACTGTCTGCAATCGCTTCGGCTGTTCGTCTGGCGCTGGAGGGCACTCCCCCCGAACTCTCGGCAGACATTGTCGACAAGGGCATCATGCTTGCGGGTGGCGGTGCCCTGCTGAAGAATATCGACGTGTTGATCCGCGAGGAGACCGGCTTGCCAGTGATGATTGCCGAGGATCCTGTCGCTGCGGTTGTTCTTGGTGCCGGTCGCGTCCTTGACGATATCGCCCTTTTGCGCAGCAGTACGATTCGCAACTGACCTGCCATTCGGCGGGTCGTTTCCCCGGGGCTGACAATGATCGACTGGCTTGCCCGCCATCGTTTTCCCGTCGTCGTGACAACCATGCTGTTGGTTCCCCTGGGCCTGATGTTCCTTTCGGGTCGTCGGGAGTCTGCAATCACCCTGCCCGAGCAGGTGGCGATGGGGGTTGCTGGCTGGCTGCAGAGAGGTATCGGGAGTGTTTTCGGCGGTGTCTCGGGGGCTGCGACGGATTACGTTGCGCTGGTTGGCCTGCACGAGGAAAACGATCGCCTCAAGGCCGAGAAGGAGTTCCTTGTTTCGCAAGCCCTGGAGGCCAAGCGTCTGACGGTCGAGAACGTGGCATTGCGACGTCTGCTGGAAATGCATCAGTCGCGGCGGGACCTTGATCTGGTACCGGCGACCCTGGTTGCAAGGGAGTTGACTCCATTCTTCCGGGTCGCACGGCTGTCGGTCGAGCTGGATGGCGCACCGCCCCAGGCCGATCAAGCGGTCGTAACGCCCATGGGGCTTGTGGGTAGAGTGGTGCATTCCAGCGGGTCGATTGCCGACGTCATGCTGCTGGCCGACACCCGCAGCCGGGTTGCATCAGAGGTGCTGGGGCGCGGAATCCTGGGAATGATGGTTGGTTCGGGCAATCCCGACGCCTATCTTGCCCGTTTCCAGGTGTCGCAGACCGAGGTGCTTCTGGAAAAGGGCGCAGTAATTGTCACTTCGGGTCATGATCGCGTCTTTCCCAGGGGTATCGAGATCGGGTACGTGTCGCGGCCCGACCAGCGACGGCAGGTGGGTCAATACGTCGAGTACGACGTTGTTCTGGCAGTCAATCCAGGGTCTTTGCAGGATGTTCTGGTTGTCCGAGGAACCGCAATCCCCGGTCGTCCGGCCGGGAATCCATAGGAGTGTGGTTTGCGATCGTTTCTGCTCGTGCTCCTCTTGCTGGTGCTTCTGGCGTTGCAGTCTCCGATTTTCGGGCTGCTGGGAGTTCGTGCGTCGCTGATCGACTTTCCCCTGATTGCCACGTTGTATTTCGCGTCCACGTCTCGGGCGGTGCGCGGATTCGTCGCCTCATCCATCATCGGTTTTATAGCGGACGGGTTTACCCCGGGCGGGCTTCTGGGGATGAACGCCGAGATTCACGGAATCGTCTTCCTGCTGGCTCTTGGGCTGTCGGCTCGTTTTTCGCTGACGCGACCGGCACCATTGCTGCTGGTAACGGCCGTTTCCTCGGTGCTCAAGACCTTGCTTTTCTACCTGTTTTCCCTGGTGTTCGATCGTGCATTCGAGCCGCGCATAGAGGTTCTTCTGTGGGGGCTGCCGACATGTCTTGCCACCGCGGTGCTGGCGCCGCTGCTTTTCCTGCCTTTCGCCGGCGTTGATCGAATCGTGGCCGGTAGGCGCACCAACGAAAGTCTGTTGCGATGATCAACCCGTCGTGTGCTTGCTCCTGCCTGTCATAAGGCGGTGTGCCCGGGCGCTGTTCCTGGTTGTGTTAGAGTTCTGGCCCAGTTCCGGTTGATCCGGGGCGATCGTCGCGGGGGCGACAGTGTGATCGGCGACCATGACGGCTTCATCGAGTACCGAACCCACTTTCGCTGGGCGGTCCTCCTGGTCTTTCTTGCTTTCTTGATGCTGGCGATCCGTCTGTTCCAGGTGCAGGTAATAGATGGCGAGCGTTACGAGACCCTGGCGATGGTCAGTCACGTCGTTCGCAACAGGATCCAGCCTGCCCGCGGCAGCATCATGGACCGCGACGGCAACATTCTGGCTATGGACGTCGAGGTAGCCGACCTTGCGATGGTGCCTCACTACGTTCGTGATCCGGCTGCCGAGGTTGCACGGCTCCTGGAACTGGGTGTTCTTGTTGCCGACGAGGCGCCTCGAGTTCAGGACCAGATCGAGCAGGCCAGGAAGGACAAGAAGAAGCGTTTCTTCCGGCTTGTAGGCAAGCGTAATCTGGTTGGCAATCGTTGTCCCGACGACCTGACCGTGATGAATTTCGATGCATCCAAGGGGCGTTTGGTGTGCCCGAAATGCGGGGCCTCGCATATTGACCAGAGGGCCGTGGTCCAGGCGCACCTGCATGAACTGTCGGGCTTTTCGCTGCAGGCTCGCATGGTCCGCTGGTATCCGATGCGCGGGCTGACGTCGCACGCTGTGGGCTTCGTCAACGAGGTCAGCGCCTCCGAGGTCGATGGTGCCGTGGGACGCTTCCGTCCGGGTGACGTCGTTGGTCGAACCGGTATCGAGAAGGCACTGGACGATCAGCTTCGAGGGCGCCCAGGCGAGGACGTGTTCGTGCGCAGCGCCGGTGGTCGCAGGTTGGAAACCAAGGATTTGCCCGAGCCTTTTTCGGAACTGGTGTCTTCTTTGCCGGTACAGGGGCAGGACGTCACCCTTACGATCGATTTGGGTCTCCAGCAGGCCGCTGCGACGGCGCTGGCTCGCTATCGATCGGGTGCCGTCGTGGCTCTTGATGCCGACACCGGCGAGGTTCTTGCGATGGTCAGCCATCCGACGTTCGAGGCTGGGCGCAGGGTCATCCCGCGTTCGGCCATCGCATCGCCCCCGGGGGGCGCCGCCAAAAAGGATTCGGCGATTGAAGCAAGGTTGTTCGCCCCGCAGATGAACAAGGCCTTGGAGGCGTACCCTCCCGGTTCTACCTTCAAGATTGTCACCACGATCGCGGCCCTGATGGAAGGGCTGGCGGCCGAGGATCTCGAGATGGATTGTCCGGGATTCTATATGTTCCGGGGACATAAGTTTCGGTGCTTCAAACATTATGGCCACGGAAAGATCGAACTGGTGGACGCCATTTCGAAATCCTGCGACGTGTACTTCTACATTCTGGGCGAACAGCTTGGCATCGACTTGATTGCGCACTGGGCAAGGGATGTCTTCGGACTTGGAGAGCCCACTGGGATAGAGATTTCCGAGAAGACAGGTTTAATTCCGACCGAACGCTGGTATCAGAGGCGCCGCCACCAGTATCAGCCAGGCTTTGCGTTGAACACGGCCGTCGGCCAGGGCGATGTCAAGACCACTCCCCTTGCGATGGCGCGCGCCTATGCCGCAGTGGTCAACGGCGGCAGGCTGATGCGGCCGCACCTTGTCCGTTCAGTGCGTGATCCGCTTGCCGGAACCGTAAGCAATGTGCTCCCCGAGGTGGCTAGAGTAGTCGAGGTTCCCGACGAGTTCCTGGGCATTGTGAAACGGGGAATGGAGGGGGCGGTCAACTCGGAGGAGGGCACCGCTTTTTCAGCCGCGCTGCCCGAGTTGCCGTTTGCCGGCAAGACGGGCACGGCCCAGGCGCGCGAGTCCCGGCCCGGAGTCCCTGCGGAGGTCGCGGCATGGCTGCTGCAGGATCATGCCTGGTTCATCGGATATGGCCCTGCCAAACGTCCCAGACTTGTCGTGGCGGCCTTCGTCGAGCATGGCGGTTTTGGAGGTGCCGAGGCGGCGCCAGTGGCACGCAAGGTTTTCGAGGCATACTACGCTGCCCATGCCGATGAATTTTCCGACCTATGGCAGGGGTTCGAGGAAGACGTTCTTGATGTGGTGAGGGAACCGTGATCGCGCGCGATGCCCATCCGTTCAGTCGTGCCGTCTGGTCCACTTCGGTGGCCCTGGTGGTCATTGTCATTCTGGGGTTGGTCAATCTGGGTAACGCTGCGTCATACACGGGCGAGACCTTTCATCAGACCCAGGTTCTGTGGGTTGTCATCGGCCTCCTGATAGCGGCAGCGGTCGCGGCGATCGACATGCGTTTCTTCGAGCAGCTTTCGCCGGTGTTTTACGGCGGGGCCGTGCTGGCGTTGATCCTGGTCCTGATGTTTGGGAAGGAGATCAATTTCTCTCGCAGGTGGTTCTCGCTGGGCGGAATATCGATCCAGCCTTCCGAATTTGCCAAGCCGGCAGTGGTCCTGATGCTGGCACGGTTCTTCCATTCCGAGAGAAATCCCGAGCGGTACACGTTGCGAATGTTGCTGAGGCCGTTGGGATACGTGGCTGCGCCGTCGGCACTGATCATGATGCAGCCCGACCTTGGTACGTCTTTGGTAGTGATCGCCGTTGGTTTCTCGATGATGTTTTTTGAGGGAATCCGCTTGCGATCGTTCATGACCCTGCTGGGCATAATCCTGCTGCTTGTGCCGCTGGCCTGGGAGTTGGACATAATCCAGAACTATCAGAAGGAGCGCGTCAGGACCTGGCTGACCATGTCGGGTGCCAGGCCCGAGGCCAGGGACGATGCCGACACTCGCATGCAGCCCGAGCAGGCGCTTTGGGCCGTCGGAAGTGGAGGTGTGCTGGGGCGTGGAGCTCAGCAGGGAGTCCAGTCGCGCTTGAGATACCTGCCCGAGATGCACAACGATTACATCCTGGCGTCGTTCGCGGAGGAGCGTGGTTTCGTTGGGTGTCTGGCCCTGCTGGCCGTCTACCTTGCCCTGATTTACTCGATGCTGATCCTCGCGATCAGGGCCAGGGAGAGATTTGCCGTCCTGGTCAGCGTTGGGGCGACGTCCATAGTTTTCTGGCAGGTGGTTTTCAACGTGGGGATGGTGCTGGGCATCTTTCCTGTCGTGGGACTGACACTTCCATTTCTTTCCTACGGTGGTTCGTCAATGATCTCGGGCATGATCGCGGTTGGTCTGACCCTGAATGCCGGCATCCACCGAGGCCAGGTGTAACCTGCTAGTCCCCTAGAAGTACGCCGACAAGGCCGATGATTGCCGGGTCGATCCAGTCGCGGGCGTTCACGAATCTTGCTTCGACGGTGCCTTTTCGCACCAGATAGGATTCCGGCAGCTTATCGGTACCAAATGCAGCCTTGAGGTCACGGCCGGCGACCCCTACCGGGTCCCTGACGACGACGAAATTCGGGGGCACATCCGCAGAGGCGATGCGGGAAAAGAAATCGTCGATTGCTTCCCAGGAATCGTCGTACGAGACCGCAACTACAACAAGGTCTTTCGGGTCACGTGATCGAGCAAGGGCCAGCAGGCTGGGCAGTTCCTCGATACAAGGAGGGCAGAACGTGCCCCAGAAGTTGACGAAAACCAGTCGGGAGCTGAAATCGGCCAGGGAAGTCGGCACTATCTTCCCGTTAAGGTGGGCTTCCAGCGAGTAAGACGACTGGGCCTGGGTCAAAGGCTTAACCAGGGACTCGCCCTTGGATCGCCGCAGGAAAAGATCCATGGTGCCTCGCGATGCTGTGACTGTCGACAACAGAGCGGTCAGCAGTACGGCAAAGGCCAGGGCACCAATTCCCCATCCAAACCATGCGTGTAACGTCTTTCCACACGCGCTTGCATTGATTGACGACATTGTTGTCAGACTGCTCCCGAACAGCCAAGGATGCGGAATTCTAGCACGCGGAACCGCAATATCGCGAACTACAACGGTCAAGAACTCCAACAATGCACTTGCTTACTACGGGGAACTCGCGGATACTTTCGCACGAACCAGATGGGCATCATTGTTTTGGGGGGAAGGTTGATGGACCGGCGAGGTCGTGTTCTGGTAGCCAAGGTTGGTCTTGATGGACACGACCGAGGTGCCAAGGTCGTTGCTCGCGGGCTTCGGGACGGCGGTTTCAAAGTGGTGTACACGGGTCTTCACCAGACCCCAACCATGGTTGCCTTGGCCGCCATCCAGGAAGACGTGGACGTGGTCGGATTGTCGATTCTTTCCGGGGCGCATGCCATTCTAGTGCCAGCGGTATTGGCTGCGTTGAGGGATCTTGGAGCCGACGACGTTGCCGTTGTGGTCGGCGGAATCATCCCTGACGCAGACTTTGGATTCCTGCGATCCTGTGGGGTGCAGGCCATATTCACGCCTGGAACTTCCCTGCCTTCGATCCTCGAGCGGATGGACGGGCTGTGTTCCCGGCGCGCTCGGTCCGACTTGAAACAGGCTGTGGGCTGAGGCCTGTGTGCAGCCTGGAACCTGCGTCATGTCCCGCGTGTTCATTATGCGGACGTTTTTCACGGCTAGCTTTCACCGATTAATTTTTCGAGTCCATCAAGATTTCCCGGGCCGGTGCCGACGCGTGTATTCTGTTGTTGAAGGCCTGTTATAGGGCTGGACCGTTCATTGGCCCTGTTGAGACAATTTTGGCGTCAGCCTTTTGGGCGTGATGTGAGAGTTGCGATCTGGTTGCTGGGTAAGGGGCGGTGCGTTTGCAGCGATTCCTGGGCACGTTGCCTTAAAGCGACGGCTTGGCGCATGTGGGCTTGCGCACTTCACCCGTCCCGGACGAGAATCGCACGATCGGTGTTGTGGGGGGGGGAGGAGAAGTATGGGCTTCGAGGACACAAGCCAGCGGCAGAGTCCCAGACTCCATACTCGCCTGTTCGGCGTTTTTCGGCGCGATATCGATATTGACGAGACCGAAGTCATGATGCTGAACCTCAGCGTCGGAGGGGCATTCATTCGTACCGAGGAACCCTGTCCGCCAGGATCGACCATAACTTTACGGTTCTACCTGGACGAGTCGTCGGTGCCGCTCTCGGTCACCGGGGAGGTCGTATGGTTGCGGCGACCCGGACAAAACGGAGGAGATCCTGGCATGGGTGTGAAGTTTCACGTGATAACTGACGACGCGCAGCGCCAGCTGCGAGAGTACCTTGCCAGGATGGTTGAGGATGATCTGTTTGGATGATGAATTTCGTAAAGAAGCCTTGGGTGGTTTGCGGGCCGATGATACAATGCGCTTTGCGCGCTTCCGAAGTCTCGGCCATTGGTCATGGCGTGCGGAGAAGTGATGAATATGAAGCCTGATCAGGAACTGCGAATCAATCAGCGTGTTGATTTCGAGGCGTCGATCGATGTCCAGTCCGAGGACACGTTCTTCACGGGGTTTACCAGGAACATCAGTAACGGCGGGTTGTTCCTGGTTACCGGATCTGCGCCGCCTGTCGGGTCGAAGGTGGTAGTGCGTTTCCAGGTCCCAAACATGCCTGAACCCATCGTAGCCGAGGCCGCTGTGTGCTGGGTACGTCCCTACCGCATTGACACTCCCGACGTTCAACCTGGTATGGGCGTCGAATTCAGATCCTTGCCCGACTTGGCAATAAAGGCGATTGATGCATTCATTCTGAAGAACGACACGCTCTTCTACGAGTAGCGGTAGGGTCGCGCCGGACCTCCGGGTTGGTGGCGCGCGGGAGGATTCAATGGAAGGTTCCCGACCCGTTCCGGGGGCCGAGAGTCGGCGTTTCCGACGCGTGTACTTTGCATTCATGGTTCAGGCGTCCGATGGTTCGCATGCTGTACTTGGCCGCTGCCAGAGGATCTCGACGTCCGGTATATACGTGTACGCTCCTGAACCCTTGGGCTGCAACCAGTTACTGCGTCTCAGGTTTGTTCTTCCTGGGCAGTCCGATCTTCTGGATGTCGAGGGGAAGGTTCTGCGATCTCGTGTCGAGGACGCAACCACCGGTTCGCTTGGAGGAATGCTGATTCTGCTGGCTCGCCAGATGCCCGATACCGAGAGGGCTATTCGCGATTTTGTTCTGACATGCATTCAGCGCGAGCAGGAATACGACCAGCGATCCTTGCCCTCCGAGGGACCTGAAGAGGACTCGACAGTCGTTCCGATTCGTTTCTTTGGGACTGACCTGCCCGGGGATGAGTACGTTGTGAACATCTCGGAAGGCGGAGCTTTTGTAAGGACGCTTCGGCCCCGCGAACCTGGGACCAAGGTGCTTGTGGACCTTTATCTGCCGGGGACGGGAAGCGTCACGCGAATCAACGCCCAAGTCGCCTGGAATCGTCCGCAGGATCCTTTGAATCGCGGTTTAAGTGGCATGGGTCTGGAATTCCAGGGTGCTCTTTCGGAGACCCGAGAGGCATTGCGTGAATTCGTCGAGCGTTTTGGGAACGAGGCTGCTTGACTTTTTCCCCGGGGGAATAGCTGCGTCTGGACTTAGCTTGTATTCAGCTGGGCTTGACACAGTGAGACCGCAAGACCTAGACTCTTCCGGCATGCTGAAAGACGTCGCAGTATGTTTTCGTGCGGCTCAGCGGGATCCTAGGGGAGGGGCGCGATGAGACGCTTGTGGGTTCTTACACTAGCTGTATCGGGGCTTTGTTCGGTGGCCTTGGCGCAGTCGCCAACGCCGTCGGAAAGTGCCACTGATTCGGCTGCTGCCGGCGGCGCTCCTTCGGTGGAGGCATCTCCCGCTGGCTCGACCGCGTCGGAGGCTGCTTCCGGGGGGGCAGGGTACGACATTCGCCTGCGCCAGTTGCGCGAACGTGTGGAGGATCTCAAGGGCCGGGTGTTCGATAGCAAGACGAAATTGATGCTGCTGCGCGAGCAGATTCTTCAGAACCTGATTGTAGAGGCCCGCGCGACGATTTCGCACGTCAACGAGACATCCTCGGCGCTGGTTCTTGAAGAGGTCCTATATTTTCTTGATAACGAAAAAATCTATTACCAGTCGAATCGGGACGGCGCTCTGGACAAGAAGAAGGAATTCTCCGTGTACGGCGGCAGCGTTTCTCCTGGCAACCACATCCTGAACGTAGAGGTTGTTTACCGGGGCAATGGCAAGGTGTTCACGTATCTCAGCGGCTACGTCTTCCGCGTTAAGTCGTCATTCCCATTCTTCGCGACAAAAGGACGGGAAGTGCATGTCCGTTCCATAGCTTACGAGCGTGGCGGGGCAGCGTCCCGCCTTGAGGATCGCCCTTCAGTACGATTCGAAATGCAGCAGCAGAAGGTGGTTGAAGGGGCTGCTGGTGGCGTGCCAGGGGCCGCTGGGGAGCTTGGCGCGCCCGATGGCGCCAAGTAGCAACGCGATAAGGGGAATCCGGTCCCCGGGGGATTCGATGCGACGGCCGCTCCTGGTGGCGGGGTTGCTGGTGACGTTGCTCGGTCTACGCACCGAGGCGTTTGCCGGTGGTCCCGACCTGGACGATGCTCAAAAAGCTGCAAGGCTGGGCCTTGGCCGCGCCGAGGTTGATGTCCTCGCCCTCGAAAATGCCATTGCGGCCGCCCGCAGCGACGTGGGCAGCCTTGTAGCCCAGGCGAGATACTTCCCGATCGAGCAGCGATTGGTTGACGCTGACCTCTTCTTCGAGACCGATGACTACGAAAAGGCTGCAACCCTTTATCGTGACCTTGTCGAGACGCCCCAGTTCCGCCAGCGTCCCGGATGGGATCGTGCGGTTTTCCAGCTTGGCGAGAGCCTCTATCGGCAGCGCGGCTACGTCAGGGCCCGAGAGTTTTTCAGGGAGGCTGCTGGTCCGCTTGGCGGGAAATATCGCAGCCAGGCCATGGCCAGGTTGTTCGAGATTGCTGTCCGGACGACTGATTTCGCTGCCGTGGAGGATCTGGAGGGCGAGGCGTCTGGCGCGTTGTCTACCCCCGAGGTCAGCTATGCCTACGGGAAATACCTTGAGGCTCGCGGGCGGCGACCTGCCGCAGCAGAAGCTTTTTTGAAAGTCGCGCCTGGATCGGGCCCCTATGCACGCGCGCAGTATTTCCTGGGTGTGCAGGCTGCTTCGCGTCAGGCGCTGGACGAGGCGTTCGGTCGTTTCGCGCTTGCGGCCTCGCAGCCGGTTAACGATGACGCAGATCGTGACGTCCAGGGCAACGCAATGCTTGCCAAGGGCCGCGTCCTTTGTGCCCAGGGTCGTGGACCCGAATGCATGCAGGCTCTTCAGGAGGTCGATCGCGGGTCCGTTGCGTTCCCTCAGGCACTTTTCGAACTGGCCTGGGCTCACTTCAAGGCCGACGATCTGGCTGGTGCCGCGCGCACGCTGGAAATCCTTCTGGTTACCTCGCCCGAGGGAGATCTTGCTCTGAAGGCCAATGCCCTTCGTGGTCGTATCCTGACGCGCCTGAACGACACCGAGGGAGCACAGGAATCCTACCAGCAGCTTTCGGATGTTCTTGTGCCGGTTGCCACCGAGTTGGATCGCCTGATTCTTGACCCGAAATCCATTCGAGATGCCTTTGACTTTGTCATGGACAAGGGACAGGCGCGTGACGTCGAGGCTGCGCCTATTACCGAGCGGTCGATGAAGTGGCTGAAGACCGATCGTGACATGGTCTTCCTGGTCGGTATTTTCGAGGACCTCCGTCGGCAGCGCGAGGACGTTCGTGAGTCGATGCAGATCGTCGAGTCGCTTTTGTGGGCACTTCGTTCCGGGGGGCAGCTTGAGGCTTTTCCGGCGCTGAAGGAGCGCTATCTTCGCCTCAAGGAGGCCGAAGGACTTGCGATTCGTGCTGCGCTGGAGTCGGTCAGGTCCGTACGCCAGGTGGTCCGGCTGGGGCTTTCCGGGGAAGTCCTTGCGCGATACGACAGCGCGATCTCAGTGACTGAGTTGGCCTCCCGCGGCATCGCCGCGATGCCGGTGTCGCTTGCTGACTACCGTGGTCGCGAGCGGAACCTGGGCAGGGAAGTTCAGGAATTGGGCGGCGAAGTCTTCCAGATCGACTCCGTTTTGCGCCTTCAGCGACAGCAATTGTTGGCGATCGATCAGTGGCTGCAGGAGCAGCAGTTCGCGAAGGAGGGGCCTTCGTTGACTCCCGAGAGAGAGGCCGGTCTGAGATCCGAGCTTGGGTTTCACCTGGGCCTCGTGGGACGCTTCGAGACCGAGGCTACCGTGCTTCGCGAGCGACTTGCCCAGGAGACACTGTCCGTCAACACGCCGGAGTCCATGAAGTCGGAGGATACAAGACGGGTTGCGGTGCTGAATGCAGTGCGGGCCGAGGCCAGGGTACTGCAGGATGCGTCGTCCGATCTGGCCAAGGCGCAGGCCGAATTGGCTTCGGACTCAATTGGTCTTGTGGATCGCAGTGCTGCCGGTCTTGACGGGCTTGGGCCGGTTCAGGCCAGCCTGCTCGAGGTTGTGGGTCGTGGCGCCAGGGACTTCGAGGCGTCGGTTCTGCGCGAGAAGTCGCGCATGGAGCAGGCCGCTTCAGACTTTCAGATGGCCGAACTGGATGCCCAGGCGATGTCTGAGTCGGAGGGCGCCAGGATTCTTCATGCGGTGAGGGAACGGCTTGGTACGGCCTTGCTGGAGGCCGATCTTGGTCTTGCCGATATGGCATGGCAGCGCGAGGAGAAGGTTGCAAGCCAGTTGCGCGAGATCGGGAAGGAGTTCGGTTTGCAGATGAAGGTTGTGGACTCCATGGAGAAGGCGTTGAAGGACGACGAGGCCGAGGCGGCCCCTCAGTCCGCTGCGCCGCAGGGGCCTGCGCCGATCGCACCATAGGGCTGGAAGGGGACGTTGATGGCGGTTCGGGGAGCCAGTACGGGGTGTGTGGCGGTGATTGCCGTGACGCTTCTCGCGTTGCCCTCCCTGGCAAACGCACCGCCGTCGCAGTCGCGAGAGCGCAACGTTCTTGAGCTCGAGGCCTTGGCCCAGCAGTACGCCGAGTACGCGGCCGAGTTCCGCAAGGACGCCATTTCCGTGCTGCGTCGCGAGATTATTCGGCGCAAGCGCAATGTCCAGTCGGTCTTCAAGCTGGAATCAAAGCGTATTAACGAGGCTCTCGATATTCAGCGGCGGGACGCGATCCGTGCGTTCGAGGTGTTCCTGAGTCGTCATTCGGGGCACCCCAGGTACACGCCGGAAGTCCAGTTCAGGCTGGCAAAGCTCTACTATGACCAGGCCCAGGACGACTACCTGAATTCGCTGCCGGAATACGACGAACAGATGAAGCTGTTCGAGCGCGGCAAGATTGCCGACGAGCCGCCCGAACCGATCAAGGACTTTTCGGACGCCGTGCGGACCTATCAGGCTCTGTTGGACCATTTTCCGACGTTCGTGAATGCCGATGCCGCGACGTACGCTCTGGGATTCACGCTGAGGCAGGCCGAGGACCCGGATCGCGCGGCCACGGTGTTCCGGAAGTTGATCGCTGACTACCCGACCAGCGAATGGCTGCCCGAGGCGTGGCTGATGGTTGGCGAGCACGACTTTGACCAGGGGCGGTATGCCGAGGCAGTGGAAGCATACGCGCGTGCTCTTGGCAAGCCTGACGGTCGCTACTACGGCATCACTCTCTACAAGCTGGCATGGTCGTACTTTCAGATGTATGACTACCCGACGGCAATTCGTACTTTCAAGAGCCTGATCGAATACCTTGACGGAACCAGGGAAAAGACTGATCGCGCTCAGCAGGTTCGAGCGGAGGCGATCGACTATCTTGGTCTGTCGCTGGCTGACGAGGATTGGAACGGGGATGGGCTGGCCGATCCGGATGCCAGCGTTGCCAGGGCCCTGACCTACCTTTCCGATAACAAGCCCTTCGAGACGGAAATTCTCGAGAAGTACGCCGACGCCCTGTACAACGAATTCGAGATGAAGAAGTTCCCGATGGCCATCGAGGCTTACCGGGCGGTCATTGCCAGGGAACCGATGAACCCGGCGAATGCGGCGGTGAAGGAAAAGATCATTGCCGTCTACGACACAATGCGGGACACCGAGGGTTCTGTCAGGGAGCGTTTGGATCTGGTCAAGCAGTTCGGTCCGGGTAGCCCCTGGTACGAGGCAAACCGCGAGAGACCGGA
The DNA here is from genome assembly GCA_903936705.1 of uncultured Myxococcales bacterium. Lineage (GTDB taxonomy): Bacteria > Myxococcota_A > UBA9042 > DTJE01 > DTJE01 > CAIZWN01. The sequence continues at coordinate 18,430 of CAIZWN010000073.1, forward strand.
AGTGCTGGCTCGCGTGGACCGCCGTCTGGAACTGGCGCTGAATCAGGCCGCGCAATTCCATCATCGTCGGGCCCAGGAAATGAAGGCCCAGGCGGCCCGCAGCGGGGACGAGTCCTTCAGAGCGGCAGCTCTTGTCGAGTACAAGGCGGCTTCCGACGCCTATTCCGAGTACCTCCGGCGGTTCCCTGACAGCCGTTTTGCTTACGAGAACGCCTACTACTACGCAGACTGCCTGTACTTCTCGTACGAGTTCCAGAAGGCGGCCGATGTCTACAGGCGAGTACGTGATTGGCCGTTGAAGAACCAGTATCTGGAGGGGTCGGCGTTCAATGTGGTCGATGCTATCGAGAAGGAGGCGGCCAAGCGCGTCAAGGATGGCAGCATGCCAGCCGAGGACGCTCCAGGCGACGTCGGGGTCGTAGCGGAGGAGAAGCCTCCGGAGGGAGTCAGCGACAAGGTTCAGGTTGTGCCACTGCCGATTCCTGCGCTGGTCCAGCAGTGGATTACCGAGGTTGATTTCTACGTCGGCAAGGGGCTTTCGCGTCCGAACGACGCGGAACTGTCCTCGCGCTTGGCGTACCGGGTCGCCTCGGAATACTACAAGCGGCGCAATCTGGTCGAGGCTCGCAAGCGGTTCGAGGAAATTCTCGCCAAGTACCCTGAAGCGGTCGTAGCCTCTTATGCGGCTGCCAGCATCATCAATTCCTTCCGCCTGGAGAACGACTGGGCCAGCATCCAGCTGTGGGCCAAGAAGGTCGATGAGATGAAGGTCGGCAAGCCCGAGGACCGCGCTGCACTGGCTCAGGAGGTCCACCTGTTCCAAATGGGAGCTCAGTTCAAGGAGGCCGAGGCGCTTTTCGAGGCCAAGGATTTTACCAAGGCTGCCTTGGCATTCCTGTCGGTCGTGGACGGCGATCCGCGCAACAAGCTTGCTGACAAGGCACTCCAGAATGCGGCGCTTGCCTACCAGCAGGATCGCAAGTACGAGTCGGCCGCAGCCGTCTACGAGCGTATTGTTGCTGACTACCCGAGTTCCCCGTACGTCGAGGGTGCCCTGGTTCAGCTTGCCGAGAACGCCAAGAAGGTCTTTGATTTCGATCGCGCAATCAACACATGGAGCGCCCTGGCCACCAGGTTCCCGAAGAGCGAGCAGGTCGGGTATGCCATGTTCACGCAGGCGCAGTTGCTGGAGGCCCAGGGCCGACAGAAGGACGCCGCTCGGATGCTTGAGAAATATGTAGAGCATGCCCAGGATGCCACAGATGCAGGGCAGGTTCTATTCCGGGCCGGGACCATGAACGAGAAGGCTGGCAGCCAACCGGAAGCCATTCGCCTTTACCGGCGCCTGATCAAAGAGCATGGCTCCGATCCGAAACTGTCGGGTTTGGTGGTCGAATCGCTGGCCCGTATGGCAGTGATGGCGAAGACCGACGGAAATCGAAAGGAGTACGAGCGTCTGTCCCTGCAGGTGATCGCGGAATTCGATGCCAGGGGGCTTCCTCCTGACTCGCCTGTTGCGGCCTTCCCGGCGCGTGCAAGATTCGAGGCGATCCAGCCGCGATTCGATCAGTATGCGGCCATCCAGTTCAAGGGCGCCTTGAAGGTTCAGGGCAAGCTCTTGCAGGACAAGGCAAAGCTGCTGGAGCAGCTTGAGGTCGAATATCGGAAGGTTCTGCCGTACAAGGCTCTGGAATGGACGGCGGCCGCATACTATCGGCTGGCCCAGATTCACGAACTGTTCGCCAGGGCGCTTTTCGAGGCCGAGATTCCGACGATGAGCGAAGAGGAGATGGACATCTACCAGACTGCCATCGAGGACAAGGCCAGGGTCTTCCAGGAGACGGCCCAGCAGCGGTACGAGACCCTGGTGGCCGAAGGGCGGCGACTGAAATTCGCGAATGACTGGGTGCGAAAGGCTGTCGAGTCATTGAACAAGTACCGGCCCGCCGAGTTCCCGCTGCAGAAGCAGGAGCGACGGGCGATGGATCTGTCGTCACGGGGCGCACCGGCGTTCGAGGAGAACCTGTGATGCGAGGGCGCGCGACATTTGCGGGTCCTATTCTTGCCGTGCTGCTGGCGTGCGCCGGGGCCGAAGTGAGGAATCCACCTCCTGTTGTCGCCGAACCGGTACCGGCTGCGGTCGAATCGACGGTGGCTGCCGCCCCCGAGTCGGTCGGGGTGGCGTCTTCGGATGGTAGCCAGGAGGCTGGGGCAGTTGCAATCGGCGCAGTCGATCAGGCCACTAATCCCCGTTCGGACGAGTTGACACGCGAGGCGGTGGGGATTGCGAAGTCAGGCGGCGACCCTGTGGTCGTGCGTCAGAAACTGGCGGAAGCCGTCGCATCTGGAGGCGCTGGTCCGCTGGCCTACTACAACCTTGCAGTGGCCGATCTGCGCGCCGGAGATCTGGCCTCGGCCGAGGAACACGCCTGGAAGGGTGTCGAGGTCGGCAACGGCCATGCCAAACTGGCTCGTTTGTACGTGGAGATCATGGATCGCTGGGGCAGAGCCGAGGCTGGATTGTCCAACCTGGAACGCTTGTCGGCAAGGATGCCCGAGGCGAAGGGCCTCAAGTTGGGGATTGTCGATGCGTTGCTGGTTTTAAAGAAGCCGGCCGATGCCCTCCAGCGAGCCAGCGATCTATTGCGAAAGGACGAGACGAACGTCGATGTGATGATCGCGATAGCCAAGGCCTATTTGGCGATGGAACGTCTGGAAGCCGCCGAGTACGTGCTTGGGCAGGCGTTGGAGCTCAGGAAGGAGCCGCGGGCATACGTGCTGATGGGTACCATGGCGTGGCGCAAGGGTGATGCGCGTCGTGCGCTGGGTTTCTACCAGGAGGCCCTTAAGTTGGACGCCGGATTGGCCGACGCGCACAACAATCTTGCGGTGTTGTACCAGGATGCCGGCGATCCTGAGGCGGCTGCCGTGGAAGCGCTGGCGGCGCTGCAACTGGATTCGAAATACGCTGATGCCTGGTTGAATCTTGGGAATGCGCGTCGTGTCCAGAGGAACTTCGGTGAGGCGATGATCGCTTACCAGCAGGCGCTAGGTGTGAATCCGGATTGTGCGGACTGCGAATTCAACCTGGGCGTACTGGAACTGGAGCGCAAGCCAGATGGCCCGGATGAACCTGCGCATTATCGCAGGGCTATTGAACACTTGCAGCGATACAAGTCGATGCGCCGAGGTGCCATGCGCGGGGATGCAACGGCTGATTCGTACCTGGACGAGGCTCGGCGGATGTCGGAGTCCCTCGAGGATGAAGCGCAGCGCGCCAAGGAAGCGCCTCCCGCCGAGGTGGGGGTTTCCTCGGGTGCGGCCCCATCGGATGGCGAGGTGCCTGACAAGCAAAAGCCTGTTGGTGAAAATACCGAGGAATCAGCGCCGACCCAGTCTTCGATTGAGGATGAGGGGGCTCCATGAGCATGGCGGCGATGCAAGTTACAGGCCGTCTGGCCTTGATCTTGGGTATGGGAATGGTTCATAATCGACTGCGGTGTTTTTGGGGACGTTCTGTGGGGATCGTCGGACGGTCGATGTTGTCCGTCGTCGTTTTGGCCTTTGGTGTTTCGGCTTTTGCGGCTCCCCCTCCCCCTCCCGTTCCTGCGGCCGAAGGCGAATCTACGAGGGGTGCCAAGACCAGGGAGTGGGTTCAGAAGGGCGCGCAGAAGGTGGTAGAGATCAACTTCGAGGAGTCCAATGCCGATATCGTCTACGGCAAGGTTCAGAAGCCTGGCGTGGATTACCTGATAATGCAGGGCGACCTTTCCTACGAAGGGTTGCCAATGGAACACGACCTCTTGCAGGTCCTGGAACAGTCGGTAAAGGAGCCGCCGTTCTGACGGTGGTCTGGATGTTCGTCTGCCGCGGGGCGGTGTACCGGGCGACGAGGAGTGCGAATGTCGGATACAGCTGGACGCAAGACGCCTGTCGGTCGGGTTCTCCGGGTAGGAGTTGTTCACGACGGGCGCATCGTGGAGGAACGTCTTCTAAGGCAGTTTGCCGATGTTACCGTTGGTCTCTCGTCAAAGTGCACGTTCATCCTACCGATCAGCAAACCGCCTGAATTATATCGGCTGTTCCTTTACAAGGACGGTGTGTATTCGCTTCGGTTCACGGCCGGAATGGTCGGGAAGGTGTCGGTCGGTGGGCAGGTGGTCGAGCTTTCCGAGGCGAGGCAGAGCGGGCTTGCCAAGGCTGACGGCGACTATTTTCTTTTACCGATTAAGGGTGATGACGCTGGCAAGGTTGTGTTCGGTGAAGTTCGCATCCTTTTCCAGCTAGTGGCCCCTCCGCCAAAACCAAAGAAGGTTCCGATCCCGCCGGCGGCTCGAGGTGGCCCGCTGGCCGCGCTTGAGGGACCATACGCCTGGGCGGTGATGATTTCCATGCTGGTGCACCTTGGCCTCGTTGTGGGTTCTCAGTGGTGGTGGGTGGCATCTGGCCAGCTCGATGAGGCCAACCGTCGCGAGTCCTTTGTTTATCGTGTTCTCAAGGCCGAGATGACCCTGAAAGAGAAGCCGGTGGCGGTTCCCACGACTGCCACGGGAGAGGGCGAGGGCACAGGTAAGAGCGCTGATGACGCGAAAGGCAAGGGCGACGACGACAAGCCGACCAAACGGTTCACGAAGACCGCCTCCGGCGGGCCAACTGACGAGGAACGTTACCAACGCCAGGTTGCGAAGGTTCGCGAGGGGACGATTTTGAAGTTCCTGGACGCGGGTGGCGGTGGTGTGCGCGGTCTCATCGGTGCCGAAGCCGCCGGAGATGGCATGGCTGGCGCGTTCAATACGTCAGGTGGCGGTACCGTGATAGCCGCCGACTCGTTCGGTTATCGCGGTGGACGTGGTGGCGCTGGCGGCGGCGGTGGCGGTGGGGGCGGCAATACCTACCAGAAGATGTCCGCCGGCGACGTCGGTGGGGGACGTGCGATCAAGACAGGTCCGGTTTCCACTGGCGAACGCGAGGAAGAAGCTGCGGTCCGGATTCGAATTGGTGGTGGCTTCGGTGAGCAGGCCGGACCTGGCAAGATAAGTGCTGCATCGGTCGAGAGCGTCTTCAGGCGACGGCGTGGCGCGATTCAGACGTGCTACGAGCGCGCTTTGAAGGTAAATACAAGTACTGAGGGAAAAGTTTCGGTAAGATTCACGATCGGGGCGGCAGGTACCGTTACACAAATCCAGGTACTGGAGAACAGCACTGGAGACAGCGGAGTCGGGACCTGCATCACCGAGAAGATCAAGGGGTGGCCATTCCCACCGCCCGAGGGTGGACTGGTCATAGTGACAAGGCATTTCCTGCTGATGAAGAGTGGCTGATCCTCCTTGGGTCATGGGAGGTGGTGAATGATGAATCGTTTTGTGATTGTTGTACTGGCAGTGGCGATTGTATCGCCTGCTTTTGCGGCACCCAAAAAGGATCGAGTTGTGGTCGCGTCCGAATCAATCAAGCCGCAAGATGTTCAGGCCATGAGCCTGGAAGAGATGTTGGCAGAGGGTGAGCGATCGGTGCAATACATGAACGTGACGGCAAGGGATGTCCTGGACACATTGGCGGCTGCGCGCAAGGCGAACGATTTTGCGCGGATGAATTGCATCGGGACAAGTCTATCGTCCATCAAGGGGCTGCTGCGAATTTCGGACCAGAATTCGCTGACCCTTCGTGAGCGTGTGATTGCCCGGGACAGGGCCGCTTCCGAACACGAATTTGTGAAGGTGCGCATTGCGCGGCAGAAGGTGACCGAGTTGCTGGGTCGCGCAAGGTCATGCGGAGGTCCCTCCGGCGATACGGTGTTCGAGGGTGGTGCCACGGTCGAGAGGGATTTTGATGCTGATCTGCCGCAGGAAGACGTGCGAACAGCGTTGTTCAATCCCGTTTTCGGCGATGTGCCGCCACCGTCGGCGAGCCCGTTCTATTGAGGGATTGAGGGGAGGGGTCGGGGTGAATAATCCTTTGGCAGCCAAGGTGATCCTGGTGATCGCCACCGTGCTTGCCGTGGTTGCACCTTCTCGCGCCCATGCCGAGGTCGGGCTGTCCTTGCCGGCGGTTGTTGACGACGCCAGGCGCGGGGCACGCTTCGGTAATTTCATCTTCATCCCTAGTGTTGGTCTTGAAGGCCGATACAACAGCAACGTATTCCGACAGGATTCTCGTGAGGGTCGGTCCGAGGCTGCGGTGCTGACCCTGCGCCCCGGGTTCAAGCTTCTGAATCCGACTCCTTCGTGGCTGAAATTGACCTGGGACGCATCCGTGGACGTCAATTTCTGGTTCTCCAAGGACCCGAACGCGGACAAGCAGGGACGCGTTGCTGCCGAGACCAGTTTGCGTGCTGATTTTCTTGTAAAATCGGTCGTTGGGTTCTTCATTGCCGATCGGTTCATTCGTTCGGTCCAGCCGCAGAACTATTCGACAAGCCGCAGATACGACTGGAATTTCAATCATGCCGAGATCGGGTTGCAGGTGCGTCCGACCGGCGCCCTGCAGTTCGATTTGTCGTATGCGTTCAACTTCAATCTGTTTGATTCGTTCAAGGACGGAGATCGTTTCTACCACCAGGCAAGATTGCTTGGAACGTGGGCGTTCTTTCCAAAGACCTCCTTGTTTCTGGATGTCGACTGGCGGTACCAGGATTGGAGCAGGGACAAGGTCGACTATCGCGTTGATTCCATGCCCTTGCGAGCCGTTCTTGGCGTGCGTGGATACCTGACGAAGAAGGTGGCCCTGGATGTCAGGGCTGGCTACGGACAGGGCTTTGTGAAGCAGGGCACTGACGTGCAGACCTTTATCGGCGGCGCCAGTTTCGCGTTCAAGCCGACGCCCTTCACTCTGTTGGACCTGGGATACGACCGTAATTTCGAGGATGCCGCGTTTTATGGCCGCTGGTACATTGCCGATTCGGCACATTTGTCGATCAAGCAGCAATTTGCGCGCCGCCTGGAGTTAAGCGGGGCATTCACTTATTCGTATCTCAGTTTCGGTCGAGTGGTACCGAAGGCATCGGATGTTTCGGGGCTTTCTGCCTTGAGCGCGAGTCAGGCCGACCGCCGTGATCATAGCCTGGGTGCTCGCATTGGCCTTTCCTATTCGGCAGTCCGCTATCTGACACTGAGGGTAGGTTACGAATTCGAAGCGATCGTCACCGATTTCCGACTCGTCGGTACGGACGCTGCCGGCAAGACCTCGACGGATTTTGGCGGTTACAAGCTTCACCAGGTGTTCGGCGAGATCACCGTCCTCTACTGAGAGACCCATGCCATTGCTGCGTGTTGTTGTTGGGTTTGCGACTGCGGTTCTGTTTGCAGCGATTTCTGCGTGTGGCAGTTCGGCAAGCTACGACCCGAATCTGGGCGCGCTGGTTCGCGAGTCTGGGGACGGCACAATTCTGGGTCCGGGAGACCAGTTCGAGGTAAGGATCTATCGCGAACCCGACCTGTCCGGTGTCTTCCAGGTTGCCCCGGACGGTACAATCGATTTTCCTCTCGTCGGCAGCTTTCGGGCAGAGGGACTGAGTTCGTCACAGGTTGCATCAACTCTTCGGGCGAAACTTGCTGACGGGTTGATCAGGGACCCATTCGTGACAGTTTGGATCAAGGAATTCTTGTCCAAGCGAGTCTATGTTCTCGGGCAAGTGGAACGACCGGGGACCTTTCGTTATGAGGAAGGCATGTCGGTCGTTCAGGCTGTTACGCTTGCAGGCGGTGTCACCAAGACGGCGCGACCGAATTCGACTGTCGTTACCAGGATAATGGATGGCAGGGAGGTGCGGTCCGAGGTCCCTGTCGACGAGATCAGCCGAGGTACGGCGAAGAATTTCTATCTTCGACCCGGCGATATCGTTTACGTGCCGGAGTCTATTCTATAGCGCTTCGGACATCAAAGGTCCTGAACGATGGGATCTGGCCTGTTTTGGCTTGCGCATCCAGGCTGCTGGGTGATAACATGTTCGAACTTATCGCTGGCGTCGTCGGCGTGGTATTCCCGTGCCCGTGCCCCTTCGTTGGGCGGGTGAGGAAGGAATGGGCAAGGTCATAGGAATTGATCTGGGTACGACGAACTCCTGCGTTGCCGTCATGGAAGGCGGCAACCCGGTAGTCATACCCAACCTGGAAGGCAGCAGGACCACTCCATCCGTGGTGGCTATCAGCGATGATGGCGAACGGCTTGTCGGTGCGGTCGCCAAGCGCCAGGCAATAACCAATGCTCGCAATACGGTTTTCGCTGTCAAGCGGCTGATGGGCCGAAAGTACGATTCCCCGGAGGTACGTCGGGTATCGACTTCGTACCCGTACAAGGTTGTGCGGGCCGCCAACGGTGATGCCTCTGTGGAATTGGGTGGTCGTCAGCTGTCGCCGCCCGAGATTTCTGCCGTCATTCTGGCGAAGATGCGGGAATACGCCGAGGAGTACCTTGGCGAGTCGGTTGTGGATGCCGTCATCACCGTCCCGGCGTATTTCGACGACACCCAGAGGCAGGCGACTCGTGACGCGGGGCGTATAGCCGGCCTGAACGTGCTGCGCATCATCAATGAACCAACGGCCGCCGCGCTGGCCCACGGTCTGTCTCGGCGGGCGGCCGGGCGGGTCGCGGTGTATGACCTGGGCGGCGGAACCTTCGATATCAGCATCATGGAGCTGGGCGATGGCGTCTTCCAGGTGAAGACTACCCACGGCGACACCTTCCTGGGTGGAGAAGACGTCGACGCCAGGGTCGTGGACCTGCTTGCATCGCAGTTCCAGCGCATGCACGGGATCGACCTGCGCGAGGATGTCGTCGCGTTGCAGCGTCTGCGCGATGCCGCCGAGAAGGCCAAGATAGACCTTTCGTCCATCCGCGAGGTGGACATCAACCTGCCCTTCATTCATGCCGATACCAGTGGTCCCAAGCACCTCCAGATGACGTTCACGCGCACCCAGTTGGAGACGCTTGTCGAGGATCTGATTGATCGGACCATCCAGCACTGCAAGCAGGCGCTGGATGATGCTGGTCTGAAAGCGTCGGATCTCGAGGAAATCCTGCTGGTCGGCGGCATGACAAAGATGCCTCTGGTGCAGCAGAAGGTGGCGGGCTTCTTCGGCATGCAGGCCAGTCGCGGCGTCAATCCGGACGAGGCTGTGGCCGTTGGTGCCGCCATCCAGGCCGGGATTCTCCAGGGTGACGTCGGCGACGTCGTGCTTCTGGACGTAGTGCCTTTGTCTTTGGGTATCGAGACCCAGGGCGGCCTGTTCACCAAGCTGACCGAGCGGAACTCCTCGATCCCGTGTTCGGTGGCCGAGGTGTTCACGACGGCCGAGGACTATCAACCCTTGGTCAATATTCATGTTTTGCAAGGCGAGCGACCGATGGCCAAGGACAACAAGTCCCTGGCGCGCTTCGAGCTGCTGGGCATACCTCCCGCACGACGTGGCATTCCGAAGATCGAGGTGAACTTCGAGGTTGACGTCAACGGTATCCTCAGCGTTTCGGCCAGGGACCTTGGTACGGGCAACGTGCAGTCTGTGCGCGTGCGGCCTACCTCTGGCCTTACCGAGAAGGACATCGAGCGGATCATTGCTGATGCGGGTGAGGCTGCTCGTGATGACATCAGTCGGCAGGAGCTGGCGAACCTCAAGAACCGTGCCGATGGTCTGATGTACACTACGGAAAGGTCCCTTGAAGAATTCCTGAACTACCTGACGGACGAAGAGATCGCAAGGATACATTCCGATCTTGAGGCGTGCCGCAGAGCCCGTTCCGGTAGCGATTTGGCCGTGATCGTCGGGGCGATCAAGAACCTGGAACGTTCCTCGTATCGTATTGCGGAACTGATGTACCGCGACGCATCGGGCTAACGGTCTGGCCTGTACGGCGACCGGCGCCCCGGGGAGGGAACCGCAGCCGTGTACAAGTCTCTTCAATGTTTATCCAGCACCCAATATCGCATGTCGTCATCCAACTGCCCAGTAGGTCTGCCGGGTCTGGCGATCAGTCTTGGCTGTGCATTGTCGCTGATGGCCAGTTCTGCAATGGCGGTCTTACCATTGTCGCCGGAGGTTGCCAACCCGGCATCATCCTCAGGACCAACCACCTCGGCGGTGCCAGGGGCCCGCGCCGATTCATCGGCCGGTCAACAGCCTGCGGGTGTTCCAATCGGGGTGGTTGTGGGGCTTGTCCTTCCCTTGTCTGGGCCTCATGGCATGCTGGGCAACCGCGTGGCGCAAGCCATCGAGCAGGTGCTTGGCGCGGCCGGAGTCGTGGTGCGACGGTACGATGATCGCGGTGAGCCTGGGTCGGTTTCCGAGGCAGTCGTGCGCGCCGTGACGGACCGATGTGTTGCGATCCTCGGGGGATTGGGAGACGACGAGGCTCGTATGGTTGCGGATGCCGCGGCATCCAGGGAAATCCCGCTGTTGTCGCTGGGGGCCGCGCAGGACGGGCGCGCGCGCAAGGGTGTGACCTGGGCCAGGACGCGACGTGGCGATGTCATTGCGACGCTGGCAAGGCGGCTGGCCGGTGCCGAGAAGGTAACAACGGCCTACATTCTTGCCCCGTCGACACGTTTTGGGCTTGCCGCAGTCGATGCCTTCAAGTCCTCGTTCGAGGCCAGTGGAGGGAGGATTGCGGTAGTGCGACTGTTGGGGCCCGACGATACCCAGCCTGCCGCAGTGGTCAAGACCTTCGCTGCCCAGGTGGCACAGGTGCGGGCGGCCTCTGCTTGTGAACGTGAAGTCATCTTCCTGCCGATGGATGCAGATGCCAGTCGCAGGTGGATGGGGTTCATGGAGGCCGAGGGGGTCATAGGCACACCGCAGGATCCGAAATGCCCGCGGACGATTGTGGCGGGAACGGCACAGTTGTCCGAACCCTCAGCCTTGGCCATAAACGGCGCGGCACTAGAAGGCATCCGCTTTGCCGACGTTCTTCTGTCTGGTGCTGCCGACGGTGTGTCCGTGCTTGAGGCCGAGGCTGCCGACGCTGCGCGACTTCTTGTCGGTGCGCTGCGCAGCAAGGCGCAGCCCGGACGCGAGGACGTGCGTCGAGCCCTCGATGCAGGCGTCAAGGTCAACGGGCACACCGGGGTGCTGGCTTCCAGCCGCGGCCAGTTGACAGGACGAACCATTGTTACCTTCACGATCCGAGCAGGCCGGCCCATGCCCGACGAGGATTGATATTGGACGAGTTCCGCCTGATCGGCGCGATCAAGCGCGCGGTTCGAGGGCCGATTGATCCACGGGTCGAGATCGGGATTGGTGATGATGCAGCAGTCCTGTCCGTGAAATCAGGTCGCTTGGTCGCAACCACGGATGCCCTGGTCGAGGGAGTCCACTTTCGCTTCGACATGAGCCGTCCTGCCGATGTCGGCTCCAAGGCCGCCGCCGTGAATCTGTCGGATCTGGCCGCGATGGGTGCGCGACCGCTGGCGCTGCTGGTGGCCCTTGAAGTGCCGAATGCAATGGCTGACCGTGACGTCGTATCCGCGATGCGGGGGCTGGCGCAGGTTGCCGCAATATTTGGCGCCTCCGTTGTCGGAGGTAACGTGTCGTCGGGCCCCGTGTTCACCATGACGGTGACGGCCCTGGGCGAGCCCTGTGCCGGAAGGGTGCTGACCCGAGCCGGAGCGCAACCTGGCGATGTTGTCATGGTGGGCGGGCCTCTGGGTTCAGGGGCTCTTGGCCTGGACCTTCTTGAACACAACCGAGGCAAGGTTAGGACCTACCCGGAATTGGTACGGAGATACCGGCGTCCCGAACCGCAAGTTGAACTGGGTATGCGCCTTGCCGCTGAGCCTGGCGTTGATGCCGCGATAGACCTTTCGGACGGTCTGGCGTCGGACCTTGGTCATGTGCTTGCAGCTTCTTGCTGCGGTGCGCGGATCGATGCCGACAGGATCCCCATGCATGTGCAGGCTTTGCGGTACGCGAGGCTGCGTGGCCTCGACGCCAGAATTGTCGCCCTGACAGGTGGGGACGACTATCTGCTTCTTGTAGCGGCCAAGCCCGAGGTGGTTACAAGTTTGCTATCGGCCGGCATGACGGCCATCGGATGCGTCACGAAGCGGCGCGGGCTGGTGATCGAATCTGGTGGTAGCCGGCTTGCGCTGCCTGCAGGGTCCGGCTGGCGGCACCGCTAGGCCTTGTTCGTCAATCTTCGGAGTAGTTCCGCCTGTCGACAAGCCATGACTGTTCGACAGCTTCCTATTCCCGGGACCCTACATGTGTCGTTCAAGTTTTTCGATCAACTTCGCTTTTGCGATGGCGCCGATGATCTGATCGACCACCTGGCCGTTCTTGATGATCAGCAGGGTCGGAATCGCGGTGATGTTGTGCTTGGACGCCACGACCGTGTCCTCGTCCACGTTGATCTTGCCGACCTTCAACCGGCCGGAATACGTGTCCGCGATTTCGGCAACCACAGGGCCGATGGCGCGGCAGGGTCCGCACCAAGGTGCCCAGAAGTCAACCAGGACCGGCAGGTTGGACTTCATGACCTCGGCATCGAAAAGGGCATCGGTCAGTGCCATCACGTTCTTGGAATCGGCCATCGGGTCCTCCGGTAGTCGAGCATCAAGGCTCGACGGACTGGGACTGACGCTTGCACACCTCGACGAACTTCAGGCGCAGATCAAACAACAAGGTTTCGACGAGGCCGGTTTCGTCCTCGTCAAGATTGCCCGTCGTCTTGGCCTTCAGCATCGCTATCAAATCGATGACGTGACGCGCCATGGTCAAATCGACGACGGGTCGGTCGGTGCCCGCAGGCGCACCTTGGCCCAGGTGGTACAAGGCGGAAGTACCCAGCGACAGTACGAACGTGGAAAAATCCACGGTTCGCAGTTCACCGCCAGGCTCCTGGCATCCGCATTCGGCAGTGTCTGATTCCATAGCCGCCTCCTGGACACGCAAACGATTGCTACTTGTCGGCCTTTCGAACGGCAGGTCCCTTGCCGCCCTTCAGAGGATCCTCAGCCTGGAACTGTTCGGGAAGGCTTGCTTCCAGATTAGCCGCGTTCGTGCCGGCGTCAGGCAGGGCATTCAGGTACTGAGCCAAGTCATCCTGGCTCAGACGGCCCCTCGACAGGTTGCGATCGACAAGCCGAACGTCATGAAGCAGTTCAGATTTCATTGCCATATTTCCGTTGTTGCGGGGGTTGACCCCCAAGCCGGTACCGGAAGGCAATCTAATGCTAGGACCCCTGTGTGTCAAGGCGCCGGAGGTCCCTGGGCAAATCGCATGACGGTTGCAACGGCTGCGGGGCGCTGGAAGTTTGCAGGTCCAGGAGTACGACTTCGGGGGGCCGACCCTTGGTCCCGAGGAGGTCAACGGTGCCGGTGACAACCAGCCCCTCCTCGGCGGCGGCCCTGCTGACGTCGGACATGCGCTCCGGGGGATAGAGGATCGACGCGACGCCATCCGGTGACAATCGTTGACGCGCGATTCGCAGCAATGAGGCGACGTTCATAAGAAGTTCGTGGCGGGCCGCAGCCCTTTCGGGGTCGGGGTTGGTCCTGCCAGTACCCAGGCGCCAGTAGGGAGGATTCGACACGACGCGCCGGAAAGCGGCTTTACCTAGATAATCTGGCAGGCATCGAGCATCGCCCTCGATGATCGTGACGGCGTCCCCGACGCCGTTTGCCAGTACGTTTCTGCGGGCGCGGTCGGCAAGGGCAGGCTGGATCTCGACTGCAACGATCTTCCCAGTCCAGCCCCAACCTGCCAGAAGGATTGCCACGACCCCGCAGCCGGTACCGATCTCAAGAAGATCTCCGTGTGGTCCTTCAAGGACGTGTTTCGCCAGCATCACAGCGTCAATTCCGAAGCGCCATCCACGCTGAGCCTGCACGAACCTGAAGCGGTCCTCCAACACAGCGACGTCCTCGCCGGGCAGGACATCTGGCATCGTGATGCCTGGTGCAGGTGGCTCAGGACAATCGTTCATCTGTGCCGTTCAATTGGGGGACTTGCCAGCGACATCAGGGGATTTCGTCCTCCAGGGGATGGATCACCAGCCCCGAGATGATCTTCGGGTAGAAGAACGTCGATTTCTGCGGCATGCGCTCGCCTGCAGCTGCCACCGCCTCTATCTGTTGGGCAGTTACGGGATTCAACAGGATGGCTGCCTGATACTTTCCGTGATCCTGTTCCAGGGCCTCGGCAACGTCGTTCAACGAGTGCATGTAGTCCAGGTTTGCCTGGGAGGCCTGCGCATCCTTCGTGATGGCCAGCAATCCGGACATCACGCGCTGGTGCAACCATGAAACGTCCAGTCTTGCGACGGAGGCGTGCAGTCCGCTGTCTTTCACGAAGGCCTCATGGGCTTCCGGGTGGACTGCCAGGACCATCCAGCCGCCCTTGCCAAGCCGGAACGCGAAAGAAGGTCCTGATTTGCCACAGCGCTCAAGCAGACTGGAGGCCTGGTGAATGTCCGTCCCAGCCTGAATCACTTCGCATTCGCGGGATAGCGCGGCTAGAAGGGCAGCCGGGTCGAATCCGGGAATGCCGTGCAGCAAGCGGTAGATAGGCTGGATTACAAGGCCGTCCTGGTGTGTGTTGGCCATGTAGACGCTGGCAAAGTTGAACGGCTCTTCGCCGGTCACAGTGCCAAGTTCGGCCCGCCTTGCATTCCGGTAGTTCTTGGTAGTCTCGTAGCGGTGGTGCCCATCGGCAATGTATTGAGTGAAGCCGGAAAGGATGGTTGACAGGCTCTCGACCGCGTCATGTCTGGTAACCAGTAACAGCCGGTGCCGAACGCCGTCGGCACAGGCGAACTCGACGCCAGGATTCATCACCCCCGGTTGGGCCAGAACGGCGTCCACCTGTCGCTGGGGATCCGAATAAAAGGTGAATACCTGTGAACACACCACCTTGCATGCCGAAAACAGTTTCAGGCGGTCGGCCTTGGGCCCATCCAGAGTGCGTTCGTGGGCCAGCAGGCCGCCATGGTCCTGGATGCGCCAGCGACCCACGACACCGCGGCGCGTGACTGTGCGGCCGTCTGCCAGGGGAAATGACTGCTCGTAGACATAGAACGCCTGGCTGGGGTCGCGCGCGATACTGCCGTTTGCCAGGAAGGTTGCAAGATCGATACGCGATCGGGTGTATCTGTTGTCGGTACTTGTATCCGAGTCGTGCTGGAAACCCAGGATCAGGCGAACGACGTTGGCAGGATGGCGTTCGTACAGCTCGCGCTGCTGATCCGGTGAAATCACGTCGTAGGGAGGAGCCAAAACCTGGCCAAGATCCCCGACCACCTTCGGGTCGTATCTCAAAGCCCTGACCGGCAGAACGCAGTTGGACATCTGGCCTCCGCCCCAAGCGACCCGGGCGAAACCTAGCACAACCACGGGTGGAATTGTTAGTGCAAGGGAATATGGTAACATGCCGCCGGGGAGGAGTTTTGATGCCTTCGAGGGTCTGTCCGGATTGCGATTTCGGATCCGACGCGATCTTGTGCCCTAAGTGCGGGCACAGAACCATGCGCGAACGAAAGGCTGGGGACGTTGTAGACCCGATGATTGGCACCGATCTGGACGGTCGCTATCGGATCGATTCGATCATCGGTCGCGGCGGCATGGGCAGTGTCTATCGAGGGCTGCAGTTGGCTACCGGCCAGACGGTCGCCATCAAGGTAATAAGGGCCGAAAGCGCCGAAAACATGGAGGCGGCCAAGAGGTTTCATCGCGAGGCCCGAGCGGCCAGCCTTTTGACGCACCCGCACACAATTCGCGTATTCGATTTCGGCGAATCCGAGCAGGGCGACCTGTACATGGTCCTTGAGTTTCTGGCCGGACGTACACTTGGGAAAGTCATTCGGGCCGACGGTTGCATGCCCGAACAACGGGTAGCCAAGATCGGATGCGAGATTGCGCAGTCGCTGTCCGAGGCCCATTCGACCGGGCTGGCCCACAGGGATTTGAAACCTGAAAACATCATGCTGGTCGACGCCTTTGGGGATCCTGACTTCGTAAAGGTTCTGGACTTCGGAATCGCCAAGTTCCTGTCGGGTTCGTCGGGTGAATCGGCCGTCACGCGGACCGGAGCTGTCGTCGGGACGCCTCATTGCATGGCACCAGAACAGGCAACAGGCTCGCGCGCTTTGACGCCCGCTGTCGATATGTATGCCTTGGGTGTCATGCTGTTCGAGTCTGTTTGCGGATTCAAGCCGTTCGACGGTGATTCTCCACTGAATATCCTGATGGCTCACGTTCGGGACCCGGTTCCTGAACTGCCTGGGGAGTGTGCTGTCTCGATCGGCTTTCGTGGCCTGGTTCGCCGAATGCTGGACAAGGAGCCGTCGCGAAGGCCGTCGGCGCCCGAGGCCGCTCGCGAAATGGAGCGAATGCGGTTGCATGCGATGTTCAGCGGGGCCACCAGGGAGAAGCCGCCTGTACTGACCCTGAATACGGCGTACGGTCCTGCCGTACTGCCAACTGAAGTTGAATCAAGATTGAAGACCAGGATGCTGACGTCGAACGAGGTCAAGGTCCAGACGCCTGCTCCTCCCCTTGTCGTTTCCGTCGAGACCCCTGTTGTTGCCGACGTCGATACCGGGTCTGATGTCGTCGAACCGACAGGGCCTCAAACCCGGATCGCCCAGCCTGCTTTGGCTGTTGACCCAGTTGCGCTTGCGGCCGAGGGCGAGCCCTGGGAGGTTTCTTCCGCGACTGCGCGCTCGGCGCCTTGGTGGCAGTGGGTCCTGGTTACCCTCCTCATCGCAGTATGCGGCGGTTTGGCGTGGTGGGGATTTTCGGTCTACGTCGGGGGTTCCTTTGATTTCGTAGCAAGTGAGGCTGCGCCGCCGTCGTCACCGTCGCCACCACCGTCGCCACCGCCGTCGTCACCGCCGTCGCCACCGCCGTCGTCACCGCCGTCGCCACCAGCACAGGCTCCGGCCCAGATTGTGCCTGCCAATCCTGCCCCCGAACCAATCGTTGTTCCTTCGGAATTGCGCCCGAAGGCCTCCGAGCCAAAACCTGTGGATGTTCCATCGAAGGTTGGTATTTCGAAGCCCGTAAGCGAGCCGGCTGCTGGCATAGGTCCGGCCAAGGACAAGGGCGTCAGGCCCCGACCGATGATTGTCGCTCCGAAGGAAGTACATGCGCCGCCGGTCCGGAAAAAGCCGGTCGAAAAGCAGGATAGCTACAAAATCCTGGACTAGCCATTCCGGTAGACGCGCCCGTGCGCTATGATTTCCGCGAATAGATGACGAGGTCCAAATGCGTAGTGACGTGAAGCTGTTGCGTGGAATTTTGGTCGTGGTTGTTGCCGCGACTGCATTTGCGCATCGGGCCGGGGCCGAAGAGGGTGGGGCCGCCGCAGCTGCTGCCCTGGCCGCCAGCGCTCGTGTCTACTACGACGAGGGAAAACTGGACCAGGCACTGGAGTTGTTTGAGAAGGCGTACAGCCTGGATCCGGACAAGTCGTTGCAGGTCAACATCGCCAGAATCTACGACAAGAAGGGCGACCTGGCACGGGCGCAGACGGAGTACGAAAAGCTCTTGAAGGCGCCCCTGGATGCCGCGGTCAAAGCAAAGGTCGAGGCATGGCTTGCGGCAGTGCTGGAGAAGTTCACCGGATTCCTGGTCCTGAGGGTCGAGCCTGCTGGAGCAAGTGTCCTGGTGGATGGGCAGGCTGTAGTTCTTTCGAAGGAGGGAGGCCTGGAACTGAAAACTGGACGTCATCAAGTGGTGGTTCGCCAGGATGGCTTCCTGGACGAGACGCGGGATGTCGATGTGGTGTCCGGGGCAAAGGTCGGTGTCGATGTGCGACTGCGCAGCAGACTGGGTAAGGTCAAACTGGACTGCGCCTGCAACGGGGCGCAGATTACCGTGGATGGCGTTTCGGTTGGCGTCGTGCCGCTGAAGCACCCGCTGCAACTGGAGCCGGGTGCCCATCTGGTGGAACTGGTGGCGTCAGGTTTCAACAAGGCATCTCGCAACCTGAAGGTCGTTTCAGGCGAGGAGATCCTGCTGTCCATGAAGATGGAAAGCGTCGTGGCGAAAGCCCCTACCCCGCCAGTTCCGGCTGCTGTTCCCGCCGTGCCTGTGGCAAAGGCTTCGCCCCCCAAGGAGACGCGGAAGCTGGGGGATGCCGTCATTGCCAAGCCGGCGACTGTCAAGAAGGCGTCCGCGTGGCCGTGGGTGACATTCGGGACCGGCGTTGTGGCGTTGGCGACGGGTGGCGTTCTGACATGGGCCTCCTCGTCCCAGCGCGCAAAGGTTACCGGTGCCGCCACGTCCTCTGATGGCCAGACCTTGCTGATGACAATGGAACAGGCCAAAAAATACCAGGACAATGCAAATCGCTACCAGACGGCCGCTGTCGCCATGTATGCCGTGGGCGGCGCTGCTGCGCTGGGCGGGCTGATCTGGGGCATTGTTGACCTGGTGCGAAGGCCTGCCGCCAGGGCCGAGTACTCGGGCCAGAAGAAGACGGTGATCGTGGGTGCTTCGCCATGGCCATCTGGCGCCGTTGTTACCGTCAATGTCACTGGCTGGTAAGGCTGGCTGAATTGCTTGGCTGGCAGGATGGTTCGACACTCCAGTTCAACCGGCTGGAACTGGTGTAGGTTTTTCCGTCACACCTCTTCTTTAGTGTCGCAGTTGGCCTGACAGACCAATGCCGCAAGTCATTGAACTTATGTGGCGGCCGTGTGTATCATAGCCGCGCTAAGTGGCTGGAGTTCAATCGATGATAAGGGTTGCTGGCTGCCTTGTTGCCTTGGGCCTGGCTTGTTCGGCGTTCGGTTGCAAGTCGTCAAGCGAATCCGGCGGTGATTTCGGGTCCAGTGCCATCGTGCATGCCTTTGGCAGGCTCGAGCCGACTATCAAGACCGATGCACAATCGCCTTCGTCCAGGAGTCCAGCAGAGATCTCGGGATTTTCTGGCGAGGGGCTTCCCAAGGGGCATGGGCAGACAGGCGGGGTCAATCTGTTGACGGGGTGCGTTGACGGCAAGGATCTTTTCTTGCAAACGGACATTGATGGCGATCGTGGTAACGAGCAGGTGCATGCCTTGTACTGTGCCGGCGATGAAGTAATCCACATCGCCTGGTCGGGGGATGCTGCTTCCGGGGACGGCGGTACCTGCTATCTGGCGTGGCATGGTGTCCCGGACGGGCTGTACAGGATTCTTGCAGGTCCTTGTGGCGGTGGCGGTTTGCTGGTTCTGACCCTTTGCGAGGATCGTGGCGGCAGTTCGGGCGTAGAGTGCCGGGTCTGCCAGTCGGGTGACGAGTGCCAGACGAGCTTCCCGGATGACGTTTATGTGGCAGACATTTCCCAGGAAGACAGCAATCGGGGCGATGGCAACTTGGGCGACGGCAGCCTGGGCGACGGTTTTGCGGGCGATACCTCCGGCTTGCCGGATGCGGCGGGGGCTTGCCAGGGCGACCAGGATTGTCACGATGGCCTTGTTTGCATTGGCAAGGTTTGCACGATCGATCCCACGGTTGTTTCCGCTGGGTCCTGCCTTACCTGTACTGGAGACGAGGGCTGCGATCCAGGTTTGAAATGCCTGCCGGTAGGCGCAAGCAAGCATTGCCTTCTGGATTGCACGACCGATGGGGATTGCCCTCGGTCGTACATTTGCTATGCCGCTTCGTCCTCCAACAAATCCTGTCTGCCGGTCAGCTACGCCTGCCCGCCTTGCGCGGCCGATGCACCCTGCGAGGCAGGCAAGGTTTGCGACATGCTGGTTTCCGGGGGAACCTGCAAGGTGGGAAATCCGGAATGCGGTTCGTGCACGTACGATTTCGATTGTGCGGCTGGCATGCGTTGCTACAAGAAGACGGGATCTGCCAAGGGCGTCTGCGTTGCCGGATGTTCGGACGCGAAGCCCTGTTCCGGCGTCGCGAAGTTCTCGTGCGAGGCAAGCGAAAAGGGCGTCAAGATGTGCAAGCCGCTGGCCGATGATTCCTGCCTGGTATGCCCGCCCGAGAAGCCATTTTTGTCGAACGACGGCCTGTCCTGCTGGCAGTGCCTGAACAACAGCCAGTGCACCGTGGTGGGTGAGACCTGCAACGCCATGCACGTTTGTGCGGTTGGCGGCTGTTCGAAATTCACCTGCGATGACGGGAACTGCCACGACTGTTGTTCGGATTCGGATTGCCCGAACAGTACCGGCCCCTGCACCAACTACCAGTGCGTGAACCAGGTCGATCCTTGCAACGGCACATGCCTGTCTCCGTACCCGATTTGCGCCGAGATCAACGCTACATTGCAGTGCGTGCAGTGCAAGGAAACTGCCGACTGCGCCGGCCAGGGTTCAGGCTCGTGCACGTGCACCGGCGACCCGACCTATTCATGCATCGAACCCGACGGCAACGTCTGCCAGTCGGCTGTATGTGGTGCGGTTTGTCAGACCGAGGTCGATTGCCCTCCTGATGCGAACGGTGCTTCGCTGGCCTGCACGGGCGGTGCTGGCGGCATCTGCTATAACCCGACGGGCGCTTGCGACGGGGTTTCGTCCTGCTGTGTTGCGGGTGCGTCGTGCTACGACGTGATGTCGGCTATCATGGGCGGTCTTGGTGGCATTCCTGGCGGCACGACGCCGGCGATCAATGCCTACTGTTCCTGCACGGACGCGATACCATGCCTGGGTGGCAAGCCATGCACCGCCACAGCCGGCATGTGCACATTCCCGCTTGTAGGTGAAACGATGTGTCCTGGAGGCATTCCACCCGCTACCATGCCCGAGAAGCTGTGTATGGACATTGCCGAAATGTTGACTGGCATCCTAGGTGGCATTTGATGTTGCCGCGGGCAGAATGGCCATCCTTCCCGTCTGAATAAGCCACGGCCCGTCCTCTTCTTGTCGCGCCCGGCTCTTCATGTCTCTGCCAACCTGTCGTGCAATGCGAAGAAAGCCATGGTAGAAGAATGCACACCTTACCCGGGGACGCGCCTGTGGTTTTCATGTCGTCAAGGATGGCGGTCCTGGCTGCGGTTTTGTTCAGCCTTGCGCTGCCCGCCCGCGCCGCCGATGACCCTGCCGTCGCCGCTCGCGCCCTGGCTGCCAGCGCCAGGGTGTACTACATGGAAGGGAAGCTGGACAGGGCCCTCGAGTTGTTCCAGAAGGCGTACAGCCTGTACCCCGATCAGGCCTTCCGTGTGAACATCGCGCGCATCCTGGATAAGAAGGGCGAGACTGCTGGTGCCCAGGCCGAATACGAGGCAATACTGAACGACAAGCCCGACGAGGACACCCGGGCCAAGGCCAGCGGTTGGCTGGCGCAATTGCTGCAGCGCCTGAAGGGGCGATTGCTTTTCGATGTACTGCCGGAAGACGCCGAGATCGAGATCGATGGGGTCAAGGTCCTGGTTCCTGACGGCAAGACCATTGAAATCAAGCAGGGGCGCCATGACGTGATGGTCCGGGCCGAGGGCCATGTCGGGGAAGCCCTTGAAATTGATGTGCAGCCGGGTGGTTCCGTGACGCTGAAGGTGCGTTTGGCGGTCAAGTCCGGGTCGTCTGTCGCCTCGGGCAAGCAGCCTGCGGCGTCGGGCTCCAAGGGCGGCAAGCCTGACGCCCCGGCCAAGTCGCCTTTGTCCGCGGGTTCGTCGGCGGCGGCGGGACAGGGTTCCAGTCAGCAGGGTCAGGCGCACAATTCCTTTGCGCCTGCCGGATCATCCCGGGGCACGGAGCCTGCCCCCAGTCCGGTTGTCGGCAAAACGCCCTGGTACAAGAAATGGTGGATATGGACCATCGTAGGCGGCGTTGTGGTCGCGGGGGTTGGGACGGCCGTTGGTCTGACCGTCGGCAAGCAGGCGCCCGAGAGGCATCTGACCGGTCTGATTACATGGTAGGACAAATGCGTATGCGGGCAGTTCAATCGGTGTCTGGCAAGGCGGTCGCCAGGTTCATGGCCGCAGTGGTCGCTGTGGTCGGTACTGCAGTCTTGGCGGGTTGTGGCAGCGATACGCAGCCGCAGACCCAGTCGGTCCTGCAGGTCCATGTAGGGCTGGTCCAGGCTGTTAAGGTGCTGACCGGCGAATCGCTTGATCCGGCGGTTGGTGCGCAAACCATCAAGAACACGGTTTCGGGTCCAGGGATGGAGGATGTTTCAACGTCCTACAACTATAAGGATGGCCCTGGTGGCAGCGGGGAGTTGCCGGTTTTTCCGGAAGGCTACGAGCGGCAGGTTACCGTTGAGATATGCCGGGGAATCTGCGAGCCGGCTGCTATTGACGACATTATTTCGCGTGGTCGCTCGGTGCCCATTAGGCTCCAGTGGGGCGACACAAAGTCCCAGACCGTTTTCGTGGCACCCAGAAACTCCTTCGTGCTTCCCGCAAGGCTTGGCGATAACGGCGCCGTTGTTAAATCGAATGCTTCGTTCAAGGAGCGCGTCGGCGCAACTGTGACAAGGCTGGACGATGGCACGATGCTGATTATCGGTGGAGCGACTATCAAGGGTGGCGCTGCATCTTGGTACCGTCCCGAGGACATCTCATCGGTGACGGCGAACGCCGAGATCTACGACCCGCGAACCGGCGTGTTTTCCGCAACGGCCGGCCCGCTGAAGCGTGGCCGGGCATACCACGCCGCGGTATTGCTGGGCGGCCCGAACAAGGCTGACGGACGCGTGGTCGTGATGGGTGGCTACGAGTCGAAGGGCGGCGGATTTGTTCCAACCGCGTCGGTCGAGATTTTCGATCCTGATACCGGGAAGTTCGTCGAGGAGCCTGTGGACCGCTGGCTGTCGGGCGCAGGTCGAGCCCTGCTGACTGCCGGCCTGGCCTACCCGGACGAAGACGTGATCTTCCTGGCCGGTGGCATCTCCGATCCCTCGGACCGAGGTGCGTGGTTGTTGTACAAGGCCGGCACCGGAACCGTCGGGGCAGGCGGGTTGGCGCCGGCGGAGGTCGGTCCCGAGAACGGGCGTGGCAAGCCGCGCTGGAACCATACGATGACCTTCCTGCCTAACTACGGCAAGAGCGCTGGAGGCACTCCGATCCCGGCATTCGTATTGATGGGAGGCGAGAACGATTCGGAGGTCCTTTCTGAAGTCGAGGCCTACCAGCTTGATCCCTGGAATGGCGGGTCTTCCTCGGTGCGTCGGGACGTTGAGGCTGTTACCACTGCGCTGCCTGTTACGGCGCGCACTCTGCATGCGGCAGTATACGTGCCGGGGCAGGACATCGTATGGGTGATTGGCGGTTTCGAGGACAGGCAACTTTCCAGGCCCATCAATCGCGTCGAGGTATTCCGCGCAGGGTCGCTGTCCTTCACGGCCGGCGAGTATCTCGAAATGGCGGAAGGGCGCGGTGGCATGTCAGCGACGCTTTCAGAGACATTGAACAATTCGATATTGATCGCCGGAGGTAGAGGTACTGGTGGTCCGCTGGTCCGTACCGAGATGATCCTCGAGAAGAAGGTTTGTTCGGGAGCCGATGTGTGCATCCGCCAGCCGTTCCTGGCCTCGGACCGGACCCCGGAAATGGAATCCCCAAGGGTTGGACATACAGCCTCCCTGGATCCAACAGGGCGCCTGCTGATCCTTGGGGGAGTGTCTGATTTCAACACGATTCCGGCCCCGATCTTCTACAATCCTGACTAGACCGGGGTACCAGCCGGACAACGTCTCGATATGTCCTATATTCCCTTGCGACCACGCAGCGCCGTCAGCACCCGTGCGTGAATCCCCTGGAAGTCGCGCCCGCTCATGCCCAGCACTACGTCACCCGGAAGGGCGACCTGGGCCGCCTCGTTTGCAAGTGCATCGATGTCGGGAATCATGCGTGCCGGCGTTCCGCGGGCACTGATGTCGGCGCACAAGCGGTCCATGTCGATGCGCTCGTCGGGAGCCAGGTTGTCCGGCTTCTCGAACGGTTTGTAGAACAGCATGACATCGGCCTGGGCGAAAGCATCTGCGTACTCGGCCTGGAACACGCGGCGGCGCGAGGTGTTTGATTCGGGCTCGAACAACGCCACCAGACGCGCCCCAGGGTATGCCTGCCTGACCGCCAAAATGGTCTCACGGACGGCAGTAGGGTGGTGGGCAAAGTCGTCGATGACGGTGACGCCGCCCTCGACCCCTTTGACCTCCTGGCGCTTTCGGATGCCCTGGAATTGGGCCAACGCCGCCGGCAGTTCTGGTGTTACAGCCCCGACCTCGTGCAGCAGGGCAAGCGCCGCGACCGTATTGCGCAAGTTGTGGTCGCCTATCAGCGGCGTCTCGAAGATGCCTGCCGTGCGTCCGTTGTTCGTCAACCGGAATCGGCAGCGGCCCGCACCACGGGTCACTTCGGTAGCCTGCCAGGTGCCGCGTTCCACCCCGAACGTTGTGCCAATCGCACCGGCTTGCGCAAGAACCGCCGGCACGTTGGGGTCCCCTTCTGGCACCAGCAAGGGTGCGTTGCCGGGGACCAGCGCAGCGAATTTCGCGAATGCGGCTATCACAGCGTCAAGGTCCTTGAAGATGTCGGCGTGGTCGAATTCGACGTTGTTGATTATCGCCGCGCTGGGGGCGTAGTGCAGGAACTTGGGGCCTTTGTCGAAAAACGCCGTGTCGTATTCGTCGCCCTCGATCACGAAGTGTGGCCCGCTGCCCAGGCGGTAGTTTACCCCGAAGTCCAGTGGGACGCCGCCAACCAGGAAGGACGGGTCCAGCCCTTGCGCGTGCAGAAGGTGGCATATCAGCGATGTCGTCGTCGTCTTGCCATGGGTGCCGGCGACGACCAGCGAACGGCGATTGGAAAGGAAGTACTTGTTCATCGCCTGCGGAAACGACAGGTGGGGGCGGCCGGATTCAAGGACCGCGATCGCCTCGGGGTTCACCCGGCGGATTACGTTTCCAACGATTACGAGGTCCGGGTCCCACTCCAGATTCTGCGGCCCGTAGGGATGCATCACAGGGATGCCCAGTTGGTCCAGCAGCACGCTGACGGGAGGGTATGGCGCCGCCTGGTCGGAACCGCGAACCTGGCAGCCCGCCTCGCGAAACAGCCCTGCGACAGCGGACATTGCCGTCCCGCCGACGCCCATGACATGCACCTTGTCGATCCCGTCGATCCCCCGCACCATCGCGACCCTCCGTCCCGGTTCCAGCCAAGTCTATTCGTCCGCCAGTGACATGGCCAAACGCCTGTCTGGCCGGACATCCAGAAAGTCGCCAGCTTGGCATTCCTCTCGGCCGCGCCTTATCCTCCCCTCGATGGGACGCAAGGCCACAGCCATCCGGATCGAGGAAACTGCGCATCCCGGTAGTTGCGTCGTCTGCGGGAAGGCAGGCTCCTCTCCCCATGATTTCATCTGCAGCGACTGTGGCGATCCGCTGGAGGCGACCCTTTTTTGCCGCCGCTGCCACCGCCGATTGACCCTTGATGCTGCCACCGCGCTGGCATTTCTTGCCGAGAACGGCTACGAGTTCGAAGACGTGCGCGGGATTGTCCTGAAGGTCGATTCGTGCGGCGAGTGCATGTCCGACGATCAGGTTGTTGACATGGACGTCTACCGTCTGCGCTTTGGTCGATAACGCACCCAATCGCCCCGGTTATCGTTGAAAATGCCGTTCGGTTCGGCGATGCTTCGACCCAGGCTGGGGCTGTTCCCGTCAGCGAACCATCAGGTGGAGGATCGGTAATGCTTTCGCCATTCATCAACGAGACCTATCTGGATTTCTCGATACCGGCGAACCGCAAGTCCATGATGGATGCCATCGGGTTGGTCGAGGGCACGTTCGGGAGGCACTACCCCTTGAACGTTGGCGGGAAGGAGATTTACACCGATCGGGAGATCGCGTCGCTGAATCCATCGGACCCGTCGCAGGTGGTGGGTTTCGTTTCGTCGGCCACGCCCGAGATTGCCGATCAGGCCGTGCGCGCTGCCCATGAAGCGTTTGCGGCATGGTCGAGTTGGCAACCCGAGGCTCGCGCCAGGATCCTCCTGCGTGCTGCGGCGATCATGCGCCGCCGTCGGCTGGAACTTGATGCCGTCGAGGTGCTGGAGGCAGGAAAGCCCTGGCTGGAGGCCGATGCGGACGTGGCCGAGGCGATCGACTTTTGCGAATTCTATGCGCGCGAGGCGATTCGCTATGGCGCGCCCCAGCCGACCGTCCAGTTGCCTGGCGAAGAGGACACCGCCTGCTATATCCCGTGCGGGGTGACCGTCGTAATCCCTCCGTGGAACTTCCCGCTGGCCATAGCTTGCGGAATGACTACCGCGGCTCTGGTGGCGGGCAATACGGTCGTCCTGAAGCCGGCATCGCCGACGCCAGTCATCGCCTGGTATCTGGCCCAGATCCTGCGCGAGGCCGGTCTGCCGGAGGGTGTCCTGCAGTTCTGTCCAGGGTCGGGCGGTGCCATGGGCGATACCCTGGTGGCCCATCCCCTGACAAGAATCATTGCGTTCACTGGCAGTATGTCGGTCGGCATCCACATCAACGAACTGGCCTCGAAGGTACAGCCGGGGCAGATCTGGCTGAAGCGCGTGATTGCCGAAATGGGCGGCAAGGATGCCATTGTCGTTTGCGACGATGCGGATGATCTTTGCGAGGCGGCAAGGGGCGCGGTGGCCGCTGCATTCGGGTATCAGGGGCAGAAGTGCAGCGCATGCAGCCGGCTGATCGTGATGGATGAGGTTTATGACAAGGTGGTTGCTTGCGTTGTCGAGGCAACCAGGGAGATCACTGTTGGAGCGTCCAAAGACTTGGCCAGCCGGATGGGCCCGGTCATCACCGAGTCCGCGATGAAGAGCATCATGGCTTACATTGAGATCGGCAACGGCGAGGGGACCTTGCTTTGCGGGGGCTTTCGCGCCGAAGGGCCGGGGTATTTCCTGCAGCCGACGGTGTTTGGCGACGTCAAGCAGGGCGCGCGCATCGAGCAGGAAGAGATCTTCGGGCCGGTGCTGGCAATCACGCGGGCCGTGGATTTCGACGATGCCCTGCGGATTGCCAATGGCACCATCTACGGCCTGACTGGGGCTCTTTACAGCCGCAGCCGCCAGCGTTTGGAACGGGCACGTCGTGAATTTCACGTCGGCAACCTGTACCTGAATCGCAAGTGTACCGGCGCCATGGTCGGCGCCCATCCGTTCGGGGGATTCAACATGTCGGGAACCGATTCGAAAGCGGGCGGTCGCGACTACCTGGCTCTGTTTATGCAAGGAAAAAGCGTGGCCGAGCGGATGTGATTTCGAGGTGCCAGCGTGCAAGGTTGTGCGAAGAATGGAGGCTTACGTGAACACCAGTGAACAAGGCGTCTACTACATCACGACGCCCATCTACTACGTCAACGACAAGCCCCACATCGGGCATGCGTACTGCACTGTCCTTGCCGACGTGCTGGCAAGGTTCCACAGCCTGTTCGGCCAGAGCACGTGGTTTCTGACCGGCGTGGACGAGCACGGCCAGAAGGTCGAAGAGGCCGCACGCAAGCGAGGGATGACTCCCCAGGCCCACTGCGACGAGATGCAGGCCCATTTCAGGGACCTGTGGCCGACGTTGGACGTCGCGAACGACGACTTCATCAGGACCACCGAGCCGCGCCACGAGAGCGTTGTCCAGGAGGCCCTGCAAAGGCTGTGGGACCGCGGCGAGATCTACCGTGGCGAGTACGAGGGCTTCTACAGCCCGCGTGTCGAGAAGTTCTTCACCGAGGATGAACTTGTCGATGGCAAGTGCCCCGAGACTGGCGGCGAGGTGAACCGGATCAAGGAGGCGAACTACTTCTTCAAGATGTCGAAGTATCAGGATCGGCTGATCCGTCACCTGCGCGACAACCCTGACTCGGTGCGCCCCGAATCCAGGCGCAACGAGGTCCTGGGCTTCCTGGCAAAGCCGCTGCAGGACCTGTGCATCAGTCGGCCCAAGTCGCGCCTGTCCTGGGGGATTCCGTTGCCGTTTGACGGCGACTACGTGACCTATGTCTGGTTTGACGCGCTGTTGAACTACTGCTCGGCCGTGGGGCTGTACCGGGACGAAGCCAGGTTCGGGCGCTTGTGGCCGTCGGTAACACACCTGATCGGCAAGGACATCCTGACCACCCACAGCGTCTACTGGACGACGATGCTGATGGCGCTGGAACTGCCGCTGCCAAGGATTGTCGCTCACGGTTGGTGGCTGATCGACAAGACAAAGATGTCGAAATCGCTGGGCAACGTGGTCAATCCCCTGTCGATGAAGGACAAGTACGGTGTCGACTCGCTGCGCTATTTCCTGATGCGCGAGATGGTCGTTGGTCTGGACGCCGACTTTTCCGAGGCGGCCTTCCTGAAGCGACACAACTACGACCTGGCCAATGATCTTGGCAACCTGGCAAATCGGCTGGTGAAGTTTGCCGAGCGCTCGATGGGCGGCGTAGTGCCGGAGCCAGGTGATGGCTCGGGGACGCCACATGATGCGGACCTGCGAGCCCAGTCCGAGGCGCTGCCGGGGCGAGTGCGCGAGTTGGTGGGCGAATTGCGAGTGGAGCAAGCGGTCGAGACGACCATGAACCTGGTGCGGCGCGTCAACCGTTACGTGTCCGAGACCGAGCCCTTCAAGGTGGTCAAGACGGACCCGGCTCGTGCGGGCGCGGCAGTCTGGGCGGCGCTAGAGGCGCTGCGGTTCGCCCTGAACTGCCTGTGGCCAATCATGCCCGGAAAGTGCCATGCACTGCTGAAGGCCATTGGAGCCGGCGAACCTGTATCGAGGCTTGACGATCTGGCCTGGGGCGGCTTGAAGGCCGGCTCGGCACTGTTGCTGGAGGCCGCGCCATTTCCCAGGTTTGACGTCCCCGAGTTCCAGAATGTGCCGGTGGTTCCCGTTGGTTCCAAGGAAGCTGACTCCGCCGCCGCCATCGCCGTCGCCGGCATCGATCCTGCTGCAAAGGTTGAAGCGGCCCCGCAGGCCGTGGCGGGGATTTCCTTCCCGGATTTCGCCAAGGTGGACCTGCGGGTTGGCACCGTGCTGCAAGCCGAGTCAGTGCCTGGTTCCGACAAGTTGTTGAAGCTGCAGGTTGACCTGGGCGAGCCTCAGCCCCGTCAGATCGTTGCCGGCATTGGAAAGGCTTATGCCGCGGCTGACCTGATAGGCAGGCAACTGGTGATAGTCGCGAACCTGGAACCTCGAAAGGTTTTCGGGAACCTCTCGAACGGCATGGTGCTGGCTGCGTCTGACGATGCTGGGCCGGCGGTGCTGGCCCCGGGGCGCCTGATTCCGGCGGGAACGCGGGTGTCCTGAAACGCTAGGGCGTTGCCGGCGATGCAGCAGCGCCGCGGACGCCATCGGCGGCCTCGATTACGCATTCAAGGTAGTCGGCCGACTTCAGCAGCGGGTAGTCCGGCTTGACCTGCGGTCTGGGGTCGGTCTTGACCAGCTGGTCGGCGATCCCGGTCTTCTTGGAGCACGCCAGCACACGCTTGGTCAAAGCCGCGTTCGGCGAGACGTATTCGCCGGACAGGCGCGACAGGTGGTGGTGCAGATCCTCCTCGCGAAAGCCAACGGGAGGCTGTTCCCCGGGCAGAGGCGGGACCGTGATGTCGGGAATCACGCCGGTCACCTGCAGGGTGCGACCGGTGGGCGCGTAGTAGCGCGCGATGGTCAGCTTGATGTAGTAGTCGCGTCGCAGCAGCGGATTCAGGAGGGTCTGGACCGATGCCTTGCCAAAGGTGCGATCCCCGACGACCAGGGCGCGCTGGTTTTCCTGCAATGCGCTTGCCATGATCTCGGCGGCCGAAGCGCTGCCATCGTTCACCAGGACCACGGTCGGGAAGGTCCACGAGCCGGGTTCGGCCTTGAAGACCTCGTCTCGGTCGCTGGGATTCTTGACGCTGACTATGACGCCTTCTTCCAGGAAGTCGTCGGCCATGTCGACCGACTCCTGCAACAAACCTCCCGAATTGTTGCGCATATCCAGGACCAGCCCGCGCAGTCGCCCTCCCTTCGTCTGGGATTTCAAGGTGTCAACGGCTTGCTGAACCGTCTCGCGAGTGGATGGGACGAATCCGGTGACCTTTATGTAGCCCACGTCCGGATGACGTTCCAGCAGCCTGGACTGCACGTTCTTGACGTCGATGTGGTCGCGCATGATTGGAAACGTCAGGTCCTTGGGTTCTCCCAGCCTTCGTACCTTCAGCACCACTGTCGATCCCTTCGATCCTCGAATGCGTTTGACGACCTTCTGGAGTTCCATGCCCGAAACGACCTTGTCGTCCACCTGAACGATCACGTCGCCTGCCCGCAGTCCGGCCTTGAAGGCTGGTTGTCCCTCCATTGGGTTCTCGACCAGGATGTCGTCGCCGTGTCTCATCAAGACCGCGCCGATGCCTTCGAACGAACCGTCGGTCGTGGTGCGGGTGGTCTCGTCCCATGCCTTCGCCGACACGATGGTCGAGTGGGGGTCAAGTGATCCCAGGTAGCCTTGTGCCGCCGCGATGTAGAACTTTGAGGGCCGCAACGCTGGCTTGTCGGATGGCTGCGCCTTGATCCATTCCATCACGCGTTCAAAGTCGGACTCGGTGAACGGCACGCGGGTCCAAGCACTGTCCAGTTCGGCAAGGCGCTGCCTGTATTCCTTCTTCCTGGCCCTGATCTGGTTTGGGGTGAGGGCGCTGGCGGGCTTGTCGGGAACCTCCTTGGCGATGCGAGCAACCAGAAAGAAATCGCCCTTCTTCAGGCGATCGGGCTGACCCTCCCAGCGCTTGCGTTCCTTCGCGATGGCCTGCTTGCTGCGCCACCAGTCCTCGGGGACAGCCTCACGTGGAGGCTCCATCGTGTGCAGGGCGAAATTGGCCGCGGTCAGCCATGCCAGATGCTTGTCGTACCCGGGGTCGATATAGAACGCCTTCACAAAGTGGCGTACTTCGGCGAAATCATCGGGGCCGAACTCCACACCCTCCCAGTAGTCCTTTTCCTTGTCATCGTCGTCGGCATCGTCACCCATTCGATCCGGCGTGTTGCCGGATGAGGCCAGCAGGACCTGCGGACGAGGCAACAGGCGCAGGGAAGCAGGCTCCGGCGACAAAGCTGGGGCTTCCGGTGCAGTGGCGATGCAGCCACCCGATGCAAGCGTGGCGAAAGCGACTGCCACGAGGGGTTGGATTTGAATGGGGAACCTCAAATGGCACCTCCGATCCCGCATGACAAGCTAACACACGGGGTACCCCGGTTCAACAAAACGGCCGGTACGCGCCTGCTCGCGGCCAGAAAGGCCATGGGTCCCAGTTGCACACAACATCCACATGCCTGCTCAAATTGCGACGGGGTGATCCTTCTGCCGGTGCTGCCTGCCGGATTTCGCGCGGGAGCAGCCTGGGATGCGGGGGCGCAACGTGCACCTGCCGCCGGTCCGAAACTGCTGTGATACACTGCGCCCCTAGTGGAAAAGCCGCCCCAAAGGGGTTGCTGGGGGAATCTCGAGTGCCAGTTGGACCTTTTGCAATCTACCTGAACTGCAACGCTCGTCGCGTGTTGCCGGACGTCGTTAAACAGATCGAGGAACTGGTTTCCCCTGACGACATCTTTTTTGCATCGACGCCGGATGATTCCGATCAGTTCGCGAAGACGATCCTCCATCGGCGCTATCCGACGGTCTTTACCGGTGGTGGCGACGGGACTGTGGTGCAACTGATCAACTCGCTGTGGAAGGCGTCCCTGGAACGCCCCGAGCGTCCCCAGTTGCCGGCGATTGGAGTCCTGTCACTGGGGACCGGCAACGCACTGTCGTTGCTGGTTTCGTCCGGCAGCGCGGTTCAGGATTTGAAGACGTATGTCACCAATCCATCGCTGGATACCTGGACGATTTCGCTGGTGGAGGTTGATGGGCGCCTGTTCCCGTTCGCCAGCCTTGGTACGGATGCCGAGCTGCTTGGCGATTACGTGACCATGAAGAAGCGTTTCGGGTCGGGTCGGCTGAAGCCGTTGTTCCAGAACGTCGGTGGATATTTCGTGGCCTTCCTGGGTGCCACGGCGCCCAGGCATCTGAAAGGGTTTGTCGAGGGGCGCAACCTGAGGGTGCGCATCACGAATCTGGGCGAGAACGCGTGGCGGATCGGGGCCGAGGGCGCCAAGGGTCGTGTTTTCGGGCCGGGCGAGGTGCTGTACGAGGGACCGGTCATCGTGACGGTCGCCGGTACGACGCCCACATTCGGGTACAACATGAGGGTCCTGCCTTGGGCGGATCGCCACCCGGATTTCTTCCAACTGAGGATTTCGAATGTCCCGTTGGCATGGAGCCTGTTGAAGATTCGCAATGTCTGGGATGGCACTTTTTCCGCCGACGGCCTGTTTGATTTCTATGCGTCGCACGTCAAGCTGGAATATTCCGATCCGGTGCCCTTCCAGGTTGCGGGCGACGTGGCTGGAACACGTGACTGTGTGGAATTCCGGGTGGTCCCCAGGGCCATCCGGTTGTTGCGATTCATTTGAGCATGGGTTGCTGGCGGGACTGCTGGTGCCATCGACTGCAGTCGCTGCAACCTAAACGGGGGATTCATGAAACGGAATGTCTGCCTGGTTTGCGGCTACGCGTTTGATTCCTCGATCGGGGACCCGGTTGGCGGCATTCCTGCTGGTACGGCGTTCGAGGATCTGCCCGAGGGGTGGGTCTGTCCCGAGTGCGGCGCCGAGAAACAGATGTTCGAGCTAGAGGAGACTTCAGGGGGGGGCAATTCATGAATCCTCGGACGTGCGTCATAGTGGGCGGGGGTGTTGCCGGGATCGAGGCTGCCACTGCTTTTCGGGCCCGGGATGCCGACTCGCGGATCCTGGTTCTGACGGACGAGCCATGGCCATTCTATGCACGGATCCGGCTGGGCGAGGTCGTTGACGGGCGCCTGGATCCGCAGGGACTCTTCCTGCGGCTGGATGCCTGGTATGCCGAACAGCGGATCCAGATGCAGCGCGAGGCTCGTGTCGATGGAATCGATGTGCCCGGCGCGAGGGTGCGGCTGGCTGGTGGCGAGTCGATCCCTTATGACGCCCTCTTGCTGGCCGTTGGCGCGCGGCCGTTTCTGCCGCCGTTTCCGGGGGCTGAACTGAACTCGGTTGCAACGTTGCGTTCCATGAATGACGCTGTGCAGTTGAGGCGGCGGATGGTGCCCGGCGGGACGTGCGTTGTCGTGGGAGGAGGGCTGCTTGGCCTGGAGCTGGCGGCATCGATGGCCGGCACCGGGACTGCGGTCACGGTCGTAGAGGCCGCTTCATGGCTGCTGTCGCGGCAAGTCGATCCCGAGGGTGGCGCGGTTCTGCAAGGGATGCTTGAACGAAAGGGTGTCGCGTTCCGTCTGGGCGCAGGCGTTCTTGGGGTCGAGGAGTCTGGAAATGGTGCGGCGCGTGTCCTGCTGAAGGGCGGGGAATCGCTGTCGGCCGATCTTGTGGTGGTGTCTGCGGGAGTCCGTCCCGATACAACGCTGGCTCGCGAGGCTGGTCTGGCAGTGGCCCAGGGAATCTCGGTGGACGATGCGATGCTTACATCGGCCCCGGGCGTATGGGCGGCCGGGGACTGTGCGCAGCACGGGACTGGGCTGTACGGCTTCTGGAGCGCAGGTGCCGAACAGGGGAAGGCGGCTGGTGCGTCAATGGCCGGTGCGGTGGTCAATTACAAGGGGACCGTCAGGCAGACGACCCTGAAAATTACTGACGTGGCCGTTTTTTGCATCGGGGACATGTCGGCGCCATTTGACCGGCAGGAGTCGTTCCAGGACGGTGATTCATACCGTCGCGTGTTGATGGATGCCGCTGGCCGGGTTGCCGGCGCGGTACTTGTCGGGAATCTGGATGAGAGGAAGGCGTTGGTGGTGTCGTCGATGACCGGGCGTCCATATCGGCCTTGAGTCAGGCCGCCGGAACGGTCAGGAAGGAGGGGATCATGACGGTCGAGGTAGCGATTCGAACTGCTATGGAGTACGAGGCCAAGGTGCGGGACACATATGCAGCCGAGGTGGTTCTGGCCACGGATCCGGTGGCGGTGCGCGTTCTGACTCTGCTGGCGAGGGAGGAACAGGGACACCTGGATTACCTGGTGGACCGCATGCGGGAATGGACTGAATCGGGCACGGTCAAGCTCGAGAAGCTTGGAACGCAGGTCCCATCGGCGCAGCTCCTGGCCAAGGGCATAAAAGGCCTGGAAAGGCGCATGGCAATGACGGACGAGCAGCGTGCTTCGGCGCTTGCGACATTGAGGAAGGCCGAGGCAGCCGAGCGGGCGACGGCACAGTGGTACCACAAGGTGGTTGACGAGTTGCCCGGTGCTACCGAGAAGGCCCTTTTCAGCCGGTTCCTGGAGATCGAGGAAGGCCACGCGGCGATAGTGCAGGCCGAGATCGACTCGGTTACTGGGCTTGGTTTCTGGTTCGACGTTCCCGAGTTCAGGCTGGAATCCGAGTGACGCTGCTGCCCCGTTCTTCTTTCTGACTGCCTTGCCACTTCAGGTTCCAGTCCCAATGTTCAGGCCTTCGGGAGGTGCGACCTTGTCTTCTTCCGGTTGCGATCTGGCGATTGTGGGAATGTCGTGCGCCAATTGTGCGAAGGCCGTCGAACGTGCGGTCTTGCGCGTTGAAGGCGTCTCGTCGGCGCAGGTGAATCTGGCCTCGGAAACATGTTCGGTGCACTTTGATTCCTCGATTGCCAGCGTCGAGTCGATGGTTCGAGCGGTCGAGGCCGCAGGTTTCAGGGCCGTGCCAGCGCGAGACGATGGCCTTGCCGAGCAGGAGGCTCGAGAGGCCGACGAAAAGGCGCGGCGGCAGCGGTTCGTGATCGGCGTCATATGCACCGTGCCGCTGGTCGTGCTGGGGATGGCCTCGGATGCCGGGTTGTTCGACGCATGGTCGGCGCGCGCGCTGGTTCCCTGGGTGCTGTTGGGCCTTGCGACGCCGGTCCAGTTTTATGCGGGATGGGGATTCCTGGCCGGGGCGGTTCGGTCGCTTCGTTCGGGTACCGCCAACATGGATGTGCTGGTATCCCTTGGATCGTTTGTGGCCTATGGCTGGTCAGCCGCGATTCTGATTGCCGGCGTGTCCGGGCATGTCATGTTCGAGACGTCCGCCCTGATCATCACGCTGGTCCAGTTGGGGAAGATGCTGGAGGGACGGGCGCGGGGGCGGGCTTCAAATGCCTTGAGGGCACTGTTGAATCTGGTGCCCGACATCGCACACTTGAGATCTACGGCTGGTGAAAAGGACGTCTTGGCCGCGGCCCTTCGGCCGGGCGACGTTGTTGTGGTACGGCCTGGCGAGCGCGTGCCCGCCGACGGCGAACTGTTGGCCGGGCAGTCGATGGTCGACGAAAGCCTGCTGACAGGTGAATCAATTCCCGTCGTCAAGTCGCCTGGTGATCGGCTGTTCGGGGCTACGGTGAACGGCGATGGCCTGCTGACAATGCGCATTACCGAGGCCGGGGATTCGACTGCGCTTGCCCGCATCGTGCGGCTGGTGAAGGAGGCCCAGGCTGGCCGGGCGCCTGTGCAGCGGCTGGCGGATCGCGTTTCGGGGGTGTTCGTGCCGGTGGTGGTCGGGGTGGCGGTCCTGACATTCGTGTTGTGGTGGCAGATCGGCGGCGATCCTATAGCCGCCATGGTGAGGATGGTGGCGGTGCTGGTTGTTGCCTGCCCGTGCGCGCTGGGTCTGGCGACTCCTACCGCTATCCTGGTGGGCACGGGGCGCGGCGCCAGGATGGGCCTGCTGTTCCGCGGACCCGAAATCCTCGAGGCCACGTCGCGGCTGCGTGCGGTCCTGTTGGACAAGACCGGAACCTTGACCGCAGGACGTCCGGTCCTGACCGGGGTGGTGCCGATTGGCCAGATGGATGCGGACGAGGTGCTGGGGCTGGCTGCCTGTGCCGAATCGGTCGCCGGGCATCCGCTGGGGCGTGCGGTGGTCGATCATGCCACCCAGCGAGGGTTGCTGGTGATCCAGCCAGACCAGGCCAAGGTGACGCCGGGACTGGGTGTAGAGGCCGGTGTGGGGGCGCGTACGGTGCGCGTAGGGCGGCCAGGATGGGCTTTGTCTGACGGCGTAATCGGGGCGTCCGAGGCGCTGGGGTTGGTAAATCGCCTGACGCAAGAAGGTGCGACGTCGGCGCTGGTGGTCGTTGACGGCCAGGCGGCAGCGGTGCTGACTTTTGCCGACGTCGAGAAACCAGGTGCTGCGGCCGCCGTGAAGGATCTGAAATCGCTTGGTCTGGAGGTCGCCATGCTGACGGGCGACTCGGAACCTGTGGCCAGGGCTGTGGCCGCGCGCCTGGGGATCGGGGTGGTGACAGCCGGAATTCTGCCTGATGGGAAGGCTGATGCGGTTCGCGCCGCGAGGTCGGAATTCGGCCCGGTCGCCATGGTCGGCGACGGTATCAACGACGCGCCGGCTCTGGCCGCGGCCGACGTTGGATTCGCCATCGGGACCGGTGCGGACGTGGCCATGGAGGCTGCTGACGTGACACTGGTCGGCGGTGATCCGGCAGGAGTGGCGCGTGCCATCAGGCTTGCGCGTGCCACCCTTCAAACCGTTCGCCAGAATCTTTTCTGGGCGTTTGCCTACAACGTTGCGCTGATTCCGATCGCCGCCGGAGTTCTGGCGCCGTTTCAGACCGTTCCCCACGTTCTTCGCGAACTGAATCCGGCCCTGGCTGCCGCGGCGATGGCATTGTCCAGCGTGACCGTGGTGTTGAACAGCCTGAGGTTGGCCGGACGAAGGATTACGGGCTTACCCGATAACGTCACCGGCGCCTGACCCATCCCCTTATTGGTGCGCGTTGACACCCGCCGACCTGCGGGGTACAACCGTTCGGCGTGTTCCGGAGGCGTTTTCGATGTACCTGGGCAGGGTGGTCGGGACGGTGGTTGCAACGCGGAAGTCGCCCGGGCTGGATGGCATCCGTCTGCTTGTTGTCCAGCCTTTGAACCCCGACCGGACACCCAGGGGCAACGTTCAGGTGGCCGTTGATGCCGTTTCGGCCGGTCCGGACGAGGTGGTCTTTCTGGTTTCCAGCCGCGAGGCATCGCTGGCGCTGGAGGATTCGTTCGTGCCTGTCGATGCGGCAATCGTTGGCATAGTTGATTCCGTGGATGTGGAGGTCATGCCGTGACGTTGTGTCGCGTCCTTGGGCCGGTCGTATCCACCATCAAGCACCCGACCTACAAGGGCCTGAAGCTGTTCGTGGTCCAGCCGGTCGATCCCGACGGCAGTGCGTCCGACCCTTCGTTCCTGGCCGTGGACGTGGTCCAGGCAGGGCAGGGTGACCTTGTGCTGGTCAACAGCGAGGGCAACAGTACCCGCCAGATCCTGCAACAAAAGCAGTTGCCTATCAGGTCCCTGATCGTCGGGATAGTGGATGCGGTGGACGCCAGGATTCCGGCAGCCCCGCCCGAAGGCACGGTTGCCGCGCAAGCCGACGCGTGAAAGTGCCGGTCGCGTTGTCCCGACATCGAACCAGGTGCGTTTCTACGAGCGGCGGAGTCGGGCGACAATCCGATCCTTGACCGGGTTGCCTGCGTCGGCTGCGGTGTTCAGGACCAGGCTGGCCTCCAGTTGGTTCAGCCAGGCCTTCGTCTCCGGGAAATCCACACCGCGGCGAGTCACGGCGGCGGTCAGCGGCTCGGAAATCCCGAATCGCATCCGCACATAGCGCTCCTCTTCTTCCGAGAGCAGGCCCTGGGCGATCGAGGTGCGCACGTCTGCGCGGGTCAGGGTCACGGTCTGCGTCGTGGTCGTGGTCGTCGGTTTCGTCTTGCGGTCCATTTGTTTCCTCCGAGCTGTCAATCCCCATCGGGGACTGGCGATAATCGCACGCCGCGGGTCAAGCTGCCAAGTTCCCGACAGTTCCCTGCAATAACAAGCAGGTGGAACGTTCAGTCGCTGCCTGGCCGGGCCAGGTCCAACTGGCGCAGAAGGTATTCCAGGCTCTTGCGATGAATTCCGGCGATGCGGGCCGCCTTCGAGACGTTCCCTTCAGTACGCTTCAACAGGCGGCTGAAATAGCGACGCTCGAATTCGTCTATCAGCCGGTCCTTCACATCCTTGAACGGGTTCTCGAAATCCACCCGCAGGATCTCGTCCGGGTCGCCTGGGTTGTGGTGCAGCGATGCCTGCGTGGGCGGCGGCAAATCCAGCGGCAGTGGCGCCCCCGACAGCGCACCCGAGAGGATCACCGAACGCTCCAGGAAGTTGCGCAGTTCGCGCACGTTGCCTGGCCAGGCGTATTCCTTCAATTTTTCCATGGTGTCGTACGACAGGCGAGGTGCCGGCATGCCGCTGCGGCCAGCGATTTCGGCCAGGAAGTGGTCGGCCATCAAGGGTATGTCCTCGGGCCGGCGGCGCACCGGCGGCAGTGCAATGCGGATGACACCCAGGCGCCAGAACAGGTCCTCGCGGAAATTCCCGGCGCGGACCTCGTCGTCCAGACGGCGGTTGGTCGCAGCAATGATGCGCACGTCCAGTGAAACGTGACGATTGCCGCCGACCGGCTTGACCTCTCGCTTTTCCAGGACCCGCAGCAGCTTGGGTTGCAGTTCCAGCGGCAGTTCCCCGATCTCGTCCACGAACAGGGTGCCGCCGTTCGCCTCGACCATCGCCCCCTGGCGGTCGCGCACGGCCCCGGTGAAGGCGCCGCGCACGTGGCCGAACAGTTCGCTTTCCATCAGGTCCCTGGGAATCGCCGTGCAGTCGAAAACGACGAATGGCTTGGCGCGGCGTGGTCCAGCGGCATGCAGCGATTCGGCAGCCACTTCCTTGCCAGTTCCGCTCTCGCCCTCGATCAGCACCGTGGCGTCCGTCGGGGCGACGCGCTTCAGGATTGCGAACACCTCGCGCATCTCGACCGATCTGCCCAGCAGCATCCCGAACCGGGTCTCGCGAGCTATACTGATGTCCACGGTCTCGGAGCCCAGCCGGAACAGGATTATTGTCTCGCCCAGCACCAACCGTTCCTCGGCCGGGAGGTAGGCCGACAGCACCTTCAGGTCGCCGATGCGTACGCCGTTCTTGCTGCCGGCGTCGGAAATCCTGTATCCCTGGCCGTCGTGCTCGATACGGGCGTGGTTCCGGGATACGGTGGGGTCCGACAGCATGAACTGGCAGTCAGGCGCAGTTCCTATGTCGACCAGGCGTTTTTCGAAGGACTTTTCCATTCCCTTGTCGGGTCCTTCGATTACCTTCATGGTGTATTTTCGCAGGGTCAGGTAATCCACCGGGACTTCGATATTCACGGTGCGGGTCTGTTCCAATTGGCTCATGGAGTCTCCGTGGGCGTGGGCTGCGATGACGGGTCCCGAACGCTTCCGGACGGGCCGCCACCACCCAGTTCTACCGTTCCAAGAGCCCGGTCCCGTCCTGGTGCGACGTCGAACGGCGTGCTGCGCGATCGTTCTCCGCCGTTCGATTTGAGTGTCAAAACGTGCGCCCCGGCAGGCAGTTCCATGTCCACCAGGTTTCCGGACGTCTCGATCCTGCGGTCGTCGATCAGGACTTCCGCATCGGCCGGGAAGAAGCGGAACTTCACACGACCTGGGATGGCCGAGAGCGACACGTGGACCGATGTTGGCGAGCCGCTGGTCAGCGTCAGCGGTTTTGAAACCCTTCCTTCGGCCGCCAGTTCCAGCCGCAGCGAGCCGCCGGCAGGGACCGTTATCTCCAAGGGGGTCTTGCCCAGTTCATGATCGCCGGATGTGACCAGGGCGCCGGGCGGGTCGGATTTTAGGTTGATTTTCCTTGGGCCTGCAGGCTCGGCGGTCATTGGCGCTGCCGTGGTTCCGGTTCTTGAAAAACCGGCTGTTCGTGATGCCGGGGGCGTTGTCGATGCAGGGCCTTCAGCAGCGGTCGGTTGGACTGCAGGCTGAGTGTCCACGCTGGACGCAGGATCGGCTGTCGTCTTTGGATCCTGGCCCGCCGGTGCCGGTGCTACAGCGGCAGCGAGTCCGGTACCCGGCGCAGTCTGGACTTGCGCTGGCGGGCCGGGCTGGGTCGCGACGATCGGTTCTGATCCGCCGTCGCGCCTGGGTTCGTTGACCATCGACCAGGCCATGACGAATCCGGCAAGACCGGCGATGCCCAGCCCCATTGCCAACCAGGGCCAAACCCGCCTGGCACGTGCGAACCGCGGGCGCTGGGCAACGTTGCTAGCGGCGACCGAATGGCTGGCGAGGGTACGGGTATGTGCGGACCTGTCGGACCCGGCGGGCGTCGGTGAGCCATCGAGAGTGTCGAGTGGCTTGCCAAGCAGCGATGCGGCAACCTCGTCCAGCGAGCGTGGTGTTCCGGGCCGCCCGGGTGTGGGAGTGACCGGTCCGTTGGAACGGACAGGATCGACCGCGGCCAGCCCGGTCAGGAATTCAGCCAGAGTCCTGGCCGACACCATCGTATGGGCCTCGAACATGTACGTGGACAGTGCCTGCCGGAAGGCCTCCATTGTCGGGTATCTGCCTGCCGGGTCACGGACCATGGCGCGTCCGACGATCGACGCCAGCGAACCTGGCACCCAGGGGGCCACCTCTGACAAGGCAGGCGGCTCGCACCGACGCACCAGATCCAGCACGGCCATTTCCGAGGTTCCCTCGAACGGTCGTCGGCCTGCCAGCATCTCGTAGGCGACCACGCCCAGGCTGAACACGTCGGCCCGTGGGTCGCAATCGTCACCAACCACCTGTTCCGGGGACATGTAATAGACCTTGCCGTGCAGCGTTCCGGGAATTGTCAGCGACAGCCGCAGTGCGGCCTTGGCCACGCCGAAGTCGGTAAGTTTCACCTGTCCGTCCATGGACAGCAGCAGGTTTGCCGGACTGACGTCGCGATGGACGATTCCCAGCGGGATTCCATCCGGCCCACGTTTTTCGTGCGCATGCGACAGCGCCTTTGCAATCTCGACCAGGACGTACAGGGCCAGACCTTCCGGCATCCTGCGCTGTTCGACGCGCAGGCGGTGGAACGCCTCCTTCAGGTCCATGCCTTCCACGTACTCCATCGCCATGAAGTACTCGCCATCGACCTCTCCGACCTCGAAGACCTGCACGATGTTGCCGTGGCTGAGGCAGGCGGCCACGCGGGTCTCGTCAAGAAAGCGTTCAAGGAAACCGGCTTCGCGGGCCAGGTGAGGCAGGATCTTCTTCAGGACGACCAGCCTGTCGACGCCGGGCAGGCCGGGCTGGCGCGCCAGCAGGATCTCGCCCATCCCGCCCGCACCCAGGGCGCGCACCAGTTCGTATCGCCCAAACTGCTGCCGAGAATCTTCCACCAATCTTCATCCACGACCGGGCGCCAAGTGTACCATGTACCGATCGTCATTCCAGGGCTGTCTGATCCGAATGGTGTCCTCGGTCGGTACTCACTGCACAAAGTGGCGGTGACTCGATTGGAATCCGGACCAATGCCCAGGTAGGAAGCAAGTGGGTTCAAGCTGCGTTCAAAAGGAATTCCATGTGAAGTTCGTGCCAGCCGCCGTGTCTTTCGAAGGTGGGTCATGAGGGGGGCTACGGCGCGGGGCTACGGCGCGGGGCTACGGCGCTTCGATCGTCGACAGGGAACGATCCAGAAACGACTGGACAATGCCGCCGGTGGGGCGCGCCATCAGCGCCCGGGCCTGATCGACCAGATCCCGGAAGGACTGCAGCACTATCGGATCGACCGTTTCGCCCGCCGCCTTGGCCAGCAGCAGGTCCAGCGCCTGCTGGCCGGCGATGCCGTATCGTCCCGTCTGATCGGCCCACGGCAGCAGTGATTCCTTCAAAGCTGCCGATGCCGAACCGGTCGACCATCCTTCGGGTACTGCCTGGAAGGGCCCGAAGAAATCCTCCCGCAGAATCGATGCCGGTCCGGCCAGATCCGACGCGGCATCCCAGGCCAGCCAGAAGTTTCCAAGCGCCGTTTCCAACAGGGGGGCCTGGGATCCTTGAAGCTGGACCGATCTGTTGGTTCTCGCCATCGTCGCCAGCGCGGCCGCTCCGGCCGACCCGGCCAGCATTTTCGCCATGGACCCAAGGGAAACCTCGGGGTCATAGGCGGCAGCGTTCCACGAGTAATCGGCGCACGTCGCCAGGGCTGGCAGCGATCCGAAGGCGTTAGGCATCGCGTTGAACATCAGTCCCCACAGGTGCTCCGGCAGGTCCGGGTCCCTTCCGGTCAGTGGCCCAAGGTTCACCCGCGGGCCTTCCTGGTCGATGACCGGGTAGTTGTCGCCCAGCAGGGGCTTGCGTTGCAGCAACGCTGCCGCCGCGTCTGCATCCGCTACCGAAATGGTGCGTGAAACGATCTCGGGGCCGGTCCATCCTATGGCGACGTCGGAAGCCAGCGCCGCGCCAGCCATCGGAAGCGAGGTTGATGCACCAGGCGCGTTCGTGAAGTAGTCGTTTGGCACGAACCCCAGTACCACTGCGGGCCGCCGGGCGTGAAAAGCTTCGAGTACGTGCTGCGTGTAGTCGACTACGGCCTCGTCGTAGGTCGTATAGGCAGCCTCGTCCGCCGGCAAAAGCTTCTTGTCTGTGTCGTCAAAGCTGATTGCCAACAGGCCGAAACCCAGATCCGCCAACAGCACCAGTTTGTCGACGGTAGCGGCCCGGTCCTCGTCGCTTGAAAATATGGCCGCGCTAAGGGGCCTGATCTGGATGCCGGCCTGCACGCCTTGTGCCCGTGCGGCCTCGACCATGTCGGACAACTTGGCCAGGTAATCGTCGGGCCAGTCCTCCCGCCAGTAGTCACCGATCCAGTCCATCCAGGGGTCCATCTTGGACGCATATATGTACAGATTCAGCTTCAGCCTGGAAAATTCGGCCATGATAGCCAGCCGGTCATCGACATCCCAGGGCGGTCCGTAAAACGTCTCCAGCACTCCTCGATATGAAGTTGCCGGGCCATCGTCCACCAGGAATTCCCGGGTTGTTGGCGGTGCAGTTGTGACCAGTTGAGAAACCGTTTCCAGTGCCCAGCGCCGCCCGCGTTCGGCCGGGGCGAACACATCGACCACCATCGTGCCCTCGGCACTGGTCGATGTGCGCACAACGTACGACTCGT
The DNA here is from genome assembly GCA_903936705.1 of uncultured Myxococcales bacterium. Classification (GTDB taxonomy): domain Bacteria; phylum Myxococcota_A; class UBA9042; order DTJE01; family DTJE01; genus CAIZWN01. The sequence continues at coordinate 61,318 of CAIZWN010000073.1, forward strand.
CCGAAGACGGCGCCTGGGGGGGGCATGCGGCAGTCAGAGCGGCCCAGTCCGGTGCGTCGTGCATGCGGATTCGAACGCCGGCAGCGCCGGTCGTCACTATCCAGTTGAAGCGTCTTGCGAAGGCATCCAGCCAGGAATTCTCGACGGCGCTTCCCCCGTCCAGCGAAACCGAGGCTGGTCCGATCGGTACCTGAATGGCGTCCCCCCAACCCAGCACTCGAACCGGCAGGGGCAGAACGCCGGAGACGGCGGACGCCGCGCCGTCGGGGGGGCAGGACAGCGCCGGATCAACCGGCGTCGCATCTGCCACTTCCGGGGCGTCGGCCACAACTTCCTCGATTCCAGGGTCAATATTCTCGACGTCAATCAATACGTCGCTATCCGGTGCCTGGTCCTTAGGGGCGTCCCGCGTGTCCTGGTCCGACGTGTCCGCCGTGGCATCGACCCGAAGATCGTTGCCGGCGGACGAGTCCGCGCAACCCACGGCAAATGCCGCTGCGATCAGCCAAAGCCCGCATTCCGGCAACCGAATGACACTGTGCCTTGCCACGATACCCCCCCCCAATTTGTTCCCGAGGCCTGGAAAAAGACCGCGCCTCGTCCATCAATTCCGGATTCGCCAGCCCGACGGTGGCCCTGGATTGAAGGCCAGAGCCTAGCCCGGAACCGGGACCAAGGAAAGTCGGTTTGCTGTGGACGGTCGGTCAGCGATCCATCGCAACAGATCCGGTTTCTGACGATGTAGGAAATATTGGCCACCCGGCAGGCAAAATCGGCCGCTTCCATTGACATCGACGTCTAGCGATTCAAGGGTGCACATGTTGTTTGTGAGGCTGTTTTATGCGCACCCACGCCCAGGAACGCTCGACTGGGAAACGTGTTTCAACCAAAACCCGCAAGGAGTGACGAAATGTCTAATCGCATGCTGTTCGATCCGACGACCCTGGGAACCCTGGTTCTGAACAACCGCCTGGTTATGGCTCCGATGACGCGCAGCCGCGTCGTGGAAGCCGGCACCCCCAACGACCTGATGGCCGAATACTATGGTCAGCGGGCGACTGGGGGCCTGATCATCACCGAGGGCGTATCGCCGTCGCCCAACGGCACCGGTTATGCGCGCATCCCGGGGCTTTGGAGCGACGCCCAGATCGCCGGATGGAGTAACGTGACTGACGCCGTCCATTCCCGCGGAGGGAAGATATTCGTTCAGTTGATGCACACGGGTCGTGTGGGCCATCCCCTGAACCTGCCGGCAGGAGGCGAAGTGCTGGCTCCCAGCGCGGTGGCGGCCGACGGGCAGATGTGGACCGATTCCCAGGGAATGCAGCCGCATCCCGTACCTCGGGCCATGACGGACGCCGAGGTAGTCGCGGCCATCGGGGAGTTCGTGCAGGCGGCGCGCAACGCGATTGCAGCCGGGTTTGATGGGGTCGAGTTGCACGGGGCGAACGGCTATCTGATCGAGCAGTTCCTCAGCCCCACGACGAACCAGCGCACCGACAGGTGGGGCGGTTCAATCGAGCGGCGCCAGGAGTTCCTGATGGCCATTGCCGCGGCCGTGGCGGACGCCATTGGTGGGTCCAGGGTCGGGATCCGTCTGTCGCCATACGGGGTCAACGCCGGCATGAAATCGTACCCCGAGATTGACGAAAACTACCTGACATTGGTGGCGCGTCTCGCTGCCACCGGCGTTCAGTACCTGCATCTTGTGGACCATTCCGCCATGGGGGCGCCAGAGGTTCCAGCCGCCCTGAAGGCACAGTTGCGCACGGCCTGGCCCAGGACGTTCATCGTGGCAGGCGGCTTCGACGCGGCATCCGCCGAGGCGGCTCTGGTCCAGGGCCAGGGCGACCTGGTCGCATTCGGGCGGCAGTTCCTGGCCAACCCCGACCTGGTGGCTCGGCTGGAAGGCGGGCTGCCCCTGAACGCCCCGGACTTCGGCACCTTCTATACCCCGGGACCGAAGGGTTACACGGACTACCCGATGGCGACCTGACGGGAGGGACTGGCATTCTTCAAGCGTTCCCAAGCGCTGTGGTCACTTCGCAGTCGTGACCGGCAGCGACTCCACGCGAGGTCGTAGATCGACGGTCCGGCAAAGATTCCGGGCTGCAATTTCGCGGAAGGATTCCGACACTCGAGAGTCATCCGCAAGGTGACCCCAGAAATCGATGGCTGCATCCAGAACCGAACCAGCGACGTCCGCGACCTCGGGGCCCAGGATCAGCAGAACGTGGTCCATTCGGGGCAGTTCGCCTTGCCGCGGATGGTAGTGCATTGGCAGCATGTCGTAGACGGGCGCCAGCGTCGTCACACGTTGGCCGTCCAGCAGGAAGGCGAGGTTGCCGAAGTGCATATCAGTGTTCCCGATCAGGCGGCCAAAAGTCTCCAGCCAGCGCACTCGGCGCACCACGCTACCTGGAACGATGCCCCCGGCGGCAAGAATTTCGACCGCAGCCGTCCAGCTGGTCAGGTTCGTGCCAGCGAACTGGGCATCCAGGAACTCCAGTGCGACCTGTCCTGTGCGGTGGGAAACCTGGTCGCGGTCGAAACGTTCGATCTCCAGGAAAAGGCGGTTTCCGGCCGGCAAGATCGAGGCAATGGGAACATTGAAGCCGTTCTTTCCAACAGTCGAAAGTGCAACCTGTTCGGCAACCAGCAGGTCAGCGACGCGGCGTCCAACCGATTCGTCTGTCGGGGGCGAGAATTTGACCAGCACGGGAGTCACGTGGTCTCCATCGCGCCGCGTGGCCAGGAACTTCGGTTGTTCTCCCGCTGCCGAGGACCCTGCCGTGCCGAACGAAAGCAGATCCGACGCGATCGCAGGATAGCGATCTTGGCGTTCAGTCACATCGACTGAATTCGACGGCCGCTGAACCTCCTCAAGGAATCGGGAACACGCTTCGTCTCCGATGATGAACGCGCCGGGCTGGTCCCATCCGTAGCGCGATGCGAACCGCAGCGCATGATCGGCGGACCACATTCGGATGTCGGATGGCAGGCCCAGTTCTGGGTGTCGCTGCGGCACCAACCGCCCTAGGAACCCGGACGGTCGTGCGCCCTGCAGAAACCATGGGAGGTCATCGAAGAAACGGCCGCCATCGTCAGAGGCGAAGTAGAAGCCGCGTTCCCCGATGGCGCTGAGGCTGCCGAATCGACGCGGTTTTTCCCCGCGAGGGCGGACTTCGTAGATGACCAGCGGTTGTCGTACTCCCGGAATTTCTCGCGCCAGGCCGTATCGTCTATCGCGAGTGCGCCCGAACGAAAGCACTTCGCCACGAAGTGATGAGACCAGTCGCGAGAACGTTGGCTGGCTGACGCCAAGTTCGCGTACCAACACGGACGGATTTACCAAGCCCCTGCGGGCCAGCAATGAAAACAGACGCTCCCGAAGGTGCGCTCTTGGGTCGTTAGGTTCCACGTAGATATGAATAGAATGCTGACGATAAAAAAGCAAGGATTCGCCAGAGGTTAGTTCGATACAATTGGTATTGGTGAATGAATACGTGAATGGTTGCTTGTGGGTAATGGCATCTGCGCTCCTCAATCCAGCGGTCAAGTGCCTTCTGGTAGCTTTAGGTTCGCGATATTCGATGGTCCACAAGAACCTACCGAAGGAACACGTTCTCGTTGTGCCACTGCAACAGTTCAGCAGACGGCCTCAGGTCCGGTGCCGAGGGGACGTTGACCTGCCGGTCTCGCATTGCGTAGTAGGCAACGCCGTTTTCCCAATCCTCGCGCAGGCGGCCGCTGACCCTAAACTCGTGGTCGGGAGTGATCGTCACATAGCCATGGTCGAACAATCGGTGCACATCCGACCGCAGGAGGATGCCATTCCGAATATCGTTGGGGCCGTCCTTTGCGAACGGCTTGATATGCGCCGCTTCCAGCACCGGGAGGGAATGTTCGCCCGTGACAGCGCATGCACCGTAGACATCAGTCACTACCGCGCGAAACGTGCCCTGACCCAGACGTGGCTTAACCAGAATGGGCTCTCCGTATCGGGCTGGACGATCGAGGAGTTGAGGGGTGACGGTCAGCCGAGCCTCAGCCATGCATTCGTCCCAGAGTCGATGTCCCTCCCCGGAGGACAGGTCATAACCTTTCGTTGTGACGATGTTTGGCGACCAGTCGGACGGTTGTGCAATCCATCGTTCCTTCTCGAAGAACACAGGCTGCGACAGCAGGATGCATCCGATCGGGCCATGTGGGTCGCCCCCGTTTCGAACGCGGTACTCGGCCGTGCGACGACGGAGGCTTTCTTCCGTCGGGTTCCCGTTTGCCTGGCCGAAAAGCTCCCAGGCTCGCCAGTCCGGTATGACGACGTAGCGGGCAAAAAAGCCGAAGCCCACAATGACGTTGTGTGGCGCCTTCAACTTGAAGAAGAACGGTTCGCCCGGCACGAGAGCGCTAAAGGCTCCTCCCGACGGTTTCCAAAAGTTGATCTCCTCGAGCCCGGTCCTGTTTTCAGCAATAGATTGGCGCTGACGCTCCAGCAAGAATCGGTACCATTCGAAGTCGGTGTTGCCGACACTGCCACGCACAGAATTTCTCCGAAATACTAGACGGGAAGTATCCCAGACGGCTGTGGGAGTCAAGTCTCGCGCGCGGTCGTAGAGCGGAATAGAATCGTGTCTTGGGAGGTGTCCGATGACGGAACTGGATCATGTCCTGGCCAGGTTGAGAACCTTCGTGGCGGAACGCGATTGGGACCAGTTTCATGACCCTAAGAATCTCACGATGGCGGTCGCGTCCGAAGCTGGCGAATTGAGCGCCTTGCTCCGGTGGGTGCGAGGCGAGGATTCTGACGCGTTCGTGCGATTGCCTGAAAACCGCCGAGCGGTCGAGGACGAGGTGGCCGACGTGGGGATCTGTTTGCTGCTGTTGTGCGAACGCGCCAGTATTTCCCTGCCGGACGCGATGATGCGCAAGATCGAGGCGAACGAGCGAAAATACCCGGTCGAACAGGCGAAGGGGCGAGCTGAGAAACCGGTTCAGAGGTGATTGAACGGTGATGTTTCAGAAGGGAGTGGAAGCATTCCCGGTGAAGTTGCTGGCTGTTTTGGAGGAACTTATGCTGGTTCGTGTAGGGTTCGCGATCCTGTTGGGAGCGGCGCTTTGGGGTTGCGATGCCGTAAACGGGACGGGCGATTTGCCGGATGCCGCGGACGTGCCGGTGGACAGTGCCGATACCGCCGACGTTGCATTGCCCCCGGGTTGCTGCCGGGTCGATTCCGATTGTTCCGCGGTGGCGGGTGAGGGCAGGACCTGCGCCTTCGGGGCCTTTTCCGGGGCGGGTGAGGCAGGGGCCTGCAGGGCGATCCCGGCGACTGGCCGTTGCTGGGACGACGGAGACTGCCTGGTAAACGAGGGTTGCAAGGGAGCTTCCTTCTGTCCCTGCGACGAGGGCTGCGGCCAGGCCGAGGCTTTGGGTACCTGCAAGCCCCTGGCCGGTCCAGGCGAATCCTGCGGTTCAGAAGGCGCCAACTGCCGCCCCGACCTGGCGTGCTGCTATCCTTGCGGTGAGGGAGGCTGCGACTGGCAATGCGACGTGCCCTGCGACGCGACGAAACCCGGCTGTCTTGATGGGTGCATGCAGTACCCGTGATGCACCGAAGTTGCTGACCCGTATTCCGCGGGTTGCCCCGCAAACTTCTGGACCATGTCGCGCCGATCGATTTCAAATCGTCCTAGGCTGGCGCAGGTGGAATCGCTATTCTTGGGCGTCGTTTGTCGAGAATGGGGATGTTGCGATTCGCCCTGCCCCTGCTGATCTCGGTCATGCTGTCCGCCCTCGCGGCCTGCACTGGGGCGAGCAGTGACGCGCCTGCCGACGCTGACATCGACGTCGTCGTGGACGTTTCGGCCGACCTTCCGGCCGACGCTTCAGCCGACCTTCCGGCTGACGTTCCAGCGGACGTTCCGGCCGACGTTCCAGCCGACGCGGATCTCGGGGGCGTTGCAGACGTGCCGGACCACCTTCCGACCGACGTTCCCGTCGATACCGGACGCGACCTGCCGGAGCTGCCACCTTTCCTTGAAACCGGTCTCGTCGCACCCCTGGACGCGATCCCATGCACCACGGCGGACGGCGCTCCCACAAACGCGTGCAACCACCATGGGTCGTCTGTGGCCGTGATGGCCGACGGCACGGTCCTGGCCGTGTGGTACACGGGCCTCGGGGAATATTCGCCGGACTCGCGGATCGTATGGTCCCGGAAGGCGCCCGGTCAGGAGTGGACGCCCTGGGCCGTTCTGGTCGACGAACTCACCGTTCCCGAGGGCAACCCGGTCATCTGGGTCGATGACCTAACGGGCGAACTGTGGCTGTTCTACATCCGCGTCGTCGGTACGTCATGGAACGACGGGCAGGTAATGATGCGCCGCAGCACTGACGGCGGTCAGACGTGGTCTTCGCCAACGACCCTGCGCCAGGACCTCCAGTGGATGACCCGGAACCACCCGTTGCGGCTGTCCGACGGCGAGGTCCTGCTGCCTTGTTACAACGAAACGTTTTTCGTGCCCAGTTGGCTGGCCAGCCGGGACGGCTTCACGTCGACGTGGGAGGAAATCACGCCGCCCGACGAGACCTTCCCATACTACCTGGGCCAGATTCAGCCGTCGATCATCCAGCGGCCCGACGACAGCTTGTTCGCCACGATGCGCAACGGCAACGTGTTGTTCGAGGGCCATGCCATCGAGGTCACGTCCACTGACAATGGCCGAACCTGGTCGGAGGCGGTCGCCAGCCCAATCCCGAACCCCGGCGCGGCCATGGACATGACCCGCCTGGCCAGCGGCGCCGTGATGGCCGTGTTCGACAACAGTCCGAACAGCCGGGTCCCGCTGGCCGTGGCCCTGTCGGACGACGACGGAAGGACGTGGAGCGCGGTGGCGAACGTCGTGACCGTTTGCGGGGACGGCGAGTGCTCGTACCCATCACTTGCGGCCGATCCAACCGACGGCTCGGCATGGATCACCTACACCCACGCTCGCCAGACGATCGGCTGGGTTCACGTCAGCGAGGCCTGGGTTCGGCAGAAGGGGGACGTGTTCGCGCCGATCCCGTGACGACCGCACCTACCCGTGACCGCCCGCACCTACCCGTGCCCGCTGATTTCGCCATCAGAACGTGTACGACAGCGCCCAGCACAGCAGGAACACCACAGGCGTGTGGACCATCAGTTGCAGGATGGAAAAGCCCGCCAGTTCGCGGGCTCGGACGTTCAGCAGACCCATCAGGGGCAGCATCCAGAACGGATTGATCAGGTTAGGGAGTGCCTCGGCGGCGTTGTAGATCTGGACGACCCAGCCTGCGTCCACGCCGTGGGCATTCGCAGCGGTCATCAAATATGGCGCCTCGATGACCCACTTGCCGCCGCCCGACGGGACGAACATGCCCAGGACCGCCGAGTAGGCGGCCGTGAACAGCGGGAACGTGTCCCGGGTGGTTACCGCGGTGAACGCCCCGGCCAGCGTGGCCGACAGGGCGGTCCCGGTCAGGATCCCGAAGACGCCGCCGTAGAACGGGAACTGGACCAGGACCCCACCAGTGGCCGGGATGGCGCCCGACACCGCTCTCAGGAACGACCGCGGCCGCCCGTGCAACACCAGACCCAGCATCAGGAAACCCAGGTTGTAGGTGTTCAGGTCCAGCGCCGCCATGCCGCCCTTGTCCATGAAGACCACGACGAGGTATGCGATGCCCAGTGCCGCGACGGCCAGGGCCAGGAAGGGGCTGGTTTCCAGGCGCTCCCCGGGCGTCGTGGGGCGGTCCACAGCGACCGTCGGTGGTTCCAACCTGACGCCCAGGTCGGACGCGGTGCGGATGCGGGCTTCGGCGGGGTATGACAACCACGCGACCACCACCGACACGACCAGCAACGTCACGATCAGCACCAGGTTCTGCCACAGAAACAGGGTTCGGGTCAGCGGCAGGACTCCGGTCACATCCTTGAGTGCGGCGGGCAGGGATTCGGGTGTGGCCATCATCAGGGCGGCCGAGGACGACAATCCCAGGGCCCAGATGCTGCCCAGGCCCAGGTATGCCGCGGCTGCCAGCGCACGGAAGTCCACGCGCCGCTGACGGGCGGCCAGTTCCTTCACCAGCAGGCCGCTGAAGATCAGCGAAAAACCCCACGACAGCAGGGAGGCCAGCATGGCGAAGAGGGCGGTGAAGGCCACGGCGCCCCGGGGCGTGCTGGGAATCCGGGCAATCTGGCGAATCAGCCAATGCACGGGGGGCGACACCGCGACCACATAGCCGCCGACGATGACCATGGCCATCTGCATCGTGAAGGGGACCAGCGACCAGAAGCCCTTGCCGAAGGCTTCAGCCATGTCGATTGGACCCGCGCCCACGGCCAGCCCGCCACAGAAAACGATGACCACCGCGGCCAGCGCGAACACGAAGGCGTCGGGAAACCAGCGTTCGCTCCAGTCGGCCAGGCCGGCGCCCCAGCGCGAAAGCAAGCCGTCCGAAGGCGCCGTGTGTGCGTGTTTTGTCATGGGCAGGTTATACCACCGCACAAAAGTGGCGGCCAAGGGGCGGGCGGGGGAGGGATCATGCCTTTATGGCTGCCACCATGGTCCCCTTTTCAATAGTCAGTTCAATTCAGACTGGCCCGTCGCAGCAGTTCTTCAATGCTGAGGAGTTTGTCCGGATAAAGCTTGTTCCATGTCAATGCAAACGACTGCGCATGAAGCCGAAAAGAGCCCAGGGCTCTGGGCAGGGTCTCGATGAAGCCATCAACGAACCGATCGCGGTCGAAGCCATCAAGCTTGACCAATCTGAAGATATCCTCGCTGTCCTTCGCCCCCATCCGAAACATCTTCATTATCGCAAGGTCCTCGGGACATGGAACGGACACATGAAGTCGTCCCTTCGGTCCCTGATAAACCTTCCTGGCATGCTCCAGCCAGTCCTCCGGAAGAAACGCATCGAAAATTGCGGACCGCAAATTGATGTCAATCGGGGGTCGTCTTGCGCTGGCGATGGTCCGCATCACCAACAGCCCATCCTGGGTCAGTGTATCAATGTCGCGGGTTGGGTGAGGCTTGTCGGGGCAAAGCAACTGAACCGCTGCCCCCCCTACGAATACGACGTGCGCTTCGGTTTTCAACGTCTTGTCGACCATCCGTAGGAAATCCTTCAGTTCCCTGAGTGATAGTTGCGCCCACTCCAACATTGCGAAGATGCCTCCTAAAAAGGTCGGTGCTAAAGCTGCCGAAGACCCTGTGCCTGCATAGTGGCTCAGGTGTGGATGCTACCGATCGTTCAACGTCGGCCAATGGCCCTCCAAAGAAGAATCCCTGGTAAGGATCCTCAGTTTGACCCCAGGATTCAGCAAGCCTGCCCAAGTTGTCGTTGGAGGTCAGTTCTGCTGCCATTGCGGCGGCGGCGGCCAGCAAACGCATCTCCAGGTCGGACTTGCAGCGCAACCGCGCCAGGGAAGTCGGATCGAGCGCGGCCAAGGCGGCAGGGAGAACCTCAAAGGCGCGTGCATCCTTCTCAGCGGCAGCTCGGTGCACGAGTGCCAGTACTTCGGCAATTTGGGCTGTCGGATCATCCTCGCGTGGCAAGAGATCGGTTGGGTCAACCTCGATGGCCCGGGCAACCTTTCGGACTCCTTGGCTTAGTGGGTCGAAGTCGGTTTGGAGCATCTTGTAGATGGCCTGACGGGAAAGTCCCGTTCGTTCGGCCAAGTCCAGGACGCTGAGTTGTCGGCTCTCCATCAACTCTTGCAGCCGAACCGAGAACCCGCTCATGGAACACCTCCAGACAAATCATGACAATCAGACGTGGAGATGTCAACCGATAGTTGACAAAAAAGATGACAAGCAGTCTTTCGGCGATTGCGGCAGCATCGGGCGCAATTGCCGGTGTCGGCCCTTCCTGATCGGCAGTCGCCACAGGGTTTCATGGTCACCGTGCGGCCATCCGAATCAGCGGACGCATGCCATGTGAAGGTCCTGGTATCGCAGAGTTTCGGCCACCTCGGATTCGGTCCGTGCCTGGTCCCATCCCAGTTCCGCGGCCATGATCGCGGCTGCCTTCCGGGCGGCGGGTTCCAGCCGGTCTCCCAGCAGGAAGAATATCGGGGTTCTCCGGCACATGGCATCGATCAACGTCAGGGCCATCTCCTCGCGGGCGGCCCAGGCGATCTCCAGACCGGTGCAAGGCCACTTTGGGTCAAGCCGTTGCGCCAGGATCGGGGCGTCTGTACCCAGGTCCAGCAGGGTGTCTGACTTCGCACCATAAGTGCAGACGAGGTGTCGCGCGATGTCCTCGGGAAGCCCCCGTCCGGACTTCAGCCTGGCAATCGCGCCTTCGCGAGAGGCTTCGTCCAGCACGTTCCCTCGGTAGGGCAGTGGTGTGTGTCCCGTGGTCGATGTCGGCAGATCGCGGCCCAGGTACGTCTTGACAGCCTCCAGGCACTCCTGGGCCATCAGGCGGTAGGTGGTGAGTTTGCCCCCGGCGATCGTCACGATGCCGCGCGGATCGACGTGGATGTGGTGTTCACGCGACACCTGGCTTTCGGCCACGCCTTCGTTGCGCAGCAGGGGCCGCAGCCCGGCCCAGGTTCCGATCACGTCCTTGGCGGTCGCCTTCATCTGCGGGAAATTGTGTCGGACAGCCGTCAGCAGGTACTCCACGTCCTCGCGGGACGCAAAGACGTTCGCAAGATCCCCGTCGTAGTCCGTGTCGGTGGTTCCGATCACAGTGGCCTTGTGCCAGGGGATGATGAACATCGCCCGGCCGTCCTGGGGAGCCTTCATCACTACTGCGGTGGAGAACGGAGCGGTGTCGTACGGCACGACGATATGGGAACCCTTGGTGGGACGCAGCCTCGAACCGTTCTTCAAACCCAGCGCAGCCTGAGCTGTTTCGGTCCACGGACCGGCCGCGCAGATGACCGCCTTGGTTTTCACGACAAGCGTCCGGTCGTTCAGCAGGTCCTTCACCGTTACGGATGCAACGCGCCCGTTCAGGAATTGCGTTCCTTCGGCCTTCGCCCGGCTCAACGCCACTGCGCCCGCCTGCACTCCGGCAAGAACGTTCTCCAGGGTCAACCGCGTGTCGTCGGTCACGGCGTCGTAGTACAGCAGGCCGCCCGTCAGGCCGTCCCGTCGAACCAGCGGTGCCGTATCCACGACCTTCTTCGGCCCGAAGCGCGAATGGATCCGGTAGACGCCGAACATGCTCAGCGCGTCGTATAGCCACAAGACGACGTTCATCACCCTGACACCGTGCTTGCTGTCCTTCCACACGGGCATCAGGAAGGCCAGGGGCAGTACCAGGTGCGCGGCCAGGTGCTCCATTTTCACGCGCTCGGTGGTGCTTTCGTGTACCAGTCCGAACTCGCCGTTCTGCAGGTAACGCAGGCCGCCGTGGACCAGTTTCGAGGATCGCGACGACGTCCCGAAGGCAAAGTCGTCCATTTCCACCAGGCCGACCTTCAACCCCCGCAGGGCAGCATCCCTGAAGATTCCGGCCCCGGTGATGCCCCCGCCAACCACGATCAGATCGAATGTCTCGGTTTCCAGACGGGCAGCCATCGATTCCCGTTCCCGCAGTCCCCACGCCATGGAAAACCCCCAAATCGCTTACGCGCGATTGTAGTACGATGACGCGGTGCGCAACAGGGAATCCGGACTCAAATGCAGGCATCCGGGAGGATCTTCAGGATGTTTAGTCCTGCAAAGGCAACACCCGAAAGACGGCCTGATATTTTCGACCGTCGAACGGTGCCCGCGTCGTGTCGTTGTCGCGCTTCGGTGCCGTCCACCACACCTTGACCGACCTGCCGACCCGCGGGATACTTCGTCCTGGATGGCGATTTCCTCTGGAATTTCTTTTCGTCAAGAGAACCGCCAAGTGAACGATTGCGAGTCGTCGGCCCGATGGCTGGCGTCATTGGGGGCCAGAGGTTGGGTAGGCTCGCCGTGATACGGGTCTTTATCGCCGACGATCACGAAATCATTCGGGAAGGCGTCAGACGCCTCCTCGACCAGCAGCCCGATCTCGCCTGTTGCGGCGAAGCGACTGGACTGGACGAGGCGCTGGCCGCCCTGTCGGACTCGCCCGCCGATATAGTGGTGCTCGATATCAACATGCCGGGCGGGGGCCCAGGCGCGGTCCAGCGTCTGCGGGCCCTGGCGAAGCCGCCACGCGTTGTGGTGTTCACGTTCTACCCCGAGGACTCCCACGCGCTGGCCTTCCTCCGTGCCGGGGCGGGGGCCTTCGTCAGCAAGGCGAGCCCGATGGTCGAGTTGGTCAATGCCATCCGGAGCGTGCACGCGTACGGGAAATATCGCTCCCCGCACCTGGCCACGTTCATGGCCCAGCAGAGGCTTGAAGGCCGGACGGCCCCGTCTGACCTGCTGTCCGACCGGGAGCTTGACGTGATTCGGCGGCTGGCCACCGGAAGGCGGGCGACCGAGATCGCCACCGACCTGTCGGTCTCGCCCAGCACGGTGAACACGTATGTCCGGCGCATCAAGGACAAGCTGGGTGTCCGCACAACCGTCCAGATCGTCGAGTTCGTCCTTATGAACGGGTTGCTGGGCTGATGCCCCCGGTTCTGCGTCGTCTTTTCGCGACAGACACCTCGGGTTCAAGCCACTACGATACGTGCGGGTTCGTGTGTACACCTGCCCACGTTCGCAAAGTGCGCCTACTTGACGACGGGGAGACCTGCCATGCGTTTCAGCACGCTCGCACCATGTGGAAATCGCAGGGGACCTCAGTCCTGGAAAGCACTGCTGTTCGTGCTGGCGGTCGCAGTGTTCGCGGGTTGCGGGGGTTCGGGCAGTCCTGCCGGCGGCCCCTGCACGACCACGGCCGACTGCGTCGCCACTGGCGCCGTTTGCGCAAGCCGCCTGTGCGTGGCGTGTCAGGTTTCGGCCCAGTGCGTGGACGGGTACGGGGTTGGGGCGGTCTGTACCGACGGGGCTTGCCATACCGCGGCGGCTTGCCAGCCGGGCTCGGTGGGGTGTTCCTGCAACGTGGGGGCCTGCGATGCCGGCCAGTGCGTCGATGGCACGTGCGTGGATTGCCGCCGGGGGGCCCTGGCCTGTGCCTGTTACGACAACGGATCGTGCGATCGGGGCGGGCGCTGTGCCGCCGGGACGTGCGAGTCCTGCCCGGCCAGCGGGCAGGGCTGCCCATGCGGCGACGGTGGCGTCTGCGACGACGGACTTTTCTGCCAGAACCAGGTGTGTGTCGTGGACCTGTGCCAGGAGGGGACTGGAGGCTGCCAGTGCACGGCCCAGGGTACGTGCGAGGGTGCGCTGCGCTGCGGGGAAGACGGTCTCTGTACCGCCTGCACCAGCGACATCGCGGGCTGCCCCTGCGACGACGGCGCCTGCACCAATTACCTGGTATGCAACGCGGGGACCGCGACATGCCGGAAGACCGTGGCGTGCGTCGAGGCCGGGTGCGCATCGCACCAGTCCTGCCAGCAGTCCGCGGGGCAGGACGCGACGTGTCTGGAAGCGTGCGAGCAGGGGTTCGCCTGGAACGCGGGTACTGGCGGCTGCGATCCTTCGCCTACGGCCACCTGCCAGGCCGACGTGGCGGGATCCATACTGGCCGACTGCACGACGATGAACCGTGTCTGTGTCACGGCACAGGAAGGCGCCCAGTGCGGCGCGTGCCTGGTCGGTTTCACGGGTGGCAGCGACGCCCGCGTGGCCTGCCGGGCCGTGTTGACGTGCGCTAGCCTCGATTGCGAAAGCAGGAACAGCACCTGCGCCCCCGAGGGTGATCATGCCGACGCGACCTGCGGGGCCTGCCTGCCAGGTTATACCCGGCTAGACGGCGGCTGCGTCAAATACGTGCCACCGACATGCGTCAGCCTGGCGCCGGGCAGCATTCTGCCCGACTGCCTGGCCGTCAATCGGACATGTACCCCGGCTGCCGGTTCGGTCCAGGCCCACTGCGGGGACTGCATCCCTGGCACCCTTCCGGCGGCGGACAACCCCGCCGAGTGCGTAGGGCCGACCGTCTGCGAGACCCTTTCCTGCGACGTGGTCCAGTATTGCCTAACGGGTACTCCCGAGGAGGGGGCCAGGTGCGTGACCCCGAAATGTGCCGCGGGTTCGTCCTGGTCCGACGAGCTGGGCCAGTGCGTCCGGTGCAACGTGGTCTGTGGTGACGACCCGGGCGAGACGGGGCGCATCTGGCTGGTCACCATAGCCGGGTCCCGGTCCGGCAGCGGCTGCCTTTGCGAGACGATGCCCGGCTACTACTGGGAAGAGGGTGATTCGCGGCGTTCCATCCCATGTGACGCCGACCACGACGGCTGGGTGCGCCAGCCGGCCCGCGCCTACGTTGAATCGGCCGACCCTGCCCTGGCGCAGAACGCCCGCTGCGCCGTCCACAGCATCGACCGGTTCAGCCTGCACAACGAGTATCGGCAGCGACTCGACGTGCTGCTGTGCGCCGATGGCTCTCTTCAGGCCGCCTACGACGGGGTGGCGCCGTGCCCGACCCGGACGATCCCGTTGTACGAATCGGTGCGCAACGACGACAACGCCGAGCTGTCGAAGGCGAAGCTGAACGACGTCCCTTCGTACGCCTATGATCTGGCCGGCCGAAGCCTGCGCGCCGAGGAACTGAACCCGCTTACGCGCGCCTGTACCCTTACCGGGGACTATAACGACAACCAGGTTTCGGACCTGGGCGAGTGGCACGGCCGTTCGGCCCCGGGGGGCGCCGCCGCCCTCTTCGACCAGTTCGCATACTTCGTCGAGGTCGCAGGCAGCTACTACGCCAACAACGTGTCGCCTGGGCCCGGACGCTACGTCATCGAGGAGCGCTCGCGCTGTGCCGCCGGCCCAGGCCCCCAGGCCATTCCGTTCGCGTACGGGGCCGGCGACGGAGCCTATTGGCGGCAGTGCACCCGCAGCCGGGACACTGCCTTCGACCCCACCGACGGCCCGGCCACTCCCGACTTCGGCATGGACTTCGCGCGCTGGTCGTGCCCGCAGTCGGCCGGCGGATGCCCGGTCCCGCCCCCGCCGACCGACCAGGCGGTCCAGCAGGACACCCAGCCTGAGAACGGCGCCTGCGTGGTAGTCCTGCCACCCACGGACGCGGAATGCCTGGACGAGAACGGCCCCTGGACCTGCGTCGATGGTGCCGTGTGGCGTGGCCTGTCCAACTCCAGCCAGTTCCGATGCGTGAAAGTGGATGAAAGTCCCTCGAACGAGGCATCTGTTCTGAAGCCCGAGGCATTCACCGACGAGTACCACTTGAATCGTTGCAGGGTGATCTGCCCCGACAGCGACCCGTACTGCACCGTGGACTGCGCCGGCGAATCTTGCGTCTCCTCGTCAGGGGCCGCGACAGGCACCGGCGCCAACCCCCGGTCCCCGGTGCTGCAGTGCCAGCAGGTCCAGTCGCCCCAGCCGGACGACGTGGGCTTTGCCCTCGTCCAATACCACGACCCGCTGGCCACGGGTCTTTACGTGCGCGGCTGCATCAACGAATGGTCGCCCGACCCGATCCAGAAGGGTTCCGACAGCGGCAGCGGCGATCCCGTGGTGGCCGCCTGGCGCGACCGTTGCCCCGGTTGGACCGGCGCTCCCAACATGATTGTGGGACTTGGCCTCGACGACGATTTCGGCCGCCTGAAGTGCGGCTGCGACGGGCCTACGCTGACCTTCTTCCGGGACCATGACGGCGACGGCTTCGGCGTCGATTCCGAGACGATCGGTGCCTGCGTCCAGCCCTACGGCTACTCGGCCAAGGACGGGGACTGCGACGACACGGTTCCAACCATCTACCCCGGCGCCTACGAGGACTGCAACTTCATCGACGACGACTGCAACCTGCTGGTGGATGACAACCCAGGCCCGGTCCTGAATCCCGTGCAACTGGGCGCATGCGAAGGCAAGACGCAGACGTGCGTCCAGGGCACCGGGTGGGTGCCCGACTACAGCGCTGTGCCGTTGTTCGGGAAACCGGAGACGCCGGACGCGAACTTCCAGGACGAGAATTGCGACGGCATCGATGGCACCCTGGATGCCGCAGTATTCGTGGCGACAACGGGCACCAATTACCCCGACTGCGGCAGCCGCGACCGACCGTGCGAGACGGTAGGTTGGGGCCTGAAGCGGGCCGTCGTCCTCCAAAAGAGCGTGCTTTACATCAAGGCCGGGACGTACGAGGAGAGCCTGGATCTGGTCAACGGGGTCAACCTCTATGGCGGCTTTGACACGAATTGGGTTCGCGGCCCCCGGACAGTTTCGGGACACGAGACCGTCATCCAGGGCACGGCCCCTTTCCCCGGCGGGCTGGCCACCACCCTGCGGGCTGTCGGGTTGACGGCGGCCCTGGCCGACCTGGTACTGAAGGCACCGATGGTCCCGGCGGCGACAGGTGGGTACGGCGTATCCACCTATGTCCTCCACGCATCCTCCTCCGCCAACCTGACGCTGGACCGTGTCGACCTGTTCGCCAGCGCTGGCGGCGCCGGACCCGACGGCCTCGACGGGATCAATGCCGACCAGGCCAAGGCGTCCCAGGGCGGAGCGGGCACCAGCGCCAGCCGCGCCTTCGGGATCTGCGAAAACAAGAACAACAGTCCCGGGGGCTACGGCGTCGAGAACCCCAAGTGCGCTGGGACGGAGGGCAGCCAAGGGGGCCCTGGCGGTTGGGCGGACCTGTGCTGTGGCACGAACGGCTACTGCAGCGGATGCAGCTGTTCCGCCCAGTCCGGCACACCCGGCGCAGAAGCCTGGGACAGCGGCCTGCTGTTCTACGGCGGGGCCAACCTTCATTCCGGCGGGTCGGCAGGTACAGCGTCAAACGCCGGAGCGAGCGCGACGAACTGCCCGACGTGCGACGGGCAGAACGGCAGCGCAGGGTACGGGGGCGGGGTATGGAGCGGCATGATGAACGGCTACGTCGACCCGAAGTCTACCGAGTGGCGTGCCCAGGGGGGAGCTAGCGGATCGGTCGGCAGGGCAGGGCTTGGCGGCGCGGGCGGCGGCGGGAGCGGCGGGTCGGATGGGGTCAACTCCTACGGCGCTGGCGGCGGCGCGGGTGGCACCGGGGGCTGTCCAGCCACGGAAGCCGGCCGCGGCGGCGGGGGGGGCGGAGGGAGCTTCTGCATCTTCGCGACAAACTCGGTGCTGACGGTCCGGAACTGCCGTCTTGTCCTGGGCAACGGGGGCGCCGGCGGCCGCGGCGGCAACGGTGCCTGGGGTCAGCCGGGCGGGTTGGGCGGGCTTGGCGGGTCGGCCCTTGGCCAGTCGGGCGGGGCCCTGGCCGGCGGCAACGGCGCCCCGGGGGAGCAGGGCGGCCACAGCGGCGCGGGCGGCGGTGGATCGGGCGGTGGCAGCTACGGCATCTTCCGCTATCTAGGCGCGGTCTCCGAGACATCGAACACCTTCGAGGGCGGCGCCGGCGGGGCCGGGGGCAGCGGTGGGGTCAACGGGGAGATCCGGATCGGCGCCGAGGGGCACGACGTTGAGTTCAAGACCGGCGAAAGCGGCCGCTTGGAGAGTGTCCACCAGTGCTACGACCTGACGTTCTGCTGATTCCGCCGAAGGTTCAGTTGCCTTCCCGTCTCGTCCAGCGCTTCAAGTTCCCATGGTGTGTCAATTTTACGCGACAGACGCCGCAAGGTGCCGTGGGTAGCATTGCGCGGCGCTGACGTTCCACCCTGGAGGAGACCATGGAGAGACCGTTGCTTGCGTTTAGTGCCTGCCTGCTATTGGTCATGGCCGCGTGCGGGGGCAAGAACACGTCCGCGTGCCCGGAAGGCACGACCAACTGCGCCTGCCGTGCAGACCTGACGTGCGACAGCGGGCTGGCCTGCAGCGATGGATTCTGTGTTGCGGGCTGCCACGAGGGCGCCGAAGGCTGCCCGTGCTACCCGAACGGCACGTGCGACTCGAAGGCCGGCGTGGCCATGGCCTGCCAGGACTCGAAGTGCGTGGTGTCGGCCACGCCAGTACTCGGCGACCTGGACGATCCCTGCGATTCGACGAAGCCATGCGGCAAGCACCAGGGAACGCAGCTCGAGTGCCGCGACGACACCTGTCAGTTGCCCCAGGTCGTTTGTCCGGCGGGCACCCTCGGCTGTCCCTGCGACGGTGTGACTTGCCAGGCCGGGCTCGTGTGCACGGCTGGACAGTGTGCGGCTGCGGCCGGGTCCGGTCTCTTCGTGGGCAGCGGCGACGTACGCGCCTGCGACGTGCTGGTCGAGAAGGCCGATGGCGTCGAGGTGCTATACGACGCCTCGGTGCTGGGCGTGACTGCCCGGGACGACGCCCGCCTGGCTCTGTCCTTCACGGCCAAGGCCGACTCGGCGCTTGCGGGGCCCGTGGGCGCGCTGGTGGGCGCCGACGGCAAGCCTGTTGGCGCGGGCACGGTGAGCCTGGCTAAAACCACGTGCTACGACAGGCACGGGTCGGCGGTGGCCGCCCCCGGCCTTGAGCTGAAGTAGGGGGGCCTAACATGAAGAACCGCATCCAGTTCGTCCTGGTTCTTGCGATACTGATGGCCCCGTTCGGCGCGGCCCGGGCCGCCACCGGCGTCTCCGAGGAGCGCCTGAGCCTGCCCGAGGGGCCAGGGTCGCTGGAAGGCATAGGCGAGAACGCCGAAGTCAACACGAACATGGGCGCCATGTCCTACAGCGTGGGCATCGACCTCCCCCAGGGCTTTCCCGGCCTGACGCCCAGCGCGTCGCTGTCCTACAGTTCCAGCAACGGCACCTCCCCGGTCGGCATCGGCTGGAGCATGGAGCAGCCTTCCATCGAGCGGCTGACCATGCGCGGCCTCCCCACCTACACCGTCGCCGACGGGATCGCGGTGGAAGGCAGCGACGAACTGGTCCTCGTGGATGCCTCGGGTCCGCTTACCTACCGGGCCAGGTTCGAGAAGGGCTTCGTCCGCTATCGGTGGAACGATGCCGGCCAGGGCGCCGAGGGCTGGTGGACCGCCGAGCAGCCCGACGGGCTGGTGTCCTACTACGGCGCCGACCACAATGGCGCGACGGTGGCTGACGCCCGCACGGGCAGCGACCAGGGCACGTTCCGGTGGCATCTGGTCGAGACCGTGGACCGCTGGGGCCACGTTCTGCGCTATACCTGGAAGCAGCATGGCAGCGTGACCCTGCTGGACAGCGTCGGCTGGGTGTTCACCGACGGCACGACCCCCGAGTACGAAGTCCGCTACACCTACGAGGACCGTTATGACAAGGTGTCGGACTGCAAGGCCGGCTACGAGGAACTGCTGGACCAGCGTCTGGCGCGCATCGAGGTCTTCGCACACGGCACGCGCCTGCGCTACTACGATCTTTCGTACGAGGACTACGCTACGTCCGGGGGCTTCACCCGCCTGACCGGCGTCCAGAAATTCAGCCAGCAGGGCGAGGCATACCCCGCCCATGACACGTTCGAGTACTCGCGCGCCCTTGGCGTGGATGCCTGCCCGGTGGGCACCGACTGCCAACGGCCCTACGTCGTCGGCATGGGTAGCCTGGGCGTGGACATCACCCAGGGGAAGACCACCCTCATGGACATCAACGGGGATTCGCTGCCGGACGTGCTTGACACCAGCGAGCCTGGCGCCCCCCATCGCTTCTTCCTGAACCGGCTCGCCTTTGACCGGACGGTCTCGTTCCAGATGGTCGAAAGCAGCCTGGGGAACCAGGGTTCCCACGCCCTGGGTACGCCGTACACCCAGGTCCTCGACGTGAACGGCGACGGCTTTACGGACCTGGTGAACCTCCAGACGGGCGACGTGCTGCTGAACCGCGGCGCCGGCGACTGGAGCGAGATCCTGATGCTGGGAGTGGGCGGCGGCCTCCCGGACCTGGGCGGCGACGGCGTGCTCGTATCGACCAAGTTCTTCGATTACGACGGGGACAAGCGCATCGATCTGCTGTTCAGCCGCGACTCGGGCACATCGAACACCACAATGGCATGGCGGAACACCGAGAGCGGCTTCGTCAAGGACGAGAACGTGCAGTTCATCGGCGAGGGCTTCGAGACGCCCGCGCTGGAACTGAATGACATGAACGGCGACGGCCTGCTGGACGTCGTGGTGGTACAGAAGGACTCGCTGCGCTACCGCCTGAACTTCGGGTGGGGGCACTGGGGCGACTGGCGCTTGATTGCCGGTTTCGACTTCACTGACCAGGAGGCCGTGGACGCGGAACTGGAGGACCTCAACGGCGACGGCCTGGCCGACCTGGTCCTGGTGGCGGGGAACCAGATCCGCTATTGGGTCAATCGAAACGGCACGACCTTCGATCCCCAGCGGACCATCTCAGACGCCGAGGTCCAGGGCACGCTGCCCGAGAAGACGCCCGGCACCACGGTGTTGTTCTCCGACATGAACGGCAACGGCTCGTCGGACATCGTGTGGGTCCAGGGCGACGCGTCGGGCGCCGTGACCTACCTGGAGCTGTTCCCCGTTCGCCCGAACCTGCTGGCCCGAATCACTAACGGCCTCGGCCGCGTCACCGACGTCACCTATACCTCGTCTGTCGAGGAGCGCGTCCGGGATGCCGCGACCGCGCTGTGGCAGCACCCGCTGCCCTTCCCCATGACGGTCGTCAAGTCGATGGACGAGTGGGACCTGCTGAGCCAGGTCCACACGGTCACCGGGTACGCCTATCACGACGGGTACTACGACGGCGAAGAGAAGCGCTTCCGGGGTTACACCCAGGCCGAGGGCAGCCTGGCGGGGGACGATCTGCAGGAGTCCGGCCAGAGTTTCCTGGTGTACGACGTGGGCGCCACGGATCCCTACCGGGCCGGACTGCTGATCAGCGAGGAACACCGCAGTGACGGCCGCAGCATCGAGATGACCACGACCCAGTACGCCGAGTGCGCCGTGACCGGCGTGCCCCTCAGCGGCCTTGTCCGCCCGGTGCGCCATGTCTGCCCGGTGGGCCAGGTGGAGCAGCGCCGGGAGGGCGCCCCGGAAACCGAGTGGGTCCGGGTCGAGACGGCCTGGCAGTACGACGGCTATGGCAACGCCGTGCTTGTGTCCAAGCTGGGCGTGACCGCCATCGGTGGTGCCTGCCCTGCATGTGACGAGGCCGGCTACACCGGGACGCCGTGCGGGGAGCAATGCCTTGGGGACGAGACACATACCCGTACCGACTACGCCACTCCGGCCGACAACGAGGACCGCTGGATCCTCAACAAGGCGGTCCGCGTGCGCGCCTTCGGCGTGGCCGATGCTGACGGGATGCCGGCTACCGACCTGTTTACCGACGTATCGACGTTCTACGACGGCGACTCATTCGCTGGCCTGTCTCTGGGCCAGGTGACGCGCGGCGCCGTCAGTCGGGTGGTCGAGCGGGTCGATACGGCCGGCGCCACGATCGACAAGGTGCGGAACGCCTTTGATGCAAACGGCAATGTCATCGACACCCTCGACCCGCTGGGCGTGTCGGGGGGCGACACGCACCGCCGCACGTACCAGATGGATGCCGATGGCCTGCGGGTCGTGGCAGCGGACGTGCACACCTCCGATGGAGACGGACCATACACGCTGCGCCAGGAGGTGCAGTACGACACCGTCTGGGACAAGCCCGTCGAGAGCACGGCCTGGATGCTGGTCGAGGCAGGGACGCCGAAGACGCCGCGGAATGCCACGTACTACACCTATGACGACTTCGGCCGCATCACGTCGCGGATTCGCCCGGGCGAGTCGCTGAACGCGCCCGGCGAGACTTACGGCTACGAACTGGGCTCTCCTGTCAGCCGCGTGATCGTGAACCGGCGGTCTACGGTCGATGGCATCATGGACATGGCAGAGGCCAGGTGCATCGATGGCCGCGGACGCACCTACCAGACCCGCGAACTGGTTGCGGAGGGGGCCTGGCGTGTGAAGGGGTTCACGCGCTTCACGCTGCATGGCAATCCACGTGACGCCTACTACCCCTACCTGGCCGCGGACGGGAACTGCGACCTGGCGCCGCCGGACGGTGTCCTGGCCCAGCGCACCAGCTTTGACGCCGTCGGCCGCAAGATCGGTCACGTGGCACCGCCCGCCCTGGCCGGCGATGACGCCGTTCAGCAGCGCTGGGAGTTCCTCCCTCTGTCTTCAGCCGTGTGGGATGGCGAGGACACCCGCGAGGGCGGGCCCCACGCCGGGACGCCCGAGGTGCGCCGTCGCAACGGGCTGGATCAGACGACACGAATCGATCGTCGGGTCACTGCCGAGGGTTCCATCCTGACCCATCGTGTCGCCTATGACGAACTTGGACGCCTGGTGTCACTGACCGATCCTTCCGGAGCCGTGCTGACCCAGACGCTGGACCTGCTGAGCAGGCCGCTGCGCGTGGACCACCCGGACAGCGGAACGACGCAGTTCGAGTTCGACGCGGTCGGCAAGATCGTCAGGCAGGAGGATGCCCGCGGGCACGTGCTGCGCATGACCTACGACGGCCTGAACCGCATGGTGGCCCAGTGGGACGAAGCCGACCCGGACAACACCACCGTCCGGTGGATCTATGACCGTGCCCCGGGCTGCCCAACCGACCTGTGCACGAACGTGAACGGCCGCCTGGTCACCCAGACGTGGCTTGTCGACGGTCTGGCGGCCTCCGAGACCTTCGGATACGACAACCGCGGGGCCATTCTTCGCCAGCGCAAGACCGTCCTGGGCCACACCTACGACTTCGCGTCCCGTCGCGACAACGCCCAGCGGATCGTGAGCAACGAATACCCCGACAGCCGAGCCATCAATGCGACCCTGGATGGCACGGGCCAGACGGTGACGGTGCCCGGCTATGTCAGCGCCGTCCACTACGCGGCCACCGGTATCGCGGACGCCATCACTACCACGAACGGCGTGCAGTCGGTGCTGACCCTCGACGGGCGCCTGCGGCCGCAGGCGCTGACGGTCACGGGCCCAGGCAGCGAGGTGCTGCTGGCGTACGACGTGGTCCGCGACGCTCTCGGGAACCCCCTGGAGGTCCACGACGGCCGGGCCGAGGACGGCACGCCCAAGGGGGCGGCGCGCTTCACCTACGACGGGCTGTACCGGTTGACCCGGGCTGAACTGGACCCGGACCGACCGTCGCAGGCCGAGACGCTGACCTACGTCTACGACGACGCTGACCGCGTCCTGTCCATCGGTTCGACCGCCGGCGCCCAAAGTCGCGCCAACGTCGGAGAACTGGTTTACGGCGAGGCGGCGGGGCCCCACGCCGTGACCCGCGCGGGCGACATGACCCTGGGCTACGATCCCGCGGGCAATGCCACTACCCGGGGCGATCTGGCGCTGGAGTGGGACCACCTGGGCCGACTGGTCCGGGCCACCCGCGCGGGCGCCGAGTTGCTGAAGATCGGTTACGGCCCGGAGCGCGATCGGATGGTCAAGCGCGAGGACGGCCACGTCACGCTGTATCTCGCCGACGACTTCGAGGTGCGCGACGGCACGGCCGTGACCTACCTGGACCTGGCCGGCGGGCGCCTGGCGCGTCTGGAGGACCCGTCCTTCGCGGAGATCTCGCTGTCGGACGTGGCCCCGGCCGCGGGATCCGACACGGCGCTGATCAGCGCCCCCGACCACGAGATCACGGCGGGCGACGCCTGGCTGGCCCAGGGGGTGGCGGCGGGTGCGCTGTCCCTGGCCGCAGCCCCGGTACTGTCCGACACCCGGGTGCTGTTGCACGCCAGCGCCGCGCGGACCCTGCACGGCCTCGAGCCGCGGGTGACGTGGCTTCACGAGGACCTGCGGGGCAACACCGTCGCCGAGACCGACGACACGGGCGCTCTGGTGGCACGCAGCGAGTTCTATCCCTACGGCGGCGAGCGCCATTCCCAGGGTCCCACCGAGACCCACAACTTCACGGGCAAGGAGACCGACGACAGTACGGGGCTGGCATACTTCGGAGCCCGCTACCAGGACCCGTGGCTGGGCCGCTGGCTGTCCCCGGATCCGGCCTACCAGGTCATGGCATCCCTGGACGACGACGATGCGGCCGAGGCCACCTGCGCATACGGGTTCGTCGGCAACAACCCAGTGGCGAAGAGCGACGCTGACGGCCAGCGGTTCAGTTCGATGACCCAGCACTTCTGGGCACCTGGCCGCCTGGGTCTGAAGCAGAGTACGACCATGCTCCAGAACGGGCAGATCCGCCCGAACGTGATGTGGATGACGCTGCTGCACCTGGAACCGGGGCAACCGATGACCAAGAAACAGGCCCAGCGGGTCGCGAAAACCATATGGGACGTGTCCAAGAAGGACGGCAGCATGCACGAAGGTGCCTACACCACCGGTTCCGCGACACGCAGCGAGTGGAGAATGGGCGTGGACCAGCTCCAGAGGGGCGGGGCGATGCGGGAAGTCGGCGGGAAGATGGGGTTCAACCTGGATGTCCGGGCTGTGGCGAACGAGGCGTACAAGAGGGTGAGCGCGTCCAAGATCGCCGACGCCCTCGTTCCCCAGTACCTGTCCGCGGCTCCCGACTATTCCCTGTCGCATTCAAGTGCCAGCGCGAGCATGGGGGAAGCGGGGAACTCGTCGTTCAACTTCGCCGACCTGAACAAGCCGATGGCGGTCGGTGAAATCTGGGCCGGCGCTCCCCACCCGATGGACCGTCAGGCCGCGAAGGACTTCCGCAAAGTCGAGGGCGCAGTCGGGTTCAACAATCCCGCCATGCCCAAGGCGTCGAAGTTCGTCTCTTTCCTCAAGGCGCTGTTCGGGAAGTAGCTGGTTGTCACGTTTTCGTGACAGACACTCCCGCCACTCCCTTCTAAAGTACTACTGCCTCAGGCTTTTCCTCGGGGAGGGACCATGTCCACGGCTAACCGGATGGTGCTCGGACTGCTGCTGATTCTTGGGCTTTCGGCCTGCGGAGTCGACGGCGGGGGGGACACCTGTACGCCGGGCACGGCGGGCTGTGCGTGCCTCGACGACGGCACCTGCGTCGCGGAGGGCCTGGCCTGCACCGCGGGCCTGTGCCGCGCGCCGACCTGTGCCGCGGGCGCCGAGGATTGCTCCTGCTTCGGCAACGGCACCTGCAACGACGGTCTGGCCTGTGGCGACGGCAGGTGCACGGTCGCGACCTGTCCCGCTGGTACCCAGGGCTGTCCCTGTTTCGGCAACGGCACCTGCAACGACGGTTTTGCCTGCAGCGATGGGAAGTGCGCCGCTTCGACTTGTCCCGCGGGCACCGAGGGTTGCCCCTGCGGCACCGGCGACACCTGCGGCGACGGTCTATCCTGCCAGGCCGGGGCGTGCAAGCCTGCCCCGAAGGCCTGCCCTGCGGGGTCGGAAGGCTGCCCTTGTGGTTCCGGGGACTCGTGCGGGGTCAGTTCGCTTGGCGAGGCCTTGACGTGCCAGGGTGGCATCTGCAGCGCGGCGTCCTGCCCGGCGGGCCTGACCGGCTGCGCCTGTCGCCATGGAACGACCTGCGATGCCGCCGATGACACCTGCCTGGACGGGTTCTGCCAGGCTGCCGGCTGCGTGGCCGGCACCGAGGGCTGCCCCTGCGCCGGTGGCAGTTGCCTGCCCGGACTGACCTGCCGGGATGACATCGTCTGCGTCCAGGCCACGGGCCTGCTGGGCGGGCCGTGTTTCGATAACGGCATGTGCTCGGACGGGTTCCGCTGCGCCAGCGGCACCTGCGTCCCCTGCGCCCCAGGGTCCCCGGGGTGCACCTGCAAGGCTGGAAACATCTGCCAGACCGGCCAGGTCTGCATCGCCGGGCTGTGCGTCCACGACACGACCCCCGTCGGGCCTGTGGCGCCCTCGTCCCCGCGGTGCTACACGCCATGCAACGCCAGCCTGCTGCTGCCTGACGGGACGCTGTCGATCTGCTCGTCCGAGGGCCTGCTGGACGGCTGCGTCGATGGCAAGTCGTGCGTCGAAGGAAGCTGCGTTGCACCAGGTGATGCCAAGCCGACGTGCGCCAAGGAGACCGACTGTCCGTTCTTCCAGAGTTGCGTGGCCGGGGGCTGCTATGCCACGTGCGATTCGGGCGACCAGTGCACGGGCGGCCGGGTGTGCCATGCCCACGTGTGCCGCGTCCCATGCACGGTGGGCACTGGCGCCCAGCCGGCCGCCTGCCAGGACGGCGAGGCGTGCGTTAACGGTGACGGCTCGTTGGGCGTGTGCCTGCCGGTCGCGGCGCCGTCGGGTCAACCGTCCATGATCGTGGCGGGCTCGCTTATGCTCTCGACGACCGCGATCCAGTTTTCGAACGTCGCGACGTCGGGCACCTTTACCGTGATAAACAACGGCCCTACCCACGAGACGTTCAGGCTGCGCAAACTGGGCCACGTGGCCTACCTTGCCGATGGCACGCGCAGCGAGGCCGAGGACCGCGACGATGACGTGGTTTGCGACCCGGCGAAGAACTGCCCCCTGACCTGGCTGAAGATTGGCGCCAAGGGCAGCACGACGGACGACGGGGAGGTCCAGATTGGCGTCGACGGCGAGGGCGGCCAGGTCACGCTGTCGGTCGAGGGCGCAAGCGGCGGGCCGGGCCCCCGGTGGGATGGCCGTCTGGAGGTCGTGCACCCCAAGTATGGCAGGCAGATCGTGGTGATGTCGTATGCGGAACGGCCCGACGGGCGCTGGGGCGGGAACCTCTACTACTTCGCCGACTTCGGCACCGGCTCCCTGGAAGACTGGCGATCGGCCGTGCACTCGGGTGCGCCCAGTGCGACCCAGGCCGCCATGGCCCAGAAGGTGGGCAACGCGTTCGTCCAGCGCTGGTGGGCCTTCCGCACGGGCAACCTCTCGTGGGAGGACCTGATGGCGGTGACCACCTCGACGCGCACGGAGTCGTGGCGATGGCCCACGGTGCAGGAAGCATGCACGGCTGCGCAGGGCGCCTGCTATCCCTCGGCGGCCAACGTGTCGGGCGTGTCGACCTACACCTCGGACACGCGCTCGCGACCCATTCCCAGCGGCGTTGTCGAGATGCCTTTCGCGATGGACCTGACGTTCCCGGATCCGTCCGATCCGGCGAAGATGAGCGGTCGAATCGTGACGGACATATCGTTGCAGTACCCGGCCGACCCGGCCGTCACGCTGACGTTCGGCGCGGACCCATCGAAGTGCCAGGCCCAGGTGGGGGACTCCTGCCTGGTGTTCGTCAGCGATTTGCAGGCCAGGACCGATCTGGGTGGACGCTACGTCACCGGTTCTTCCGATGCGACCTGCCGCCGCACGGCAGGCGGCTACCGGTTGGCCCGGGTGCCCTGGCTGGTGCCGGGCTTCCAGCGGGACACCGAGATGGACGAGGAGACGGGGCTGCGGTATCGGTACGAGTGCCGTGACGGCTGGCTGCCTGGCAGCCCGGCTTCGAACGGCGCGTGGACCGAGGCGTTGCTGGCCTCCAACGCGGTCATGTCGGCCGCCAATCCCATCCCGGACGCCCGCGCCCGGCGGCGAACCTTCGAGATCCTCGACGGTGCCCTGGTCAACCAGAAGAACCTGTTCCTGATCTTCCGCGAGACCTACGAGTCGTTCCTGCCCGACGACGGCGAGCCTTTCGCCGCGTACGGGTTCATGCTGCTGAACCGGCAGGCCGCGGATCTCGACATGGCCGACGCCAATGGCAACGGCCTCGCGGACACCTTCGAAGGCTTCACGCCCTCGGACTTGCGCACCGAGCCGGCCGACGTGCTTGATGTCCAGTGCTCGCCCGACCTGGTCGAGCGCGTATTCGGGTGGGGCCAGCGGTACGTTACCGCGGCGAACGCGGATGATCTGGTCCTTGCGATCATCGACGGCATCGTGCCGTCCTCGACAACGCCTGCGACCCTGGACCCATCCGGCCCCGAGGAGGTCCATTACCTGTGCGTGGCCAACGGCCTGTTCGACGGGGGATCGGGCAGCGTGATCGGGTCACTGACCAACGACGATACTTGCGGTCGCACGGACTGGCCCGATGTCGGCGGCGGTACCGGGAGCATCAGCCCCTACGCCGGCAACCACTCGTGCGACGACGGCGGCCCCGGATCGGCCACGGCCGTATGCCCCCTGGGCAAGGACGTGACGGATTGCGGTGCCCGTCACAGCACCGACGGGGACTTCCGTATCGCATGCCCGGCGGGCAGCGAGGTGATCTTCTTCACCGTGGACTCGGCATACGAGGACCAGGTCCGCATCGCGGCCGAGGCCTGCCAGACAGATGGCACGTGCCAGAAGACACTGGAGCGTTGGCGGCAGAAGGGGTATCCCCTGATCCAGTACAAGCCGAACTGGCGCTGCACCGACCCGAACGCCGTGTTCTGCGACGACAACCGGCGTGATCTGCGCCTGGGCAAGACGTTCTTCAAGGCCTACGAGCAGAGCGCGAAGTTCATGCCCCTATACGCGGACATCGACGAAGCCTTCCGCTACAAGACCCAGTTCCGCGACCGCGAGGGGAAGAGCGTTGCCTTCGCGCCTGCGATCTGCATTCCCGACTCGAACCAGGTGCCATACTGTTATGCGCCCGACCAGATCGAGGCCGTCCGCGAGCGCATCGATTGTCTGCTGTCTATCTGGCGTCTTCACTACGCCGATGTATCGGCCGCCGGCGCCGCGACGCGCGCAAGGCTCGACACCTACCTCTGCACGAATTTCGCTTACGCCGAGGCCTGTCACAGCGGCATGACCACGACCGCCTATCCCCATGACGGCTTCGAGCGCCTCTACGCCGAGTTGCTGGTCATGATGGGCGACGAGTCGTACACCCGGGCGCTGGCTTCGCGCTTTGACCTGGCGGGCCAGTCGGGCGCCAGCTTCGAAGGCACGCTTTTCGAGACGGGCGGCCTGAACCTGTCCGGGGCGGCTGGGGTCGAGATGCTGGACCTCTACCGCGCGACCCAGTACTACCAGGAGGCGCTGGACCGCTTCTATGCGCTGTCGCCGGTGTTCTGGGAATCCCTCCGGTACGGGAAGGATCCCCTGCAGCCCGCGGGCCGCAACTTCGTCAGCCAGGAAACGGTCACCTGGTATCTCGAGCGGCTGACGCGGGCCGCGACCCAGAAGTCTCGGGCGTGGAGCGCGGTGGCCGAGCGGTACCAGAACCTGAACCGACCCGACCTGGCACGCAGCGTGGTCGAGCGGGCCTACCTCGCCACCTACCTCGAATCGATGATGCTGTCCCAGTTGATGCTGCGGGTGACCGACACGTTGAACCCCGAGGAACGCCCGCAGGTGGCGCTGGTCCTGGGCCAGGCCCAGAAGCGCTACCGGATGGCGATGCTGGACATGCGCAACGCATACGCCGCCATCACCGACGAGATCGACTTCTTCGGCATGGCACCCGACTACATCCCGTTTCCCACACTGAACCAGTACGAGGACAACGCCTTCGAGGTCATCCTGAAGCGCACCCAGCAGAAGCTGGACACCGCCAAGTACCGGGAGGATCTGGCGATCCAGAAGAACCTGTCCTTCGAGACCGACACACAGGATTTCCAGGCCGAACTGGTGCGTCTGCGCATGAACTACGAATCCCAACTCAGCGACGTGTGCGGCACGTTCGAAGGCTCGGACGGCAAGGTGTACGCCTCGGTCGAGCGGTACGCGGCGCTGAACGAACAGGCGCGGGCCATGGGCGACCCCTGCGGGCTGATGGGCAACGGGACCATCTACGAAGCGTTCATGGGGTTCGAGCAATCCCGGCTGGACCTGCAGAAGATGGTCACCGCCGAGCAGACCCTGTTGACGGAGATCGACATCGAGAAAGAGCGCGTCTCGGCTCAGTGCAAGGTCACCCTCGACATGGCTAACTTCACCTACATGCAGGGCCAGGAGGTGCGATCCCTGGACATGGAAATCGCGAACCTGCGGCTGGGAATCAGCATGATCGACCGGGCGATGGGGGTGGTCTCGGGCAGTCTCCAGATGATCTCCGGCGGCTTCTCGCTGGTTGGCGCCGGGCTGACCGCGGTCTACCTGGCGGCGGCGATCCCGGCCAATGCTGGGGCCGTGGTCATGGAGTCGATGATCAACAAGAAACAGAACGACATCGCGGGGATCCACCTCGAAACGGCCCGGTGGCAGACCCAGGTCCAGTGCTCGCAGGCCGTCATCGACTCCAATGCGCGCACGGCCGGCATGATGCTGCAGGTTCGCCAGCTGGAGCTGGACGCCCTCCGGGCCGCCCACCAGGTGCAGTTGGCGATGTCCGAGATCCAGCAGCAGCGCAACCGCGCCAAGCGCCTCGAGCAGGAACTCGGCGAGTCGGAGCAGCTTTCCCTGAACGTCGCCGCGGCCCGCAACGACCCGAACGTGCGCATCTACCGCAACGACGCCGTCGTGAACGCGGACCTTTCGTTCAAGGATGCCCTCTCCGAGGCGTATCGTCTGACCCGCGTCTATGAGTACTACACCTCGACCTCGTACGCCGCGCGGGACAAACTGTTCCTGATCCGGATGGCGCAGTACGGGGACTACAACCTCGAGAACTATCTGATCGACCTGCAGAACGACTACTGGGCGTTCGAGGAGAACTACGGCTGGCCCGAGACGCGGGTGACGATCCTGTCCCTGAGGGACGACCTTTTCCGGATCCCGCAGGCCGACGAGGCTGGCAACCCGTTCTCGCAGTCCGATCGCATCGACTTGATGCGCAAGCGCCTGACCGACCCGGTTTTGCTGGACGAGAACGGCTATATCCGGATCCCCTTCTCGACCACACTGACCCAGCTGTCGCCGCTGACGCGCAACCACAAGATCAAGTACCTCGAGGCCGAGGTGATCGGGGCCAACGTGGGCGACACCCTGGGGCGCCTGTACCTTCGCCAGCAGGGTACCAGCACGGTTCATGCCCTCGATAACAGCATGGCGTACTACCGCTTCCCCCAGAAGACGGCGATCGTCAACCCGTTCTTCAACGGCAACCGCGTGTTCGACCCCGATGTCTACCGTTCGCGCAGGTTGCTCGACAGGCCATACGTCAATACGTCCTGGGCCCTGTACCTGAACCAGCGCGACGAACTCGAGAACCAGGATATCGACTTGATGTCGCTGACGGATGTGCGCGTCTACATGTACTACGACGATTTCACGGCGTTTTGATGGGCGGGAATCCTTCAAGGTGGTCTTGGTCAATGGCTTGGCTTGTTACAAAAAGGGCTTCCGATGGACTTCGACGGACTCCGCGCGGAGGAACTGGAAACATGCGAAACATCCCTGATGGACAAGGGCGGGCCGAGGGCGGGATGCGTTTGGTCGGCCCGTGGCTGGTCCTTCGGTGGACCCTGGTACTTGGGGTGGCGTGCCTGGGAATGGCGTGCGGCGAGAACTCGACGACGGGTGTGGTCGAATGCCGGCAGGATTCCGGGTGCGACGTGCTTGCGGACGTGCAACGCGACGAGCCTGGCGACGTGCAGGCGACCGACCTTGGTGACGCGTCGATCGACGACAGGGCCCAGGCCTGGGATGTCATTTCGCGGGATGGGAACGGTGGGGAGGCCGGACTGAGGGACGAGGGGGCCGAGGTCTGCACGCCGAACTGCGCGGACAGCCAGTGCGGAGACGACGGGTGCGGTCGCAATTGCGGGACGTGCCAGGACGACCAGGTGTGCCAGTCTGGCCGGTGCGTGTGCAAGACTCAGGATCACAAGGCGTGCTGCGGCAACGCGGTCTGCTGGTTCGACAGTTGCGGCGTCCAGGGGGACCGGGTTGTCGACTGCCCGAACGGGTGCGATGGGGCGAAGGTCGAGTGCGCGTCCTGCGTCCCGTCGTGCGGCGACCAGGAGTGCGGCGAGAACGGGTGCGGCGGCGAATGCGCGCCAGGTTGCTCGGGCGGGCAGGTCTGCGATGCGGGCCAGTGCATCTGCGCCGCGAACGACCACCTGGAGTGCCTCTTCGGGGACGTCTACTGGTACGACAGTTGCGGGGTGCAGGGGCTGGCGCACACGTGCGACTGCGGCTGCACCGGGGCGCAGTGCAACTGCTGCCCGGGCTGCGCGGATTGCCGTTCGACTGACACGTCGGATGGATGCGGCGGGACGTGCCAGTCGAACTGCATCGGGACGTGCGACGGCAGCACGTGCTGCGCGACGGACGACCACCAGGCCTGCAGCGGCGGGGACCTCTACTGGTTCGATTCCTGCGGGACGCAGGGCGCGATGGCGCAGGCGTGTGATTGCGACTGCTGGGGATCGGCGTGCTGTTGTTCCAGTTGCGCGGATTGCCGTTCGACGGACACGTCGGATGGATGCGGCGGGACGTGCCCGGCGAACTGCAACGGGACGTGCGACGGCGCCACGTGCTGCGAGGCCGAGGACCACCAGGCCTGCAGCGGCGGGGATGACCTGTACTGGTACGACAGTTGCGGCACGCAGGGCGCGCTGGCGAAGGCCTGCGATTGCGGGTGCAGTGTCTGGCCGACCGAGTGCAAGTGCTGCCCCAGTTGCGCGGAATGCCGTACCACGGAGATGTCGGACGGATGCGCCGGGACGTGCCCGGCGAACTGCAACGGGACCTGCGACGGCACAACGTGCTGCAAGGCGAACGACCACCAGGCCTGCGCGGACGAAAACATGTACTGGTTCGATTCCTGCGGGACGGTGGGGGCGCGGGCGTCCTGGTGTGTCTGCGGCTGTACCGGGGCTGCGTGCGACTGCTGTCCGGAATGCTTGGGGCAGTTCGGACCGATGCAGTGCGGGGAGGACAATTGCGGCGGGACGTGCGGGACGTGCGGCGCGGATTCGACGTGCCAGTCAGGGTACTGCTTGCCGAAGTGTCCCGAAGGCTACGTCTTCGTTCTTGCGGGGACCTTCACGATGGGGTCGCCGGTCGGCGAGCCGGGGCGCGACGCGGGGGAAACCCAGCACGAGGTGACGATCTCGCGTGACCACTGCGTGAAGGCGACCGAGGTGACCCAGGGGGAGTGGCAGGCGGTGATGGGGATGAACCCGACTGCCTGGAATCTGGGCGGCAGCTACCCGGTGGATTCTGTGTCGTGGTGGGAGGCCCTGGCCTATTGCAACCAACTGTCGAGGAACGATGGGTTGCAGGAGTG
This sequence comes from uncultured Myxococcales bacterium, assembly GCA_903936705.1. Classification (GTDB taxonomy): domain Bacteria; phylum Myxococcota_A; class UBA9042; order DTJE01; family DTJE01; genus CAIZWN01. Next base: position 94,278 of record CAIZWN010000073.1, read on the forward strand.
CTATGCCATGACAGGGTGCGTCGGAACCCTGGGGGGCAGTTGCCCTCGGAACACGGGCGCCACCGATTGTCAGGGGGACTACGCTTGCAGCGGGTTGACGTTTGCCGGCGTGGGGTGCGCGGGGTACCGGTTGCCGACGGAGGCAGAGTGGGAGTATGCCGCGCGGGCCGGTACGACGACCGGCACCTACAACGGGACGTCGAGTCTGACAGGTATGGAGCATCCGAACAGCGTACTGGACCCGATCGCGTGGTTCTTCGGAGACGCGCTGATCGGGGGATCGCTGGGGCAGCAAACGGTGAAGGGCAAGCTGCCGAACGAATGGGGGCTGTTCGACATGCTGGGGAACGCGTCCGAGTGGGTGTGGGACTCCGAGGGGACGTACCCGACTGGCAGCCTGACCGATCCCACGGGGGGACTGTCGGCCGGGAACCGGATGGTTCGCGGTGGCAACCTGATTTCCTTCGCGTCCGGAACCAGGGCCGCTGCACGCAGCAGCGCAGACCCACGCGTCCGCAGCATGTTCTGGGGGCTGCGTCCCGTTAGGGGGATCGCGCCCTGACGGACCCGTTGCGCGTCCTGGCCAAATAGTCCGTCTGCGTTGAATTGCAGGTCTTTTCCAGTCATTGCCAGGCAGGCTGCCGGGTCAGGATGTCGTAGCGATTGCCGTTTTGCCGACCTATACGAAACCTTCATCGATCAGGACTGCGCCGCGCGGCGTGATCTTGTGGCGCTGGCCGGATCCTAGGGCACCGCGGCACCAGCTTTCGACATCCAGTTCCGCCGCGACGCCGTCCTTCACCATCTTGATGTGAAAGCCGCCACACATTCCTGGCACCGGGCACCAGTAACGTGGCGTTGCCAGTTCCAGCAGGGGCTCCAGCTCGGGTAGGCGTAGGTCGAGCTCTTTCACCAGTTCGCCGACCCGGCCTTGGATGACGCCGTGGAGATGGTGCTGGAGAATCAGCAGGATGCCGTTGGGGACGCAGTGCAGCAGGACCGGTTCCAGCAGCCTGGCCATCTTCGGGTGCCCTTTCCGCATCGCGACATCGACGGGGCGCTCGCCATAGGTGGTCTGCAAAGTCCGCCAGGCGCCGCGGGCCAGCAGTTGATGGATGACGTCTTCGTCGGCTCCGCCATGTGCAGCCTGGTGGAGAGCTGTGTAATGAGACTTGCCGCCCAGCCTCCAGGTGTTGACGGTATCAGGGTTCTTGTCGAGCAGCGCAAGTACCTCCGGCCAGTCATACCGTTTGGCGGCGTTCGCCAGCAGGGTGTTGAATTCCAGGTACTCGGCGTTGAGGCTGTGGCTGGTGGTATAGCCGTACCACTGGATGTCGGGCTGCCGAACGTCATGTTGCTCGTCGCTCATGGTGAACATCATCCTCGAAGGCCACAGGGAATAAGTGTGCCAGAGGACGGCGTTTTTCTGCAACGCCGGGCCCTCATTGCTGCGGCTGGTCGGGCGTGCTAAACCTGCACCACAGTGCATCCGGAGTTAGACCGTGAGCAACCACGGCTGGTTTTGTACTTGCGGGACTGGCCGAGGGAACCGGGCAACGTGGAACCATTGAGGCCTGGAACCGGATGGTCCATCGACTGGTTTTAGGGACGGCGTCATGAGAATCATTTCCTACACCGTGGCTTGCGATAGGGGATTCGCGCCCAACCCATTCTGGGGGTACTGCACGCTGGCTTGCTGCAAGCCCACGATTCGCCGGGTGGCTGATGTCGGGGACTGGATAGTGGGTTTGGAACCGGGTGGCCAGCGCGTGTTGTACATCATGCAGGTGACCGAGAAGTTGAGCTTTCGCCAGTATTGGCACGATCTACGATTCGCAGGAAAGCGGCCGGACATGGAGGGGGATGCCATAGCCCGGGTTGGCGACAACCTCTACCGTCCCAGCGAAGAAGGGTTCGAACAGATTCGCTCCAGGCACTCCCTGGATGACGGCACCGAGGATACCTCAAGCAAGGCCCACGACCTGAAGGGCCGTTTCGTTCTGGTATCCAACCGGTTCGCGTACCATGGGCAAGATGCCATTGAACTCCCGGAGGATCTCGTCTTCTTGCGTATAGGCCGCGGTCACCGCAGCCGGTTCTCGGATGAGCAGATCGCCGCCGTCGATAAGTGGGCCCGGGGGCGTTGTGTTGGGAAGGTGGGGTATCCTTGGAAGTGGCCTGTGCGGGAACTGGAATCGGCTGCGGATGACACCAAGAAAGTCGGCTGTGATTGACGGGAATTTCACCTGGGTGGCCGTTGGCTGCCGATCGTACTGTCCGGACGTCTGGACAGTTCGCCGATTCGGGATCGGGCGTGTTCCCGGGCCTGGCCTTATCATGGAAGGGCGCCGCGGGAACTTCGACGTGGAGGTCGTCATCGTTGCAATTCGGGGTTGCGGCGAAGGACTGCCGGAGCTAGGGCCCAGCGACCCTTCCGCCAACTACCCCTCGGCATTTCGGTCCCGGCTTACGCCGTCGGCGATCCCATCCGGGGACGCTGCTATCCGGACATTCACGGATAATAAGGGCGCTTGGGTGCAGGGTGCTTACAGCCACCGCATATGCGACTACCGACGACCATGCCTCGATTTCTACGTTGCTTGAGGTTCAGAGACAGGCGTGCCCAGCGACAATCCCACCTGAGCGATGCACGCTTGGACTTGACGCCGGGCAACAGGCGGCGTGCCAGGGCGATCAACCGCGTTCGAAAAGGTTTGCCAGGTGGTTACGTTGCAACGAGTTGCTACGCTATATCCAGTTCTTGTTTCGCCATTCCCTGAAGCCCCTGCCAGCGGATGCGCTAAACATGACGGGCATTTTATTGAAAGAAAACCCTATCTCTTCGCAACTCCTTGAAATGGCTTCACTCTGCGTGCAACCCATCCTCTGATAATTCTCATTGCATCTCGCAGCAAATTTCTCATCCTTCCAAGGCTTGCTGTTGCCATTTTCAGTCACTAGCGATTTCTCCGGGGGAAGTGGCGGTGTCTGGCGCGGTGTGCTATTCGCGCTCGGAATTCCATGGCCCGGTCCCCCCAAATCATATCCGATCATGAAAAGCGCAGCCTCAAAAGCACGATGCCCATCGGCCATTTTGTAAAAAGGCGAATCTTTGTCGCCGACGACTGAATCAACAATCCAACTGGTTTTCACGTTCATCTGCATTCGGCACCAATCATTCTTCAACCTACTAAACGAGATCCCACCATGCTCATCGCTCGGATCCCGCGATTGATTGAGGAGCCTACCCTTCTTATCGCGTTGACCGTCTCCATAAGCAAAATAAAGGGCGTGCCCCTCACTCCAATTCTTTTCGTGAAACAGTGATGGATTATCTTCAAAAAACCGCCTAACTAGCAAACCCATCGCCGCACCTACGCGTCCGTCATAGATGACAAAGTTCTTCAGGAACAACGAATAGACTTTCGTCAATGCGGAATCAATTTTTAGACCCGCGTCATTCTGATAGTTCAAACTGGGGTCGTCCCACCATGCCAATAGCGCCTTTAATTCACGATACCTGTCCTCAGCAGTGTGGATATTTAGGTAATTCTGAAAAAATGGAAATATGCCAAGACCTCCCCAGGCATAAATCTCAGTCCAAACGGTCGACAATTCCCCGAGGTCACGTCTCGTAAACGCGTCTATCAATCTATCAGAGTAGTTGGCCAAGGTGCCTGAAGTCTCGGCATAGTCCCTTCCCTTCCAGTGGTATTTCTTGAAGGCCTCATGCAGGGATGCGCATTTCCAATTCTTGCGCGCATATCCATCATAGTACTCATGAACAAATCCATTTGGTTTCTGACGCTCACGCAACCATTTCAAGAAGGCCAGAACGTTTGTATCCTGCAAGTATTTTGCTTTCGTCATAATCCCCATCCCAAATATCAACGAAGGCAGCAGGCCAAGCAGCCAGTGGTAGCGCCCAATTACCTCTTCAAGTCGGCTAGGTTTGCCAGCCCGATGAAGCACTTCACCGCACCCGGTTCCAGGTCACGTCCCCGTGCCCGGACCAGCCTTCGCTACGAATCGATCTCATTGGCTCCAGGACCGGCGCATCTCCAACGCGGCCTAGTTCCGGATAGAGGCGCACGGCGGCTTTGTCGCCAGGACCGTCGGTTTGGCTTTCATCTGTCAGAAAGACCTCGCATTCCAACCGCCGCAGCACGTTCATGAGCCAAGCTCCGTGAGCCTTCCCACCGCCGCCACAGCCACCTCCGTAGCGAACATGAACCACGTGGCTGATCTTCCCGCCGTCAGCCAGAATCCTCCGGGCGCAGAAGGGTTCATTCTCGCAAAACACGTAGATCAGGGGCCAGGTCATCTTGCCTAGCACGTCCGATTCAACATCCAACTCCAAGAAGACCGCCTGACCTGTGGCTGGGCTCCCCTGTGGGAAGTCGATAATCTCCAAATCCAGCGGCAGGTCCTGACGCGGCAAAGACTCGAAGTGTCGTACGCTGACCCTGGTCCGCCCATCGACGTGCAACTCGCGCGTGTCGAGGAACGTTGACTGGCTCCAAGGAAAGTAGTCAGTGAATAGGAAAAGATCAGGAGGTGATGGCTCGTGGCCGCCGGCCGGATACTGGGACGTGTAGCCAGGGCATAAATAGAGCAGGGCACGAAAGTCCTCCCCGGCCGAAGGATACCAGGCGATCCGTGGTTCCCGACCTAGGCTGTCGAGAAATGCTCGAAATCTCCCGTTGTTGATTCCATTCAGACGGCGAAGCATCGACATTGACATTAAGCTTTCCTCCCAGGAAGTTTTGCTACGTTCAAGATTCTCGAACATGATCTACTAAATGTAAAGCCCATAGCTAATCGTAAATCCGAAAAGCCCATTCTCCGCCTCCCCAATTGCCGCACAAACGCCTACCGGCGAAGTCCGACAGCGAGGGAGGAGCGCATGTCGCGGTTCTCCTCAGTTTTCACGGTTCGACCTGCCGTAACCTTTTAGGTTAGACTATGCAAGGGGAGTTTGAACGGGTACAGTTCCAGATAGAAAGAAACTGTTTGACGAGATAGATTGAGCGCACTATAAGTTTTGGAAACGGAAGGGTCAGCAGAGCCTCAGGTCCGTCGGTGCCGGCATAAAGGGAGGTAACAATGGCGACTCGCTACTTCACGAAATCGTGTTTGAACCTGGCACTGAGTTGCCCGCGCAAGCTCCTCTACACAGGCAAACCGCAGTATGCAAATGTGAATGACGGTAATGAGCTATTGAAGATTTTGGCCGATGGTGGATTCCAAGTTGGTGAACTGGCCAAACTTATGTACCCAAGTGGTGTGGAGATCGCTACCAAGAACTCGGAAGAAGCCCTGGTCAAGACTGCTGAGTTGCTAAGACAGGACAGCATTGTTCTGTTTGCGCCTGCCATCGCCTACAAGGACTGTCTGGTGCGAGTGGACGTGTTGGTCAAGTCTGGCCATGTATTTCAGGTCATCGAGGTTACGGCCAAGTCCTACCCCGGCGACCAATCCATCCCGAGTGCAAAAATCAAGTTTGAGCGAGATATTCGTCAATATGTGAAAAACGTCGCTTTCCAGAAATTCGTCGTGGAAAAGGCATTTCCGGCCTACAAGGTATCTGCCTACTTGCTCATGCCCGACAAAAGCAAGCATGCCAATGTCAACGGTATGAACCAATTGTTCAAGGTGCGTCACAGTGGTAGCAGCATCGAAGTCTTGGTTGACCCGAGGGCGCTGGTTCCAGGCTTGGCTGAAAGCGTACTGACTTGTGTGGATATCGACCCGTTGGTTAATGCGGTGCTGGACAAGCAGATGACCTTTCCGGGTGGACAAGGCATGCTCGCGGAATTGGCTTCGCGATGGGCGGATGCCTATCAACGTGATGAAGGGATACCTCCCCACATTGGTGGTCACTGTAAGGGATGTGAGTTCAAAGCAGAACTGGGGTCAACCCTGCGTTGTGGTTACAGGGAGTGCTGGAAGCAAGCTAATGGTTGGACTGAACAGGACTTTGAGCAGGGAACGGTGCTGGACATCTGGAATTTCAAGGGCAAAAGCAAACTGATCCAACGGGGCGTTCTCAAAATGAGTGAGGTCAGCCCCGAGGACTTGAAACTGACGGATGACGATCTTTATTCAATTTCCTCAATTTCCGCCCCTCGCCGCCGCTGGTTGCAGGTCAATGGCTTACCTGAAGACTGCGCTGGGGACGGGTTTTATCTGGATCGTGAAGGGTTGGCCTTGAAGATGCGTAGGTGGACTTATCCGTTCCACTTTATTGATTTCGAAACGGCGGCAATGGCTCTGCCTTTTAATGCAGGGCGCAGTCCTTATGAGCCGGTTGCCTTTCAGTTTTCGCACCATGTCATGGAAGAGGATGGCAGCATCCGACATGCCGATGAGTTCTTGCTTGCTGCCCCTGGCGTTTTTCCAAACTACGAGTTCATCAGGGCATTGCGTGAAGCATTGTTGAAGGATACAGGCACCATCTTCCGATGGAGTCTACACGAGAACACAATTCTCGATGCCATCAAGAAACAGTTGAAACGGGATGATACGCCACCCTTTGACCAAGTCGATCTTATTGACTTCATTGACAGCGTTACCAAGGGTGGCCCCCGCGCCATGGTGGATTTGGCGGATGTGGCTCTTAAGCACTATTTCCATCCGATTACAAAGGGAAGCTGTTCCATTAAGAAGGTTCTTCCGGCTGTCATGCAAAGCTCGGCATTCCTAAAATCCGAGTACAGCCAGCCAGTTTACGGAAGGCCGGGTGGCATTGTCAGTAAGAACTTCAAGAGCATGACTTGGTGGCAGCAGGATGCTGAGGGTCGCGTTATGGATCCCTATAAGCTCCTGTTGGATGCTTTGACGGTTGGTGATGAAAGCGATGATGCCGCGGAGGAGGGTATCAACCAGGGTGGGGCTGCAAGCTATGCCTATATGCGCCTGCAGCTTGAGAATATAGATGATATCGACAGAAGCGCACTTAGGTCAGCATTGCTGAGGTATTGCGAACTAGATACCCTCGCCATGGCATTCATCCTGCAAAGTTGGGTGTATTGATATGAAAGTTGATTCTTCAATTTTGAATAGACAGTATATCGTCAAACTGCATGTGTGGATGGCGTGCTCGGGTTTGCCCCTGGGTTGAGCCTGCTTTTCGCCGCGGTGCCCAGCGACAATCCCACCTGAGCGTCGTGCACGCTTGGACTTGACGCCGGGCACCGCGGTTGATCTGTTGCTTAAGTGGCAGGTCACCAAGGCCATCACGACGTCCCGGTCGCTCCTAGAATTGCCCAGCGACAATCCCACCTGAGCGTTGACGACAATTACATCTGAGCATCCTGGTGGTAATTGACGTTTGAGTCGTGCCGTTGGACAAGTCCGCGACCCGTAACGGGGATCGTGGTGA
>CAIZWN010000074.1 GCA_903936705.1 uncultured Myxococcales bacterium
GCCCATCCCACGTGCCGACCACTCGTACCCCCTCCGCCATCCAACGTCAACAGCAGACGCTGCCGCTTGGCCTACAGGTCGTGAACGACGAACCTCGGCCTGCGGGGACAGATTTACGCAGTTTCTGGTGGGCGTTTACATCAGGGCCTCTGGCAGGGCGCCGCAGCTGATTTTCACGAACGGACCTTCGGAACGGTTGGACCGAAAGTGGATGGCGTGGGCAATGAGTTCCTTGCCTGTTCCCGATTCGCCCCGGATCAGCACCGTGGTCTGGGCAGGGGCCGCCTGGGCGACACGCTCGTAAACCTCCTGCATCGGGCGGCTGGTCCCGATGACGTTTGGCAGGTCGTAGCGCTGTCCAAGTTCCTGGCGCAACTGGAGGTTTTCGTCAACCAGGCGCTGGCGGTCCGCGGCTACCAGACTTGCTACCTTCAGAGCCTGGCCCACCATATGGGAGGCCACCTGCAGCATCCGGATGTCGCGTTCGAACGGACGATCAGCCCGGAAAGGAACCGTCAACGCCAAGGTGCCCACAGGGCGACCGTCCACGATGAGAGGTACGCACAGGAATGACAGTTCCTTGCGCCGGGCTCGAGCCTGGCGTGCCGTGCCAGTGCGGTCCAGAAAGAGGGGCTCCTCGCTGGCCCGCGGCACGACGATTGGCTTCCCGCTCTGGACCACGCGCCCGGTTATGCCCTGGCCAGCCACGAAACGCGCCCTGCCCGCGGCCTGCGGCGACAGACCGTAGGACGCCTCGACCCTCAACGTGCCCGTGTCGTCCAACAGCGAAATCATTCCAGCCGGAGCCTCGAAGGCCTCTGCCAGAACCTCAAGCACACGGGGCAGGGAGGCCCGAAGATCCAGGCTCCCCAGGGCACCGCCCAGGTCCAGCAACACGGAAACAGGAAGCAGATCGTCACCGGCGGCAATCACGCCAACCTCCACGTTCCGACAATAATGTAGGAAGTCTGACATAATCGGTCCGAATTGTCGCATCGACTGGGCGACAGGCCGCCAATAAGGCCGCAATACAACGTCGATGGACTGGATTGTGGGTGACCCGCAAAGATTGATGCACCCCCAAGGCTGCCAGATCGAAACGGCCCCCAGACTGGCAATTCGGCTCGTTCTTGTTTTCAAGGCTGGGTAGCATGCAAGAATTCGCATGGGCGCAGGGGTCCGGCGGATTCTTGGCCAAAACGTCCGGACATTACGGATGGGACCCGCGAGACCAGGGAGGAATCATGCAGAAACGCAATGTTGCCAATCAAATGCTCGCCGTTTTGGGAGCTACTGCCGTCATGGGTCTGTGCGCCTGCGCCACCGACGAGATCTCGCAGGAACGGTTCGTGCGCGGCAAGGTGACCTTCGCTCAGGCTGTCGTCGGCGCGTCCGTCCACTTTGAAACGGTCGATGGCCACGCGCTTGCGGTCTCGCCCATCGAAACCGACGCCGTCGGAATGTTCGAGGTCCAGGTTCCGGCCGACCCGGCAGAGATAGTGGTGGTCACCAGCGGAGGGTCGATCGGCAACCAGCCATTCACAGGCTCGCTGCGCGCACGAATCGAACAGGGCAGCCGCGCCGTTGACCCGGTGAACTTCCTCACCACTCTCGCCGACCGGCTGGCCTACGACGACCAGACCGGCGGCCTGCGGCGCGCAGTCGAGCGCCTGTCCGACTATTTCTTCGTTCCCGGCTGGACGACCTTCGACTTTCTAAGCCTGCACGGCGATCGGTACCGCAACATCATCGATAACCGGATCTTCGTCGAACGGGCGACCGCCCTCGGCTTTGACACCTATATCGAGGCGCTACTCGGAGATATCCGCTCGGGCCGGCGCGCCGGCAACCCGGATCTCTATTCCTTGACCGCGGATCAGGTCACGTCTGGCCTGGCCGCTGTCCCAGGGACCGGAGATGCTGCCACAGCCGGCGCCGCTGCGACGATCGCAGGGCTGGCCGGGGCAATCAGCCCATACATCGGGCCGCTGTCCTACCTGGGGAAGGGACTGCTCTCGGGCCTGAACTTCAACCTCGCCGACAAGTTCTACAACGGCAACCATTCGGGCTGGGTGTTGCGGATGTTGATGACTGGCGGCGACCTGACCGGACCGAAGCTGGACTACATCGTCAACAAGGTCGATGTTATCGACGACGAACTGACTAGCCTGGTCAACAGTTTCAACACGTTCGCCAGCGACGTCGAGGACAAGTTGTCGAACCTCCAAACCCAGTTGTCCATCCTGGAGTCCGACATCACGTCGCTTATCGCGACCTTCCAGCTGGATGCGTACCTGACCTATATCCAAAGCAACGTTCACTACGACCTCGGCGTCTACGGCCTGATCCCGATGGACGCCACGACGCACACGATCGTGTTCCCCTCCGACACTACCCGGGCCAGTATCCTCTTCTGGGCCAACACGATGCTCGGCAAGAACGACACCCAGGGCAACGGCGGGATCAAGTTCCAGATGCTGGCCATTCACAACGGGCTTACCGGGGCGCTCCAGACACACATCTCGCTTCTGGAAGCCCTTGTGAACACCTACCTGGCACGCCTGGGGACCGGCACCACGCACGCGCAGACGCTGGCGGCCTACCAGCACTTCGAGGCCCAGTTCCTGAACTACGTCTACTTCGAGCTGGCCGGGTTCAACATCTACGCCGAGGCGGCGCACGCCACCGGCTTCCTGCCGAACGGGACGCCGGATCCGACCGCCGTGGCCTCGCTCCAGCAGGTCCAGACTGACTTCCAGAGAAACCTGGCCACACAGGCGGACCTGTTCCTCAGGCTAACCCGACGTCTGGTCGTCAACTCGAACCAGGATACGCTCGACAACGAGCTCGCGACAGGAGCCACGCGCCCGATCCTGACGCGCGCGTATGCCGTCGCGTCGCTGCTGGGCGCCACGAGCCTCGGGTCCAACAACCTCTTCGTCGTCCAGGACGCACCGAACACCGGCGAAGTGATCGTCCCGAGTCTCTCGCACGGCGGCTCTTTGCTGGTGGCAACTACCACCACGACGGAGGATGACACCGGACTGAGGTACCTCCTGTGGTCCGCCGCGACGACCGACGGCAGCGGACACATCCAGCAGGGCGTTGCGCTGTCGAACTCGCACCACCTTGCCCTCTACGGCTACCAGACGGCCGAGGACGATGCTCCCGTGACCGTCGGCTCCAGCACTGTCGGCGCGACCTGGTACGACGTGGTCGGGGTCTCGTTCGCGACCTACCGGGACGCAAAGCAGGTGAGGGCTGAATCCCTGGAACCTGGTCCGCACGGCCTCCTCGACGTGTTCACGCAGGGAAACGTCACAACCCTTCTCGAGCATGGTGTCGCCGGTGGCGGCCTCTACGCGGACCAGGTATCGGGCCAGGTCCGGCTGCTGGAGCCGGCTCATGTCGATGCCACGCGGGACTGCGTCGTGGAGGTCCAGGTGACCCGGAAGGGGGACAACCCCGGCGATCCTGACCAGGTCCTCCTCGCGGCCACCTGCCAGAACGCCGCCCCGATTCCGGTGGTCGCAAAGGCGGACGGCAGCATCGTGACCGCAGCCGGCGGAACGGGAACCAGCTTCGAGATCCTGTACGTCGATCCAAACTCGTCCCCGCCGACCGCCACCCTTCACGCCAGACTGGCCGACGCACAGGGAAACCCGACCGACTACTGTGTCCAACCGCGCGGGTATCTGTTCCAACGGTTGTGGACGCGCGACCGCGTCAGCGAACAGGGCGGCTTCAGATCCCCGATAGCTGGGGCAAACACCGGGACGGCGCTGCAGGACACCAGCGGGCTCGACGCGAACTCGCCCAGCCATGCCGCCGTATCAATGACGCCTTCGGGAACGATTACCGCAACCGTCCAGGGGGCCTCATGGTGCGAGCCGCGCTACCTGTGGTGGATGAAGGGGACCGCGGCCGGCAACCTTTTCTGGAACATCACCAACAACGGCACCCAGTCGTTCAGCGTCATCATCGATTCCCGCTTCATCCTGGGACACCAACTAGGCACCCTGGGATACTCCTTCGCCCAGTGGGCCGCGACCTTCGCCGATACGGCGGCCACCGGCTCCATCGTCTCGTTCCGCGTCGGGACGGACGATACGTCCCCGCCCTTCCCGATCCAGCACAATGACGTCATGTCGGTCAACAACTACTCCTGGGCCCCCCAGGTCACGCTGGCGCCAGGGAAGAACTACCAGTTGGTCCTGGCCGCAAGGGCGTCACTGGGCCTGAACTCCAATGGCGACAAGGTCGAGGGCGTTGCGATGAAGTGCGGCAAGCCAAAGGTATACGCGGCCACCGCCCAGGCAGCCGTCACCGGGATCACGTGGAAGTTAGTGCAGTGACGTACCCCACGTCCGCAAGGAAGCCCGGTTGGGCACATCCAGGGCAAGTCCCAAGTTCAGACTGAATGTCCATTCTGTCATAGCCGCACAGACGTCCGCTTCGGTATTCAAGACCAATTCCATGCTAGTATCCAGCTCAACCCCTTATCGGAGACCAATCCATGCTGGGTCGCGGACACTGGCTCGCTACCGGACTCGCACTGGCCCTGGTGGCTGGGTGTGGCATATCGAGCAGCGACACCACGGACGCAAAGGGCGACCAGGGACCCGGGATTACGGACACTCCCATGGATATTTCCGACGAGTCGGGTCCCGAAGTAAAAGACCTTCTGCTTACCGCGACTCCAATATCCGTAAATTTTGCAGTCGTAGCCCCTGGAGCCGACAGTTTCTTTACGGTAACCCTGACCCACAGTGGCTTTGGCGGAACGTTGGTAATCTCTTCGGTTCAGCTTCAGGGAACGTCCCCGGCCATAACCGTCACGGAACCCGAACCTAGCCAGTTGGCCCCAGGGGAATCAACCACGGTGACAATCCGCTATGCTCCCACAGGGCCGAACGGCGAGTCGGGTTCGCTGATTGTGAACCACAACGGGCTGCCGGTTGGGTCGATAACTATTCCCATCACGGCCATGGCGGCCACCGTGAACCTGGAGAGCGATCCGACTTCGGTGGATTTCGGCCTGGTCAATTTTGAATTGGGTGCAGAAAAGTTCGTGCAGATTCTGAATTTCGGCACGGTCGATGTGACGATCGATAGCGTCAGTCTGGACATCAACGGAAGCCCCGAGTTTTCCCTGGGTGAGGTTACGTTTCCGCCCGGGGACTCGTTCCCGTTCGTGCTTGGGGTCAATACGCTGTTTGGTGTGACGCTGCATTACCTCCCGGTGGACGACTCTACGGATACCACGACGCTGTCGGTTTCTGGATCTGCCATGGGAGAGGCCCGCACTTGGGAATTCGACGTTATGGGCCACGGGCTGGCACCGCGCTGCGTGGTTACCCCCGGAGTAATCGACTTCGGAACGGTCACGCTGGGTCAGAAGGCTCCGCAGGTGTTCACCGTATCGAACATTGGCAACTTTGACCTGGTCCTCAGAAAGAACGGAATCGTCACAACCCCCGGCAGCGATGCCCAGATCCAGATCGTTGACAGTCCGGCCGAGGACCTGTCAGTTGCTCCAGGTTCATCGCTTGAATTCCATATCGAGTGGACCCCCAGCCAGGTTGCCCAGGACACATCCCTTCCGATCGGCGGTCTTTCGATTGCCAGCAGCGATCCTGCATCGCCGACAATCCTCGATATCACTGGAATCGCCAAAGCCCAGTAGGTCGATCCAGCTTGCTGGAAAGCGCCCGAGGCTTTTGAAAATACCATACGGTCAATAACTCATAACGCCGACTGATTGGGCAAAATTCTAGAAGTCGAAGCGCTCGACAAAAACGTCCTGGGAGTCTTCGCCGTGGGGGTTCGAGTCGTAGGTACGGGTACCGGTTCGGTAGCCATTCTCGAAAAGCACTTCGCCGGCAAATCCACCGATAACCCAGGCGAAGCGATCCCCGGATGGAGCAACGTCCAGCCCACGGATGAAGCCGCCGACCGATTCGGATACGTAGTCACTGCGACACACGCCAGAACCGTCCAGCACGGCGGCAACAACGCCCATATACTCCACTTTTAGCGCGCCGCATCCAAAATCATAGGTGCCGCCCGCCAAACTGACACCCGAGTACCCGTACACCACGTCGGACAGAAGAACCACGTTGCCCTCGGAATCGGCCCGCACCCTGGTCGGCAAAATTGGCAGGGCCCGGTTCCACAACACTGAACCGTCAGCTTGCGACCGCAAGGTCAGGCGAGGGTCCGCGACGATCGGCGTGGGCAGAACTTGGATCGTCGACGCTGTTCCGTCTGCCCTCGACTGCAGGGACGGCTTCGGATCCGTTGACGCCGCGCCCGCGTTGCCAGTGAAGAATACGTTGTCGTCGTGCAGCGCCAGGCCAGTTCCGCCGCAGATCAAGCCATCGACATCGAACGCATGTGTCCCGTCGGGCCGGATCTTCAGAAAATGGCACCTGGAGGCGACCAGCACGTTCCCAGCGGCATCGATGGCAAGACCGGTGACATAGCCGCCAGGCAGGACGTCCTGCCAGACCGGTACGCCGTCCGCCGACAGTTTCACTAGAATCGCTTCCGAGCCGTCGCACAGCATCGGGCCCCAGTATGGGTCCGCGTTGCAAAAGGTCGAATCCGGGTGACGCATGACCGCAACCACGGCTCCTCCGTCCGGGCCGGCAGCGATCTCGGTAGCGAAGGATTCGAAGTAATCCTGGCCGAAGGTCCAATCCCAGAGGCGCTGACCGTCCGGGGCCAACTTCAGAACGACGACATCGAGGGCAGCCCCGAACTGGGGATAATCCGAGAGGTGGCTGCTGCGCACGCCTCCTCCAAAGTCGGTGTCTCCACCGAACGAACCGGCCACGAAGACATTGTCGCCAGATCCCGAGGCAATCGCCCCAGTGGGAAAACCGATTCCCTCGTTGCCAAAGCGACCATCCAGGTCGGCAGGACCAACGAAGCCTGAAAACCTCGAATCCCACAGGTACCGTCCGTCACGGTCCAGCCGCAGGACGAACATCCCGCCCTTCGCCTGCTGCCCGCCCCCCAGGTCCAGGTCGCCCGACGATTTTCCGAGAACCACCACACCGCCACCGCCGACCCCTGCGGCACGGTATGCGACCTCGTCCTGCTGGCCTGCAGGGACGAACAGAACTCCGCTGCCGATGCGGCCTTCTGTCGAAGATCCGCATCCAATCGCGGAAACAATGATCGAAAGGACACAAGTGAAAGCAGCCAGGTCGCGAGGGTATGTCACGAGAAAACCGATGCTTCGGTCATGGTTGCATCCCTGTCGGATACCGTCGTCTGTTACGCTCGTCCTGGTTTTCATTCTACCCTCCAGAAATCAACCGTCACGTGCAGTCACGGCCTCAACGAACCTGGTCTTCAGGTTATCCCTTGTTGCCAGAACAGTAGCCGACAAATCCTACGGCTACGGACTGAGACCAGACCATATAATCAACAAGGCCGGACCCGAGAAGGGGCGCTACCCGACGATCCCGGCAGCCCTGGCAGCCAGGTCGGCCAGGGGTGACCACCAGAGGCCCAGGACCAGTGTGGGGATGGCGAGGATGGCCAGGAGAAGTCCGACGGGGACGGGAACAAGGACTGCGGGAGCGCCATCGGGGGACGCCTCCAGGAACATCGCCTTGACCAGGCGGGCGTAGTAGAACAGCGACACGACGCTGTTCAGGACGCCGACGATTGCCAGGACGTAGAAGAACGGGGTGCCAGCCTTCACCACTGCCGCGAACAGGTAGAACTTGCCTATGAATCCCGCCAGTGGCGGCAGGCCGGTCAGGCTGAACAGGAAGATCGCCAGAGCGATTGATAACGCCGGGCTGCGAGCGACCAGGCCGCGGTAGTCCGCTATTGTTTCCGAACCGGTCTTTGCCCGCACCGCCATGACCGCGAGGAAGGCGCCCAGGTTCATCAGAAGGTAGATGGGCAGGTAGACGGCTACCGCCTGAACCGCGTCGGGGGTACCCACCGCGATACCCATCAGCAGGTATCCGGCGTGCGCGATCGACGAATACGCCAGCAGCCGTTTGACGTTGTCCTGCGGAATCGCGGCCAGGTTGCCAAGGGTCATCGTGGCCATCGCGAGGACGCCAAGAAGAACCGGCCAGGGCAATCCGCCCGCGGGGGGCGTTGCGACCGAGGCGCCAAAGCCGATCACGACGAACCGAATCAAGGCGGCGACACCCGCCGCCTTGGGCCCGACCGACAGGAAGGCGGTCACGGGGGTCGGAGCACCCTCGTAGACATCGGGGCACCACTGGTGGAACGGCACGGCTGCAACCTTGTACCCAAAGCCGGCAAGCGACAAAAGGGCCGCAAGGGCGATGCCTGCACGAATGCCAACCGACCCGCCCGCCGCCTTGGCGTTCAGGGCCGGGCCGATGGCCGACAGGTCCAGAGTTCCAGCCATGCCATACAGCAGGGAGAAACCGTAGAGCATCAGGCCGGACGCGGCAGCGCCATACAGCACGTACTTCAGGGCAGCCTCGGAAGACCGGCTGTCACCACGGCGAAAACCGGCCAGGACATACGACGGCAGGGAAACCAGCTCCAGGGACAAGAGGATCATCAGAAGGTTCTGGGACTGGACCAGGAAGCTCATCCCCAGCGTCGTCGCCAGCAGCATGGCCGCATACTCGCCGAAACGTTCGACAGGAATCTCGTCTGACAGCGCACCGAAGGCGACGCCGAAGAACGCGGCCACCAGGAACAGCCCGCGGAAGAAGACGCCCAGACCATCACCGGATACCAGGCCGCCAAAGGCCGCCGGCCCGCCGTCGGGAAGCAGGAAAAAGGTCGCCGCTGCTGCCGCAAGGCCGGCAAAGGACAAGACCGCAAGCGAGCCGCGCCGCGCCGGGCGATCACCTATCACCAGGTCCGCGATCAGGACCAGGACGACGGTCAGCGTCAGCACCAACTCGGGGCCGATCGCCAGAAGGTTCGTCAGCATGCAGACCTCGGGGTTCGTCAGCCCATTACCCGGCAATCCCGGCCGGCATTGATGCCAGCAGGGTATTCAGTGTCTCACGTATCATGTCGAAGACCGGCAGCGGCCAGACCCCCATGATTACGGTCAGGACCGCCAGCGGGTACAGCGTCAGCCGCTCGCGCCAGTTCATGTCATGCAGGTGTTCCCATCGGTGGTTGAACGGGCCCAGGAAGATCCGCTGCATCGTCCACAGGTAGTAGCCGGCGGTCACGATGACCGACAGGGCGCTGATTGCAACCAGGACACGGAAGATCCCGTCCTGCGCGGCAAAGGCGCCCAGGAAGACCAGCACTTCGCCGACGAATCCGGCAAGGCCGGGCAGGCCCAGGGACGCCATGAAGGCAAAGCCGGTCAATGCTGTGTATTCGGGCATCTTCTGCGCCAGACCGCCGAAGCCCTCGATGTCGCGAGTGTGAGCGCGGTCGTAGACGACGCCGGCAAGGAGGAACAGCATCGGGCTGACGATGCCGTGCGAGATCATCTGGTAGACCGATCCGGTAAGTGCCTGGGGCGTCAGCGCGGCAAGCCCCAGCAGGCAAAAGCCCATGTGCGACACGGACGAGTAGGCGATCAGCTTCTTCAGGTCCTTCTGGGCCATGCACACGAAAGCGCCATAGACGATGTTGATCACGCCCAGTATTCCAATTGCCCACGCGGCCCAGACCACTCCGGTCGGGAAGATCTGCAGATTGAACCGGAACATGCCGTACATACCCGTCTTCAACAGGATGCCGGCCAGGATGACGCTGATGGGCGTCGGGGCATCGACGTGCGCGTCGGGCAGCCACGTGTGGAACGGGAACATCGGGACCTTGATGGCAAAGCCCAGGAACATGGCCACAAAGACGATGTGGACGAACGGGATGCCCAGTATCGCGCCTGCCTTGACGAAGATGCCATCGTGGGCCTGGCGAGTCAGGTGAACCAGGTTGAACGTATGTTGCGCCTGCGAACCATCGGCCAGGGTGGCCGGGCCCGAGGCGTAGTAGACGGCGATCAGCGCCAGCAGCATCAGCACTGAACCGGCCAAGGTGTACAGGAAGAACTTGATTGCGGCGTACGGACCACCGCGGGTTCGGCCGTCAGGGTCCTTGCGGGTCGGGGCGCCCCAGATGCCGATCAGGAAGTACATCGGCAGCAGCATCACCTCCCAGAACACGTAGAACAGGAAGAAATCCTGCGAAGCGAAGGTGCCCAGGACGCCCATTTCCAACAGCAGGAACAGGATCCAGTAGGCCGGAACGCGCTTCTTGGAGAAATGGGGATGGTGGTCGTCCAGACGGCCCCACCAGGGCAGCGACGCGATGGCTCCTGCCAGAAAGACAACGCCGGTCAGGACCACCATCGACAGCGACAGCCCATCCACGCCGATAAAGAACTCGATGTTCCAGGACTTCATCCAGACGAACCGGTGGATGAACTGGAGGTTCGATGTCCCGCTGTCGAAGTCGGCCCACAGGGCGATGCCCAGCGCGGCTGCCGCCAGGGACGCCATCAGGCCGATGGCCCGCGAGGCCTCGTCCACCGCCTGCTGGGAAAGCCGCAGAAGCGGCCGCAGGGCCAGCAGGGCGAGGATCGCGGTCAGGCCTATGGCAGGCGTGAACACGGTCCACGTAAGCAACATGCTGTTGGTCGTCAGGTCCATGGCTTACTCGCTACGGCCGAGCCCCTTTCGGCGCCCGGGCCAACCGCACTATTGGCCTGTGATCGGCGGTAATCTGCCGCCCCACAAGCTCGTCACCACGCCAGCAGATAAGCCAGCGCCACCAGGGCCAGAGCACCCAGGGCCATTCCCTGCACATACGCCTGAATCCGGCCGGTCTGGACACGACGCATCCTGGTCCCTGCGGCCTGGATCACGTTGCCCACCAGTTCCACCAGCCCGTCCACGAACAGGCGATCGATAGCCCCCTGAAGGAACGAGAAGGCGCGGCCGATCGTGCCGGCCAGGTTCACCAACCCGTCGATCACGCGAGAATCCCACAGGGCCAGGGCCCGCGACAGGACCAAAGATCCCTTCACGAAAACGAAGCCATAGGCCTCGTCAACGTAGTACTTGTTGAAGATCACACGGTGGGTGCCCTGGACCAGCGCACTTTCGCTGGCAATCAGGCGGGCCGGAATCGGGCTGCGGCCGTCCTTGTACAGGACGCGTGCCGCGAAGAAACCGCCGAAGGCGACGATGATCGAGAAGCCCATCAGCGCCCACTCGACGCCGTGGCCAAAGCCCGCCGATGTGACGCGATCGGCCGTGCTAGCAAAGACCGGCTCCAGCCAGGCCTCGAAGACGTTCGGAAGGCCCCACAGCAGTGGCAGGCCGACATATCCGCCAGCCAGCGCCAGGAAACCCAGCACCGCCAGAACTGATGTCATTGCCCAGGGGGATTCAACAGGCAGGTGTCCGTGACCACCGTGAGCGTCATGGCCGCTGACGTCGGCGGCATGCGGATCCGAATGCGGATCGGCATGGGCGCCATGGGCGGCATGGGCGTCAGTCGAGTGCGGGTCGTCATGCGCGCCGTGGGCGCCGTCAGCTTTTGCAACAACGTCGTGCCCGTGGGACGCGGCGCCGCGGTACTCGCCCGAGAAGGTCATGTAGTACGAACGGAACATGTAGAACGAAGTCCCCAGCGCCGCGACCGCCGCGATCACCCACAGGATCAAGCCGCCGCCAGGCAGGAGTATGTTACCGGAATTGAAGGCCTTCCAGAGAATCTCGTCCTTGCTGAAGAACCCCGAGAAGAAGGGGAAGCCAGCGATAGCGGCGCACGACACGAAGTACGTGGCCGCCGTGATGGGCATCAACTTCTTCAGCCCGCCCATCTTCCGCATGTCCTGCTCGTGGTGGCAGCCCATGATGACGCTGCCCGACCCCAGGAACAGGCATGCCTTGAAGAAGGCGTGCGTCATCAAGTGGAAGATGCCGACCCAGTAGGCGCCAACGCCAACAGCCACGAACATGAAGCCCAACTGGCTGACGGTCGAGTACGCCAGGACCTTCTTGATGTCGTTCTGGAACAGGCCGATGCTGGCTGCGAACAGAGCCGTCAGGGCACCCACGGTCGCGACAACGGTCATCGCAGCCGGGGACAGCGTGAACAGGAAGTGAAGTCGGGCCACCATGTAGACGCCGGCCGTCACCATCGTCGCCGCGTGGATCAGCGCGGACACTGGAGTCGGGCCAGCCATCGCATCGGGCAGCCAGGTGTACAGCGGAATCTGGGCGGACTTGCCAGTGGCGCCCACGAACAGCAGCAGACAGACCAGGGTGATCAGGCCGATTCCCAGGACATTCCTGTCAACAATTCGAGTGCGCTTGACCGGATCCTGCAGGATCTGTTCGACCTCGCGGAAGGCGACGGAGGTACCAAGTGCAGGCGCTTCCTCGCCATGCGCCGCGACAGCCGCACCGTGGGCGTCGACCTGTCCGTGATTACTGGCCGGGGGGCTGGCCGGGGTGGTCATCAGGCCCCAGAACAGCAGGAATACGCCCAGGCTGAAACCCAGGTCGCCGACGCGATTCACGACGAAGGCCTTCATGCCGGCCACGGCCTTTTCCCGCTCGCGCCACCAGAACGAGATCAGCAGATAGCTGCACAGGCCCACGCCCTCCCAGCCTACGAACATCAGCAGGAAGTTGTCGCCCAGGACCAGTACCAGCATCGCGAACATGAACAGGTTCAGGTAGGCGAAAAAGCGCCAGTAGGCCGGTTCGTCCTTCATGTAACCAGTTGAATACACGTGAATAAGCGTACCGACGAACGTCACCACCAGGGCCATCACACCCGACAGGCGGTCCATCAGGAAGGCGACGTCAGCCTGCAAATTGCCGATGGGCAGCCAGGCCCACAGGTAGTTGTACATCGAGGTGCCGTGAGGGGCGCCGGCCAAGGTGATGAAGGACCACAGACTGATGACGAACGACCCGGCCGGAAACAGGATCGCCGGCACGTGGACGGCGGCGTTGCCAAAGCGACGCTGCATCCTGGCGCCCATTACCGCGTTCCAGACCGCCCCCAGAAGAGGCAGCAACGGGATCAGGAACAGCAGTGGGAAATCCTGCAAAACCGGTGCGACTTCGTGCACGGCGTTCCTACTCCTTCAGTTCGCAGGCCTTCGATGCGTCCACCGAGCGTCTTGCCCGGAAGACCTGCAGCACGATTGCCAGGGCCACTACGGCCTCGGCGGCCGCCAGAACAATCCCGAACAGCGCGAACACCTGTCCGTCCAGGCCGCCGCCAAAACGCGAGAAGGCCACCAGGTTCAGCAGACCGGCGTTCAGGACCAGTTCGACGCCCATCAGGATCGCTACGGCGTTCTTCCTGGTCACTATGGCGAACAGTCCCAGGGCCAAAAGCACCCCGGACACGACCAGATACTGCGGCAGGCCGATGGTCATCGGTGCCCTCCCTTGTAGCCGCGGGCCAGGGTAACCGCACCGACCAGCGCCGCCAGCAGCACCACCGACACGACCTCGAATGGAAGGACATAAGCGCCCAGCAAGGCGTCGCCAATCGCGGCGGTCGTGGGAACGGCTGCTGATTCGACGCCCGACGGCACGGCAGTCGCAGCGACGAAGGCTGCAGCCGCGACCGCCAGCATCAACACGATGCCGCCCCCAAGCCGGAAGGTCGGGTTGCTGGTAAGCGGCCCGTCAAGTCCGGACGTCAACATGACAGCGAACAGAACCAGCACGCTGATGCCACCCACGTAGACAAGCATCTGGACTACGGCCAGGAGGTCCGCCGACAGGTAGGCGTACAGACCAGCGACACCGAAAAGGGTGGCGAACAGCGCGAACGCCGAGTGAACGATGTTCCCGGACAACGCGACGAATCCCGCTGCGACCAGCGTGAAGGCCGCCAGCGCATAAAAAACCATGGCGGAGACGATTGGGTCCGTCATGGGGTGGCCTCCTTGGGAGCTTCAACGATCGGGGCTGTTGCCTCGGCGGCTGGGGGCACAACAGGAGGCGCAACAGGGGCCGAGACGGGACGTGCCACTGGTGCAGTCGCGGCGCCCGGAAGCTTGCCAGGCCGCGTCCCGTATCCCGGGATGACATTCTTCAGGATCTCGCCGCGTGGCAAGCGCGCAGGTGCCTCGCCGGCCTTGTGCCGCGCGACGGGCGTTGGCTGCGTAACGAAGTGCAGGTTCAGGTTCGCGATGCTGGACTGGGTTGCCTCGAATTCCGCCGAATGCCGTAATGCCCCAAAATTGCACGATTCCTGACACAAGCCGCAGTACATGCACTTGGCAACGTCGATGTCGAACTTCACGATATCGCGGCCGCCGGCAGCGTTCTTCTCGACGCCGACCGAAATGCACTGGATCGGGCAGGTCTTTTCGCACAACAGGCAACCGGTGCACAGGCGGACGTCCAGCTCCAAAATGCCGCGGTACGCTTCTGGCAGCGTCTCCTGGATAGGCCTGTCGATCTTGTCGGGGTACTGGATCGTCATTGGCCGTCGAAACATCCAGGACATGGTGACGGAAAGGCCCTCGAAGACCGAAGTCACCGCCCGGTGGACATTCCCGAACCAGTTTCCAGGGCCGCCATTCCCGCGGCCCTGCGTCTTGGGGCCGCCTACGGGAGGCGGTACGGCGGATACCATAGCTCCTTGCCCTCCATGCGGCGATACAGGTCGCGGTCCGCCATGTAGCTGGCCCGAACCTTGCCAATGTAGGCGACTGCGATGAACACGCCGGCGGCCATCGATACGCCGCGCAGCGCCCAGTCGGCAATGCCGTTTTCGTCGATTGCGGCCAACAGCACCAGTACGCCCGCCAGGCAGAACAGCGCCATCGGGACCAGGTACTTCCAGCAGGTGATCATCAACTGATCAACGCGCAGGCGCGGCAGGGTCCAGCGAACCTGGATGACGAACGCGACCAGCACCGACGCCTTTGCGACGAACACGAACAGCGAAGCCAGCTGCCAGCCTGCGAACGCCAACCCGGTGGACGCAGCGATCTCGTCCGGAGTCACGCCCGGAACCTGCCAGCCGCCCAGGAAACAGACCGTCGCCAGCGAGGAAATGACCCACAGGTTGCCCCACTCGGCGAACATGAACCACAGGAAACGCATGCCGGAGTACTCGACGTGGTAGCCCGCCACCAGCTCAGACTCGCCCTCGGGCAGGTCGAACGGCGTACGGTTGCCTTCCGCGATCGAGGCGGTCAGCGACAGGAAAAAGGCCGCGAACAGGAAGGGATTTCGGAAGACGAACCAGTCCCACGGCCAGGCGCCCTGCTGACGGATGATGCCCTGCATCGACATCGTGCCGGCCGCCAGGACGACGCTCATCAGGCTGAAGGCGGACGGGATCTCGTAGGACACCAACTGAGCGGCGGCGCGGATACCGCCAAACAACGCCCACTTGTTGTTGGACGCCCAGCCGGCCATCAGGATGCCGATGACCACCAGGCCGGTTATTGCCAGCAGGTACAGCAGGCCAACGTCCAGGTCGGCAGCCACCAGGTTCGCCCCGAACGGCAGCACCGCGAACGTCGCCATGAAGCCGCCGAACACCAGGTACGGCGCGAACTTGAACAGCCCGCTGTCGGCGCTGGCAGGAACCAGATCCTCCTTGAGGAAGCACTTGATGCCGTCGGCCAGCCACTGAAGGACGCCCTGGGGGCCGACCCGGTTTGGCCCGATGCGGGACATCATGCGGCCTGCAATACGGCGCTCCCAGAAGGTCACTGGGCCGGCAAAAATCGCAATGAACACGAAGGCCGCCACGGCGGCGATACCGATGACCACGGCACCGACGACCCACGAATACCCGAAGGTCGCCGGGTCGAACCCCAGGAACTGCTGAAGACGGTTGGCGACGTCGCGCAGCATCAGCGGTCCACCTCCGGCGCGATGACGTCCAGCGAGCCTATCAGCGCCACGATGTCGGCGATCATCAGGCCCGGGCTTAGGAACTCGATCACGGGCATGGCCGTGAAGCAGCCCGTGCGCATGCGTACGCGATACGGCTTGTCGGTGCCGTCCGAGGTCACGTAGAAACCGGCCTCGCCGCGCGGGGCCTCGACCCGACCGTACGCCTCGTTGGCGGCGGGCTTGAGGATACGCGGCACCTTGGCCCGGATCTCTCCGTCCGGGATCATCGCGATAGCCTGACGCAGGATGCGCGCGGACTCGCGGATCTCGATCAGCCGCAGGAAGAAGCGGTCGTAAGCGTCGCCTACCGACCCACGCCAGCCCAAGCCAACCGGCACGTCGAATTCCAGTTCCGGGTAGACCGAATAAGGTTCGTCGCGCCGCAGGTCCCACTTCACGCCGGAAGCGCGCAGGTTCGGACCAACGATGCTGAAGGACTGCGCGTCGGGGCCGGACAGCACCGCGACGTTCGCCAGGCGGTTCACAAAGATCTCGTTGCCCGTGATCAGCCGGTCGAACTCGGCACAGATGGGTTCGAAGTGGTCCAGCCAGGCCAGCGTCTTGTCCAGCGTCTCGCGGTCGATATCAAGCGCGACGCCGCCGATCCGCATATAGGTGTAAGTCAGACGGGCGCCGCAGATGCGCTCCATCAGGTCGTTGATGGTCTCGCGCTCGCGCAGCCAGTGGATGAACGGCGTGTAGGCACCCAGGTCCATCGCCATCGAACCGGTCCCGACCAGGTGGCTGGCGATACGGTTCAATTCGCAGACGATGATCCGGCAGAACTCGCCACGCCGCGGCACCTCGATACCCAGCAGACGCTCGCAGGCCATGGCCCAGCCCTGGTTCGTGAACATGCCGCCCAGGTAGTCGACCCGGTCGGTGTACGGCATCGTCCCAGCGTACGTGTTCATTTCCGCAAGCTTTTCGATGCCGCGGTGAAGATAGCCGACGTCCGGCTGAGCGCGACGGACGATCTCGCCATCCGTCTCCAGCAGGAAGTTCAGGACCCCGTGCGTCGCAGGGTGGTGCGGGCCCATGTTCAGGCGCATCAGGTTGTCCAGGGGCTCGGCCTTCGCGACATGCTGCGGCGGCGCGACGTGCGTGACCGGGATCACCGCGGACCTGGAGGTCGGGATTCCATGGTAAACGTCAGGTCGCACGTAATCCTTGCGCAACGGATGGCCGACCCAGTCGACTGGCAGCATCAGGCGGCGCAGATCGGGGTGGCCCGTGAACCGCACGCCGACCAGGTCGAACTGCTCGCGCTCGAACCAGTTTGCCGAGGCCCAGATATCGGAAACGGTCGCAATGTCGGGGGTCTCTCGCGGCACTCGCGCCTTTATAACAATAGTCTGGTGGTCGCGCATGGACAGCAGGTGCCACACGACGTCGATGGCCTCGGGCGGACGGTCGATGGCCGTGATCACCCGCAGGGTATCCATGCCAAGGTCGTCCCGCAGGAACAGGCAGACGGCGTGGGCAAGGTCGGCACTGACGCGGACGGCCGGGTCCAGGATGGCGTCCTCGTAGGCCTCGATGCCGTCGGGGAAGGCCGCGCGCAGGCGCTGGACGATCTCGGCTGGTGTCATGCGTTCCCCTTGATCTTGTTCGCCCAATGCTCGCCGTGCATCAGGTCCTGCAGGCGCAGGATCGCCTCGTTCAGGGCCTCGGGGCGCGGCGGGCAGCCCGGCAAATATATGTCCACAGGAACGATGCTGTCGACGCCTGGGACTACCGAATAACCGCGCTGGAACAACCCGCCGCAGTTGGCGCACGAGCCCATCGCGATGACGTAACGTGGCTCGGCCATCTGCGCGTAGATCAGGCGGACCCGGTCAGCCATCTTGTAGGTGATGGTCCCGGCGACGATCAGCAGGTCCGACTGGCGTGGGCTGGTACGTGGGACCGCGCCGAACCGGTCGAGGTCGGTGCGCGGACCGCCGGTCTGCATCAGCTCGATGCCGCAGCAGGCCGTGGCGAACAGCAGGTACCAGATGGACCCTTCTCGCACCCAGTTGACGAAGTTGTCGATAGTGGTCGTCACAACCTCGCCCGACATGGTGCCAGGGACGCAGGCTGTCGCAGGCGATGCAACGGGAGACAGGACGATGGGGGCGGCTGTCGGAACAGGCGAAACGTCGGGCACACGAATGTCGTCGGTGTCGCTCATTCGGCCTCCGGGGGCTGCGTGGCGGCGGCCTTGGGAACGGACTCGTCATCATGAGGCAGCACGCCGATTTCCCGCATCCAATCCAGGTCGCCGCGGCCCCACAGGAATGCCAGGGCGGCAACCATTATGGCGATGAAAAGAAGGATTTCGATCACGGCCAGCCAGCCACGGCCCTCGGCGATCCAGCGCCTTGCCACGACGGCTACCGGCCAGGTCAGTGCGATCTCGACGTCAAAGACCAGGAACAACAGGGCCAACTGGTAGAAACGCGGGTTGAAGTTGAACCAACCGCTTCCGATTGGCTGTTCGCCGCACTCGTAGGTCTGTGACTTCACAGGATCGGGGTTTGACGGGCGCACGAACCGGCCAAGCAGCAGCGCAATACCAACGATCACGAATGCCATGGCCAGAAAGATGGCGACCACGGCGAAATCGAACTGCATCGATCCCCTCCACGCCGTCCCGAGGCGGCAGGAATCTACCCTTGTGAAACGTCAAGGTCAAGTGCAAGCCGGGTTCATGGCGGCGAATTTGGGGAGGGGTCGGAACGGAATCTGCCGACTTGCGCGCAATGGCGTTGTGCTGTAGGGAAAATTTGGTGTCGTGGGCTGGCGGAGGTAATCGGGTGATTTCTGATCGACGAATTGCGGCAGTGTGTTTTTTGGCCCTGATCCATTTGGCGTCTTGTACATCGGATGGTGACGCAGGTTGCCAGGCCGGCTCGACCAAGTGCCAGTCCCCCGAAACGATGGCCGTATGTACGGCAGATGGATCGGCCTGGGCGGTTCAGGATTGCCCCACCGGCACGACCTGTCTTGCCTCGGCCTGCGAGGCCATACGCTGCCCCCAGACCGCGTGCGGCGACGGTGAGGTATGCGACAACGACGGAAGATGCATCGTGCGGGCCTGCAACCAGGGCGATCAACGATGCAACTCGTATTCCAGCCAGATCGAGACATGCAAGGTTGACGGAAGCGGCTGGGAAACGCCCACCAACTGTCCGGACGGCCAGGCTTGCGAGGAAGGATCATGCCGCGACGTGGTCTGCGTGCCCGGCGAGGACAGCTGCTCGGAAGATGGCCGGACGCTGAACACCTGCCGCAAGTACGGAACCGGTTCGACGATTGCCGCCTGCCAGACCGACTTTGTGTGCGAGAACGCAATGTGTCGCCCGGTCATGTGCGAACCCATGCAGGTCAGGTGTCGGAAGGATCTTCGTGCCGTGGAACGCTGCCTGGACCGAGGAACCGCCTGGATGGACGAGTCCGTCTGTCCCGAGGACCAGGCCTGTAACGAGGATGCGTGCGCCCAGGTCGTTTGCGATGCAAGTTCCTGGACCTGTTCGGACGACTTCAGGACCAGATGGCAGTGCAACGAGTCCGGAACGGTCGCGCTGGCGCCAGTCGCATGCGCCCAGAACGAAGCCTGCTTTGACGGCGATTGCATGCCGTTGATCTGCCAGCCGGGCAGTTCAGCCTGCCAGGCCGATTTCACTGGCTTGATAGTGTGCGATCCGACAGGGACGCTGACCTACCCTGGCACAACGTGCAATCTGGCAGATGTCTGTGTCGCCGGCCAATGTGTTCCTGCCACCTCCGTTCTTCGAGAGGTGTTGACCTTGACCGGGGCCCAGGGAAGTGTGCCTCTTAGCCCCGGGCTGTACGCTGTTGCCGTTGTTGACGTGGATGAACGGGAAGCGACGTTCGAATTTCCACTGACGATCATGGGTGACGTCGGCGATGCATTGCCGGCGATGCAGCCTGCTGCATCCAAGCAGGTTCAGCCGACCTCCCCCGCTGTGCCACCTTGGCGCTGCGGCACCCCGATGGCCTCCAGGTTCCTGCCCCAGGTGCGCCCCCTGGCACGACTGGCAGCAGTACCGTTGCCCAGCAACGAGGTTGTGGGAGATACCCGATTGTTCCAGGTGATGTCCGAGAACGAATACTACCCTCTGGAACGTACCGGCCTGTTGCGAATACAGGGTAAGTACGCGAATTTCTGGGAGGATACTACCGACGGATCCCCGGGTGGCGATCTTTCGCAGGCCACCTTGGAGGACATAGGCGACCGGCTGGACAAGGGGGTTTTTGCACGCGACGTCGCCCTGTTTGGCGAGCCAACCGACGTGGACGGCAACGGCAGAATCGACGTGTTGTTCACATCCCTTCTGCCAACCCAGAGCGCTGCGGCTTTCGTCTGGCCAGTGACGCTGTTCCCTCCCGGAAGCGCGCCTTTCCAGACCGACCACGGCGAAGTGATCTACAGCATGCCGCCCGGAGGCCTTTACAGCACGGCCATCATGGCCGGGATCATCGCGCACGAGACCGCGCACCTGCTGGTAATAGGCCAGCGCATCAAACCATGGCTGGACAACCTGGACCAGATGCCGGCCTGGGTGACCGGAGGCGGGGTTTACCTGGGAGAAGGACTTGCAGAACTGGGCCATGCCTGGAGCGGCCAGAGCCAGGCGCAGTCAACCTACGAAGCCCTGGCATCACCCTGGTTATGGAGCCTGGGGGCCCTGTTCCAAGACGACTACTATGCGGGCGACCAACTCAGCCGCGTTCACTATGGACTCGGGACTCTCGCCGTTGGATACCTGTTTCTTCAGGCTGGCGGGGTGGATGTCACCGGACCATCGACCATCGAGGATCGCGGTGGAATTCCCTACCTGTCCGAAGTCGTATCCCGCGAACATGGATTCCCGCGTATCGCACCTCTTGACGGGCGGCTACCCGAGGAGTGGTACACTGACCTTGCCGCCTCGCTATTGCTGACTTCGCTGCCAAACGGCCCCGGACCGTTGGCTGGCGCAAATCCGCTATTCAAGTTTCCATCGGCGCAACGGGACCCATGGTTCGGTGGCAGCGATGGGCTGATGCTGAGCATCGACGGCAGCGCGTCCGTGGTCCGCCAGCCGTGGTCCGGAAGGCCAGCGGCAATGAATGCTGGTGGCGCCAGCTTCCTGACGGTGTTCGTTGCTGGCGAGGCTACAATAGCGGTACAACGTGAAACCTCGTCCGCGATCCTGGTGAGGTACAAGCCCTAGTGGCGAGGCCGGCGGGCGGGGAACCGACCGCTGGCCTGCGGGAGGAAACCATGACTTCTGGCAACCTGGTCATCGGGCAGTCTGGCGGTCCCACCGCGGTAATCAATGCATCGCTTGCGGGCGTGATTCGCGAGGCCGGTCGGCATTCCTGCATCCGCGACATCCTGGGGATGAGATGGGGAATCCAGGGCTTCCTGGAAGACGACCTGGTGGACCTGCGAGCAGAAGATGACGCCACGCTGGATCTTCTGGCGCTGACGCCGTCTTCCGCGCTGGGTTCATGCCGCATGAAGCTGATGGACGATCAATTGCCCGCCGTGCTGGCAAGGCTGCGGCAGCATGACGTTCGCTATTTCTTATACATCGGCGGTGACGACAGCCAGAACACGACCCACCGAGTTGTCGAATACTGCCGCTTACAAGGATACGAGCTTTACGGCATCGGCATTCCCAAGACCGTGGACAACGACCTTTTCGGGACGGACCACACGCCCGGCTACGGGTCGGCGGCGCGCTACGTGGCCCTGTCGGCACAGCAGGGGGGCCGTCTGGTTCGCGATATGCAGAAGGTTGACCCGGTGCTGGTCTACCAGTCGGTAGGTCGCGACGCCGGATGGCTGGCGGCCGCCGCAGCCCTGGCACGCGAGGAAGAGGACGACCCGCCGCATTTGGTCTATGTCCCCGAACGGCCCCTGGCGATGGACCGCCTGATGACCGACGCCGAGCGCTGCTACAAAGCCTACGGGTTCGTCTCGATATCGGTTGGCGAGGGCATAGTATGGGAGGACGGTTCGGCGGTTTCGGGTACCGTCGTATGTGACAAGTTCGGCAACCCCGAGTTCGGTTCGACTGGGGGTGCGTCCGCGGCAATGGTCATCAAGAGTTTGGTGTGCGACTACCTGGGCGTTCGGGGCGAGTTCCAGGTTGTTGAATCGCTTCAGATGGCCGGCATGGACCGCGTTTCGGATGTGGACCGGCAGGAGGCATTCCAGGCCGGCGAGGAAGCGGTTCGGCTGGCAGTTTCGGGGCGAACCGGAGTGATGGTCTCGTTCCAGCGAGCACCAGGCCCTGCCTATGAATGCAGGATCGTCGCCGTACCGCTGACCCGCGTCAACGAGGGCAAGCAGCGCATGCCGGACGCCTACCTGGACGACGCCAGATCCTTTGTCACTCCCGCGTTCCTGGACTACCTGCGTCCACTGGTTGGGCCGCTGCCGCGCCTGGCGCGACTGGCCTACCGGCCGGCCAAATCCTGATCCCGGGTAGTGTGCTGATGACGGAGGTGCCGGGATGACGGCTTCACGAAAGTTCCGGGGTATCGCGCTGGTCCTGGGCTGGGTATGCGTGGCCGGAATGCCGGCGGCCTGCGGGGACGATTCGTCGCAGATTGAGCCTGCTGATCTTTCAACAGACAGCGTTGATGTTGCCGAAGATGTGGCTGCCGATTCGCCGGGCGAACCTGGCGTGGATCCCGGAGGGGACCAGGCTGGCGACCTTGCGAACGACCCTGCCGGGGAGGACTTGGCAACCGCGGACGTTACCCCTGACCCGATTCCTGGCGGCCTGGATCCGGATGCGTTTGTCCTGCCGCCCGAAGTACGTTCGCCACCAGTGGAACTTCCCGACGGCGTGGCGCTGAGGGTCGTGACACTGAATGTCTACGGCTTCAAGTTCGTGACGCCGGAGGCTATCGGGACCTTCCTGAAGGGTGTGGCGTCCGACCTGGTCATGCTGGAAGAAATCGGCAGCGATACTGCGGCGCAAGTGGCGGCAGCCGCCGGTTTTCCTTACGTGGAGGCCGGTGCCGGCGATGTTGCAATCCTGTCGATGACCCCTCTTTCGGACGCCGCCGAGATACCACTGATCAACGGAAGGGGACTTCTGCGCGCGACCACCGTCATCGACGGTGTGACGTTCTCGGTCTATGCCGCCCATATCGCGTGGGACATAGACGGCAACTTGCAGGCGCGACAGATAGCTCGCGAAGTCGTCGCGGCGGACCCCCTGGCGCACCTGGTGATGGCAGGCGATTTCAACGACGAACACTACAGCACACAGAACGACTACCTGGACGAAACGCTGATTGATGCGGCCACGCAGATGGGCTGGTACCCGGGCCAACACATCTCCTGGCCATCCACAGGATTCGACGAGACGGAAGGCGCGCAGACGATCGACCTGGTGTTCAGCCGGCGGTCGCTGCCGGCGATCGCGACCGCCGTGGAAGTGATGAACCTGTCGCCCGTTCTGTCGGACCACAAGCCGGTTGTTGCAGACCTGCTGTACCCGCGAGGGGATCAGCCGTTTGCCGTTGACCCGCTGGCGGCGGGCCGGGACACGTTCAGATTCTTCCCGGCCCAGGCGGATCTGCCCGCAAACCTATTGGTAAACCCCGGGGCGGAAGACGGCCAGTCCGGCTGGGTTTTCGGGGGCGGAGCCAAGGTCATGGAATCGCGCCTGCACCTGTCGCCAAGAACTGGCGACTGGCTGTTCACCGGGTACGACGCGCCGACCGACCCGGAGG
This sequence comes from uncultured Myxococcales bacterium, assembly GCA_903936705.1. Classification (GTDB taxonomy): domain Bacteria; phylum Myxococcota_A; class UBA9042; order DTJE01; family DTJE01; genus CAIZWN01. The sequence goes on from CAIZWN010000074.1 coordinate 23,622, forward strand.
CTCCTTGGTCCTGGGGGACACAGACAGTCGATCTGTCGGGACAGGCAGAACCAATCGACGCGGGGCGCGGGCGCCTGTACGCGTCGGCCTGGATGGCCAGCGGATCGGAAATCGTCGAGCAGGACGGCGAGGTGTCGAACCTGCTGATGACCTACTCTGACGGCGAGGTGATCGTCGAGACGATGGACGTCACGGGCGCCTTGTCCAGTCGCACGGTTTCGGGCCGGCGTGACACCCTGAAATGGCACCCGTTTGCCGCGGTGGTTGACGTGCCTCCGGGAACGCGCCAGGCCCGGGTGACCTTCCTGGCGCACCATAAGTCGCAGGGAGGCAACCAGAACGGGGCGGCGTTCGACGACTTGTACCTGGGATTTCAGGCGCAGGAAGCTGTCAACCGCGTGGCGGGTCCCAATCTGGTACCCGAAGGCGGGTGCGAGCCTGGCGACCCGGCGGGCCTGGAAGTTGGCCCCGGCTGGGCCGCCATACGCGACTACCTGCCCATAGGTCCATGGGGAGTGACGATGTATCCGCCAACCTGCGCCGCGGGAAGGGGCTGCTATGTTGCCAATCCTCGGGTGGACCCCGAGGCTGAACCTGTGACAGGCCCATCGACTCTGGCCCGCGAGGTTGATCTGACGCCGTTCGCGGCCGATGTGGACGCAGGCAACCTGGCCCTGCGGTCGGTGGCATGGATCAGGACCATGAACGCCTTGACCACGGTCCGGTTGGCCCTGGTTGTCCTTGATTCCGACGGAACGCCGTGGGCGACGTTCCAGTCGGCCCCGCTGCACGCCGCCGAATGGACCAAGGTGGAACTGCGCACCCGAATGCCGCCGAACGCCAGACGCGTGCGGCTGGAGGTACGTGCCCCGCTGGACCGCGAAGACGACACCATCTTTGCCGACGAACTTGCCCTGGTACCCGAGCTTATCGCCCCAGGCGACGCGCTGCAGGATCCGCCGTTCGTTGCGCCGGACCTGCGGTTGCGTGCCAGCTATGCCACCCGCGACCTGCCCGTTCCGCTGGGGATTTCGACCGCCGGCTACTGGCAGACTCCCGGGCCTGAAGCCCCTCGCAGCCCCTTCGGCGATCTGTTCCAGGCGACGACAACCCTGCTGCACCCTCCGCGGGTCCAGGTTGTGCACATCTTGAAAGGCGACCGACGGCTGATTCTGGTCGCCGGTGATCTGATCGCCATCTTCAGGTCGATGCAAACCCGGATCATCGATCTGGTCCGACAGCAGACTGGCGTCGATGTATCGGGGGCCCTGGTGATGATGGCAAACCACACGCACTCGGGCCCTGGCAGGCTTTTCGACAGCCCTATGGGCCCGTTGTTCTCGGATACGTACCGGCAGGAAAGCTTCGACCCGGTGGCCTGGGCCATGGCCGACGCGATAGTGCAGGCAATGTCGCGCGTTCCGGCTGTCCCCGTGCGTGTAGGTACCGCGTCGCTTGGCAACGACCGGATGCACAACTACCGGCGTTGTCCGCAGATAAAGGTCCAGGACGACACCATGATCGTGACTCGCCTGGACCGCGTCGACGGCGGCAAGACCCTTGCCATCATGATGAACTACGCGATGCACGGGACCGTTTTTGCCTATGGTGACGGCATGCTGGGAGGCGATGCGCCCCGGTCGGTCGAACTGAAGGTCCAGGAGGCGCTGCCCGGGGCGCCACCTGTGATGTTCATGCAGTCATGGGCAGGCGACATGGCGCCGGGGGACCCACGCGACGATTTTATAGACAGCCAATGGCCGACGGCCTCCATGCCCGCACTGGATCGCCTGGAGGCTTTGGGCCGATCGGCCGCCGAAACCGTCCTGGCTGGCTGGGACGCGATGCAATGGCAGGATGACCCGGAACTGGTCGTCGTGTCTGCCGTTGCGCCGATGGGCGTCGAGGCAATCGGGTACGCTGCCGGCGAGTGGGACCATCCGGCCGGTGCCATGCTTTGCGGGGGCGAAGGGTCGATCTGCAGCACGACACCCCCGAACATGGAGGCATGCCAGGACCTGGACTATGGATGGATCCCGGACACTGTGCGCCTTGGGGCCTTCCGGCTGGGTATACTGGCCGGCGTGACGCTGCCTGGCGAGCCGCACACCCCCCTGGCAAAAACACTGGTCGAACGTGTGAAGACGGCCGTCAGCGGGGTCGAAGACGTGATGCTGCTGGGATACAGCAACGATTACGTCGGCTACCTGATGCTGCCTGACGATTATGCCGCCGGCGGATACGAGCCTGGCATGGCCTTCTTCGGGCCACGGCAGGGCGAGTACCTTCGCGATGCGGCTGCCTCGCTGGCGGCGCGCCTTGCCGTGCCGGACTCGCCCTTGTCGTTCGCTCCGGCGACCATGCCGGACTGGGCACCAGGGGCATCCACACCCTATGCAGCATCAACCTCGATTGACGCAGGATCGGTCGTGATGGATTTTCCGGCCCAGGCCGTTGCCGGGGACGAACTGGTATTCCAGTGGAAAGGTGGCGACCCATGGTTGGATCACCCCGAGGTGGCAGTCCAGGCCGCGGTCGGCTTGGCCAGGCCGATGGTTTTCACTGCGCTTCGCGCTGGCGGTCGCCTGGTCGATCAAAGGGATTATCGCGTACTGCTTGCAGTCATGGCCGAACCAGCATGGGGCGTTGCCGCACCTGACGGCAGAACCTTCACCTGGACTGCCACCGTCCGAACGGGCGTAAGAATCCCGGCGCCATCCCAGGGGCTGGCCGGCACCTTGCGGCTGGCTGTGACGGGGCACGCGCTGTCGACCTCGGGCTTGGGAACAGCGGAATATGCCGTGACATCCCAGCCAGTCCTCGTTTCAATGCCTCGTTGAATCCGGATATCTGCCTTTAAGGCAGCGATCTGCAGGATCAGACAACAATTCAGCCGCCCTGGCGAATCGAAACGCCGAGTGGACAGCCCAAAGCATCTGTACCCCAGGCAAACAAGGCACCCTGGATTCCGGGAATACGATGTGGTATTCGACGACCACACTGCCGAAAAAAATGGAGGGCGCATGTCCTTCAACCGAACAAAGGATGTTTCCCAGACAAAACCCGTGGCTGGATCTGCGCCCCAAGGCGAGAAGGAGGCCGGATCCCAGGACGGCCTGCTTAAGAACCTGCGGGGCGTTGGGTACGCGCAAGGCGCCGCGATGCTTAGCCCCCGGGTCCAGGCCAGGCTGACAGCCAGCAGTCCGGGGGATTCGCTGGAGGGCCAGGCGGATCGCGTTGCCGGCCGCGTGATGGACCGACTGTCCGCAGGTCAGGCGCCAGCGGATAGGGGGGCGGCGAAGATCGCCGGGGCCTCCGCCGTTCCTGCCCCGGCCTCGACCGTTAACGCCGAAACATCCCCTGCTGCGACGGTGTCAGCCAGCGGCGGTGCCGGGGGCATGCCGGTCGGTGACCAGCAGGCCGCCCAGATTGATGCCGCCCGCCAGTCGGGCGAAGCATTGGGGGGCGGCGTCCGCAGCCGCATGGAAGGCGCTTTCGGGGCGGATTTCGGATCGGTGAAGGTCCATCGCGACTCGCCGGCCGCCGACCTGTGCGACTCGATGGGCGGCGCGCGGGCTTTGACCAGCGGGAACGACATATTCATGGGCCCTGGCCAGTACCAGCCTGACAGCCATGGCGGGCAGGAACTCCTGGCCCACGAACTGACACACACGCTGCAACAGGGGGCCTCGGAACGCGTGGCTGGCTGGTGGTCCGACGCTCACGAACAGATCACGCGGGCCGCCGGTGCAGCGTACCAGGATCGCATCGGCAAGGAGGCGCTGGACTACGTCGCCACGCGCGCCGGCAGCATCGACGCGACGGTTAGATCGACCACCAACTTCGCATACGGCATCGGGCTGAAGGGTGGCGAGCGTACCAAGTACGAGCAACTGCCCTACGACAAGAAACAGGATCGGTTCGCCCAGAAGGGCGAGCAGGGCCCGACACCTCCGCCTCCGCAAGTCCAGTCCGAGACCCATCAGGGCCAGCCACAAACCGGGATGCATGGGCCCGAGGACGTCCAGCCGACGGAGGATCAGGACGTCCAGCAACAGGAAGACGTGCAGCAGATGGGGCGCCCGAAGTCCGCAAGGGAGGCCCTGGTCCAGAAGCACGGCCTGGACCTGTCAGTACATAACCCCAAGGATGTTCCGCAGTTACGCGCGAACGACACGCGCAAGAAGGGCAAGGACGACCTGGGCATCAAGTGGCGCAAGCTGACCGACAGCGAAAAAAAGCGCCAGATGTGGGACAACCTGATGTTCCACGTGCGATGGACGCGCGAAACGAAGTTCCACGGCGAGGCCGGCCAGTACGTGAACGAATCGGCCGAGTCTATCAACATGCTGGCGGTCGATGACCAGACCAGGAAGGCGGCCGGACTGTACCGGGGCGGCGCGCGGCGCGAAGGACTGCTGCAGTTGTCCGACGCCGTTCACAACGCCGAGGACCGCGGCTCGCACGGCGAAGGCCGCCCTTACACCGGCCACGACCCGCGCCTTACCATGCCCCAGAAATTCGACGGGACACCGAACGAGCGCTATGTCCCTGGCTGGGACTGCGACAACCCGGCAAAGAATGCCGGCGGCCGGGCGCAGGCCGAGATCTATGCCCGCGAGGTGTTCGAAAACTTCATGTTCCAGGTGAACGCCCACACCGGCGACAAGATCAAGGGCACCAAGAACGACCCAGGGAAGCAATTGAAGGAGGGCCAGGGGGGGATCGGGAAGTCCAAGGCCCTTCGTACTGGCGTGACGCACGCCCTGCGGTTCGGCATCGAGAAGGTGGGAAAGGCGATCCCGAAGCACGACGAGGACGTGCAGTCCTGGGTCCGGAATCCCGAGGAATACGAGGCCATCAAGCGTCAGCACCCGGAAGGAAAATTGTCGTCCCGGCCCGAGGACAACATGCCGTCGTACCGGCAGACGGCCGGAAAGTCGGTGTCCAGCCTGCTTTTGCGCGAACTGGACGAGGTCGGGGCCGTCTTTGGCCTGCTGACCCGCGAGGGCAAGTCGGGCAAGGACATGGAGGGCGGGTTCAAGAAGCTGACGTGGCTGTCCAAGCACGCCGAGGAACTTGCGGCAATCGTCCGCCAGTTGTCCGGGGACGAATCGTCCGGCCCCAAGCAGCAGGCGCTGACCATCCTGGCGGACCTGCAGGGACAGGCCGCCGATTGGGCACGCCTGGCGAAGGGCAAACACTACCAGCCGAACGTGGCGTTCCAGGGGTTCATGCAACAGAAGGGGCTGCCGCTGCGCCTGGCGCTGACGACACTGTTCGGGCTGGAGGACGTCCAGGGCGGTCTGGTCGAGTCCGTACCCAGCCAGACGGGAACGACCCCGGACACCGGACCGATCCGTGTGAAGGGGGCGGATCTTCTGGCCGAGATGAAATCGATAGTGGCGGACCTGGGATCCGAGCGAATAGGTCCCGCCGAGATGGAAAAGAAGCTGAAGCGCTATTCGCTGCTGGGGCAGTGGGCCGGCGGGCTGAAAAGCGACATCGACAAGCTGCCTGCTCCGCAGGAGGGGAAACCGTCGGACGCCGGCGAGCGGCGCAACGCGATCCGGCTGCTGCTGGGCAACCTGGAGGACCGGTCGCGGGACTGGGCACGTCGGGCAAGTACTTCTGGCACGACGCGGCACGCGCTGCGGACCGAGCTGCGGGACGAAATCATACGCGACATAGCTATGTTCTCGGGCCTGCTGTCGCCGCAGTTGCAGGCGGTGATAGGACTGGGAGCAAAGCCGCTTGGCATCGAAGGTGTCGTCCCACAGACGGCCCAGACCGAGACGCAAGAGGGCAAGCCGCCGCCGCTGCCGCCCAGGCCATCCAAGCAATCACAGCTTGCTCGTCCGCTGCCAATCAAGCCCAAGCGGCCTGCTCCGCCCCCGCCGCCGAAACCGTCGCGACCCATCCTGAAGGATGCACTGCCGGAGGTGAGTGTTAAGGCGCAACCGGTTGTCCAGCCCGAGGTGCAACAGGATGTCCAGCAGGAGGTGCAGGCGCCGAAAGTTCCCGAAGCACAGCCCAAGGAAGCCCCCGACTCGCCGCGGCTGCTGATGGAGGGGGCGCGGGACTCGGCCAAGAGGCTGTTGACGGCGATCCAGAGAATCCGCAACGACCTGCGATCCGGCCTGCTGGGCGCCGCCGACATCGAGCGGTCAACCGGCCGCTATACGTTGCTGGCAAAATCGGCCCAGGAGGCGTTGCGGTCGTTCCAGTTGCTGGGGCCCGGGCCGGACACGGCCGAGGGTCGGCACCACCTGGCCGCCCTGAACATCCTGGTGGGCATCATCAACGACGCGCAAACGTTCGCTCAGCGGGCGAACGAGATCAGCCTGCGAGGCCATGCCCGCCTGAAGAAGGACGTGCTGGACTACAGCGAGCGGATCGTCGATTCCATTGCATCCGGCCTGGAGCAACGCCTGGTTATTTACACAGCGCGCCATGTCGATGGAGGCAAGCGGTAAGAGTTTCTGGTCAACGTCATTCCGGAAAACTCGTAAATCTTCTGTATATACATTGCCTTATACGCCATTGCTGGAACAGCATGCGCCATGGTTCGTAGACTTATTGCGCACACGGTTCGAGTATGGCGTGCCTTATCGCATTCAACTCGCATGAGGGTGGAGAAGATGTCCAAGTTTGTATTCCGGAAGGTCCAAGTCCTTGGCGTGGTGCTTGTGGCGGCGTTGGCCTTGCCGGGATGCGGGGAGGACGCCAAGTGCGGCAACGGTAAGGTCGAGAAGGGAGAGGCTTGTGACGACGGCAACCTCGTCAACGACGATGCCTGTACCAACCTGTGCGTGGTCGCGAAGTGCGGCGACGGGATCCTGCAAGCCAGTTTGGGCGAGGAATGCGACGACGGCAACTACGTGAACTTCGACCTGTGCACAAACGACTGCCGGACGGCCAGGTGCGGGGACGGCATCCTGCAGGCGGGCGAGGAATGTGACGACGGGAACGCGCTGAACCAGGACGCGTGCACGAACGCCTGCAAGAAGGCGACCTGCGGCGACGGGATCGTCGAAACGGGGATCGAGGAGTGTGACGACGGGAACACGGATGAAGGCGACGACTGCACCAGTGGGTGCAAGACCGCACGCTGCGGCGATGGCATCGTTCAGCGGGATCGCGAGGAGTGCGACGACGGTAACGACGACAACACCGACGCATGCCTGACGACATGCCTGGCTGCAAAATGCGGGGACGGGCACGTGCAGGCCAACATCGATGAGTGCGACGACGGGAACAAGGACGACAACGACGCGTGCCTGAACGATTGTGTGAAGGCGACGTGCGGGGACGGCATCGTGCGCGATGGGGTCGAGGCGTGCGACGACCAGAACCAGTCGGATACGGACGGGTGCACCAGCGCCTGCCGGCTGCCGACGTGCGGTGATGGCAAGGTCCAGGCTGGCGAGGCGTGCGACGACGGCAACCAGGACAACACGGACGACTGCCTTGATACGTGCCTGGTTCCGTCTTGCGGCGACGGCTATGTGCAGGACGGCGTGGAAGAATGCGATGACGGGAACAAGAACCAGACGGATGCGTGCCTGAACACTTGCCGGATCGCGAAAATTGGCGACGGCATCGTGTGGGTTGGAGTCGAGGAATGCGACGACGGGAACCTGGCGGATATCGACACGTGCACCTCTGATGGCAAGGTCGCAAGGTGCGGCGACGGTTTCGTGCGGCTTGGGGCCGAGGAATGCGACGACGGCAACCAGGTCGATGACGACGGATGCTCGAACGCCTGCAGGACTCCGGCCTGCGGTGACGGCATCGTGCAGGTTGGCGAGCAGTGCGACGACGGTAACGTCCTGCCTGGCGACTGGTGCAGCCCGACCTGCCAGAACGAGTGCTTCTTCGGGGATGCCAAGGGGGTATTTGCGAACGCCTGCTTCATGGTCTTCAAGCGGACTTCGTCGTGGTCATCGGCCAGATCGACCTGCTCGTCTTTCGGGGCTACCTTGGCGTGGATTGACTCGCCGGACGAGGACGGATTCGTCCAGGAACTGATGAACGGCCAGGTCAGCAACGCCTGGATCGGCCTGAACGACCAAAGCACTACGTACGTTTTCGTGTGGACGATGGGTTCGGGGGCGACGTCCCGGATGCCCACGTACCTGAACTGGGCGTCGGGACAGCCTGACAACACGGGGACCGGCGGCGGCGGCGGCGAGAACGCCCAGTGCGTGGCCAAGGCTACTACCAGCGGCCAGTGGAGCGACGAGTCGTGCAACGACCAGCGCGCCTTCGTCTGCCGGCACCAGGGCAAGTAGACGGGAAGGACGGCAGGGATCTGGCGGCCCGGCGCGAGGGCTGCGGCATTCTGCGCGACTGAATCTTCCGGAATCTTCCGCAACACGTTTGATTGATCAAGACGACGTCCGAAACATCTGCCGGTGGTCAGCCCGGACCTGGTGTCCCTGGGGAGGGCAACACCTGGACGATTTCGACCGGGTTGCCGTCGGGGTCGCGCAAGCGGGCGATGATGCCGACCGCTGTTGTTCGGGGCGGGAATACGGACGGCACGCCGGCCTGAACCAGTCGCCGATAGTCGTTCTGTACGTCACGGACCTGGAAGGCTACGCCGCCGGTGCCGCCCGTCGCGCGGGGCGCATCTGGACTGTCGAAGGGCCACAGGGACAGGTAGACGTGCCCAACATCGCACGCCCAGTGCGGGCCAAGGCCGGGGACGCTGACCGGTCGCAGTTGGACGCCAAAGTGCCGCCGGTAGAACGCGGCCAGGGCCTCCGGATCCGGGGAAAACAGCAGGACGGCGGCAATGCCCAACGGGGGTTTACATGATTCGTCGTTTTGGTCCATCGATTACCCTCGAATTCCGGTGGTTCGCCAGGATCCTGACAAGGGAATTCACCTGTAACATTAAGCCTGTACTGGCTAAACCTGGGTTTCATCGGCGCGCGTAACTGACGCATCCAAGGCATCCGGAGCAACCGCAGTCACACCAGCCTCCCCGACGACCCGCAGGCTGGCTGCCATGGCCAACTCGGCTGCGTTCGGGACATCGTCGCCCAGTTCCTGCAGTTGGCCCGCCACCAGGACCTGGCGATAGAAACAGTAGGGGTTGTCAAAGCGATCGTTCGTGTGGCTGTATGCCGTCCAGGCGCAACCGCCACGGCAGATGTCGCGATAGCGGCAAACCGCGCAAAACCCGCCCAGTTGCGATTCGGTAAAGCCCCGGTTCCACGCGAAGGCCTTCGAATCCTCCCAGATCTCCTTCAACGAACGCCGCCGCAGGTTGTCTTCGACGAACCGGTCGTTGCCGTGACGGGCGGACGGCAGGGACAGGCAGCCCTTCACGTTCCCGTTGCTTTCGATGCCTATGACCTGCATACCGGCGCGACAACCGATCCAGAAACTGATCTCGGCGCCGCGATCCCGCAGGGGTTTTTCATGGCGCCCGAAATAGCCCACGTTGTCGGCGGCCAGGACGGCCGGGCCAGGGGTCGGGTCTGTTCGCAAGGCAGCAATCTGGGGGATCAGCCACAGCAGGTCTTCCGGCTGGATCACCAGGTCCCGGTTGTCCCTGAGGGCCCCCGACGGTATGCCCAACTGGATCTGCCAGGACGACACGCGATGTTGGCCCAGGAAGGTTCGGAATTCCCCCAGGCGATGCGCGTTCAGTCGATTCACGTGGGAAACGACGCTGGCCGGGAAGCCCGCCCGGGCGCAGTCGTCCAGGGCCGCGACGACCTTCTGGAACGAACCTGGCTTGCGCACGGCGTCGTGGGCGTCCTCGAAACCGTCAAGGCTGAAGGCCATGTTGGTCAGACGCGCATGCCTGGCCTTTTCCAGGTGGTCGGGCGACCAGGACCAGCCGTTGGAGATCATGTTGACCCGGACGCCCTGGTCCGACAGGCGTCGGCCAAGATCGTGCCACCGGGGATGCAGGGTCGGCTCGCCGCCACCCAACGTGACCTTTTCGCAATGCATCGCGGCAAGCTGGTCGGCCACCTGTTCCATTTCAGGTACCGACAATTCGTCGTCACGTCTGGTGCCAGCATACGAACCGCAGTGCAGACACCGCATGTCGCACGCCAGGGTCAGTTCCCAGACGCAATACCGAGGATAGCACCCAAGGCGCTGCAGCAGTTCGATCACAGACCGATCCTCCGGAGGGGGTAAGGCGGGGGAAGCACGCCTACGAGGGAGCCTTGTAGGCTGGCATCGGGCCCGCATCAGGTGCCATGTATGGAGGCTGAATCCCCGGGTCAGGGTCCACGGCGTCCGCGGCCATGTAGTCCGGAACAGGGCCCGGGTCGGGCGAAACGTACAGCGGCTGCATGCCAGAATCCAACGGCCAGGCGTCCGCTGCCATATATTCGGGAACTGGTCCCGGGTCGGGCGAAACGTACAGCGGCTGGGCGCCAGGATCCGACAGCCAGGCGTCCGCTGCCATGTATTCCGGGACTGGTCCTGGATCAGGACCCATGTAGACCGCGTCCATTATGAAGACGTCGGGACCCATGTAGGGAGGGATAGGTCCATTGTCGACCGCGTCCGCCAGCGAGTCTGTGTTGCCAGGGTCCGTGTTGTCGGCCTCGGGAACGTTGTCCAGCCAGCCTTCATCAAGGATGTATACGTCCGGCGCCATGTAGGCTGATCTCGGTGGGAGATCGGGGAAGCAGCCCGATCCGGTGGCAAGAGCCGCGCCCAGCGCCACCGGGACCGCAATCTTCCCTACGGGCACGACCATCTGCCGGGCCAGCCGCTCGCAAACATTCCTGAGGATTGCGCGGATCTCGCTTTCCGACATTGGCCCCTCCGAGGTCTTGGACGGGACTGATCCTACGAAAATCACACCTCCGAAAGCAAGGTGCCGTTTCGCCTGGAACATACAGCCTAGCGCCGATGCGGGAATCTTCATTGACTTCCCGTTTCCCCACCTGCTACAAATCCGGATTGAAGATAGATATCCCTGGAGGCGCAATGAGGTTCTACCTGCTGGTCTTTACATTCGTGCTGGCAACTTTCATTCCGGCGGCTGCCGGGGCGGGTTCGCTGCAGGACTGCATCACTCTCAAGTGCGACCGCGGGTGCGTCGAAAAGTGCAACATCAAGGCCACGCCCAAGAGCGCCGCGCACCGCCGTTGCCTGGTGAAATGCAAGAACTGGCAAGAAAAGTGCGTCGCAAAGTGCCGCTACAAGACCCGCTGATCCTCGCGTCCATCCCGCGCTCCCCCAGGTCATAAGCGCGTCCCCCTGATAAACAGCGCCCGTCTGCGCCGTCCTTCCCGCGCGTCCCCAGGTCATAAAAGCTTCCCCTGATAAACAGCGCCCGTCTGCGCCGTCCATCCCGCGCCCACAGATTCCAGAACGCCGTTGATTGACCAATGAAGTCGGGGACCTGGTCTCCTGCTGGAATCCAAGTCGCAGTTTCACCGGACAATTGGCCAATTCAGGCACGTTCCATGCCGCATCATCTGGCATGCTGCACCTGATAGTATCGAGGAGAAGCGACATGCCCACCCGTTCAATCATCGAACAACTTGGAGTCTTCGGCTGCGACGCCATCGAGGACGCCATCCTGGCGGGCCTGGCCCTGGGTGACCCGATCCTGCTGATCGGTGCACAGGGTTCGGCCAAGACGACCCTGGCCGAAAGGCTGGCCGCGGCAATGGGTCGCCCGTTCTGGGCCTACGACGCCAGCAAGGCGATGTTCGAGGACGTCGTCGGCTTTCCGGACCCCAGGTCCATGCAGGAAGGCCGGATCGGTTACCTCCAGACGCCGCTGACATTGTGGGACAAGGAGTTCGTGTTGATCGACGAACTGTCCCGCGCGTCCATTGGGATGCAGAACAAGTGGCTGGAAGTCATCCGTTCGCGTCGCGTGATGGGGATGGCCCTGCCCGACCTGAAGTTCGTCATGGCCGCCATGAATCCGGTTGGCATGCTGGGCACCTCGCCTTTGGACGAGGCCCTGGCCGGCAGGTTCACGTTCATCGTGGACGTACCCGAGATCCGCGAAATGACCCCGGCAGACCGCCGCAAGGTTATCGAAAACCGCACCTCGGCCGATTCGGTCGCCATGGGCCCAATCGGTCAGCAGGACCTGCCCGACCTCAAGGGCCTGCTGGCCACGATTCGGAAACAGATGGAATGGGCCGAATCGACGGTCGGAACGGCTGCCTCGACCTACTCCGACCTGGCAGGCGCGTACCTCGACGCCAAGGAAATCCACCTGGACGGACGACGCCTGGGAATGATCCGCCGCGCGCTGGTGGCCCTGGTGGCGGTCCACCGCGCCACCGGGCGCCTGTCCTCGAAATCCACCGCAATGCCCCTGGACCTGTTCCGCCACGCACTGGACGTCACGATGCCGTTCCGCGCGGTTGGCCGACCGGTTGGACGCCTGATCATTGACAGCGCTCATTCCCACGCGTCCGCGACCATCAGCGGCAGCCCCCGGCGCAGTCTGCCCCACAGCAACCTTCTGGCAGCCGCCCGAGGGCTGCTGACCGATCCTGCCGCCTTCGCCGATGGCGATGGGCTTTCGCTGCTGGTCACCCGCGTTGCCGGGGCCGTCGAGCACCCCACCAAGGTCGAACCAACGCTGCAGGCCGGCGCGGCGCTGGTGCTGCTGGTGGGACGCCCCGAAGTGCTGGCCCGCGTCCGACCCGAGGCGCGGCATCGCCTGCTTTCCTGCTGGCGCGAGGCCGCCACCCTAAGCCCCGACCGCGGGTCGGAATTTGCGGGCAGGATGACTGCCGGGGACTTCGATTCCAGGCTTCCCGCGACGGCCTTGGCCGGGGTCCTGCGGATCGCTTTTCAGTTGGCTGGCCGCCTGGATCGGCTGCCTTCGATCAACTGCAACTTCGAGGATTTCGCGCCCAAATTACTGGCGCTGGTCGAACAAGGAGGTGACGCATGAAAATTGACGGACTGAGGGTTGGATTGAAGGAAGGCGGCGTGACGGCGTTCGTTCGCGCCCGCGCCGAGGTGCCGTTGCGCCGACTGGCCCGGATGCCGGTCGCCGCGCTTGAAGCCGTCCGGCTGGATTCGGCCGCGCTGGGAGCCCCGGAGGATGTGTCCGAATCCAGCACCCACCTGGAACTGACGCCCCTGCACCTGCGGGGCATGCCGGCCATCCACCAGGGTCGCGCCGGAATCGTCGTCGCCCAGACTGTGGCCCAGGGGATGGAGTTCCTGCTGGAGCGGTGGGAGCCGTGCGGCGAAGGCGAGCCGGACACCACGATCCGCGAACTGCAGACCCGGCGGGCGGCCCGTCACATCCGGGTCAAGGAACTGGAAGAACTGCTGCTGCAGCGCGAGGACGACGACAACCCCTTCACTGGCCGCAGGCCCCGCCGTCGCCATCGCCGACCCAGGTTCGTCTGGGCCCGCGAGGCATTCGAGCAGTTTTTCGAACAGGTGCCCGCGCGCCCCCATTCGCTGTACCTGCCCGGCCGGACGCGCTCGTTCCCCAGTGATGACCTGGTAAGGCCGGCGGCCGTGGTCGAGCGCAGCCGCATAATTGGCACCCACCGCGTGCCTCAGTGGGACGTGCTTGTCCCCCGCGAAAATGACGACGGCCAGATCGTCGCCAGCGGCTTCACGGATGGGCGCTGGTTCCGGGAACCATTCTCGCGCCTGGACCCGCGGATCCTTGAGGGCTTTGACGAGGCGGGCCGTCTGGTTGCAATCGCGGACGGGGATCCCCTGGTTGGGGAGGCCCTCGACGCCTGTTTCGTTGTGCGCGTGCCACGTCGGGCGGCCCCCCGGGATGCGCGGACCTGCGGCGGGGTCCAGGGCATCGCGGCCCAGTTCCCCGGGGTCCTTCTGGTCGACAGCCGCAGCCCGATCGCCCTGAGGCCAGACCTGCCGGTTATCGACGATGCCGCCCAGGCCTGGTCGGTGCTGCTGCGCACCACCAGCGGCGTGTTCATGCCCGACGCGGCCCCGACCGCACTGCCGAAGGCTTTCCGTGCGTTGGCCGGCCAGTACGTCGTGGCCTGCGTGCCCCCGGCCATTCCTTCGGCGAGGCAGTCATGAGTACGCAGGACGAACTGGAGGTCCGGATCCTGAAGGCAGTGCGCGGTTGCGCCCAGCCAGACCAGCTTCAGGCCGACCTGGACATGTTCCTGCCCAAATGCACGCTGGCCGTATCGACGAAGGCTCCCACGGCCTGCATCCGACGCTGCTGCGGCGGCCGCTACCGGATCGAGTTCGGCGATGCCTTCCTGCGCGACAGCCTGCAGGACGACCGGGACCTGCTGTTCGTGCTGATGCACGAAGTCTTTCACCACGTCCTGGGGCACCTCGTCGGACTGCCCACGTGGTTGCGATCGCCGCGGATGCAAAACGTCGCCAACATCGCGGCGGACATCCTGGTGAACCGGGCAGTGTGCGAACGATTCTTCCCTGGCGGCGTCCCCCTGCTGGCCCGGATGTACGATCGCAAAAGCCTGATCGGGTCCCTGTTGCGGCCGCCCGAAGGCGCAATAAAGACGACGATGGGCCCTTTCCTGTCGAACCTGCGGGCCGGTGGCGCGCCCTTTTCCCTGGCGTGCTTGGCCTGGGACGTGTACCACGCTGGCTGGTTCCAGCAGTGTTCCTTCGAGGCGCTGGCCGGGATGGTAAACAGCCTGATGGTTGCCGCGCAATACGCCTGCGACGTCACGTTCCTGGGGGATCACCGGCCCGATCGCGAACGGCTGTCGGACCTCCCCTGGGGCACGGAAGACGATGGCGGTGCCTTCGGGGCCGGCCATTACGATGACCTGGAAGAGGACGAAACCGGCGACCCTGTCCAGCCGTCCCTGTCCCCGGAACTGGCCCTGGCCGTCAAGCGGGCCCTCATCGAGGACCCCAATCACCCCCGACGCCGGGCCGCCTTCACAGCCGTGACGTCCCCGGTCTTTTCCCCAGGCCGTTCCGACTGGCCGTCCCTGTCACTGGGCTTCTGGCCAACCCTGTTCCACGGCCCGCGGTTCGACACCGCGGACGACGACCAGCGAGCACACGTCTACATAGATGTGTCCGGTTCCTTCGACGCCTTCCTGTCCCAAGTCTACGGCCTGATCCTGGCCCTGGGCGACGAGGTCGGCTCCACGGTCCACCTGTTTTCGAACCAAGTCGCCGACGCCACGCTGGACGAACTGGCCCGCGGCCTCAAACGGACGACAGGCGGTACCGATTTCGACTGCGTGCTGGGACATGCGCTAGAGCATAGGTATCGGCGGATAGTGATCATCACGGATGGTATCGGCGAGTTGGAGGCTGGCGTGGGCGAGGCATTCCAGGCGTTCGGCGGGTCGTTGTATTTGCTGTTGCTGGGGGCGGAAGAGGACATGGCGCGGTTATGGAGCCCCCTGCCCGAGATGGCCAAGGGGGTTTGGGGGTTGGGGTAGGATGGGGTATCATGACCAGTACCCACGATCGGGACTGGCCCCGGAGGACTGACATGAACTGTCGACTGGCAACGATGATCGAGGGGCTTCCTCCGGACCTCCAACAGGAAGTCGAGGACTTCGTAGTCTTCGTGGAACGCCGTCGAGCCCGAAAGCCGGGAGGCCGGTTACGCCAGGACTGGGGCGGGGCGCTGAAGGACGTTCGAGACCAGTTCACGTCGATCGAGCTTCAGAAGAAAACCCTGGAGTGGCGTGGGGTCTAGGAATGTACCTGCTGGACACCAATATCTGGCTGGAGCGCCTCCTGGATCAGCAGCGGTCCGAGGAGGTTCGGATTTTTCTGGACAAGACTCCGTCTGCCTGTTTGTTCCTGACCGACTTCGCGTTCCATTCAATTGCCCTGGCATTGCTGCGACTTGGGCGCGCCTCGGTACTTCCCCAGTTCGAGAAAGACGTGTTCGTGGACAATTCGGTATTTATGTTGCGTCTGGCGCCCGAAGACTCCGAATCGCTTCTGACGGCCAATGACGCGATCAGATTGGATTTCTATGATGCATACCAGTCCGTTGCCTCGGTAAAATACGACCCTATTCTGGTCAGCTTCGACATCGACCTCGATAAAACGGATCGTGGCAGGAAGACTCCCGATGAACTCGGAGTTTGGGGGAACTGGCAACTGCCCGGCAAACCGCATCTACCCACGATCAATCAACCCCAGGGAAAACTTCCAATAGGCATTTGAGTGGCATTTTGGGAATCTGCTTTACAAGTAGGAAAACTCACAGAATCCCGATAATTTGAAGCAACGGCCGGATGGAGACAAGGTGGATTGTGAAATGGGGATTTGCAGGACAGTGGAGATGCCCTTGAGATCAAGTTTGATCTCTTTGAGGATGAGGTTGACTGGGTACTCGCTTACAGAATTTGCGGTCCCCGCAGAGTCACGCTAAAGTCTAGGCAGGCTGAAATGTCCAAAGAGGCTAGTAGATCTAGCAAAGCCCCGAAAAAGGAAATCGAACAATGCCCCAACCCGACTTCCAGGCTGCCGTTGCACGCTATTTTCAAGACCTGTGCGGCTTCGATCCACACAGAGACAACGAGCACAGCTACCGCACTCAGCTTGAAAATTTCCTAACGGCAGTTTGTGATGCTGGTATAACACCACGCCAAGAAGTCAAGCTAGGGGAGCCCAAGCTCGGCGTGCCGGACTTCTCCTTCACTCATGATCATAGCCTTGGCACCGTCGGTCTGCTGGAGAACAAGGCAATTGGGTTCAACATTGACAAGCTCGTCAACGATCCCCAAGTCAACAAGTACCGGAAGCGCAATGAGAATATCATCCTCACGAACTACCTCGACTGGCTGCTTGTCAAGGACGGGGTTGTGACTCACACTGCCACTCTTGGCAAGTCGGCATCTCTAAAGCGCGGGGGAAAGCCTGACACGACCGGCATAGCTGACTTGAAGGTGCTGCTGGGGGCTTTCCTGTCGGCCACCCCCAGGGGCATTAGCAGCAAGCAGGTGCTTGCCCAGCAGCTTGCCATCCGTTGTCACGACCTTTGCGCTTTCCTTGTACCCGAGATGCAGCGGCAAGAAAATACCCGGACACAGGGGACCCTGTGGGGTATCTATGGCGCGTTTCAACAATATGTTGATAGTGAACTCAAGATTGAAGACTTCGCAAGTGCCTTTGCCCAAACACTCGCGTACAGCCTGTTTTTGGCGAAGTTAAATGTGCCCTGTGAAACGCCTCCAGTCACATTGGACACCGTGCAGGTGTTCATTCCCTCCAATTTCGTTCTAATCAAGGAGCTTGCCAAATTCCTAAATGAATTGAATCAGCCAGAGTACCAGCGTATCGGGCACAAGGTGGAAGAAATTCTTGGCCTGATGAATAACTTGGACTTGAAAGGGATCAACGAAGATCTGTCATTCGACCGGCAAACAGAACCTACCAATCCTGAGGCGAGGTTGTTTGAACGCGACCCATATATCTACTTTTATGAGGATTTCCTCAAAGAGTACAACCCCAAGATGCGTGAGTCTCGCGGTGTGTATTACACCCCCCCGCCTGTTGTCAACTTTATCATGCGTGGCGTGAACAGCATCCTCAAGGGCAAGGACTTCAATATCGCGGATGGTTTGGCTGATCCAAACCAAGTCCAGATACTTGACTTTGCTACCGGCACTGGAACCTTCTTGCTTGAAGCCCTAATGCAGATATTTGAAGAGCCATCTGTCAAGGCGAGCAAAGTGATACAAGACAGGCTAATCAAGGACCACGCCCTCAAGAACCTGTACGGTTTTGAGTACCTTATCGCTCCATATACAATAGCACACTTGAAGCTATCTCAGTTTCTGAAGGCAAAGGGATACCAGATCACTGAACCGCTGAAGATATACCTTACCAACACCCTTGGTATGACTCCCCCGCAGGGAGCTCTGCCATTTATGCAAAAGTTGAAGGCGGAGGGTGATGCTGCCTTAAAGATCAAGACAACGCCCGTTTTGATTATCGTGGGCAACCCACCCTACAATGTGAAGTCAAAGAACAAGGGTGAGATTGATGACCTTGTTAGAAATGCTTATGCACCGCAAGATGAAAAGAAGATGAACTGGGACGACTATGTGAAGTTCATTTGGTTTGCACACCACAAAATGGAAAAGCCCGACAGAGGTGTTGTTGGCATCATCACAAATAACTCCTATTTGAATGCCGTTACTTTGCGTAAGATGCGTAAAAGCCTAATGGACAGCTTCGACGCTATCTACATTCTGAACCTTCATGGTAACAGTTTGATAAGTGAGAAGGCACCTGATGGAAAGCAAGATGCTAATGTCTTTGATATCCGGGTTGGCACCTGCATCGCGTTTTTCGTAAAGACGCAGACAAAGCCTACTGGCTGCAAGGTGTACTACGCAGACATAAAATCATCGGTGCGCTTGGAAAAGTATCAGCAGCTTGTTGCGGGTGATATGGCACTCTTTCAACCGCTTGATGTAGCAGCCTTTGATGCACAGCTTGCAGCCACTCGCTGGGCTGGTCGCTTTGGGCATGAATCATTGAGCTTCTTCGTCCCTTCAAGTGACGGGTATGCAGCTTTACTCAAGGAGTATGGTGACTTTTGGGGCATAACTGACATCTTTCAAGTTTTTGGCACCGGCGTAAAGACTGACCGAGACGATTTGGTGGTAAATCAAGACCGTAATACATTGGAAAACACAATCCGGGACGCCTTTGGTGGCAATACTGATGCCGCCTTCAAGAAGAAATATCGGATTGAGAATTCGAGCAGCTATTGTGTGGCGGATTTGTTGAATGAATATAGGTACGAAGCCTCCTGCATTGGCAGAGTGCTCTACAGACCGTTTGACACAAGATATATATATTATAAGGTGGGGTTTACGAGTCGCCCAGCTTGGGACACGATGCGTCACATGGTAGCGGGCCCCAACATAGCCATCGATGTAAAGCGTCAAAACAAGAATGATTACTTCGACTACATTCTGGCTGCTGAGAATATGGTTGAAAGCTGTTTGTTTGAAAGTGCCTATGCCAATAACACACACATCCCGCTGTATCTTTATCCGTTCGATAAGGATGGCTTGCTCTTCGGCGGCACTGGAAGGCGGGAGAATTTCACCCCCGCGTTCCGCAAGTGGGTTGACGAGAGGTACAACAAGCATTACACGCCTGAGCAGGTGCTTGGGTACATTTATGCGATCCTGCACAGCCCTACCTACCGGGCGACCTACCAGGAGTTCTTGAAGATCGACTTCCCCCGGATTCAGTTTGTGCACGATCCCAGTCAGTTTGAGAAACTGGCAGCCCTTGGCTGGGAACTGGTTGAAGCGCACACCATGAAGCCGATTCCAGCCCCCGCAACGATGATTTCCTGCCAAGGGACTGCAACCGAAAGTGAAATCGACTGCAAAGTGACGAAGGTGTCCTACGATCCCGAGACGCAACGCCTCTACTTCAACAACGACCAGTACTTCGTGCCGGTTCCCCCCGAAGCATGGGAATTCACTATAGGTGGCTACCAAGTCCTCGACAAGTACCTCAAGGAACGCAAGAGGGCTGACAGAGTGCTTGAAGTTGGGGACCTGCTACATATCCCGAGAGTCGCGGTGATATTGTCCTTCACCCACGCGCAGATGACCAAGATTGATGGGACACTTTATCACGCGTGACGTGAATCAGGGGGGATGAAGTGCTTTTCTTGATTTTGCAGGGGTCATGGCAGGCTTTTCTGTTGACGCCGCCTAGGGTGACAGGGAATAGTATTCGAGCATCGGCAATTGCGAGGCTGCCCAGCGACAATCCCACCTGAGATGCACGCTTGGACTTGACGCCGGGCACGAGGCCGATGATGGTTCTGTGGTAGCGAATGTCTTAAAAGGACAGAGGTCTTCCAGCACCAGTGATTTCCACGCAGGCGTTACCAAGCCAGCCACGCCCCTGTGCGGACGAACAGGATGCCGACCTTTTCCACGGTCCAGCCGGCGGCCGTCAGTGCGCTGCGGTACGCCTCCAACTGGGGGACATACTCAGCCAGGCTGGCGCCCTTGACCAGATCCTCTCGCGAGGTGGGGCTCTTGTGGCCTGCCTTGAAATCGATGACCCAGGCGCGCCGGCCAGGCCAGGTCACCAGCAGATCCATGCGTCCGGCGTGGAACCAGGGGGCGGTTGGGAAGGTATTGTTCACGCCCGCGAAGGGCATCTCGAAGTGCAGGGTGGGCTCGGAGGACCGTAGCATCGCGACCAGATCCGGTTGCGTCTGTTCCAGTTGGTGGACCATGTCCAGCAGCCATTGTGCCAAGTCCGGGTGAACCATGCTGTACTTGTCCGACAGGAACCGAACGGCCAAGGCCAGGTCGGCCCCGGCATCCAGCCCGCCGAATTCCATCCAAGCGTGGACCAGGGTGCCCCAGTCCGTGGATTCGACCTCCCGATCCGCGGTTTCACCCGCCAGTCTCGGAGGGTTTAGAAGCTTGTCCCCCTTCCGGAACTCGCACCGAGCAGCGATGTCCGCCACCAGCGTATCCAGGGCGGCCGAATCCTGGTCCTTCCATGCCCCCATGGCCCGGGATGGCGATACAGACGACCAGCCGGCCGGCTCGACCGGAGGGACCGGGAAGTCGCTGATGGCCTGGGCATACCCTTTTCGCACGGCATCCACCTCTGCCGGCCCCTGGGCGGTATGCGGGTACACGCCGGTCATAGGCGGCTCGGCGGTCCACAGGTTTGCGAGTTCCTCGTGGATTCCCGCCTTCGCCGTCCCGATTGCGAACGTGACCGAACGGACGGCCCGGGTGACCGCCACGTAGGCCAGGCGCAGGCGCTCCTCGTCCCGCCGGATGTCGTCCACCATGTCCGCCAGTCGGTGTACCAGGTCGGGCACCGGCTTCAGGGCGCCGTTGGGATCGAACTTGACTCCCAGCAGTGTCCGGGGCATGCCGTCCACGGACACGGTAGCCCGGCTCCACCCATCGTCGGAGTTCCCGGAAGGGGACGTGCCGATGTCATATACCAGCACGTGGTCGTACTTCAGTCCCTTGGCCTGGTGCACCGTCGTACAACTGACGGTTCGGGCCCCCCGGTACAGTTCGACGCGCGGGGGCTCCTCGGCCTGGGCCGGGTCCAGCATTGCGACGACGGCGTCGGGGTCGATCTGATCGGCCTCGGCCTGCCGGATCCAGTCCAGGATGACCTCCAGTTCCCCTACCGAGTCCATGGCATCCGGTCCCGCCAGTAGGATCGGGCGCCAATGGAGGTCGGCCGCCAGCCGCTCGATGACATCGGCGGTCGGGATCCTGCCGATGTCCCGACGGGCACGGACCAGGATGGGACGCACCCGCTGGAAGAGATCGACGTCGATCTCGGAAAATACCTCGGGGGACAATGCGTCCGCCGCAAGTGCTCCCGCCAGTCCACGTCGTTTGGAATCCTGGGGCAGCAGTCCCGTCCCGGTGTGCAGGGCGGCCAGCGCCCCGTCGGAAAGCCCGATCATCGGGTGGCGCCATAGCCCGACCCAGGCGATGTCGTCGGTCGAATCCCACAGCGATCGCACGAGGGTCCGGACGTCCTGGGCAACCTGCCGCTTGGCCAGTTCACGGCTGCCGTCCAGGAAGGCGTCTCCGGTCTTTGCCTTGCGCAGGATGGCACGCAAGCGATCGCGCGCGGCAATCGCCTTGGGCCAACTTGCGGTCAGCACGGCGGCCGTATCGTCGGGTCGCTTCTCTAGATCCCAGGCATCCTGGATGCGCTGAGCGAACACGTCGATCGCGGCGCAGTTGTAGTCCCAGGCCGACCACATCTTCTTGCCTTCCGGCAGGTCGCCCAGGTTCACCATCACGACGGGGAGCGGGTAGTGCACCTCGGAGGACAGTTCGTGCTTCTTCTTGCCCGGACTGGACTTCACCTGGTCTACCGATGCCACCCCGGGAAGACCGGGGAGGGTTTCGGTGCCGTTCGTCGCCCTGGCGAACAGGGCCTTTTGGGCGTCGACCATCGCGGGGGTGCTGCGGAAGTTCTGGTCCAGATCTTCCCTGCTTCCGCCCCCCGAATCCGCCCGTTTTACCAGTTCCGCCAGGCCTGCCGGTTCGGCACCACGGAACAGGTAGATGCTCTGCCTGGCATCACCGACATGGAAGACCCTCAGCGTGCGTCCCGAACCCGGCAGTTGTTCGAGAGCCTGGTACAACCGGAACTGGCGGGGGCTGGAGTCCTGGACCTCGTCAACCAGCAGCGCCTCGAACCGATTGCGCAGGCGGATCGAGCGGTCGTCCCGGGAGCACAGGTCGATGGCGGCTTCCGTCAGCAGGTCGTGATCGAGTGCGCCGACCTGGGCTGCCATGCGGAACGCGTGCGCACGAGCCTTCTGGGCCAGGGCCAGTAGGTCGCTGCGCAGGGCGTCGCAAGTCCGGATCCCTTCGTTCGAGAAGCCTTGGACGAGTTTCGGTACCAGGGAATCCAGACCGACCTGGACGATGCCCAGGTCCAGGCGATGCTGGGCCAGTTCGCCTCGCAGCGTCTGGGCCGTGGACGATGTGTCCGACTTTTTGGTCCGTCCCCCGCACCACGGGACCAGTTCGCAGGGAGGCGGGCCGTTCATACCCCCATCGACCCAGGCCCGGACGGGTGGATGGAACGGCTGGCACGCCTGGATCGCGTTATCGCCCACCAGTTTGGGAGTGGACGCCACCGCGGCACGGAAAGCCTGGGCCACCATGTCGATCACACGTCCGGACAGTTCGGCAGCGGTCGCCAGTTTCAGCCCCCGGGTCGCGTCGGTCAACGGGAGCGCCCGGGCCGTTTCGGACACGCGCTGCAGCAATTCCCGCATGCCCATGTGCTGCAGCAGGGCCTCGGCCTGGGCCGGAACCTGACCGTCCGGGGGTTCTATCACTTCTCGGATCGCTGCCTCGAAGACCGCGGACGTGTCACCCTGCCCGATTGGAAGGTCCAGCCAAGCGGGCGAGCCGCCATCGTCCACGGGCAGGCGCGCCTCCAGCGCAAACTCGGCCAGCAGGCGCAGGACGAAGCTGTCGGTGGTCCCGGCCGGGGCGTTGGGCAGTTCATTCACGGCATTGCGGATGAATTCCGGGTCAGCCGGCAGGTGGTCCCGATAGCAGGCATCGAAATCCTGCTGGAAGTTTTGGGGGACGGGTTCCCCGAGGCTGCTGCGCAGGCATCTTGAAACCGTCTCGACCAGTTCGGCGGCCGCCTTTCGAGTAAAGGTGATGGCCACGATGCGGCAAGGGGGGATGCCTTCCCGCAACAGGGCAAGGTACTCACGGACCAGACGGGTCGTCTTGCCGGTACCAGCTGCAGCAGACACGACGGTCAAGCGGGGGGATGCGTTCATTCGGCTACCTCCTCGGACGGTTCGTCGTCCGTAGGCACGATCGTTCCAGGATGCTGGCCGAAGCGGCAGGCCGGTCGGAACGGGCAGTAGTCGTGGCCGCGATATTTCAGGACCGGGCAGGTCAGGGGATGCGGCAGGACCGGGTACTGGCCGCTTCGAGCGAGGGCCAGAAGCCACCCCAGCAGATGTGCCGATTCTTCCAGCGAGGGACTGGAATCGCCGGGCTCCCACGAGAACAGCCCGTCGTTCGAGACATCCTGCACGAAGTCGTAGGCCAGGCGAAGGACGACGGGTTCCATCGGGACGTCCGGCGGTGCCTTCCCGAATCCCCGAGCGGCCAGCAGGGCCAATGCATAGAGGGGCAACTGGGGACGTGTGCCCGCCTGGATTTCTTCCTTCACCTGCCGCAGGAACGGCCGGCCGGTCTTGTAGTCCAGCAGTTCGACGGCGCGGATCCCGCCGGAACCTTCGGTCACGCGGACCCGGTCCACCGATCCCCGGACCAGGACGTCCCGGGTGTCACCGAGCTGCAGCATCAGGGGCGCGGCGGGCTCCCCGTCCGGCAGGGGGCCGAACTTCCATTCCGCCTTGCCCCCGACCACGGCGCCACGGATCGAAGACTCGCGGGCCAGCAGGCTAGCGTAGATTCCTGCCAGCGCGTGCACCCGAGCCTGGACATCCGGGTCGGAAATCCACTGCTGAACGACAGGCTTGGACTTGCTGTTGCAATGAACGAGCGTTTCCTCGCCCAGCGGGTCTGTTGTTGCCAGAATGGCCTCGACAGCCTTCCTGATCCATTCTTTAGCATGTCCCTTGTGCGCTTCGACCGCGAAGAAGGCATCGCGGTGCCCCAACAACTCCTTATATTCCAGCGTTGTCCCGAACTGTGACCACGACTTCTTCGACGCCTTTTCGCCCAGCGCCTGCAGATCCTCGACGCGCGACCGCACATACATCGCCAGATGCCTTTCCCAGCGCCCGCCAAGCCCCTTTCGCGCCTTCTCCAGCGCGGGGGTCACTACTGGTAGTTTCGTCAGCATCGTCTCCAGTTGCGCCGTAACTTCCTTCGACAGATCCAGGGTCAACGACTGGACCGCAGATTCCTGTTGCTGCGCATCGGGACGCCACCGCGGGTCGATCCCGATGTTCTCCAAGGCCTTGTGGACCGCACTGCCCACCTCCCGGGCATTCAGTTCCTCTTCCAGCGTGTCGGGCTCCTTCAGGCGCAGGCGTGTCTTCAGGTAGGCCTGGAAAAGGCAGTGGGAAAGTGGCTCGAAACCGCCGGTCACGGACAGTGTGGCATTCGCCGGCAGCGCGGCAACGGCCGTGGTCGAGGCATCCCCAAGATAGGGGCGCAGGGACCGGGGGATCGCCTCCCAGTCCCTCGCGATGATGTCCTGCAGCGTACTGTCGTCTTCCACATCGCCGGACGCTTCCGGACGCACGAAGGTCCCGCCATTACGGATCCATTCGACCGTGGCCATACGGGCCGCGTGATCCGCGACGGCGTTGCCAATTTCCTTGGGGCCTTCAGCGGGTACCGGATGGGGCACTCCTTGCAGCGCATCCCGGTTCGACGCTTCAGGGGTCTGCAGCTGCAATCCGTAGTTCTGCAGATCCGTCTGCGGCTTGTCGGTCACCAGCCGAAGGAGTCGGTGCGAGACCGGCACGACCGCCCGTCCGTCCGCGGAACGTTGGACGACACATGCCTTCGCGATCCCGGCCCGGGCCGCTGCCTCTGTGGCCTGCTGCATCAGGAACCGGACGTGGTCCGCACCCCCCAACCGTCCCCACCGGACAGCCACGTCATCCGTGAAGAACGGGTCGGGAGCCGGGGCCTGGCCAACACCCTTGGAATGCATCCCGGTCAGCAGGCACAGTCCGGAGGGACGCCGGTCGTACTGCGCGTAGTCCAGCAGTGTGACGCCCCGGTGGAAATCGCCGCTGGAGGCGGCCCCGTCCAGTACTTCGGACAGAACCTCGTCTGTCGCTGGCCGTCGAGCGGCATCCAGAAGGGCCTTCTGGATCGACATAGCCACACGATCGCGGAACGTGTGCAGGTCCAGTCGGTTCAGGAAAGTGCGCACATGTCCAAGCGTGGGACCGCGCGACTGGCGAAGCCACAGCAGGCGCTGCCGAAGCAGCAATCCGGCCCGCCGGGTTCCGAACCGCAGGCCCGGATTTGCGGTGACCGCTGCCAGCGACGCAATCCACTTGTCCAGCGAGGCCCGGACCAGGTGGCACTCGATCAGGGCGGTCGGAATGGCGCGGCGGGAGACGTACAGGTCGTCCTCGCCCACCGGCACCTCCGGCGACGTGTCGTCAGGTTCGCCAAGTACCGGCGGGCGAAGAAGAGCAATCTGCCTGCGCAATTCGGCGGCCTCGGCAGGCTGGTAGTCTCCGGAGCCGACCAGGGGATTCTGGAACAGTCTGCGCAGTGTTTCGCCCTCGATCACGGTCTGATCCGGGGACGTTTCGTCGAACCATGGAAGGACCGAGCGCACCAGGATGGCCAGCGCATGGCGGGTCAGTCGCTGCGACTGAGCGACTGCGGCGTGAACCCCGCTGCGACCTAGTGCGGAACGGATCCGGTCGCGATCGTCCTGGCCCGCGACAAGCACCAGGACATCCTCGAACCTTCCCCCGTCCTTGTGGTAGCGGACGGCTTCGTCAACAACCCACGCCGCCTCGGCTCCGACATCCGAGGCAAGGACGGTGGGCAGGTTTTCCGGCAAGGGACCTTCTGGCCCCGACAGGCGGACGGCGGCCAGCCCCTTCAAGATGCGATCAAACAGTCGGTTCGTGCCGGGGGCCCGCAGTAGTCCAGCGTCCTGGTCTCCGAACCCGATGGCGAAGACGCGATCGAACCCCAACCGTTGTCCCGCAGATTCGTGTTCCACGCGATCGGCCAGCGACGCAAGGACATTGGTTTCAGGGTCCTGGCCCCAGCCGAGGTCCAGCAGCGGCATCACCTCCGTCGGCAACTCCGCGCCCGGCACGCCCTCCAAACGGATGTCAGACAGGTGCCCGCATAGGATACTGGCAAGGCCGGCCCGACCGGTCACCGAAGCCCAGGGGTGATCCGGTGGGATCGCGAGAAGAGCCTTTTCGGGCTCCTCCGAAGGCAGTAGATGTGCTGGTTCCAGGGAACGCGCCAGTCCAGTCGGCGTCAGGATCTCGATGCCAACCTGGCCTCCCTGGCCCGCCAGGTGCCTGCGCACCGCGCTTGCCGAAGCCGAACTGCGGCACAGAACCAACGTGCGCTGTGGCAGGTCGGAGGAAGGGTTCAGGGCTTCCAACCATGACATGGGACACCTCGGCAAACGGGGTTCGAACCGGCGAATCGTATCAGGTCGGTGCGACAGCGTCAGGGGTGACCCCAGGAATAGGCGAGCCTGGCGGAACACCTGGTCCGCGTCTTCATAATCAGTCCTTCCTCCTTCATCCATCTTGAATCATGGGGTACATTGCGATTTCACCGCATGCAACTTTGCCCGCGTCACTCCCACGTACATCAAATGATCCAAGTGCACGGGCGGCAGGTTGTCCAGCGTCGGGATCTGCAGGCGTTCAACCTCCCGGCCCTCGGGGCCGACCGCTTCCACGGGCTCGCCGCAAAAGTATTTCAGGGCGGTGCCGCAGATGTATTGAGTGTTGCGAAGGTTCTTTGTCCGCGACACCTCGACCATTGGCGTGCCGGTGCTACTTTCGTGTTGCGAGGTCGATCCGCAGGTCCGTGTGTGCCAGGGACCCCAGCGCCTGGATCAGGTCCTCGGCCGATGTGATTGTGCGGGAAAGGCGGAAGCTGACCGCGATATCCTTCCCGCCCTTCTCAGGGAACTCGTGGACCTCGACCTCGCCGGTCAGACTAAAGCCCTGGGGACGCAGGTGGTCCAGTACGATGCTGTCGTAAGTGGAGCGGATGTCGTCTAGGTCACCTTGGACCTCCGCGGCCTCGGTCATTTCGTCAGTCCGCAGATCGACCTCGACCTCGATCCGGGGCGGATCCAGCCAGACCTCGACCGAATTGCACGCGTGGCTGTGGACCACCCAGAACTCGTCGAAGTCCTCGACGCTCAGCACGTCTGTTACGCGTTCAACCAGGTCGTCTGGCGTCAGTCCGAACAATTTGGTTTCGGTCATAACTGAACACTCCTTCTAGGTGTCGTTGTCGAGCCGTTTACTTATGCACACTAGCACAAGAGGCAGATTGGAGCAAAGGGATGAGAAATCGGGGAAATTTGGGCTTACGTGAATTGCCGCGTCAATACTCTGGCTTGATTGTCCGATTGAGTATCCACAGATTTGCTGCATCCAACGCAAGAGTAAAGTCAGCCCCCGACCCCACCGGCCAAAGCCGGTCCAACCCAGCCATCGATGATTTGAACTGTAAGAGTAAGAGAAGCTATGACTGGACCGATTTCGGGTCAGCGTTCTGTGGTTCCATTTGACAAGGCGTCTAGACGCGGAATAGAGTTTCGAAACATCGAAATATGGATAGGGAAATGGCTGAGAAAGGTCCTCGGTATTTGGTCAAGGAATACCTGAAGAGTCTTAGACCAGGGTCGATTGTCGAGTTGCGGGATGTGTATGCGAGCGTCCAGAGACTGCGGCCGGAGACTGAAGAGCCGACGATCCGGGAGGCGTTGCAGGCTCTCTCCGCGGGCAGTTCGCGCGGCAACAGTGCGGAAAGGGCGGCTTCCATGGTGGTTGCTGTGGCAGCCACACTTCGGGAATTGAAAGATGCCGGTTTGCGCGATCGGGTCTATCTGGCCGTTCCAGAAATTAGACGCGACCATCTTGGGCGGACGGCGGCACTGCGGACCGAGGCGGCGCAGGAGCGGTGTGCGACCCTGCTTGGCAAGGAGGTCGTCGATTTCTGGCTAAAGCAAACGCAGTTGCAGTGCGTGCCGGAAAAGGCCGCGAGAAAGGTTCGTGCCGAGGGCGAATGCAGGATTTGCAGATTCCTTACTGATCGCCACCAGATTCCCATGCCTGCCCCTGGTACGGTGACCCTCCAGGCAGCACATCTGGTAGCAAGGAAGAACACGTTCTGGCGGATCATGGACGAAGTCGTATCTGATCAGGAACCCGGATGGATATTTACCGACGCGGGGGCGCTGGCTCTCAAGAAGCGGATTGAGGCAGACGCTACCCACAGTTCGGCCAAGTACATGATTTTTCTGTGTAAGAAGCATGACGTTGCGCTGCAGGCGTCTCTGAACCCACGTGCATCGAAGCGCGCGAAGAGTAAGCTGCCGTAGGAACTCAACATCTGGTTGGAACCCAGGTACATCTGGGTCGCGCCACCCTTACTCGTCCAGCCAAGTGACCAGCACGGTGCAGTTCTGAGTGTCCGGATCAACCTCGACGGGCCAGCCCAGTTCCTGGACGAGGGTCTGCACGGCGTCCCACATGAGTTCCACGTGAAAGTCGTTGAAACGCATGATCGGGACGTACAAGGTCAGTGTCGCCCCCTTGCGGATCCGCGGCTGTGACTCGAACTCGAACTCGTCGGCAAGGTTTGCCGGGAAGAACGTCCGGATGGCCTGCTCAAGAGCGGTTTTGAATCCACGGGGCTTGGGTCTTAGACGGATGCCCAGGGCCTGGCGTCCCGCCGGAGTGGCTCGGAATGCGTCTTCGTCATCCACCTCCGGGTCCGGCTCGACAAGTTCGGCGTCCAGCAGGAAATCCACCGTGGCGGTCTTGAAGCCATAGCCGGGTTCATCGGAGCGAACCATCGTATAGCCCTGCGCATAAGCCATAACCAACGCGCCCCGCTGTATTGCCGATAGCTTGATTCCTTGATCCTTGGCGCACGTCTGCTTCATGGCCAGTTCCTCCATCGTTCAGCCAGAACCCGCGGGTACATGCACCACTATCGCATGCACCCTGGCCCGCGTCAGCCCCACATACATCACCTGGTCAAGGTGGGCCGGCGATAACTCGTCCACGTCGGCCAGGATGACAACCGCTCGCTCGAGACCCTTGAACCTGTGGACGGTCTGGACGACGACGATCTGGTTGACGGCGGGGTCGCGGGTAATGGGGAAGATGCCCAGCTTCTCGACCTTGTCCAACCCTGAATGCGCCAGCGCCCGGCCGGTCAGGATCGCTATGTCGCCGGGCTGAATGCCTTCCTCGCGAATCAGGCGGTGCAGCAGTTTTCCCAGGGCGGGCAGCAGGTCGTCCAGCGTCGGGATTTGCAGGCGTTCGACCTCCCGGCCCTCGGGGCCGATGGCTTCCACGGGCTCGCCGCGGAAGTATTTCAGGGCGGCGCGGTGGATGCATTGGGTGTTGCGAAGGTTCTTTGTCAGCGGCACCTCGACCATTCCGGCCGGCAGCCCGCCGGGACGCGAGTAGATCTGCTGGTTGGCGTCCAGAAAAAGGTAAACGATGCCTTCGGTCGGGTCGGCCAGACTTAACAGCAGGGGCTCCCACCAGTGCTGGTGGAAATCCTGGGCCTCGTCGACCACGATGGCGTCAAAGCGGCGGTCGGGCATCCGGTCCAGCGCATCCAGCAGGAACCATGGGTGTTCGTCGCGGAAATAGCGGGCCAGTTCAGTCTGCCCCTGGACGTTTTCCAGGATGGGCAGGCCGGCTTCCTTTGCCAGGTCGTGACATAGGGTGTTGAAGGTCGCGACTGTGACGCCGGGCACCCCGGCCAGGCTGCCAGACAGGAAGGCGGCCAGGGGGCGGTTAAAGCAGGTCAGCAGCACCCGAAATCCCTGTTTGCCCAGGCGACGGGCCTTTTCCACGGCCAGGATCGTCTTGCCGGTGCCGGCGGCGCCCCGGACCATCACGCGAGGCA
>CAIZWN010000075.1 GCA_903936705.1 uncultured Myxococcales bacterium
ATGATCTCCGAGGACCCGAATGAAGGATACTCCGGGTTCTGGACGACACTGCGCGAAAACACCTCGCTGTCGGTCCGGAACACCGGCATCAGCGCTACGCTGTCGACTGCCATGGTCTTGCCGGCGTCATCAACGGCATTCTCGATCTGGTGGGCGATCTTGTTCAAAGGGTCTGCCAGGATGGTCAGACCATCCGTGTTGGTTGTCGTGGCGGGAACGACAACCACTCGCGTCATGACACCATTCTCAAGCGCCACGTACGCACGGACACCGCGATCTTCTGCAGGCACGGCGGTGGCGTCCGGGTCAACACCCAGCGTCACCATGACTATTGCCTTGGCAGGGGCCGACATCAGCAGGTCACTAATCCCAAGGTGCTGGTACAACAGATTGCCCGACCCATCCATTCCAACAACAGGAGCGTTCACGTCAATACGATTCAAGGCATCGTCAAAGACGGCAACCGATGCCGGGCGCGCAAGCGGAACGTAGACGAATTTCTTGTCGGGCGTCGCGACAGGGGCACCCAGAATCAGGGACCCCTGCTGGGTAGCACCCTGGGTCGGGCAGCCAGGCAGGGCAACCCCGTCTTCCTCGGCAGGCAAATCCATTGCCTTCACGAAAAGCCCGCCTGCATCGGAAACCGACTTGGCCAGGTCGATGCGCGCAATGGAATCCCCAGTCGCACCAGCCAATGCCACCCAGGCCACCGTGCCATCAGGTCCCACCGAGAATGCCCTCGGTGCAGATGGAAGTGGCCATGTTCGTTCGCCGGTCCGTGGCTGGGTCGTCTGGGAACGGGATTCAAGAGGAAAGGCCGCAATTCCAACAAGAGAGCTGCAGTTGTATGAAAGCACTACCGACAATACCGGTTCGCCGCCACCGGACGGCACTATCGGGGAAACGACCATGTCGATTGGCACACATGGCAACGGCGCACGCTGTGGCACAAAACCTTGAGTCTTCTCGCTGGGCTTCAACCAGGCCAGGGCTGGTCCGCCCGAGGCATCGTCAACCGACAGTGTGACCAGAACCAGATCTGAACCCGGCGTAGCCCGAACCTGAATCGGCCGGCCATCCAACGACAGTGGCGTGAATCCAGGCTCGAAAGGATCGGCGTCAAAATGACGGCCAGACGGCGCTGACGCAATCGATAGCCCACCAGCATCGCCGTCCACGACCCAGGTGGTAACATCGACGTCGGAATCATCGCACTTCGACCGCTCTACCGGTATCCCTGTGGTATCCGCGCACGTCACTGCCATGGATAAGGGGAGGCGCACAATGCGAGTGGGGTCGTTGGTGGTACTGGAACATGCGGGAACACCCAGAACGGCGAATACCGCCGCGAATACAACGAATCTATTCACGGCAGCCTCTTGATTTCCTTGTGATATTCAGGATCATCCGGGTTCAGGGCGACAACGCTTACCTTTTGTTCCTCGAAGTCTGCAACGAAGGCCCTTTCAGCAGCGATTGCCACCCCATACGGTCCCTGTCCTACAGGAATGCGATCGACCACTGCGGGAATGGCCGGGTCAACCACATAAAGCGAGTCACCCGCAAAATCGGTCACGTAGACAAGCTCTGTGCCGCCGGTCGGAGCGTACACGGCGACACCGGACGGCAAACCGGCCAGCGCCACGAAAGTCCTGAGAACCGGTCGCCCATCGGCGGGAACATCAAAAATTGCCAGCGAGGGGGGCGAGCGGAAGGCCGCGTATAAAACGGTAGCGTGGGCAGACAAGACCATGCCTCGGAAGTAGTCCCCCGACGCTGCCGACTGTGCGACAACGATCGGATCCTGGGCCAACGCCTTCCATTTTCCGTTCTGGTAGCCTGCTGCCATGACGTGCAGTTCGCTCTTGCCCCTGTTGCTGGCCAGAAGGACGCGCTGCGTGTCAGACAGCTTCAATTCGATCATGGTGTGCAAACCTGCATCGAACACCTGGTAGTCCTGGTAGACGGGCATCTCACCATCGCGAATGGAAAAAACCAGAATCACCCCGTCCTGCAGGCTGCCTACGTACAGCGGCCGCTCGATGCCGGCTGGACGGTCGCCATCGGCAGGCACTGTAATCGGAGCCCCTATTGCAATCGCGAAAGGGTCCCTGGTATCGACCGAATCACCATCGGCATTCTTTGCCAGGCCCTCCAGCTTGATGCTGCGTTCAGATCCGCAACGGCGACGCCCGTCAGACAAGACCGCCCCGCACGAGAGCACAGCCTTCCCGTTCTGGTCACGGGACAAATCGATAACCGCAAGGGTGCTGCCGTCACGTATCGGCAGGATCATCCTGGTCGGCTTGCCGTCATTCAGCTCGAAGACCGGGTCGCCGGCAAACGATCCTACCTCGACGCCAGATGCGCCCAGAATGGTCAGGTCAGTCGCATCAATGGGGGTTACCCAGCCGTACTGCCACCTGCTGTCGAAGTTCGTCGAAACTACGTAAACGGTGTCCCCTGCCGGGTCGGCAACCAACTGGGTTGGATACGAGAACTTCGAAGTGTCCGGCACCTCGCCGCGGACCTGGTTGCACGCAGCCATGACCACCATGGCCAACAGCGCCAGACGCCTCAAGATCCGTTCCATTCCCACCTCGTGACGGGCGCTATGGCCCGCCAGGGAACGGGTCACCGACCGACCTGCAATCGATCGGCAACCCAGGACTGCACCCTACCCTTCCTTCGCGCCGCCCAACGCCGCCTGCGCGGCAGCAACACGCGCGACTGGAACCCGGTAGGGAGAACAGGATACATAGTTCAAACCAATATTATGGCACTTCGTAATCGAGTGCGGCTCGCCGCCGTGCTCGCCGCAAATACCGAGCTTGATGTTCGGCCGTGTCGTGCGGCCGCGTTCTACGGCCAGACGCACCAGTTCGGCGATGCCATCGTCGAGGCTGACGAATGGGTCCACCTTCAGGATGCCCTTGTCGTTCGACAGGTAGACGGGCATGAACTTGCCGTAATCGTCACGGCTCATGCCGAAGCCCATCTGGGTCAGATCGTTGGTGCCGAAACTGAAGAACTCGGCTACCTCGGCGATGCTGGCTGCCATGACGGCGGCCCGCGGTACCTCGATCATGGTGCCTACCAGATAGTCGACCTTGACGCCCTTTTCAGCAAACACCTTTTCGGCGGTCAAGCGGACGATCGCTTCCTGGTGCTTCAGTTCGTTCACGTGACCGACCAGCGGAATCATGATCTCGGGATGGACGTCACGACCTTCCATCTTGAGGTCGCATGCCGCTTCCAGGATGGCGCGAGCCTGCATCTCGGTGATTTCGGGATACGTGATCCCAAGGCGACACCCGCGATGGCCCAGCATCGGATTGAACTCGTGCAAATCCTCGATGCGCTTCTTGATATGAGCAAGAGGAATGCCGGTCTTCTCGGCGAATTCGACCTGCTTCTTCTCGTCCTGCGGCAGGAACTCGTGCAGCGGAGGGTCGATTGTCCGGATGGTTACCGGGCGGCCTTCCATTGCCTTGAAAATGCCGTAGAAGTCCGAGCGCTGCAGGGGCAGCAACTCGTCCAGCGCCTTGCGGCGATCGACTTCCGTCTCGGCCATGATCATCTTGCGCATCGACGTGATGCGATCACCCTCGAAGAACATATGTTCCGTACGGCACAGGCCGATGCCCTCGGCGCCGAAGGCGACGGCCAAGGCAGCCTCGCCCGGGGCGTCGGCGTTCGTGCGGACACCCAGAGTGCGGTACTTGTCGGCCAGCGTCATCAGGCGTGCGAAACGCCTGTAGTCGGGCGCGTCTTCAGCCTTCAGCGTCTTGTCCTTCAGGACCTGCAGAACCTCGGATGGCGCCGTTTTGATTGCACCCAGGAACACCTCGCCGGACGAACCGTCCAAAGACAGCCAGTCGCCTTCCTTGGCAAGGTGCGGCCCGACCTTCAACGTCCGAGCCTTGTAGTCGACTTCCAGCACGCCACATCCGGCTACGCAGACCTTGCCGCGCTGCCTGGCGACCAGCGCAGCGTGAGACGTCATGCCGCCCCGGCACGTCAGGATGCCCTCGGCCTGCTCCATGCCCTTGATGTCCTCGGGTGATGTCTCGATGCGCACCAGAATCGTCTGGCCCAGAACCTTCTTGCCATGCTTGTCAGTCGTTGCCCATTCGTCACGCTTGGCCGCCATCTCGTCGCTGAAAAACACGATGCGACCCGATGCGGCACCGGGACCGGCGTTCAGACCCCTGGCGATCATTTGACCATCATCGACGGCCTTCTTGCGGGCAAAACGGTCGAAGATCGGCCTCAGCAGGTAGGTAACACCGTCGGCCTCGACGTGGTTCAGGACGTTTTCTTCGGATGTCAGGCCTTCATCCAGCATCTCGACGCCGATACGAATAGCGGCTAGAGGCGTGGACTTGCCGTCGCGGCACTGCAGGAAATACAGCTTGCCGTTCTCGATTGTGAATTCGAGGTCCTGCATCCAACCGTAGTGTTTCTCAAGCGTTATCTTGGAATCCAGCAACTCGTGATAGGCGTGGGCCATCACGTTTTCGAGTTCAGCTATCTTCAATGGCGTCCGGATGCCGGCGACGACATCCTCGCCCTGGGCGTTCATCAGGAATTCACCGATGAATTCGTTCTCACCCGTGCCTGGGTCACGCGTAAAGCAGACTCCCGTGCCCGAGTCGAGACCCATGTTGCCGAAGACCATGGTCTGGATGTTGACTGCCGTGCCCCAGACATCCGGAATGCGATACAGCTTGCGATACTCGATAGCGCGCTCGTTCGTCCAGGAATCGAAAACGGAATTGATCGACAGCTTCAACTGTGTCCACGGATCCGTCGGGAACGGCTTGCCGGTGAACTTCAGGACGATTTCCTTCTGCAGTCGCACAACCTCTGCCAGTTCGGCCTCGCCCAGATCGGTGTCCAGCTTCTTGCCGGCCTTGTGCTTGACCGCCTCAAGGATCTCCTCGAAGGGGTCGTGTTCGCCCTTTTTCGCCTTCATGCCCAGGACGACGTCTCCGAACATCTTGATGAAGCGGCGGTAGGAATCCAGGGCAAAACGGCGGTTGCCGGTCAGCTTTGCGATGCCTTCAAGGGTATCGTCGTTAAGGCCAAGATTCAGGACCGTGTCCATCATGCCCGGCATCGACGCGCGAGCGCCCGAACGGACCGACACCAGCAGCGGGTTGGCCACGTTGCCCAAACCCTTGCCAGTGGTTGTCTCCAGCCACTTCACGGCGTCTAGAATCTGTTCCTCGAGCCCTGCAGCCCACGTGTTTCCATTCTGGAAGTAGTTGACGCAGGTTTCAGTTGTGATGGTGAAACCGGGAGGAACAGCCAGGCCGATTTTGCACATTTCGGCAAGGTTGCCGCCTTTTCCGCCCAGGAGGTTACGCAACTCACGACTGCCTTCGGCCAAGTCTTTCGAGAACTTGTAGACGTACTTCGCACCCATCACGTCACCTCGTTGAAATTCTGCCGAATTCGGCAAACCAATCGAAGAGTGCCTGAACGCGCTGAAGCAGTGCAAGCCGCGCCAGCCGCAGGCCCTCGTCGGCCTCGATGAGTACGGGTACCCCGTCACGTCCGGTCCCGAAGAACCGCGACAGGGGATCCCGGAAGGAATAGAGAGCCGCCAGGAGCGGGCCATACGACCCTGACTCCCTGGCCTGATGGTAGGCTCCCAGAGCACCGATGCGCGTGGATTCGACGGCCTTTTCAAGGTCGTGCGCCAGCGCATCACCGTGGTCGTCGTCGGTGGTCAGCAACCCGGCAGCCCGCGCATCGTCGCGCCAGCCAGGGACTTTCTCGTCGGCCTGCTTCAGCAGATTGCCGACTCGCTTGAACACGTTGTCAAGGAAGTCACGAAAGTCCGATGTTCCGCCTGCGAACTCGGCCAGGGCCCGTGCGCGAATCGCCAGATCGCCGGGTGCGCCGGACGACAGCAGTGGCACGATGGCGTTGGCGAAGTCGGTTGGAACGTCGAAGTCCTCGGCCAGGATGCCGCGAAACCGATCCTCGAAAAATGCGCACAACTGCGGGATGAGGTCAGCGGACTTCTCATCCTGGATTTGGGCCAGAAGGCTACCCATCGAAATGCTTTGCAATTCGGGACGCCCCATGCAGATTCGCAGCAGGCCAATCGCTGCCCTGCGCAATGCCAGCGGGTCCCTTGAGCCGGTCGGGATGGAACCTGCCTTGAAACAACGGTAGATGCTGTCGAGACGGTCCGAAACGGCCAGGATGGCGCCGGCAGCGGTCGATGGAATCGCGTCACCCGAGAATCGTGGAAGGTAGTGTTCACGTATGGCAGTGGCGACCGGAGTCTCGGGATCACCCTGCGGCCTGGCGTAATAGGCACCCATGATTCCTTGCAACTCGGGAAACTCGCCAACCATCGCAGACATCAGGTCGGCCTTTGCCAGGTCGGCGGCCTCACCGGCAGTCGCCCGGGTACTATCATCAACGCCGGAAGCGATATCGCACAACCTTCTGGCCAGGTCGCGCACCCATGTCGACTTGACGGCCATGTCGCCGACACCCTTCAGGAAAAGGCGCTCGGGCAGGCGGGCCCGCATCGCTTCAAGCCCGTGCTTGCGGTCCACCTCGTGGAAAAAGCGGGCATCGAACAGGCGAGCTGCCAGCACTCGCTGGTTGCCGCGCGCCACAACGGCCATATCCCTGGCCTTGGTGTTGCTGACTACGCCGAAGGACGGCATCAGGCGCCCCTGGTCATCCTCCATCGCGAAAAAACGCTGATGCGAGCCCATCGCGGTCACAAGGACCTCGCGGGGAAGGCGCAGGAAGTCCTCGTCGAACCTGGCGATCGCGAACACCGGCGACTCGACCAGATTTGCGACTTCGTTCAGCAGCCCCTCGTTCTTCAGGAAACGGCACCCGTTGGCGACCTCGGCAGCATCCATTGCAGCAACAATGGTCGATCTGCGAATTGACGACACCGGTTCCACACCACGCGACCGCAGAGTGCTTTCGTACGCCGATGGTTCAGGCAGTTCAACAGCGTCCGGAAACAGGAACCGGTGACCCCGAGTGGAACGCCCCGATCCGATCCCGGCGAACTCGAACGGCACCACATCGGAACCAAGCAGGCACACTATCCAATGGATGGGGCGCACAAACGGACCGATCGACGAACCCCATCGCATTGACTTGGGAAAGGCCACCCGGGCCAGAATCGCAGGAAGCGAGTCGGAAAGGACCAAGGCTGTTGGGCGCCCCAACACCATCTTCCGGACGGCGACCACTTCTCCCTTGGGACCTGTGACGCGCACAAGGTCTGCCACTGCCACGCCACGCGAACGGGCAAACCCCTCGACTACCTTCGTCGGAGCGCCTTGGCTATCAAAGGCTGCACTGACCGCCGGGCCGGTGATGACCTCCTCACGATCCGCCTGGACCGATGGGATTCCCGCAAGCCTTACCGCAAGGCGGCGCGGCGTCGCGAAAAGCTCGACCCCGTTGGCAACCAGCCCCGCTGACGAAAGCGCCTCGGTCAGCAGGCGGCCAAGATCCGCAACACCGTTATCCAGCATGCGAGCCGGAATCTCCTCGGTGCCGATCTCCAGAAGGAGGTCTCTGGTCTCCATAACGTCCTTGTCCTCCGGGCCGCAGCAAAACAAGTCGCCGCGGGAGGGGTCGCAAGATCAGGCCCCGTCTGGACCTTCCAGATATGCCTTTGCGCAGCCGCGAGCAAGCGCCCTGACGCGCCCGATATACGACTGGCGTTCGGTCACCGAGATGGCGCTGCGCGCGTCCAGGACGTTGAAGGCATGCGAACACTTCATGCAGTAGTCGTAGGCCGGCAAAGCCTGGTCATCCATGCCCAGCAGGCGCTGGCACTCGGCCTCGTAGCGGTTGAACAGGTCGAAATGCATCGGAACGTCAGCCCGCTCGAAGTTGTACTTGCTGAACTCGACCTCGGAACGGTGGTGAACGTCACCGTACTTGACGCCGTGTCCCCATTCCAGGTCATAGACGTTGTCGATGCCTGACAGGTACATCGTGATGCGTTCCAGGCCGTAGGTAAGTTCAGCCGTAACCGGATTCAGATCATAGCCACCGCACTGCTGGAAGTACGTAAACTGCGTGACTTCCATGCCATCCACCCAGACTTCCCATCCCAACCCCCAGGCGCCCAGGGTTGGAGACTCCCAGTCGTCCTCGACGAACCGGATGTCGTGTTCGCGAGGGTCGATGCCCAGTGCGTAAAGGCTCTCGAGATACAGTTCCTGCACATTCAGCGGGGCCGGCTTCAGAACCACCTGGAACTGGTAGTAGTGCTGAAGGCGGAATGGGTTGTCGCCATATCGACCATCGGTGGGACGTCGAGAAGGTTCAACATAGGCGCAGTTCCACGGCTTGGGGCCAAGGCAGCGCAGAAACGTCTTGGGATTGAAGGTCCCGGCGCCCTTTTCAAGATCGTACGGCTGGGTGATCAGGCAGCCCCGCTGGGCCCAGAACTGTTGCAGCCTGAGAATCACGTCCTGGAACGTCATTGGTGCCTCCCTCGGGGCGGCGCAAAGTTATCAGAGGATGGCAGTAGGCGCAAGGGAGAGCCATGAGAAGCCTACCCAATTTCAGGGCGCCGGTTCAGGTCCCGGATCGACACCGGCAAGAGTTGCAGCAGCCCACAGTCCGGCAGGCGTCTTCGGACAATCGACCGCGAGACTGGATAGCCGCGACACGAATGCCGCCTGATCGCCGGACGCCTTTGCTGCGGTGGCAGCGCGAAGGCGTGCCAGAGGCGCACGCGAGTCTTTCGGGTAGGTCCCGACGAAAAGGTCGTACCACTCGGCCACAACCAAGCCGGCATCCCCTGCCCGAACGGCGACCTCGGCGCGCAGGAATGCAGCATCTGGGTAAATCGAAAGGCTGTAGGATCCCAAAAGGAAAGACCATTCGCGCTGCGACAACAACTTCTCCAACAAGTCGGCAGCCTCGGAAGTACGACCAAGTTCCAATGCCTGTCTGGCAGCTGCCAACATCGCGTCGTTTGCCTGTGGAGAACGTCCGTGAACGTCGACAATCCTGCGGTACAAGGCCAGCGCTCTCAATCGGGCTGCCTGCGAGATATCCGGGGCCGATTCGATCAACCTGGCAGCCTGGAACAACAGGTAGGGAGACACGCCGCGAGCCGGAACGGAAAGGTACAAGCGCCTCAGAGCCTCGATGGCGGCCTCGTCCCCTCCCGAGGCGCGGCGAAGGTCTCGCAGTTCATCAGCAGCTTTCCTGGCCGCGATCTCGTCAGGGAATGAGGTCACAACCCGTTCAAGAACCCTGCCGGCAACGGCAAGATCTCCCCTGCGCAATGCCTGACCCGCGACGACCATCAGGCCGTCGGCCGACGCCTCTGGAACGGCGGCGCAGCTGCGGCCAACTGTCGCCAGTACATCCAAGGCCTCCTCGGGCCGCAATTGGCCGTCGATTGCCTTGCCCAAAGCCAGCAAGGCAGCACACCGCTCGGCAAGGGGAATGTCCGCCCTTGTAACGAACTCCCGCGCCAACGCTTCGCCAACGGGATACTGCCGATTTCCGACGGCCGTCTCGACCGCAACAAGGGCATCGACACGGGCCCGAACGACGGGATCCCCGCCGCAACCCAACGCAGCAGCCTCGATAACGACCAGCAGGATCAAAGCAGTTTGACGAACCACTACCACTACCTGTCCTTCAGAAACTCCTCGGCATCAATCTCCCGTGCTACCAGCCCGTCGGGCGTAGCCATCAGGACTTCCAGCCGGGACTGTGCGCCGTCCAGTACGCACCTGGCGGCCTTCAGCAACTCGGCCCCCCGGGCATAAAGCCCGATCGACTCCTCCAGTGGAAGATTGCCCCGCTCCAAACGCTCGACTGCCAGCGCCAATTCCTTCAACAGGGTCTCGAAATCCATCGATTCGACAGGCATTGGAGTATCGGCCACAAGGCACCTCGCAATAAAACGGCAGGTTCGCAAATCTCGAAAAGAACGATATCGCAGGAAGCGGCGGCCGGGAAGACCAAACGACTTTGCGACTTCCTGCCGAACCCGATCTTCTTGTTATCAGGAACTGAATGCCTGACATTCCTCGATTGTCAGTCGGCCAAGCTTATAACCAGCATCACCAGCCAACCAAGGCTCGCGGCCACTGGAGTTCCGGATTACGACCCTTGGCTTGCCACCTAGCTTTGGAGTAAGATGTTCCGGTTGATTGTTGGCGCCGAAGGAGGCCGGATGTTTCGAACCCGAACAGTGGCACTGTCCTTGATTGTCGGCATCCTTCTTGTGCTGCTTGCATGGCTGGTCGTCAGAGGTCTTGAACATCAGGCCCGCAAGGACGCGGTTGACCGCCTTGGTGCCTTGCGCCCAGGCATTGCACGCGGCATCGAACAACGCGCAACGGGACAGGCATTTGTC
Organism: uncultured Myxococcales bacterium; assembly: GCA_903936705.1. GTDB lineage: Bacteria > Myxococcota_A > UBA9042 > DTJE01 > DTJE01 > CAIZWN01. Next base: position 10,391 of record CAIZWN010000075.1, read on the forward strand.
GCCGCCGCCATCGCGGACAGCCCGCTTTCGGTGGCACTGGACGTCCTGGACGACTTCCGATCTGACATGGCAGCTGCAGTTGCCGGAGCCAACAAGGCCGCAGCCGGACTGCCACCTAGAGAGGCTATCGAGCAACGCCAGAAGTATGTGTCAGCGTTCAAGCGTGGGGGTGAGCCCCTGGTGGACGTCGTTGTCGATAGAATGGCCGACATGATTCACGACCGCTGGGGCGACAGCAGGTTCAGCTCCGATGGACGTCCTGGCTTCATGGCAGCCGAGCGGGCGCGCCTGGTGCAATGTCTGTCGATCGATATACGCCAGTGCTTCTGGGACTATTCGTACGTCACATTATTGGAAGTTCTAGGTTCCGTATCCAAATCATGGAAACTGCCGGTTGGGCACAGGGTGATTGTCACGGACGCCCGTGGCGTTGGCCTGGCCGACAGCGAAAACGACAAGTGGTCCGATTCTCAGGAATTTGCGGTTTCCAACGAACTGGCGCGCCTGGCGCGTTCCAGCGGCCAGCCTCAACGCGACCTCATGCTGCTTGATGGCACCTGGCACCTGGCAACTGCGTTGCCGGTGGTTTCGGGCTCGCGCGTTGTTGGGACCGTCGTGGTGGCAGACCCGTTCAATCGCTGGATGGCAAAGGAAGACAGCGATGCACTTGGGGTTCCCGTGATATTCACGATCGGCGACAAGGTTGTGGACACAGCTGCCCCTCCTGATGTCGCCAAGATGCTGGCGCGGGCAACCGATTCGGTGCCGGGATGGCTGGCAGTCGCATTCCAGTTGCCAGGAGTGCCCCAGGGCCGCGATTTCCGGATCATTGCAACCACCGATATTGCGAAGCGCCTGGAACAGTTCGCCAATGCGCGACTGCTGCTGCTGGCTCTTGGCCTGCTGATCGCCATTGGCGGAGCCCTGTGCTTGTTCTGGGTGGTGCTTAGATACGACCGCGACATCGAGTCGCTGTATCAGGGAGTCCACGAGATCATCAGCGGGAACTTCGACTACACATTCCCGGTAGACCAGAAGGACGACATCCTTCGGAACCTGGGAAACACTTTGAACTTGATGGGCATGGTCATCCAGGGCCGGTCTACCGATGTTGACGAATCGGGCCCCGACGCCTGGACAGGCAAGAAATCGTGGGAGTCCGTTGATTTTGCTGCTGATACCGTCGAAAAATCAATCGAGGCTGAATCGACTGAAGCTGATTTCGAATCTGGAAACTTCGACGTGGCTGCGCTGGCCAGCCTGCCGGCCGAGACCTATTACAAGAACCTCTTCGCCGAGTTCATGGCGGCCAGACGTGCCGCTGGTGTGGCCGATGAAGGCATAACCCAGCAGACCTTCATGGTCCGGGTCGTTCACCTCGAACAGAAGATGAAGAAGCGTTTCGGCGTCTCAATGGTCAGATTTGTCGTTTCCACAAAGGATGGAGAGGTCATTCTGATTCCAGTGCGAATCCGCGGCTAACTATCAGCTTCGTCCACTGAATGTCCTGCCAACAACAACTGATCAACAACTGATCCCCAGCTAGCCCCTTGTTCGCCCCTTGCTCGCCCCAAGCTCGCCCCCTGCTCCCCCTCCACCAAAGCCCGCGGGCCGGTTCCGGGGGTGCCCCGGAGGGAGCCGTCGGAGGCGCGGCCCACCATACGGGGGAAATCAACGATCGGGCCGCGCCGAGACAGCAGGAGGCCGGTGGGGGCAAAGCCCCCGCCGGAACTCCGATCCCGGAGGGGCACCCCCGGAACCGGCCCCCCAGAGCGTCACGCCACACAAAATCGGCACCAGAAGGCGAACCAACGCGATGGCTTGTACGAGGCATCAACCTAAAAAAACGCGGACGCCAAGCTGAACCATGCAGCAGTTAAAGGAGGAACTACGAAGCTTCAATAGCGATGCCCAGTGCCCGCCGGAGTACGAAGTGGTCCTCGGACAATGCGTACAGCACCACTTCCCCAATCCGGTCCTTCTGAGTCATGCCCGAGAACGAAGCGTCTTCGGCACGCAGAATGTTGAAGACGGTCTGTACGTTGCCGCTGACCAGCAGGCCGGATCGCAACGCGGTTACCTCGACTGCACGGAAGAAGTCCTCGAACATCTGCCCGAAGTCCATCGACGGATCTCGCGACATCAATTCATCAATCAGCTTTGCCAACTGGTTCTTCTGCTGCTGGGGCATGCGTCGTTGAATCAGGCTGACCAGTTGCTGCACGATTTCCGCGCCAGTCGAAATCTGCGTAGCTGGCTTGCAGTATTTCAGGGCTGAAGCCAGGAACACCTTGAGCTCGGTCAGGTTCTTCACCGCCGCCAGGAAGTGCATCGGGTTCAGGTATGCCAACTGCCGACCGATGTAGAAAGCAACCTCGCGCTCGTCGTGCCCGGTCAACATGTCGGAACCGACGATCAGGGCCGGAGGCACCAGGAATTCCAGCTTCAGGCCGGAAGGATTATCATCCCGGTAAACCTTGTGCACCATCGGGCCGAGGGCCTTCGAAACCGCCTTGTATGTATTGACGAACAGAAGCTTCAGGTCGAGGTCTATCTCGTCCTTCTTCTTCAGACCAACGTCCTTCAGTTCCTTCGAACCCAGCTCGCTGCCGATGCCCTGGTACATGACCTGCAGAATGCGGCCCAGCAGCGTGTTCTCGTCCTTGGAAACCAGGTGCGCCTCCCAGCGCAACGAATCGATCGTGCCCTTGAACCAGGGAAGGCCTGGCTCAAGGTTGCCCTCGAAGAACTCGCGTTCCTCCGGATCGGCCTGACCGAGTGCGATCAGCACTGAAGCCGTCATGAACGCCTTGTCGAACTCCTTCATCTGAAGGAACAAACGCCGCATCGCCTTGTACGAAGGCACAACTTCCGGAGAGAAAGGACCACTGGCTACGATTGCGCGGTAGGAATCTATGGCCTTGTCCGCCTGGTCGCCGCTGACGGCGTACAACTGCGCAAGAATCTCGTGGGTACGTCGCTCGCCGGGCTTGATCTTGGCAGCCATGCTGAAAGCCGAAACTGCATAATCGACACGCTTCAGGCGCGAACGGTAGATCTCGCCCAGCGCCGCATACAGCCGGTACTCCAATTCGGGGGTGTTACGGCCCTTCAGACGCTCCAGCATCAAGCGATAGTTCTCGGCCTCGTTTTCCCAGTCCTTGTTTGCCGTCAGGATCTCGTCGATAGCCCTGAATGCATCCAGGAAGTCCGGGTCGGCATCGAGAGCCAGGTTCAAATACTCGATGGCCCGAGCGTCATCCCCAAGCTTCTCGTGATAGATGGCGCCCATTCTGACGTAATGCCTGGCCCGCTTCTCGGCGCTGTCCTCGGCCTGCGCCAAACGCTCCAGAACGAACAATGCATCCTCGATTGCCCCGGCTGCCACGTGAAGGTCGAACAGTCGCAACAGGGCGACCTTCGCCTTCGGGTTGATCTCCAAGGCCTCCTTGTAGGCCGCCGTTGCCCCGTAGACGTTCCCCATCTTCTCGCGATAGATGTCTCCGCACTCCAGCAAAACGCTGAAGCGCTCGAACTGGTCGGCCTTGGCCAGTGCCTGGGCCTGCTTGTAGCGAATAACGGCCGGCCAATCCTCGCGCCGCTCGGCGATAGCAACCTGCAAATCGACCGCACGCGCCTGGCTGGGCGCCAGCATCAGAACCGTATCCAGGTTCTCGACTGCATCATCCAGCTCGCCCAGTTCAAGAGCCACCTCGGCCAGCGAGAACGCAACAGATACCTTCTCGGAATCGTCGAAAGTCTCGCCACCCAGCGCCAAACCCTTCTTGAAATGATCCTTCGCAAGCTGCCACAAGGACTTGCGCTGGTACAGCCTGGCCAGACCGATCGCCGTCAGGGCATGATCGGCGCGCTGCTTGACTGCCACCTGGTACTCGCGGAACGCTCTTTCAAAATCAAGCAGCCGTTCTGCACAAAGACCCATCTGGAAGTGGATTTCGGCCGAGCGCGACACGTCCTGTGTCACATCGGGCGACTTCAGCAGCATTTCCAGCAACGGCTCGGCCTTTTCCCAGCGCTCGGCTGAAACGTAGGCCTGGGCCAGCAGCAGAGCCACCTGTGGCAGCATCGGGTCGAGTTCCAGGGCTCGCTCGAAATGCTGAATCGCCCGCTGACGATCCTTCAGACGGTTCATGAAGACTTCGCCGGCAGCAGCCCGGAATCGGGCCTTCGTCTCGTCGCCAACGGCAGCAGCCTCCTGGCGCAACCAAACGTCCGCGACCTTCTCCCAGTCCTCCAATTCACCGTAGATGGCTCGAAGCCTCTCGGCGGCGTCATCACTCCCAGGGTCCATGCGCAGCACGTCGCCCAGCAGCTTGATGGCGCGTTCGGGGTTCTCGAGACGCTGGTGAACGATTGTCGCCGCCCTCAACATCAGGCCGGCAAACTCTCGCGTGGAGTCGATGTGCTCCTTCCAGCGCAGGATGGTGGAAACCTCGTCCTCCCACGCTTCCATCGACTCGAACAGGCGTGCCAGATCAGCATATGCAGGCGCGTCGGTCGGGTCGATATCAACAATTCGCTGGAAGACAGACACCGCCGAATTCATGTCGCCGATGCGTTTTTCGTAAACATCAGCAACTCGGCGCAGGTCTCGAACCTTGCGAACCGCATCCTGCTCACGACCAATCCGGCCCTCGAGCAGGTTGACCAGTTCGTTCCAGTCCTCGGTCTCGGTCAGCAAACGGATGCACGTCTCAAAGGCGTCCTCGTCCTCGGGGTCCAGGTCCATGATCTGCTGCCAGTAGGACAGCGCACGGGCCTTGTCGTCCAGCGCGGCTTCAAACAGCAGAGCCAGACGGTTGCAGAACAGCAGCCTGTCCTGCGAACTGCTTGAAAGGTCCAGCAGCCGCTCGTAGACCGCTGCAAGCCCATTCCAGTCCTCCTGGGCGCCATACAGTGATTGCAAATGATCAAGCGCGACCGAATGGGTCGCCTCGAGGGACAGTACATCCTCCCAGGCGCCTATTGCCTTGACTACATCGACAACCTTATCCTCGAGAACAGTCGCAATACGAACCCGCAACAAGACTTCATTGGCTGGGGCAACCGAGGCCAGACGACCCAGCACGCCAAGCAGTTCGTTCCACTCCCCGCGGGAATCGTGCAGCGAGGTAAGCGCCTCGAGTGCTTCCTGGCACGACTCGTCGAATTCAAGAGCCTTGACGTAGGCAGCCATTGCGCGGCTTCCATCAAGGGTGGACAGCACACGGCCGGCCTGCAACTGGAAGGTCACCTTCTCAAGATAATCCGGGGTCAGTTCGGTTCGCGCATCGAGTGTCCTGACCAGTTCCTCCTTTCGATCCAGCCGCTGGTACAGGCCAGTCAGGGCAACCAACGCAGCTTCGTTATCCGACCATTTGCCGATCACACGCTCGTAGGAAGTGACGGCCACCGCAGGCAGCCCAAGCTTCTCGGCCTGAATCTCGCCGACACGCAACAGGTGTTCAAGCAGCAGGGAATCCGGCATGCGATCCAGGAACTCGACAACGGAATCGACATAATCACGCCAGTTCTGCAAGGTCTGACCCAGTCGCCACAAGTCGGCCAGCGATGTCTCGTCTCCGGGGGAAACGTCGCAGGCCTTGACCAGGATGTAGAACGCGGAATCCAGATCGCCCTTCCGCCCCTCGAAAACGCGAGCCAGTTCCTGAAGGTTTGAAACCCGATCGTCCTGGTCCGTCAGGATGCCGTCCCGCCGCAGCAGCACATCGGTCAGGCGATCCCACGCCTCCATACGGCTGTACAGTGCCTGTAGACGCTGGCTGACGTCCAGATTCGAGGAATCGAAACCGGCGACTTCCTCGAGAGTAGTCGCGGCCGAAGCCGGGTCCTTCAACCTGTCACTCTCGATTTCAGCGGCGCGAATCAGCAGTTCAGCCATCTTTTCAGGGCCGGCAGCCTGTCGTGCTCGACGCTTCACTATTGCGACGCACTCGGGCAGCCGCCCGGTGTCCTCGTAAAGCCGATCAAGGGATTCCAGGGCAACAGGCGACGTTGAATCCATATCCAGCACGCGGTTCCACCACGCGATGGCCTTCTCGTTGCGACCAAGCTCATCGGTCAGAAGGCGAGCGTGTTCCTCGCACAGCGCCTTCAGATCGTTGCCAACGATGCGACCGCTGTCGGCCAGGCGTTCCAGAACGCCCGACAGGGCCTCCATATCGCCGGATTCACGATACAACCGACGTAAAGCCTGGAGTCCTTCCAGATCCTCCGGCAGGACGACCAGCAGCCGACGCCATGCCTGCTGGGCCTGGAATGCATCGGCCAGTTCCAGCTCGGCTGCCTTCGCAACCTGTCGCAGCAGATCGGTCTGACGATCGGGCTTTGCGTCCGAAATCGATATCTCGCGCTCGCATGAGTCCACGAAGGATGTCCAATCCTTGCGAGCCGAGTACAGGCGTTGCAGCTCCATCAGGGACTCGCAATCGTCGGCGACGACACGCGAGACCTCGTCCCACAGGGCCAAAGCAGCATCCCCGTCCTGCAGGCTCTGCTCGGCAATCCGCGCCATCCGACGCTGGATGACCGCCCTGTCGCTGCCGTTCGGCGCGATGTCGGCCAGTGTTCCAAGAACCTTGTACAAGGCCTTGTGCTCGTCCCGTACGTCATGCAATTCGGCCAGGGCCTCCAAGGCACCCCGGTGCATCTCGTCAAACTTGAGAACGCCGGCAAAGGCCTCGACGGCGCCATCCAGATCGTTCAGCTTGTCCCGCAGCAAGGCACCAGCGCGCATACCAAAGCCGATCTTGTCGTCGTCGTAGTCGCTGGTCGTGGCCTCGCGCTCGAGTATGCCCAGCAAATCAGCCCAGCGCGCCGACGACTGGTACAATTCGTCAAGCGATGAAAGCGCCTTCCGATCGGCCCCATCAACGTCCAGAATCCAGCGGCACACGGCCTCGGCTCGTTGCCGATCGTCCAGCCGTTCGCGTGCAACATCGACCGCCTTGTGCCACAGGTGGATCCGCCTCTCGTCCTCCTCGGCCGCCGAGGCTGAGGTCAGAAGAATATCCAGCAGGGCCGCCCATGCCTGTGCCTCGGCAGCCAGAACCTCTATCTGGATCAACAGTGATTCGTCGGACGAATCCAGCGCCAGCGCCTTCCCGAACCAGCCTATCGCGACATCCGGCCGAACCAGTTTGTCCAGTTCGACTTCGCCAAGCTTCAACAGCACCAACTTTCGCTCGCCGGCATCCGTCAAGGCAGCCAGAACCGACTCGTACACTGTTGCCAATTCCGTCCACGAAGAAGTCTCTCGGTAGATCGGCTCGATTACCTCGAGGATCTCGGCCCTCATCTTGCCGGCGTCAAACATCCTGCGAAGTTCGTTTACTGCCACCGTGTGGGCGGGCAGAAGATACAGCACCTCGCAACGGGCCTCGAACGCGTCCTTGACCTTGCCAAGCTGATCCTCGTTGACGGCGGCAAGCCGCAACAGGAAGGCAACCTTGCCGGAGGGATCCTGCTCGGCGTCGCCCTCGGCCCTGAGTACGCGGGCCAGGTCCTTCCACTGTTCCATCTGGACGTACAAAGCGTCCAGCGCCGACAGGGCATCCCGATTGTCCGTGAAATCCTCGATCACACCTTCAAGAGTCAGGGCAGCCGACTCGAGATCGCGAATCCGATCCCTCTGGACCTCGGCAGCGCGCAAACGCAAGGCCAGGGCAGCAGGGCTACCCTCGATGACCTTGGCGCCTTCCAACAGCAGGTCGGGCAGGTTCTCCCACATGTCGTGAGCCGACGCGAGTCCCTCGACCAGGTTCAGCGCTTCATGGTTCAACGGATCACAGGTAAAGGCCTTGCCAAAGCACTCGAACCCGGTGAGAGCGCGGCCCATCCGCTGTTCCGCGATCTCGCCCATCGTCAACAGGTTGGCGACCTTCTTGGCAACGTCTTCCTCGCGATTGGTCATCACCTCGTAAACGACGTACAGACGTTCCCATTGGCCACGCTCGGACAATACAGGCGCCAGAACGTGGAAGGCCTGCTCGGCGGCCTCGTCCTTCCGGACCATGCCCTCGAGGGCATCAACCGAATCCAGGTCCTCCGGGAATTCAATCAGCAGCGTATCGTAGGTATCAACGGCCTTGATCGGGTCCGAAAGCTCCCGCTCAAGCAGTCGACCCATACGGTAGCGAACGGTCAAGGCGACAGGGCCGGTCACCAGCCCAAGCAACTTGTCCAGGACGCCGTACAGGTTCCACCAGTCCTCGCTGGCGACGTAGAGCTTGTCCAACGTCTGCAGAGCGTCGACGTCCGTCGGAACCAGGGAGTGGACCTCCAGGAACGTCTCGATTGCTTCGGCAGTCGCTCCAAGACGCAGGTGCTGTGCAAGTCCCTTTTTCTTGAGGGCCTCGACTCGGTCCGCGTCCCCGCTGGCGTGAGCCGCCTTGCGACCCAGCACATCGACCAGATCCTCCCACTTCTCGGCAGCCTCGAACAGCACTTCAAGCGCGTCAATGGCGGGCTGATTACCTGGCTCCAGTTCAAGAACGGCCGAGTACGAGCCAACAGCCAGTTCCGGCTGGTCCAGGCGTGCTGCCTGGAGACCACCGGCCTGAATCAGCAAGGCAACCCTGGCATCAACGTCCGACAGCAGGCTCGATTTCCTGAGCAGCAACGACACCAGAGGGGCGATCTCGTCATCTTCGCGATGCAACGAGATCAGGGCGTCCAGGGCGTCCAGGTCCCCTTCGTCCATCGACAGAATCTCGGCTAGATGCTGCTTGGCCAGGCCGCGGTCCAGCCCACCCTCGCTGACAACCCGTGCGATCGTGCGATGGGTATCCATCCGGCGTTCCGGATCCCCGATCTCGAACACCTTCTCGCAAATGACGTTTACAGCCTCGGACAGGGCATCGCGCAGACGACCGATCCGCAGAACCTCGTCCACCAGAACCTTACGGTCGGGAGCGGCCCTGAACGATCGCGCACAGACCTCGAATGCGCGAGTTCTGTCGCCGATACGCTCCTCGAGGATTCTGGCCATGGTGTCGTAATGGCATAGACGTGTATCCAGGTCCCCAGCCGCCTCGGCCAGTACCTCGTAGACCACCACCAGTTTCTCGTCGTCCCTGCGCGCTTCGTAGGCAGGAAGCAGGATTCCCGCGATGGACACCCTGACCTCGGGGTTCTTGAACAAGCGCTCGAGCTGCTTGATCGCATCGTCGTTGGTGGGTTCGCGCACGGAAATCGTGCGGTAGACGTCGACCGCGCCAGGCACGTCATCCAGCTTGTCCTCACGAACCTCGGCAAGCCGCAGCTGCAGCCACGTCCTCTCGCCGTCGGTCTCGGACAGCCGGGCGCGTTCAACAAGAACCTGGGCCAGATCAAACCAGCGCCCGGCCTGGATGTAAAGGCTGTCCAACTGCCGGAATGCCGCGGTCGATTCGGGTTCGAATTCAAGGATCTGCCTTACTGCCGAAATCGCACCTTCGACGTCATCAAGATGTTCCGAAAGCTCGGTAGCAACCTTGAATGCATAGGCTATCTTTTCGCCGACGTAGGGGGAAACCTCGAAGCGGCGCCGGTAGATCTTCAACAACTCCGGATGATCGCCCTGTTCCTCATGGATTGTTTCCAGTGCCTCAAGAGCATCGCCGTTGGACTGGTCCAGCTCCAGCACTTCCTGGAAGACCTTGCGGGCCTGCTCGACGTTGCCCAGGCGATCCCACGCGATACGCGCCAGCCGCAATGCCAAGGCCACACGGCTTTCTGGATTGCCGATGGCAGCAACAGCCTTCTCGTACAGGGCAGAAAGCTCGCGCCAGCCATCCACATCACCGGCAGTGGATTCGATTGCGTCCCAGCACTTCGAGTCGTCCGGCGACACCGCCAGGATGCGGGCCAGGCAGCGGAATCGGCGCGAAGGATCGACCACCGACCAAGCGTAAAGTTCGTCCAGTCGCCACAGAAGACCAACCGTATCCAGAGATTCGCCACGCTTGGACAGATCGATTTCCAGTAGATCGGCAAGATCGGCCCAACGGCGGGCCACCTCGAAGGGCCCCTTCAAAAGATCGATGATATCCAACTGGAGTTCATCGATACCAAGCAGATCCTCAAGGAATTCAAGGGAATCGGCATGACCTGGCACCAGAACCAGGGCTCTTGCAAAACTATCGACCGCAGCCTTGGACGGCCCGTCGAGTGCGCAGGACAACATGCCGATTCGAGCCTCCAGATCGGCCCGAACCTGTACGGTCCCATCCGAGGCAGCAACCTGACGGATCAACAGGTCACGCAACGCCGGGAACATCTTTTCGCCCAGCAGAAGCTGGCCCAGTTCCTGGTATGCCTTGGTCTCGCCGGGCTGGTCGCCAAGAATCTCCTCGTACATGTCGATGGCTGGAGCGACCCGCTCGAGCTTTCCGTAAAGGATGCGAGCTACCTCGAAGCGCACCTCATGTTTCGAGCCCGTCCTGCGCTCGAGATTAAGACGCTTGCGAAGCACGTCAATCAGCGAATCCCAACGCTCGAACTGGCGGTACAAACCCTCCAGGGCATGGATCGCCTCGCGGTTTCCCGGATCAAGGTCAAGTGCTTTCTGGAAGGCGGCCTGCGCCGCCTCGGCGTTGCGAATGTACTCGGAATGAATCTCGCCCACACGCAGGTAGGTGCGTACCTTGCGAACTTCGTCGTCCAGCAGTTCGGCGGCCTGCTCTAGAACTGCAGCGTAGACCTCCCAGTTCTCGGAGGGACCGGCAAGGCGCTCCAGGTCATCACGAAGCTGGTCGTCCTTGAGGTCCTCCTTGAACGCCTCCAGGTACCAGAAGAATGCCTTTTCCAGATTCGAGAGATGTCTCTCGTACATCTGGGCCGCCTCGATCATCAGACGCCGGCGTTCAACCGGACTGGACGTCCCGGCAATGGCAACGTCGTAAACCGGCGGAAGGCGCCGCCAGTCGGAAGCGCCTCGATAAAGAGCGATCAATTCCGTAGCAGCCTGCAAATCGTCGTTGAAGATCGTCAGAACCTGCTCGAGGTTCTTCACGGCGCGGGCAGGCTGGGCCAGTTCATCACGCCACAACCCGGCAAGCTTTACCAGCAGGACCCGCTTTTCGAGAGGTTCGGTCACCGAAGCCATTTGGCTCTCAAGGGTCCTGGCCAGTTCGTCAGCCGTGCCAAACTTCCTGAGGAACCACTCGAGATCATCCCATCGGTGTTCGGCCAGATACCTGGCCCTCAGTTCACGACGAGCACGATCGTGGGACGGACTGACGTCCAGAATGCGCCGCCATGTCTGAAGCGCCGCGGACGCATCGTTCAGCTTGGCTGCGTAAAGTCCGGCAAGCTTCTCAAGCACGGCGACCCGGTCGGTATCGTTTGTCGCCAGTTCGTACCGAACCTGAAGGATCTCGCACTGCTTGTCGACCAATTTCTCGCGCTCGTACAGGCCCTCCAGGTTCTTAAGTGCCTCCTGGTGCCGCGGGTCGATCTGCAGCACCATCTCCCACAGCGATATCGCCAGAGGGAATTTGCGCAGCCGTTCCGCCGCGGTAATTGCCAGGTCCATGTACACGGCGGCGCGGGCCCCGCCGTCGGAAATTCGCTCGGCCTCGACGCGCCGCAGGCGAATCAAACTCTCGAAATCGCGCCGTTTCTCGTACAGGTCCTTGAGCTTGTCGACAATATCCTGGCGATCAGGAGCCAGTTCGTGAATCTGCTCGTATGCCTTCAGAGCCTCAAGCGCGTTGGAGAAGCGCGTCTCCATCAGCTCGGCCTGAACCTCCCGCAAACGAATGCGTTCGGCAGTGTCGGTCGCGGCATCGATCTTGCGGACCAGGACCTTGGCATAGTCGGGCCAGCGACCTGCGGCCTCGAAACGGGCCAGCAGTGCGTCAATGGCATCTGCATTCGATGGGTCGATATCCAGCATCATCTGGTAGGTGGCCAGCACCTTTGGCTCGGCCTTCATCTTGTCGCCATAGATCGCGATCATCTTTTGCAGAAGATCGATCTTGCCGGCAACGTCATCATCGGAGACGGTCTTCAGGCGCTCCTTGTACAGATCCCCCAGCGATGGCCAGCGCTCCAGCCGCGTGTACAGACGCTCCAGTTCGGTATCGCTCTCGGCATCGCCCGGGACTGCCTGGGCCAGAGCCTGCCAATAGGAAAGCTCCTTGCTGGGGTTCTCGAATTCACGGGCAGTCCGTGCCAAAAGGCGTCGCATATCGATCTGCGTCAGCCCACCCTGTTCCGCAGCTTCGCCAAGGAACTGTTCCAGACGCAGCCAATTGCCTCGGCTGGCGTAAAAGACCCGGTAGAAATCGCGCCATTCCCCGCCGTTCGCACCTGAACCGCCTACGGCCCGCATGAAGAACTCGGCACGAACCAAGTCGTTCAGTCGCTTCCACGCCAGAAGACCGGCCTGCCACGCAGCCGTGCGTCCCAGATCGGATTCCCGATGCCGACGGAAAATGCCGTCCAATGCCTTCAGCAGGACCTCTATCTGGCCCGTATCCGATACACCCGAAGCCAGTTCGTCCAGCAAAGCCGCAGCCGCACCCTCCCCCCCTTCACCGAGAGCAGCCTGCAGGGCTTCCTCGATCCTGGTGGCGGCGGCGTTGGGTTCGTTCTGGATAGTAGCCAGCAGTTCCGTGACTTCCATCGGTCTCTCCTTCGGCAGGCGGGCCAAGGGTCCTTACGTCGGTCCGATATAGCAGATCGGCAAAGTACGGGCAAGGAGGAAGAGGAACCGATACTGGAACTGGTACAGCAACTCGTTTTACGGCTGGAGCATCAGGTGGTAGTGAACGGGGGGGCTGGAAGGGAATTTCAGGGAGCGACCTGCACGCCAAGAACCGACTCGTCGCTGAAGAATGACAGGCCGCTGTCGGAATCGTACGAGAACACTACCAGCTTGAATTCATAAGCACCCTGGACGTCTGGAATGACCGTCAGAGCTGCCGGCCCAGGACCGGGGTTTGTAAAAATCTTGCTGGTGGCTGGTTTCGAGGAAATGAACCATGTGTAGCCGCTTATCGGATCAATCGTGAACGTCCCTCCCGTGCTTGCGCTGCCGTCCAGAAGAAGCGGGCTGCCGGCCTTCGCGCCGACAACGGTACCCGGGTCGGCAACTGGCAGCGTGACGTCCTTCACGTTGACCCAGCCGATAAGATTCACCTTCTGCTGCGCGTCGCCACCAAGGAGCAAGTCGTAGTAGTTGATGTAGAGAATGCCATTCAGAACAATGGCGTCTGAATTCTCGTCAACCTCAATCAGTGTGCCGTCAAACTCGACCGTCAGCGGCATCAAGGCACCGGGAGGCATCAACAAATCCGCACCTGTCGGGGGATTGACTACCCTGAAGCACTCGGGGTCGGTCCCTGGGTACATCGGACTGGCGACAAAGTCCCTCAACTCAAGGGTGTCGTTACCCTTGTTCATCAAGATAACGGTCTTCGTAGCCTTCCTGGACGGCTCGGGGGCAAACATGACCATGGGCGCCGAGATCGGGGGCGCCACCTCGAGTTCGCCACGCTTGGTGCCGCCGCACAAGGACACGACCTCTTCTCCGGCAAATGGAGAGCTGTACGATATGACCAACTCGCCGATGGGCGCCGTCTTCTCTGGCGCAGTGTAGGTCACCGCAACATTGACGGGGCCATTCTGCTGGGTCAGGCCGAACTGATTTTCGCTGAGTTCGGTACCAGTCACGGCACCACAAGCTTCTGGCTGACTGGCGCCCATCCGATACCATTTCACGGAATATGGATTTTCAGTGCCAACCGATATTCTGGTCGTCGGACGCTGGAGCTTGACAAGGCCTTCCGCAACATTAGACAACTGCACCAGTTTGGTACATGAGGCCCCTGTCTCAAGCACCTGGGTGAAGTCCACGCATCCAACCAACCTGTCCGCGTATTCGACCTTCAATTGGCCGGCCTGGCTCTTGCCACTGAGTTCAATGAATGATTTCTGTGGAATACGACAAACGCCAGTCAGGCAAACGTACTCGCAGGGAGCTCCTTCCTCGCATTCGTATGCGGCGCAGTCCTCGTCGTTGGCGCACATGCAGTGGCCATTACCACAACGGTACGGGCAGGTCTTGCCTGCCTTGCCGCACAGCCCCTGGTCATTGGTGCACGTCGAATCACCGGTGCATGAAACGCCCGTCTCGGCAACCTTGCCCCATTGGATGACCAGTTGGTTATCATCCGGGGGCTCAAACGGCCGGTATTCAACAGTCAGCGTAACCGGATCGTTCCCGGCACCCGAGTCGGTCGGGTCTACGATCGTGTCTCTCAATGGACGAACACCGATTATCGAATAGGCCGAGGAGGCTGTCAGGAAATCGATGCCTCCCAGCGCAAGCGCCTCGGTACCGCCGTTCGAGAGGACGATATCAACGGTATCGGAAGTCGTCGATGAAGCATTCAGGAAGACGTAGTTCGGAGGGTTGACCACCAACTCGGGAATCCTCTCCTCGGGAACGACCGAAAAGGTGAAAACCCCTCCAGGAAGCGAATTGTCGTTTGTGTATATTTTCAATGTTGTAGGAGTTTCCTCGGGATTCGCCCCTGGCACGAAATGGATCGCCATCTTGAAAACAGTGGGGTCGGTCGACTTGAAATCACCGGCGTTGACCGTCCGTGGCCACGACAGTCCGGCAAGATTAGGCAAAACGGACATCTTGTTGTTGGTTGAAGTCTGTTCCACCTTCTGGATCACCAGATCTGCGTCGCCGGTATTGCCCAGGACGAAATCAATTCGACCGCCGCCGGGCCGAAACGCAAGGGTCGAAAGGTTGTTCACGGAAGTAACGGATGCCGACAGGGCACCAACTGCCGTGATGTTAACTTGCGGGGCCTTCGTTGTCTTAGCCGACGAACATCCTGACGCCATCGCACCAAGCGCTACGACAGACAAAATCCACAGAATGCACAGGCTGCGATTCTTCATCGGACGATCTCCTTGGTAGGTGCGAAGGACTGGTGTCACTTGGCGCTGCATGGGTTGTCACCAACGACGATAAACGCAGGGTTCATGTAGTTCGGGGTAATCTTCAGGCTCTTGTCGGGGTTTTCCACCGCCGTGACAATCCCCTGGGGCCACGTGATGGTCGCCGCCTCCCACATGTCGCAGCGTTTCATCGACCTGCCCATGGCCTCGAGGTCCCGGTCAAACACCATTTCGCCGTTGACATAACACTTCAGGCGCGGGTAGCTGATGCCGAATCCGTGGTCCGACCAGTAGTGGACACCAACCCGGTACACGCGATTCCTGACTGGCATCTTGAGGTTGACGTTCTCGGGACCGGCTCCATCGGTGTCATCGCGGTCCAGCGAAGGATTGTCACCGACATTCGGATCAACAGATTCCCACTCGGGAGTCTTGTTGTACCAGAACACGTCGTAGGGAATGTCAAACCAGCCGTCAGGCTTCCCGTCGCCATCAAGGTCCGGCCCTGTGGCAAATGGATGAAGGAAGTGCAGGTCCATGTCGGCACCGGCGTCAGGCCCGCTGTTCTGCTGGTCGCTGTCACCAGGGGTGATCCAGGTAACCTCGCAGTGGATACCGTCGTCTGGCGTGACGGTGACCGTCTTGCAAACGGTAGTCTTGCACTGCAAGTCGTTGGAACAGAAGCTGTCATCGCAGACGTCCAGGCAGTACTTGTATTTACCGCCAACGTTTACGGCGTGGGTCGGCTTCTCGAAGGCGGAATTGGGCAGCAGTGGAAACTTGTTTTCAGACGGTTGATCGACGGTCCAGGTATAGCTCGTGATCGATCCCGAAGAAGGCTGGCTGTTCTCGCCGTGAAGGTGGATGGTGTCCTGGGGCTTGGCATCCTCGCCTTCCTCGATAACTATGACTGGCGTGGGACAAGCAACATCGACACCGAAGCCCGACAACGGGATATCCTGGGTAACGTAGCAAGTGTTGCTGGTAACCACGACTACTGCCGTGTCCAGGATTACCAAGCCGGTTGAAGGCTCGATGGGATTCTTGGAATCAGGGCGATAGATCACCAGGAACTTGACCGAGCTGTTGATTTCGACAGTCGCCGGCGCAGTGAGCGTTGGGGCAACGCCCCCGGGGAAATCAGTGAAATCCAGCGAGAAATCAGGACTGCCCACAGGGGTCTTGAACTCGATGCCGGAGATCACAAGCGCCTGTGTGCCGTTCGACTTGATTTCAAACTCTATCGCGGCACCATCTCCAATCTTCTTGCCGCCGTACTCCATCAACAACGGCGAAAGCTCGATGCCGGGCCCACTGGAGTTACCCACCAACCTGACGGATCGGTTGCCGTCAACCGAGCCTGTCTCGTTGGAGTGAAAGCTAAGCGTGGCCTCGGCCGACATGCAGTCCGGCGGGGCAAAGGTACCGGTCCAGGCTGTGCCTGAGTTGTCCTCGATGACCAGGGGAGGATCCAGAATGACCTTTTCGCCAGTATCGCTGCCCGTTAGGATCGTGCCATCACCCAGATCGACCGTAAAACTGGGAGAGCCTTCCAGCTGAATCGAATCAATGACCAGGCGGCAAGATCCAGTGTTCGTCAACTGGATATCCTCGGTCTTCGACATCGACTCGATGGTGACCAACTCGAAATCCACCGAGGCCTGGATGCCAAGAACCGGCACGCAAGGCCTGGCTTTGATGACGATCGTAAGGCTTTGATCCGCATTGCTTTGATTGTTGTCATTCCGGATGGTTACCGTAGCTATACGCTCAAGGGCATCCCCGTACGTCGCATACTTGATCCGGAACTCGTAGGACTGCCGATTTCCCAGGTCCTCGCCACGCGGATCCAGCTTGACGGGAAGATCAAGCGCCTCAAGCTTGAAAGCTTTACCACCATCAGACGCAGCCTCGTTCAGCACGATATCCGAGATATTCAACACACGACCTTCACCGGTATTCGTGATCGTAACCACGTAGTCCGACGACAAGCTGCCATCGATATCCGGGTTTCGTCCAGGAGGAGTGATCTCAATCTTCGAATTGACGTTCACCTTCCCCTGCGAATCCTTGCATGCCATCGGCGCGGCAAGCAGTAGCAGGGCAAGGGCCAGACTCGACGAACGCAACGACATCGGCGGATCCTCCGTGGGGAGACTCCAGGAACGGCCAATTATCCGGTTCGCTCAAGGGGGTGTCAAGCCGCCCGCCAACGAACCGTCCCAGCCTGACAACTTCTGCTGCAACCCAGGGACTTGCCATAGGACTCCTGCGGCGGGATAGAATGCACACGTGGTAGCCAATAACCTCCCCACTCGGAAGTCCCGATTCGACCTGCTGCCCTGGCTGATCGTCGCAGTGACCGCCACCCTCCCCTTCATTTCCTCGCTGGACACCCCGCTGCTGGGTGACGACATCATGGCGGTGGTCAACAGTCCGAACGTCCAGGGGAAGGTGGATATATCCCGCATATTCACGACCAATTCCTGGGGCAGCGTTGAATACTATCGTCACATTCCAAACTTTCGACCCCTGTCCGTCCTGACTCTTGCCGTCACCAGGGCACTTGCAGGGACCGACCCTCTGCCATACAAGACAACGAATTTGTTGTTGCATCTGGTGGCTACGCTTCTTTTGCTGCACCTTCTTGGACGCGTTGGAATCCCCCCCCCGGTTGCAACCCTTGCCACGATGGTCTTTGCGGTTCATCCCATTCATGCAGAAGCCCTGCTGTTCGCGGTAAATCGCGAAGAGATTCTGGCGGCCATATTTCTTCTTTTGATGCTTGGACTTGCGATAGATCGCAGCGGCTTGATACCGGCTGATCGGCGCAAACGCTGGACGCCAGCTTCCTTGGTGTTGCTTGGGCTGGTATTCGCGATGGCCGTTCTTTCGAAGGAATCCGGTGCCACCGGCCTGATCGTAGTGCCGCTGCTGCTGGTGACATGGCCTCGCGGGAAATCGCGGTTTCGGGCAGCCTTCATGCCACTTGCTGTCCTGATGGTAGTTTTCGTTGGCTACATAGGGCTGCGATTCATGGCACTGGGACACCTGACGGCCGGCTTCATTCCCTTCCAGGACAATCCTCTTGTCCTGGCCGACACGGGCCCCCGACTTGCAAGTGCCATGGCTCTGGTGGCCGAGGCCGCAACATTGCTTGTCGCACCACTCAACCTTTCAATCGACTACAGTTGGAACGTCCTTGGCATGCCGATCGACGGTTTCCCAGCAAGGTCGATTGTGGGTTCCCTGCTGGTTCTTGCGACCATCGTCGCGTGCTTGCTAGCCGTCGGTCGCCGCCCGGTGGTTGCACTTGGGCTGGGCATACTGGTTGTGACTTACGGGCTCGTTTCGAACATTGTCTTTCTGAACTCGATGATCTTTGGCGAGCGCCTGCTTTACCTGCCATCGGTGGGAGCGACAGTGGCCCTTGCCGGGGGGCTCGAACTTGTGCAGGTTCGTGCCGGCACGACCCACCGCTTGTTCAGACTGGCCGTTGTGACCGTTCTGGCTGCCTGGGTGATGATGATGGGAACAAGATCGTTCCTGCGATCACAAGACTACCGAACGGCTACCGAACTGCTGAGGTCCTCCCTCGCGCAGCGTCCCGGCAGCACACGTTTGCTGGTCAACCTGGGCGTCGAGCTTACCGGTACCAACCGTCATGCCGAGGCCACTGCCCTGTTCAGTCAGGCGCTGGAAATCGACCCTCTGGATGCCGAGGCAAACCACAATCTCGGCGTGATGATGGCGGAACAAGGTCGGCCCGGCGAGGCGGCAGCGTTGTTCCAGCGGGCTATTCAGGCGCGGCCTGGTTTCCCGAAGGCACTTGGTGCAATGTGCCTGGTGCTTGAATCCACAGGAAGGGACGAGGCCGCTCTGGAATGGTGCTTGAAGGCCGCGAAGCGCGGTGCCAAGGTCGAATGCGCCCTTCTGCGCCTGGACTCAAGCGGCCAGTGCAGGTCATCGGATCTTGGAGACTCATCGGACGATGGCAAGGAGGCAAGATGAACGCAAGGCTGGTTTTCCGTTTCCTGGCCACGATCGTCCTTGTTGTCCCGTCGCAGGTTGCCGCTGATCCTTTGACGTCCTTTCAGGGACCTCCGGTGCCCGTGACACTGGGCGACATCCAACCACACAACGCCGCGCCCGAGAACAGGGGCAACGAGTTCTACAGCGAATGGTGGTCGTTCGTGTTCAGGCTTGATGGCGGTTACAGCGCCTATGTGCAATTCCTGGTCTCGAACATGGGAGCCGGCGACGACAAGGCCGCGGTATCCTCCGACTTCAAGCCACCAACCGGAGATCAAGTCAGGGACCGATCCGATTTTGAGGCCGGCAAATGGACCTCATCCAAGGACCAGTTCGAATTGCATTTTGGCCCCAACGTGCTGGGCGGCCCGATTGACGGCCTGACAATCCATGTCGAGAACGAGTCGTTCACAGCCGACTACAAACTGACCAACATCATCGCTCCCTGGAAGCCGGGAAATGGAAAGGTGCAATACGGAAAGTCGCCAGGCTCGTACTACCAGTTCCAGGCGATGGCGCCAGTGGCGCACGTCGAAGGAACCGTGACGCTTGCCGACGATGGCAGCGTTCACAAGGTCAAGGGGCTGGTCTACGCGGACCATTCGGTCGCCAGCATCGGCATGCACCAGCAAGCACGCAGGTGGGCACGGTTTCGCAGCCTTGGCGAAAAGACGACGTTTCTTCTGTCGGACATTCAAGCCCCTGATGCATACGGCCAGACCCCCATTCGATTCGTGGCGCTGTTCCAGGACGGCAAGGTCGCCTTCCAATCGACCGACTTCGAGATACGGGGATCCGATTCGTTGGCCGATAACAAGAAGGCCGGTTACGACGCACCACGCCTGCTTGAGTTCCGATCGAAGGACGGGGCCGCCGCTACCTTCAGGGGGGCAGTCAGAGGGACCAATCTGACGGCTCGGGAGGATTTTCTTGAGCAGTCGAATGCCGCCACACGATTCGTTGTCAGCAAGTTCGCAAAGCCGATCATGTACTATTTCGACGGTTCGTTCGCGGCCGAAAGCATTTCACCCGTAGGAAAGATCGACGCTCGCGGAAAAGGAACCTACTACTTCACCGTCGTCAACCCCTGACCACCCACAGCCAGGCTATTGCCGCCCTCGATTCTTCTGGGCGATGATTCCGTGCCTGCAGATGGCTTCGGGGGCATCCATGCGCGTGGTCGAGCCGATTACAGGAACAACGCTGCGATGCAAGGGATGGCAGCAGGAAGCAGCCTTGCGGATGCTGCACAACAACCTGCACCCGGACGTAGCCGAGCGCCCCGAGGACCTTGTTGTGTACGGGGGCTCAGGCAAGGCAGCCAGGAACTGGGAATGTTTCGACCGCATTCGACAATCGCTGCTTGACCTCGAGGACGACGAGACACTGCTGGTGCAGTCCGGGAAGGCAGTAGGCATCGCGAAGACGCACCCCGAGGCTCCCAGGGTGCTGATCGCCAACTCCAACCTCGTGCCGGCCTTCGCCAACTGGAAGCACTTCCGTGAACTCGAGCGTGCCGGTTTAATGATGTACGGCCAGATGACCGCAGGGTCCTGGATATACATCGGGACGCAGGGCATTCTGCAGGGGACCTATGAGACTTTTGCTGCTGCCGCACGCAAGCACTTCGGTCGCGACCTGTCCGGGAAGATTGTTCTGTCCGCCGGACTCGGCGGCATGGGTGGGGCGCAGCCGCTTGCCGTGACCATGAACGGCGGCGTCTTCATCGGGGTCGAGGTCGATCGCTCTCGCATCGAGCGTCGGATCGCTACTCGCTACCTTGACACATGGACTTCGTCGCTGGACGAGGCACTTTCGATGGCTGCCGAGGCCCGTAGTCGGAATCTTCCCCTTTCGATAGGTCTGCTGGGCAACGCGGCGACACTTTTCGCCGAGATTCTTCGGCGCGGCGACCTGCCTGATCTGGTGACCGACCAGACCTCGGCACACGACCTGCTGGGCGGTTACGTTCCCGATCAGGTGTCATACGTCGACGCTCTGAGGCTGCGCCAGGATGACCCTGAAAGGTACCAAACGCTGGCTGCCGATTCGGTGGCACGGCACGTCACGGCAATGCTAGGCTTCCTGCGATCCGGCGTGCCTGTCTTCGACTATGGCAACAATATTCGCACTCAGGCACATCTGGCTGGCGTGGCAGACGCCTATGCATTCCCCGGCTTTGTACCGGCCTATATCCGCCCGATGTTCTGCGAAGGGAAAGGACCCTTCAGATGGGTGGCTTTGTCGGGCGACCCGGCAGATATCGCGGCAACTGACGACGCCGTTCTTTCGCTGTTTCCCGATGACGACGGCCTGCAAAGGTGGATTCGACTTGCCCGCCAGAAGGTGGCATTCCAGGGTCTTCCTGCCAGGATCTGCTGGCTGGGATACGGGGATCGGGACCGCGCAGGGGCCGTGTTCAACGACATGGTGAGGACGGGCCGGGTCAAGGCTCCGATTGTTATCGGCCGTGACCACCTGGACTCGGGTTCCGTGGCATCGCCGTACCGCGAGACCGAGGCAATGAAGGATGGATCGGATTCCATCGCTGACTGGCCTTTGTTGAACGCTTTGCTGAACACGGCGAACGGCGCCACCTGGGTGTCGATTCATCAGGGCGGTGGGGTCGGCATAGGATACTCGGTCCATGCTGGGATGGTGGTGGTAGCTGACGGTACCGCCGCCCAGGCGGCCCGCGTGCAGCGAGTGTTGAGGGGAGACCCGATGATGGGAGTGCTGCGTCATGCCGACGCCGGGTACCAAGAGGCCATCGACGCGGCCAGACGCGACGATATTCGCCTTCCGCACGACCCTTGAGAAACCCGGGTATCAATGGATCTGGAAGGATCGGATGATGTCCAGTCGCCTATCGACGCTGATCAGCACGCCGGCGTATCCAACGACATTGCTGTCGTCACCGTTGACGTCGCCGCTGCACCCGTAGGCAGCAATTTCGGTCGATCGCCCACCCAGCGCACGGGCAGCAGAAAGCATCGCGACCGCAGGAACAAGACCGCACATGCTGACGTGGTGCTCGACGGCGGCAGCATAAAGCCCCCGAGGGTCCAGGGCGGTCAACCTTTCCAGAACCATCCTGTCCTTGCGGGCAGCAACCCGCCGTGGTTCATGGTGATTAAGGTCGCTGCTGGCCACGATCAAGACAGGCTCGCCACAGTCTCGAACGATCTCGGCTACTACCGACCCGATCGACTCTGCAAGACTGCACGACATCGTTCGCAGACAGATTGCGGTCAAACGCAACGCAGGATTTCGCGACAACAGGAACGGCAACTGAACTTCTACACCGTGCTCTTCGGCGTGGGCCAGGTCGTCCAGCACAGCCTCGGGGCAGTTGTCGGCAATGCGCCTTGACATCTCTTCGTCCAGGGGAACATTGCCCATCGGGGTTACGAAAGGCCCATGCTTGGCAACCGCGACGCTTGCACCCAGGCCGGTATGGTTCGGGGAAAGTACAATCACCCGGTCTGGAACGATGGCGCGGGCATAGGTTGCGGCTGCGACTGCGCCCGAATAGGCCAATGCTGCGTGGGGCGACATCAGGCCGACGACCACCCGAGCCTTTACATCACTGAAGGCACCGTTCAGCAGGTCAAGTTCCGCCCGAAGTTCGATACCACAGTTCGGATAGAACCTTCCGGCGACGGCGGCACTCCTCGCCATACGTCCTCCAACCAGGATCGGACCGGACCAGCGGACCCTCCGCAAGACCTGTCCCGGCTTTTTGAAGGCCAGAAGATACCCGACCAACGCCCGCAATTCCAGAACAGTTGCGTCGTTTGCAAGCCTTGGGTGCGAAAAACAACGCAAACCATGATCGGCGGGCCAGTTTGAAGCGACTGTCCTCAGGCTTCGTAACTACTCGTTTGGTCAGCTGAAAGGGAGGGAGGCGAACCCCTTTGAATTCATGCCTACGGCAGATTTCCGTCGCCGGGGCGTGCCAGAGACCGGACATCTACTTCCGCTTATGACCCGGTCTTCCAGTCCGCTTGTTGCATCGTCCCACCTTCCTGGCGCCAGGGTTGGGGACGCGTGATATCCTCCCCCGTCGCTTTCCCTAAGAGGAAACCATGGCGTTGCTTGTATCGGGTGTTCGTCATTCCGGGTGGATGATTTCCGCCGTGGTCGTTTTCCTGGGCGGAATCGGCTGCCCGGCGAACAAGACCGGGTCGGCAACCGATATCCCGGGCACCGACGAGGGTACGGACGAGGGCGCGGACCAGGGCTCGGACGAGGGCTCGGACATCGCCAGCGCTGGCGCCTGCGTCGTCCTGTTCGGGCTGCCCAACGACCAGACGGGGCTCACGACCGACCAGTGCCGGCCGACCTGCGACTGCGAAGGAAAACGCTTCACCCCCCCGGTTTACACCGAGGAACAGATCCGGCGTATCGAGGCCCTAGTGCTGGTCGACCCGATGGCCACCCCCACCGAAGATCCTTACGCGCACCCCGAACTTCACGTCCCGCAGCCTGGAACGGTGTGCGGACTCAGCCGGGAAATCGCGACACCAGATTCCTACCGGTTGCAAACCTTCGACAGCACAGCGGCGGCCCTTGCCGCAGGGGCCGTGGTTACCCACTTCGACGCCTGCGGACTCTGTTCGCCGCTGGTGAACCTGGCTGTCTATATGCGCCACCCCGACTTGACGGCGCCGGTGCGCCAGTGCGGGATCAACGGGATGATCGCCGGCGAGGAGGAACACATGTCGTGCCTCATGGGCCTGGGCTTCGACGAGCCCTGCGCGCGCATCTGGTACTACAACACTCTGCATACCCAAGCGCAGTGCCAGGACATCTGCATGGAGTTGCTGGACAAGCCCTACAACGAGCCCGACGGGACCCTGAACCAGTGCATGCTGTGCGACGAAGTTGAAAGCGGCGACGTGTTCAAGTCGGTGGCAGGCCGCAACCGCAGGAATACCGGCCTGCCGTCGTCCATGTGTCGTCCCTGCTCAGAAGTTCAGCCCGTCTACCACGTGTACTGACACTTCTGCTGCCGTCCCTGATCGAGAAACTGCCGTATCGTTTGCTACGTCCAGGGGTGCAAAACAAGGCAAATCATGCTCGTTCGGCCAGCCGGAATCGACTGCCCTGATGCCTCGTAACTACTTGTTTTATCAGCGGAGAGAGAGGGAGTCGAACCCCCGGTAAGCTATGCCTACGGCTGATTTCGAGTCAGCTGCCTTCGACCACTCGGCCATCTCTCCAGTAC
This sequence comes from uncultured Myxococcales bacterium, assembly GCA_903936705.1. Classification (GTDB taxonomy): domain Bacteria; phylum Myxococcota_A; class UBA9042; order DTJE01; family DTJE01; genus CAIZWN01. The sequence continues at coordinate 34,578 of CAIZWN010000075.1, forward strand.
AAAAAGTGTCAATGAACAATCAACCGGCGGAGAGAGGGGGATTCGAACCCCCGGTAACGTTGCCGCTACACACGATTTCCAGTCGTGCACCTTCGACCGCTCGGTCATCTCTCCAAAGCCAAAGTCCGTGCCCGGTCAACCCGGTCGGACCCTGCGTTCCTCAAAGAACCTGGTCAGCAAGGCAGCGCCGGCCTCCGCCTGAACCCCACCGGTCACCCGGCACTGGTGATTCAGTCGCGCGTCCGAGAGCAACGTGTAAAGGCTGCGAACTGCCCCCGCCCGCGGGTCGTCGCACCCGAACACCACCCTGGAAACACGCGCCAGCACGATGGCCCCGGCACACATCGGGCACGGTTCCATCGTGACGAACAAGGTCGCGTCCGCCAGGACTTGACGCCCAACCCGACCGTCACGCGCGGCCCGGACTGCCTCGCGGATCACCAACGCCTCGGCATGGGCGGTAGGATCCCCGGTAGCCTCGACCAGGTTGTGCCCACGAGCCAGCACACCTAGCCGCGAGACAATCACGGCCCCGACAGGAACCTCGCCTTCGCGGTAAGCGGCCTGAGCCTCTTCCAGCGCAATGCCCATCGCCGCAAGGTCGTCCATCGCACACCCGGTTTCCAACGAGCCGGCAGTATTCTAGTCAGCTGGCCACTGTCGGTCAATATCCTCTTTCCCCGACCGTACGTGCCAAGGGAATTGGGCTGTCACACCCGATATCAATTCCCGGCATTAAGCCTTTTCCTGGGTATTCCACGGCATGCCAATTTCAACGCGATTCCGGGTAGACTAGTGCCGCCCAACCCCTGCGAACAGGAACGGCAGCGATGGAACCGGTTTCGATGGGCGGTCAACTGGTGAACTTCGGAGATCTACGCGATTTTCGAGTCACAGGGCCCGAGGCAGTCGAGGCCATCGACAAGCTTGACGGGGCCGCATTCCTGACCTTCATGTCCTGGATAGCAATTCGAAAGGAAACCGGAACTCTGCTTCTTGAGGCCGCCGGCAAGCCACCAACGACCCTGGGATTCTCGCAGGGCAGTCTGCTGGCTATCGAGTTGCAAGGCCATTCATTTCCCGACGATGTGGTCCGGTGGATGCAAGAACAGCGCATCATCGATGCCACCCAACTGCAGGCCGCCCGTGCGGATCCATCGGGCAAGCCCATTCTGCAGGCCCTGTTCGAGCAGAAGGCCTGTACCTCCCGTGATCTCGTGGATTCCATAAAGGCCACCAAGGAGCGGCTGCTTGAAGGGCTGGTCAGCGCTGGCAACTGGACGTTCAGCTGGCGCGGCGGTGCGGCGGTTCGAAGGACTGATCCTGTCGCCCTTGACTCGTTTGCTTACGTAGTCGGCGCAATGCGTCTGGCGACCCGCAGTTCCTACGCCACGGATCTGGACCCGTTGTTGCGCAATGTTGTTGGCCGGTATCCCTATGTGACCGAGGTACTTACACCCGCCCTGGCCGAGATCCTGTTGTCGGACAAGGAACGAAAGGTGATTGAGCTGGCGGCTGACGGCACGACCACGCTGAAGGACGGCATCGCCATGAGCCTCCTCAGCCACACGCAGACGGACCGACTGTTCCTGATTGCCGGTTTTCTGGGTTTCGTCGAGTTCAGAACCCAGGGCCTGCCTAAGGGCGGCATCGAGACCCTCGAAAAGGAACTCAAATCGGCGCTGGAGCGTCTGAAGAACGAGGACCACTTCCTGCGCCTGGGAGTCCACTGGACCACGCACCCCAAGCACTACGCCGGCGCCTACCAGAAGATGACCGACCGATGGGGGCCAGCCAGCCGTACGCGACAGCACTCCCCTGTATGCGCCGAACTTGCAGCAGCTATCCAGGCGTTGATGGACGAAGCCATCATGACAATCGAGACGAACGACAGCCGCGGCGAGTACCGCCTTCAACGCGTTGGCAAGGAAACAATCATTTTCGGCACCGATTTCCTTTACAAACAGGCTCATCTGGCGCTGTTTCGCGAGGAGTGGGATCTGGCGCAGGAGATCATCGAAAGCGCAATCGACATCCTTCCAAGACAGGAATTCCTGAAATTGAAGGAACAGATCATCAAGCACGTGAAATAGCGCAGCCTTACGTCACACAACCGGGATACAGACAGGCAGGGAGCGGTTCGTGTCGCATCGCAGAACTGTCGGATCCAAGCAATCGGCATCCGACAGGCAACGCCGCATGCATATTTGCTGGGCGTCGAAGTCTCCGCATGTAGTCGGGAACGGGCAATGCCCCCCGCCAGTGAACTTGTCACACCCGAACGTGCAGTACCCAGACGCAGCTCCCTGCCCCTGCAGGCAGAATCCCTGGCGACAATCGGAATTACCCTGGCACCTGGTTCCAATCTCGCCCTGAACCAGCATCGCGCAGGCATACCTGCCCGGATCCAGCAACGGGTCGCCGTATATGCAATCAACACCAGATTCCACGCCGCAATCGGCATTCTGGGTGCATCCAGCCATGCATCGACCCTTGCCTGTCAAGGTTCCAAAAACCAGGGTCTCAACGCAGTATGCCGGGTTGGGACACTGTATGGACGCCGAGCAGTCGGCACTGCAAAGGCCCAATGTCTTGTCCGAACCGTTCTGGCAAACCTGATTAAGGCCGCAGTCGTTGTCCAACTTGCACAGCCTGTCAGAATCGAAACTGCAACGTCCGGTAGCAATCACCTCGCATCGTCCGCTGGCGCACTCGGTCTCGTTCAGGCACGGTTTTCCAATCGCCGCACCCACTTCCGAGGATCCGCATACCAGAACCTCGGCAAATGTGGCTGCGTCCCTCTTCGTGACACAGGCCCGTGGCAGATTACCTGCAACCTGACAGTCTGCGCTGACGACACAGGACTTCAGACAGACCGATTCGCCTCCGAAAAGAACGCATGCAGCGCCGCCGGGGCACGGACGGTCCTTGCACGACAACAAGGTGCAGTATCCACCAGGAAATGTCGCCAGACACCCGGCCTCGCCGGCACACTCGGAGGCCGAAAGGCACCCGTCGCCGGTCGCGCCTGGAACATCCACCTCGTGGCAGATGCTCTGCATGGCACCTGACGCGTCAGGCATCAGCTTGCATGCAAAACCGTCCCTGACACGACAGTCGGCGTCCGAGGCGCAAGACTGGATGCATACCGGCTGCTTCAGCGAAACACCCATGCACAAGGACCCGTCGGGGCACAGGACGCCAGTTGTCCCGTCACCGCAGTCCTTGATCGTGCAGTAACCCTTCTTGCTCCACCCAAGACATGTGGTTGAAAAGCCCTCCATCTCGCATTGGGTGGTGATATTGCAGGGCTTGCCAACCAGCCCTCCCGGCCACGACACATCGTAGGACACATCGAGCAGGGTGTCGTCGATGACTTCCGAATCGGGATCAACACCATCGCCATGGGCGTCAGGAATCTCGCCAACCGTATCCGGTTGGCTGCCATCGGGATGGACAATCTCGGGCAGGACCAGATCCCCCTGTTCGCCAAAATCATCAACGGCCTTGCAGGTGTTTCCGTACTTCACCGTCCCGGCAGGACATTTCAAACCGGAGTCGCATGCCGCCTGGGGCAGGGAAACAAGCGAAAGCAGAACAACCCAGCAAAACAGTCCAAAAGCACGGTGCGACCAGGAACAAGTCACGTCCACACCCCCTGATGCCCGAAAAGACGGCAATCAATCTACTCGGAGCCGCGGAAAATGTTGCGTTCTAGACGAGCGAAAGTCAATCAACTCATGATGACGTCAATTACGACTGGACGGACAGCGATGCACGCGCGCGCCAGGTTCCTTGTGCCGACACCGGGGCTCTGGTAACATCCCCGCACCATTCGGGCAGGCCGATCGTCGGCTGCCATCGGGAACAACTACAGGACGTAGAGATGGTCTTCAGTTGTGCCGGTTGCCAAGCCCGCTACCGCATTGACGAAAAGCTTTTCGAAGGAAAGGTTCTCAAGTTTTCCTGCCGGAAGTGCGGGCAGGCGCATCTTCTGCGAGATCCCGCGCTGGGCGGGTCGGTCGTAACCGTATTGCATGAGGGCGAGGCCTCGGGTGCCGGGGCGCTGCCGGCCGCGCCCCAGAATGCCCCGGTCGCACGTCCGACTTTGTCGATGCCCACAATTGCGCCTGCCCAGGTGCAGGAAAGGCGCTATACAGCCCCGGTGCCATCGCCGGCACAAACCGTCCCGACGGCGCGCCCCGATCCCTTCCGAATTCCTACGACCGCCACAAGAACCTTACCCGCCGTACCGGGTCACGACGTTGCAGCTGCATCTGCCGTGCGCCGGGACGATACCTGGTTCGCCATCAGGCAGGGACAACGGCTTGGGCCATTCACCAGGGACGGCCTCAAGGAACAAATGCTGGCCGGCGCGCTGCACGAGCGTTCCTTCGTCTGGCGGCCCACGATGGCGTCATGGATCCGGATGCACCTCGTTGCCGAACTTGGCGAGATGCTGGCCGGCTACCGCGCCGAATGCCGCGAACGACAATTGGCTGGCGAGCCACCACCGGTACCGGCCGAAGCCTCGGCGTCGGCCGAGATCCCGAATTTTCCACATGTTTCGCCAAATGCTGATGTCAAGGCATCGCACCCGCCTTTTGTCCCGCAGAGACCTGCTGCCAAATCTGCCGAGCCGTTTCAGGATGAGGATGACGGTCCTCCGCCGCTGCCTGCCCCCGCCGCTGCTACGGCGGCATCACATCCGGTGCCGCCGGTGCTGGCGCCATTCCGGCAGGCCCCGGTCGATCATCCATCAGCTTCGTCCCTTCCTCCACCTATTCCGGTGCCTGCCAGGATGCCGGTCGTGCCAGAGGTTCCACGGCCTGCTGCGCGACCAACTGTGCCACCCCAGGCGCCGCCCGCGACACCTCCGTCACCGCCGGTTGCGTTGCCGCAGCAGGCTGCACCTTTGCCACCAGCACCCGCGCAACCTGCGATTCCGTGGCCGGCACCCCATTCAGGGACTTCGCCTTCCACTGGACCAGTCATTGCCCCGCCATCGCAAGGTAACCGCGCTGACGAACTATTCCTGGATCTTTCGCATCCGACGATCGACCTTAGACGAGCCCTTGAGGTCCAGCCAGACGAACCGCCGCTGCTTGCACGCCAACGTCGGACACCCAGCCGGCCCTTGGCCATGCCGTCCACGCCCAAGCCGATTGTCCGGCCTGACGACTCGCCTCTGTTTCCGGACGCCTATGTTGCCTCCGAGGCGGCGTGGCCCACCTTTCCGCAGCAGGGAACGATAGCCGAGATCCGCCCGTCATCGCAGGTCCTGGCTCGTCCGGAACCGTCCCATGACCCGCATATGGGCGTTCGCGAATTCAGCGTCATGATTCGGCAGCTTGGAAAGAACGTCCACCACCGGAATCTATTGAAGGCAGCCATTGCAGGTGGCATTGCCATTCTGCTGATCGGCGGGTTGTCCGCGTATCTGATTTTTTGGGGAAATGACGACGATGCCGGTTCGGTATCGGAGATCACTTCCAACGAGCCGATGACCCGGTACGAAACTCCGACGAAGATACCCAAGGTCCAGAAGGAATTGCCCAAGGCGTCAATTCTTGAGAATGTCGATTATCCGACACGTTCATCGGCGCCGCGTGCAAAGGCCCAACTGGATGAAGGCCTGGCGCTTGGAACAGGCAGTTATGCCGAGGCTCCGTACACTCCCCCTCCTCCAGCCATAATGGCACCTCCAAAGCTGGCACAGATCGACCCGTCACTTCGCGCCGATTCGCAGCGCTATGGCAGCCTGCTGGGCACCGCCGCGCTGATGCGTGAGGAAGCGCCGACGGACGCACGACCCAAGACTCTGACCCAGATGCCCAAGAGCACTCTCAATCCCCAGGTCATGAACGATTTCCTCGAAAAGAAGCACAAGAGATTTATCGAGTGCAAGGGCGCAATGAAGAATCCCCCCGAGATTCCGGTGAAGGTCTCGCTGTCCTTCGATATCGGGGCCGACGGACGCGTAGGCAATATCCAGGTCATTCCCAAGGATGGCCTCCGCGATGGCAGCCTGATGACCTGCCTTAGAAATGTCGTTCTTGAATGGGCTTTCCCTGTGCAGGACGAGACTACCACCTACCGGACGACTCTTTCCCTTTGACGGTATTGCCAGGAGGAGTCATGCGAAACCTCGCGGCCCTGCTTTCGGCCATGATCGTCCTTGCTTGCCCGATCTTGTCGCATGCCGGACACAACCAGCGTCGGGTTATTGAATTTCTTGGGTATTCCGCCGAGGGAACAGGGTTCCTGGTAAAGGTCGTCGACGCCGATACCGGTCCGGCGCTTTCCATGCGCTCGACTGCCACAGGGAAGGCCGAAAAGACGATTCCCCTGGACGATCCCCAGTCCCAGAAGGCGGCTATCGACGGTGCGATGCGTTCCTTCCGCATCACGGATCCTGGCCTGGATTCCCAGCAGTCCCCTGATGGCAAATACACGATTCTGCTGGTCCCGAAGGGGATGAAGTTCGAGGTGCGCGTGATGAGGGGCGAGCGCAGGGCCGTTCTGAAGGTCCTGGATGCGAAGCCGGGTCCCGATGGCCCCCAGAAGCTGAACCTGAAGTCCGTTTTCTGGTCGAAAGACGGCCGCCGCATCGTTGTCATCATGCATCGAACATTGCGAGGCGAGAATGGCGTAGACGCCGATGAGGCACACGCCTTTGATTTCCTTCCCGGCGAACTTAGATTCGAGGGTGGTACATGATCCAGCGTCAGCGTAGTGGCCAGAAGCCTCCTGCTCCCAGGGCCATGCTTTTGAGGGCACTGGTACTGACGGCGGTACTTGCCGTCCTTGTTCTGTACCAGCAGCGCGCGGGCCTCGGGGCGACGGGCTGCCTGGCGGTTTTCGGACTGGACTGATGGCCGGCTGATACTTCAGTTGGAACCGCCCGTCCATTCGGATATCATTCCCGCGGCCATGCCGGTGAGGTTGAACGCGATGACCAGCTTTTTCCGTCTGCTGTCCGTTTCCATGGCCCTGCTTTTCGCCGCCTCCAACTGCGGCGGAGGCAAGGCATCGCGGCTACCAAAGCTGGAGATCGATCCGTCCGAAACCGATGCCGAGATTGACTCGTCCTACCCGTTGACCGTCCGCAACACTGGCGACAAGGAACTGACGCTGACGGCCCGGCCGGTTCTTCTGAACGTCAAGGGATGTGAAGGTGAAGACACCGCGATCACAAACCCGTTCACTTTGACACTGCCGGAGGGGCTTGCGTTTCCCGTTCAAATCTCCCCGCAAAGCGGAGTTACAGTTGCCGGTATGCCCAGCCAGGTTGTGCTGACGGTGGCCTATACCCCGATTCCCACTCCCAAGGAGTGCCAGCGCGAGGCCAGTCTTACCATTCACAGCAACGACCCCAACCATCCAACACTTGTAGTCAACCTGCGCGTCGTGAGGGCTGAACCAAATATCGAGGCTGACCCGCCCGTCGTCGATTTGGGGTTCGTGCTGGAAGGCAAGGGAACCGAGGGCGTCGTCAACCTGTTGAATACCGGGCTTGGGGATCTGTTCCTGTCCAAGATCACGTTCGTCGGCCAGCTGGGGTTCTCGATGCAGTGGAGGTGCGATCTTGTGGACGGCGGAACGTCCGAGGAGTGGACGGCCATAGGAGACGTGGCCCAGACGATTGGCAGCGACCTCTGCAAACCGATATTGATCCCCAGAAACGAGGTGTTCCAGGTTCCGGTCAAGTACCAGGCTTCAAGTCCGGACAAGGCCGAGGCCACCCTGATTGTCGAATCGAACGACCCCGACTACAAGGCTGGGGAGGGGCTGGAGGTTCTGGTGCATGCCAATTGGGGCGGCCCCAGGCTGTGCGTCATTCCTACCCCGATAGACCTGGGTTCTGTGGTCGTGCCGGCAGGCTTCGGGTCGATGGAAGTGGTTCTGGAGTCGTGCGGCGATGAGGAAGTGCAGGTTTCGGCTGTCGGTTTTTCAGACGACACCCACAAGGATTTCCAGCTCGACGCCCAGCCGCTGGGCCAGATCAGCGCATCGACCCCCCTGAAGCTGGCACCCGGCCAGAAGTCCAAGGCGTTCTACGTCAAGTGCGTACCTGAATCACTGAACCTGGACCAGGATGGGAAACTGGTGGTCGATACAGGTACCCTGGTGGTGCAGAATTCCTCTCCGACCGAGCTGGTCAAGGTACCAATGAGCTGCCTGCCCTCGAAGCTGGAGTGCGTAGAATGCAATTTCGAGGTGCGAGCCGGCAGCAAGAAGGGAGAGATTCTGCAGGACGGCGCGTCCATCATTCCGCAGCAGAAGCTGTACTTCAAGGACACGTCCTACGACAAGTCGACTGTCAATAATGGCATCGCCAGCCGCAAGTGGACGCCAACTCAGCCCGAGGACTCGGTCTCGGTCTTCCTGCCGAACGACGTCGCCAGCGAGGTGATCTTCCAGCCGAATATCGTTGGCGATTATGTGATTACCCTGGATGTCGAGAACAGGCAGGGCTGCGCCGACACATGCAGCTTCAACGTGAAGGTCGAACCGCCGGAAGGCTGCCACGTGGAATTGACGTGGAGTACCCCTGGGGATCCCGACCAGACCGATGAGTGCCTGGGTTGCGGATCGGACGTGGACCTTCACGTGGTGCACCCGTTGGCCACCGGTAATATGCAGGACCCATCAGGAGAGACCTACGGCTACTGCGACCCGTTGTACGATTGCAACTGGATGATGCCCCATCCTGTGTGGGATGTGGTTCACGCTTCAGACCCAAAGCACCAGCCCAATTTGGACCGCGATGATCAGGAAGGGGCTGGCCCCGAAAACTTCACGTACAGCGTCCCCGAAACTGACAAGTGCTATCGAATCGGTGTGTTCTATTACAACGACAAAGGATTTGGCAACTCCTACCCAACCGTCAGGGTCTACATCAACAGTTCCACCCCCGTCTACGAAAGGACCGCCACGAAGGGCTTTGGCATGTCCTCGATGTGGGACGTTGGCGAGGTTTGCTGTACTGACGTCGCGCAGCCTTTCATCGAGTTCAAGCAGGACAACGGCGACCCGGTCATCGTCAAGAATTACAAGGATTGCATTTAGTTGGGGAAGTTGCGAATGGGCCTCCTCCGATTCGCTGGTGCTATCGCCATAGCCTCGTGTCTTCTGATTGTCGCTGCATGCGGCGGAAATGACGGCACCTTCCACTCGAGTGACGACGGGACATCGGACGTCCCCCTGGTAATCAGGCCAGACCATGGCGGCAGGGACACTGGTTACCGCGATCAGGGCGTGGATTCACCCGGTTCATGGGATGTCACAACAGACCTTGAAGCAACCGGTGCAGACCAATCTGGTCAGGATCTCGGCGAAGACCCAGGTGCGTGGGATCCGGGCGATGACCCGGGCGATTTTGATTACGGCGGGACCGATCCTGGTTGCCAAAAGGACTGCACCAACAAGCAATGCGGGTCGGACGGGTGCGGCGGTTCGTGTGGAAAGTGCGCAGTCAACAGCAGTTGCGTCATCAACCAGCAATGCCAGTGTCTGCCCACTTGCGGCCAGAGCTCTTGCGGTGACGACGGGTGCGGAGGAACCTGCGGCGTATGCGCGGCAGACAGGCCTTGCACCGATGAAACCATTCGCAAATGTTCCAGTATCGGCCCCGTCACAAGAACCACCAACATCGACTGCACCGACGAGGCCCAGGCGCTGGGCGCCAACAATGGAGATACACTAAACAACAACAGCGATGTGCTGGACATCTACCCTGCCGAGTGCGGGTCGATGAATACCCCAGGTCCGGAGCGGGTGTTCAAGTTCGTGGCCGATCAGTCGGGGACCGTGACCTTCACCCTCGCCGGCCATCCAGCGTACCTGGACATCTACCTTCTGGGCGCAGCCAGCGGCACGGCTTCATGCACCCAGTACTCGCATGATTCGATCCAGTTCCAGGCTGCGCAGGGCGCCACCTACTGGATCGTCGTTGACGCCAGCCAGAACAACTCGCAGCTCGGTCCGACGCTTGCCATCGATTGTTCCTGGTATCCGCCACCTGCCTCAGACCCGTGAATCCAGGATTGCCGCCTGATTGCGAATGCTAGCGAGTCGAATTCCACCAGGACACAAGCCGATCGCCGATCGCCTGCGAAGTGAAGCCGAATTCCTCGTTCAGCACGTTGGCCGGGCCGCAGGCGCCGAAGTGGTCAAGGCCGAGGACCGTGCCGTTGCTTCCGGCCAACTGCCACCAACCTACGGACGAACCGGCCTCGACGACGGCCACCGGAATCCCCTTGGGAAGAATGGACAGCCTGTATTCAACGTCCTGCGCGCGGAAGCGCTCCAGCGACGGCATTGAAACGATGCGAATCCGGATGCCGGCATCCGCCTCGACCGCTGCAGCAGCCTCCATGCAGGAAGCGACCTCGCTGCCAGTCGCGACAACGATCAAGTCGGGCTGATTTCCGGCGGCGCAGTCCCGCACAACGCTGGCACCACGAAGGGCAGCATCAATGCCATTGCCGGACGGCCGATCAAAGGCCGGAACAGCCTGGCGAGTCGTCACGATGCAGGTAGGCCCGTGGTCACGGGCCAGCGCGTACGACCATGCCGCGGCAACCTCGACTGGGTCGGCTGGCCTGAACACGGTCATCCCCGGAATCGAACGCAGCATCCACAAGTGCTCGATGGGCTGATGAGTAGGACCGTCCTCGCCTACATGGAACGAGTCGTGGCTGAACACAAAGATCGACGGGATCTCCATCAGGGCAGCAAGGCGCAAAGCCGGACGCAGGTAGTCACAAAAGACCAGGAACGTCGATCCATAGACCCTGAACGATCCCTGAAGGGTCATGCCATTGACGGCAGCGCCCATCGCATGCTCGCGAATGCCAAAATGCAGCGTCCGGCCCGCGAAATCGCCGCGAACGACGCTTCCGCCGCCATCGATCCAGGTCATGTTTGACGGGCCCAGATCGGCCGAACCGCCGACAAGACTGGGCAGGCAACCGGCAGCCGCCTGAAGCGCGCGTGACGCCTGGTTGCGCGTAGCCTTGCCAGCGTCCTTGGACGCAGCCACAAGCAGAAGGGACGCCAGGTCGTCGGGAGTCTCGGTGGAATTCATCGAATCAAGATTGGCAGCAAGGTCCGGGTGCGCAGTCCTCCATGCATCGAAATCCCGCTCCCACGACAACCGACGAGCAACGCAGGCATCCTTCACCTGCGCGAAGTACGCACGCACATCGTCGGGGACCAGGAATGTCGGTTCAAGCGGCCAATCCAGCTTCACCTTGGTCAGGCGCACTTCCTCGGCCCCGAGAGGCGCACCGTGGCTTGCTTCCGAACCTTCGCGCGTGGCGGCGCCATGGGCGATGACCGTCCTGGCTATCACCAGCGAAGGACGATTGACTTCGGCCGCCGCAATATCCAGGGCCATTTCAACGCCGGCTGCGTCATACCCGTCAACCGACTGCACGTGCCAGCCCATCGCGGCAAAGCGGGCCGCGATATCCTCGCCCTGCGAAAGGTCTGTCGCACCCTCGATGGTTATCCGGTTCGAATCGTAGACGACAATCAGATTGCCAAGCCCAAGATTTCCGGCCAGCGACGCAGCCTCGTAGGTGATGCCTTCCATCATGTCGCCATCGCTGGACAGCACGTAGACGCGATAATCACCCGGCAGCGCAGGCCCGTCCGATCCCATGCGCGCAGAAAGCATCCTTCCGGACAGGGCCATGCCCACCGCGGTTGCAAACCCCTGCCCCAGCGGGCCTGTGGTGGTCTCTACCCCGGGGCACACGCCGCGCTCGGGGTGTCCCGCGGCCCGTGAATGCCGCTGCCGAAAGCGCTTCAGTTCGTCCAACCTCAAGTCGTAGCCGGTAAGGTGAAGCATCGAGTACAGCAGCATCGAGGCATGCCCGACGGACAGGACGAACCGGTCGCGACCCGGCCAGTCGGGATGCGTCGGATCGAATCGCATGGCCCGCGTCCACAACACCAGCGCCAGATCGGCGGCGCCCATGGGAGTGCCCGGATGGCCGGATTTCGACAACTCGATCGCATCGACCGCCAGCATCTGGATGGTGCGCACGATTTTGCCGCGCAATTCGGCGTCAGGAATCTGGGCCAGATCGGCCATTGCAAATACCTCCGGGGGCCACGCCTACGGCGCGGGATGGGCGGTCTGGGGTATCGCACCCGGAACCGCGATCAGATTGTCGATGAGGCGGGTGACTCCCAGTCGCACCGCCGCTATCACCAGCACCAGATGATCTACGTTGGAAACATCGTCCAGGGTGTCGGGGTCGCACATGTTCAGGTATTCCACTGTAAATCCAGCAGACTCAAGGGCGCTGCGGCCCTCGGCAATCAGTTGGGCCGAGTCGGTCGCACCCAAAGCGACCTTGGCGCCAACCGATCGCAGTGTGGCGTACAGCGCCGGGGCAATAGCCCGATCGCCTGGCGACAGATAGCGATTCCTGGACGACATGGCCAACCCGTCAGTCTCACGAACAGTCGGATGCCGCAGAATCCGAACGCCAAGGTCCAGGTCGGCAGCCATTCGCTCGATGACTCGCACCTGCTGGAAATCCTTGAGTCCGAACACCGCAATGTCGGGACGGACGACTCCGAAAAGCTTGGCCACAACCAAGGCAACCCCCCCGAAATGACAGGTGCGGGACAAACCGCACAAGTGGTTCGGCAATCGCGCCAGTTCAACCGACGTCTGAAAGCCGGAAGGATACATTCCCGAAACCGATGGTACCCACACAGCATCGACCTTCAGTCCGGCCAGAGATCGCAGGTCGGTGTCCAGGTCGCGCGGATAGCGATCGAAGTCCTCGGATGGACCGAACTGCGTCGGGTTCACAAAGATGCTGACGACAACACGCGACGCCTCGCGTGACGCCGCGGTAACAAGCGCCAGATGGCCCTCGTGCAACGCCCCCATCGTCGGAACAAGGGCAACGGTCTCCCCCGACATCTGCCAGTGACGGGACAGTTGCCGCATTTCAGGCGCGCTGTGAACGACGTTCAAATGGCCCTCCTGACGGAATCAAAACGAATGGGCGTCGTCCGGGAAAGTCCCCTCGCGAACCTCGCGGGAATAGGCTGACAGTGCGTCCCTGACACGGACTGACAGCCGATCGTACTTTTTCAGGAACGTAGGCGCGAAGCCGTCGTCCAGTCCCAGCAGATCGTACAACACAAGCACCTGACCGTCGCAGTTGGACGAGGCCCCGATGCCGATGGTCGGAACCGGCACCGCCTGGGTAATCCGCAGCGCCAGTTCAGCCGGTATGGATTCGAGCACCATGGAATAGACTCCAGCCTCGACCAGACAGCGCGCATCGGCCATCAGTCGCTCGGCCGCCGAATCCGATCTCCCCTGGACCTTGAAACCACCGAACTGATGCACCGATTGAGGGGTCAACCCAAGATGACCCATTACAGGAATCCCGGCATCAACAATCCGGCGGATTGCAGGCGCCGAGCGCTCGCCGCCTTCAAGCTTGACGGCATGGGCGCCACCCTCCACCACAAGACGCCCGGCATTTCGCAGTGCCTCGTCGTCGTTGACCTGGTAGGAAAGAAAGGGCATGTCGGCTACCAGGTGGCTTGCGGTCAGCCCGCGCGCAACGCAGCGAGTGTGGTAGATGACGTCATCCAGGCTTACGGGAAGCGTGCTTTGTTGCCCCTGGATCACCATGCCCAGCGAATCGCCTACCAGGACAAGGTCGATACCAACGGACTCCAGAAGTTTTGCAAAAGTGGCGTCATAACACGTAACCATGACCAGTTTCGGCCCCCGCTTGCGGGCCAGAATCTCGGGTGCGGTCAGTGCCTTGGAAGCCATCGAAGCCCCTGTTGAATGACGCGGGAAAGAGCGTATCGCAACGCAGTGCTGGCGACAAGGCTCCCTATATATCGAAATGTTGTCGGTAGACAGGCAGATGGCGCAGCGCGTCACCCATGGGCAGATCGTCCAGGATGCCCTTGATCGCGGGAACCTTCTGCGTGGACGCCATGGCACCAAGACAAGCCATCACGCCGTCCCTGAGGCCAACGATGCTGTAACCGCCCTCCAGCAGCATGACCAACCTGCCACCGCACAGCCTGTCGGCAGCAGCCCGCAGATGAGAAGCGATGCGCGAGAAGCCCTGCGCCGTCACATCCATGCTTCCAAGGACGTCACCTGCAAAGATGTCAAACCCTGCCGACACGATAATCATCTGCGGCTTGAAGCGTTCCAGAAGGCGCACCACCAATCCACCGTAAATCGCATCGAATTCGGGATCCCCGTGACCCGGCGCAAGAGGGATGTTGACGTTGCAGCCCACGCCCTTCCCTTCCCCGGTCTCGTCGGCCGCACCCGTGCCTGGGTAGCCCGGTGACTGATGAGTGGAAATTACCAGCACCGAGGGGTCCTTGTAGAAGATGGACTGTGTCCCGTTGCCGTGATGCACGTCGAAATCCACAATTGCGACCCGATCAAGGCGCAGGCTGTCCCGGGCAAACCTGGCAACGATGGCCGCGTTGTTGAAAAGACAAAACCCCATTGCCCTCGAGGCATCTGCATGGTGGCCTGGCGGCCGCACCAGTGCGAAACCATTTGACACCTCGCCGACCGCGACAGCCTCCGAAAGCGCAATGGCGGCACCAGCTGCATGCATGGCGGCCTCGAAGGACCGGGGACCAGCAGTCGTGTCCAGGTCCAGGGCCACCGTGCGCCCCGCCGTCGACATGATGCGACGGTAGTGTTCGGGCGTGTGGACGGCGGTTATCTCGGCGGGAAGCGCCCGGCGACCGTCAAGCATCCTTACGCCCAGGTCACGAACATCGGAGGTCATCATCATCTCCAGAAGGACCTGCAGACGTTTGGGAGTTTCTGGATGATGACGACCCATGTCGTGAGCCAGGCACGCAGGGTCCACGACCACGCCAGTCCGGAACGCCATGGTTTCCTCCGGTTGTCGCTTTCTGAACGAGGATCATTGTCCGCCCGCGCCTCTGGCCCCGTCAAGGGCAGGTGGGAATGAACGGCACGACTGCGTGTTGGCGGATGAACGCGCGCTACAACTGCCATGGCGAAGGTAGCTGCTGCGGTTGACTTGGATTCGGGTTTCGCGGAAAATCCGCGTGCCCTTGATAGGATGCCGGAGGAATTTGATGAGACTGACGACGATCGTGGGATGTGTCGCTGTGTTGGGAATGCTGGCCTCTGCGCCTGCGAAGGCCCAGACCTTGAAAATCGGCTACGTCGATCTGCAGGAAGCACTTTCCGGCACCACCGATGGCAAGGCAATCAAGGTCAAGCTGGAACGCCTGCTGAAGGACAAGCAGCGCGAGTTCGACAAGATGCAGGAGGACGTCAAGCTGATCAAGGACGAGATCGAGACACAGGGCGCCATGATGAAGGACGACCTGCGGAACAAGAAGATCCAGGAATACCAGAAGCGGATGGCCGAGCTTCAGGAATTCTACATGGGTAACCAGAAGGAACTGGCCGACGAGGAGGCCAAGCTTACGAAGCCTCTGCTGGACAGATTCGAAAAGGTCCTGAAGCAGATCGGAAAATCCGAAAACTACACATTGATTCTGCCTTCGGCGGCTGTCGTTTATGGCCAGCCATCCCTTGACCTTACGGCCCGACTGGTGACCATGATCAATTCCGGAGCCGGAAAATAGGCATTCCATCAGCCCGACGGGCCAACTGCCCGTCCGGCCTTGAACCCGGAGGTCCATGCGCGGTGGGCTGATCACGTCCGTCCGGCGCTGGTATCAGGGCCTTCCACCAGCCACAGCGGCAATTCTCGCGGGCCTCGCTGGCTCGTACCTTGTTCTTGTCGCAATCCGCATTGCCTCGATTGAAACTTTTGACATGGTTATCGGCTGGCTGACCCTGGTTCCGGGATCGGCATGGCAGCGTCCATGGACGATATTGACGATGATCCTGGTCCACTTCGATCCGTTCCATGCCCTGTTCAATTTGCTGTCGATCGCATCGATGGGCCCGTGGATCGAACGAACCATCGGACGCCAACGATATCTGCAACTGCTGCTGGCCTGCGTCGTCACAGGTTCAATACTGACCGTCGGAATCTACTGGCCGACAGGATCGATGAGGCCGGTATTTGGCGCCACCGGCGCTGCCTTGGGTCTTATGACCGCATTCTCGCTGCTGTTTCCCGAGGCTGAACTCCGGTTTTGGTTTGCCGCGCCTTTGAAGGCAAAGAATCTCGTCTGGTTGATCGTTGGAATGGAAACAATCTTCCTGCTGGGTGGCATGTCAATTGACGTACCCGTCCACTTCGGCGGCATGGTGGCGGCCTGGGCATTTCTGCGCAAGCCCTGGAAGCCAGCCTATATCCGGCGCATTGCCCTTAAGCTTCGCCGACTGAGGGGAAACCGGTGAGCCGGCGCACTCTCCCCGCGATCGCCTTGATTGTCCTGGTTACCGCAGTCGCCTATGCACGCACGTTTGACAACTGGTTTGCCTGGGATGACGGATATATCGTCCTGGACAACCCCGCGATTCAGGACCTTGCAAACATCCCGAACCTGTTCGTAAAACCTTGGGCCGCTGGAACCACCAACGACCTTGGCGCCCGCCAGAACGCACCCTACTTCCGGCCGCTGGCACTGGCCTCGATGGCGCTTGACTGGGCTATTGCCGGTCCCGATCCCGTCGTTTTTCATGCTACCAACCTACTGCTGCACCTGGCATCTGCGCTGTTTTTTTGGGGTTGGTTGCGTCGCCTTCTGGGCCGCGGCAAGGACGATCCGGGTCCAGCCGGTGACCGGGGGCCTTTGCTGGCCTTGATCGGAGCGCTGTTGTGGGCGGTCCATCCGGTTCATTCCGAGGCTGTGGACGTTGTTACCTACCGCACCACGCTGCTTTCCGGGCTTGCGATGTTCGCCAGCCTTCGCCTTCTTACTCCGGCGGCACGCCTTGATCGTTTCGGCACGACCGAGACCACGGCAGCAGCAATCGCAGCAGGGGCTGCCTGTTTTGCAGCGGGCCTGCTGGCAAAGGAGACGACGTTAATCCTGCCGGCGCTGCTTATCATTTTCGACACTATCCTGGGCCGGATGTCATGGCGGCGGGTTGCCACGGTCTATGTCCCGCTGGTCGCAGTTGCAGCGGCATGGTGGGTAGTCCGGTCCGGCATCACCGGCGCGAATATTTATACATGGTTCGATGGGCTTACCGCATGGCAAACGACCTTGATGGTACCCAGGATTTTCTTCCTGTACGTCCGTCTGGCGCTGCTGCCATGGCCCCTTTGTCCCTTCTACGACTGGAATGTCCTTGGCGCGCCTGAGTCGGTGCTGGAGCCTGACATATTTGTAGGCGCTTTGCTGATGTTGACCATGGCCGCAGCAATACCGCTGCTGGCCCGTCGCGTCCCCCTGGCCGCTTTTGGACTGGCCTGGGCGTTTACTGCCCTGCTGCCTGTCTCGCACCTGATGCCATTTTTTGACGCCGCAGGTGACCGTTTTCTTTATGTTCCACTGGCTGGCTGGATCATCGCCATCCTGGGTATCGCCGCAGCTCTGCCTGCAACCCCAGTCCTTCGTGGAATTGGATTGTTTCTGCCCATGGTTGCCATCGTTTCATTCGGTATCGTCACCACTATTCGAACGGGCGATTGGCATGACAGCGAGACCGTACTAAAGGCCTCGATTCGCGACTTCCCTGAATCGGTGTCCGCGCACCTTGGGCTGGGGAGGCTGTATCTTGAAAGCCACCGTTCAGTTGAGGCGATTCCCGAACTGAGGGCGGCTGCTCTTGGCGCGCCCTCGCTGGCAATAGCAGTTGCGTTGCTGGCAGTGGCCGAGGGTCGTTCCGGGGACATCGCGGAAGCGAGACGCACGTTGAGGGATGCTCCCATGCCCGAACATGGATTGCCTTCGGCTGTCGAGATTGCCAGGTCGGAACTTGGACAGGCTGGAGAGTTCGAACTCATGCGCAGGATGGGTCTGTAGGATATGATTGTCGTTCTTTCGTGGAGGCTGACGTGAACGTCCTCGGAATCAATTTCAGCAACGACGCATCCGCCTCCCTGGTCGTCGATGGCCGCGTCGTTATGGCCGTACAGGAAGAGCGCTTTGCGCGCGTGAAGCACTTCGCCGGGTTTCCCGAGAACGCGATCAGCGCATGCCTGAAGGCTGGCAAGGTCAGCATGGAGGAAGTCGACACCGTCGCATTCTTCTGGAACCCAGGCATCCATGCCGCTACGCCCAACTGGCGTATCAGCAGCACGCCACGACATCACCTGGAATTTTTCCATGACGTGCCCAACCACTTGCTGCCACGCGTTGGCGCCCCGCCCGAAGTTTCCGAGCAGATATTCCACCTGGCTGGCGGCAAGCGGATGCGCATCGTTTACGTGACGCACCACCTGGCCCACGCCGCCGCGGCACTGCTGTCGTCGCCGCATGACGAGGCCACAATCCTTACCGTGGATGGTTATGGCGAGCGCGACACATCGGTCATCTGGAAGGCAAAAGGCACGACGTTCCAGCGCGTCTGGACGCAGGAATTTCCACACTCGCTGGGCGGGTATTATGCCGCCGTCTCGCAGTACCTCGGCTTCAAGCCGAACAGCGGCGAGGGCAAGGCGATGGGCCTGGCTTCCTACGGACAGCCGATATACGCAGACGAATTCCGGAAGATGTTGCGGCTGACGCCAGAGGGTTTCGAACTCGATTTGTCGTACTTCAGCTTCTTTGTCGAGCGCCCGGTCCGCTACTCGCAGAAGATGGTGGATCTGCTGGGGCAGCCGCGCGTGCCTGAATCGCCCATCACGAAACGTCACGAGGATCTTGCTGCATCGATGCAGGCCGTGTTCGAGGAAGCGATCCTGCATCTGGCAGCGCTGGCGAAACGGATCACGGGCGCAACCGTCCTGTGCATGTCGGGCGGGGCGACATTGAACTGCAGCGCCAACGGCCGTTTGATCAAGACTGGCCTGTTCGAGAAGTATTTCTTTCAGCCTGCGTGCAGCGACGCCGGCGCAGGGTTGGGGGCAGCGCAGTACGTCACCCATGTTTTGGAGGGTGTCCCCCGCGGGACGCCAACGATGCTGCTGGACTACCTGGGACCTAGACACTCAATGGACGAGGTCCGCGTCACGCTGGAAAAAGGCGGCATCCCTTTCCACACACCGGCCGACGCCTGGGAGACTGCCGGAAAGCTGCTGGCGAAGGGTTATATCGGCTCGGTGTTCCAGGGAGCCGCCGAATTCGGCCCACGCGCGCTGGGCAACCGCAGCACACTGTCGGACCCGCGACCGGCCGCCATGAAGGACCGCCTGAATGCGTCCGTGAAGTTCAGGGAGGGCTTCAGGCCTTTTGCGCCATCGATCCAGGCACATCGCGCATCGGAATACTTCGAAGGCTGCGATTTCAGTCCCTTCATGCTGCGGGTGCACGCGACGCGCCCCGAAAAAATTGCCGAGGCGCGTTCGGTCACCCACGTCGATGGTGGCGCCCGCGTCCAGACTGTCCAGCGTGCGGACAACCAGCGCTATTTCGATCTTATCGAATCCTTCCGAAAGGAAACTGGAACGCCTATGGTTCTGAACACTTCCTTCAACATTCGCGGCGAGCCAATCGTCAATTCCCCTGCGGATGCGGTCAAGTGCTATCTGACGACCGGCATGGACTTTCTTGTCATGGAAGATGTCTTGCTGGTCAAGGACACTTCGATCCTGTAGCATCGCTACGCCATGCCGGGCGAAACCTCTCCATCGATGCAGCAGTACCTGGCCGCGAAAGCCGATCACCCAGACTGCGTCGTCCTGTTTCGAATGGGAGACTTCTACGAGACGTTCTTCGAGGACGCCGTCGAGGTCAGCCGCCTGCTTGACCTGACGCTGACTTCCCGCAACAGGGACGATCCGAACCCGATACCAATGGCGGGCGTTCCATACCATGCGGTATCCGGATACATCTCGCGCCTGATCGAGGCCGGCCGTCGCGTCGCCATCTGCGAACAGATGGAGGACCCCAGGCAGGCCAAGGGGATCGTTCGACGCGAGGTCGTGCGGGTCATCACCCCTGGCGTCCTGCTGGATTCGGAACTTGGTGATTCCCGTCGTGCAAATCATTTGGCGTGCGTCCTGAAAGACGCGCGAGGATTCGCCATCGCGGCGCTTGACGCCTCTACGGGCGCGCTGACCGGCGCCTTTGCCACATCAATGGCCGACCTGCGAACCGCACTGGGCCGCCTGGACCTGCGCGAGGTGCTTGTCCAGCGTGAATCCGCGGACCCGGAGATGGACACCCTGCTGGCAGGGATCGGAAGCGCCATGCGCACGCCTTTAGGCGCTGACGACATGGACCCGGCACGGCTTCCGACAGTGATTGCTGCCCTGCTGCCCGATGCCGCCTCCCCGGAATCGCTGCGCTGCGCCGCCGCAGCACTGTTGACGTACCTCGGCCGTACGCATCCGTTGCTGTGTTCAACGGTGAGGCCATTCGCATCCATGGCACTTGGCAGCACAATGACCCTGCCGGCCACTACCGTGCGAAACCTGGAACTGCTGTCGACGGTCCTTGGAGATCGCACTTCAGGCTCGTTGCTGTCGTACCTGGACAAGACGCTTACCTCGATGGGCGGTCGACTGATTCGGGCATGGCTTCTGGCCCCGCTGGTAGAACCAGTGGCTATTTTTGAGAGGCTCGACCGCGTCCAGGGGCTGGTTGACCAGCCTGTCGTCCGCGCTGCGGTTCGGGATGCCCTGGCTGGTATTTCGGACGTGGAACGAGTTCTTACGAGGTTGGCCGCCCAGGCAGCCTCGGCCCGCGATCTGAACGCGATGGCCAGAGGCGTTCGGGCACTTCAGGCTTCAGCCGCGGCCCTTGATGCTTGTGGCGTCAGGGCCCTTTCTGGTCTTGCCGACGTCCCGTCGGTCGTTGCAGACATTGCGACTGGAATCGAGGCCACTTTCGTTCCCGATCCGCCGGCTACCATCAAGGACGGGGGCATGGTCCGTCGAACCGTATCACTGGAACTGGACGAGGCCCGCGACATGGCTGGAAACGGCCGGCAGTACATCGCGAACTACGAGTCGGGCGAGCGAGAGCGGACCGGAATTCCGTCGCTGCGCATCAGGCACAATCGCGTTTTTGGTTTCACGATCGAGGTGACCCGCTCACAGACGACGCGCGTCCCGCCCGAGTATCAGCGACGCCAGACGCTGGCGGGGGCCGAACGCTACACGACAGTCGAACTCCAGCGACTTCAGGACCAGGTCGCAACCTCGGACGAGAGGTCGAAGGAGCTGGAGTACCAGCACTTCGAGACATGGCGCGGCGTTGTGCTGGATGCACGCCAGTCGTTCCAGGCGGTTGCCGATGCCTTGTCCCGCATCGATGTCATTGCCACCCTGGCTGAACTGGCAGCGACCCATTCGTGGTGCAGGCCGATTGTCGATGAGGGACGCGGCCTGATGCTGCGGGAGGCTCGCCACCCGATCGTCGAAGCATCCCTGCCTGCCGGCTCCTTCGTGCCGAACGACTTCGAAATGAATGGAGTATCAACGACGCTATCGCTGCTGACCGGCCCCAACATGGCCGGCAAATCAACGGTGATGCGCCAGATAGCAATTTCAGTCCTGCTGGCCCAGATGGGTTCGTACGTCCCGGCCAAGGAGGCCCGTATCGGGGTGGTCGACGCCATCTGGACGCGCGTCGGGGCGATGGATGACCTGGCATCGGGGCGCAGCACATTCATGGTCGAGATGTCCGAGGCCTCGGAGGTCCTGGCACGGGCAACCGACCGCAGCCTGGTGGTCCTGGACGAGATAGGCCGAGGCACTTCGACGTTCGATGGAGTTGCCATAGCCTGGGCCGTTGCCGAACATGTCCAGAACCGGATCGGATGTCGCACGTTGTTTGCCACCCACTACCACGAGCTTACCGATCTGGTACGTTCCGTGCCGCGAACCAGGAACCAGTCGATGGCCGTCAAGGAGTGGGGCGGAGAGGTATTGTTCCTGCGAAAGTTGGTGGACGGTCCGGCCAGCAAGTCTTACGGTATCCAGGTTGCCCGTCTGGCAGGAATGCCTGCCGAGGTTGTTGCACGGGCGCGGGAAGTGCTTTCGAACCTTGAGGCCGTGGAACTTGACGTGACCGGGCAGCCAGTAATAGGCAAGGCACGCAAGGGCGCCGCTGCACGTGCCGCACTTTCGGCGCAGTTGGACATGTTCGGTGCGGCAACCGAGCCGGCCCGACCAGATCCGATAATCACCAGACTTGCCGGATTGACACCGGATAGGATTGCACCTATCGAAGCCTTGCAGATTCTGTCGGACCTCGTGGCCAAGGCATCTGCGCAGATTACGAACAGGGGTGGTTGACCCCCAGAGGAGGTATCCGGACATGCTGGCGTCTATCGAGGAGGCACTTGATCGCCTGCGACAAGGGCGGATGATAATCCTGGTCGACGACGAGGATCGGGAGAACGAGGGAGACCTGGTTGCCGCAAGCTGTTTCATCACTTCGGAACAGGTCGCTTTCATGGCGCGCAAGGCACGCGGGCTGATCTGCGCGGCGATCTCGGGCGAGCTGTGCGAGACCCTGGGCTTCGAGCCCATGACCCGCCATAACACCGCCCCATACGGTACGGCATTCACTATCAGCGTCGATGCGCGTCATGGGGTTCGCACGGGAATTTCTGCGGCCGACCGCGCGACGACGATTCGCCGAATGGTCGAACCGGGCGTCGGCCCGCTTGATTTCGTGTCACCTGGCTCGATCTTCCCCTTGCGCGCTGTTCCTGGCGGCGTGCTGGCGCGCACCGGTCAGACCGAAGGGTCCGTTGACATGGCCAGACTGGCCGGCCTGCCACCGGCGGGCGTCATTTGCGAGATTCTTCGCGACGACGGCACAATGATGCGCCTGCCCGAACTGCTGCAGTTCGGCGCCGAACACGACATGCCGGTTTGCAGCGTTGCTGACCTGGTGGCATTCCGACTGCGGACCGAACTGCTGGTGCACGAGGTGGCTCGTGCGGACCTGCCGACCGACTACGGCAATTTCACCGTCCGGGCATTCCAGACCGAATTCGACAGCCGTGCCCACCTGGCGCTGCTGTTGGGAGACATCGACCCGGATCAACCGATCCTCGTTCGGGTGCATCGAGCCAGTTTTCCAGGGGACACATTCGAGTTTCCTCCTGGAAACGGAAGGTCCAACGTGGAACACGCGCTGAAGAGGATATCAGAGGAGGGTTGTGGCATTTTCCTGTACCTGAATCGCGAGGAGGTCGGTTCGGACCTTCTGGCCTCGCTGGCCCGCGCCGGAACTGATGCCGATCCGGTCCACTCGCTGCCTGAGGCCGTTAGGCTGGAATCCAGAATGACCTTCCGTGACTTTGGACTGGGCGCGCAGATTCTGCGTTCACTGGGCGCCAAGCGCCTTCGCATTCTTACAAGCCATCCGAAACGCTTTTCAGGCCTCAACGGCTTCGGCCTCGTTGCCGAGGAATTCCTTCCTCTGCCGTGACCCTCCAACGTGTCGCGTAAACGTTGCCCTCGACATCGGTTTCGTCTAGAGTTGGCGAGCATCGTCATCGGCACGTGGCCGAAACATGGCGCAGTTCTGGCTGTAGGGGATGCATGAACGACGATCGACCTACGCGTATCACTACCGTCCGCCAGTTACTTTCGGGCACTGGACACGGTATGGAGTGTCTGGTCGAGATCTACGGCGCACATATCGGGCGAAAGACCGACTTGTTCGAGGACGTTCTTACCGTCGGCCGAGACCCCGATAATGGCATCATGCTGGACTCCGACTCGGTTTCCCGTCGCCACGCCCGTATCGAGCGAAGTGCCGACGCCCGCTTCATTGTTGATCTGAACAGCACCAACGGCACCTATGTAAACGATGTACCAGTGACGCCGCGTGCACCTTTGGAATCGGGCTGCTTCGTGAAGATCGGCGACACTATTTTCAAGTACCTGACCGGCGACAATGTCGAAGCTTCCTATTACGAGGAAATCTACCGGATGGCCGTCACTGACGGCTTGACGCAGACTGCCAACAAGCGGGCTTTGGACGACTTCCTGGACAAGGAGGTTTCGCGCGCCCGGCGCTATGGACGAAACCTGTCCGTCCTGATGATGGACATCGATCACTTCAAGGCCGTGAACGACACATTCGGACATTTGACGGGGGACTTGGTCCTCAGGGAACTGGCCGCAGTCATCCGCGCCAGAGTCCGACGGGAAGAGATGTTCGCCCGCTACGGCGGCGAGGAATTCGTGGTGGCTTTGCCCGAGACCGATTTGGGCGGGGCTCGCGAGATTGCCGAGACTCTAAGAAAGATGGTTGCCGATCACCCGGTGCTGTTCGAGGGCCGCACCATCCGTATCACCGTCAGCATTGGCGTCGCCGAGTTCAAGCGCGAGATCCACAGAAGTCCATCAGACCTCCTCAGGGATGCCGACAAGAATCTCTACCTTGCCAAGAACGGCGGGAGGAACTGCGTACATGGCTGACAACAGCTACAACCCTTCGGCTGGCGATCCGGCACGCCCCCAGGTTCTCGTCGGATCCTTCTTCGACTGCCTAAGGACGCTGAAGGTGACCGAGGAGGAGGCGGCAAGTCCCTATGGCAAGGGAGACGCTCTGATTGCCGCAAAACTCAAGGAACTGAAGGGATATCGCGATGTGTTCATGAAGGCCCAGGCTCCGCGTCGCCCCAGGTTCAACATCATTGATCGCAAGGCTGACCCAGGGGCGATTGTGCCGGTCGAGATCCTGTTTTCGTCCGCCGTGCAATTCTACGAGGGTCTCGACTTGAGCCTTTCACGTCCAGGCCTGTTCATCAAGACCGACTCGTTGCTGGCAATCGACACGCTGCTTGAAGCTCGGTGTGTCATAGAGGACGAGGGTATCAATTTCAAGATGTCGGCAAAGGTCATCTGGCTGAACCCCCGAGAGACCCAGGGGCGGCCTGCCGGCATGGGCCTCAAGCTTTTCCGTCTGTCGACGATTCAGCGTCAGTTGCTCAGCGATTTCATGGTTGGCGATGTTCCAACGTCGGCTTTGGCGAACCTCAGCGAGTAGTTCCTGGACTGAACCTGCCAAAAAATCGCTGATTGGCTGGCTGGATGTTGTTTTTTCCTGGCAGTTCGTGTGGCGTTTCCATACAATCCTGGACGCCCCCCGGGGGCCCTCTGCCCTCGGAACTGCCGTAGCCATCTTTTGGACCAGGCTTTCGGGCAATCATCCGTCTGAGGTGCATGATGAGGACTTTCGAGTTTGCGACTCCACATGGCCGGATCGGCATGCTGATCCTGGTTCCGGGAACCCCCCCCGAATACTACTGGAGCGGGCGAGGCGACGTTCCGCCCGAGGTTCGCGACTGTCTGACCCAGGGACTTTCGGACCCAGAGACCGGCGCTCGTGTCGCCGGCGACAAGGGCGAAGAGTTCCTGGAGGTCATGATGCTGGAATTCGCGCGGGGACGAAATCTTGCCGGACGCAAGAGCGCCCCGATCCGCGACCTTCCCCCGAATGCCCGCAAGGTTCCGTACACCCCCGGCGTCGCAGGTTGGTTCCGCTCGTAGTTCCGTGGTACAACCGGACCGGTTCGATGCCGGATTTGTATTGACCGGGGAGGGGTCGATGAAGCGTTGGTGCGTGTTGTTGGCCGTCCTGGCCATGCCGTCGGAAGCACTTGCCCAGGGCGAGGCCGTTGACTGGTTCCGCCTCGGGGCACAGGAATTGGCTACCGGCGCGCTTGAAAAGGCCACCGAGGCCTATGAAAAGGGAGTTGCCGCCAAGCCAGACGCGCGGGAAGGCTGGTACAACCTTGGCATCGTCTATGGTCGGCGGCGACTTTTCCAGAAGGAATCGGAAGCATATCTCAAGGCGATTGAACTTGATCCGGCCTATGCAAACGCCCTGCACAACCTTGGATTGGCTTACCTGGACCTGGGTCAAAAGGACAAGGCCATCGACGTGCTCAAGAAGATGGTCAACCTGCAACCCGATGCCGGTGACGCGTGGAACAATCTGGGTTTTGCCCAACTGGACAAGGGTGATTTTGAGGCCGCCAGGAAGTCGTTTGCGCGATCCTGCGAGACCGCGCCGCTTTCCGCTGATCCCAGGTTCAACCTTGGCGTAAGCCTGATGCGCGCAGCCGAGAAGGAGACGTCAACGGCACGTCGCGATCCGCTGTTGAAGGAAGCGCTGGCCGCCTTCGAGGAAGCGATTCGCCTGGATCCCGCAAATTTTCGTGCCGCATTCAACCAGGGAGTCATACAAAACCGCCTTGGAAACGCTGACGCTTCTGTCGAGGCCTATCAGCGAACCTTGTCCATACGTCCCGAGTATCCTCAGGCTCACTACAATCTGGCTGCCGTACTGTCGGCCCGTGGCCAACTCGAGGAAGCTCTGAAGGCCTGGGAGACTTATGTCAACGCCGGCCAGGGAGACAAGAACGAGAAGGCGTTTCTTGATAATGCCCGCAAGGAAATCAGCCGCCTCAAGAGTTTGCTGCCGCCGTCCGCTCAAACTCCTTGATCGCCCTCCCCTTCGCATCACGTCAGGTGGATTGCCACCAGATCGCAAGTCACGAACTGTGATGTTCCGTCAGATGTCCTGGATCGAATGCCCTTGCCGCCGTGTCGACCAGTACACAAAGTTTCCTGGTGAAAAATGGAGTTGGTCATGCGGTTCGACAACTTCACAACGAAAGCGCGGGAGGCGATGGACGCTGCTGCGCAAATGGCGACGACCAGCGACAATCCAGAAATGGAGGCCGAGCACCTGCTGACGGCGATCCTTGGCGACGCAGAAGGAGCGGTCCCGGCCGTTCTGCAAAGAATCGAGGCGGATCCCCGCCTGCTGAAACGGCAGGCAGAGGCTCTTCTGGCTCGGCTTCCCCAGGCGCAAGGCGGGCAGACGGTAATGGGTCGGCGGTTGGCGGCTGTCGTCTCCGAGGCCGAGAAAGAGGCGCGCTCGTTCAAGGACGACTATGTTGGCACCGAACACCTGTTCCTGGCGATGCTGTCGGCCAGGGATGGTGATGCACCGGACCTGTTGCGAACTGCCGGCATCACGCGTGACCGATTCATGCTGGCGCTGAAGGACGTGCGCGGCGGAACCCGCGTCCTGGACCCGGAAGCCGAGGACCGATACCGGGTTCTTGAAAAGTACACAGTCGACCTTACGGCCAGGGCGCGCCAGGGAAAACTGGACCCGGTAATCGGCCGGGACGACGAGATACGGCGTGTGGTTCAGGTGCTTTCGAGGCGCCAGAAGAACAACCCGGTCCTTGTTGGCGAGGCCGGGGTTGGAAAGACGGCCATCGTAGAAGGACTGGCACAGCGCATCGTGAAGGGAGACGTTCCCGAGACCCTGAAGGACAAGCGATTGATGTCCCTGGACATGGGCTCGCTGATTGCCGGGACCAAGTACCGCGGGGAGTTCGAGGACCGACTGAAGGCCATCTTGAAGGAGATAGAACGGTCCGAGGGCGATATTGTCCTTTTCATCGACGAACTGCACACGCTGGTGGGCGCGGGAGCCGCCGAGGGCGCAATGGATGCGTCGAACATGCTGAAACCGGCGCTGGCACGCGGCACGCTGCACTGCGTTGGTGCGACAACACTGAAGGAGTACCGCAAGCACATAGAGAAGGACGCTGCGCTGGAGCGGCGCTTTCAGCCGGTGATGGTTGGCGAGCCTTCTGTGGAGGATGCCATCAGCATCCTGCGTGGTCTTCGAGAACGCTACGAGATCCATCACGGCGTCAGGATTCGCGATGCAGCGCTTGTGGCTGCTGCATCCCTGTCAAAGCGCTACCTGCCGGACCGACATCTTCCCGACAAGGCGATCGACCTGATTGACGAGGCGGCAAGCCGCCTGCGGATGGAGATTGACAGCGTGCCTGTGGAGGTCGATGACCTGGAACGCCGCATCGTGCAACTGGAAATCGAACGTCAGGGGCTTGCGCGTGAAGAGGGGCGAGTCACGGAGGATCGCCGGCAGGTCGTCGAGAAGGAAATGGCTGACCTGAAGGAGAAAGCCACGGCACTGCGGTCGCACTGGAAGGAGGAAAAGGCGGCGGTCGGCGACATCCGCCAGGTCAAGGAGGACATCGACGCAGCCAGGCACGAACTGGAGGCTTCCGAGCGCCGCGGCGATTGGGATGCGGCGGCACGCTTTAAATACGGGCGCATCCCGGAACTGGCCAAGCGGCTGGAGACGCTGGACGCGCGCCTGGCCGAGACACAGAAGGACCGCCGAATGTTGAAGGAGGAGGTCGACGAGGAGGATATCGCCAAGGTCGTCTCGGCCTGGACCGGGATCCCGGTGTCGAAGATGCTGGAGGGGGAACAGCGCAAACTGCTGGCAATGGAGGACCGCCTGCGCCAGCGTGTGGTTCACCAGGACGAGGCAATCGAGGCAATCTCCAACGCTGTCAGGCGTTCGCGCGCGGGCCTTTCGGACGGCGCGCGCCCCATTGGCGCCTTCCTGTTCCTGGGACCAACCGGCGTTGGCAAGACGGAACTGGTCAAGGCACTGGCCGAGTTCAATTTTGACGACGAGACGGCGCTGGTCCGCCTGGACATGAGCGAGTACATGGAAAAGCACTCGGTAGCCAGGTTGATTGGCGCGCCTCCTGGGTACGTCGGCCACGACGAGGGTGGCCAGTTGACCGAGGCAGTAAGGCGGCGGCCCTACTCGGTAGTGCTCCTTGACGAGGTTGAGAAGGCGCACCCGGACGTCTTCAATGTGCTGCTGCAAGTGATGGACGACGGAAGGCTGACCGATGGAATGGGCCGCACCGTCGACTTCACGAACGCCCTTTTGGTCATGACGTCAAACCTCGGCTCGCAGTTCTTCAACGATTCTGCCGAAAGGTACGAGGCTACTTCCGAGGAACGCTCACGCGTCAGGGCGCAAGTCATGGAGGCATTGAAGGCGGCGTTCAGGCCCGAGTTTCTTAACCGCCTGGACGAAGTCGTCCTGTTCAACCGCCTGGACCGAGCCGACATGGAGCGCATCGTTGACATCCAGATGGCGCGGGTCCTGCGCCGATTGGCCCAGCGTCAGTTGACATTGCGCCTGTCCGAGGCCGGACGCAGATATCTCGCAGAGCAGGGATGGGATCCGGTCTATGGCGCCAGACCGTTGAAACGTGCGATCGAACGGTACCTGCTGAATCCGCTTGCTGGCGAGATACTGAAGGGGAAGTTCAAGGAAGGCGCTATTGTCGTTGTTGACGCTGGCCTGGAAGGACTTACGTTCAACCCGGCGGACTAGATTCCCGCGATACACGTCCCCATGCGATCCGGGGCGCAAGCGCCACAAACGGGACACAGTTCGATACAACCGCATGCAACCGCGTCGCCGCAAACAAAACCCTTCGGGCAGTCATTATCGTTCCAGCAGCAGGAGGCATTCGCCGTGCACGCAGGCCCTGCAGGGTCATCGACGCAGGAACCCGGCAAGCCACCGATTCCACCCTGGGAGCGGCATACCTGCCCATCCTGGCAATCCCGGTCGTTCCAGCAGCAACCCGACGGCAGCGTCACGCACGTACCCTGCTGATCGGGTACAAAACAGTCGGCGTTGCACGGGCAGACGTTAACATCCAGGCAGGTGCTTCCGGTAGGACAGTCCTCGAGGGACCAGCACTGGCCGTAGGGAAGAGAGGGCTTGCACGTACCTTTACCCTCGGCGCCAGACCCGCAAGCAAAGCCGGGACCGCAATCGGCATTCTTGGTGCAGCAGGCCGGCACCAAGACATCAAAGCTGTAGACCTCCAGGGAATCGGGGTAGCTGACATCGGGATACGACACGTCAGGTCCATCGTAGGCATCCCAGTTCGTGTCAAATGCCAGGTCCATGGAGGTGTCGAAGGAGGCATCGAAGGAAACGTCGGGGCACGACGATTCCGGCATCATGCAGGCGTCGGTGGCGTAGCATCCCCACTGATTGCCGTCGCACTGGCAAACGGTCGAAGCGTAGCAGTAACCGCAACAGCACTCGCTGCCGTACTCGCAACTGCGCACATTTCCGCAACCTGACGCGCCACCGAAAGGCGGCTCGGCCGGGCAGTCCGGGTTCACATCGACCGAGGCCTCAGGTGGGACATCGGCCGTGTCGTACTGCCAGATATCAACCGCGGTTTCCCATGGAAGTTCTGCAAAGCAGGCAAAATGCGACACATCGCACGACCAGGATCCGTAGATGCAGGTGCAACTAAGCATGCAGCCGTAGGTGCCCCACTGGCACGACATTGTCCCGTTGCACGGATCTCCACCCTCGGCGGACGGCGAGGAGATCGGACAAACGCCCGGCTGTCCGTCGTAGTCCGGAGCAGGAAAGCAGCCCGCCCCAGCAACGATAACCATCACCAGCAAAACAGAAAGACGTTTCATCGCCTGCTCCTACCACGGCCTGTCAGGCCTGTAAGTTTGAACTTCGAAAATGATGCCGGATTATCGATTGGTATTCCAGGTCTCGACTGCCTGGACCAGCAGATTCATCGCAACACGCAGATTTTCTTCGTTCAGCACGTAGGCGATTCGGATCTCCTCGGCTCCCTTGCCAGCGGTGGCATAAAAACCGTTCCCCGGAGCGACCATGACTGTTTTGCCGCCGCTGGAAAACCCGGTCAGCAGCCACCTGGCAAAGGCGTCGGCGTCGCCAACTGGCAGGCGCGGCTGGGCATAGAAGGCACCCTCCGGCACCGCGCACACCGCACCAGGAATCCGCCGTAACCCAGCCATGACCGTGTCCCGCCGACGACGATACTCCTCGATCATGGGGGGCACGTATCGCGCAATCTGCTGGTAACCCGCAACCGCCGCATACTGTTCAAGGGTCGGCGGACACAGACGTGCCTGCCCGAACCTCAGGCACGAATCCAGCACCAGTTCGTTGCGCGTCACCAGGAAACCGATTCGCGCACCGCACGCCGAAAATCGCTTGCTGATGCTGTCGATCAGGATCGCAAGATCCAGGCAACCAGCCTCGGCTGCAACGTCAAGCACCCCTGTCGCCGTCAGTCCGTCGTAGGCAAACTCGCGATACGCCTCGTCGGCGATTACGAAAAGGTCGTGTTTCGCCGCCAGATCCACCAGAGTTCTCACCTCATCCCGCGTAAACACGGTGCCGGTGGGGTTTCCGGGCGACGAGTACAGAATCGCCCGGGTCCTGGGTCCTATCGCCGACTCGATCACGTCACGAGACGGCAGGTGGTATCCTTCTTCGACCTTGGTCTCCACCGGCACCAGCGTCACACCCGCCATGCAGGCAAATCCGCTGTAGTTCGTGTAGAAGGGCTCGAAAACCACCACCTCGTCACCCGGATCGCACAGCGCCGTCAAGGCAAAAAGGATCGCCTCGGAACCGCCCTCGGTCACAAGCACGTGTTTCGGTTCGATCGGCCATCCCAGCCCACGCAGATAACCTGCCATCGCGACGCGAGTCTCAAGAAGCCCGCCGGACGGACCATATTCCAGCACCGGCCCCTCGAACCTGCGCATCGCCTCAAGCATCTCGGGCGGAGTAGGGATATCGGGTTGTCCGATGTTCAGATGGAACACCTTCAGGCCCCTTGCCTTGGCCTCGTCAGCCAGTGGCACCAGCCGGCGAATGGGCGAGGCCGGCATCAAACGGCCACGACTCGACAGCTCCATAGGGCACCTCACGTGGGACCGCCGGGCATGCTAGCCCAGCCATTGACGCGGAACAAGAGGCGCCCGGTTGCGCCGCGCCCCAAAGCCCCTACAATACCTGCGGGCAGCGAGGTCAACGCTTGACCGACAATCAACAGGCCGCCGAAAAAGGCGGCATGCCGGCGCAGGGAGATTCGGCGCTGGGAGATCGCCTGCACGTGTGCGTCGGATACTCCTGCAATAACAATTGCATATTCTGCATGGAGAGTGATCGCGACACCCGCTTCCTGCGTTTGAAGGCCCAGACGCCAGAAGACGTCCGCCGGATGATGACGCTGGACCCGGACGCGCGTGAGGTCATGTTCACGTCGGGCGAACCGACGCTGCACCCGCAATTACCCGAGTACATTAGAATGGCGCGGGACATCGGCTTCCCGACCGTCGGACTGATAACGAACGGACGCCGGCTTGCCTACAAGCCATACGCCCGCGAGTTACTGGAGGCTGGACTGAACCACCTGCTGGTCAGTGTTCATGGACCGAACGCACGCGTTCACGACATGCTGACGCGCTCGAAGGGTTCCTTTGCACAGGCGCTGGCCGGTCTGGCCAACATGGCATCCATGCGGGATGAGTTTCCCGGATTGATGGTCCACACGTCGTACGTCGTCAACACTTATAACTACAAGTACTTTAGTGAGTTTTTTGACGCAATGCGTCCGCTTCGGGTTGATCAGCACGTCTTCAACGTAATGATGCCGGATGGCCGAGGATCGCAGAACATTGACACGTTGATGGCTCGCTATCGTGACATCGCCGAGGCATTCCGGGCCTTTTCGGCTGGGCTTTCTACGGAAGGACTTTCGAAGGTCTTCCTGCTGGACATCCCGTACTGCACGACCACTGGTCTGCCAGACCAGGTTCGCGGGTACGTTGAACGCTATTTCCACTACGAGACCGGCGGAACTGTTTCCTTTGGTAATAGCGGTGCCGAACAGGCCCGACCTGGCAATGACGGAACCTTGATGCAGCTTTCAGCCCTGGCAGGCGAAGGATCGGACTACGACAGGGTCGCCAAGGGTGTTCATGATGCCATGCTTCGAGTGAAACGAGACGAGTGCGCCGCCTGCGGATTCGAGACGGTCTGTCGGGGCGTTTTCCGATCATATATCGAGCGGTGGGGCTGGGATGAATTCCAGCCGGTTCGCAAGGACGCTAGCCAGGGAGCCTGACATGGCCGAGCCGACGCATCGTACCGAGCGCGTGGACATCAAGACGGGATGGAACTGCAACAACCGTTGCGTGTTCTGCGTGCAGGGGGACAAGCGCGAAACCTACGGCAACAAGAGCACGGCAGAGGTCAGGCAACTGCTGGAGCAGGCCCGCCAGGACTCGGACAGCATAGTGTTCACGGGTGGCGAGGTCACGATTCGGCCCGACCTGCTGGAGATCGTGACATATGCCAAGTCGCTTGGTTACGCCACCATCCAGATCCAGACGAATGGAAGGATGCTGGCATACAAGAAGGTCTGCGAGCAGTTGGTCGAGGCAGGCGCCAATGAGTTCTCGCCTGCGCTGCACGGCCACACCGCGGAACTACATGACCTTCTGACGTGCAGCGAGGGATCGTTCAGGCAGACAGTGAAGTCAATAAGAAACCTGAAGGAGCTTGGCCAATTCGTCCTGACGAACAGCGTCATAACCCGTGCAAACTACAGGACCCTCCCGGAACTTGCCAGCCTGCTGATCGGTCTGGGCGTCGATCAGTTCCAGCTTGCGTTCGTGCACCCGCTTGGCACGGCAGGCGAGAAGTTCATGGAGGTCGTACCTCGCATGAGTCTTGTCGAACCCTACGTCAAGAAGGCTCTGGATGTCGGCCTGAATGCCGGTCGTCGCGTCATGACCGAAGCCATCCCATACTGCTTCATGGAAGGCTACGAACCCTACATCGCCGAACGAATAATGCCCCGCACCAAGATTTTCGAGGGTCACCTGACGATTGCCGACTACACTGAACACCGATTGACCGAGGGCAAGGCCAAGGGACCGCCTTGCACCGATTGCGCCTTTGGGCCCATGTGTGAGGGCCCCTGGCGCGAGTATCCGGAACACTACGGATGGGATGAATTCACATCGCGACCCGATTTTTCGAAGGCGCACCCGCGCACACTTACAGGATTGCGGTAGACCATGACGGAACTGGAAGCCAGACAGGCGGCTGTCAACCAGCAGCGACTTTGGGTCCGTTTGACTCGGGCCTGCAACAATCACTGCATCTTCTGCCACGACGTCTGTTCGCACGATGGCAGCACGGTTCCCGAAACCGAGGTTATTCAGCGCCTGCGGCTTGGTCGCGAA
Organism: uncultured Myxococcales bacterium; assembly: GCA_903936705.1. Lineage (GTDB taxonomy): Bacteria > Myxococcota_A > UBA9042 > DTJE01 > DTJE01 > CAIZWN01. Next base: position 68,561 of record CAIZWN010000075.1, read on the forward strand.
CAAGGCGCCACAAGGGCGATCCTGTCGGGCGGTGAACCGACGATCCACCCGAGTTTCCTGAACCTGGTGAAGGCCGCTACCGACATGGGCTATTCGTGGGTGCAGTGCGTCAGCAATGGCCGCATGTTCGCCTACGAGAAATTTACGGCCAGGGCAATGAGCAACGGCCTGCGCGAAGCGACCTTGTCCATGCACGGCCACACGCCTGAACTGTTCGAATCACTTGTTGGCATCCCAGGTTCGTTCCAGCAATCGCTGGCTGGGTTGAAGAACCTGCTGCACATGGGCGCTGTGGTATCGGTCGACGTGGTGCTGAATCGCAAGAACCTGCCCTTCCTGCGCGAGATACTTTGTTTCTACATCGACATTGGCGTTCGCGAGTTCGACCTGCTGCACCTGGTTCCATTTGGACGCGGCTTTGACGAACACCGTGATGAACTGTTTGCATCACCCGATCTCCTGGCGCGGGAATTGGCACGAGCGCTGTCGGTTCAAGAAGAGGTTCCCGGCCTGTTCCTGTGGACCAACCGGCTGCCAATCGAGCTGCTGGAAGGAAACGAGAAGCTTTTCCAGGACCCGCACAAGATCTACGACGAGGTAATGGGCGAGCGCCAGATTTTCAAGGATCTGTTCGCGAAAGGCACCCAGCCTGACTGCCTTGGCGACCGTTGTCCCTACTGTTTCCTGAAGCCTTTTTGCGACGCTGCCAGACTGTATGCTGCTGGTGGCTGGGACGGTCCGGCTGAGAATCCGTGCGGGGTTGCCGACGCAGCTTTTTGCGCCGCTGCCAGGCACTGGACCGACGCGGAACTGCGAGCCCGCGAGGCGAACGGACTGCGCATCCCGATGCACGAGGATTTTCGGAAGGCACTGGCAGCGACCCCAAAGCTTGTTGACCTCGATGCCATGCGGGCCAGGCTGGTTTCTCCCATCGATGGTCTACCGCCATGCATGGGAGGTCCTATTGGCTGCCCACGCTTTCCTGCCCCGGAAGCAGGCGTGCTGGGCCTGGATGGCAGGCCGGATCTGGCCGCCTTCGTGTCGTTCTTCATCAGACGGCTTTATCGCGTCAAGAGCCTTCGGTGCAGGTCATGTCGGCATGACGGATCGTGTCCCGGTTTGCACGTAAATCTGGCTCGCATCTGGGGGATCGGCTCCCTGACTCCGGAGACGTGATGGCGAACCTCGGATACATCCAGGTGACGCGACTTTGCAACCAGAAGTGCCGCATCTGCAGCAACCCCGAAATCGAAGCCACGCTGACCGTCGATCAGGCCAAGGCGATGGTGGACGACTTCGTTGCAAGGGGCTACCACGGTGTGATCCTGACCGGCGGCGAGCCGACGATGCACCCGCGCCTGTCGGACATCATGGAGTATGCGCAGTCCAGGGGCATCCATGCGCGCCTTATCACCAACGGACAGCTTCTTTCCGACCCGGAACTGATGCGTCAATACGTGGCCCGGGGCCTGGCCCATCTGCATGTGTCGATCCAGTCGCCGGACCCGGACGTACAGGATTTTCTGACTGGCAACCCTGGCTCTCTGGCCAGGGCCCTTATGACTTTGGAGAATGCCGGCAGCATGGGCGTTACCGTGGACGTAAACACTCCAATCAACCATTACAACGCCTCGCAACTTGACCGACTGGTACACATGATTGTCGACCGTTTTCCTTTCGTCCACCATTTCGTCTGGAACAATCTGGACCCCAGTATGAATCGCGCCGCACAGAACCCGGACGTGATCCATCACCTGTGGGAGATGGAGGTTCCTCTGCATCGCGCCATGCAATTCCTGGCCTCGACGGGACGCTCGTTTCGTGCCGAGAAGATCCCGCTGTGCTACATGGCCGAGTTCGCCTGGGCATCGACCGAGACCCGGAAGATTGTGAAGGGCGAAGAGCGCATCGTACGTTTTCTGGACGAAAAGGGCATGGTTCGTGAAACGTTGTTCCAGCATGGCAAGGCCCGCGCATGCCTGGTATGCAGGTTCGACCCCATCTGCGCAGGTCTGTACGACATGGACAAACACTATTCGTCCAGCGAGTTGTTTCCGGTGTTCCTCGATCCGGAACCGGTTCGCCGAAGAATTATGGAAGAACCGTGACGTGAGAACCACGGGCCGTCAAGGTCCGGCGTAAACGCACGGAATGAGGATCCCAGATGCAGATCGAGTGGATTTCCCAGGCAGCTGCAGTAGTCGTCGCGGCGGCCTGCGCGTTGACCGACTTCGGTCGTGGCAAGGTCTACAACAAGGTCCTTCTTGGTGGGCTGGTGGTCGGGCTGGCTTGGCTGGCCCTTATGGGAACATGGCGCACGCTGGGCGGTCGGACGTCCCTTGATTCCTACCCCGAGCTGGGAACCTGGTTTGAGGAACCGCCCCCTCCCCCGCCGTCACCCGAAGCACTGGCAAATACACCGCCAGAGATGCGGCCCGCGGTGCCCGAGGTCAGCAAGCCTCCCGAGATTGAAAGCCCTGCTGAAATGGCCGGAAGTCGAGAGGTGTCCGTCTGGGGACCTGACGCCCCCGAGCGCAGGGACCGAGACCGGCCTGGACCTTTGACTTCGGTTGACGAATCCAGGAGAGAACTGTCGCCCGAGGATGAGTTCCTGAATCAGAAGCCCTCGCCTATTCAGGTTCCAGAGATCTTGATGCCCGACATGGTCCCCGCTCTGATTCCTACTTTTGACGCCTACCTTGGGCGAGTGTCACTTAACGTCCTGCTGGCCTTTGCCGCCGGCTTCCTGACGTGGTGGCTGGGCTTCTGGGCTGCGGGTGATGCCAAGCTGTTCTCGGTGCTGGCCTTGCTGCTGCCACTTTCAACCTATTCTGGCGCCTTTTGGCCACCGTTCCCCGCCTATGTGCTCTTGTTCAACACCTTCCTGGCCGTCATGACACTTCTCGTGACCGAGCTTGCCTTGCGCGGTGCCAGGCAGGCCTTCAGGCCCACTCCCGACGAGGCGGAGGCATGGAGGACGGCCTGGGTGTGGATCAAGGGACACACAAAGGATCTGGCGCGTGGATTCGTGGCCGTGCTGTTCCTGTTCCTGATCATCAAGGCGCTGCGAATGCTGATGCGGGACGTGCTGACCAGCACCACTCCAATCGTAAGTCGCACCAGCATGTATTTCGCGCTATGCGTCCTGTTCTACCCGCTGACTCGACTGATGCGGCACAAGTGGATCGGAACTTCCATAATCGTGGCGACTTCCGCATGGATCCTTTACGCCACCTTCTTCCCGACAGCCGACTACAACCTGATGGCGATTCTCTCGGTGGGTGCCATTTCGCTGGTGATCATCATTTTCGTCGTCGTGTACGAACTGTACCTGAACGTGTTCGACTTCAAGGCTATTGGCATCTGGCAACTTGCCCCTCGGATGATACTGGCCAAGAGGACTCGCGAAGTGCTGAAGGAGGACATGGACCTGATCAAGCACAAACTTGGTGACGTGGGGCCGGATGGACTTTCACCCGAGCAGGCGGAAACGGTCCGGCGCTGGTGGATCGATCACGGCAAGGGTGGCCGGATACACGTCTCACGCACGATCCCGTTTGCCCCCGCCCTGTTTTTTGGAACAATCATGACGGTGCTGCTGGGGGGGTACATCTGGATCACACCGGGATGAATCCCCGGCACTACCGGGGCAGTCATGTCCTGCCGCAGTTCTATTCGATGGGCTGACTCAACTGCTCGAACAAGACGTCCAGGTCGCCGAACCTTTCGCGACGATAGGCTTCCGCGAAACGGCCCTCCGGGTATTCCGCAGCCTGAGCCACCGCCTGGGCCTGCCCTCCGATGAACATCTCGACCAGTTGTCGCAAGTCACCGCCCGCAATCGCATCGTCAACCATGGCCACGCGACGACCTGCCGTGCGCAACTGCAGTCGGTACTGGTTCAGGACATTGCGCAGCATGGTCTGATGGGCCATAACGGCGCCTATCTTCTGCGGCATGGTCTCCGTAATCTCCATCACGAAGTTCGCTCCTGGGGCCCCGCGCGAAAAGAACCACCTCTCGGCAGGCGTGAACGGTTCCAGCCCCTCGTTGAAGTGTTCTGGATAGTGCTTGTCGAAACACGATACCCAGAACGCCTCGGCCGTTGCCTGTGCGACCCGCACGTGGTCCTGATTGTCCTCGCCCAAATCAGTGGGGTCGAACGAAAACACCGTGTGCGGACGGAACTTGCGGAACATGTAGACAATCCGTTCGCGGATCTCGGTTTCGGGCGTATCGGCCAACCGATCCGTCTCGAACCCCAGATTTACCACCTCGTCCACGCCCAGGATCGCGGCTGCCTGCGCCAACTCTTCGGCATTGCGCGCGATCGTCTCGTCAATGCTTGCGCCTACCGAATCGTAGCGATCATCGGTAACCCTGACCAATACCACCCGCCAACCATCGCAGACGAATCTGGCCAGCGTTCCGCCACAGAAGATGGCGGCATCGTCTGCATGAGGGCTGATGATCATTGCGGTCCGCATCTGGTCCTCCTAAATCCGGGTCTTGCCCTCGATTCGCGCTACGATCACTCACGACTCACGGAAGTGCAATGGACCAGGGGCCAAAATCTGCAAGTGACTGTCAATTTCCTGAAAACAACTGATTCCTACAGCCCCTCGATTCGTCCAACCTTGGGTGCCGTGATGCGAAATCGGCCCTTGAGGACCCTGGCAAATGCGTCCCGATAGGTTGGCTCGGTCGTCAAAATCCGGATACGCTGCGGAGGAATCTTGCGAAAGAACGAATCCAGCCGATCTCCTCCCTTGACCAGGTATGCCGATGTAACAACACGATATTCGCGCACCGCATCCAGCAATTGGTTGTCCTGTGTATGCACCGACACCTTGCCACCACCAAGGCGACCAACCCGAACTCCGGATACCGCAGGGACCTTTCCTACCTTGCCTACCCAGAATTCGGCCAGCCGCTGGACCTCGGCGCCGGACAAGCGCACTTCCACCAGAGGATCGTTGAAAGGCCATACGCGATGCAGGTCGCACATCGTGATTGGCCCTTTGCGCAGACTGTCCCGAACGCTTCCGTGGTTCGTAAACGCCAGGTCAGCCCAGCGAACCGAACCATCCTGGCCGACTTCGGCAGCCGCCTCGCGCATGAGGTCGGCGGTCAGGTTTCCCAGCGGCGTCTCGACTGCGCGTCCAGTCAGGATGTCTTCGTCCGCTTCGGCCACGACCTGGGCACAAACAGGTGCCACCCGCAGCCGCGCTTCCTCGACCATCGCCGCCACGTCTGCCTTTGGCATCGCGACGCCCTCGTATCCGGCATACTGCGGACCACAGACCTGGGAATCCGGATCCTGGGCGCGACAGACCGGAATCAAAGGATCAACGCTTACACCGCCGGCAATCGGCATGCCGGATTTGGGGTCAATGAGAATCCTGGCACGCCCGACAAAGATACCCTGCCCGGGAGTCTCTACGATCGGGACCCCCGTATGTTCCCCGGAGAGCCAGGCATGCGCATGTCCTGCAACGACCAGGTCAACTTCGCCTGCCTTCAGGCTATTCACCAGCCTGCGCAGTTCCCCATCAACGCGGCAGTCCTGTTCTCCAGCGGCGGGCATGCTGGACCTCCGTTCGCACTGTCCAGTAAGGTGCGCCAGGACCAGCACGACGCCTGCACCACTTGCACGCAGCGCCTTCACCGCATCGTGAACCTCGCGCTCAACCGGCTTGAAATCAAGACCTGCACTGCCTGAGTGATCCCCTCATAGTCAGAATGGGTCGCCGGAAGCCTCGATTGAGCCTAGACACACCTGGAATCGTCACAGGAGCTTGTGCAACGGTCGTAGTCACGGCTGACCTCCGGCTGGGTTCGAGACAATTTCATCGAGCAAATCGAAGGCAAGGTTGCGGAATCGTCCGAGCCAGACGAGCGGGAGCCATCTCACCAGG
>CAIZWN010000076.1 GCA_903936705.1 uncultured Myxococcales bacterium
CGTAACGTCCGTTGGCGTAACGTCCGTTGGCGTAACGTCCGTTGGCGTAACGTCCGTTGGCGTAACGTCCGTTGGCGTAACGTCCGTTGGCGTAACGTCCGTTGGCGTGACGTCCGTCGGCGTGACGTCCGTTGGCGTGACGTCCGTTGGCGTGACGTCCGTTAGCGGGGTGTCAATCTGCGGCGTATCCGTCGGTGGTACGAGGTCCGATCCTTGGTCCTGAGGTACTTGAACATCATCAGTGATACCGGGATCGGTCGTGATACCGGGATCGGTGCCGTTGTCGGCGCCGTTGTCGCTCCCACCCCCACAACCATTTGCCGAAAGGACCAGGATGACGCATGTGACCGCGATTCGATGGCACGTCCTCACGTGCGCCTCCACGGAAAAAGATGCTTGAATGGTCCAACGGGGGCAAGCGAGTGTCAAGCAGGTATCCCTTTTGGTCACGCCCCTTGTTGAGAGGCTGGTCGGAGCCACGCCCGCCTGGGGGTGGCTTACCGGGTTTTGCACGTACCTTCTTGAAAATACATTCGTTCTATTGCGACAGGAGCCTCCCGTCGGGTAACTGTGCTGCCGACAACGGGTTTGACTTCAGGAATCTGATCCTCAGGGTGTCGCGAAGGATTGTCGAGGCTGGATTGGCTGTTCTTATCGGTTTGGGGCCGTTTGCAAGTTTGATCCGACTGACCTGACCCCCAAAAACACGATCAAACGACGAGAGAGTCCTCGGGTAGGATCAAGCCAGGACGACTCTGATGAAGGGGAAGCGATTCACGACGGACCAGATCGTAGCGATTCTGGATGAAGCGAAGGCCGGGATGCCGGTCAAGGAGCTTCTGAGGAAGCACGGGATCGCGGAGCAGACGTTCTACCGCTGGAAGGCCAAGTACGGCGGGATGGCCGTGGGCGATGCCAAGCGGCTGAAGGAACTCGAGACCGAAAATGCGCGCCTCAAGACCATGCTCGCTGACGCGATCCTGGATGCCAAGGTGCTGAAGGACCTGCTTTCCCGAAAATGGTGACGCCCGCGGCGAAGCGGGAGGCAGTCGAGGTCGCGGTCAGCGAGCACTCGACAAGCCGCCGTCGCGCTTGCGGGCTGGTCCATATGCACATGAGCGTCCTGTACTACCTGGCGAAGCCTCGGGATGACGGGCCGTTGCGCGAGGCGTTGAAGGACGTGGCCACGAAGCGGCCACGGTTCGGGTACCGGAGGCTGCACGTGATGCTGGGGCGGGAAGGGTTCGAGGACAATAATAAAAGGGTGTTCCGGGTGTACCAGGAAGAGAAGCTTCAGGTCCGTCGTAAGAAGCGCAAGTGCACAGCCAAGTATCGCGGGGATCCTCGAACTGAGCCGTCCCACAGGAACGAGCGGTGGTCGATGGGCTTCGTCCACGATCGGACCGCCGACGGACGTGGGTTGAAACTCCTCAACGTCGTGGACGACTACACGCGGGAGTGTCTGGCCATCGAGGTGGACACGTCCATCGGCGGCCAGCGCGTGGCGCAAGTGCTGGACCGGGTCGTGGCCGCACGAGGCCGTCCAGAAGCGTTGCTGAGCGACAACGGGCCGGAGTTCACGGGACGGGCCATGGACGCATGGGCCCACGAGCGCGGCATCAAGCATCAGTTTATCGACCCAGGTAAGCCGATGCAGAATGCGTACGTCGAGAGCTTCAACGGCAAGCTTCGCGACGAGTGCCTAAACGAGAACTGGTTCCGGCGTGGTCCGACTCGTCGGCATTCAGCCGGCATTCGACGGCACGGGCCGCGACCGAAAGAGCGCTGCGACGTGCCGCAGTCTCGATCGCCTCGAAGTCCAGCCGATCGACACTGTCGGGTCCTATGAGCGCTTCGATCTCGGAGATGACCTCCGCGTCGAGGAACGTTTTGAGCCCCCTTTTTTGGCCACCTCCTCGGAGGCCGCCTCGGGCGGGTCCACAATCGCCTCTGCCCATTGCTCGCACGCGGACCAGAAGGCATCGACCGTCTTACGAAACTGCCGGCCCGCTTCCACCTGAAGACGCACGTCATCCGCCTGACCCGCCGGCACGTGGCGCGATTGAGTCTTTCCCTTCACGACCCGCACCACCCGGTAATACGGGCCGTGACGGGCACCGACGTCATCCTCGCAGGAACAGCCCGGCCTGTTACACCGCAGGTACTGCTCCGAAAATGTACCTCGGCGCATCGGCCTTGGCTCCGAAAGCTCCTTGACGAGGGCTAAGACCGCTGGCGGGGCTACTTTGCAATCAGGCATGCAAATCTCCTAATTTGCATTAGTCGAATGCAAAGTATGACGCACTGCAAACGCGCCGCCACGCCTTCCGCAAAATCCTGTCGTGCACCCCGAGTGCGGTGCCATGTTGACGCCTCGTATCAGATCATGAGATGCTGGGAGCAATGCTAAAAACTCTACTTCAGCGGGACGGAAACCTGATTGCCGAGGGTGCTGGCATTGGCACCACAGGTGCTTTTCTGCTGGTTGCCGCCCATTTCCTGTCGCTCCACTTGGCTCCGGAGTTGACGCCATTCCCAGAACGCATACTCTTGGAATCGTTCGGACTCTCCATACGTTCACTGCTGGAAGCTACGATATTGGTGTCCCAGAATGGCGGCATCTATCTTCTTACCGTCCCCTTGCTGTTGCTGGCCTGGCGACCGACGCGGCAGGTCGCAATCGTGCTGATTGGCATCGTCCTGGAACTTTGTGTTGCCTGGGGCACGGCGCTGATAATCCTGCTCGCCTACAACTTTGACCCTCTGGCTGGCCTGCTGTGTGTCCCTCTGGCCGTCCCTCTTGCCCTAATACTTGGTAGATGGCGCAGGCTTTCCCCGGGGGCGATGGTTGTCATCGTGGCAGCCCACGTGGTCCTATTCGTCAGTGTTGCCAGCCCTGTCGGGAGTGATCTCTCAGGATTCTGGCGTTGCTGGTGGATTCTTCCGTTGGCCGTGATCGTCGCGAGCCTGACCATCCGGTTCGGAACCGCTTCGCTTGCGGCCCCACGAAGCCGGTTCGTTGATATGTGGGGATTGAGTGGGCTCTTGCTTGGTACGGTGTTGCTCCTGGCTATTTCGATTACATCGATTGGCTTTAGCGAACCGTCATTGAACCTGTATTTGGAGAGCCCCGCCACCGACGTTCTAGTAATCGGTACCCCCCCCCAACTTCTTTGGACGGATAATCGGGCTATCCGAGTGCTGCCGGAGGCCTACGGTCATTCGCGGGAGCCATATTTACTGGACAGCGAAGCACAGAATCCCTGGCAGATTTGGCCGTCGGCATTCGGAGGCTTCTTCGTGCAGACTTGCGGCACCGTCAAGCGGTGGAGAAGTCCTCCCGCCGGTGGCCGGATTTCGGACCAGCCGGAGGTCCAGTTCCAGTTTCCGTCTACGTCTGCGTTCGGCAAGGAGAACGAACAGGCGGCAGCGGTGGTGGAAGATCCGTTTTCACGCAGGCTGCTAGCTGTCAGCGAGTGGTCCTCCAACTACACCATAACAGAGATTGATACCGGGAGGATCCTGCTGTCAGCCCGTCTGACGGGCACCAACTATCCGTATGTTTCAGCGACCTTCGACCCAGTGACGAAGGTAGTCTACGTCACCGCCTTCCTGGACGACGGAGGGTTGTATGTACTCGATCTCGCCTCTCTAGAGGTCAAACGGACGGTACCGGGACTCTATCTCCACAGGACCGTGCTTGACCACGAACGGGACGTCCTTTGGGGTGCGCGACCTATGACGGGAGAGGTCGTTGGAGTCGATCTTCAGAGCTTCGAGGTTCGTTATCGAGTGCGTTTGGGATGGGGTATACGTGACCTCGAGCTTGACCCAGAAAGCGGTGACATCTATACGTGTTCGTTCCTAAACGGCGAAGTGTTCCGGATCGATCCGGCGACCAGGACTAGTTCGGTTATTGGTCGATGTGGCTCATACTGCAGATACCTTTTCCTCGACTCCCCCAATCGCACTCTCTGGGTGGCGTCTCAAGCGGGGATCTGTCTCGTGCCGCTGCCCGCCCTGAATCCTGAGGGCACCGTCGCTCCCGGGCCTGCGAAGCCGCCTGTAAGATGAGAGGCCGGCTGCCGAGGTTCGTCGAAAGCGTGCGCGGATAGGGCAAACGGCAGGCGCAGGAAACCGCTTCTTCATCCTGGGCTCCCCTCGAATGGTGTGACACTAACACGCCACTCGCTTTCCGGGCTGTCCAGAATCCGGGGACCAGATCAAACTCGCGCACCACCTTGACGGACTTGACCTTAATATGGCAGAGGCATTCGGGCGCTTTTCCTTTTGCTGGAGTTCAGATGGCCCCCTCTATTATCGATCGCTTTCGACTGATGAGGACCTATCTGAAGGGCGATGCACATCGGGTTCCAGGCCCCTTCTGGATCGCGCTTGAAACCACAGCCCTCTGCAACCTTCGTTGCCCGATGTGCCCTCGAACCAACGCCGGTCTACTCCAAGGCAATCTGCCAGGGGAACTGCTCTACCCGGCACTGGACGAAGCTGCGCGCCTCGGGTGCGAGAACGTCTCCCTCTATGGCCTTGGAGAGCCTTTCCTGGATGGCCGTATTTTCGACATTCTGGAGCGTTGCCGAAATCTCGGACTCACTACCACCCTTTCGTCGAACGGCACGTTGCTCGACGCAGAACGCCGTTCCCGCCTTCTCGAAGTCGGATGCGACCATTTCATCGTCGGCATCGACGGCACCACGCAGGCGACGTATGAATACTACCGTGCGGGCGGGCACTTCGAGCAGGTCGTCGAGAACGTTCGCGCACTTGCAGCGGAGAAGGTCGCAAGGAACGGCCGCATGACCCTCGTCGTGCAAATGATTAGGATGCGCCGGAATCGCTCCGAACAAGACGAATTCATCCGCATATGGAGCAACGTCCGTGGGATCGACAGTGTCCGGTTGAAGGAGGAAGACATCGGCCTGCGGGAACACGCGATGAAACTCGACGGCCTGATGAAGAGGACGAATCCGTGCCATCTGTTGTGGATTGGCCCTTTATGCGTCCGTCACACGGGCGACGTGTTTCCTTGCTCCCGCATGCTGATGGCGAATTCGAATCGACTTGGCAATCTCCGGGAAGCCAAGCTCGACGAACTATGGAATTCGCAGGAAATGCGGCGTATCCGGCGCCTTCACGCAGAAGGGTTGTACGCCGAGGACCCCGTGTGTAAAGATTGCAAGCTCCTCCGGATAAGGCTGCCGTTCGTCCTGGGTGCGATGGCCGTGCCGACCCGGATTGTTCAGCGGTGGGTCCCAGTAGTCGAGCGCATGACCCTCCCCATCCCCTGGCTCCTCAGCGAAAGATGGAGCGCTACGAACGAGGGACCTCATCATCCACCCTGACGGACCTAGTGCTTGTTTTAGGCTCGCTTCACCGGATACAGTCGTCAAGAATCTGGCTCCTAATATGATCGGCGCTGGAGGCAGCCGGGACGATATCGTTATACCAGGTAACCGCCAACCAAGACCTTCCTGAAACCAGGTTAAACCCTGTTCAGCGGTGATACGGCGCGTCGTGCCGCCAAGCCGAGGAGAACCCCGGCGGCCCTCGATGCGTATGCCAACCATTCAGGGTTGTTCCTGAGGATGAACCAAGCTGCCCGGAGCGCCCCCCCACGCAGCCCGTAGAATTCCAGGAATGCATCACGACAAAGCCTCGACAGGTCGGCCGTTGTCAGGGCACAACGAACCTCCATCGGCATCGTATCGACCAGGTCGCTCCCTGGCAGGTAATCCAGGGGATGGAAGTCCACGAGGGTCGGACGAACAGCCACTGCGAACTCGATGTTGCCACGGATAGTGTCCCGGTCGTCTCCGGGAAGCCCGAAGATATAGGTCAGAACCGTCGCCAACCCCATGTCGTTCGCCATGGGAATCGCTTCCCGCAGGGCCGCCGGTTCGTCGGCGGAACGCCCAATGGTTCGAAGGATGGTCGGGTCCGATGACTGGGCGCCGTAGTTTACCAGTTTGCAACCGGAGTCCTTGAGCATACGGAACGCCCGCTGGCGGTCGCTGCCGAAAGTCAGGGGGTGCAGCGTGATGCCCCACGAAAGGCGAAGATCCCGATGCCGAAGGCCCTCGCAAAAGGCGTCTAGCCAGTCCAAACGCATCGCGAAGACGTCGTCCAGGAAACGAATGTACCGAGCGCCTCGGGTCCGGACCAGGAACTCGACCTCGTCCAGGACCCGGTCGACAGGACGTCCACGATATCGACTGCCCCAGTATTTCCAGGCCACACAATATGCGCAATGATACGGGCAGCCCCGGGACGCCATCACGACGTAGTAGGGACGTTTCATTGAGATTTCGAGCAGGTCCCCGGACAACTGGTCGAAGACGGACCAGTCTGGAATTGAAAGACGACCCGGGGAGACGATAGCGGCCGGCGGCGTCACAACTCGCTGATCAAATTCGTCGTGGAAGGCAATCCCCCTCACTTCGTCGAACCCGGTTCTCCCCTCGTAGGCCCGAACAAGGGAGACAATCGTCTCGTCGGCCTCGCCGATCACCGCCACGTCGATACCGGCGTCAAAGACATCGTCCAATTGCAACGTCGCAGGTCCGCCCGCGACAAGGCGGCCCCGGTATAACTCCCGGTCCAGCCGGGAAACGACGCTTCCGACCCGGAGGATCGACGCGTGCGTCGCGCTGAATCCGATGAGGTCGTACCGGCACGCGTTGAGTTCATCTGCTAGGTTGCGTGCGCGTTCCTGGTCGAACAGGCAGTCGAGAAGATCCACCGAGTAGCCGCATGCCTTCAGGGCTGCCGCTAGGTAACGCAATCCCAACCCAGGTCGCTTCTGAAAGGTCTCCGGCATGAATGCGTACGGGTGGCCTTCCGACGCTGGAAGATACACCAGGGCTATCCTTCGAATCGAAGGATCATCCTTCTGCACATAGCCCTTGATACTTATGGCTTCCTCCTGGTTGGAAGAGGGCTGATTCGAGCGACATGCATCATTCCTCCCATTCGGTCAATCAGACTTCCCGCCAGCACTATGGAATAAAGTTGTTGAAGTTCTTGGTCCGGCCCAAAGGGTGACCGGCATGAAGAAACATCCGCATGCCGGCCAGCCAGGGAACTCCGAAGAACCGCTTCTCCAACAACAGCATCAGGGATCGGAAGGGAACAACCGATGTGGCGAGGCCGCTGCACACCAAGCGACAAACCTGCGACTCCGCGAGTCCCAGGACGACTGACAGCTGGAAGACCCGAAAGAGGCGTTCGAGCCGCGTGGCATCCGGCGACCGAAAGCATGGTCTCATCTTGAACCTCCCCGACGCGACCTCCTGCTCGATGCCAGCCAGTTCCTCCCTTGTCAGATATCCCTCTTCCATGGCCCGCTGTGTCAATCGGGTACCGCGTAGCGGAATCGTGAAGTTGATTCGCGGAACCTGCACACCGAGTTCCTTGTTCAACCGTACGGTTGACAGGGCCTGGCAGAACGTTTCCCCAGGCATACCGATCATGTTGAAGGAGGCCAGCAGAATTTTAGCCTTCCGAACCCGCTCGCAACCCGCTCGAAGAACGTCGTCGCAGGCGGGCCTATCCAGGATTCGTTCCCGGAGCGTCTCGTCCCCGGATTCGATCCCCACCGCGACACCGTGGCATCCCGCTTCCGACAGCAACGAGACCGTCTCCTCGGTCAGGCTCATCGGCGTCGCGTTGCATGTAAACGGCACTCCGACGTCCCGGCGGTACCGTCCAGCAAACTGTCGCAACCATCCGGCATCATGTGTGAACAGGTCATCACCCATATGTACGTGTCGGGCCGGGTACCGGGCCAGAGAGGTCGCTATCTCCTCCACGAAACCTGGGGCGCTCTTGCGCCGCACGTACTGGCCCAGGGACCGGGTTCCACGACTCAGTTCGTTGTTGTAGCAGTAGCTGCATTTATTGGGACAACCGCGTCCAGACACGAAACGCCGCACACCCAGTTCAAGGAGATATGGGTAGGGCTCAAATAGAGACACGTCCGGCGCCGGGAGCGACTCGATATCCTGCAGGTAGGGAGGAAGCGGGTTCCGACACCACGCCCCGCCATCGACGCGCCAGTGCAGTCCCGGAACGTTTTCGAAATCTCCCTGTCCCGACGACAGCACGCTTGCTAGGGCCGGCAGTGCAACGTCGCACTCACCGGGAATGACTAAGCGGAACTCGGGCCTGGCAAGGACAGCCTCGATATCGAGCGTTGGGTAGGTGCCTACCACGACGAGAGGAGCTTTGACGCAACCCGCGATTTTCGATGCAAGTGTCAGCCCCCAGTAATGTCCTCCGATATCGATGGCTATCACGATCAGCCCGGGATCGAAACGGCCGAGTGACCCGAACAGGTCCCGCTCGTCGTTCTCGATGAAGAGCCGGGGCAAATGTCCTTCCAGCTTCAGCACGCTGGACAAGACCAGGAGAGCGGCAGATTCGTTCATGCCGGAGTCCTGGATGAACGCGATACGCACGTCAGAACCTCCCGAAATTCCGCCGACAGGGTCATCGACGCTGCGGTAGGAAAGAAGACTTGCACTACCCGTGCTGGATGCAGGTCTTCAGCAGCGTTGCCACTCCTCGGATCGAACGCCGCATCTGCTCGAACGACAATAGGTCCGGCAGCCGCCTCCACACGTACGCCGGACGAAGGTAGAATCGCCGGTAGGCAAACCGTTGGAGTTCCTTCAACTCCGCTTTGTCACGAAAGCCGTTCGGAATGAAAACTGGCCCCCGGAAGTCGATCTGAGACAGGTCCCAGGTGTCGTCCAGGCGCCCACAGTCGGCGAACGGATTTTCAAGCCCGTAGTATTTCCACAGGAAGAACTGCGCATAGTCGGGGGCCAGGTCGATGGCCAGGTCGATCGTCCGAAGGACGTCTGCCCGATCTTCGCCGGGCAAGCCCAGAATGAAGGACGCGGTGACCTCGATGCCGGCGTCCCTGGCAGCCCGAACAGCCTTCAGCGCGAGGTCCGGGGTGATTCCCTTGCCGACCCGATCTAACGCGTGCTGGTTCGCTGATTCGACGCCTACTAGGACGTTCCAGCAACCCGTAGCAGCCATGCGCTCCAAGACATCCGGCGTCATAAGGTTGGCGCGCATAAGGGCCGACCAAGTCACGTCCAGCTTCTCGCGCTCCAGCCCATCGCATAACTCAAAAACCCATTCCTTCCGTATCCCAAACGTGGCGTCGCTGAACTGGATCTCGCGCGCCCCGTATCGCTCGATGGCAAACCGGATCTCGCGCAGCACGTCCGGCACCGAACGCAGACGGTAGTGAATAATCTTGCTGTAGGTAGCCTCCTTACAACAAAGGCAGGCGAACGGGCATCCCCGGCTCGCGAGGAGCGGGTACATCGGCGTACGTCTGTAGCGATGGGGGACGAAGGTATACCGCTTGAAATCAATCAGGTCCCAGGCGGGAAACGGGAGCTTGTCGAGATCCTCGACGACGTCTCCTGCTCCAGTCTCGACCACCCTACCGCCATCGCGTACGAGCAGTCCAGGTATAGCGGAAAGATCGGTTCCGCCGTGCGCGGCAATCCGGGCCATCGCCAGTTCATATTCGCCGCAAATCGCGAAGGACAGGCCTCCGGCATCGTCCATGCACTGGCGAAGAAACCCGGCGTCCACACTGCCGCCTAGGCCTAGGATCATGTGCGGGGCAGCGCCGTGAATCCGACGGACCAGTTCGATTGTCACGCGTGGTTCAGTCTCGCGGGTATAGTCGAAAGGAAGGAGAAGCGTCAGATCAGGATTTACCTCCAGCACGCGTTCGACCGTCTCATTGATATCAAGATCTTCGAGAAACGCGTCCAGAATCGAAACTTCGGTACCTGCTTCGCGAAGAACCGCCGCCGAGTACAATGCGTACTGCGGGGGATGACGAGGAAAGATCCCCTGTTTCGTGACGCTGAGAGGCGGCTCGATCAGGAGTACCCGCATGAAGGCTCCGACAGCGAATCATGACCGAGGGAAATGGTCGTGGATCAACCCAGGTTAGTCAACCCGAGATGGAACTCTGGGTTGAAGCTCCCACTCCCTTTTGCAAGGCCACGGCGGCGATGGTCCGCAAGGCGTCAGAAATGTCAGCAAAGGACAGGGTCCGAAGCTGGAATAGCTGCCGCACGATCATCTTCGGTCGAAGGTAGAATGACAGGTGCGCGCGGGCCTGGAGCGCGATGATCTCTTGTGCCGTGAAGCCATCGGGAACGTAGACAGGCGGCACGTCGTTGCAAGGATAGGTAGTGTAACGCTTCCAGTCTTCGGGCGCCAGAAGCTTCCCCTCCGACAGCAACTGTTCGTACAACGGCGTTCCGGGATAAGGGGTGAACACGGTGTACTTAGCAAAATCCAGGTCCAGGGTTTTAGCAAACTGGATGTTGCGTTGCATCGATTCCCTGGACGCCCCCGGGACGCCGAGCATGAAGAAGCCCACGGTCTCGATGCCGGCCTTGCGGCACATCTCCACTGCTTTAATCGCGTGGTCCAGGCTCGCGCCCTTGTGCAGGGTGTCCAGTTCCTCGGCATCGCCCGCCTCGAACCCGAACATCAGGCGGCGCAGGCCAGATTCCCGCAGCGCTTGCAGGAGTTCCAGGTCCACTAGGTCGGTTCGGGTCTCGGTGATCCAGACCTGCCGTTTGTGCAGGCCCCTCCGAATCAGTTCGGCCGCGTAGTCCAGTCCTTCCTTCTTCCCCAGGGGGAAGATTGGGTCGACGAACGAGGGCTGCAGGATTCCGAACTTCTCGTAGACGTGCTCACACTCGTCCGCTATGTTTACCGCGCTCCTTTTCCGGCGAACGTTGCCCATCACCCGCAGCGAACAGTACGAGCAATTGAAGGGGCAGCCCCGAGAGCCCAGAATCAGGATCCCGGGGTCCTTGACCCTCGCAAAACTGAGAATGCGATACCGCTCCATCGGAAACTTGTGCCACGCCGGGAAGGGCAGCGAATCCAGGTCGGCGATCCGCGGCCGCGGAGGCGTAGTCACGACCCGGCCCCCTTCCAGAAACGACAGACCCTGGATGCCATCCAGCGAGGGGCTTCCCCTCTCCAGGGCGCGGACCAACTCAACGAAGGTGATCTCGCCCTCGCCAATGACCACGACATCGACCATGCCCTGTCGCAGCAGGGCATCCTTGAAGACCTCGGCATGCAGATTCCCTGCGACGATTCGCGCGCCAGGAACATGCTTGCGTATGGACTCGACGATTCTCGGGGTGCCGGCCATCGTGGCGGTCACCAGGGACAGGCCGACGACGTCCGGACAGACGCGCTTCAGGCAGCGCTCGAGCTCAGCCTCGTCACCGGCCGCCAGTGAGTCGTCGTAGACCTCCACGTCGATGTCGGCACTTTCGAGCGCGGCCACCAAGTATGCCAGAGTGATCGGCGGCATCGGCGCCAGCACGCGCTGGTAGTCACCTCCGAGTTCCCGCTGGGAACGAAAGATGTTGATTAGAAGCACCTTCATGCCCGTTCTCCACGCCCAACCGGCGTCGACACATGGCCGGCCCCGATGGAACAACATCGTATCTCAGCCATCGTACCATTTCGGTTTCACAAGGCGGGTGTAGTTATCGTGCCGGAACGGGTTGACAAACTGCAGCGTCGTAGAGGCGAAGATGCGCGCCGAAACCATCGCCCACCAGAGGTACATGTTCCGCCGGTAGGCACTGCTGGACAGAATCCCTTTCAGGAACCACTTGACCCCGACGTATCGACGGCTCAACTCGATGATCGCTAAATCGATCTCCTCCCGTTTCATCTTCTCCGACCCCATCACCGGGGTCGACATGTCGTAGAAGTCGAAGTCCTCGACCTCCAGCCACTTATTCTCGTTGGCTTCCTGCCAGAAATCGGTTCCAGGAAAGGGGGTTGCAGCGTGGAAGGCAGGGTAATCGGCATCAATCAAGCGGGCAAACTCCAATTGCCGTTCGATGGATTCCGGGGTTTCGGAACGCACTCCGAGAATGAACGTCGCCTGGCGGAACACGCCGGGGTACTTGCTCTGCAGCAAGCGGAACGCCTCGACGGACTGGCTCTTCGAGTAGAAGTTCTTGCCCCAGCCTTTCAAGTCGGCGTCCTCGGCCCGCTCGACACCGATGCAGAGATGTGCCAGGCCAGCGCGAACCATCTTTTCGAACACACCCAGGCGCTCGTCTCGGAGGATCAAGTCGGCGCGCATGAAGGCGAACCACTGGATCGGCCATCCCTTCTGAATCAGGGCAGTAGCAAACTCGTCATTCCAAGCGGAGTCGATGTTGAACGTCGGGTCCACAAACACTAGGCTTCGTCGCCCGTACTGCTTGTATAGGATCTCGATCTCCGCGACTGTGTACTCCACCGACTTGGTGCGCCAGCGGGGGTGCAGGGTTTCGCAGCCGTCTTTTATCTTGCGCTCGGCCATCTGTGTCCACCAGACGCAGAACGAGCACCTGGCACCGCATCCCCGACTGTGGTGGATGGTCATGGCACCCGCGTTGAACAGCCGTTTCGCCTGCCCGTAGCGATCCATCGGCATCAGGTCGAACGCGGGAATCGGCAGGCTGTCCAAGTCCTCGATCAGCTTGCGAGGGGGGGTCAGTAACACCTTCCCGCCACTCATCAAAGCAATCCCCTCTACCTGCTCCGCGTCCTGCGTTCCCGAGTCTAGGGCCTTCAGCAGTTCCCGGAAGGTGATCTCGCCCTCGCCACGAACGATATAGTCGATCGGGTACTTGGGCAGGTACCGTTCCGGCAGGTTGGTAAAATGCGCACCACCTAGGACGGTCACGATGCGGGGATCGATGCGCTTGACCAGGTTAACCAACTTCAGAACCTCGCCGGCATACAGCGCATGGTTCTCGCCCGCGGCGACCACGTCCGGCGAGAACTCCCGGATACGGCGTTCCAGAGTCGCCCAACCCATCTTCTCCGGAAGGCAATCGATCACGCGTACACGCATGCCAGCATCGCGAAGAACCGCCGCCAGACTCGGTAGAGACTGGGGCATCATGAAATTGTCATGCTCGTTCATGTAGGGCCAGAGAAGGCGCGGCGGCGCCACAAGGAGAACATTCATAAGTGAATCTTTCCCGGGCTTCGAGTCAGGGCCGCGGGCCTACAAAACCACAAACGGCGAACCCAATTCAGAGGGTACCATCCAGGCCCAGCAAAAAGGCGCGGACAATCCAAGGAAATCGTCACGGCTTCGGGTAGGGCCCCGGAGCCGGTCTGGGAGTGGGTTTCGGAGCCGGACGCCACGAAATCAACATGTTTTCTCCATTGCCAACGGTACCTAGGAATTGTACCGAGCGGCTTGTTGGCTGTCAAGAACTTCCTGGGCTGACCTATCCACTCATGTTGGCGACGGCGAGTCGGGTGGGCACCGGCACCCCTTTAGGCGCATAACACTTGAAAAGGACTGACAAAGTATTTGACAGATATGGGCCGATATCAGACAATTCCTTTGCGAAACCGTGGAGTTATCGAGAATGTCGGCGGAACGGATTGTAGCCTTCCTCGGGCAGGTCTTCCAGGGTTTTCATCGGAAGAATCAGAAGACGCTTTCGGTTCTGGTTACGGCGCTGGTCACGGTGGGCAAGGTAGGTGTGGCCTCGCTGGTCTCCCCATCGTTTGAGGAGTGTAACCCAGGTCGCGGTTATACACCAGAACTAATTGCGCAGGGCACTAGTACTACTGTGTCGTAAGCTTGGCAGTGATACTTGACCTGTGTTTTGCTTCCTGGCAAGGAGGTGGACATGGGTGGTGTCAGCCGTCGCGAACGCTTCGAGATCTACCTTGGGAAACTGGCCGAGGCCTTGCGACACAAGGATCGTCGCGAGCCGCTACGGGCCTACTGCACGGGCCTGCTGCTCCCTGGCGAGCGGAAGAGCATGGAGCCGATGGCGGCCCGGCTGGATCCGACCCGAGTCCAGGCGAGGCACCAGTTACTCCAGAACTTCGTATCGCAGTCGGCGTGGGATGACGAGGCGGTGATGCTGGCGGCCCGCAAGTACGCGCTGCCCGCGATGCAGGAGCACGGCGCAATCGAAGCGTGGATGGTGGACGACACCGGGTATCCCAAGCAGGGGAAGCACTCGGTGGGCGTGGCGCGGCAGTACTGCGGGATGGTCGGGAAGACGGCGAACTGCCAGGCGGCGGTGACGACGTCGGTTGCGAGCGACTGGGCGAGCCTGCCGGTAGCGCACCGACTGTACCTGCCGGAGAAGTGGGCTGCCGACCCGGAGAGGCGGAAGAAGGCTGGGGTCCCCGAGGACCTCGCTTTCACAAAGAAGTGGGAAATCGCGCTCGCCCAGATAACGACCCTGCTGGCGGAAGAGGTGCCGACCGGGGTCGTCCTGGCTGATGCCGTGTACGGAGATGCGTCGGGATTCCGCGAGGGCCTGACCGCGCTGGGGCTCCGGTACATCGTTGGTATCTGCGGAACGACGAGCGTGTGGCGTCCTGGGGAGGCACCGCTGCCTCCGGCCGAACGCAGCGCCCGTGGAAGGCCGCCGAAGCGGGTGCGTCGGGATGAAGACCATCAGCCGGTGGCCGCCAAGGTACTCGGGATGTCCTTGCCGATGTCAGCTTGGTCCGACGTGACCTGGCGTGAAGGGACCCAGGGCGGCATGACCTCACGCTTCGCGCGAGTCCGGGTCCGTCCCGGTCACCGGGACTACTACCGGACGGAGCCGCGGGACGAGGAATGGCTCCTGATCGAGTGGCCGGCGACCGAGAAGGAACCGACGAGGTACTGGCTGTCCACGGAACCGGCCGACATCGATCTCGCGGTCCTGATCCGGCGGGCGAAGCTCCGCTGGCGCATCGAACGGGACTACGAGGAACTGAAGCAGGAACTGGGCTTCGCTCACTTCGAAGGCCGCGGCTGGCGGGGATTCCACCACCACGCCAGCCTATGTATCGCGGCCTACGCCTTCCTCATAGCCGAGCGTGCTCGGCTTTCCCCCCATGCAACTCCGCGTAAATCTCCCGTCGAAGCGCCTCCCGTACCCGTCGGTTTCCGACCCCGAGGATCCGCCCGTCCGGGCTGAACGCCACCAGCCAACGTCCATCGCGACTACC
This sequence comes from uncultured Myxococcales bacterium, assembly GCA_903936705.1. Classification (GTDB taxonomy): domain Bacteria; phylum Myxococcota_A; class UBA9042; order DTJE01; family DTJE01; genus CAIZWN01. The sequence goes on from CAIZWN010000076.1 coordinate 15,067, forward strand.
CGGATCGAGATTGCCAGCCACCTGATGCGCGAACTCGAGTGGTGCCCTTATTGCCGGAGGCGACATGACGCGATCATAACCACGACCCCGGCTCCACGGAGCCTGATGACACGTCTACGCGACAGGCTGGCCAGATGGCTTGCAACACAGTAGTACTAGGTAAAAGATAAGCCTTCCGGCCTACTGCAATCCGACGTATCATAAGCCAGGAGTCGCTACAACGAGCCCGACGACCGCAGGATAGTTTGCGATTCGGGGGTGCCACGACAAGGCCGATTCCGGGCTTGGCATAGTCATGTATGAGGAATGATACGGTGAGTAACTCGCACCCCAACTTGACGAACGCCACTTCGGGAAGCGTTTCCGGACCACGCAGATCCTTTCGCTACCACATTCTGTCAGTCGCCGGTATTGTGTGCTTAATGCTTCTCGTGACAGAAGTGATTCTTCGCTTCCTGCTCGGCAACATTGGAATGCCAAAATACGTTCTTCATCCACCTGACGGTCGCTGTACCGGCCTGCAGCCAGGGACGTCTGTCGAATATACTGGTTGGGCATGGCGGGTTCCGAAGGTTATTCATGATGTAAACGGGCTTGGGTACCGTGGAGAGTTGCGTGAACGGGAAGACGCCTTCGGCGCCTTTCGCATTCTCATGATTGGTGATTCCTACGTATATGGCCAGGCGGTCGAGGCTGATCAGACCATGGCGGCTCACCTCGAACGATCGCTGGTCCGCCGTTCGTTACGCCCCATCGAAGTCCTGAACTTTGGCGTACCGGGGTTGAATCTGGAAGAAGACGTTGAACAGTACCGCAAGTTTGCTATTTCGTGGCGGCATGATCTTGTGCTGTTGGCTGCTGATAACAACGACCTGGCCGCGCCGATTTGCGACCTGATCGACCAACCTGTCGTGATGTGGTTGATGAAGCATGTTCGGTTGGCCAGGGTTGTGTACTATGTCGTCCTGGCTGTCACTTTGCCGGAACGCACGCAGGTGTCATTACTTTCGGAAGAGCGCATCCGGCGTGGTCTGGATGCGTTCGTCGAAGCCAGCCGTCGGGCTGGGGCGCGATTCGCGGTGTTTCTGGTCGATGGCACGATGCTGGAATGGGCACCGGAGGGGATGCTCGATCGGGAGGTAGCGGAACGCACCGTACCGTTGCTTGTGCTCAACCGATCGGAGATCGGCGAGAAAGATGAGATCGAACAGATACCTGGAGAGGGGCACTTCAGCGACGAGGGGAACCGGTTGGCCGCCATCCGCATCGAGCGATGGCTTGAGAGAAACGGGTTGTTGCCGGAACCCTAGGTAGGCCCGGTCGCCGTACACAGCTCTCGGCATATGTCGGACAATTCAATCGGCTCCACTGTGTGCCGCCGTAATCGCCTTCCAGGCCGCCGTTCGTTCGCTGGGAAGCGCCATGTCGGCAAAGCCCTGCAATAGTTGAAGTCGGGAGTTGAAGATCGTTCGCTACAGCGTAACGCAATCGCTAAGTGCATTGACAGCGGGAAGCTGGATTATAAGATGGCCGTTCGGTAGCGGCGGGCTGGGACCGCCACAGCGAAGGTGGGCATGGGCATCAGGAAGGGACGGAAGACCACAGGTGCTGCGACCTTCGTGGCGGGAACCTCCGTCTCGTTCGTTATAGCGGCGTTCAACGAGGGACCCATGGTGGGCCGGGTCGTGGAGGGCGTCCGGGCTCATACCCCCGGTCTCGCTGAGGTGATCGTGGTCGATGACGGCTCATCGGACGACACCACGGAAGTTGCCGAGCTCGCCGGCGCCAGGGTGATTAGGCTTGGCCTCAACCGGGGCAAGGGAGAGGCACTGCGGGCCGGTATCCGCGAGGCCGTCGGCGAGGTCCTTATGTTCATCGATGCCGATGGCCAGGACGATCCGGCCGAGATTCCGTCACTGCTGAGGGCGTTGACGCCTGGTGTGACGATGGTGGTCGGTTCCAGGTTCCTCGGTGTCTTCCTCGAGGGCTCGGTGACGCCGCTTCATCGCCTCGGCAACCAGTTCCTTACCCGGGCCTTCAACCTGCTGTACGGCACGTCGTTGACCGACTTGGAGGCGGGCTTTCGCGCCATTCGTAGCTCGGCTCTTCATGTCCTGGACATGAAGGCGGTGCGGTACGAAGTCGAGGCGGAGTTCACGCTCCTGGTGCTCCGGAGCGGAGGTCGCGTCGTCGAAGTGCCGGTAACGCGGGCCCCCCGTCCTTACGGGCGCTCCGCGTTCCGATCCTTTCGGGACGGGTCCAGAATCCTGGCGCGTATGGTAGTCGGCCGGCTTGAGACGATGCGGATGTCGGTCCGCGCCATCCGGTCGGTTGCGGAGGACGACGTTCGGTGAGGATTAGGCTCGTCTCGACTGGCCTAGAGAATCCGGGGATCTGCGCCCTATCTGCCTACCCCGAGGCCCCCGTCTATTCGACCGCTGTGTTATGCTAACCTCGCCTCTTCTCCACCGACAGCGGCCCCCGCAACTCCCTGCTGGCCAGCCTGTGATCTGGTCCCCGGATCCTGGACAGCCCGGAAAGCGAGTGGCGTCTTGGTCTGGTCTTGCGTAAGCGCTCGGTAAACCGCATCTGCGTGTCGCGGCAAAGCGGATCTGTCCTTCCGCCATGGCGGTCAGGGTTCAACGATTCAGTTGGTGTTCAAGCTGTTGCTTGGACAGATGCGGGATTCGGGGCTTGTCCCTGGTCCTGTTGAGGGGCGGCGGCGGCCCGGGCCTTCACCTTGCGGGAAACGGTACCTGGGGCTTGGTTGCTCATCGGTTGCACCTCCGCAGGCAGTGTGCTCCGTGGTGCGTATGCTTAGAAGAATGTGGTTTACCGAGCGGTTACGTTCTTTGCGACTCATTTCATGTTGGCAGACAGGGGGGCTTACGATGATCCTTTCAAAATTTGAGGGGATCACTCAGAGGACCCCTGCGTTGACATACCTAATCCACTTCCCTAAAATCTGCCCCGTTCTTGGGGACGTCAATCATGAAATCAAGCTTGGAAGCAGCCCGGGACGCCGCGATTCGGTGGCTGCTTCACTCGGGCGTGCGCAACGCGGACGGCCCACTTTCGGGTTCGTTCAACGCGTGGCACGACCGGACCTGGGGCTGGGCCTATAGCGAGGTCACGGGCTACGGGATTACGCTGCTTTGCGACCTTCATGAACGGGATCCCTCGCTGGAAAAGATGACCGCTGCCGTCTCCGCCGGCCATTGGCTTCTTCTCCAGTCCAGGTCGGGTCGTGCTTGTCGATGTCGCCACCTGCCCGAGGCGGGTTGGCTGGATCACCTTTGCGCGTTCGACAATGGCATGATTCTCAATGCGCTGTGCCACCTGTTCCGCGCGACCGGTGACCAGATGTGGCTTGAGGCGGCGGTCGAGATCGCGAATTGGCTGACGGATACGATGTCTTTGCCCGATGGCGGCCTCGTAGCCAAGCGCGGGTCGAACGGTGGTATTCCGGAGACACCGGAACGCTGGTCCAGCCGGACTGGTCCCTATCAAGCGAAGGTGTCACTGGGCTTGGCGCATCTAGCACGGTGTACCGGGAACGGGGCTCACGCCCTAGCGGCCGTAAGTCTTTGCCAATGGGCCTTGCGCTTCCAGCGCCCGGACGGAAGGTTTGTCACGGACGTGGTGCTGGGGGATACCTACCTCCACGCCCATTGTTACGTCGTGGAGGGGCTCCTGGCGACGGCCGCGCTGACCGGTTCCCAGGAGCTTGTGGCTCCGGCCATGGCGGCCTTAGAGTGGATGCGTTCCGCAGAGACTACCGACGGAGGCCTCTCCCGGCGGTTCAACGCCGGTGCTTTCGAGGCGGAGGAACATGCGGATTCGACTGCCCAGGGGCTCCGTCTGCTGGCGCTGGCTGGCACCTGTACGGACCGAATCCAGGTTATGGCATCCCGTTTCCTCGAATTGCAGTGCCTCGACGGCGACCCTTCCCGACACGGCGGCTTTCGCTATGGTCGGAGGGGTACCGAGTTCACGCACAACGTAACCACCCACGGGACGATATTCGCGATCCAAGTTCTCGACATGTGCCTTCGTGGAACGGCCGGTTTCGACTGGGCTAGCCTCGTCTAGGAAGCCCGGAGGTTCCTCGCGGTTCCGCACGAAGCGAGACTCACCTCGGGTTCCTGTAGCGCAGAGAGTTGCCGGGTTTGACACGGGGAGAGACGCATGGCATCAAATGAAAATGTGAAGCCCTTCGACAGCCACCGACCGGCCAAGCGTGTCACGAAATCAACCGGCGGAGGACGACTTTCTGCCGGCAGGCGACCCCCGGTATGGCTCGTCCGTTCTCCGGATGACCTCCTCAATGAGATGAGGGGCCTGTCCCGCAGGTACCGGCAGACCCACACGTCCGCTTGCGCCCCCTGAGTTGGAGAACGTTGTGACGAAGTTACTATTCGTCCTGGGAACGCGACCCGAGGCCATCAAGCTCTTTCCGGTGATTCGCCTAGCCCGGATGCTACCGTCGGATTTCGACATTAAGGTTTGCACGACTGGACAGCATCGCGAGATGCTCGAACCATTTCTCAGGCTTTTCGATCTGCGTCCGGACCACGACCTCGCGATCCTGAGGCCCGACCAGACACTGTCTGGAATCGTAGCCGGCGTGCTCGAGGGCCTGGACCCGCTCCTGGTCGCCGAGCGGCCGGACTGGCTTCTGGTCCAGGGCGATACATCCACCGCGATGGCCGCTGTCCTGGCCGCTTTCCACCGCAATATTCCTATAGCCCATGTGGAGGCCGGCCTGCGGACCTGGGACCTGAACGCACCATTTCCCGAGGAAATGAACCGCCAGGTAATGGGACGGGTCTCTACCTTGCACCTGGCTCCCACGGTGTGGTCGCGGGACAACCTGCTTCGTGAGGGCGTACCCGAAGACCGGGTGGTGGTGACCGGAAATACAGGGATTGACTCGCTGCGCCTAGCCCGGGAATCCTCCACTCTCAGCAAGGACGTCTCGGTTCGTTACCCGTCCATCGCGGGACGCAAATTGATGCTGGTTACGGGACACCGCCGCGAGAATTTCGGCCAGGGACTTGCGGACGTGTGTACCGCGATCAGGCGATTGGTGGAAGAGAACCAGGACCTGGCCGTTGTCTTCCCCGTACACCTGAACCCAAATGTTAGCGAACCGGTGCGCCGAATCCTCAGTCCGGCAGTGGCGACGGGCCGGCTGATTCTGGACGAACCCGTGGACTACCCGACGTTCGTGTCGTTACTGTGTGCCGCTCATCTGATCCTAACTGACTCCGGGGGAGTTCAGGAGGAGGCTCCGAGTGTCGGGAAGCCTTGTCTTATCACAAGGGAAAAGACCGAGCGCCCGGAAGGCTTAGAGGCCGGCGTGGCGCGGCTAGTGGGAACGAACACCGAACGGATCGTGTCGGCTGTTGAGGATCTGCTGAACAATCCCGAGGCAAACGCGGCAATGTCCCGGGTCGTTAACCCTTACGGAGACGGGCACTCGGCTGAACGGGTTCTAGCCGCGATTGTGCAGCGATCGTCGTCAGGATTTGACCTGGTGGGGAGATCCAGGGGGCCCTCTCTATTGTGATAGGGTTGGGCATGTGCTCCGGTAACCGCTCGGTAATGCGGTTTACCCAGTGCTCACGTGATTTCTCCATCCGACAGAGGTAACTGCTTTCAGCCCTTAGCCCACCCACCATCGCCTGTCAACTTCCCTCACAACGTTGTCGTGCACCCTTCGGCCGGCCCTATTTGACGCGGGGCCCGGCCTGCTGGTAGCTTCCTTCAAAGGGCGTTCGATCCGGAACGTACAGGTAACGACCGATGGAAGACCATAAACACCTAGCGGCCGCCGAGATCGGAAGCATTCTGCTGGTTTTTTGCGCGCCCTCAAAAAGGCAACTTTACATCAATAAACTGCCCCCTCTTGGGATCCTAAGCCTCGCCTCGTACCTTGAATCCAAGGGGATCCGGACCGACGTGATTGACCTGCAAATCGACGATTTCTCACGCATAGATCCTGGTGCGTATCGCGTCATCGGGTTCTCGGTCAACGTCGCGAACGTCGAAAGCTCGCTCGCATGCATGCGGAGGATCCGCCGGGATCATCCGCAGACCCGGATCGTCGTCGGCGGTCCCCATTGCAAGAGCTTCCCGGAGTACTTCATTGGAATGAACTTCATCGACGCCGTTTGCATGGACGAGGGAGAGGAGGCTTTCCATGAATACATTGAGGGCCGGGACAGCGTCCCTGGTATGCACATCAAAACCGGATCTATGGAGACCACCTACCCGGGCCCGCGAAAGAGAATCGAGGATCTCGACAGCCTGCCCTTCCCGGCCTTGGACAAGGTTGATCTTACGAGATACAACTACTACCCCCGACGGAGCCGACCGATTTCAAGCCTGATGACCTCGCGGGGCTGCCCGTTCGGTTGCATCTTCTGTTTCCAAACCTTGGGACGACGGTGGCGAAAGAGAAGCGCCCTCAGCGTCGTCTCGGAAATCGAATGGCAGGTGAAGACTCTGGGTGTCCGGGAGATCGCGGTATACGACGACAACTTCTCACTGGATCGGGCTCGCGTGCTGGAGATTTGCGATCTCCTCATGGCTAAGGGTTTGAAGGTGTCTCTACAGTTTACCAACGGGCTGCGTGCGGAACACCTAGACGAGGAGGTCCTCCAGGCATTGAAGCGCGCTGGAACCTGGTTAGTAGGTGTTGCGCCGGACACAGGCACCGAACGGGTGATGGAACTGATCGAGAAGAAGGCGGATCTGGGGCAGATCCAGGACGTCGTCCGGATCTGCCGGAAACTTGGCATCCGAACGTTTGCGTTCTTCATGCTGGGCTTTCCGGGCGAAACCCGTGAGGAGATCGAGAAGACGATTGCCTTCGCGAAAAAGCTCGATACTGACATGGTGCAGTTCGCCCGTGTGCTCGCCTACAAGGGAACGAAGCTGTTCGAGATGCTCGACATTCGAAACCACGACCACGGCCGGGAGATGGGCTATTTCTACGAAAGCAGGGAGAACCGGGCGCTGACCGAATATGTCCGGCGGGCCAACCGGACCTTTTACCTGCGTCCCCGCAAACTCCTTGGGCTCCTGCGCATGCACTCCATGAAGGATCTCGTGTCGCTGGGATGGTATTCGATCATGACACGCAGCATCTGATCACGGCCGGTTCAACGTCCCAGGCGCACAAGATGGTAGAGGTACCTCATAAGGATGGTTCTACCGCGTGGCTCACGACCCAGGACCGTGGCCAGTATTCCAGACAGGATCTTGCTCAGAAAAATCGACCTGGGCAGGCGTTCGAACCGCCGTTTCGCTAGGAGCCACCGGACGACGGGTCTCGGCAGGAAGGGAAGCCAGGCGAAGATGAATCGTAAGGATTCGGCGGTCCGTTGTTCTTGCCGGTCAACTATCGAACCAAAATTTTCGTTCGAACCGACGCGACCGTCGGCGATGCTGGCTTCCAGTTCCGGATCCAGGTCCCCGCGAGTCCTGGCGTCGTCGGCCACCTGGGTCATCGGGTAGTACGCAATGAAGAAGCAGTTGAGCCGGCCGGGGCGAATCTCGTTGTAGAGTTGCAGCGCCTGCACGTGGTGCTCAAGGCCGTCCCCTTCCAGGCCAACGATGTGGTCGCAGAAGAACGGGATCCGCGATTGATGCAGTGCCTTCAACGCGGATTCGATCTGCTCGTTGGTCTCGTACCGCGCGATCCGGCGACGGGCTTCGGCGTTCAGCGTCTGGATCCCAATCTCGATCTGGACACAGCCGGCCTCCCTCAGGAGTTCGAGCTCCTCGATGCGGGTGGTGGCCGGATGAGTTTCAACCACGAAAGGTCTGTGGATGCGCGCGCGGTAGCCTTCGCAGAACTCGCGAGTGCGCTCGATGTCCCCCGTGAAAATGTCGTCCTCAAAGAGGACCGCGGAGAATCGGAAGTCCCGCAAGGCCTGCTCGAGTTCATCAAGCACGTTCGCCACCGAGCGGCGTCGGACGAAGTGCTTCTCGTTCGGGTACACCTTGCGAAGAGAACTGTTGTTGCAGAAACTGCACTTGAAGGGGCAGCCCCGGCTTGCCATGAGAGTGTACACAGGCTTGAAGTAGGGGGCCTTCTCGTAGAAAAGCGTCTTGTCCGGAAACGGGATCGCGTCCAGATCCTGAAACAGCGGACGAGGAGGATTGGTGAAGGTTCGCCCTTGCAGGTTTGCGACCCGCTCCGGTCCGCGGCCCGAATCTAGCTCGGCGCAGAGTTCGACCATCGCCTCCTCGCCCTCGCCGATGCAAACCCAGTCTATCTCGGGATGACGCAGGACGTGTTCCGGCGCGGTTGTAGGGTGGATTCCTCCGAAGATGACCGGGGTGCCCGGACGCCGTTGCTTGAAGGCACGGGCAAAGCCGACCTGCCACTGGAACCAGTCCGTGGTCGATGAGAACGCGATGAGGTCCGGTTCCAGGCCGACCAGTTCATCCACCAGCCAGGCGTCACGGTTCATCCAGGACGCCGCCCAGGGAAGATCCAGTGTCGCGTCTCGGAAGAGAAGCGGGTTGAATATGAGGGAGACGCGGTGCCCGGCCCGTTTCAGGCAGGCCGAAAGGTACTCGATGCCCAGGTTCTCATACGCTCCGTAGACGAAGGCGACATGCATCCAGATCCTCGGGACAATATGGGTTTCGCTGCCATCCCCATCCGGCGCTCCGCCCATGGCAATGCGGACGTCATCGTAATCCTTTTCCAAGTGGAATGCGAAGCACGCCCAGGCTGGATGCAACGAATAGCGAACTGCTATCGCGGGAGATACGCAGGCCGCGAACGAAGCGCCCCACGAACCAGGAACCGGCTTTGGCGCCGGTGTCCAGGTCGAACGACAACACTTCGCCTCGAAGGAAGCTGGCGGCGTAAAGACGTCGGCGTTCCGTGTCGAGTACCATGGATCGCAGACCCCAGCCGACGAAGCGGTAGTTCAGGATGCGTCCAGTGTCATAGTCGAGGGTCAGCAGCAGGCCCAGGCTGGTCACCGCGGCGTATGCCTTTCGGGCCTCTGGATCAAACTGGCATCCCCAGACCAGCGACAGCCACATCCAGGAATATTCGTCCGAAGGGGCCAACGCACGCGCGACGAACGGGTTCCCACGAAACGCCACCAGGGCTGCCGCCCGGCCGTTGAACGGGCGGAGCACGCCGGGCGAGTAGCACAAGATGCCTTCGTGGCGCCTTGGGTCGTAGAACACGTCACCCGGATCGAACGGTGCCTCCACGGGGTCGGAAAGGCGCGCTAGGTCCGATCCCCGCAGCCGCTCCATGGTCATTGCTTCATCGAAGAAAACGCCGATGGAGTCCCCATCCGGCTCGTAGTACATCACGACCGAATTTTCGCTGAACGACGCTTTGCCCAACAGTTCGAGCGGGCCACTGCGAGGAAAGGCATATACGGCCCCCCGCTTGCCGGGGGCGATGTCCCCCCAGGCCGCAACAATCAAGCGATCCAAAGATTCCACCTCGACCATCCCTTCGGCCCTCCCTTGGCCCAGGCAGCGGGGCGTTCGCGAGCCGTCGGTAGGAATCTCGCAGACGCTGCCGTACAACTCCTCCGGCAACGACGGGTCGTCGGGCAACCGCTCGAACATGCCGGGCTGTGTCGTGAAAACCAGTCGCCCGCCATCGGGAGCCTCCCAGACCCGTCTCGGGTAACGAGACACCCACAGCGACCGGCCGGGAACACACTGTTTCATCTCCGAATGGGTGGGAGCAATCATCTGGACGAGCGACTCCTGTTGCAGGCGGAGATAGTCGTCGCACCGGACCCGGCCGTCCTCCCGTCCCCATCCTAACAAGCAGGCGAGAATCCAGAGGCCAACCGGAAGCGCCAAAGGGATGCGGATCGAGGGCCGCAGCCGTTCGATAAGTAACCCAGCCAACACGACGAGGGGCAGGAGCCAACGGACCCAGGCAGCGGTGGCCCAGTAAAGTTGCCAGCCAAGGCCAACGGCGACATAGAGCAATAGAAGGTGGACGCTCACACAGGCCAGTCGCGCAAAGCCGATGGTCCATCGCCATGAGCGCCCCGCGCGACGCATCCCGGCCAAAGCGGCGATCAGCGTGGCCAATCCGGCCGCCGCGATCGGACCAGGCCAGTCAAGGATCGATTTCAACCACGAGAACCCGCCCAGCGCGCCGATGAAGAAGAGCAGCAGCGCCAAGGTCTTCGGCCACCGCTCAACGGGAAGCGGAGGAGACACTAAGTCGATGACCTTCCGGCCCAACGAATCCCGGCCCATTCTGAAACCTACCTTCACTACGTGGCCCACCTTCCACCGCGGGATCTCGTGCCAGGTCCGCGGAACGGAAACAATCGGTTGTACAAGAGGTTCAGTTCGGTCGTGCAGTTCCAGTAGCACTCGCGACAGGCGCCGAGTTTCTGGCGCATCTCGTTGTAGGGCGGCGAGGCCCAGAGTTCGCGCATCGGGGTTTCAAGGACGTTGCCGACGGGACGCTGCCAGCGAACGTAGGGTTCGCAGGGGTAGACGTCGCCGTAAGGGCTAACCACAACAGACACGTAGCCTACATAGCACCGTAGGCTGCTCTTCTGGCCCCGGAACGCTGGTAGGAAAAGATCCAGGTACTCTTCGCTCGAATCGATTTGAAGGTCGTGCCGTAGCCGTTTCAGCCGTTCGATAACGCGACCCGCCTCAGCGAGCCACGCCGGATCCCGACCCGTCAGCGGGGACTTCATGTAGTCGAAGTCGTGCACCGGCATGAACCCAATATGATCGCATCCCAGGTTCAGCGTCATCTTTGCAATGGCTTCTGCCTGGTGCAGGTTCCTGACAGACAACGTCGCGATCGCGTTGACGACCACGTCCGGGTTGATCTGCTTCCGGAGTCTCACTAGGTGGCCAATGGCCGCGCGGATGGTGTCGAAGTTACCAGGATGCCCGCGCAGCGTGTCGTGCATGTCGGCATCAGCGCCATCGATGGAGAAATTGATCAGGTCGATCCCCGTTTCCAGAAGGCGTGCCGCGGCGGCTTCGTTGCCTAGCAAGCTACCGTTGGTGGTGATGTTGGCAATCATACCCAATCGCTTCACGTACCGCAGCAGTTCGTTCAGGTCGGGACGAAGGGTCGGCTCGCCGCCGATGATCGCAATTCCGCTGGTGCCGATCGCGGCGAAATCATCCAGCACGCGCTTGAAGGAATTCGTATCTAGTTCCCGGCGACCGGCTAGGTTCTCGCGGACGGCACGTCGGGGGAACTCGCACATCAGGCAGGAATTGTTGCAGCGATAGGTAAGCATCAGCGTGGCGAACACCGGTCCGGCAAGGGGTCGTCCGAGGCGGTCTCCCATTGGCACGGTGATGAGCTTCGACCCCTGACGAAGGAGCCAGCCGGCCCGGCCCCTCTTCAGCGCCCTGATGCTGATATCCCAATACTCGCGGCGAGGAAAAGACATGCGCGCGATTATATGGACGGAATATGCGCCGTCAATATGCCGGAACACTGAGCGATCCTCTCAAAGCCGGATAGGGTCGTCGGAAGCCTCGGTAGCACCGGGGCGAGCCTGCAAGCATCACTGGGGGCTGTGTAGCGGGCGATGTGATGGCAGGCCTACGGTGGGGCCGACGACCGGTCCAGCGTTCAGGTCGAAGACCAGATTCCGGAAACGTCGTAGCCAGACGAGAGGTAGGCATCGCGCCAGGTCGTGGGCCTTCCATCCCATCTGGAAGGCGCTGTGGGTTCGGGTCCTGACGGTGTTGGCTTTGTAGAGTCGGTCGAGCCCCTTGGCCTCGGTGTGTTGGGAGATGAGGAAGACCTGGAAGCTGGCAACAGCTATGACCAGGATGAGGCGGTCGGGAGGATCTTTCAATTTGTGCTCGCGTAACTGGTATACTAATCTGCGGAATCGTTCCTGCTTCGCGGCAGCTGATAGACGCAAGGCCGATAATTCCTTCCCTAAAGGAAGGTAGGCGCACGAATCGGGCCGGTGCCGGGATGGCTTGGCTGATTCACTGGAGGCATCTTGAAGTGCTGCGTGCTCGGCCTGGGTTACATCGGCCTGCCTACGGCGGCTCTCCTGGCGGCGCGCGGTCATGACGTCCTGGGTGTGGACGTCGATCCACAACGGCTCGACCTGATGGTCCAAGGCGTGCTCAGGGAATCGGGCCTTATGGAACTGATCGAGGTCGGAGTTCTTTCCGGCCGGCTGAGGACCGGGACCACTGTCCACGAGGCGGACACGTTCGTTATCTGCGTGCCCACGCCGCACGTAGCCGGTCGGCAGGACTTGACCCTGGCCGACGTCCTTGCCGCCATCGAGTCGATCGCCCCGCACCTTCGCAAGGGAAACCTCGTTGTTCTCGAGTCGACGGTCCCGCCCGGGACGACCGACGACGTGATACGCCCTTGCCTCGACCGCCTGTCTGGGCTGTCCTGCGGCAGCGACTACTTCCTCGCCTACTGTCCAGAGAGGGTGCTACCGGGAAACTTGGTCCACGAACTGGCGCACAACGCCAGAATTGTCGGTGGCGTTGATGACGAGAGCGGCAGAAGGGCTGCGGCCCTGTTCCGAACCATCGTCTCGGGCGAGGTGCTCGTCACCGGCTCCCGCACGGCCGAAATGTCCAAGCTAATGGAGAACACCTACGCGGCCGTGAACATCGCGCTAGCCAACGAATTGGCTTGGCTAGCAGAATATGCGGGAATAGACGTGCGGGAAGCGATCGCGCTAGCCAACCGCCACCCGCGAGTGAACTTGATGAACCCAGGTCCCGGCGTGGGTGGACACTGCATACCGGTGGATCCCTGGTTTCTGGTAGATGGGACCCCCGCTTCGGCTTGCCTTATCAGCCAGGCCCTTCGGACTAACGACGGTATGCCGGGTCGGGTCGCTTCGGCGATCGGCGATGCCCTGGCCCGCATTGGGAAGCCAATCAGCGGAGCTCGGGTCGTCCTGATGGGCGTGGCGTACAAGGGTGGGGTCGACGACGTTCGGGAATCGCCAGCTCTTGGCGTCGCCACCTGGCTTTGGGAATCGGGGGCCGATGTGATCTTCCAGGACCCGATTGCTACGGGTTTCCCGCACCCGGTCGAGCCGGACCTCCTGGCGGCGGTTTCCGGTGCGGACGCCCTCGCTGTGATCGCCGATCACCCGCAGTACCTGGGGCTCGAACTGCTGCTTCCGCGGTTGCGTCGGCTGATGCGCCCCAACCCGCTGTTTGTGGACACACGAGGCGTGGTGAAGTCGGCCGAAGGTTTCCTGTTCTGGCGCCTGGGTTGCGGCTTCGCCAAAGACGGCAATGTCGTGCTGAACCGTCCCGCCCAACCTGTCGTCTCCGAGGAACTACGGAAAACGTCCTGATGTCCGGAGCCGCCCGCCCGCATCCAGACGATACTGAACAAGTCAGCCTGACGGGTGTCCATCGAAAAATCGCATCACAGAGGAAAACCTTCCGCATGCCGCCTCAGGCCTTCCAGACCAGAAATTCTCGCATCATATGAGGGCGTTCGTAACCGCTCGGTAAACCGCATTCTTCCAAGAAGACGCCCCCCGGAGCACACTGCCTGCTGAGGTGCAACCGATGAGCAACCCAGCCCCAGGTAATGTTTCCAGCACTGTCTCGGACCGGCCAGGTACCAATCCAGCCGTCGTGTCGCGGTGCGATCAGTTTGTTGCCGAGGCCCTGGTTGGAACGAACACCGAACGGATCGTGGAGGCTGTCAGGGATCTGCTGGACGATCCCGAGGCAAACGCTGTCATGTCCCGGGTCGTAAACCCTTATGGAGATGGGCACGCGGCCGAACGGGTCCTGGCTGCGATTGTGCAGCGATCGTCGCCATGATCTGACCCGGGGTCACGGGATGAGGGCGCGCTTCAACTCGTACCCCGCAGCTTCAATTGCGAATGCAACCCCGCGAAGTCCGTTTCCAGCCACGTTCAGGACCAGCGAACCGTGGAAGCCGCAGCCCGAGCATAAGGCCCGTGGCACCCGCGGTACGTCTTCTATAGGGAACAATCCGCCCGTCCAGCGTGCCCTGGTGGGTACCAGGACCCGATCGCATGGCCGGATGGTCCCGTCAGCCTCGACCACGAAGAAGAGTCTGCCCCCCATGCACTCCAGCGGAAGCCCCTGTCGTCCCCTGATCATCCCGAGATCGAAGGGCATGTTTCCAAGCGCAGGATGCCTGCGGACCATGTGCCGGAACAGGTGGTCGGCCACGCGGTCCCGTGCTTCCCGGGGGGGCGCAAGATCCTCACCTGCACGACCTTCATGCGCATGGAACGCCTGGAACACCACTTGGGCATCGAGGCCTCGCGCCAGTTCCAGAAGGTGTTCGACGATCTCGACGGAACAGTTGAACTTCGTTAGGGTTGTCGTCAGCCGGACCGGGATTGCCTGGCGCCTGGCCGCCTCGATCCCCAGGATTGCCGCATCGAACGAGGCCCTGCCGCGAAGGCGATCGTTGATTTCCTGAGGGCCGTCCAGGCTTACCTTGATCTCGTCCAGGCCGACCGCCCGATCGGGATGCATCGCAAGGGCCCCACCGGACGTGTTGGCCGAGACGTGGATTCCGAACTGTCGGGCGCGCTGGGTCAGGGCGCCCAGATCCTCGCGCAGGAACGGTTCGCCGCCCGAGAATGACAATCGTTGAAGGCCCGCGCGCCCGAGTGCTTCCACCAGCGACAGGGCTTCGGTTGCAGTCAACTCCGGTTCGTCGTCCGGCTTCGACCGTGCGCAGCAATAGGAACAGCCGCGATCGCACCGGCGGGTCACGTTCCACCGGACCGCGACGGGCCCCCGTACCAGGGAGCGTGCCAGGACCGCCATTCGGACTGCCGCATCGACAACGCCCATCGGGTCATCCTCGCGAAAGGCGACGGAGGGCGTCAGCCACGCGCTCCACCTGTCGGTCGTTCAGGCCGTCGGCAAACGGGATCTGCAGCGCGTGCGCAACACCATCCCGAACCCCGGGGTAGGAATCGATACCAGCTGGATCCAGGCAAGGGACCAGCGGACTTCCCCGTGCCGTGCCGATCCCCTCCTTCCAGAGGCGGTCGGCCATCCCCGCCGGATCTGGAACGCGTACGACGTACATGTATCTTCCGTGCCCGGTCTCTTTCTGCCGGGGAGGACGTTCGACCAGCCCATCGTTTCCGATCGCGGCATCGTATGCAGCCCAGATCCGATCCAGCCTGGCCTTCCTGACGTCCCACGCATCCACCTGCGCCAGTCCCAGCATGGCCTGGAGGGGCGACAGGCCCATCGTGTCCCCACGACCCAAGCCGACCAGCGACCCGTAACTTGACCGCGCGCCCTCGAACAGGCCCCGGTTCTCGAAGATCATGTGGGTGGCAACGTACCCCGGTGCAGCAAACAGGAGGTTTCGTTCGATCGAGTAGGTGGCCAGTTGCAGCAGCGCGCGGGCCCCCTTTCGCCTGTTTCGATCGATCATGGAGCGAACCTTCGAGGCCAGTGCATCGTCGCGGGTGACGACGGCCCCGCCGCCCAGGGTGTTGATCGATTTCCGGGCCTGGAAACTGAGGATTCCCGCAATGCCGGTCACGCCTGCCGTTCGTCCGCCCGCTTCCGTACCGAAAGCATGGGCACAATCCTCGACCATCACCAGTCCCTGGCGGGAGCAGGTGTTGGAGAGTGCTTCGAGACGGCAGGGCAGTCCGAACATGTGGGTCGCAACCAGGACGCCCCCTGCGCCTTCGCGTGCGATGCGGTGGTCCAGATCCTCCGGGTCGAGGTTGTAGTCGGCGGCGATGTCGGCAAAACGCGGCGACAGTCCGCTTGCCGCCACCGCAGGAAGCAGGCCGTCGTATGTGTTGACCGGCAACCAGATAGGCGAGCCTCGCTCGAGGTCGAGGGCTTCGAGGATTGCTCGCAACGCCACGCGACCGGAACTCGTGGCGATGACGTGCGGTACACCCAACCGTGACGCGACTGCCTCCTCGAACTTTCTGACGGCATTGCTTCTGGCGTCGGAATCCGTCAGCCATCTTCGCAAGACCCAGGAGGATCGGACCAGGGGACTGAATGCCCGGTGAGGAATGGGGTCCGGCAGCAACGGCACCGGCATGGATACGTTCCCTCGAGTTCGGTGAAGGGCCGCCAGCATGATGTCGGCTCGCCCGGGAACTGTCAAATGACCGGACAATCGGTTGGACCAACTGACGCCGGACGGTTTCGAGGTGATGGGGCAACGTGAACGTCAGTGGGAAGTCGTCGAATCCTCGCGGTCCTCGCAACCGGACTGGACCTTCCGAGACCGATCAAAATGAAGCGCGCCGCCCAGCATACGCATTGCGGTGCGGGCGCTGCGCCAGGTTTCGTCGGCGCTGCGCATGCGACCGAGGGCCTTCAGGACGTATCCAGGTCGGTAGTAGAAGGCGATGTAGGCGAATTTCGTCCAGGCCTCGATGGCGTCCTCGCCAATCGTGCTCCACAAATTGGGGACACGCGATGGCACTGGCAGCCCGCGGACCCAGTCCTCCCAGTAGT
This sequence comes from uncultured Myxococcales bacterium, assembly GCA_903936705.1. Taxonomy (GTDB): domain Bacteria; phylum Myxococcota_A; class UBA9042; order DTJE01; family DTJE01; genus CAIZWN01. Next base: position 31,561 of record CAIZWN010000076.1, read on the forward strand.
CGCTCCCGGTTCGTTCGACCAGTTCCTTCTGGAGATCCGACCCGGGCTTTGCGATCATCCGGGAGAACTGAGCGTAGTCAATCGGAAGGCTTAATGCGTACCGGATTGTGTGCAAGGCCGATGCGTGGGTCTCGCCCGGAACCCCGATCATGAAGAACCCCAGGGCCCGGATTCCCGTATCCCGCATTTCCTGCAGTCGTTCACGAACGCGGTCCATGGATAGATTCTTGCGTAGCAGCGAGAGTGCCGCGGGTTCGGGGGTCTCGATCCCGACGTAGATTTGTCGACATCCAGACTTTCTTGCCAGCTCCAGGATCTCGCGATCCAGGCGATCGAGACCCGCTCTGCACGACCATTCGAGGTCCAGGTGCTCGTCGATCAGTCGTTGGCAGAACTCCATCGACCATTTTCGGTTTACGAAGAAATCCGCATCGAAGAAGTCGATCTCCCGAACGCCGTGGACCTGGTGGCATTCCCGGATCTCTGCCATGACCCGGTCGATGGGATTCCGATACCTTGGGCGAGAGGGAATGGCACAGTAGCGGCAGGGCATCGGGCAGCCGGTTGAGGTTACCATCACTGTGAAATTGCGTCGCTGGGACACAATCGAGTGGTAGAGGGCATTGGGCAACAGGTGCCGAGCGGGCGGCGGCATGTGCAGGTAGGGATTGGGCACCGGATCGATCGGACCAATGATGACGGACCCGTTGGGATCCCGGGCCACAACTTCCGGTAGGCCGACTGGATCCCGCCCGTGTTCGATCGCATCCAGCAGGGCCGGCAGGCCTTGAACCCCGAAATGGAGGATCCCGTAGTCGATGGCATCACATGTCAGCGTGGCTGCGGGGTACAACTGGACGTTGATCCCGCCGGCAACCACCGGAATGCCGAAAGCCATCTTCAGTTCTCGCATCCACCGTGTGGTTTGACGGAACATGTAGGTCGTCAGGGTGAAGGCGAGGATGTCCGGTTCGAAGGGGCGCAGTTCCCGGATGACGTCTTCGACGTTCAGCCTGCGGGCGTTAGCGTCCACAATGCGAACTTCATGTCCAGCGGCTTCGGCAATCGAGGCGGCGTAGGCCAGGCTGATCGGGGGAAGGCGGCCGAAATCCTCATCGACGATCTTCAGGTTCTCCTCGAACACTTCGTGTCCGAGAGGGGCGTAGATGAACGCGACCTTCAGCACCCACGCCTCCGTGGATCGTTCGCCGGGCGGGCGCCGCACCTTCCAGCGGCACGTTCGCGGTGAAGAAGGTAGCGGCAAGCTTGCTGGAATGCAAGGACGTTGCCTTGCCGGCTTGACCCGACGGAAGCCACGGTTGAGTGGCGGAGGTTCAGGGGGCCGTTGACGCGGGGGTACGCGTCGGCAAGAATGTTCTTGATCCAGCCACGTCAGGCAGGCGGTCCCAGATGACGACGCGACAGGCCCTTCCCCTTTACCATACCAGCGTGTCGTCGCTTCGGGTCCGCGATTTCCTTGACGTTCGGTTGTCGGCGAACGCTGCCTACTGGAGATCGGTCGAGGAATTTGAATCGGCCTACGGATCGGCTCACGGTGCCGCCGAGGCCGTTCTGGTGCCAACTGGGCGAGACGGGCTCAGATTCATCCTCGAATTCCTGCGGACGCCAGGGCGCACGAGGGTCGTGGTTCCGGCCCTGGGTGACAGCAGTATCATGGAGATGGTTCTGGACGCGGGCCTGGTGCCGGTTCCTGCCCCCGTCAGGCCGTCGGACGGAACTCTGGATCTCGGTCGGGTCGAGCCGCTGCTCGATCGGCACGTTCTTGCGGTGATTCCCGTCCATCTTTTCGGGAGGGCGTGCCAGGTGGAGCGGCTTGCCGAAATGACATCCCGGCAGGGCATCCAACTGGTAGAGGACTGTGCCCACGCGCCCCTGACCCAGCATCAAGGCCGGTGGTTAGGGACGTTCGGCATCGCATCGTTTACAAGTTTCGCACCCTTCAAGCTCATTGATTGCGGGGGAGGCGGGATGGTGCTGACCAACGACCGGCGACTTGCCGCCGCAGTCCGCGCGGTTGCCAGGCGCCATGTTCCGATAGGACTCGGATCCCTGGCAGCCCGAAGTCTCGCGTCAGTGGCGCTGTCCCTGGGAACGTCCCGCATGCCGTACGACCTGGTCGGTCACCCGCTGTACCTTCGGATGGGCAGCGGCGGTCATGCGGTCCGCTTCTACGAGGATCGCGTTCGGCCTCTGTTGAAGCACGGGGCGGACGAGGGCGTTCGAGGTCTTCCTGCCTTGCCGTTCGTGAGGTCCGGCTTGCGGCAGTTGATCGGACTGGCGTCTCGCCTTGGTAATCAACAGCGACTTGCCGGGCTTTTAAGGCGAGGTCTTCCTCTGGGTTTGCTTCTCGAGGGCGATGCCGGTTCCGGCTCGTCGGAATACGCGCAGGTCGCATCCTTTGCCGATCGGGACCGTGCCATGCGAGTGCTGGTCCGTCGTGGGATCGATGCTGTACCGAACCCTGCCGAGGCGTGGGGCGATTGTCCGGTGGCCAGAAGGCTTCAGCGGGAGGGAGTCCTGCTTCCCTGGTTCGACAAAATGGCCGACCAGGACGTGGACCTTCTGAGGAAGGCGTTGGTCGAAGCCGCCGGGACGATCGGTCACGGACCTGGGGCGGCGTTCGACTGAGGCGGCCGGTCCGCGTCGGTTTTCGTGCCCTGATTGGCGGGAACAGACTGCCACCACTTCAGAATCTCGTTTGCGATGATTTGCCCGGCGATCGCATGTGCCGACTCGTTCCAATGCCCATCGCCGGGAGGCGTGTTTGCGAAGCCGTGCAGGAAGACGCCGTCGCGGTCCGCGATCTGCTGAAGCCTCGGCGCGAGCGTGATCACTGGGACGTCGTGATCTGCGCAGAACTTCCGGATCCGGTTGTCCGCGTAGAACAGGTCGTCTATGGATATGGAATCCATGAAGCGTTTCCGGACTGCAGCGTCAGGGAAGACCTGGATCGGGTTGCTGAGCGTGACTATGGCGAAGGATGCCCCCGTTTCCGCCACCGCCGTCTTCATTTCCAGCAGCAGCAGTTGCGTCACCTCCCATGCGCTTGCAAGTTCGGGTGCGTCGGGACGCACGTAGCTTGCCGTGAAGGTTACGAGGCCTCCCAGGAGGTCAGATTCCTCGCCTTTCCTCTTCCTCTCGCGGGAGCGCTTGAACTCGATGAACTTGTCGTAGATCGCGTCCAGATCGATGACCTCGGCGATGCGCAACCGGTCGCGCAGACCGAGGTAGGCGCGGTACCAATCTCCCATCCGGATTCCCAGGGCCCGCGCGTCCGCAAACGATAAGTCCAGCGTCAGGCGTCCCTGGTCGATCCGGTAGAACGGACAGTTGGCAGCCTTTGTGTTCAGGACAGGCGAGTTCTCGACGATGTCGTTTTCGGTGGTAATCTGCAGCAGGACCAGATCCGGGTTATAGGACCTGACGTCCTGCTGGAACGTCAGTAGCTCCTGGGCGGTTCCGTACCCTCGGACACCGAAGTTGAGAACCTCGACATTGCGACCGGTGTCCGTCATTCGCTGGTTGAGCGTCCGTTCCAGCTCGGACCAGTACGTGGATTCCAGCGGCACCTGATACGCGTCCGAGTACGAGTCGCCCACGATAGCGATCCGGTATGTCCCGGGTGTCTTTTCGACGCTTCGCTCCCGGTCTCGATACCCTGCGCTGTTGACGTGGATCCATGCCTTGCCCTCGCCGTCCTGCCAGCCTTCGGCCCCGGGTTTTAAAGCCCAGCCTCTTCGGTCGTCGTACTGGTAGAAGTATGGCCTGTGGATATCAAGCAGCCGTAAAGCGGCTTCGCCTATCGCCAGGCCGAGCAGCGTGCCTGCAGCCAGCATCAACAGCTTCCATCGCACCGCGTCACTTCCGTCCGTTGCAGCTAGGGCTTGTGTTCCGCTCGCCAGACCCGCGCAACGGGTACTCACCGGAAACGAGCCAGAACATCAGGTACACGACTGCCTGCCACATATCCCAGTACTTGTCGTTCTCGGTCATCAGGCCCAGCATATCGATCAACACACCGCTAAAGTTCGCGAGTACGATCCCGCCAATCAGATGCAGCGTCCTCGGGGGCGAGGCCTGCCTGATGAACTGCGTCATGTCGGCGAGGGTTGCGCGTGCTCCCCGCAAGCCTTCTTTCCGGGGGACCTTCCAGGCGGCCAGCGCAAGCAGGCACAACCCGACGACCACGATCGAGATTTGCAGGAAGAGCCATCCTCCGTTGAGGTCTCGTATGACGTGGTGGATCGGCTTGAACCCGCCAACCAGCCAGGAGAGCGGCTCGTACTGGATCTCTTCCAGATGCACCCAGTAGAGGAACACTGCGATGCCTCGCGGGATCCATCCCGGCAGGCCTTCGATGCGACGGAACCACCACGAGGCAACCGCCAGCGGCAGGATGAAGGCTGTCAACTCATCGATTAGAAAGGAGTCAGTGTTCGAGCAGGCGAGCAGCCTGCCGACTTCGGGGCTGAACCGGAAACACCATTTCGTAGGCTGCCAGGTGAACAGCCAGTAGTCCAACCACGGCAGGAACCCCAGGGCGCACGCCCAGACCAAAACCTGGGGAAGCAGGTACCACAACCACAAAAGGCGGCCTTGCTTCCTGGGCGCGACCCACAATCCGCGCAGGGGCGCCTTGAACGCGATTAGGACCGCAGGCATCAGGAAAAGAATGAGATAGTAAACCAGGAACATGCAGCTACCGCCTCTTCACTACGACTCGCCGCAGTGGAGACGCATGGTGCCGACCCACCCGGACACGTAGCTTATCGTTCATTTTAGTGGTGGCCTAGTCAAGGGACGACGTTGCTGAAGTGGTCAGGTTCTTCGCCGCTGGCCGTGGGTCTCGATTCGGGATGATCGTATGGTGCCGATCACTGTCATTGCCGCCTCGCGGATCGCACGTGGGTCGAGCGAGTAGAGCAGGTTCATCTCGACTTCGCTGTCGCTCCAGCACGACCTGCACGGTGTCGCGTGGAGCCGACTGAACGCCTCGCCGAACCCGGCGGTTGCATCGACAGGTTCGTCGAGGCCCACCTTGGCCCCACACGCGTGCATAAAGCCGTCGGGTTCTATCCTGCAGAAGATCCGTCCGGCCGAACACGTGACCGGCCGGTGGTCCGGCCACTTCCTCAGGTACAACAGGGTCGGCATCGAACTGGTGATGCAGTTCTTTTCTTGCCGCTTTGCGATGATCAGGCGGTCGAGGAAGGATCGATAGGCATCGACGGGAGGCAGTAGTCCGGCGACGTCGTTTGACGTGAGCGGGAAGGAGTCGACTGGCGATACGCTCAGAGAGACCCTTTGCTCGGACGCGAAGGAAAGAAAGAAGTCCGGAATCCCGACGTTGTGTCGTGTCAGTGTGGCGTGAACCCGTACGTTCAGACCAGCAGCGACCGCCTTTCCGATCCCCTTGGTAGCGGCCCTGAAACTGCCCGTGCCACGGATCCGGTCGTGAACCTCCTCTGGTCCGTCGATGCTGACCGTAACGAAGTGGGCCGCGATGGCCTCATCGATCCGATCTGGCAGCAGGGCGCCGTTCGTGTTCAGCCCGACCAGGACCCCCGCGCTGCGCAGGTGCCGCATCAGGATGCCTATGTCCGGACGCAGCAGTGGTTCCCCCCCGGACAGCGTGACCATCGCGACGCCGTGGTGTGCCATTGCGTCGGCAAGGTCGAGCGCTCGGGATGCGGATAGTTCGTCAGCGGCTGCTGCTGGCCTGTCGCAATATGCGCACCGGGAGTTGCAGCGATTGGTTACCGCCCAGCCGACCAGCAGCGGTGAGTATCGATGGAGGACCTTTGCGCCTGCGGCGGCGAGAACTGCGTTGAGCATCCGGCTTGCGCTGGTCATGGGTCGTACCTTGGCGGGGTCGCCGATACGGCATGATATCGGCGACACCGCGGCCATGCAACACCGGGGGGCTCCGGTTCGGGCGGGACTACCCAATGGATGCTATAATGCCGCGTCTCGTCTGGGTAGACTGATGGCGGACGGTGGTTCGGTGGCCCTGATGTTCTCAGGCGGAGTGGACAGTACCACGGCCGCCATGATGCTGGCCCGCAAGCATGACAGGGTCCACCTTCTGTCGTATTCCAACGGTTACGGGCACTATCGGATCGGACGGACTCGCGAACGTGTGTCGGAGTTGCGTCGGATCTGCGGCGACCGCTTCGAGCACGAGGTCCTTTCCGTACAGGACCTATTCGAGTCGTTCGTGGCGGGTCGGGCGGAGGAGGAATTCCGACGGTACGGCTCGGGTTTTGTATGGTGTATGGGTTGCAAGATGGCGATGCACACCCGCAGCATCGAATACTGCCTTGGAAAAGGCATTAGTCGGATGGCCGACGGATCATCCCAGGCTACCGGCGAGATGGTCGAGCAGATGCTGGTCAGCGTCCACCTGATCCGACGTTTCTATGCTCGCTGGGGCGTCGATTTCCGGACGCCGGTCTACACGATCCCTCGTGAGGAGGAGATCGATTACCTGAAGACTCAAGGTTTCAGGATGGGGTTCCGGATCGGGAGCCGCTTCCTTGGTGTGCAGCCCAAGTGTCGTCCGGGCGAGCTGTACTACCTGCCCTTCCTCGTCTTCAACCAGCCGCCGGTCCACGACGAGGACAAGGTAACGGCGTTCATCGAGGAGAAGGGGCGGGCTGCCGACGCACACCTTGCCGAGTGGTGCCGCCGCATGGGTATCCCGACACCGGTGCGATCGGGGGAGGCCTGATGGGCTGCTGCAACAAGATCCACCTAGATAATCCCATCTCGTGGTTCCGGTATCTCGTCGGCCTGTGCTTTTTTGTCGTCGTTCAGGCCGTCGTGATGGCGGGCCTTGCTGCCGGGTCGCTGGTGTCGGCGCGTTGCCGAAACGTGCGGGGGTTCCATCGGGCCTGGGCTATGGACCGTATTCGAAGCATCCTTCGCCCCGAGGGTTTCCGGGTCGGCGGGGCTAGGTCGGCCTGTGCCGGACCAGGGAGCGAGGGGGGCGGGACGTGATGCTTCCCCTTGATGTCGCAAAGGTGCGCGCCGACCTGCCAGTGCTGGCAATCCCGGTCCGTGGGCATCTTCCTGCCTACCTGGACTGTGCGTGCACTACGTTGACTCCTGAGCCAGTGATCCAGGCCGTGGCCGCGCACCTGCGGTCGATTCCGGGGTGTCATGGCCGGGCCAACCACCGGTTCGGGCGTGAAGCCACGATTGCCTATGCGGCGGCCCGCGAGACGGTCCGGACGTTCGTTGGTGCGGCAAGGGCCGAGGACGTCATCTTCGTGCGCAACGCGACCGAGGCCATCCATCTGGTCGCCGCGGGGCTGCCACTGAAGGCTGGCGATGCCGTGCTGACCACTGGCATCGAGCACAATTCGAACCTTCTGCCCTGGCTGGGCCTGGCTCGGAGCCGTGGAGTCAGGTGCCTGGTGCACCGGGTCGATATCGCCCGGGGCTTCGATCTGGACGCCTTCCGAAGGGACCTCGTGGATGGCGTGCGCCTCGTGGCCGTAACTCACGTGTCCAACCTGTGCGGCATCGAACTGCCCATTTCCGAGATAGTGGCGCTTGCGCACCGGAAAGGTGCCAAAGTGCTGGTGGACGGTGCCCAGGCTGCCCTGTGTCACGACCCGGCTGTGGCGGACCAGGGGATCGATTTCTACGCAATGTCCTTTCACAAGGTCATGGGACCCACTGGCATCGGGGCGCTGGTGGCGGGACGGGGTGCGCTGGACCTGCTGGAACCTACCGTGCTGGGTGGCGACACTGTGGTGGACGTCAGGCCGGATGGCTTCGATATGGCAGCCGCGCCGGCCCGCTTCGAGGCCGGGGTCGGGAACTACGGGGGTGCGGCAGGCGCCAAGGCGGCGGCCGAGTACGTCACTTCCCTGGGCAGGGAGGCGATTAGGCGCCACGCGGTTGGCCTGAACCGGCTTGCAACCGAGGCGCTTGCTCCCCTTCGACGTTTTCGCCTGGTGGGGCCGCTTGATCCCGAGGCTCGGGGATCCATCTTGAACTTCCGAATCGATGGCCTGGACAGCCGACGTTTGGCTGGACTGCTGGACGAGCGTGAGGGGGTGATGGTCCGATACGGGAAGCACTGCGTGCACCTGTGGTATCATGACGAGGGCTGTCCGGACACGCTGCGAGCTTCTTTCGGCCCCTGGAATACCGCGGACGAGGTCGAGCGCTTCACCCGTGCAGTTGCCGACGTAGCCATCATGCTGGAGTGACCATGCACCGCTGGTTCAAGCCCGTTCCGAACCAGCCGCCCGATGGCGACGCGATGGCGGTTTGGCTGACATCGTCCGAGGTGGTACGAGAGGACGGCGTTGTCCTCTCCTGGTCCCACCCCGACCATCCCGGCCACCCGTATCCCGAGGCGGCGGCCCTTTGGCTGGCGCGTGCCGCCTGGCTGGTTGGGCGGGGAGTCGGTCCATCCGGAGCCCAGGTGCAGGCCGTCCGGGATCGTCTGGCTGGTGACTTGCGGGCGAGCGACGGCATTGGGCGCGACGGCCGTGTGTACCTGTTCGATACGGCCCTGGCCATCCATGCCCTGGCCTCCATCAGCGAAGCCTATCCTGATCTCATCTCGTCCGAAGCAGTGGATCCAGCCTCGTACCGGGGCACCGTTCTGCGCTTCCTGGATGCTGACCTTCCTTCGCTGGGTTCTGGGGACGAACGGTCGTGCCGCTGGTCGGAGCGCTGGGCGCCGCACCTGTACCGAGCTGCGTCTTTCCTGGCCAGGACCGCCGCGCGATTGGGCGATGAAGGTTGGCGTGATGCGGCGCTGGAGGTTCGTAGGCGAGCCACTCGCGAAGCGCCAGCCGACTACTGTCACGCCAGGGCGTACGCGGTCGAGGGCGAGGTGATCTGGAGGGCTTTGGGCGAGGCGCCGGGGCAGCTGGATCCTGCTGCCGAGGCCCTTGCATTTGTCCGCCTTCAGAGGGATGACGGCGGATTGCCTGCCTACATGGATGGCAGCGGTCCTCACAGGGCCGACGCAACGGCCCAGGCCATTCGTCTCTGGGCGCTGGTGGATCTGCCGGCGCACGGAGAGTCGATCAGTCGGGCCCTGGACTTCCTGGCCTGTTTGCAGGCGCCCTCTGGAGGAATTTTCTACGAAGCGGGTTCGGCCGATGTAAACACGTGGGCCTCCGTTTTCGTGGATCAGGCGCTGTGCTGGACCCGGTCCGGTGCCGATCCGCTGGACCTGCTATGACCGAGTTGGCTGCCGTTTCGATTGTGATCCCCTGCCACAACGAGGCCCTTGCTATTGGAGGCGTCGTGCGCGCCTGCCATGCTGCCTTCTCAGGGCGCGTCCACGAGGTGCTGGTGGTGGACGACGGTTCGACCGACGGGTCGGCCTCTGTGGCCGAGGCGTCAGGGGCAAGGGTCCTGCGCCTGCCCGTCAATCGGGGCAAGGGGGTCGCGTTGCAAGCTGGCGTGACCGGGGCCATCCATCCCTTGCTGGTGTTCCTGGACGGTGACGGACAGGATGACCCGGCCCAGGCACCGCGCCTCGTGGATCTGCTGGAAGCTGGTGCCGACCTGGCCATAGGCTCGCGGTTTCTAGGTACCCTGCATCCAGGCTCGATAACTCCCGTGAACCGGCTGGCAAACCGCGCCTTCACCTGGCTCGTGGCCTTGCTGTTCCGGCAGGACGTGACAGATAGCCAGGCCGGTTTCCGGGCGGTGCGACGCGACGGCTATCTGGCCCTGAACGTCGAGGCTTGCGAATACGATGTGGAGACGGACATGCTTCTGAGGGCCCTCAAGTCCGGATGGCATGTGCGGGAGATTCCGGTGGATCGGCACCCTCGCCATGGGTCGCATACGGACTTCAAGCGCATTCGCCACGGCCTGTTGATTCTGTGGACGATCATGAAGGGAAGGATGACCCGATGAAGTGTTCCGGTCGCAGTCGTGCATGCGCTTCCGGAACAGGCGAGGCTGGAGTCCTTGGGATCTGGGACGGCCACGACGCGGGGGTGGCCCTGATCACAGCGAACGGACTGGCCTTTGCGCTGTCGGAGGAGCGTCCATCCAGGCGGAAGCGATTTTCAGGCTTTCCCTGCCTGGCACTGGAAGCGGCTCTGGACTGGTCCGCTGCCAACGGTATTACCTTGACCGATATTGCGCTGGCTGGCCGTCATGGTCGGGCGCCGCTGCGTATCCTGGAGCCGCTGTATAGGTGGTCCGACCCGTCACGGGATCCATTCTCGGTGCCCAGCAGGATGGCTCGAGGATGGGAGAACATCCTGCCATCACTGCCCGGTCTGCGGGCCGTCGAATCGCTGATCGCCGCGACCGTCGTTCGTGCGCGGTCGATCCGGCTCGTGCCCCGCGGCAAGAAATCCTTGCGCTGGCACCTCGTCGATCATCATGACGCCCACGCTTTCTCGGCCCTTCTAGGGGGAGAGGGAAACGGACCGGCTGCCGTGATTACCTGGGACGCCTACGGGGAGGGTCGTTCCGGTTCCTTGCGATCGGCCGGGAATCCATTGCAAGCCCTTGAATCAATGCCGACTTCTGCGGGTATCGCCTCTTTGTATGGGGCGATCACGGTTCTGATGGGTTTCGGCGAAGGGGATGATGGCAAGGTGATGGGACTTGCAGCGTCCGGCAGCCCGGAACCTGCCCGGAGACGGTTTCGAGACCTTTTCGACGTCCGGACCGGCATACCCGTGTTGCGACAACCCCTGACCCGGAGCGGGCTTCTGCGTATCCTGCGCGATTACTCCCGGGAGGATGCCGCCGCCGGTCTCCAGGCTGCAGTGGAAGAACTTGCCCTTCAGTGGATTGACCTGGCCCGGGCCCGGGTACCTGGAGCCCGCCGCCTGCTGCTGGCCGGTGGTCTTTTCGGCAACGTGCTGCTGAATCGGAGCATTGCCTCGCTTCCGGGCGTGGATGAATGCTTCGTGTTTCCCCATATGGGTGACGGGGGTCTTGCCGCCGGGGCGGCCCACGCTGCCTGGTGGTCCAGGTACGGATCCCTGGTTCGCCCACTGCGCCACGTCCTGCTTGGTCCGGAACCTGCTCCCGATGACGTCGCAGCCGTCGCCCGGCAGAGCGGCCGCGTCGTCTGCCGCGCGGCGGATCAGGCCGTCGAGATCGCTCGCCACCTGGCGGCTGGTCGGGTCGTCTGCCGATATGCTGGTCGCGACGAGTTCGGCCCGCGGGCGCTGGGAAACCGTTCCGTCCTCTTCGCGGCTAACGATCCGTCGACGCCGGCGCGCGTAAATGCCGCGCTGCGCCGGGACGGCTTTATGCCATTCGCACCTGCTGTACATCCCAGTGAGGCCGCAGCGGCGTTTCCTGGATCGTCTTCCGGCGCGGACCTTCGCTTCATGACCTGCTGTGCCGACGCCTCTGAAGCGTTTCGCAAGCAGAATCCCGGAGCGGTTCATGTTGATGGGACCGCCCGCCCGCAGGTTGCCGATGCGGTCTCCGCGCCGGCCATGAACGCGGTTTTGACGGCGGCCCGTGACCTGGGCCTCAGTGCCGTGGTGAACACGTCCTTCAACCTCCACGGCGAGCCTATCGTGCACACCCCAACCGATGCGGTTCGCACCTTCATGGCATCGGGTCTGGACGTTCTGCTGATGGACGACTTTGTTCTCGGGGGTAACTGTGCGTTGGACTGACGGCCTGCGCCTGCTTCCGGCCGTGCTGGCCGCCCGCGTGATCCCCGGCGGCCGACCCTACAAGATGCTCCTGTCCCTGACCGATCGATGCAACCTGCGATGCAACCACTGCTTTACCTGGAAGCGCACCGCCGGAACCGAGATGTCTCCAGACGAAGCCTACCGCTTGCTTGCCGGCCTTCCGTCACTTCGCTGGCTGGACCTGACCGGTGGTGAACCTACCCTGCGTCCGGACAGGGATGCCATGGCTGACGCCGTGCGGGCCGCCACTGTCGACCGCTTGGCTTTCCTGCACTTTGCTACCAACGGCTTTGATCCTGCCGCTTCGGTCGCCTTTGCGGATCGACTTCATCGCCAGGGGGATCCTCCGCTGGTGGTAACGGTCAGCCTGGATGGCGACCCGACTACCCACGATGCTCTGCGAGGGCGCCGCGGTTCCTTCGACCGTGCGGTTGAGACCGCCCGCGCCCTGGATAAGCGCCCTGGTATCACGGTCTATGTCGGCACTACTGTCACCCCGGCAAACGCCGATCGCCTGGATGCCACGGCTGTCGCGTTGACGAGGGTTCTTCCGGGCCTGGTCCCGGACCGCTGGCACGTGAATCTCATGAACCGTTCGCAGCACTTCTTCGGAAACGCTGGAGCATCCCTTCCCACGGCAGTCCAGGTGCGTGTGGCTCTCGACCAGGTGGACCGGATCCGGGGCCGATCCCTCGATCCCTTCGCGTTGCTCGAGCGAGCCTTTCTGAACGGTTTGCGGCGCCACTTGAGGGATTCTCGACCCCCCGTACTTTGCCAGGCTCTGTCAGCCTCGGTGTTCGTGTCGCCCACCGGAATCGTGCATCCGTGCCACGTGCTGGACGAACCGGTCGGCGACTTGCGAGATGCCGGGTTCGACCTCGAGCGTGTGCTGTCCGGCGATCGTGCCCGGGCCGCGCGCGCCCGGGTTTTGCGGGGGTGCGGACAGTGCTGGACGCCTTGCGAGGCCTACCACGCGCTCCTTGGCTCGCCCCTGACTGCCGTCAGGCTGGCGCTGGAACCTTCCGCCCGGCCTTGACACAATCTGCCGCTCAGCGTACCTGTGCCCCTGGAGGTCCCCTTGCCTGGCCGCCACGAGCGAATCGCAATCCTGGTCTTGTCTGCGTTGATCTTCCTGTTCAGTGGCTTACGTTTCGATGGCCCCAGCCGTGGCTACTGGGACACATACATATCGGTCCCGGCCATGTTCATGACCGGCCAGCCGGTAGACCTCCACCGAATTGACGGTACGCCGCGCTTCACGTACCTACTTCAGGGGCGCGTCCCCGACGACACCTATGACCCGGCCCCAGGCTCCTACGGCATCGCCTCCGAGGACCAGCGCATCGGAACCGCGATCCTGCTGGCTGCCCCGTTCGCGCTCTTCAATCTGGCCGCCTTTCGCTGGGGCTTCGCCGCCGCCTGGACTGTCGTCTTCCTGTTCGGCTGCCTGTCCTTCAGACGCCTGGTCTTGCCGTCGCCGCGTGCTGGACCACTGGCCATCGCCGCGGCCCTTGTGCTGGTCCTGAATCCGTTTTCGCTCTATATCGAGCGCTTGAATGGGAACCTTTTCGGACTGGCAGGCATGGCCTTTCTTTGGTGGCTGACCACCGACGAGCATCCACGCTGGGGCCTGGCTGGGCTGGTCTACGGCATCCTGGGCGGGATCCGGAATGAGGCCATCGTCATTGCTCCACTGTTCCTTGTCCTGATGTGGGCAGCCACTCGCCGAGGCGCCCCCTTCGCGAAGGCATTTGTTGCCTTCGTGGCGGCGGCTTTCGCCGGCATACTTCCGGTGCTTTTCTGGAACGATTTTGCATACGGAACTGCCCTTATTCACCCGTCGCAGGTCGAGCGGCTTCAGGGGTTCAGACCCACGTTTTTGCACCATTTCATGGGATCGGAATTCGCGTTCAATGGCTTGCTGAACTGGCCCTTCCACGATGATCTGGTTCGCACGCCGCACTTCGCGTACCCGACCTTCCTGCTGTGGCCGCTAGTCACGGCCAAGGCCCTGGGGGTCGTGCTGCTGTCGGCGGCGGTGCTGGGGGCCGGTGTGCTTGTGCGGCGACGGCCTCTTCACGCCGCGCTGTTGCTGTTCTGGTACGGAATCGTTTACGCGCTGTTCATGTTCCAGGAGAACTGGGAGGAGCTGAAGCAGACTTTCATGGCGCTGCACCTGTTCCCGCTGGGGGCCTTCCTCGTGGCAGGGATGGGCTGGATCGCCGAGCGTTCTGCGGGGTGGAGCCGTTGGGGTGCCGTTGGAGCCCTGTCGCTGGCGCTTGCCGTCGGTGTGTGGTCGGCTCGCCTGCTGGACGTGCCGGCAGACGAGCGGTGGTATGTGCGCTTTCCGCACGCAGCCGCGAACGAATCGGGCCTGGCCGAGCTTCCCGAGGCGCTCCGTAAGGACTGGCAATATTTCTACACCAGGGAAACTACGGTCGAGGTTCAGCGGGAGCGCATGCACCTGGCGACGCCGTCGGTGCTACCCGCGTCGTACCGTCCGATCCATTGGCCTGACGCAGAGGATCTGCGTAGCATCGCCGGAGAACCCTTCCGGAAGGACCTTAGGACGCTGGCCATCTGGAGCTACATATATGAGTGAGCCCGGGGTCGCGCGGCTTTGCGTGACGATGATCCGGTGCGCGACGCTGTTGCTGGAGGCGCCTGGCCTGCGCCTGTTGACCGATCCGTGGTTTTCGATGCATCTTCGTGGGCTGCCCTGTTTCCGTCGGCCGTCATGCTCACCGCAAGCCCTTCCAGTGGTTGACGCACTGCTGGTCAGCCATCTGCATCCGGACCATTGGGATGCCCGGGCGGTCTCCCGTATGTGTCCTGTGCCGCCAGTCGCCTTCCTGCCCCCTGGGTCGCTGGCCAGGTTGAAAGGTCCGCTGCCTGGCTGGCGCGAGCTGGCGCCATGGACCTCCGCGATGCTGGGTTCGGCCGAGGTCTTTTCCGTGCCTGGCCCCCATACCGGCCCAGCACCCGAGGAAGTGAACTTCCTGCTGAGCCTTCCAGGCTGGGGTACCGTGTTTTTCGGCGGAGACGCAAGGCTGGACGAACAGGTGCTGGCCGAGGTGCGACGGCGTCACGGTGCCGTGCGCCTGGCTCTGTTGCCGGTCGGCGGGACCCGCATTCTGGGCAGGCGGACCGTGATGTCGCCGGAGGACGCTCTGCGGGCGGCCGATCTGCTCGGCGCCTCGCGCATCGTTCCGATCCACGAGGGCGGGATTTGGATGAGCGTGCCTCCACTCAGCCTCCATCCGGGCCGGGCCGCGGACCTGAGTCGCCTGGTGCACGCGCGGGGCGAGTCCAACCGCCTGCTGGTCCTTCGCGAAGGGGAGTCAGCCGACGTCTGACCCCTGGTCCAGTGTCCTTGACGGTTTGGTGCCAGGGCGCCGAGACCTTCGTCAGGCCCCTGGCGGGACTACGAGGAATGGCCCAAGGGCGAGTGCGTCCAACCTTCCCTGGAGGAACGACCGCACGGCATCCGCGGGGGTTGCCACGATCGGTTCCTGATGCATGTTGAAGGACGTGTTGATGATGCTGGGGATGCCAGTCTTCTCCAGCACTATGCGCAGGATACGGTGGTAACCCGGGTCGTCCTCCTCGCGGACCAGCTGCGGGCGCGCCGTGCCGTCCAGGTGCACAACCGCTGGTGACATCCTTCGCATGGTTTCCGTGCAGCGGAACGTGATCGTCATGAAGCGGGCCGTGTGTTCGGCCCCCTTGCCAAAATCCTCGTAGCACCGGGCGGCGTGGTCGATCAGCGTGGCTGGGGCAAAGGGCATGAACTCGCTGCGCCGAAGTCGATCATTCAACCAGGTGTTGACCGATGGGTCCTTCGCATGGTGCAGGATCGATCTGTGGCCCAGTGCTCTTGGCCCGTATTCCATGCGTCCCGTGAACCGCGCGACGGTCCGGCCCTGGACTACCAAATCGGCTATCCGGGCATCTATGTCCCTGCAGCGTTCGGCCGTCAGTCGCGCCTCTTCCAGCGCCAGGCCCATCTCCTCTTCGGAGTAGAGCGGTCCCAGAAATGCGTGGGGGATCGGGTGTGGCATGGCGCCGACAGTCTCCGCCACGTGGGCCAGGGCGGCGCCGACAGCGATGCCCTGGTCTGACATGGCGGGGTGGATGAAGATACCATCCACCTCCGGCAGGTTCCACAGGCGTTGGTTCACCAGCACATTGGCGAAGACGCCGCCTGCCAGCACTATGTTCCGGTCGCCGGTCTCGCGAAGACCGCGCCGAACGAAGGCGACCAGCACGTCCTCCAGGCGCTTCTGGGCCGCGGCGGCCACGTCCTCCTTACGGAAGCGGGCCAGTTCCGCGTATAGGCCACGTCGCCGGGAGCGGGTCCAAACGGGCGATACGGTAAAGGAGGTGCCGTCAGGGGCGAGGTCTATGAGCTTCCGCATGATCGAGTAGGCCGGGCGTGGGTCGCCATGGGCCGCAAGTCCAGTCACCTTGCCGGCCAGCAGGACGTGGAAGCCCAGGAATTGCGAGATCTCACCGTAGAACTGACCTGGAGACCGTACTGCGTCTGAGCCCCAGAGTACCTCGCAGTGCCCGCCCCGGCAGCGGAAGATCCGCGCCGACCAGCCGTCCCCCAGGTTGTCCACCGATACCGCCAGGGCCTCTGGAAAGCCCGACGTCAGGTAGGCCGTGTAGGCGTGGGCTGTATGATGGTCGATCAGCGAGACCGGCCGACCGAAGCGTCGCTTCAGCAGTGCGGCCGACAGCGACTCTGCTGCACGCGCAGCGACGCCGCCCTGCGCCATGCCTGCCTGGAAGAACAGCCAGGCCTTGTGCAGTGGCCCGAAGAGGTCGTGTTCGCCCTCCAGGACTCCAGAGCCCAACAGGCGCGGGAGGAAGTGGGTCCTGTTACCAGCCACCACAGAGTCCACGGCGTCGATGTCCACTCCGGCGAGCGCCAGGACGGCTTCCACCGATCTGGTCGGGAAGCCCCCCTGGAAGCGCGTGCGTGTCAGGCGCTCCTCGGCAACGGCAGCAACGATCTCTGTTCCGCGCAGGAGGGCTGCGTTGGCGTTGCTGTCCTCGTGGATGGCCAGGATAAGGGGGGCAGCCATGAACTCTCCCGAGCGGTCTCGGCGAAGGATAGCGTTCCAGGCTTCGCGGGTCACGTACCAAGATGCATTCTGGTGTCCCTGGCCTTGACCCGCCTTGGAACGTTCGGCATTCTTGGGCAAACCCGGAGGGGTCGGTGCGCATTGTTCTCGTCAATCCGCCGTTCCAGGCGCGCGTTCGTCGTATTGCCCAGACCACGCTGGGGCCGCCCCTGGGTTTGGCCTACCTTGCCTCCAGTCTGCGGGCGGCAGGGCACGATGTTCGCATCATCGACGCCAACGCGCTGGGTCTTGCTCCCGATGCATCGGCCCGCACGGCACTGGAACAGCAGCCTGACCTGGTGGGCGTTACCGCGACGACGGCCACGATCCATGTTGCCTCTGCCGTAGCGACGGCCGTCAAGCGGTTGCGCCCGGACGTGACCACGGTGGTGGGCGGTCCCCATGCCACCGCGCTGCCTTCCAGGACGCTGGCCGAGTTTCCGGCCTTCGATCTGGTTGCACGGGGCGAGGCCGAGCGTTCATTCCCTGCACTGGCGGATCGACTTGCTGTCCGTGATGCGGTGGCCGCTCGGGAGCTGCCCGGATTTGCGTGGAGGAACCTCGATGGTTCCGTTCACGACACCGGTCTGCCAGACCCCATCGATGATCTCGATGCGCTGCCGGTGCCTGCCCGTGATCTTTTGCCAATGGATCGATACCGGGGCGTGGACTCCTCACGTTTCTCTACCATCCTTGCGATGCGGGGCTGCCCTTGCGCCTGCGTCTATTGCGCGGTCCCCGAGATGTTCGGTCGTCGCATGCGCTACCGTTCTCCCGCCGGGGTCGCCGACGAGATGGAGGACATCCATCGGCGATTCGGGGTGGATTTCCTTTCCTTCGTAGACGATACATTCACGACCCGTCCCGAGTGGGTGCTGGCGCTTTGCGACGAACTTGTGCGCCGTGGCCTTCCGGGGCGCCTGCGCTGGGTCTGCCTCACGCGGGCCGACATGGTGGATGTCCTTCTGCTGCGCCGGATGAAGCAGGCAGGGTGCGTGCGCGTCGAGATGGGCATCGAGTCCGGAAGCGCCGTCGGTCGCGGCTACCTGCGCAAGGGCCTGTCCGAGGACGACGTCCTGAGGGGCTACGCAGCTGCCAGAGAGGCTGGCTTGTCCACGATGGGCTTCGTGATACTGAACATCCCCGGAGAGACGGCCGCTGACGTCGAGCGGACGCTGGATCTGGCGATCCGTGCCGATCCCGACTACCTCCAGGTCTCCTTCCTGACTCCCTACCCGGGTACTGCCCTGCGCGAGGATGCCCTTCGCAACGACTGGATCTCGACCGACGACTGGTCCAGGTACAGTTTTCTGAATGACGTGATCCTTCTGAACCCTTCACTGACGGCCGAGGAGGCCCGCGCGCTGCATGCCAGGGTGACCCGCGCCTTCTGGATCCGGCCACGGACAGCGTTCAACCTGGCCAGACTGGTTCTTAATGGCACTACCCGCCCTGGCCCTCTGCTGCGCACTATTGCCTTGGGACTGGGGGCGATGGCTTTGGGCCTGCGCGACCGGGGAGGGAAAGGACATGCCTGAAGTGACCGTCCTGCCCTTGCAGGCGTTGGCATTCCTGATCGCCTTTTTACTTCCCGGGGCTGCCTGGACGTGGCATCACGACCCCAATCGTCCCATTGAGGTTCGCCTCGCCGTTGGCGCGGTGGTTGGCTTCCTGGTGGTCCCGATGGTCTCATTCTGCGCGGCCTGGGTCCTGGGTACCAGCGTCCGGCCTGCCCTGGTTCTCGCTGTTGCAGTCGCCTTGGCAGGTCCTGCCGTTGCGCTGGCCTTGCTGCGTCGCCGCGGGAGTCGGTGAACCGGGTTATTGCAAGGCGGGGCCACCTTCGCGAGCGTTCCAGCGGATTGGACCAGGCGATGGTTGTCCGGCGGGCAAGGACTATCGAGCCAGTCGCCGGAGAAGTCCGGGTCAGGTACTCAGTTGCCCCAGTCATCGACCGGGTTGCCGACCCAGATGCCAGTCGAGTCGATGCGAAGCTGGCAGTAAGTGATGCGGTTGTTCGCCAGGAGACCTAGCAGCATGCCCCCTGAACGGAGCCTCAGGCGCACCACCTGTCGATCGAGAAGAACTTTTGTCAGCGGGAGTGGCAACATGGACTCCTCGCCGGCGGCCACGATGTTGCCATAGGGCACGGAAATGTTCGATTCCTTCTCGGATTGGAGATCCTCCCCCTCCCTGCACTGCCCGACCACAACAATCGAGGTCGACGCGCCGGCGTGCAACAACAGATGGACTGGGCCGGGAGACCACGGCACCTGGAGTGCGGGCACGCGGACCACCGACGTCTCCGTGGTGAGGTCGATGTCTGCAGGTTCCGACGTGAGGCGAACGGTGCCCTCGGTGCAGATCGGAACCTTAGTAAAATCGATTTCGACGGTAACTGGCGGGCCCGGCAGGGGAATGTCTGGTGCTGCCCATCCTCCCGGGAAGGCGCGCTGTCCCAGCGGCGGAGGGAACCTCTGGCCCGCCTCGTTCGCTACTTCGGGCATCCATACGTGGGGGTCAAGCCATCGCAGCGGTTCGATCTTCGTCATGTCCGGGAGCAGCCCGATGTCCGTGAGATTCTTCGCTTGCAGATCGACCAGTTGAGGGCTCTCGGATGGGGCTTCGGCTTCCGAAAGAAAGTACCTCTGGTCGGCCGGGACCCGCCATTCGGCAAGCAAGGGCGAACCTGCCACGATCGCGATCGCCGGCAGCAGCACCAGCGCGATTCCTGCAAGGGGGCGGGCAACGACGAACCGCGCGCCCGAGATTCCCCATGCGATAGCAGCGAGGAACATGATGGACATGATCCCCATCTTGTTCTGGAAATCCCATCCTTCCAGGACTGCCAGGACCAGCATGACAGGCAGGCCCCACACTGCCCACAGGATTGCTTCCCGTCTTGCCTGCCACCAGATGGAAACGAACCCGATCGCCGTCAGGACAAACAGGATGGCGCCAAGTCGATCGGCCAGGAACAGGGGCCACGCCAGGAACATCGGGAACGGGTTGTGTGGGGTTCGTGTGACGAAGTCGTACAGGGGCCAGTTCATCAGCGAGTGCATCTGGAACTGGAGACCAAGCAGGCTGTGGGTCGCCGACGCAAACTTGAGGTTATGCTCGAACTTCAACAGCGTTCCGAACAGGTACCAGTGGTGCAGGTTCTCGGCCACCGTCGCCAACAGGAAGGCGACCGCGAACGTTCCGATTGCCTTTCGGGCGCCTGGCCGCAATGAGGCCGCCAGCAGGGGGGCAAGCATCGTTGGCAGCAGTGCGTGCCGCATCGTCACGACAAGACCCGCCATGAATCCTGGAACCAGCCAGGTACGGGGAGCCCTCGCCAGGAATGGCACCAGAGTGCCGCCGAACCCCAGCGACAGGATGTTTTCGTCCAGCTTCGGAATCGCGAGGACGTAAGGGTTGAAACCAGCCAGCACCAGGCCGAACCAGCCCCACGCTGGTCGCCGGCCGAGGGCGAAGCCCACCCACCACGAGGCGATGGCGAACATGAACCCGCAGACTAATCGGAGGACGCGGGGGCCGAGGCCGTCGTACCCCAGCACCGAGGCTGCGACCAGCCCAACGTTGCCCAGCCGTGCATGCTGGAAGCTCGTCTCGATCAAGTCCATGCGGTTGCCCAGTTGGTCGGCGAACTCCGTCGTAAACCAGGCGGGAACCGCGTCCCACCTACCGATAGCTGGCACCGTCGCCTGGTAGAGGCAGGAACCGGCTTCGAGCATGCTTGCGTCATAGCGGAAGAACCAGAATAGGCCGACAGCCAGCGCTCCAAGCAGGACTTTCGGGTCAGCCGTCGGGATCCATCCGGCCAGCGAGGTACCGTTAGAGTCGTGGCAAACGGCGCGAAGCACTAGAGCGGCACTAGCGTTCAGAACAGCCCCGACCATGACCATCCAGCCCTGCATCTCCCAGTGGCCCACGAGGCACACGATGAACACCATCCAGGGAATCGCCCCGAACCCCCAGCCGACGGCAACGAGGATCTTGGCCAGCCCGTCAGCCGTGCGTCCGTGAGGCTCGTCCGGGCTGGCGAACGGCTCGAGCCGGTTGGCCACCAAAATACCGGCCGTAACCAGCATGGCTGTCCACGCTGTTGCTTGTAGGACGAAGAGAAGCGAGTTCATGATGCTTGCCTCGTGGGCCTTTCGGCTGACCTTCTTGTGCAAAGTCACCGATAGGTCAGTCGGGAACCACCAGTGTTCGTACCGGCAGGATGTCTTCGGGGGGTACTATTGTCAAGGTTGCGTCCTGCAGATCAGTTCTTCACAAAGGAGTTAGTGACGTCCGACCGGCGCTTGTGTCGCGGTGTGATCAGTTTGTTGTCGAGGCTCTGATGCAGTGACGTCGTTACATGTCCACCCCGGCCGACAGCACTGCGTTGAACCCAGGCATCCACACGCCGGACCCGTGGTGCTTGTAGGTGGCGTTGGTCAGGTTCTCCAGAGCCAGTCCAAGGTGGACACGCTGCGCCACGGTGACGCCTGCCCTCAGGTTCAGCGTTGTCCAGGAGGGCGAGCCGCCCGCTGGGATGCGGCTGTCCTTCAGGTCCAGCGGCGACAGGCGATCCTGCCGCGCCGCGGCCCGGACATACGCCTCCACGAAGCCGCCGACCGTCCCCGGCCAGGGCACGTCCCAGCGTACCCGGGCGGTCCCGAACAGCGGCGGGATGCGGCTCATGGGCACCCCGGGCTTGTCCTTCACTTCCTGCTGGCCCCGGGTGTACGACAGGTTGCCGCCAGCCGACAGGCCCCATCCTATGTCTACTGCCCCATCGACCTCCACGCCCCACAGGAAGGCCTTGCCGACGTTGACCTTCACCAGCACGTCCTTGCCCTCGACTGTCGGCTGGCCCTCCCATGTCCCTGGGACGCGATCGATGAGGTCTGTCAGGAAGGTCGTCCAGCACGAAGCTGCAAAGCGCAGGCGCCACACCTGGATTCGCCCGAGGATCTCCACCGTGTCGGACCGCTCGGCGCTGAGGTCGGGGTTAGGCACGTTCCAGTACCTGCCGCTGTCGCCAAACATCACGGCTTCCTGCAGGTTCGGCGCCCGGAAGCCCTCGGACCACGTTACCGCCACTGTTGCCCGGTCGCGCCACAGCCATTGGATACCTGCCTGCCCCACGTGGCCCAGGGCTTCCCAGTCCGCGGGCGGCACAATCCCGATCGCCGGTGCGGTACCCCCCATGCCGTGCAGCCGGTAGCCCCCAGACAAGCGCAGCACGTGGCCGCTCGGCGTGGAAATAGCGTCGCCCTCCACTCGGGCATAAGCGCCGTACGTGTGGAAGGTCGAACCGTCGGGGTACAGGGCGCCTCCCGTGGCCTGGTAGGCCCCGCTTTCCACAACCTTCGCACGGGCTGCGTCCACCCAGTCGTGGTAGTACATCCCGCCGTACTGCAGGCGCAGGCGGTCGTCCACCAGCCTCGTCGTCAACCGGAGGTCGGTGCCCAGGGTGCGGTCGGTCACCCGGTCCCGGACGAGGCCCGTCACGGTGATCCGATCCGCCGCCAGGGCCTGGTCCCGCATGGTTTCCCGGAAGTCCTGGTAGGAAAAGGTGATTTCGGCCCGGGTTGTCGGCATCCTCAGCGTCAGGCGGGCCCAGCCCAGATGCAGGTCGTTGTCGGTGAAGCGCAGGGACCCGGTGGCCACGGTATCCGTGCGTCCGGCGTCCTCAATGCGCGAAAACATCCAGTTCGCGGCCACGGTCCCGCCGACCTTCGAGCCCAGCGAAAAACGGTGTACTACCTTCGCGAGGGCCGAGTACGTCTTGTACCCGGTGAAGGACTGGCGTCCTACGTTTCCGCCACCGTACAGATCCCCGAAGGCCTGGAAAGTGCCTCCTGCCATCGCGCCGAACCCGCCAACGCCTCCGGAAACCCGCCCGTGGACCGCGCCGCCCTCGTCAGCCGATGAGTAGCGCCCCCGCAGCGCCCCTCCCGCGCAACCGCCGGAGTCTCCCCGGCAGTCCACCGGGTCCGCGAGGTGCATGGATACGACGCCTCCCATGGCGTCGGAGCCGTAAAGGACGGATCCTGGGCCTCGAAGCACCTCGATCCGGTCCAGGGAAAAGGCATCGACCAGGTGCAGGTACTGGACCGGTCCCGGACGGAACACCGAGTTGTTAAGCCGGACTCCGTCAACCATCAGTAGGACCTGGGGCCCGACCAGGCCGCGGATGATCGGCGAACCGCCGCCACGGTTGGTGGCCTGCACGAAGACGCCGGGTGTCTCCCAGAGTGCCTCGGGGGTGGTCCGTGGGGCACCTTCCGTCAGCGTCTTCGCATCCAGCAGGGTCACGGCTCGATCGGAACGAATTGGGTCCTCGGGGACTGACTTCGCCACGACGATGGTCTTGCCACCCGCGGCTTCTTCGTCCTCGGGGGCAGCCCCCCGGGCGGGTGACGCCGCGAAAAGGACCAGCAGCATGGCCGTCAACGTCAGAAACCGTCCCATGGGTACGCGCCCTCCGTCCGGCGGGAGTCTAGAACGACAGCCAGCTGGCGTCACCCACAAAGAAGATGACTGGTCCCAAGTGTTGCCAGCGCTCGCGCTCGAAGACCAGTTGCCCTGCGAAGAGCGTGACGTCCTGGTAAGCGTGGGCCAGTTCCTCGTGCCTGCGCCAGGTCCCGGGGTGCGTTCGTAATTCGTTGCCGATGTGCTGTCAGGCAGGGTGAGTGAACGGATCAGACACTTGAATGAAGCGGTCGTCGCGCACAAGGACAACCGGGTTCGCCTTTTGGGGAGGACGAACTCTCGGTATAGATCCGCTTCCTCTCGATACCTGCAAGTTTAGCTGCTGTACTCCTGGGGCGGCCGCGTTAGACTTTTGTGCCTGCGACTTGCGGGCCCCGTCGAAATGGAGTCCCGCGCCATGATCATTCGCACGTTTCTCAAGGCAGGCTTGCTGTTGGCAGGCCTGGTGCTGTCGGTGGCCTGTTCCGAGGGTCCGGCGGCTCCCGATGTTCCTGATCCGGATGCCCCCGATGTCACGGATCTCGCGATGCCTGCCGACCTGCCGGACGAAGCGTTAGTGGAAGTGGTTGTGCCGGCGGATGCGGTCGATGCCGTGGACGCGGTCGAGTTGGTGGACGGGCCTGATGCCGTGCAGCCGGCGCCAGTGGTAGTGACGCCTTTTTTCCCGCCGGTCGTTGCCGTCGGGGCCGATATCGATTTGGCGTTCCAGGCGACAGGCGGCATTCCTCCGTATTCGAACTGGCGGGTCGTGAAGGGCGACCTTCCGGCGGGAACGTCGATCGACCCGGCGAGCGGCGCCTGGATCGGTAGTCCGGAAGCCGAGGGCCTATACTATTTCGTAATTGAGGTAACCGACTTTCTGGGCGCGACCGGGGCCGAACTGTTCGGGATCCGGATTGGGCAGGCAGGGACCGACGGCGCTTTGTATTCGAGGGCGCTGGGATACCAGGCCGTCTACCAGGCACGGCACGACTGGAATGGGTTCAGCTTCAATGCGATGACCCCGGATGATCCGCAGGGCAACATTGGCTTGAGCACCCTTGGCGATGCAGCCTTCCAGTCGGGCCAGTGCACGATGGCGATGGCCTACCGGGACGCGGTTCTGCGAACCCCCGAATCCGGCGCGTACCTGAAAAAGCAGGTCGATGGCTGGCTGTTCTTCCAGAAATTGACGGGCGTTCCCGGCCTGATCGGCCGCAGCTATGGCCGCGCTGATGATCCCTGGGAAGCCGGCCATCACGGCGAGGGATTCTGGCCGGACAACCCGGCAGCGCGCAACTATCGCGGTGAGGGCGAGTTCGCGGACTGGATTTGGGTGGGAGACGTCAGCCGGGACCAGGCGACGGGCGCCGTGCTGGGAGTGGCGGCCGCATACGATCTGGCATCCGACCCGGCAACGAAGGCGGTTGCGGCCGAGTTCCTGACGGCGCTCATGGACCATGTCTGGGACAACAATCTGGATTTCATGGACAAGAATGGCCAGTTGACCCAGTACGGCAACGTCGACGGGGAAAAACTGGAAGGCTGGCCTGTCCCCAGCGGCCTCAACGCAGCTTGTGCCCTGGCCTGGTTCAAGATCGCCGCGCACGTGGCCGAAAGCGAAGGCCTCGCCAACGCGAACCGCTTCGACCAGCGCTACAAGGAACTCCTGGGCCGGAACTACCTGTCAATCATGCGCGATTACATGTGGGTATATTCCGACTACGAAACAAAGACCTTCAATGTTTACATGGCGTTCGAAAACATGTTCCACTTGGCGCGACTGGAAACCGACCCGCTGGTTTCGGCCGAAATCAACCAGATCTTCCGGGACACGCTGTGGCTGAACCTGGACGACAACACCCCGAACCGCCGGGGCGTCAAGGAGGCCAATCCGGTGAAGACTGCGTGGTACCTGTCCTCGACGGGCGACCGCGACCCGGTGGCGTTGTGGCAGGCCTTGTGGCAGGTGGCCGTGTTTTCCGAAGCCCCTCTGCGCGATCGGGTCGTCAAGAATAGCGGCGATCCGACGATAGTCGTCAACCCGGATATGCCGACAGAGGCCCTGTACCCGCTGCCGTCCAACCGCCTTCCACCGGACATGGTCATATGGCATCGCAGCACTTTCGTGCTGGACGGTGGCGTCGATTCAGGAGAGGAACGGACGGGCTGCGACTATCTGCTGCCCTACTGGATGGGTCGGTACTACGGCTGGATCGACGGCGCCTGGTAGCGATTTGCGGCGGGCGGGTTCACACCATTTGCCTGCCTGCCTTCCGCACGCTTCTAGAAGAACAACTGCACCTGTGAGGTGAACGCCTTGATCCAGGGTGCGCTGGCGAGGTTTCCGCGCTTTTCGCCCCCGAACTCGGTCTTGATGTTCACGGCCGCCTTCCGGATCCAGAAGTTCAGCCCGCCCTTGATCACCAGGAGATCCTGTGCCGCTTGCCGGCTGTCGAACCAGTCCATGGTCAGCACGGGCTCGAAAAAGGTGTACCGGTAGCCCAGTTCGGCCAGGATCCCGATGCCTGAGTTCCGCGAGTGCACAGTGGACGGGTTGCCTGCGGTGTCGTAAGCCACCTCGTTTCCATGGTCGTACCAGAACACGGCGCTCATGAACACGAATTCGTGCTGCTTTTCCGGGCCGAACGGGACGTCCAGGAAGACGTCGGCTGTAGCACCGATGGAATGGGTCAGGGTACCGGGGGTCTTCACCGTCCGATCCGCGTTCAGCACGGTCGGTGTCTTGAGGGCGCACGAGGGCTGGAAGTCGAAGCCCGCCCCGATGGACAACGTCGGTCCGCTGCCGAACGTGATGCCCTTTGCGAAGAACTCCGTTTCAGTCCCCAGGATGTTGTACCGCACGTGGCCCGCAAACCGAGGCAAGTCTGCGGGGTTGGACAGCAGGGCCGTCTGGCCGGCTGCATCCTTCGTCACCGCGCCGGTCGAATCGCGTTGCAGCGACTGTCCCTGGGCTCCGTTGAACACGCCTACGCGATACTGCAGCCGGCGGTCGAAGATGTAACCGCGCAACTGGACGCCCACGTCCCTGAGGTTCTTGTGCGACCCTTCGACAAAGCGCAGCAGACCAAAGTGGAAGTCCAGACCGTTCAAACCCGGGGCGCTCTGGACGCCGTGACGGGCGAACGGCATCAGCATCATCCCTACGTCCACCATGAATTGGTCCGCGACTTTGAAGGTCATGAACGCGTCGGATACGATCAGCGCCACGTCCCAGTTCCCACCCTTTCCCAAGTTCGGCTGTTCGGTGTCGACGAAGAACGAAATGCCCTTCCATACGTCGCCCCACAGCAGAAGGCGAACCCGGCGCAGGTAGAAGTCCTTGCTCCAGGCCGTCTTGTCCGGTGCGCCGGCCTGCTGGAATTGCGCCTGGAACTGGATCAGTGCTGCCACGTTCAGGTTCGTGTTCTCGCCCAGGTCGAACCGCCAGGCATGGGCCGGCATCGACGCCAGCAGCCCGGCGACCAGGACCGCCCCGCCCAGCCACCGTCTTCCCGTCATTCCTGTTCCTCCTGCGAATTCGGTCTGTCCCGATGTCGTCCGATTCGCCTCAACGCAATACCGGTGCCGACGGTAGCTCCTTGACAACGTTCGGCACCCCGACGGCTCCGGTATAGAAAACGACAAGAGAGACTTTGCTGTGTCCGGAATTGAAGCCGTTATGCATGGTGTTCATCACTTCGAAAACTGCATCTCCCTTCTTGAAGCTGTATTTGCTGCCGTCTTTCATCTCGACAGTCAGCTCTCCGTCGAGGACATAGGCATAGACCGGGACCGGGTGTTTGTGCCAACCCGTCTCTCCACCGGGAGGAACTGTGACAATGAGGGCGGTAACTTCGGGCTTTTCGGTCAGCAGATAGGCCAATGGTTGCCCATTGCTTGCCGTTGATGAGGTGACGAGCTTCTTGACCTCAACGTTCTGGTACTCGTCAGCCTTTGCAGCGCCGTCAAGCACCAGCAGCAGAATTCCACAAATCAGGCTCCATCCGATTCTCATCAGCTCCTCTCCTCAATATTTTCTGTGAACCAACGAATCCATGAATGAAACCAATCTCCGCGTATCTGTACTACCCGAAAACTCCGTAAGCAACCGCCATTTTCCGGTTCGTGACGACGACCGCTGGAAAGGCGCGGTTGAAAATGCTTGATGGTCAGGTGCGGTTGATGAGCGGATATTCAGTCCTGCGTCCCCCGGGTAGACCACTTCTTGACCATGCTCTGCCGGTTTGCTTATTCTACCAAGCGGTTCCAGATTTTCTCCTTGATCGAAAGGAATGCGGCTGGACGGAATCAACCCGTTGGCGCCCGTGACAGCCGGTCACGCGGTCCTGGATCGCCAATCAACCAGTGGCGGGGCGATCCCGTTTCGGGGACCGAAGGCAGGTTCCGGACCTCAGTTATCCGCCAAAAACCTGCAATCATTGCTTGTCGAGAAGGCGTGGTTGATACCGCTGGTCTTCGCGCTGGTAGTTGCTCCATGGTCCGCGTATGCCCAGCCTGCATCTGCTGATCAATCATTCCCGCCTTCCTGCACCCAGGAGGTCCGTTCTCTGCTCGACCGATTTGAGCAGGCAGGCGAGACGCCTTGGGGTTCCTGGACGAATGAATCCATGTCGGTAGGACCCGGCCGCAAGATCTCGATCATCTTCCAAAACCGGGAGAGCCTCGCCCGTGTGCGAATCAGTATCGTCGAGGCGGCCGGCACGCCGGGAGTGGAGAGCCCCGGGTTTCGATTGGTCGGGGAGGGTCCGCCGCAGGCAATGGATGATGTTCCGGAACCACGCGTCATATCAGATGCACTTCTCCAATCGATGGCGCTCCGCAAGGTTTTTTTCAAGGCATGTGTCGGAGGCATCCTCGACGGCGATAGGACCTCTGATTACGTGACCTACCCAGTGACGACCGGGAGTTGGCTTTCCGGGACGGCTGACAACATCCAGCAGGTGTTCGACGGCATCTATTCGGCCGCGAAGAATTTTGTGGACGCTGCAGGAAGCGCGATCGTCGTAGTCGGGACAGGCACTTATCGGTTCATCCGATATTCAGGTCCAGTGCAGGCCGTCTGCCAGTTTCTCGAGAGCGCCGTTTTTTTTCTCGAGGCGTTGGTTGAAGGTCGTATTGCCGATGCCGTGAACATCATGGAAGGCGTGGACGCGCAAGCCGTCGCCTTCATCATGTTTCTGGTCGGTTTTTTGTTGACCCGACGTTGGATGCCTGCATTGAGACGCGATGATGTCCGCCCAATCTGGGTGTTCGGTCTGCTGACGCTGTCCGGAGCCATGAGGTTGCACGCGAGCCAGGTGTTGCCCCCGCATCATCTCGAGTTCAATAACTTTGAATTGTTCCAGGTGTTCAATCCGCCGGTATTTCCGGCGCTGCTGACGGCTTGGTCGTGGCTTGGAGTGCCTTTTGGACTTGGCATGGACCAGGGTTGGCTGCGTTTCCCGAACCTCCTTGCTGGCCTCTGGCTCAATATCTGTCTTATCCGGATAGGCCGTTTGTTCAATTCGTCGTGGGCCGGATTCTGGGTCGCCGTACTTGTGTCCTTTCTGCCAGCCTTCGTGACAATAGGTGCCGTTCATGAACACTATTTTGCCGAGGTCGTGGCAACCACCTGGTTTGTCGAGAGGGTTCTCCACTTTCTGGCGCGGCGTGCTCCCATCTATCCATCCCTGGTGGTTGCCGCATTCCTGGCCGTGGGGGTCGGTAACCTCCCCGCACTTGTCGTTGCCCTGGGTTTCCTGGTCGTGCTGGTCGTATCGTTCGTGCGTGGCCGGCGCCTGCAATCTCTTGTGGCCGCGTTTCTTTTCCTCCTGATGTACGCGCCCATTCTCAAGCTGTCGATGGCCCAGGTGTTTGCTCTCGCAAGCGCGTCTCGCGTGCAAGCCCTGACGAAGACGGCAAACGTCATGACAGAGCGCTTGTTCGGCCACGAGATGCTGGGAATGCCGATCGGGGCTTTTCTGACATCGGAGCATGTGTTCGGCCGCATGTTTCCCACCAGCAGCCCTGCCTGGCTGGGCATGTGGGGATTGCTGGCATTGAACCTGGTGGACATGCCGCTTTCCTGGTTCCTGATGGCGGCCGTTGCCTTGGTCCTCTCGGCGAGTTCGGTGATCTGGCTTGATCTCGTTAATACGGTATCCATCTGGCCGCTGATCCTGCTTATTCCTTTTCTGGGGGCGGAGCGGTTCCGTTGGCGCCTTCGCAATGGTAATTTCTCGGCAGCAATCCAGTTGTTGCTGGTATCCATTCTCCTGGTTCACGGCTACTACGCACGTTCCAGTTTGTGGGATCCGGTAAAGCTTGGTTCGGCTCAAATCCTGAAGGTCGTGGACGCCCGCCCAATTATCGATACCATCGAAGCGGCCTCACCGCATGAGGGACTCGTGGTTCTAGGCGTTGTCGAATATTCGTTTATGCAGCCGTTCTGTCGTGGGGCCCGAACCATGTACGAGTTTGAACACTGTCGTTCTGAAAGCTATCCGACTATTGGTTCTACTGGACTCGATATCCGAAAACCCCGAGAGCGTCCTATTGTCTTCCTGCCACTAAGCTTCAGGAACGACAAACAGGTTTCGAAAGCCTTGGACGCCGGACTCTGCGAAGCCCCATGGGTTGGCGGACCATTCTTCCTGGTGGTAGGTCGTAGCGGGACGGACGTTAAAGTAGCGTCCTTGCTGCCCCTTCACGAGTGTCGAGTCGTGCAGACCGAGCCTGACATGTCGTTGTTCGAGTGTCGGGTGTTGGATGGAGCTTGTGAAGGACTGTCTTCAGGGCATTCGGTAGATGCCGATGGTCATCGGATCCATGAAGTAGACTTCCGTCTGGAATCGCACGGCCGGGATCCGTTCAGTGAAGACCGGCGAACCTCCGTATCGAGCCATGGCTGACATGCATCTCAACGGTCCCTCACGCGCAATCTGTGCGGACAGAATTTCATCGGCAAAGAACTGCCCTGCATAGCAGTTTCCCTGCTGGTAGTAGAAGCGCGGATGATCTGACGGAGGCAGCGTCTGGTCCGATTCCCAGGGAAACCACCGCTGGCCAGGTCGTCCTACGGCGGCCGACAGATACTGTGTCGGTGCGGAAAAGGCCAGGTCGATGTTCAGACGTGGCGAACGATAGGTGTAGTAGATCTCGGCATCGTCAGGAAGTTGTGGCAGGACCCTCAGCAGGAATTGGAATTCGTGATCGATGGTTCGCGGATACGTGATTTCCCGCATGGGGTCGATCGTAGTGATTGCCACGGCCAGCAGCGCGATCGTTGCCGATAGGGCGGGCCATGCCACAGTCCACTTCCAGAAACTCAAGAGCCACTTGCCGACCCGGGTCAGTCGGTCCAAGCCGTATCCGGCCAGTATTGCGGCGAAGGGCATGGTCAAGGTGTGGTATCGGGCGATTGCGAGGTTCTGATCGACGGCCGAAAGGGATCTAACCGGCCATGCGATCACAGCAAGCGCCGCCATCGCCCACAGGACCATCCTTTCTCGGCGCAGCAGTCCAATGACCGAGCCGATCACCAGCAGGGCGATCGTGGCGGTTGCCGTGTATTCGGGATTCAGCCAGATCTGTTGTTTCGACAGGAAATCATTGAAACCGACTCTTGTGATCCCGGGAACGTAGCTGCTCCAGAACGACCGAATCAGAACGAAAAAGTACGGAATCCAGATGGCGCCGACAATGGCATGTGCAGTCACGGCCTCTCGGAAGCGCCTTCCAGATTTTTTGCCTCCGGCCCTCTGGTCGTACAACGACGCCATTGTCATCATCGATGCGATCGGCAGCAGCAGGATGCCTTCCGGACGGGTATGGAAACAGAGGGTTGCCGCAATGGCATACAGGGTCAGATATCTCCGTAATCCATAACGGTGATACTGCGCGAGGGGCAACAAGGCCGCTATGGCCAGCAGAAGCATGTAGGACTGTCGGTTGCCCTCGCCGGAGAACCGGACCATGAGGGGGTGTGCCGCAATCAGGATGCCGGATGCTGCAGCCGCGATGGGGCTCAACCCGATCGTCTTGGCAAGGAGGACCAGCAGTACGGGAGCCAGCGAACCCAGGACCAGTTGGGTCGCTATCGAGGTTTCGAAGTCGCGCCCTACGAAGCGGGAAACCAGCTGGATGAGTCCGCCAGGGCTGCTCCCGTGCACCCCGCCACAGAATTCCGGTGGCACAAAGAAGCCCCCCTGATTCCAGACAATCTCGCCCGGCCCCCAAGTCGCCATACTCCAGCGAAGGCCAAGTGCGGCCGAGAACAGGAAGGCCAGGAAAATCGAGTGGGACAAGGAGCCGTGGCGGAGGCCGTAACGGAGGCCGCGGCAGGCATCCCACGCCCATCCGAGCAACATCAGCAACCACAATGCTTCCATCGCTCTGACGAGAAGGACGCAACCGTTGAAAGGGGCATTCCCGACTACGAGCCAGCCTGCCGCCATCAACAGGGTCGATGGCAAGCTTTTGATCCCGGATTCGAGGCGGGTGGAGATTGCCTCTGCGCCAGCCCAATAGGCCGGCTGTGGGTCGTCAGTCATGGGATTCGAAGTTGCCTTTGTTGCTATGGGATTCGAAGTTGCCTCTGCGACTGCAGAAGGCGTCGGTGCGTAGGATCTAGGATGCCTCCAAACATTGCGAGCGTCTCGATCCGCCATCAGGGTCGCGAGCGCGACGAGAACTTGACGAGCCCCGGCAAGCTTCGTGTCGGTCTGCAACTGGAAGTGCGCCGTGCCGATACAGCCCGGACAAGGCGCATCGCGGGAAAGCAGCCGGACCTGGACCTTGTTGCTGCTGTTTTCGTTGGCATATGTTGCGTCGATCCGATCCTTCCCTATCGACATCCCTGCCAGGCTGAAGCCCATCATCTCCAGAAGATCTCCGGGACGTGGTTTCAGGATCTGGAACAGGTAGTCCTCGTTCCCCGGTTCCACGATGAATTCTGAGCTTGACTCAAGGGCAGCGGTCTCGACAAAGGCCTTTGAAAGGGTGGATTCGTCGGCGACAACGGAACCGGCCGGGCAGGCGACCAGGAGGATGGCGACCAGAAGCGACCTGGCTCCGTACATCGTGAAAATGTCCCCAGCCGAAGGGAAATGAACCTAATCTTCGGGGTATCCTGTTGTCAAGAATGGCTCTGGCTGCGACAGAACCAACTGCTATGCAGTCCGGCTCCCAAGGCTTCCTAGGGTTTCGTATCCAGCCCAAGGCGCGCAGCGATCATGTTTGCAACAGCCTTGTTTCCCGCGACCGAGAGGTGAACTCCAGAAAAATATGTCGAAGCGTAGGCTTCGGATCCCAATCGGTCCCCCTCCGCCTCGAAGAAGGCGCTTGTGTCGATACACGACGCGCCACGGGACGCACAGTAGCTGTTGAAGATCTCCCGGTCGTAGGTTCCGCCACGCTGCGCACCGAATGGCATCAGAATGAACAGGGTATCTGCACCAGCGGCCCCTGCACTGGTTGCCATCCGATCCATCATCGCATCGGCTGTCGCACGGTCGTCCAGGTCGTCTGGGCTAGCCAATAGCCCAGGATACCGGCTGGTCAGCCTGTGCAACAGATTTCCCGCCAGGATCAGCACCAGCGGCTTCCCTAATACCTGCAGGCGGATTTCGTCGGGCGACGGAACCGGGGTACCGGTAATCACGACACTGCCGTTATCGCGAACCACCTGGGGCTTGGCGCCACAGAAGAAGTCGGATCGGGCGCGTATCCAATCGTCACCGATCATCCCGACAACCACTTGTTTTGGATGAAAGCGCAGACCCTCCAGTTCCAGCATGAGTGCCGCCTGGTCAAGCCCGTATGCTGGTGTTCCAAGGTTCAGTACCTCGATGTCCTTCCAGCCGGCCTCCAGTTGGGCCGGGAACGCTCCTGCATCTGGAACCTCCTGGCCGAAGACGTATGAGTCTCCCACGGCGACGATTCGCAACACGCCTGCGGGCGGCGTATCGGCGTATTCGCGAACGCCCCGCGCCCCTGCCGAGTTCGTGTTCAGGCCATCCGAGAAGGAGTTGTTGCGAAGCCCCGGTGCCAGCCGGTGGCCGAGTCGTTCATCGAATGGCAGTACCCCGCTGGGCGGAACGCGCTGGATGAATTCGTTGTAGACTCTCGCGGCCTTGCAAAGCTCGTCGCCGGGGCTGCAACACCCGAGATCTCCGTGGAAAGACACCCAGGCGGCAAAGCCGATTCGCAGTACCAGTTCGACCAACAGTACCCCCAGGAACATGGCCCCGAGCCCTTGCATCAAGCGTCTGACTATCTGGACGGACATCTGCCGAACCTCGTGTTGCCGGCCGGTGTCGGGGCTCGTTGTTCCCCGGGTCGCGATCCGCCACCGGGACAGGATTATCGAAGGACTCGAGTTCAGCCGTCAATTGTGCCGTCGACGGCACGTTTCAGTCTTGGTACAGGACGGGATCAGCCGAGCGCAACCCGTACCGGACTTACGCTACCGTCTCGACGCGGATTACGTTGGTAGTGCCGCGCCGGGACAGGGGCAGGCCCGCCAGGAAAACGACGCGGTCGCCGGTCTTCAGGTAGCCCTTGGCCTGGCAGATGCCCAGCGTCTTGCCCACCAGGGCGTTCAGGCTTTCCTCTGATCCTTCCAGCAGGAAGGAGTAGACGCCCCAGTTCATGGCCAACTGGTGGAAGACGCGCTCGTCCTTCATGAAGGCGAACACGGGCATGCACGGGCGCAGGCGGGACAGCAACCGCGCCGCGTGTCCCGTCTCGGTCAGGACCACGATGGCCGCCGCGTTGCACTGGTGGGCTACCGTCACGGCGTTGTAGGACAGGATATTCGGCAGGTCTCCCACCGCTACTTC
Organism: uncultured Myxococcales bacterium; assembly: GCA_903936705.1. Taxonomy (GTDB): domain Bacteria; phylum Myxococcota_A; class UBA9042; order DTJE01; family DTJE01; genus CAIZWN01. Next base: position 65,680 of record CAIZWN010000076.1, read on the forward strand.
CGGCGGGATGTTGTGATGGCAGGCGGCGTTGTCGTAGGTCGCCTCGACCTCTCGGATGATTGCGACCATCGTTTCCACCACCTTGATCGGGTAGCGGCCGATCGCGGTCTCGCCCGACAGCATCACGGCGCTGGTCGAGTCGAAGCAGGCGTTGGCGACGTCGCTGGCCTCGGCGCGGGTCGGCATCGGGCTTTCGATCATCGACTCCAGCATCTGGGTGGCCGTGATGACAGGTTTCGCAGCCAGGTAGCCCGTGCGGATCAGGCGTTTTTGGGCAATCGGGACCTTCTCGATCGCGACCTCGACACCCAGGTCCCCGCGCGCCACCATGATGCCGTCGGCCGAGGCCACGATCGAGTCGGCATTGGCCAGGCCCTTGGCGTTCTCGATTTTGGCGATGATGCGGGTCGCCGGTGGGCGTCCGGAAACCGTCCGGCAGCGCCCAACCAAACGGCGGACTTCCTCGATGTCGGTTGCCTCGCGGACGAACGATAGCGCCAGGTACTCGACCTCGCTTTCCACGGCCAGAGTGATGTCGCGGATGTCTTTTTCAGACAGGAAGGGAATTGGGTACTCGACGTTCGGGAGCGTCAGGTGGGCCTTTGGTCGCAGCGATGCCGCGTTGCCCATGCGGACGGACACGGTACCCGGGGCGATCGCCACCACCTCGCCGGCCAGGCAGCCGTCCATCAGCAGGATACGCTGGCCCATGACGCACAGGCTGTCCAGTTCGGGAAGGTTCGTGTAGATGCGACCGGGCTCGGGGGATACGAGGACCTCGATGCCCTCGGGAGGGCGCGATTCGATGACCAGCACGTCGCCGGCCTCGATCGGGAGCACCTGGCTGTAGCCGTAGACGCGGACGGCCGGCCCCTTGATGTCGGCCATGATGGCGACCGGGATGTCGAGTTCCATACGTGCGGCGCGGATCATGGCGATCAGTTCATTCGCCGCTTCGGCAGTCGAGTGCGAGAAGTTCAGGCGGAACACGCTGACACCGGCTTGCAGCAGGGCGTGCACCATCTCGGGGTTGCCCGAGGCCGGGCCCAGGGTAGCCACGATCTTGGTTCGCATCGCAATCCGGTTCATGTTTCCTCCAAGTCGGAAGCCGCAATGGGCCTCGCTGGGCGAAGTATCGGGGGCGAGACCCGGGAAATCAACGCGGTACCTGGGGAAAAGTGGCTGAAACCAGGGGTCTTTCCAGGTGCTTGCGCGATCACTATGCAGCTTGGCCGTACTCCGGGGAGATCGCCTTGTCGTCACCTGCCGGCATTGTCACTTCTGGGTCGTCACCGAGTAGTTCAAGCCGCCTGTTTCGACAAGGATGGTGCCTCTGGTGTCCGTTCCCAGCAGCGTGATGCCCATCGCCAGGATGCTGCTGACGACCGAAGCGCTGGGGTGTCCGTACGAATTTCCAAGAGCGGCTGAATAGATGGCTACCTCAGGCAGGACGGCATTCAACCATTTCTGGCTGTTGGATGTCGACGATCCATGGTGAGCCAGTTTCAGGATTTGGGCGCGGGGGGTATAGCCGGCTGCCAGGATTTTCGTTTCTTCGGAGGTGATCGTGTCGCCCGTGAAGTCGAACGCGACGTCGCCATGGGCCATGCGCATGACCAGGCTGTCGCCGTTGACATCGTTCGTCAGGACCGTGCCTGGATTCATGATCGTGAATCCCAGGATGCCTGCGGTCGCGGTGTTGTTGCGGGTCAGGATCCGGACCTTTGCTCCTGCCGTCTCCTGAGCCCGGACCGCAGTCGTGAACTCGGCCCACGTCGTGCCGGTTGCCGTGGCGCCGTTCAGCCAGATTTCCTTGACCGCGTAGCGGTTCAGGACGTCGATCAGCCCCCGGTAGTGGTCGGTGTGAGGATGGGTGACCACGACCACATCGATGGGACCGTCCACGAACGGCTGGATGTATGTCGCCGTCTGGGCACCAGCGTCACCGCCGTCGATCAAGACTTCGGTACCTCCCACGTCCAGCATGATTCCGTCGCCCTGCCCTACGTCGATGAAGTGGACGGTCAAAGGCGGCAGGGGCAGCTCGGACTGGTTGCCAGCGGCGCACGTATAGACCGGCCGGGCGTCCGGGGCGGGCACTCGTGCGCCGTAGTTGTAGAAGGCTGTTCCGAAGGCATGGGTGTCGCAGGTCCCGGCCGTTTCGTCGCACCACATTGCCGGCGCAAAGTCGCCGTCGTCGCCCGCCGACGTGAACCCCAGGCCGTTTGCGACCCTCGTCAAGGCTGCATCATCCCAGGTCAGCACGACTTCTGGAGGTGTGGCAAAACGCAAGATTCTTGCGCATGCCTGGGAGTGCGTTTCGGTCGCCGTGATCGCACGGACCCAGCAGTAGCCTGCCTCGAGGACGGCACCCGCAGGACAGTCGATGAGGCAGGTCGAATCGCAGCCATCGCCATCCACCAGGTTCAGGTCGTCGCATTCCTCGCCGGGGTCGACCACGCCGTCGCTGCAGCAGGCTTGGGGAGCATGGATGCATCCGTTCGCGGGGTCGCAATTGTCGGCGGTGCACGGATCGTGGTCGTCGCACTGGTCAGGTGGGCCGGTGACGCATGGATTTTCCTGGCCTGGATCGTTCGTGGAATCGCTTTCGTCAGGGCAGATGGCGTTTTCGCAGGCACCGGCGTCGTTTAGTTCGTCGGACGAGTCGGAGGCTTCAGCACAGGCGTCGGAGGCGTCGCTGTAGGTGTCGGCGTCCGGAATCTGGAGGTCGTCGCAGACCTCGCCGGCCGAATGGTCCGCCTCGCCAGAGTCAAACGTGCCATCCGCCGCCGCCCCTTCGGCATCACCCGTGTCGCCGGTTTCAACGTCCGCATCGGCCAGCAGCCCAGCGGCATCGTCGCCGCCCTCGTCTGCTTTGGTCAAATCGGGGACGGCTGCGTCCATGTGCAGCTCCAGGAAGTCCTCGTCATTTGCCGCGGTGTCACCGCCGACCTCGACCGTCGCGTCGAATGCCGTATCGCCAGGCCCGACGTCGCCCGCATCGCGTTGGCCATCTTCGTGTGCGGCGTCGGCATGGTCCGTTGCTTCATCAGATGCCTCGAAGGCTCCGTCCCCGTTCCCGGCCCGTCCGCCGCCACTTCCGCATGCCATCGCCATCGAGCAGGCGCATGCCAGGACCGCGACCTCCAATCGCGGCATCTTCCACACCTGCCGTCGCACGTGGCAACTCCAGTGAAATGAAAAGTAGCCGCTCTAGGCTTTAGGTCGTGCCCATGCGCGACCGCGAATCGTCCGTAAATTCCCAGCCGCGGCCCGGACGCGCTGGTCCAGCGTCGCGGATTCAGACACCTCCTCGAGGTGCGCGCGCGACAGCAGCGGCAGCATCGCCAGCGCCTGGCGAACAGGGCACCATGGGTTCAGGACCAGCGCTGCCTGCACGCTCTCCCTCACCCCAAACCTCGCGCTGTCGAGGACTTCCCGGAACGTCGCGGCAACCTGGGGCCGCCGGGACGCCACCCGGATCGCCTCGATCTCGCCCACCAGGGGGTTCTGCAACAGGATGCGGATCACCGCGGGATCAGGATCAGCCGACAGCAGGAGTAGCGTGTCTCGCGAACGTTGGCGAGCCCGGGCCTTGCGTAGGCCTGATGCCACATCCTCGAGGGCGTACTGGTCGCCAATGACCTCCGGGCCGCGCCGCTCGGACGGGTTCGTGGTCAGAAACGCCAGCACCGCGCAAGCCGGGTGCGCCTGAAGGCGGTGTTCCATCACCGCCGCGACCGTCTTTGGGACCGGCGAATCGGGGGACAGCAGGATCCGCGTCAGTTCCAGCCAGGCCAAGCGGATGTCCTCGTCGATGGAGTGCAGGACCAGGTAACCCATCCACATGGCCAAGGTCTCGGGATCGGCGTCCTGCAACGCCTCGCGTAGGAACCCTCGGCGGATCGGCGCATCAGCCAGTCCGCGAAGGCTAAGCACAAGGTCGTGCGGCGCGATTCCCATGATGCCCCGCCTGGAAACGGTCGGATCCTTCGATGAAGTCTACAACGGGGTGGTCGCGGTTGCCACGGATGCCGAGGCCGCGTCGCCGGTGTGACCCGATTCCGCCTGGAAGGTGTCCTTCCAAGAGTATTACGACTCAAAGGTATCCTTTGCGTGTTCTCTAATAGCCATCCATGTGTCATGTATCGGGACCCGGGACCCCAGGAGGACCGGTGCTCCAGATTTTTTCCAGATTCGATTGAGGGTGGACCATGCAACTTTCGGGCTTGCGTTATGGGTCCAAACTGCTGCAACTGGTGGAATTTCCAGTGGCAGACTTCATCGACGGCTCGGCCACAAACCAGGAGATCCAGCAGTTTCTGGAGCTGCACAAGAGACTGGTGGTGAAGCCGGCATTCAACGGGGGGGTAGGCAAGAAAGGCAAGGCCGGATTGGTGCGTGTGGTGAGCACCTTGCAAGAGGCGCTTCAGGCGAAGCGCGACCTGTTTTTCGCCCAGCATACCCACGGGAACAAGGTGGTTACGGCCAATGGCGTGACCATGGAAGCCTTCGTGCCATCGGATCTGGAGGTCTACTTCAGCATCTGCAGCTCCAGCATCCACCGAGGGCCGGTCTTCACGATCACTCCCTGGGGAGGGGTGGACATAGAGAGCCTGTCCGACGAGAAGAAGGCTGTGGTGGAGATCGATCCCTTCATCGGCATAAATGCCTTCGAGATCACCAACGCCCTTACGGACACGGGCTGCCCCGAGGCCTTCATCTCGGCCCTGGTCCAGCACCTGCCCAAGCTCTGGGAGCTTTATGATGGCTATGGCCTTACCACCATCGAGCTGAATCCCATCCGCGTCCAGTACCGGGGCAATCAGATCCTGCCCGTGGCGTGCGACGTGAAGGCCAGCTTCGACCAGGACAACCAGGCCTGGAAGCGCATCGGTTTGCCGGATGGGCTGTTCCAGACCGAGACCACGCCCTTCGAGGCGGCCATCAACGAGCTGCGGACCTACCAGGGCCAGAGCGATGTGCTGGAGATGAATCCCAAGGGTAGCATCCTGCCATTCATGTTCGGTGGCGGCGCCAACAGCGCCGGCACCGAGTCGCTGGGGGAGACGGCCATCTTCTCCTCGGACTTCGGCGGTAATCCGCCCTACGAAAAGATCTACGAGATCAGTCGTATCGTCTTCGAGCACTGGTACCAGCAGGCGGACATGCTTTTGCTGATCGGGGGCAAGGCCAACAACACAGACATCTACGTCACTTTCAAGGGGGTCTTCGATGCGCTGCGGGACCATGTGTCCAAGGCCGGCTGGAAGCCGCTCTACGTAGTGATCGGTCGGGGTGGCCCCAATGTGGTGAAGGGCATGTTCTACGCCAAGGACATTCTGGATCGCTTGCGGCTGCCCTACCAGATGTTCGGGCACGACACCTCCATGATTCTTACGTTGGAGCATGCGCGGAAGATTGATAAATGGTGGCGTGCCGAGGGCGCCGAAGCCTTCCGCACGCAGATCGAAATCCAGGCGAGGGCCTAGCCATGCGCAAACTGACAACCCGCCCCTTCCCCTACTACGTGGGTCTCCACTCCCTGGAGGAGTTGGTTACCAAGGAGAACCGCGTCTGTGTCATGAACATTCTGGGCAGCGAGAGCCGCAAGGTCACGCCGGTGTCCCACGAGTACAGCGGTGGCAACATCGTGGCCGGTGTCCAGTACGGCCGGAGAGGTGTGCTGGAAACCAAGCTTGGCCCCATTCCCGTACACCGGAGCATCCGCGAGGTCATGGAGAATGGCATCTCCTTCGACATGGGGGTGGTCTACATTCCGCCTCTTGGCGTGTGCAAGGCCGTGTCGGAGTTGGTGACCCACAATGAGGCACTAAAGCGCATCGTCATCGTGACGGAGAAGGTGCCTGCCCGGGACTCCCGCAATATCCGGGCACTGTGCCAGGAAGCGGGCGTGGATGTCATCGGTGCCAACTGTCTGGGCATGGCCAACGCCTGGGATCGCGTCCGCATCGGGGGCAGCCTGGGTGGGGATCATCCCGAGGAAACCCTGGTCAAGGGCTCCATCGCAATACACTCGAACTCGGGCAATTTCACGTCCACCATGGCCGAGTACCTGCGAACGGCGGGCTTCGGCATCAGCACGGCGGTTTCCAGCGGCAAGGACGTCTATATCCACTTTGCCCTGCCGGAGTTTCTCTACGCCGCCCAGAATGACCCTCGCACCAAGGCCGTGGTGCTGTACGTTGAGCCAGGTGGCTACTACGAGAAGATGGCCCTGGACTGGATCCAGGACAGCACCTTTGGCTTCACGAAGCCCATCATCGTCTGCGTCACGGGCCGCTGGAAGAAAAATATCACCCGGTCGTGCGGCCACGCGGGTGCCATGTCCGGCGGTGGTGATGATGCCGAGGCCAAGGAACGCTGGTTCGACGAGTACTTCGGTGTGGACGTCTTCGATCCCAAGACCCGCCAGGTCAGCAAGTCCGGTGTCCGGGTGCCCAGCATCCAGTATGTCCCGGATGCGGTTCGGGCCGTTTTCGAGAAGATTGGCGAGAAGCCTGACTTCGAGACCACCGGGGACCTGTCCCTCAAGCTCTGGCTGGGTGACTCGATGGTGCACCTGCCAGAGGGTCTGAGCCTGCCGCTATCGAAGCCTCCCGTTCCCTACGATCAGCAGATCATAGAAGTGAACAAACTGGTGGGCGCCCACTACCTCCGCCAGAATATGGCCGACAAGTCGGGCGCCTCCCGCATGAACCCCGAGTCCCAGGTTTCGGAGCTCCACGGCAAGACCGTGCTGGATCTTTCCAGGCACTCCATGGAGGAGAACCTTTACTTCTCGCTGGCGAAGGTCATGCCCGAGAAGGGCGATCTGCCCACCTTGAACCTGATCCTGAACCTCTTCATGAAGATAGATGAGCGCCGCATGGAGCTTATCGACGAGGCAAGGGCCAATGGCTGCACTCCCAATGCCTACCTGGCCTCGCAGATCGCCCTGGTGGGCGACAAGGACCTGCTGGCCAAGTCCCGGAAGCACTCCCAGTTCATCATCGATCTCATTCGCGAGTTCAGCCTGAATGAGTTGAGTCGGACCCTTCCGCCCGAGCTGGACGAGTATGTGATGGAACATCTCCTCAGCTCGGAGCCTTCCAGGAAGACCGATGTCTCGAGGCTGCTCCTCAGGGAGGTCAAAAAGTCGAAGAAGTCTTGCGTGGCCCTGAAGGTCTGCCAGCACATCATCGAGCTTGCCGAGAAGCGGGGGCTGGAGATCCGTGACGCCTACGAGTTCCTGCTGGCCACCATCGCGGTTTGCGTGCTTTGGAACCCAATGCTGGAGAAGCGCATCGGCCGCCAGTTGGTGGAGGACGCGGTCACGTATTTCTACATCATGTCGCGCATCGTGGCCTACTCGGCGGTGGACCGGGCCCACAACCCGCACTGGAAGAAGCTGGTGAACCAGAAGCTCTCCAACCTGAACCACAGCTTCACGGAGAACACGTTCAAGGTGCTTTTCGCCCGGGTGCCGGACCCGGGGGAATTGCTCGAGCTTCAGACGCTGCTGGGCCTCACCATCACCAACGGCCCGGGTACCCTTTCCTCCAAGGGCGCCAAGGAGAGTGTCAGTGCCCGCAATGACATCTCCATGGCCTTCGTGGGCTTCCTGTCCAATACCGGCCGGGCGCATGGTGGCAACGGTTACGAGGCAGTCGAGTTCCTGGTGGAGCAGTTCAAAGGAGTGACCCTTGCCGATCCCGCTGACAAAGCACACGGACTGGATCTAAAGGCGATGGCCAACAAGGCCGCCAAGGCCTATGGGGCCCGCAAGAAGCAAGCCCAGGAAGGGGAGGAAGGCGTCGTGAGGCCCATCCCCTGCATCAACCACCCGGTTTTCCGGGGGAACAAGATCAACGTGGATCCCCGGGAGCAGTTCGTGTCTGGACTGCTGACCGAGAAGGGCATCTACAACGTTTTCTGGGAGTTCTACCGGCACCTGGTCAAGGAGCTTTATGCCGAGGGGGTGACCCGGAATGTCTTTTGTGTAAACGTGGACGCCGTCCTGGCTGTGATTACCCTCAAGCTGGTTTGGAAGGATCTACAGGCGGGTCGCATAAGCCTTCGTCAGGTCCAGGATCTTGCCTTTACGCTCTTCCTGCTCAGCCGCACCATCGGCGTCACGGCCGAGATAGCCGACCATCGCGACCGGGGCCAGGACATGGACTGCCGCACGCCCGAGAACGCACTGACCTACGTTCTGTAGGTGTGGCTGCCACACGACCGGCGTCGAGCTGCAGGACCAGGTCTCATGGTCAGCTGGTCATTGAGACATCGCAGTAGATTCGCTGGTCAGCAGGCGCGTCGTCGGGGAAGTTGTGCGCCGCGTGGGTTTCAGCGAGAAACAGCCCCTTGCAGCCAAACCTGGATCCGGTCGGCCACGGCGCCTGGCTGTTCCAGCGGCAGCATGTGACTTACGCCCGGGATCTCTATCGCCTCGCCGTTTCGCACAAGGCGCTCGAACTTGCGCAAGGAGGCCCGCGACAGGGCGTTCGAATGTTCGCCGCGCACCAGCAGTATTGGCACGGTAGAGCGTCGCACGAGGTTCCATGGGCTCGCCGGCGTGGATCGGAAGATCGCCGCCTCCCATTCCTTGGGGTACCTCAGGCGCAAGCCGCCCTCGGGGGCCTGCTCCAGTCCGGTGTCCAGATAGGCGTCGAAACATTCCTCCCGGAAATCGCGAAACAGTGGCTTGTCACGCCAGGCTCGACGCGCCTCGGCCCTGGACGGCCAGCGGTCACGTCGACGCATGGCCCCGGCGACGATTGGGGTACGGTCGACCCGGTGCAGCCGCTGCATCGCGCCCCACAGGATCGACAGGGGGCCGCTGAAGAACGCCGGATCCACCAGAACCAGTGCCCGGAACAGCCCTGGATCGTCGACCGCGGCCCAAAGGCTGCAAATCGCCCCCAGACTATGGCCCAGCCCAACCGATCCACGGAAGCCGTTTGAATCGACCGCCTTCTTCAGGTCCAGGGCCAGCGGCGACCAGTCGTGCAGTTCCGTCGGGTCAGATCCCGGCCACATGGGGCGGGATTCGAGGCTTGCCACCCGGTATTCCGGCAGGAAGCAGCGCAAAAAGGGACCGTAGATGCGCGGGGAAAACCCGTTGGCATGGCCGAAGTGCATCAGTTGGCCGGTGCCTCCCCAGTCGATCCACGCTGCAGGAGGATTTGCGGCCCCAGGAGGAATCCCGGCCACCGTGGGAATCCCGTCAGCAGCCTTTCCGCCTTTGGTTTTCACGACCGCGCCTCCCGGGCAACTACGCGCCTTGCGAATTCCAGCGCGTTGATGACCAGTGCATGATCGATCGCGCCAGACGCAATCATGGCGTCCACCTCGTCCCAGGTGGCCTCGAACGACTCGATGGCCTCGCGTTCCTCCAGGCGGGGCGGACCGTCGGGTGTCGCATCCAGCGCCACGAACGTGTGCAGGAAGTTGCGTTGCAACGCCGGGTTGGGGCGCAACCGGCCCGTCCGGATCATCTTGCGACAGCGGTAGCCGGTTTCTTCGTCCAGTTCCCGCGAGGCGCTGTCCTGCGGGTCCTCGCCAGGGTCAATGATCCCGCCGGGGACCTCGATGGCGACCTCGTCCGATCCAGCCCGCCACTGGCGAATCAGGACGACCTTCCCCTGGGGTGTCACCGGAACCACGTTCACCCAGTCGTCTGCCAGGATAACGTAGAACCCGAACTGCCCTGCGCCGTCTGGCCGCGCGCAAGTCTCCTCCACGATGCGGAAGATTCGGCAGTCGACCACCGGTTTCTGGTCCAGCCGGCGCCACGGGGTCACACCTTTCAAGTCGGCCATCGTGATCTCCTTGTTCATCAGCGGGGCGCTTCCGGATTCACATCGTTCGGAATGCCTCGCGGGCCGCCTGGACAACGTGGTCGATCTCGGCCGGGCCGTGGGCCGCGGAAAGGAAGGCCGCCTCGAACTGGGAAGGTGGCAGCGAGACTCCCAGGTTTCGCATACGGTGGAACCAGCGTCCGAACGCCTTGGTGTCGCTGGTCTTCGCCGATTCCAGGTCGGTGACCGGCGTTCCCGTGAAGAACACCGTGAACATCGATCCGATGCGGTTGATGGTCACCGTTACGCCGGCCGCCGCCGCCGCCGCTGCCAGCCCGTCGCACAGCGTGGCAGAGTTTCGTTCGATAGCCGGGTAGGGGTCGGTAGCCTGAAGGACCCGCAGGGTCGCCAGGCCCGCCGCCACAGACAGAGGGTTTCCGGACAAGGTTCCAGCCTGGTAGACCGGCCCCACCGGCGACACCATCTGCATGACTTCGCGCCGGCCTCCGTAGGCGCCGACCGGCAACCCGCCACCGATGATCTTGCCCAGGCAGGTCAGGTCGGGCTGCAGCCCCAGCAGCGACTGGGCGCCATGAAGCGCCACGCGGAAGCCCGTCATGACCTCGTCGCAGATCAGCAGCGCGCCGTGCCGCCGCGGAATATCGTTCAATGCGGCCACGAACGCCGGGGTCGGCGTCACCACGCCCATGTTACCCACGTAGGGTTCGACGATGACCGCCGCAATCTGCCCGCCGGCTTCCTGGAAAGCCTTTTCCAGCGCGGCAGGATCGTTGTACGGCAGCGTGATCGTATGAGCGGCGAATTCCGCCGGCACGCCTGCGCTGTCGGGTGCGCCGAAGGTCAACGCCCCCGAACCGGCCTTGACCAGCAGGAAGTCCGCGTGTCCGTGATAGCACCCCTCGAACTTGACCAGCTTGGACCTGCCCGTGAAGCCTCGGGCCACACGAACCGCGCTCATGGTGGCCTCGGTGCCGCTGTTCACCAGCCGTACCTGCTCCAGACCCGGCATCAGTCGTCGCAGCGTCTCGGCCATTTCGACCTCGCCCTCGGTGGGCGCGCCGTAGGACATGCCGTGGTCCAGCGCCGCACGGATGGCCGCCACTACCTCCGGGTGCCGGTGTCCCAGCACCAGAGGTCCCCACGACAGGATCAGATCCACGTATCGGTTTCCATCGACATCGACCACCCAGGCCCCATCCCCGCCTGCCGCAAAGAATGGACCGCCCCCGACCGACCGCAATGCACGTACCGGGCTGTTCACGCCTCCGGGGATCGATTCCAGCGCTCGGGCCATCAAGGCCTCCGAGCGGTCCATGCACAGTTCCTTTCCGTCATTCATGGCACCCTCCTTCAGCGGCTTGCGCCTGGTTTCCGGCCGCGTCAACAAACAGCCACCCGAGGCACCGATTCGGCGATTCGCGTCGTTGCCTCGTAGTTGATCGTTCCTGCCCAACCGGCAAACTGTTCGGCGGTCACGGCGTCGTCGCCTGTTCGCCCAATCAGGACGGCCTCGTCGCCAGCCTCGACGCCGACCACGTCCCCGACATCAATCATCAGCATGTTCATGCACACCCTTCCACGAACCTGGGCCCGCATGCCTCGTACCAGCACGTACGCCGTGTTGGACATCCCCCGGTCGTATCCGTCGTAATAGCCTATCGGCAACACGGCTATTCGCGTGTCGTGCGTGGTGCGGTAGGTGCGGCCATACCCGACGTAGGTGCCGGCCGGCACGGTTTTCACCTGGGCGACCCGGGTCTTCCAGGTCAGTGCCGGTTGCAGCACCACGCGGTCCCTGTGGGCCAGCGTCGCCGACACCAGCGTTTCGGATGACGGCCACATCCCGTAGGCAGAGATTCCCACCCTGACCATGTCGCCATGCGCCTCGGGCCAAAGGATTGTTGCCGCCGAGTTGGCGATGTCGCCCTTCAGGTGTGGTAGACCCTCGGCCCGCAGCATGGCGAGTCCTTCATGGAAGGCCGCCAGTTGCCTGCGTGCAAAGGTGTGGTCCGTGGTGTCCTCGACGTCGGCAAAGTGCGTCGACACGGCGTTGATAGTCACGCCTGCCATGCCCGCCGCGTGCCGGACCAGCAAAAGCGCCTCGCCAAGGTCCACGCCTTGCCGGTGCGTCCCTGTTTCCAGCTTCAGGTGAACGCGCGCCATCCGACCGGCCCCGCGCGCTGCCTCGTCCAGCGCCTGCATGACCTGGGCATCGTAGGCGACCAGGCTGACGTCCAGCGTGATCGCTTCGGCGGCCTGTCCTGGTTCCACCCTGCCCAGGACGTGCAGCGGCTGGGTCAGCCCAGCCCCCCGCAGGACCGACGCTTCCCACAAATCGTTCACACATAGCAGGTCGGCTCCGGCATCGGCAAAAGCCCTCGCAGCCAGCACCAGCCCGTGTCCGTATGCATTGGACTTGACCACTGGAGCCAGGGCGCACGACGGCCCAACCAGCCGCCGGAACTCGGCCAGGTTCGCCTTCAAGGCACCCAGGGACACCTCGCACCAGGTCAGACGCTGTGGCATCGACAGACACCGCTCGAGCCGCGCGATTGTATCGCTAAACGGCGTTCAGTCGAGCGCAGTCCCTGAAACTCGAATGCAAGCGCGTCCGACTTCGAGAGTTCGATTGACCTGAAGCCGTCCCGGGTCTAACTTACCGCCAAAGCCGGATGCTTTCGGCTTTCCTTGTCCGACAGTCCCGCGTTTGGAGGCGATGGTGGCCCGGGTTGATCTGGCCGGTTTCAACGTCGATGCGGATATTCTCAAGGAGATTTCCGCGTCCCGCCCCGGGTCGGAAGACCTGACGCCCGAGACGCTGTCCGCCGCGTATGCGCGGATCAGTCGAGATCCGCGTCCCGTCGGCGAGCTGCGCCGCCTGTCGCGCACCGAGGTCGACAAGGCTCGCGCGTCCAACGAGCGCATAGTGTTCGGCCTTGGCCATGCCTCCGTTGCCGAGCACGCCGTCTTCAACTTCGACGTTCTGGAAATCTCGCGCCTGGCGATCGAGGCCCTCGAGGCCCATCGCCTGGCTTCCTACACGGAAAAATCCCAGCGGTACATTCGTCTGGGCGAAGATTTCGCGATTCCCAGCGAGGTGTCAGCCAGGAACCTGTCCGCTCCGTTTTCCGAGTTTGTCAGCCGTGCCTTCTCGCGCTATGCACTCCTGGTCGCCCGCCTGATGGCTTCGGGCGTCCCCGACAAGATGGCTGGCGAGGACGCGCGCTATGCGCTGCCCCTGGCCGTTCACGGGCAGCTCGGAATGACGTGCAACGCCCGTTCGCTGGAACACCTGGTTCTGGGCCTCAAGTCCAGCGCGCTTGCCGAGGTTCGCGAACTGGCGGACAGCTTCCTGGCAGTGGCGCGGCCGATTGCCCCATCGCTGTTGCGGTACATGATTCCGGGGCCCTACCACCTTCAGCGCGATGCCGAGGTCGCGACCGCAGTCATGTCCCTTCTGCCCGATCCTCCTGTTGCTTCCGCCGCGGCCGCCAGGACCCGGATTCCCGAGGGTGACGTCTGCCTTGTGGACGCTACGCATGACGGGGATGCCAGAATTCTGGCCGCCCTGGCTGTGCCGACGCTGTCCTGTGACTATTCGACGGCGCTGGCCTCCATCAGGGGCCTTGATCACGCCGGTCGCTCCCGCCTGCATGCAGCGGTCGTCGCACGTCTTGGGGCGTACGACGCCCTTCCAAGGGAGTACGAACTGGCGACCATGACCTTCGAGGTGGTGCTTTCAGCCGCCGCATTCGGCCAACTGAAGCGCCACCGTATGTCCAGTCTGACGACCTGGCCCTATGACCCGACCACAGGCATCACCATCCCTCCTGCCATCGAAAAAGCCGGTCTTGCCGACGTGTTGCGAGAAGGGGCCTTAGAGGCCGAGGCCATGGCGATGCGCCTGGGTGGCCCCGGCGACCCGGTGGCTTCGTACGCTGTTCTGAACGCTCACAGGCGGCGCTGCCTGTGGACGGTCAACCTGCGCGAGTTCTACCACGTCAGCCGTCTTCGGGAAGACGAACATGCCCAGTGGGACATCCGTCTTCTGACCATGGCCATGTCGGACCTGGCGCGAGGCGCCTTTCCTGTCTGTGCCGGCCACCTTGGGGGCAAGGACATTTTCCAGCCTGCGGAAGGCTAAACCCCGATTCGGTCATCGGCTGGCGGCGAATCGGGGCAAGGATAACGTCTTGACCGTGCGCCCATAACTCCGGTAGACTCCCACCCTGAACGCTTGTTGGGGGATCCGGATGAAGATTCGCGTATTCGCCGCCTTGTTGGCCTGCTCCCTGGCCGTGGCGGCGTGCAACGACGTACCCGTTCGCAGCCTGACATCAACCTACCAGGTTCAGATCCAGCAGCTACGGGATCGTGGCAAGCCCGCCAAGCTGGATGTCCTGTGGGTTGTCGATGATTCTTCGTCCATGGGCGAGGAACAGCAGGGGCTGGCGGCTTCATTCAAGGCATTCCTCGCAGTTTTCCAGCAGTTCACTTCGATCGACATGCGGCTGGCGGTCACAACGACGAATGTATGCGCGAAGGGCCTGTCTACGGCCAACCGCGGCAAGTTTGTCTACCATCCGTCCAAGGAAGTGTCTGCCAAGAGCGGAATCCGTAAGATGATCCCATGCAATTCCGACGCCGATTGCCAGAAATTGTCGAACGGTTTGCCCGAACCCGATCGGTGGTTCTGCAACGCCGTCAGCGTCAAGGATAATTGGACGTGCGACTTCCCGCCCGACATCCAGGCACAGGGGATCCCGGACAGGTATCCCGATGGCGATTACCTGTTCAATTTCCAGAATCGATGCGAGTACCGTTGCGATGCCGACGCCGATCCAGCCAGATGCGCTCGTGTATTCGGGCAGCCCACCGGGTGCCTGGTCACGTCCCCTGGTTCGGATGAATCGTTGATGTGCGGGACCGCTGATGCCTGCGATGCCGAAGCGTGCCTGGCCAATCCCAGCCTTGCCGGGGCCTCCGACTGCGGAGCTCGATGCCGTGGCCGGGAATGCGCGGATATCTGTGAAGAATTCCTCGCCGACCAGTCGTTGTGCCAGGCAAAATGCTCCGGTTCGAATTCGTGTATCGACGTGTGCGAGTCCCTGTCGAAGATCAGGCCGTGCGCGAACGTCTGCAAGTCCGACCCGTCCTGCCTGCAGAGGTGCGAGGACACCTTGCTGGACGCCCAGAAATGTCAGCTTGCCTGCGAGAAGCCCACGCCCGCCGAATGCGAGGCCACCTGCGGCAGCGGGAATATGTTCTTCGGGCAGGATTTCCTGTGCTTCATGGCTTGCAACAGCCCGGCGTCGTGTTCCGACAGGTGCCTCGCGCAGTTCGGTCAACCTTCCTACCGGTGCCTCAACGTGGACGACCCGGGTGACGTTTGCGTGCAGGCTCCGCCGACGGCCGCCTGTCCGCCGCAGGACGCCATCACGGGAGCTGATCCCGTCGAGCCCGGAAGTCTGAGAATGCTGGATAACTCGAAGGCCGACCGATGGCTGAAGAAGTGGATTTCGGGAGAATGGACCGGCGCGGCCGATTTCGATCCCGCGTGGAAGACTCTGCCAACGGGTGATTCACCCGAGGAATTTGCTGCTCGCGAAGTGGCTCGCATGAAGGTCTTCGAGCAGCTCTTCAAGTGCATGGCGACGGTTGGTGCGACCGATCAGGTCAACTGTGGGCTCCAGGAACAGGGGCTTCGGGCTGCACAGATGGCGCTGGATCCGAACGGAGAGAACTCCAAGCAGGCCAGGGATTTCATTCGCGATGACGCATACCTCCTGATCGTAGTGGTCAGCGACGAGGATGACTGTTCGGCTGGCGAGCGTACGGTCACTGGCGGTGCACAGTCGAACCTCATTTCCGGCGAGTGGTCCGGAAACAAGTGCGGGTGCGCAAGGGACGCCAATGGATGCCCGGCCGTCGGTGAATGCAACCTCTCCGCATGTTCGTTCAATCCCGACGACCTGAACCCGGATCGTTCGTGCTACCTCTTCCCGGTTTCTCAGGTGGTCAACTCGTTGCGGTCCCTGAAGGACGATCCCGCGCAGGTTGTTTTCGCCGCGATCGTCGGAGGCATCGTCCAGGGGTCCGTCACGTCTCCTTCGACGGCTGCGGACGATTTGTCCAAGATCCAGTCGCGATTCTACGATTGCCGATGCAACCAGAAGAACGCCGAATCGCGCACCCTGGTTACATACGCCTGTGCGGGAGAATCCGGGACGGCGGAACTTGGGACCAGGTACGGCGATGTGGCAAAGGCGTTTGGCAGCACCTACGCCAAGACGCTGAACATCTGCTCGCCCAATGGCCTCGAGACGTCGCTGAAGGAGATTGCCGATCTGGTCGTCCCGCTGCTGACACAGGTCTGCCTGCCTCGTCCGCTGGAGTGGTCCTGCCAGGGTAAGTGCGAGGACACGTTTGCTGATCGCGAGAAGTGCGTCCGGTCGTGCAGTGCGTCCGACTGTTTCGGCACCTGCCAGGCCGAGTTCGCTGGCCTGCCAGGCTGTGCCGATGTCTGTTCGTCGGGCGAGTTCGTCGAGGTCTACAAGTACGACGCGAAGGGCAACTGCGCCAAGCTTGACGAACACGGGAATTGCCTGCCCCTGACGTTCATGCCAAATCCCTCCGCTGATGGCGACTACTTCCTGGTGCCAGGCTCCCCGTCGTGTCCGTTGTTCGACCCGACCCTGGGCGAGCGGATGGAAAACGCCCTGCAGTTCCGGGAGGCGCTGGAGTACTCGGACCGTATCGAGATCGTCTACCGGGCTGGCGCCTTCTCGTGCCAGGATCGGTGCAACCGGGTGTTCAAGGATCAGGATGCATGCGTGGGCATGTGCGGCGGGACTGAAATTGCCTGCCTTGATACATGCACGAAGACCCCCAGCCGCTGCTCCTACGTATGCGGTACCTCGACGGATGCTTGTGCCCAGCGCTGCGCCGCCAATAACCCTCCTCCAACCAGCGTCAACTGCGTCGAGAACTGCAAGAACTAGCTGCTTTTCGTTCTTGACTACGCGTTTCCGGTCTGGCCGTGCGACGATCGCGGCGCAACTGCGAGGTTTCTCCTGAATCTCGGGAGTCGGCAGTTCGACGGAGGTGTCATGAACCCTCGATACCGGTTTGTCCTGGCGACAGGGCTTGTGCTGATCGGCTTGAGCCGGGTGGCCGTGGCCCAGCAGCCCGGGACGGCGCCGTCATCCGCCCCGCCTGTTCCTGCAGGCATGATACCCAAGGGTCCGGACAGCCGAGATCTGTTCCAGTCGATTCATGTGGTTGTTGGCCCGACCGCTCGGGCGCTTGACCCGGTGGCGGTCTCGCCGTTTGCCTGTCCGGAAGCGGCACGGGATGCCTGCAAGGAAATCCTGGAGGTGCTGGAAAGGGATCTGATGATTTCCGGCTTCTTCCAGGTGCTGGACAAGGCGGCGTTCCTTGGAGATCCAGCCAAGGCGGATCCGTCGGCTCCACGGTTTGACGACTGGTTCAACGTCGGCGCGAAATACCTTGTGACCGTGGCCGTTGCAAAGGGCACGTCGGGCCTGGACCTGCGCTTCCGTTTGTTCGGAGTGGGCGATCGCAAGGCCATAACGGTCAAGGGATCGACCGCTAACGGGGTCCAGTCGAATCGTGTCCGTCGTGCGGTTCATTCGTTCGTCAACGGGGTGATCGAGGCAATCACCGGCAAGGCCGGCATCTTCGGGTCGCAGGTCGTGCTGTCGCTGAAACTGCCGGGATTCGAGCGCTCGCTGGTTGCGATGGACATGGACGGAAGCGGCCGGCGGACGCTGGTTGACAACGGTTCCTCGAACATGTTTCCGCGTTGGGCGCCCGGAGGTGGAGTCCTGTACACATCGTTCCTGTCGGGTCTTCCCCAGATCTACCATGATGATCGCAGGATAACGCACGACGAACGCCAGTATCGCGGTGCGGCCTTCTCGTCCGACGGTTCCCGGATTGTGGCGTCGGTCGATATGGACGGCCAGTCGGATCTGGTTCTGCTGGACCCCAAGACCGGTGAAATCACGAAACGCTTGACCGAATCCGAGTGGGACGAGGTCAGTCCATCGTGGTCGCCTGACGGCCGCACCATAGCCTATTGTTCAAACAAGACCGGGCGACCGCAGATCTACCTGATCAATGCCGACGGCAGCAGCGAGCGTCGCCTGACAATGCGCGGGTCCTACAACACGTCGCCCCGCTTCGGGCCTACAGGCCTGGTCGCCTTTCTGGGAATGGATGACTTCGTTTCCGATCTTTTCACGGTCGACATGTCCGGCAACATCAATAGGCTGACCCAGCAGCAGGGCAGCAACAAGGACCCGACATGGTCTCCCGACGGCAGGTGGCTGGTTTTCCTGTCCGACAGGGCTGGTGCCTGGCGTGTGTTCCTGATGACAGAGGACGGTCGCTACCAGTTCCCGATTACCGGCACCGGGGAACCATGGGGCACTCCAGACTGGCGGTGAGTCCTGCTTCACGTCCCTCGATGAATGGAGTTCGCCGGTGTCCGACGAACCGCAGCCGATCGATGAAGGCCAGTCATCAGTGGATGCAACCGAATGCGATCGCCGGTCGGTCACGGGCGATTCGGCGCCGCCGGCGTCAGCCACAAGGGTTGGTTCGAGGCTGGCACGGGCGCTTGGCACGTCGGCCATCGTGGCCCGCGACGCATTCCGTGTCTATATCGAGGCGCGGGCTTTCGATCATGCGGCTGCCATGACGTTCTTTGCCCTGCTGTCCGTGGCCCCTTTCCTTATCCTCCTGATATCCGCCGCCGGCTATATCGCCACACTTCTTGGTCCCGAGGCGGCGCAGGTCGACTGGCTGGCAGCGCAGGTCACCGAAGGTCTGCGGCATTTCTCGCCTGTGGAAGGCGAGAAGGTTCGTGAGGTGATAGCAAACCTTGTCGCCAGGCGCGGGTCGTTCGGAATCATTGGCGGCGTGGTGCTGCTGTTCGGTGCGTCCATGGTCTTCGGGGCCTTCGAGCACGCCCTGGCGGACATTTTCGGGCTGGTTCGTCGGCGCAAATTTCTGGTGTCGCGCGCCGTGTTTTCGGCCCTCCTGGTGGCTTCAGGCGTGATCGTGTTCGCGCTGCATCACGGCATGACCACCGCCGATTCGCTGCTGCTGGCGTGGCGGGGAGCCACCCTGGACGAACTGCTGCGCGAAAGTCAGGTCCTGGACGTTGTCCTGACTTTCATGCCCGTCCCATTGGGATTCCTTGCGGCCATCTACCTGCCAGGCATTGTCCGGATCCGGCCGACCGCTGCCCTGACCGGGGCAGCCGTATTTTTCGTGCTATGGGAAATTGCGCGCGAGGCTTACGCGTTCTACGTCACCCGCATTGCATCCTTCGGCGTCCTGTATGGTTCTGTGGCGGCCCCTCTCCTTGTCATCTTGTGGACCTTCTACTCGGCGAATATCTTCCTTTATGCCGCGTCGGTGACAGCGGTTATCAAGAAGCGCCACGAAAATCTGCTTGCTTCCGGGGCGACCCAGGAATAAACTCCACCGACCCGTGTTTCGGGTCAGGTGTCTCTTTTAACGAGGGTGAGCCAATGAAGATCCGGTCGATGCTGGTGGCCTCGGTCGCGATGTTCGCGGTCGTGGGCTGCAAGGGACAGTCGGGAACGGAAACCGCTGCAAAGTCGGGGACCGAGCCCAAGGAAAGGGTCGAGTTTGTAATGCACGTCATGTCCCAGTGCCCCTTTGGGGTGCAGGTCGAGAACGGCTTCGCGCCGGTTCTGGCCAAGCTGGGCAAGGCAGTGGACTTCAAGATTCACTTCATCGGCGACGAACCGACCCCCGGCCAGTTCACGTCGATGCACGGCGACAACGAGGTCAAGGGTGACGTCATCCACCTCTGCGCAATCAAGCACGCGCCGGACAAGTACATGGATTTGATCCTGTGCATGAACAAGAACGCTCGTGAAATCCCCGCCAACTTCGACGCGTGCGCCACCGAAACCAAGGTGGATGCTGCAAAGATCAAGGCGTGCGCGGACGGCGACGACGGGAAGGCTTTGCTGTCGGCGTCCTTCAAGGTCTCGAAGGACAAGGGCGCTCGCGGTTCGCCGACGCTGTTCCTGGCCGGCGGCAAGTACGAGGGTGGCCGGACCGAGAACGACTTCATTCGCGCAATCTGCGGCAAGTTCCAGACCGACAAGCCCGAAGTCTGCAAGAACATCCCCGAGCCCAAGAAGATCGCCCTGACGGTCCTGTCCGATGCGCGTTGCAAGGACTGCTTCCCGGACCGCATCCTGGGCCAGTTGAAGAACATGTTCCCCGGCGTCGAGCCCAAGACGGTTGATTACGGCACCCCCGAAGGCAAGGCGTTGTACGACAAGATGAAGGACAAGGGCGCCAAGCTCCTGCCCGCATTCCTGTTCGCCCCGATCGTTGCCGAGGACCCGGGCTTCCAGCAGGTCCAGCGGTTCGTGGTTGACGCCGGCGAATACAAACTCCTCCAGATCGGCGCCAAGTTCGACCCGACGGCCGAAATTTGTGACAACAAGGCCGACGACGACGGCAACGGCAAGGTCGATTGCGATGACGACACCTGCAAGGGCAAGGTTGTCTGCCGCGAGGCCAAGGCCAAGCAGCTTGACGTGTTTGTCATGTCCCAGTGCCCCTTCGGTGTGAAGGCCCTGAATGCCATGAAGGAAGTCCTGGAAGCGTTCAAGGACGACCCGATCGTGTTCAACGTGAACTTCATCGCCGACGCCAATCCCGACGGCACGTTCAAGGCGCTGCACGGCCAGCCCGAAGTTGACGAGAACATTCGCGAGCTGTGCGCGATCCAGTACTACCCCAAGAACTACAAGTACATGGATTACATCCTCTGCCGCAACGCCGACATCCGTTCGACCGATTGGCAGAAGTGCGCGGTCGGCGGCATCGACGTCAAGGTCATCGAGAAGTGCTTCTCGGGCGACCAGGGCAAGAAGCTTCTGACCGAGAACATCAAGTTGTCCAAGGACCTGGGCATCGGCGCTTCGCCGACGTGGCTGGCCAACAACAAGAACCAGTTCTCGGGCGTTGCCCCCGAACAGATCAAGAAGAGCTTCTGCGCCTATAATGCGGACCTGAAGGGTTGCGCCAAGACGCTGTCCGGCGACGCCAAGGGCCCGGCCGGTGGCTGCGGCGCGAACTGATCCTCATGCTCCCCCCGCTCTCTTCCCAATGATTGACCACGGCAATAGTCGCTGAATACTGACAGTCATCTGTATTGTCGTAGACAAGCCCCCGCATCATCTTGCACATGCCTGTTGTATCGAACGGCTGAACGGCAGGCCTGCCTGTCGGCCCGAGGGGAGGGCTGCCTCAGGCGGCAACGGAACTGACTGACCGTATGTAGTGGCAGCTAGGTGGGTAAACAGGTTTCCAGGCTACGCGGCAAGAATGACACCGTCCAGGCCACGGATATCCGGAACGAAGAAGCGCCGACCTTCCCACGACAAAAGACCCTGGCCTCGCAGCCGGTTCAAGGCCCTGATCGCCGTTTCAAGGGTCGTGCCCGTCAAATCAGCCAGGTCCTGGCGGGTGAGGGCGAGATCCAGGATGACGCCACGGCAGTCGCCAAGGATGCCATAGCGGCGGCACAGGTCTGCCAGGGCGCGGCACAGGCGGCCCTCGACATTCAACACTGCCAGGGCCGAAAGGTCCTCGGTCGATTCGCGCTGCCGGAAGGCCAGCAAGCGCAACAGGTTTCCGGCCAGTTGTGGCCATTCAGCCAGCAGGCGACGGAATGCCGGGGCGGGAAGCCGCCAGGCGGTGCCGTCAGACAATGCCCGGGCCGACAAGGCGTGGACACGGCCTTCGATCACGCTGGCAATATCCAGATCGTCACCCATCGACAATACGTCCAGGATCGTGGAGGCGCCGGTTGCAGCATGCCGAACCTGTTTGACGCGTCCGCGCAGAACGACAAAAAGTGCATCCGCGGGGTCGCCCTGTCTGAACAGGTCTTCGCTGCGGGCAAAGGAAACTTCCGACCCGACTTCCTCGAGGTGGGCAAACTGCGCCTCGGTCAGGCCCTCGAATAACGTCACGCGCTGGAATCTTTGGCTGGTGGTCATGGGGTCTTCCTCCAAAGGAACTGCCTGTCGAGAAGTATTGCAACGGTCGTGCCAGATGACGCGGGGCGTCACGGAAATGACTACTTTTCAAAAAGTGCACGTTTCCTCCCGCCAATGGCGATTGTCGGCGGGTCTGGTGTTGTCAGCGCACTTCTGCGGCGATAGAGTCCCTGCGGGCCAACAGGTGTTTCGATTCCAGCGGAGACCGGCATGCGAACAATCATCGAACCCTTTAAAATCAAGATGATAGAGCCGATCAAGATGACCACTCGCCAGCAGCGACAGGCAATTCTTCAGAAGGCGGGCTACAACCCGTTCCTGATCCTGGCGGAAGATGTCCTGATCGACCTGCTTACCGACTCGGGGACCTCGGCGATGTCATCCGAGCAGTGGGCCGCCATGATGCGTGGCGACGAGTCGTACGCCGGGGCCAAATCCTTCGTCAGGTTCGAGAGTGTGGTAAAAAGCCTCACCGACCTGAGGCATATCATCCCGACTCATCAGGGACGGGCGGCCGAGCGGATCCTCTTTTCCGCCATCGGGGGGCCCGGAACCGTCATCCCGTCGAACACCCACTTCGACACGACGCGGGCGAACATCGAACATTCGGGCGCCACGGCAACCGATCTGATCGACCCGCGGAATACCGATCCGGTGGTGAAGGGCGATTTCAAGGGCAACATGGACGTCCCGGCCCTGGAGCGCCTGATCGAGCGCGTAGGCTCAGACCGCATTCCTCTGGTCATGATGACCATCACGAACAACGCCACCGGCGGGCAGCCGGTGTCCATGGGCAACCTGAAGGCGGTGCACCAGGTTTGCCAACGACACGGTATTCCCATGTTCATCGACGCGGCACGTTTCGCCGAAAATGCCTGGTTCATCAAGCAGCGCGAACCTGGGTACGGCCAGTGTTCCCTGGCCGAGATCGCACATGAGGCGTTTTCGCTGGCCCAGGGCGTAACGATGTCCTGCAAGAAGGACGCGCTGGTAAACATTGGAGGTTTCCTTGCGCTGAATGACGACGATCTGGCGATGAAATGTCGCAGTGCGTTGATCCTGACCGAGGGATTTCCGACCTATGGAGGTCTTGCGGGTCGCGACCTGGAGGCCATAGCGCAGGGACTGGTCGAGATTCTCGACGAGGACTATATGCACTATCGGATCCGCAGCGTGGAGTTCCTGGGGGAACGGCTGCTGCAGGCCGGTGTCCCAATCTTCGAGCCGCCAGGCGGGCACGCGATCTACCTGGATGCCAGACGATTCCTGCCACACATCCCGCCACAGCGGTTTCCCGGACAGGCGCTGATGGCAGAATTGTATATCGAAGGTGGCGTACGCACTTGCGAGATAGGGTCCGTCATGTTCGGTCGGTACGACCCCGACGGGAAATTCGTTGGCGCCGCAAACGAGCTGGTTCGACTGGCAATCCCCAGGCGCGTCTATACCCAAAGTCACATTGAATACGTGGTCGAGGTTGTCGTCGGGGTATTCGAGCGTCGGGAAGCGATTCGCGGCCTGAAGTTCGAGTACGAGGCGCCGGTCCTGCGCCATTTCATGTCCACCTTCGCGCCGGAATGAGAATGGAGTGAGCCGGCGGGAGAGGGCGGGCGTTGAGTACGGGCGGATTTGCCTCCCCCACCGGCTAGGGGGAACTGGAACCCTTGTGGGGTCCGGCACGACCCGGTTTTGGCACCGCTCGGACCGGCAACTAAGAGGATAATTCCTCACGGTTTTACAGTCAACCATGGGGCCCTGGAATTTTGGGTGGTAAATTCATCGGGGTGCGAGGCGGCGGTCGCAAGGAACGGAGGACATGTGGCGGGATGGCGAGATCTTCCACTGGTTGGTCTGGATACCGAAACCACCGGATTGTCGGTCGTGGAGGACAGGATCTTCGAGATTGCAGTTGTGACTTTCGAGGGCGGTTGCATTTCCGACCCGTTCTGCGAACTTATGGATCCGACGCGACCACTTTCTGACGCCGCTGCCTTGAAGACAGGCGTGACCGATAGCGATCTGGCTGGCCGGCCGACATTTGCCCACTTTGCGCCCGAGATCCTTCGGCGCATCGAGGGGAGAATAGTCGTTGGCTATAACCTGATCGGTTACGACATGCCTTTGCTGAAGGCTGAACTGGCTCGGGTGGGGCTGGAACTGCCGGACTGCCACATGGTTGACGTGTTGATCTTTGCTCGAGCCCTGATGCCGGGTGGCCGTCACCGTCTGGAGGAAGCCGTCCGGCATTTTGCCGTTCCCATGGACAACGCGCATCGAGCCAGTGCTGATGCCGAGGCTACGGTGCGGTTGCTGCTGGCGATGGCGAAGGATCTGCCATCGGAACTGCCCGACCTGCTGCGCCTGCAGGCACAGTGGCAGGCGGAACAGCGGGCCAAGCGGGCGATGTGGCGATCCAAGCCGTCGCAAGGCTCGCGCGAAGTTCTGCGTGGCGATATGTCCCCCGGTGCCGGACTCCTGGATGACATGGGCAGGCCCAGCCTTGGGCCGTCCTATCTCTATGGGAAGGAGATAGACCCGCTGAGGGCCTTCCTGCAGAACTGGTTCAACAGCCTGCCGGCACGCGATGCAGCGAAGGGCGAAGGCGGGATTTCGTAGGGCCGTTTCCTGCCGATTTCTGCTTGTTGACCGTTGCGTTTCATACGTCCTATGATTACCCCCCCTTGTGTATCGCGACGGATGGTCGGCATGAACGATTATGTACTGGGCGGTGAGGCTGTGGATCTTGGGCCCGGGGATTGCCGTAAAGATGCCTTCCTGGGCGAACGAAAGTCGAAATCCCGCGCATTCTGTGCAGGCATCATCGTCCTGGCGACTGTTCCGCTGGGTTGCTATCACAACATCGATGTCCCCAGGTGCGCCACTTTGGCCGATTGCCCCTCTGGCAGCGGTTATTCAGCCTGTGAGGACGGGTACTGTTTCATGGCGGGCCAGTGCGCGGGGGTCTTGCCGATTGCAGGGGATGGCTGTTGCGCCGTTACCGAAGGCGATCGCACGGCAGATACTGACTGCCTGGTTGCCGACCACCTGCTGGGGTGCCAGAAGATTGCAGGGCCGGTGGCCAGCGGTGCAGGCGACCTGTTCGTCACGTGCCGGTCGATCGACGCAGCAGGGTCGTCAGAGGTTGTCGTGCGCCGGATTGAGGCCGACGGGACTGTTGCCCAGCCCTGGGTTGTCGGCCCTGCAACCAGTCTTCTGCCTCCGATAATCAGCAGGAATGCCGGCGTTTACGCGGCTTTTCATGGTGGCGTCGTGCGGTATGACGGATCGACCGGGAATGTCGTCAGGACGATTTTGTCGGACCCGCCTGTTGGCGGGCTGGCGGCGGCGGCGGCCAGCGACGAATCGCACGATGTCGTGGCATGGCCGACGGCGTCCGGAAAGGTTGTCATCTATGACGAGAACGAGGGAAGTTCGGCGGTGTTCAGCGCCCCTGCCGAAACCGGGGGCGTCTGGGACGCATTTGCGATGACGGCCTCTGTTCGCGATGTGCCGCTGCGGCTGCGATTCTACCTGCTGTGGAAGGACGGCACTTTGTGGTCCGTCGAGCCGGTAAACAATCCGATGGGGCCGGTGGCCTCGATCCTTCTGGACAAGCTGCCGATAGCCCCGCCGCTGGGGCTTGATGGACGGGTCTACGTGGTGGTGGAAGGTGGCAGGCTGGAATGTCTGTCCGAGCGAGGCGCCGTTTTCGAGCAGCGGTGGACCGTCGATCTGGGCGGGCCGATTTCCGGTGGCCTGCTGGTTGACCCGACAGGGTCGATCGTTGCGGTGCTTCAGTCCGGCAAGGTGGTGGTGGTGCGGGAGGTGGGTGGCAGCGGATCGGTTGTGGCCAGCGGCGAGATGGGTGGCCCGATTGGCGACATATATCCATTCCTGGGCGATGCCCCTCGGGTGGCGGCGGTCACTGCCGATGGGCGAGGCTTGCGATCGGTGCTGCGCCAGGAAACTGATGGTGTCGTGACTTTTCAGACGGGTCTTTCATTCGACGTGCCGGCGCAGATTGCCGGGGCCCCGCTGCTGGCTTGGGGCCAGTTGTGGCTGGCAACCGGTTCCGGTCATCTTGTTGCCTGGAAGTTTCCGGACCAGCACCCGGCTGGCAGATTCGTGCGATTCGGGGCCGACTTGGGGGGGTCGGGCATGACGTCCGTGGTGACCAAGTAGCATTGCAACCAGTGGTGATTCCGGCACGCCGTGCCGGCGACAGTGAAGGCGACTGTGAAGGCGATCTTGCGACTTTCTGATGGAGGCTGTTGTGGATCGGACGTTGATGGTGCCCCTGACCTTGCTTCAAGTGCTGGTGCTGATTTTCGCGGCGTGCGGGAGTGGTGGTTCGGCAGAACCGACGCCACCCCAGGCTGAATGCCTGCGCGATCTGGATTGCAATGATCTTGTGGACTGTTCCGACGATGTCTGCGGCCTTACCATCAACGGTGGCCGCAAATGCGAGCATTCCCCCAACAACGCCTTTTGCGATGCCGGAGCCGAGTGCCTGATCGATTCCGCGCTGGGGTCCGGTTGCTTCAAGACGGCCGCTTTGTGGTGCGCAAACCGCGAGGAAGGCGCCCCGTGCGTGGCGCAGGATCTTTGCGCCCTGGGAAATCCGGTCTGCAAGGGTGGCGATTGCACGTTTGAACGCAAGGAATGTGCGCCGTCGGTATGCCTGGATTCACAGGGTTGCGATGCCACGACAGGCCAATGCCAGACGACCCCGAAACCGGATGGCACCTCGTGCGAAAGCAATGATCTTTCGTGCAGCCAGAACGAGTGCCAGGATGGCAAGTGCGTGGTGGTGACCAATTCATGTGAATGCGGCGATGAAAACCCTTGCAAGGCCAGCACCGACCTGTGCGTCAAGGCGCCGTCCTGTGTTGACGGAACGTGTGTGTACTCGCCGGTTGTGTGCCAGCCGGACGAGGAATGCCGCAAGTTCACCTGCGATCCTGCCGACGGGGCATGTGTTCCAAACCCGATCCGGGAGGGCGAGTCGTGCGATGACGGTTTGGCCTGCACCGGGCCTGACAAGTGTACCGCGGGGGTGTGCATTGGCGGGCCGGTAATCGTGTGCCAGCAGGAGCCGTGCAAAACGTCTACCTGCGTCGAACCGGTCGGCTGCGTCCTGGCCAACATCCCGGACAGCACTTCGTGCAACAACGGCAACCTGTGCGACGGATTGGACCAGTGTTCGGACGGCCAGTGCCTGGGCGTCGGCCCGATCGTCGAATGCAATGACGGCGATTCCTGCACCCAGGATCAGTGCCGTCCCGCCGACGGGGGGTGCGACCACATCACCATTCCGAATTGCTGCGGGAACGGCATTCTCGAGGCGGGTGAATTGTGCGACCCGGGGCACATCGACGTGCCTTTGTGTGCAGCCGATTGCAAGTTCATGACTGGCGACTTGTCCCTGCAAGGACGAAATCCTGCCGTCGTGTGGTGGACCCAGGGAAATTCCGGCCTTGTCGCTCTGCAGGAAGTGGACGAAGGCGGAATGCCCATCCTGACCGTCCGGAAGGTCGCGGCCAACGGCAGCATCGGGGCTGTGATCGTGGTGCCAGGCGTGAATTCGGACGTCGATGACGTGTTCCGCCCGGCGCTGGCGGTTCTTCCCGACGGGAAGTTCCTGCTGGCCTTCTACGACCCGCCGGCACTGGGGCTGCGCCTGCTGGACGCGGACGGGGCCGTGCTGGGGACCCACTCGATTCCGGATGCCGTAAGTTCGGGCGCCGACGGGCCCGGCGACAATCTGAAGCTGGGCGCACTGGACGGCCTTTTCATGGTCGCATGGACCGTCAAGCACGTGGTCAGCCCTCGCACCTTCCAGGAGATCAGGGCTACCTGGGTCAACCTGGTCAACGACAAACCCATGTACTCTTTTCCAAAGAGCCTGACCGGCCACAGCGTGGCCGCCCCCGTGAACAACATCATGGACTCCTTGTGCATGGGGCGCGGCGGCGGCCTTGTCACCATGTTGACCCGGGCCAACAGTCAGGCGCGCAACCGCTCGGCTTTCCTGGGTACCGATGCAGTCGAGCAACCTGTGATCGATCTGGACCAGAACACCTCGGATTTCACCCTTCCTCCCCACTGCGGTTTGCGTGGCGAGGAAGGCTTCTGGACCCTAGTCAGCAGCAATATTACGGTCGGGGATAGCCGTGGAGTGCAGTGTTCGACCGTCACGCTTGACCAGATCGGTCAGGCTCCCGGACCGGCGAACATACTGGCTCAATCGCTTTTCGTTCAAGGCGCGCCCTTCGAAATGATATCGCCTTCGCTTGGCAGATTGGTGCCGTGGGGCGTCCGGCAGGGGTTCGTTACCCTGTGGACGGTGGTTGGTTCCGATGGGCAGGCCACCGACCTGGTCCTGAAGGCTCATGATTTCAGCGCCGCCGGTACCTTGGTCGGAGACCCGCTGCCCGTCGAAGGCGCCACCGCAGGCTTCGCAATGTCCCTTGACGCGACAAACGGACCCGAGGGTGCGATGCTGATTGCCTGGGATCACCAGGAGGTGATGGCCTCCAGCGTTCTGCCGGGGACCGTCCGGATGCGTTTCCTGGCCCCTCCATGAGACCGGACTTGTACCACGTCACCAGGGGAGGTATCGCTTAATGGAACTGACCTTCATCGGGCACGCATGCTTTCTGCTGGAAAACGACGCGGGCGTGCGAGTCCTGCTTGACCCGTACCAGCCGGGAGCCTTCGGAGGCAGGATGGGCCTGAAGGCTTTTCTTCGGCCCGTCGATGTCGTTGTATCGAGCCACGACCACCTGGACCACTTTCATATCGACCCGGCGTTCGGGACCCCGGACGTGGTGCGCAAGGATTGCGTTGCCCGTGGAATCGCCTTCAAGGGTGTTCGGTTGCCGCATGATGCCGAGGATGGCGCCAGCCGCGGTTGGGTGACGGGATTCAGGTTCGAACTGGACGGGGTGTCGATAGTGCATCCGGGAGACCTGGGGCGGCCTCCAACACCGGATGAGGTGCGGGAACTGGCGCCGGTGGACGTGCTGCTGCTGCCGGTGGGCGGGACTTTCACCATGGGTCCTGACGAGGCGATGCAGACGATCGCGGCGCTGCATCCGCGACTGGTCATTCCGATGCACTACCTGTTGCCGTCGGTGGACCTGCCCCTGAGGCCGGTCGAGGACTTCCTGGCCCTTGTGAACCACAAGGGTTGGGCGGTCGAGCGGCGCAGCCAGCAGCCGATGGCCATACGCAAGGCCGATCTGACGTCATCCACGCAGGTGCTGGTCCTGTCGCCAACCCATTTAAGTGATCAGTGAAGGGCGTTGTTCAGCACCTCGCCCAGGCCGCCGGCCCCAGGGATGATGTAGTGGTGGTCGTTCAGGCCGCGCTCGCGATCCCATGCGAGGCCTGGTGGCATGCCCAGGACGTCGGCCGGGGATAGTCCGCGGTCCACCCGCCAGCAATAGACCTCCAGTTCCGGGGCATCGGCTGCGATCCGGCGCAGGAATTCGGGGGTGACGATCAGGTTAAGGCTGATCCACCGCACAGGCGCGCCTTCGCCGTGTGCGCGATACCAGCGCACCACCTCGCAAAGCGAGGATCCGGTTGCACCCATCGGGTCGGGGAACAGCATGATTCGACCCTCGACCGGGCCGCCAATCTTCGTGCCTGAAATTGCCGCGCCGGTAACTTCGCCTGCCGCATTCGTAGTGCGGTTCATGATCACGTGATCCTGGCGGACGCCGGTCGGATCAAGGACGGTGGACAGTCGTTCAAAGCAGACCATCGATGGCTGGATGCCGGCGCGTGCGATGTCGACGGTCACAACCTCGGCGGCAGGGTTCAGCAGGACGTCGCGGTAGTCCACGCCCATTCGGGTACGGACAGACCTAGTGTCCCTGGGGAACAAGTCGTTGATGCAGACGCGCAGCAGGCCGTCGTAAAGAGATGCCAGCAGCCGGTTCAGCCGGGGCTGAATCGTTTCGGGCCTGCCCAGTTCGGCCAGCAGGGTTCGCATGTATGGGTCGTCGGGGATGTGAACTTTCGGTCCATAGCGATGGTCGATCTGTCGGTGGAAGTCGCTCATCGGTTGTACTCCCGGGTTTGGTGCTTGAAAGGCAGCAGCATGATCCTTAGGTTCTCCGCGTCAGGTACTGTTCAAGACGGGCCCTGCAAGTCCTAGCAGACGGTCCGGAAAAATTCAATCTTGACGAGGCCGGGGATTTGTTTATCATTCCGACTCGTTTGAGGAGCCGGGAGGATTCCGACCATGACGAAGTCCGAACTGATCGAAGCGGTTGCAAAGCGCTCCGAGGTAACCCTGGATCGCGCCGCAATCGTCGTGAATGCTGTTTTCGACCAGATGATTGATGCGATGAAGCGCGGCGAGCGGATCGAGATTCGCAACTTCGGGAACTTCACCGTGAAGGACTACGAAGGTTACGAGGGGCGCAACCCCAAGACCGGCGAGAAGGTCACGGTTCCCCCGAAGCGCCTGCCTTTCTTCAAGGCGGGGCTTGGTTTGCGCCAGACGATCAACGTCCGCGTAAAGAAGTGAATCGGCGTGGGGGCCGGATCTAGGCCCTTGTGATCAACACTTCGATCGCCAGCGATCGAGCGCGGCCGCGCAGGGTCCGGAGATCCCGGTCGTTGTGCAGGACTGCCTTCGACGCCGTCTGGCGGCGTTCATCCCCGACCTGGGCTGACATTCGCGCACGCACCGATGTCTCATCCATCCCGTCGCGAACGATGGCGCGTCGAATCCGCTGGTCGATCGGGGCGATGACCACGGCCAACCCATCCATCTGTGTTTCCAGGCCAGTTTCCAGGATCAGTGCAGCCTCGACCACAGCCAGGTGACACCCGGTCTGGGCGATGGTGCCAAGCCGTCGTTCGACCTCGCGCAGCACTTCTGCGTGCGTCAGCGCCTCCAGCCTTCGTCGCCTGTCAGGATCCGCGAACACCAGCGATCCCAGGGCCGCGCGATCGATGGTCTTGTCAGGGGAAAGGACGACATTGCCGAACTCGGCCGCGACGGCTGCGTATATCGACCCGCCAGGAAGCATCTGTTCGCGGGAGACCTGGTCGGCATCGATTACCGGGATACCCAGGCCGCGCCACACGCGGGCAACCTCCGACTTTCCCGCGGCGATTCCCCCGGTAAGCCCGAAAACCCGCAATCCTTCCGGTTTTGCCAGCATGTCCTCTGATATGCCGGTCGTGGGTCGTGAAGTCAACCTCGACT
This sequence comes from uncultured Myxococcales bacterium, assembly GCA_903936705.1. Taxonomy (GTDB): domain Bacteria; phylum Myxococcota_A; class UBA9042; order DTJE01; family DTJE01; genus CAIZWN01. The sequence goes on from CAIZWN010000076.1 coordinate 96,816, forward strand.
GGCAAAGCGACGGCTGGTAATGCGACGGCTCGTTGCCGGGGCCGGCCTGATCTACAATGCGGACGAACGGGAGATGCAATGGATGAAATAGCCCGCTTTTTGTCCATGCACCCACCCTGGCGCTCGTTGCCGGCGGACCAGGTGCGGGGGGTCGCTGGAGTCCTGGAGATCGAGTATTTCGCGCGCGGCGCCAGGCTGTTGTCGGCCGGAGGCCGTCCTCCGTCCCGTCTGGCGATCATCCGCAGCGGTTCGGTGGAGGTCGTTCGCCACGGTCGAAAGGGCAGCGAGCTGGTCGATCGCCTGGAAGAGGGGGACGTCGTCGGGGCGGAATTGTTCCTGATGCACCGGTCGCCCGATGTTGATGCCGTTGCCCGGGAGGACTCGCTGGTCTACCTGGTGCGGCGGGAGCATCTGGATCCTCTGCTGGAGTTTCCTGCCGTCAGGACCTTCCTGCTGGGTACCTCGGGCCAGCGGGTGAGGGATTTCGTCAGTAATGCAGCTACTTCGGACAACCGCGGCTTCATGTCATCCCCCATCGGGGACCTTGTGACGCGTCCGCCGCTGGCCTGCGCGCCAGATACGCCAGTGGACGAGGTTGCTGGTCGAATGCGGGACGGTGGGGTGGGTTCGATGCTGGTCCAGTCGGAACCGCCAGGTATCGTGACCGATCGGGACCTGCGTGACCGGGTTCTGGCGGTAAAAGGGGACCCGCTTGGGCCGGTCGGGGCGATTGCCAGTCGACTCCTGGGCCAGGTTCCGCATGACGCCAATGTGTTTGATGTCATGGCCCTGCTGGTCGAAAGTGGGTTGCGCCACCTGCCTGTGACACGGGAGGGCCGGATCGTCGGGGTGGTGACGGATACCGACATCCTGAGGCGGCAATCCGGCAGCCCGCTGCTGCTGCACAGCGTGCTGCAACGGGCGCACGATCCGGGCGGGATTGCGTCCTGGGTTCGCTTGGCCGCAGCCGCGATTGTCGGGATGAACGATGATGGAATCGGGGCTGTCAACGTCGGCCGGATGTCGTCCCTGGCTGCCGACCTGTTGCTGCGACGTCTGGTGGCCGATGCCACGGCGCGCCTGGGGGCTGCTCCTGCCGCATGGGCATGGCTTGCCACGGGTGCCGAGGGGCGGCGCGAGGCATTCTGGCCTTCGTCCCGGGCCGGGTTCGTCTTGTTCGAGGAGGGCGCATCCGCAGGGATGGTCCGGTGGTGTGCCGATCTGGCGGCCCAGGTTTCGGCGGGACTTCTTGCCGCCGGCCTTCGTCCCGCGATTGCAGCCCCGTGCCCCGCTGATTCGGGTGGCATGGGGCCGGCGTCGGCGGTTTTGATCGATGCCATTGTCCGCGATCATTTTCTTCTGCTGCCGGCCCTGCTGGACGCGCGGCCGGTGGCCGGGTCCATGAACCCAGGGCCTTTCCTGAAGGAATTGCGTGATGCGGCGCGCGCGGCCGTTTTGACGGGGCGCCAGGTGTTGAAGGGCCTGCATCGTCCCCCAAAGGGGTTTTTTCACGACGAGGTCCTGGAGGCTGGCGGCACGATTGCCGATCGACTGGACCTGGATGCCCGCTGCCTCAGGTTGCTGGTCGTGCTGGCCAGGGTGGTGGCGGTCCGCGGAGGCATAGCGGCAACCTCGACACCGGAAAGGCTGGTTGCATCGGCCGATGCCGGAGTCCTGTCGCGCGAACTGGCCATGGATCTGGCTGCTTCGTGGGAATTCGTTGCCGGGCTGTGCCTGCGGACGGGTTGGGCTGCCAAGGCGCAGGGCGAATGCCTCCTGGTTCCCGATTCCCTGTCGCCTACCGATCGTCGTTTGTTGAAGGACGTGTTCTCGGTTATCGGGGAGGGCCTTTCGTCGATTTTCGGGGATCTTTCCGCCGCGGAGGACCCGTGGACCAATTGATGCACTGGCGCCGTCGTCGCGCCCTTGGTCTGGCGAACCTGCCGCCAGCGGTCCGTTCCTGGCTGGCCGCGCCATGGCCACCGTCCGACGGCCTGTGGCGCCAGACTCCATTCACGGCGCTGGATCTTGAAACCAGTGGTCTCGATGTCCGCAAGGACGAAATTCTTGCCATCGGAACGGTGGATATCGACGAGGGGCGGATACGGATGGAGACGGCCTGGAGCACGCTGGTCTCCCCGTCCCCGGGGCACGTGGTAGGCGTCCCGTCGATCCGGATCCACGGCCTGCTGCCCCAGCGCCTTTCGACTGCCCCAAGGTTGCAGGACGTGCTTCCGGCCTTGATTGAACGCCTGGTCGGGAGGGTGCTGGTGGTTCACGTTGCCGAGGTGGATCGTCCCTTTCTTGACCGGGCGTTCAAGGCGGCCTGGGGTTGCGGCGCCTGGATGCCGGTGCTGGACACGGCCAGGCTGTCTGCCTGGTTCGACCACCACCCGCAGTTGAACGGGCGGCGCGGCGCCGAGGCGTCTCCGCTGAGGCGGCTGGGGGACATCGCGAAGGAACTAGGTGTGCCGGTGGGGCGGCAGCACGACGCCCTCGAGGACGCAATGATCTGTGCCCAAGTGCTGCTGGCGCTGGCTTCGCGGATGGAGTCGATGGGCATGGGGACGCTGGGCGCCCTGCTGAAGGTTGGGACCTAGCGTCGATGTTTCAGGGTCGCAGCAAGGCGACGAACGGGAGATGTCATGCACTGGAAGCGCTTTGTCATCCGGATCATGCTGCCCACGGGGCTGGCCGTAGTTCTGTTCATGGCGCTGTTGTTCGTCGTCCTTCTGCCCGAGGTCGAGCGGAACTTCATGGAACGCAAGCGCGAGTTGATTCGCGAGCTTACACGTTCCGCGTGGTCGGTTCTGAAGGAATACGAGGCCGAGGAGCGTGCCGGCAGGATGTCCCGAGAGGAGGCCCAGGTAGCCGCGGCTGCACGGATTCGGGACCTGCGGTACGGCCCCGAGGACAAGGACTACTTCTGGATCACCGACAAGCAGCCCCGGATGATCATGCACCCCTTCAGGACGGAACTGATTGGCAAGGATGTCTCGGATTTCAAGGATCCGCGCGGCAACCGGGTGTTTGTCGAGTTCGTGAAGCGTGTGCGCGAGGATGGAAGCGGGTACGTCGATTACGTCTGGCAGTGGAAGGATGACCCGGGTCGCCTGGTTCCCAAGGAGTCCTACGTCCAGGGTTTCGACCCCTGGGGCTGGGTCATAGGAACCGGCATCTACACCGAGGACGTTCGTGCCGAGATCGAGGCCCTGACGGGGAGGATGGTACGAACCTCGGTGGTCTTCATGTTCGTGGTGTCACTGATCCTGCTGTTCGTGACGCTGCAAAGCCTGCGCATAGAAAGGGAGCGCGGCGACGCCGAATCCGCCCTGCGGGACTCCCACGAACGTTATCGTGCGCTGGTCGAGGCATCCACCGAGGGCACGCTGATGGTGCTGGACGGGCGTTGCGCCTACAGCAATCCGGTACTCCAGGAGATGCTTGGCCGGGAGGCCGAAGAAATATCGAACCTTTCCCTTCTGGATCTGCTGCCCGACCGCGAGGACGACCCCGCGCGACGTTTCCTTCAGGACGTCCTGGAGGACCGTCCGGCGCCATCGCAGTTCGAGGCCCAGTTGCGCCATTCGGAAGGGCGCCTGGTGAACGTTCTGCTGACGGCAACCCGCATTGCGGTCAGCGACCGTCCAGGCGTAATCGTCACAGCTCGGGACATCGGTCGGACCAAGCAGGTCGAGGAGGAACTGGGGGAAAGTCGCGAGCGCTACAAGGCCCTGCGCGCCGTGATCGGCATCGGTGTGTTCAGGACAATTGCCGGCCGGCGGGGTCGCCTTATGGAAATGAATCCGGCAGGTCGTCGGCTGTTCGGTTTTCCGGAGGACCAGCCTATTGCGGGCACCGCCCTGATGGACATGTGTTTCGACCCCGAGGATCGCGACTCGATCGCATCGACGCTTGCTCGCGAGGGGGCGTTGCGTGACCGCGTGCTGCGTGTACGGCGCCTGGACGGATCCTTCCGGACCGTGCGGGTGTCGGCCGTCATGGTCCGTGACGAGGGCGGCTTCCCCCGCTATTGCGACGGGATGGTCGAGGATGTCACCGAAGCCGAGCGCCACGTGTCGGAACGCGAGGCGCTGATCGAGGAACTTCAGACCTCCCTGCGCTTCCTGGACGAACCGGTGTCGCAGCGAGCTGCCGACGTTGTGTCCTGCCCGCTTGATGCATCGATCGCATCCGCGGCGGCCCTGATGACCCGGGCTGGACGCGGCGCCATCCTCGTCACGGGCGCGGCAGGTGCGCCGGTTGGAATAATGACCGATCGCGACCTTCGCGAACGGGTCGTTTCCGAGGGTTATGACGCCCATCGGCCAGTGTACGAGGTGATGACGGCCCCGATCCAGTCCATCGGCGCCGAGGCCCCGACGTGGGAAGCCCTGTTGAGAATGAGGGATCGTGGCGCGCGCCATCTGGCGGTTCGCGACGGTTCGGGGCGGGTTGTAGGCATGATTGCATCCGACGACCTCATGGCGTTCCACCGCTACTCGTCGGCAGTTCTGGTGCGCGAGGTTTCAACGACCCGGTCCGTTGCCGAAATAGTCGCTGTCCGGTCCCGCCTGCCTGTGCTGGTGAAGGCGCTTGCGGACTGGGGAGCAAGGCCTCGCACCGTCACGCGCGTGATCACTTCGGTCTCGGATGCCATAGCCTTGCGACTGGTCGATCTTGCGATCCAGCAGTACGGGCCGCCACCAGCGCGGTTTGCCTTCCTGGCGCTGGGCAGCGAGGGGCGCGAGGAACAGACACTGGCCACCGACCAGGACAATGCGATTGTATTCGAGGACGTCCCTGCGGATCAGAAGGAGGCCTGCATGGCCTGGTTCAACCGCCTGGGAGAACAGGTCTGCAACGGTCTGCACGAGGCCGGGTACGCGTTGTGCCAGGGTGACGCGATGGCGCGCAACCCCAAGTGGTGCCAACCCTTGTCGCGATGGAAGGAAATGTTCGGCCGGTGGATACGCACCGGGACGCCCCAGGACCTGCTGTCCGTGAACATGTTCTTCGATTTTCGTGCCGTTGCCGGCGATCCGGCCCTGGCCGCGGATTTGCGCGGTCATATCGACGGCGAACTGCGCGCAAACCCTTCCTTCTTCGTCCAGTTTGCCCAGAACGCCTTGCTGTACAAACCTCCTATCGGCCTTTTCGGGAAGATCGTGACCGGCGCCGAGGGCCAGGGACCTGGGACTTTCAGCGTCAAGGATGCCATGATGCCCATCGTGAACTTCGCTCGGCTGTATTCCCTGAAAAACGCAGTGGATCGTACGAACACGCTGGAACGCCTTCACCGTCTGCACGACGTAGGCGTGCTTTCGTCCTCCAGCCATTCCGAGATCGTGGCCGCTTACGATGTCCTGATGGAAATCCGCCTGCGCCACCAGGCGGCGGCGGCCGTCAGAGGGACGGACCCGGATAACGCGGTCAATCCCAAGGAACTGACGGAACTCGAGGATGTCATGGTTCGCAAGGCACTAGGTCAGGTTTCCCTGGTCTTGAAGAAGGTCTCGTTCGACTTCTTGGGGTCGGCCTGAAATTCTTGGGGTCGGCCTGAGACTCCTGGGGTCGGCCCAAGACTCTTTGAGTCATCAACCGGGATCATTGGCGCTGTCCGAGGCACAAAGTCACGTCAAATGACGTGTTTATCGGCTTGACCTTGCATCCAAAGCCAAAATAGACTCGCACCCATCAGTACTCAGACGCGCTGCGTCGGAGTACTAGCATTTCGGCGGGCGGGAAACAAAAGGTCGACAGGGAGGTGCCTTGATGTTGCATGAACCGGCGGCAAAGCAGGGGCGGGATCCGGCGTCCCCTTACAAGACCAGGCTGGGTGTCTGGATGTTTCTGGCGTACGGGCTGATTTACGCCGGGTTTGTCGCGATCAACCTTCTGTGGCCGGGCGCCATGGAGGAGGTTGTTGCGATGGGCCTGAACTTGGCCGTCCTGTACGGCTTTGGATTGATCATTGTCGCCCTCATCCTCGCGGTCATCTACAACGCCGCTTGCATGAAGGAAGAGAAGCGGTTGGAAGGTTCCGCCGGCGGGGAGGGCTGAGTCATGGATTGGATGCCGGTCGCAATTTTTGTCGCGTTCGTTGGCGCCGTCCTCGGCATGTCATTCTTCTTTGCCCGGAAGGCCAAATCGGCCGCCGGCTACTACGCTGCCGGTGGCAATATCCACTGGTCGGTCAATGGCATCGCCTTCGCGGGCGATTACCTGTCAGCCGCCTCGTTCCTGGGCATCTGCGGCATGATTGCCACGGCCGGATACGATGGTTTCCTTTACTCCATCGGGTATCTTGCCGGCTGGATCGTGGCGCTGTTCGTCGTGGCCGAACCGATGAAACGCCTGGGCAAGTACACCTTCACAGATGCGCTTGATTCCAAGTTCAACAGCAAGGGAATCCAGTTGGCCGCGGCAATCAGCACGCTGGTCGTATCCATTTTCTACCTGATTCCCCAGATGGTCGGCGCCGGCGTCCTGGTGACCCCGCTGCTGGGCCTGCCCCATGCGGTGGGCGTCATGATGGTCGGCGGCATAGTCATCGTGATCGTCTCGACCGCTGGCATGACTTCCACGACCTATGTCCAGTTCATCAAGGGCGGCCTGCTGGTCGTCTTCTCGTCCATCATTGTAGTGGCCTTGCTGGTTCGTGGCCTTTCGACCGAGCCCGATCAGGGCGGGAGCGTCCCGTTCTACAAGTACGCCACCATCGCGGCGACGGATCAGAATGGCACCCTGGTGCTGGATGATCCTACCTGGCAGATTGCCGGGACGAAGGATGTCGCAGGAACGACGTTCGTAAAGACGCTGAAGGACGGGAAGACCACGTGGTTCAAGAAGTCCGTGAAGGACGGCCACATCAGCCTGTACGAGTGTCAGTACCAGGCGGTGGCGGCTGATGGCGCAACGGTTGTCAACGGCGCTCCGGCCACGCCCGAGAACAAACTTCGGCAGGTAGGCAACCTGGAAGCCATCGAAGGCAAGAAGGGCGCCGAGGCAGCCACCGGTTCCCTTGGGCCGTTTGATTTCCTGGCGAAGATCGGCAGTCCGGACACCGTGGTCAAGACGTGGAAGTCGGTGAAGTTCGACGCCGACGGCCAGAAACTTACCGTCTTTGCCCCGACATACACACCCGGCAACAAGGTGCTGAAGCCAGGGCAGAAGTTCAAGGTCGAAGGCACGCCGATCGAGAAGTTCGACTTCATCAGCCTGATGCTGGCGCTGTTCCTGGGCACGGCGGCCCTGCCCCACATCCTGATTCGCTACTACACGGTCGCGACGCCGGCAGCGGCCCGCAAGTCCACTATCGTCGCCATTGCCGCGATCGGGTTCTTCTATATCCTGACCCTGTTCATGGGCCTCGGCGCGATGTCCAGCGGCGTCGTAAACCCCATGGACAACAACATGTCAGCGCCACTGCTGGCGCGGTCCTTCGGGACCATCCTGTTCGCGATCATCTCGGCTATCGCTTTTGCCACGGTCCTTGGCACGGTCAGCGGCCTCATCGTGGCCGCCTCGGGTGCCGTTGCCCACGACCTGATGGACCGGTTCATGGGCATGCAGCTTACCGACCGCAAGAAGGTCGCAGCCGGCAAGATCGCGGCGCTGGTGGTTGGCGTGGTTGCCATCATCCTGGGCATCCTGTTCCAGGGGGTCAACGTCACCTTCCTGGTCGGCTTGGCCTTCGCAGTCGCGGCGTCGGCCAACCTGCCTGCCATCCTGATGCTGCTGTTCTGGAAGAAGACCACAGCGAAGGGCATCGTGGCGTCGATCCTGGTGGGCATCTCGGTGTCCATCGGAATCATCCTGTTCTCGCCTGACATGTACGAACTGTACGGCATGGCGCGCGCTGACGCCCCGATTCCGTTTGCCAATCCGGGCCTCTTCAGCATTCCTCTCTCTTTCCTGACGCTGGTCGTGGTATCGCTGATGACCCAGAGCGGGGGCAACGCCGGCAGCAACCCCGGCGGGCACGTGGAGTAAGGGACGCCAAGTTGGTGGTCCCAATCGACAGCGAGGTATCGACATGCGGATCTCGATCAATACGGCACGCGCGGTCGCTGTAGCGCTGGTTCTGTTCGTGTCGGTTCCGGCGTTTGCGTGGAAGTTCGAACTGGGCGAGAACACCAACCTGAACATCGACTACCTGCTGCAGGTTCAGGCGCAGTTCAAGGAGAAGTCTGCTCCGAACAAGATCGACTGGAGCAAGGACTTCTTTGTTCGTCGTTCGCGAATTCTGCTGTTTGGCGACGTGTGGAAGGGCATCTCGTTCTTCATGGAGACCGACCAGGTCAACTTCGGCAAGGGCGGCAACTGGGATGTTTCGTTCTTCGTCCAGGACGCGTTCATGACCTTCAAGGTCGTGGACGAGTTCATGGTGGACGTCGGAATGATCCTGCTGCCGTTCTCCAGGGCGAATTTCCAGGGCGCCATCGGCCTGAACGCGCTGGACTACCATACCGGGGTCATCAAGTTCATCGATGGATCCACCAAGGTCTGGCGAGATGCCGGCGTTCAGTTGCGCGGCTATGCGTTCAAGAAGAAGTTCATGTATCGGGTAGGCGTGTTCAACGGCGCCCAGAACATGAACCTGATGAAGAACGCGAAGGGCGAAGCGATCGTCGATGTGGACAAGAAGGCGGCCCTGGGTTCGAATCCCGAGGACTGGCCGCGGTTTACCGGCCACGTGCGCTACAGCATCATGGGCACCGAGGCCGACACCTTCCCCAAGGGGATCTACTTCGCGACGTCACCGATCATTTCCATCGGCGCGGGCTTCGATTATCAAAGCGGCGCCGCGATGAGCCAGCCGTCCGTGCTGGACAAGGACAAGAAGATAACCACGGCAGGCAAGGTGACCTGGGCTGCTGGGGCCACGGCAGACTTCTTCCTTGATATCCCGTTCGGCAAGGACTTCAACCACGAGATCGTGTTCCAGACGGCCTTCTTCTGGTACAACCACGGCAAGGAATTGGCGTGGGACAAGGATGGCCTGGTCTCGACGGTGGTTGCGTCGAAGAACTCGGGCTTCGGCGTCATGGGCGAACTGGGCTACCGGTTCATGTTCTTCGAGCCGGTGATTTCGGTCGATTATTTCGGCAGCAAGCAGGCCAAGCAGGACCTGCTGGCCGTTCGCGGCGGCTTGAATTTCTGGATTCGCAAGCATGCTGCGAACATCAAGCTGGAGTTCGGAGCCGAGAAGATCGGAGACCTCGGTGTTGTCCCATGGAGCAAGACCTTCACCACGCAGGCTCAGTTGTTCTTCTAGTCCTTCCTTTGGTTTCCCGCATGATGTCTTAACGGTACGTGCTGCATCAGAAATCACGATTCGGGCATCAGTTTGCAGCGCGGTCGCGTCGGAGCGTCACTCGATCGTAGTTTCACGCAAGCACCGCAGGACGACCCCACCTTCAAGGTGCATCGTCGATGAAAATCCCTGCTGGTAGGGAAGAGGCGTCACGCGGACAGCCACGCCGGGCGTGAGGTCGCCCACGGCAAGCGTTCCATCCTCGGCCCGTACGAAGATGCGCATCGAGAAGTAGAAGCCGCCCCACCATTCGCCGTCGGCAGTCGTTGTCAGCGTCTCCTGGAGGAACACGAAATCATCGTCGGTGAACGCCACGAGGTCGGCCTCGGTAGGCATCCTCCAGCCTTCGCCCATCTCGCTGCCGCAGATGTCTACGTCATCGACGAGCTGCGGGATCCAGTAGGGCTTCGCCGTGTGCTTTTCGTAGGAACAGCGAGCCACCAGGTCGAAGTTCGCGTTCAGCTCGGTAGGCGTCAGCGGCGGGTCTTCGGGACCGGTCAGCACGATGCCAGGGTAGTCCGGTTGGCATTCGACCAGCAGTTCCTCGAAAATCAGCGATGCCTCCTGTACAAGCGCTAGTTCCTCCTCAGGCGTCGCTGGGAAGTTCGTTCCCTCGTGCTCGTAAAGAACCAGCACCTGCGGAAAAATAGGCGCCGACATGGTTACCCATTCATCCGCGCCAGCCAGAGAGGGTGTTCCAAGGATCATCAGTCCAAGAATCGTGTTTTGCAGCTTTTTCATTTTGACACCCTCCGGATGTTGATTGAGCCATCGTACTGCAGCCCAGCAACCGGTCCGGATCCCCCGTTGCCCGGATCCACGATCTGGGGCGGTTCGATCCTTACGTTCGTGGGTCGAAGTTCAGTTTCCCCTGCAAGGGCCGGCGGCAATGCGGCGACTTGTGGCCACTGGGCTGCCTCGGCAGATCGTGGCCTGTAGAGGGACTGAATCGGTGGCGAGACTGGCGTCTCGTTCTGTGGCAAGTCGGCTGTTACCACATCAGCCTGGCCCTGGACGGAATTATCCGGACCATTGCCAGTGTCAATTGCTGCACAGCCGCCAAATACGACTGCCGCAACTCCCAGTGCCATGCGAATTTTTTTCATCTTCTCCCCCATGTCATGAACATTCCAATCCAGGCGCATCGTCATAAGGCGTCTGTGGCAATAGTCGGGAAAGTTTCGGGGCGAAAACGATGTCGATTTATCAGGTTGCCGGTCTGCAGAGGACGCCGGCCTGGACCAGATTCATGGCCTCCTGGACCATGGTTGCCTCGTCCAGGGGGACCAGGCCGATTGACCAGGCCCACAGCATTCCCCGCAGGCTGCCAATCAGGGCGTGGGCCGTCACCAGGGCATTGCAGGGCCGGACGATCCCCAGGCGAATCCCGTCTTCCAGGGAAGCACTGACCCACTGGCCCAGGCGATCGTAGAATTCCACCAGATTGACGCTGGCCTCCTCGTCAAGACCTGCAGCTTCCGCAAATAGGACGCGGACGCTGCCTGGGTCGGACAACATCATCGCGGCCAGGCGCTGGGCGTTGCCGCGTACCTGTTCCACGACGGCGTTTTCGTCCCATGGGTCGGTTACGCGTACCGAATGAATCTGTTCCAGGATGCGCCCGAAGATATCGACCAGGACGGCGTCAAAGACGGCCCTTTTGCTGTTGAAGTACAGGTAGAAGGTTCCGCGGGCTATCCCGGATTCCTTGATGATGTCGGCCACACCAGCGCGGTAATAACCCTTCTGGGCAAAGACCTTCCTGGCCGCCGCAAGAATCTGTCCCTGCCTGTCGGCCCTGGATACGCTGGAACCTGCCACGAAAACACCTCCGGATGCCGGCCGGTTGCTGCCGCAGCGTGCGGCCAGCCGGGTTCGCGATCCGTCCGTACCCCGGTATGGGCGCGGGCGTCAAGGACTTTTCAGGAGTCCAGCCGGGTCATTCCCGGGTCGGCAGGGGCGGCACCAGCGACAGGATGCCGTGGACCAGTGCCGACCGAGCCCCGCGTGGCAGGCCTTTCGACAGCGAGGGGCGTCCTTTTCCCCCTGTCCGGCGGCGCTGCGCAGCCCGTTCCAGAACCTCGAACGCGAAATCCTCGACCAGACGGTCATCCATCGGCTCGCCGTTCAGCGCGATGGTCAGTGAGGGCAGGCCGAACTCGGTTTCGGCGCGCAGGAAGTGGGATTCTGCGATCTTGTTCGGCATGCATTCCAGGGGGCCGACGCTGACGACGCCGTCGATTTCCCCTTCGAGATATTCGTGGATCGGGCCGCCCACGGTCAGGATTGCCTCGCCCGTCAACTCCTCGGACACATAGCGCCTGCCCTGGTTCAGTGAGTCCTTCACGCGGGTTCGGTGCGGCCAGCCCAGCTCGCGGGCCATGTCGGTGTGCAGGCGGTCCAGTACCGCATCCTGGAGGGCCGAACTGACGTGGATCTCCAGGGGGCTTTCCCCCGGCATCAGGCGGTCGTACCTGATGCGCAGCTTCCTGACCCAGGTCGTGTACTCGATCCACTCGTTGAACGGAGCCAGTCGAGCCCGGACGCCTGCGCGCTCCAGTCGATCGATTACGAAGTCATTTGCGAACGGGTCAAGGCGGACGTAGATTTCGCCGACCACGGCGACCGTCGGCACGTTCCGCGTACTGTCCTTCAGGCGGCCGTATTCCTGTGCCGCACCCCGGACCACGTCGCGAATGCCGAACATGCCGCGTGCCGCCTCCCGCAGGGTCCGGGTCATGCCGGCCTTGCGCGGGATCTGGACCAGGTCCAGCAGTTCTTTGTAGCGCCTGTCAAAGACCTCGCGTGCCCCGCCAGGAACCTTCTCGACCGGACGGACGTCATGCAGGCCGGCCAGCAGCATGTCGGCCGCCACCATCGCGAACCACAGGCGCATCTGGAAATCGCCTGGCAGACCGGCGAAATAGTTCGAGTCGTTCGGCGACACGATGCGGATGCGGTCCTTCCACCCTGCCTTCTCGAAGGCGATCTTGTGCATCAGGTTGTAGACGCCGAACCGGCATGGTCCGCTGGCATTCGGCATCAGCAGGGCGAACGTGTCCTCGGAGTTGCGGTCTCGTTCGACGCGCTGAAGGACGCTGCCCAGGGTGATCGTCATGGGCACGCATTCCTTGCCAGACGTCCACCTGCGGCCCAGTTCCAGCGCCTCGCGGTCCGGCTGAGGCAGCACTTCGGCCCGCATTCCCTCGGCCCGCAGCATCGCCGCCGTGACAGGTGCCGCAACTCCCATCGGGTTGATCAGCAGCAGGTCGCCCCGCTGGCGCGTGAGGGCCAGATCCTGCTTGTCCTGCTCGATGGCGCGGAAGCGGTTCACGCGCCGATCGCTGCGTTCCACGGCCGAGGTCTTCCGGTCGGCCCGGACGCAGTGCAGGAATGCCTCGATTCGGGTGGCCGTGCCGGCATCGCCCGAGTGTCCGTCGGTCTCGATGATGGCGAACGGTTTGTTTTCCATGATGTAGGCATAGAAGCCCAGACCAAAGCTGTCCGGCCCGCAGGAGTAGTTCGAACAGTAGATGCTGTAGACGCCGTCGGTGCGGCGAATCTGGTGGGCGGCGCGCAGGTTCAATTGACCGTAGTGCCAGAACATGTCCTGGAACACCGGGACGTCCGTTTCCAGCGGGTAGCAGTCCACCGGGATGGCCAGCGCGCCCTGGCGGCGCAGCAGTGCCGGCACGTTGGAATTCAGCACGTCGTTGTACAAGGTGTAGGCGCGTCCCAGCACCACGACCGGGGTCACGTTGTTTGCGCTTGCCCACGCCACGGCCTTCCGACCGATGTCGAGGCACGCTGCGTCGAAGCGTGCCTGGGTCTGGCGGGCTGCCTGCCAGGCCTGTTCCCAGCCGGCCTCGGCATCAAGGTCGATTGCCAGCCTGTGACAGCTTTCTACGAAGTCCTCCGAGTCCAGACCGGTCGGCCCCATCAGGATTGTGGGGGCCACAAGGATGGTGCTGTTGTCATTGCGCAGGAATGCCTCGCGAATGATCCCGGGCGCGCCCTGGACCAGCGGGCATGTAACCGAGGCGCTTTCGTTGCCGGCCCGTGGCAGCTCGGCCAGCATCGGCACCAGCAGGAAATCGGGATGGCTGTCCAGCATCTCGCGCACGGCCCCGTGGAACAATTGCATGGGGGCGCACCAGGGTACGTTGGCGTGTTCGATTCCCCTTCGCAGGGTGGCATGATTCGCTTCCCTCAGGACGCGTACATCGAGGCCCAGCTTGTGGACGAAGGTCGCAAAGAACGGCAGCAGTCCCTTCAGCGAGAACTCGTCGGTCAGGGCAACAACCTGTCGAGGCCTTGGCGTCGATGTTTCCAGGTCGGCCAGGACCTGTACGACCGCCTGCTCGCGCTCGCGGAACGGGTCGGGCGCCCCGTCGGGAAGCTTGCGGGCGCCCGAACCACGGTCGTACATCGAACAGTTGCCGCCCCACAGGAATCGCCGATGTTCCGTCGCGATGGCCACGTTCAGACGGTCGATGCGGCAGTGGTTCCCGGACCCGCCACAACCCTTTGTCGACGGGCAGACAAAGGTGTCGCGGGACTCGACGCGGGCGGTCAGGAAGCGTTCCAGCGGCAGGGCCTCGTTGCCGGCATGCACCCCCTCGCGCATGGCCAGCAGGGCGATGCCAAGAGCGCCGATGGTTCCCGGGTCCGGTGGCACGACCACGGTGCGGCCCGTGTGGCGGGCAACGGCGGCCGCCAGGGCATCGGACTTGAACGGCATGCCCTGGCAGAAAATCCTCTGGCCCACCGAGCGTGTGCCCTTCACGCGTTTCACGTAGTTCTGGACGACGGCGTCGTACAGGCCAGCCAGGATCGCGTCCCGGGACTGGCCAGCCGAAACCGCCTGGTCGATCTGTTCGGCCATGAAGACCGAGCAATGCTGGCCCAGGGATACGCCGTGGTCAGATCCCATGGCCAGTCGGCCCAGGGCGGCAACATCCTCGACGCCCTCGAACTTCTGTCCCTGTTCCTCGATGAACGATCCGGTTCCGGCGCTGCAGGCCTCGTTCATCGCCGCGTCGCAGATCCGGCCGTTGTCCAGACGGATGTATTTCGCGTCCTGGCCACCGATCTCGAAGATGGTGTCGACGGCGGGGTCGTGATGCAGCGCACCCTCGGCGTGGGCTGCAATCTCGTTCATCACGAACACGCGTTTCGAATCGAAACAGGCTGACAGCAGCGACCCGACAATCTCGCGCCCCGACCCGGTCGCAGCAACACCCTTGACACGGTGCCGGCCGCCGGTATCCGCCATGAATTGCCGGACCAGGCCGCGGGCCGCCTCCACCGGGTCGCCCAGCGTGCGGATCCACGCCTGCCAGGCAGGTTCGCGTGTGGTGACGTCCAAGGCCACAGCCTTGGAACCGGTGCTGCCGATGTCGAACCCCACGACGACGTCGCGGGCTTTGCGGGTCCTGGTGATCGGCTGGGCCTCCATGCGAATCACCTGGGGCATGGCCTCCTTGAACCCCGGGAAGGTCTCGAAGATGCGTTCCTGCCCGTGGGCGAAAAGGCTGCCAACCGGGACGGCATCGCCGGTTCGAGCGGCATGGACCGCTGCGCCGAAGGCCTCCAGGAAAATGTCGCGTTCGGGATCCCCTTCCACGAATCCCATGCCGTTGCGTTCGGCCAGAGTGCGAAATGCGCCGCGGATGCGCCGGGAGCGGGTGACCCCGCCGATCAGCAGCATGTTGCGAGGGGCTTCGCCGGGGCGGATCAATGTCTGGACGTTCTCGCAGACTGCGTCGTACAGGCCGGCCAGGATGCGCTCTTTGCCCTCGCCGCGATTGGCCAGATGGGTCATGTCGGTCTTCAGGATCACGGGGCACCGGCCGGACAAGGGCGCCGGTTCGGCCACGTCGTCGCACAGAACGTCCGCCTGGGGCAGCGTCAGGTCGAATCGCTCCACCAACTGCCGCAGGAAGTTGCCGGTGCCCTGCGAGCACCTAGAGTTTTCGTGCACGCGCCGTACGGTGTTCTGCGCCATTTCGGCGACATAGAAACCATGGCTGCCGATCGACACCACCGTCGCCTCGTTCAGCGACGGGTGCAGCAGGCGCAGTCCCTCGGCGACGGCTGCCTTGGTCGGAATGCGCGCCAGGGTCAGCGCGGATGCCATGCGCCCCGTTACACAGGCGCCACGCAGGTCGTCCCAGCCCAGCTGGGGCAAAAGCCTTTTCATCGCGGCGACCGGGTCCTTCCCATGGTCCACCAGCCAGGTCCGTCCAGCTTCCAGTCGTCCGTTCTGCCGGACGACCTCGGCCACCTTCAGACGTTCGGCTCCTAAATCCAGTCCGATGAAGCGATCCGCGTGCATATGACCCCCTCCCGACGCATCGCGCCACATGACGCAGGCACCGGCTTATGTGACTAGAATGACATGTCAGTCTAGACAGGAACGCCGCAAGGTCAAGGTTTGTGCCGGCAGGTCAAGAAAGGTGGCCGCAAAGTCGATTCCTGGAATTTTCGGCAGACGTCTTCATCCGGTGTCAGCGTGCCGTCCGGATCCCGTGTTCCAATGTTCCCATTCGATGCGACATGTCCGGTTGTGGCACGCGTAGGATTTCTGGACTTCGTTCGTCAGCGCAGCTTCAGGCTGATCACCTGGAAGGGACGATAGTCGATTGGAATTTCCCCTTCGGCAATCCTGGCAGGGGCGATCTCGCGCTCCAGCAGATCGACGAAGGTCGCGGTGGTGAAAGACATCCCTGGCACCAGCAGATGGCCGCGGCCGCGAGCCCCGTGCGCCTCGTACAGGCGAACAATGATGTCATCATCGTCCTCGGCCTTCTTCACGGTGTCGATCACCAGGTTCGGATCGCGAACCGCGAACAGGCTTCCTGGCCGCAGGTCCGCATCTACCAGACGCAGAGGCTGGTTGAACCGGAAGCCCTCGGCGACAACGCCAGCCTCCTGCCAGCCGTCCTGGTGAGGCATCAGCGCATACGCGAACCGGTGCGTGCCGCGGTCGGCCAGGGGATCGGGGAAGGTTGGCGCTCGCAGCAGCGTCATCCGCAGGATGTTCCGGTGGCAACTGAAGCCGTACTTGCTGTCCGACAGCAGGGCCACTCCGAAGCCGTGTTCGGACAGATCGGCCCAGCGGTGGCCGGGCACCTCGAACCGTGCCAGGTCGAACATCGTGTTGAAGTGCGTCGGCCTTTCGGCGACGCCGAACTGCATCTCGTAGGTAGCATTCATGGAGCGAACGGCCAGCGGGAAGGCTACCTTCAGGATCTGGTGGTCCTCGTGCCAGTCGATTTCCGTATGGAATTCCAGCCGACGCGACCCTGCGTCCAGGCGGACCGTCTGGACCATACGGCTGTGCGCGCCGATCTGTCGCCGGTACAGGACGCCGGCCCGCATCGGTCCCAGTTCGAATGGCTCGCATGTCTCGGCCGGCGGGCAGTCGCTTTCGACTTCCAGGTGGACCGGATCGACTTCCCAGGCGTCGTATTGGGTGGGCTGGTCGCGATGCAGGACCAGCCGGTTGCCTGGGGCGGCCAGCGCCTCGCGTCCGGATGCGCGCTGGACCAGGCCAAGCAGCCGCCCGCCCTCGTCCAGTTCGGCGCGTAGATGCCCGTTCTGCAGCACTATACGACCGGGATGCACTTCCAGCGAAACCGCGTCGGTCGCCGTCGCGATGCGCCCGATCCCGCAGGACGGGGCCTGCGCCCATGCCAGCGTGCCGTCGTCCGATTCAACCACGGCACAGTGGTCGAACGACGTCGTGTTGACGACGCTTGGGCCGGGGGGGCCATCCTGAGGGAACGCGCCAAGGGCGTCGTCGCGCAGTTTCGCACCTTCGGCCGCGATGAAGGCCAGGTCCTGTCGGGCGTCGGCATAAACCTCAGCCGATGAGGAACCTGGCAAAATGTCGTGGAACTGCATGGTCAGCAACCGCTGCCACATGCCTTCCAGCGAGGCCTGCGGGTAGGCTGCCCCGGCCAGCCTGTGCGCCGCTGTCGCCAGCAACTCGATGTCGTGCAGCAGGAATTCGCTGCTACGGTTGCCCCGTTTGATGTCCGCCTGGGAGGTGTAGGTCCCGCGGTGGTACTCCAGGTACAGCTCGCCCACGACGCGGGTGCGGTCCTGGTAGTCTTGCTCCAGACGATTGAAGAACGCATCGATCGAACGGATTTCGGTGCGCGGAAGGCCCTGCACGTCGCGCACCCGACGCAGTGTTTCCAGCATGCGTCGCGTCGGTCCCCCGCCACCGTCGCCCAGGCCAAACAGCATCAGGCTTTCGCGGGAACGGTCATGGTCCTTGAAGTTACTGACGTTGAAGCGCAGCTCATCGACCGTAACCGTGGCTCCATACGTGTTCGCGGGGGGGAAGTGGGTCAGCAGCTCGGACCCGTCGATGCCTTCCCAGACGAAGGTGTGGTGCAGCGGCTGGGTGAAACGGTTCCACGACAGCTTCTGCGTCACGAAACGATCAATCCCTGCTTGCGAAAGGATCTGCGGCATCTGGCCGTTGTATCCGAAGATGTCGGGCAGCCAGCCCTCGCGGCAGGTGATGCCGAACTCTTGCTGGAAGAAGCGCTGTCCGAACAGAAGCTGGCGCACCAGGGACTCGCCCGAGATCAAATTGCAGTCCGGTTCCACCCACATCCCGCCTACGGGGATGAAACGGCCGGCCTTCACCTGTTCCTTGATGCGCGCGTACAGTTCCGGGTCGCGATCCTTGATCCATGCGTACTGCTGCGCCTGCGAACACGCGAAGCGGTATTCCGGGTATTCCTCCATCAGTTTCACGGCGGTGCCGAACGTCCGGATGCACTTGCGCTTTGTTTCGGCGATCGGCCAGACCCAGGCTGTGTCCATGTGGGCGTGGCCGCAGGCGCTGAGTTCGTGGACGCAGGCATGGGTGCCGTTGGTGCGGGCCAGCAGTCCGGCCAGCAGTGCTCGCGCAGGGCGCCAGGTCGCGCGATCACCTGGGTCGAAGGTGTTCGCGAAGCGGTTCAGTCCGGCCAGCAACTCGCCAGCCCAGGCCGGGTCCAGACCTCGGGTATGATCGGCTTCCAGGCCCTGCAGAACCATGAAGTCGTTGAACAGCGCCCATGCATCCGGGTCGAAACGGGCGATGTCGCACTGCTGCAAGGCGAACCGCTGCGGGCCGTACAGCAGATCCTGTTCGCCAAAGACGTGGTTGCAGGCCATTTCGACCTGGAAGGCGACATCCTCGCCGCCGCGGGCGCAATCGCGGAGGGGGGCTTCGGGCCGGCCGCAAAGCGGGGCGTTGATGGGAGGCGGGTTCAGACCCTGCATGATCCGCCCATCGATCCACAGCGTGGCCTCGCTGCCAGAATCCCACAGCAGGTCTACGCGGTGGCCGTCCCAGGCTTTCGGGACGCGTGCATGAACGCGGAACCACCATGTGGCCCAGGTCGGGCCCAGCACCTCCCCGAACCGCGCCGGCGCGAAACCGGACAGCGACTGTGCTTCGGCAAACGGGATCCGCCCGGTCGGACCGGCGGCCAGGATCTCGTCGCATCGGCATCGTTCCGGGTAGACCAGCGCCTGCATCGAGGCAACCATTTGTCGCAGGCGTTCGCGGGTGTACTCGGGATAGCGTTCCATTCGGGACCTCTTAAGTTGGGTCCTGCGGCCCGACGGGGCGGTCAACCAGCGCCCCACGGATCACCCAGCGCCACAGGCCGTAGAAGCAGGCCGCCGAAACCGCCAGGAGCCCAAGGCCCAGCAATGGCTGCCCTAGGATGACCTTGCCCAGGCCGAACATGGCGCAGAACACGAATACCACAGCCAGGCCGAACTGGCCCCAGGTGCCCAGGTTGATGCTGCTGGCGTCCCCCTTGCAGGCGCGTGCGGCTATGGGCCCCCAGAACATTGCGGGCGGCCGAACCCGCTCGAAGAATGCCAACAGCTTCTCGTCAGGATCAGGCCGGGTGACCAGCGCGGTAACGATGGTCACCAGGGCCGTGGTGGCCACCACCAGCAGCAGGCGCAAGGCCGATGCGTCGGCGGTGTCGGCATCGAGTCCGGGAAGGAACTGCACGGTGAGTGCGACCGACACCGAGGTGACCATTGCGACCAGTTCGGTGGTCGCGTTGACCCGCCACCAGAACCAGCGAAGCAACGCGACCAGGCCCAGGCCAGACATCAGTTCCATCTTGAAACGGAAGGCTCCAAGAACGGAAGGCAGGACCAGGGCAAGCGATCCTGCGACGACCGCGACAGCCACGGTGAACCCCCTGGATGCGGTCAGGTAGTGTCGCTGGGATGCCTTGGGAACAAGGAAGCGCCTGTAGATATCGTTCGACAGGTAGGATGCGCACAGGTTCAGCAGGCCTGTGAAAGTGGACATGAAGGCCGCGAAGAACGACGCCACCATGATCGCCCGGGGTATGCTGGGCAGCAGATCCACCACCATCCTCGGGTAGGCTGTCTCGCCGTCCTTCAGGGAGGGGTACAGCACCATCGATACCAGCGCCGCGATGTACCAGGGCCACGATCGTATGATCCACTGCACTGCCATGTTCCAGATCCCGGCCAGCAGGGCATGGCCCTCGTTCTTGCACGACAGAAACCGCTGGGCCCGCTGGCCGCTGCCGTCGACGTAGGGTGTCGACCACCACATCACGCCCAGGTAGACGCCCACCGTAAGCGCCGAGAAGGTCTCGCCGGCCATCGAGGGGAGGAAGTCGAGGACGCCGCTGCCGGTAGCCAGGTTTTCGCTTGCGCCGCCTTGCGGAAGGGCGGCCAGTTTTTCGCGCAGGCCGCTGGCCCCGCCGACCTTGTACAGGGCGACGCCGGCAAGGAGG
Source organism: uncultured Myxococcales bacterium (assembly GCA_903936705.1). GTDB lineage: Bacteria > Myxococcota_A > UBA9042 > DTJE01 > DTJE01 > CAIZWN01. The sequence continues at coordinate 116,937 of CAIZWN010000076.1, forward strand.
ATGGCCCCCAGCATGGCCACGGTGAACTCGACCATCTCGGTGAAGACCACTGCCAGCAGGCCGGAGGTGACACTGTAGGCCAGGCCGATGACGATCAGCGCGGCGACCACCAGCGCGTCCGCGGGCACTGCCAGCCCAAGGAGTTCAACCGTTTCAGGCAGTTCGATAAGGGTCCGGACGATCTTCGTCATGCCCAGAGTGACCCACGCAAGCGTGATGAGTTCGAGGACCGTGCCGCGGAAAAGGGCCGTGGCCCCGCGAAGCACGGCCGCGGGCTTGCCGGCATAGCGGAGTTCGATAAGTTCGGCATCCGTGATCACCGACGATCTGCGCCACAGGCGGGCAAAGAAGAACGCGATCAGCCCGCCGCCCAGGATGCTGCCCCAGTAGAACCAGGCGCCTGACAGGCCGTGTTCCCGGATCATCCGCGTCGTGTGCAGCGGAGTATCACTGGAAAAGCTGGTGGCCAGCATGGCCGTTCCAGCCAGCCACCAGGGGAGGGTCCTGCCGGCGGTGAAGAAGCCGTCCATCGAACGGGTCTTCCTGCGCCGCGAAGTCCATAGGCCAAGGCCCAGGATTCCCAGCAGGTACAGGCCGACGATGACCCAGCCGGTAGCATCCATCAGTCAGCTCCAACATCGGGTTGGTTTCGAAACAATCGTCCTCGCCGCGAGCCCTTCCAAGGCCTGCGGCTTTAGAACTCCACCTCGACGACCACCGGGAAATGGTCCGACGGGTAGACTGCGTCTTCGTGGTCCAGGATCACTTCCCCCCGGATTGCCACGACGCCGGGAACATGGAAGACGTTGTCGATTCTTCGTTTCGCTACCCCCGTGAACCCGTGGGAAGTCCCCTGTTCGGGAAGTCCCAGTTCGACCCACGGGTCGATCAGGTCGCCGCGGACCGCGTTGTATTCAGACACGCCGGCAAGCACGTTCCAGGGCTCAGAGCCCGGGGTGCTGTTGAAGTCGCCGGACAGGACTGCCGGCAGGCCGGCGCGGATCGATGTTACGCGACTGGCAGTCAGGGCAGCGCTGCGCAGGGGAATGTCATCGACTGATGCTGTGTCCCAGTGGGTGTTGAAGACCATAAATTCCCGGCCGCTTGCACGCTGGCGCAGGCGGACCCACGTGACGATTCGAGGGTTGCCCTGGTTTTCGCTGAAGGTGGATCCGATCACGTCCGGCGTGTCGCTAAGCTGGAAGCTGTCGTCCGCCAGCAGTTCGAATCGGTCGGCACGAAAGAAGATGGTGTTGGTTTCGTCGAACGGGCTGTCTGATCGCAGCCGACCAACGTGGTCGAATCCCGGCAGGCCTGCCGACAGGTCATCGACCTGCGACAGCAGGGCTTCCTGTGTTCCCAGGATGTCGGGTGCGGTCGTGTGAATCACCTTCAACGCAAGTTCCCGGCGGTTGTCCCATGCGTTCACCCCGTCGCTACCCCAGGCGGTGCGGACGTTGAAGGTCATGACGACCAGCCGGATCGGCCCCGATGCGACGTCGGCCGGCGCGTCCGGGAGGTCCTGGGAACTGGCCATGTCAGCCCCGGCATCGAGGGTCGCGTCGGCCCTGCTCGAATCGGCACCGCAGGCCGCCAGTGACAGGGCAATCCACAGTATCGGAGCGACCCTGAAGAAATTCATCGTTGCCTCACGAGTTGTCAACATGACCAGCTTCGGCGCACGATCAGCCGATGCTGGCAGATGTAGGACGCCCGATCAAGCGTTCAAAACGTCGCGATTCAATCGCCATCCCTCGGCAGCCGTTCTTGAACTCGCGATTCATCGCGTCCTTTAGTCACTTGCGATGACAATCCGATTCCTGGTCGATACGTCGTCAGCAGCGCTGGCATTGGCGTTTCACATCGTCCGAGACATGGTCTATTGACTGCTGAGGACGCGCGGGTGTCACAGGTCCCGCGTCAACTCCACGACGATCTCCTCGCACCCCGGGAACTCCCGTGCCAGGTCGTCCCGCCGTGCCATGTCGAAATCGGCGAAGTCGAAGCCCGGCGCGACCACGCAGCCGACCAGCACAAAGGCGTCGGGGCTGGCGGGCTGGGCCAGGCGGGCGGCGAACCATTCCCCCGCCGGAAGAATTGCCTGGGGGCCTGCTGCCGGACCGACGCCCAGGCGGGTCACGAGGTGTCCGCGGCCCGCAACCAGATGGTGGATCTCCAGGTCTGCGCCGTCGTGGAAGAACCACAGTTCATCGGAACGCAGCCGGTGAAAGGCGCTGAAGTCCCCGGCCCGCAGCAGGTACAGTATGGCCGTGGCCAGGGACCGGTCGCCGCCGAAGGCAGCTGGCAGGGCCGCGCCGGGCACTGTCCCGGCCGACCGCCATGTTTCGCAAAAGAAGCCACCCTCAGGATGCGGCACCAGCCCCAGTCGGTCGATCCATTCCTGCGCCGTCACGGAATCTCCCGCCCTTTGTGCCGGTCGGATCATAGACTACCGTCACGCAACGGTCAGCCTCCCTTCGGGGACAGTGTGTAGGAAGCGGTCCAAACGCTTGCTCTGGCGGATGCACATGTGGTACCAACGGACAACAAGAGTTGTCGAAGCGATCTGTGACCCGGCGCGACTATGCGCCAGGGGATTCTCCGTGGGAGGTGCGCTATGACATCCAGGGACGTTCTGGTTTCCATGGTCCTGGTTCACGCGTGGTGCCTTCAGGCGGGTCCTGCTTACGCTGGCGGATTGTGCGACGGAGCGACGGACGGGACTCCGTGCGATGACGGCAACGCCTGCACCTACGGGGAACGATGCCTCTCCGGCAGTTGCGCCAACGGCGTTGCCGTTTCGTGCGACGACCACGATGTGTGCACCGACGATCTGTGCGACATCGCCAGCGGATGCATGAATCTCCCGGCACAAGGTACGATCCAGTGCAGGCCCTCGGCGTGCACGGGGGACGGAGGCCACCTGCTGCCCGCCTTCTGCTTTGCCGGCACCTGCCCGCCGTCGCAGTCGGAGACGTGCAACGACCAGAACCCCTGCACGGACGACCATTGCGATCCTGACGACGGCTGCGGGCATGCGAACAACCACGCGCAGTGCGCTCCCAGGATGTGCGCGGACGGCGGCTTGTGCGCTGTTGCCACATGCGTGGACGGGCAGTGTTCGCCGCAGCCGCCACCGGTGGGATGCGGTGGCAGCGGATCGTGCGCTTGCGAGCCCGTCGGGGGGGGGTGCAATCCCTCCGGTGCGTTCTGCGACGATGGGAATCCTTGCACGATCGACCAGTGTGCAGGCGAGGGATGTGTTCATACGCCCAAGGACTGCTCGGACGGCGATCTCTGCACTGACGACGTGTGTGACCCGGCCACTGGCAGTTGCTCCCATCCCGTCACGGGATGCACCGACGGCGACCCGTGCACCCTCGACTTCTGCAATCCGGCAACTGGCTGCGGACATGCGTACAACTGCGACGATAACGACCCATGCACAATCGACTGGTGCGACCCCATGTCCGGTTGCGAGCACGCACCCTACCGTTGCGATGATACGAACCTCTGTACGACCGATATGTGCGCGGTCGATCCGGCCTTCCCGGGCCGGCCCGTCTGCTTCAATACCCAGAACAATGCCTGTGTGGCTCTGGATGCCTGCCACGACGCGGGGACCTGCAACCCGTTGACGGGAATCTGCTCGAATCCAGCGAAGGCGACGGGCACGTCGTGCGATGACGGGAACGCGTGCAACGGAGTATTCACCTGCCAGTCGGGGACGTGCAACCGGACGATCGCCCCGATCTCCTGCACGGCGCTGGACTCCTGCCACGCCGCCGGGATCTGCAACCCGTCGACCGGCATCTGCTCCAGTCCAGCAAGGCCGAACGGCACGTCGTGCGACGACGGCAACTGGTGTAATGGTGTCCGGACGTGCCAGGCAGGGGTGTGTACGCAGACGACGGTCCCGACCACCTGTCAGGCCCTGGATGAATGCCACGAAGCAGGAACCTGCAGCCCATCGACCGGTTTGTGTTCCCATCCAGCGAAACCGGACAACCAGTCATGCGACGATGGGGACCGGTGCAACGGCGTCTTCACCTGCCAGTCCGGGACGTGCGCCTTGACGACGGCTCCGATCACCTGCGCGTCGCCGGACGCATGCCACGACGCCGGGACGTGCAGCCCGTTGACGGGGCTTTGCAATTATCCGGCTAAGGCGGACGGCGCGTCTTGCGACGACGGGAACCGGTGCAATGGCGTCTTCACCTGCGCATCGGGGAAATGTGTCTTGACGACGGCTCCGGTCACCTGCACGGCTCAGAATGGCTGCTACAACACGGGCGTCTGCGACCCTTCGTCGGGCGTCTGCTCGACCCCGGTGAAGCCCAACGCTTGCAACGACAGCAACCCGTGCACGGATGACTTCTGCAACCTCGGCACCGGCGTTTGCCGGCATGTCCCGGCAAACGAGGGCTCGGCGTGCCATTTGCTGACGGTGTGCAAGGGCTGGAGCAGCGCATGCAAGGGTGGGAGATGCGTCGTGGGCCCCCGATGGAGCTGCCCGGCCGGAACCTTCAGGCTGTGCAAGGGTTGTAGTTGCAAATGCGTCAGGCGCCCCATCGATCCCATCCAGAAGGAACCGTGGCCCGTGATCGAGGACCCTCTGAAGAAGGACCCTCGGCCGGCTGGCCCCAGGCCGAAGAACACCGGGCCCGCCAGCCAGACCCGGCCGCGGTGACCCTAACCTGCCGGTGTGGCTGGCCACAAGTGCCGTCCATTGCTCGCGGAAGCCGTTCTGCCATGGACGCCGGAAGGACGTCTTCTTCGGATTGATGCCCATCCAGCACGGACGGAATATTGGCCAGGGCCAACGTGATCTTCGGGCACAAGTTGCTTTGTCGAGTCCAGGGAGTTTGTACGACCTTGCAAACCCCCATGGTCCAGCCTACTCTCGCATCGCGCACGTCTTCAGGAGGCTTTCATGGCGCTTCGTACTGCGGGAATAGTCTTGTTTGTCGGGATGGTGTTGGCCGTGACGGCCTGCACAGGTGCGTCGGACGATGGTGACACGGGGGGGAAGACCGACAACCTGGACGTCGTCCTGGACGTGGCTTTAGACGACCTGGGCACGGATGACGTGTCGGACGGCGTGTCCCGGGACGTTCCCGACGTCTGCACGTGCACCACGACCGACGATTGTTGCGACGGGTGCCTTCCCATCGCCGAACTGGCGGCCTGCGGCCCCGAGGGCGCCTGCCTGGTGCGCGGCGCTTGCCAGGCCGGCACCTGCGTCGGCGCCGGCCCGGTCGTGTGCGATTCCCCGGAACCTTGCCAGGAACTTTCGGGGACGTGCGATCCCGAGACGAACGCCTGCCAGTATCCGGTCAAGGCGGACGGGGCGACCTGCGAGGCCATCGCTGGCAAGGACGGCAGCGGATACTGTCTGGCGGCGACATGCCTGGGCTTCGGCATCTGCGATCACCGGACCTACGACCAGCCCGTAGCCTACGCTTGCAATTTCGACGGCGAGTGCGCCAGTGGCCGTTGCGCGGCCTGGGGGGACGGCTGGATGACGTACTGCACCGCACCCTGCGGTGGCGACCAGCCGGAGTGTCCCACCGGGACGGCCTGCGCCCGGTCAGGTGCCGAGTTCCTCTGCCGCCCGCTGGCGGCCGAGAGGACCCTGCCGAACGACGCCAGTTACGAGGCATACCAGGTTTGCAATCACGACAGCGATTGCGCGGGAAACCTGTGCCTGGGCATCGACGGGAAGAAGTTTTGCACGAAGTCCTGCGACGACGGCAACGGTAAAGCCTCGGCAGCCCTGTGCGAACCCTGCGGCGAGTGTCGCAGCGGAGGTGAGGCGCTGGGATTCAAGTACGAACTCTACTGCGTGCCATCGGGCATTCTTGAGGCGGGCCAGCCCTGCGGCATGAGCAGCGACTGTGCCAAGCGCTTCTGCCAGAGCGGCCTTTGCAGTGAGCAGTGCTTCATCCTCGAGGACATCTCGACGTGCCCGACGAACATGGACTGCGTGCCCGGGGTCATCGAGAGCGACCTGACGATCCAGGTATGCGTGCCGAAAGGCGAGGCCGGCCACGGGTTCGGCGAAGATTGCCTGGGGAACTACGCCTGCGCTGACGGCCGGACATGTGTCGATATCCTGGGGACGATGCGCTGCTCGGCCGTGTGCTCGGACGAGGCGCCTTGTGTCGACGGAACGTGCACGGACACCGCTTCCGGGAAGGTGTGCGTGCCCCCCGACATGATCGGGATCGTTGCGCAGGGCGGAGACTGCAAGGAGCCTTTCCAGTGCGTGGAAGGCCTGCAGTGTTACATGAGCGCCTGCCTGAAGCCCTGCGAGGCGCCCGCGGACTGCACCGGCGAAAACGCCACTTGCTACCCCGACCTGATGATCCAGGCGGCGTACTGCACCACCGGCTGCGTGGCCGGAAGCAGCACGTGCCCGCCCCGCATGGGCTGCTTCCAGGGCGCCTGCGTCCTGACCCGGGACGGCCAGTCGTATATCTTCAGCACGTGCCGACAGGATGGCGACTGCGAGACCGGGAACTGCGTCGCCGGCACCTGCACCGACTCCTGCTCCGAGACCATCCCCTGCGAGGGATCCGAACCCATAGAGCCGGTGCCATTCGGCGTCTGCCAGTCGTGCGACCCGGCCCTCTACGGGTCCGACTGCGACGCCAGCGGGTACGGCCTGAACGAATGCATCCAGGGCAGTGACGGGGTCAACTTCTGCGCCATCTCCTGCATGCTGTCACCGATCTGTCCGCTGGGCACCAGATGCTACAGCACGGGCTACAGCGACGTGTGCGCCCCCATAACGGGATCCTGCTCGGCGACCACCGCTTGTTCGTCTAAGGGTGTGTGCATCCGGCCGGTGGCCGACGGCAGTCCTTGCGGCGAAGACGCTGAGTGCGTGGGGAACAAGTGCGTGGACGGTACCTGCCGGACCGGGACGTGCATACAAGACGAGGATTGCGAGTGCGAGGCGTTGGCTTGCACAGGCGGCGCGTGTCGTCCGTCGTTGGTCTGGGGCCTGGCCGAGGTCGAGCCCAATAACACGAAGGACAAGGCCCAGATCCTTCAGGGAAACGATAGCTTCCGGGTGGCGGCCACCCTGTATTCCCAGGATACGTCCCCCGATGTTGACCTGTACCGCGTGTCCCTGACGGCTGGCCAGGCATTGGACGTCCGTACGCAGCCGTTCTGCGGATCAGTCATCGACACGAACCTGCGCCTGCTGAATCTGGACGGGGTGGCCCTCGAGGGCTGGGAGAACGACGACCTGGATCCCAGCGGCGACTTTTCGTCCCTGTTGCTGGGATACGTCGCCTTCCAGGACCAGCAGATCCTCGTCGAGGTGACCCAGTCCCCCTGGACGACAGGGTTCGCGAAGTTCTCGTACGTCCTGGATGCGCGCATCTTCTCGGTGGATCAGGCTGACACCTGCGACGGCGCCGAGACCCTGGCCACAGGGTCGCATCACTTCGACCTCCAGAACTCGGTGAATACCTACACCGCGCCGTCGTGCACCGGCCAGGCGGCCTTTGGGAAGGACTCTGCGTTTGCGGTGGTGGTGCCGGACAATCAGGTCCTGCGGGTGTCGTTGGATTCTCCGTTCGACGGCCAGGTCTACGTCGTCACCGACTGCGGGTCGTCCGACACGACGTGCCTCGCAGGCGCGGACTCCAGTTACGATGGCGGTACCGAGAAGCTGATCTACTGGAACCGCACCGGGTCGGACCAGACGCTGTTCCTGATCGTGGACAGCCTGCTGCCGCAGGACGACATGACCTTCGACCTTACGGTGTCGGTGGAGGACAGTTTCGTTCCTGCGAACGACGGGCCCGACGCGGAGGGGATTCCGACACTGGGTTCCGGAGTGCCGACGCCCGGCACGCTGGTCGGGGCCAACGGCGACTACGACCCGACTGCGACGGGCTGTGGCGGCAAGGCCCTTCCGGGCCCGGACGTCGTCTACAAGGTGGAGTTGCCCGGAAACTCCTTCGTGGCGTTCGAGGTCCTTTCCACCGTGGGGTTCACCCCGGCGCTGTGGCTGACGACTGATCTGTCCGATCCGGCAAAGTGCGTGGCTGCCGGGATCGGGATGACGTCCTGGACCAACAACGGCGTTGACCCGGTCACCGTGTACGTCATCCTGGACATGGAAAAGGTGGACGGCTACGGCGATTACGAGATCCAGGCCCTGTACGGCACGGTCGGCCCGATCTTCGGGGCGTGCGACCCGGCGACCTATGTCGACGTTTGCGTGGCCGAGGGCCAGCCGCTGGTGGCGCGGTGCGATTCGACCCATTCGTACCTGGTCGCGTTCGACTGCGACAACGCTTGCAAGGTGGCTGGGGCGAAGGGCGGCATCTGCCACCTATATACGGCGCCGGGCTACGAGCAGAGTTGGTGCATGTGCGACTATGACTGCACGGCCGAGGTCACGACCGGCCACTGCGCCAACGGGTATTTCACGAACTGCTCGTGTGCGGCCGCGGACCCCTGCGGATGGAAGGCAAACAACAGCTGCGAAGAGATCTGCAGCATCGAGTTCCCGTCGGATTCGTTCGTCGATCCGCCGGAGGACTGCCCGCCGCCGACCTGAGGACCTTCGATAGCTGTGTCTTCAATCGCGGCGCTGACCTGGACCTGGACATGGCCGAAGAAGATTTTGTTCGTTTCGAATCCGCTCCCTGGCATCGTCAGGGGCAAGCTTCCCACGTACCCGCGACGCTATAGCACTGGCACTGTGGAACGCCGATCGCCAGCAGCGCCGCCGTAACCGTTGCCGGGTCGTGGGTGACAGGCACCTTCGCGAAGGCGCGAATTTGCATACCGTCAGTGGCGGCGAACAGATCAGCGTCGCACAGGTGTACCACGGCGGGGCGCGTGGCATCGCGTACGGTCGTGACGCACATCTTCACCGGATCCAGCGTACCGTCGACCAGGTCGAGATCGCTCCGGGTATACCAGACAGCGGTCGTCGTCTCCAGGTCGGTTGTGGCATCGCCGGTTCCCGTGATTGCGTCGAGCCAGACCGGATCGATGTTGATGGTCGACACCAGAACCTCTGCCGTTTTGGATTCACCAGGAGCCAGCGACTCGAATTCGATGCGCGTCTGGTCTCCCTGCTTCTTCAAGGTTGCCTTGCCGCCCAGGCCATACAGTGAAACCAGTTTCTCCCCCGTCTGCTCGGAGTGGGAGCCGATCGCGGGAGCTGCCTTTGTGACGTCCAGGCCGTTTATTGGTCCCTTGAAGCGCATCAGTACGGTATTCGGTTCGACCGCGTCGAAAAAACCCTCCGGGGGCCTGCAAAGGGAGGCGATCTCGGTCTTGCCATCGACAAGCACGCCCAGCATCGCGTTCTGGAACAGGTCCCCCTGCTCGGGCAGGAAATTGTGCATATGGGAGAAGGCGATCCCTTCTTTGGGCAGCAGGTAGGTCGCAGCCTGGTAGCCGAAATTCAGTCCGCCGTGGCCGATCAGGTCGTCGTAGGGGGGTGAGGGAAGAATCCGCAGGCCCATCCCGTAGGCGACGTCCTCGCCAAGGATTTGAAGAATCTTGGTTTCCTGCATCATTGCGAGACTTTCCGGCTTCAGTATAAGGCCAGTCAGCAAGGCTCGCATGAACGTAGCCATGTCATGGGCCGTCGAAATCAGGGCGCCCGCGATCCACGTCAGGGAAGGGTGGAACAGATAAGACGAGTCGACGATGGTGCCCTCGACGATGATTTCGGGGGGGAAGAAGTCCAGCACGGATGAGGGAACGCCGAAGATCATGCCCACAAGGTTCATATCCATGTATCCGTGGGATACGTCGGGGCGTTGCTCGCCAGTCAGGTCCAGGATCGTGTGCTCCAAACCCAGCGGGCCGGTAAGCCGCTCGGCCAGCAGCACGTCCGGAGCCTTGCCGGTGACCTTCTCCAGGATCAGCCCCAGCAGCATGTAGTTGCTGTTCGAATAGTTGGCGCCGACGCCAGGCACGTACAGCAACGGCTTGTCAGCCACGAACGACAGGATTTCTTCCGGGGTAACCGCGGCGCCTGGATCCATGACCCGGGCGAACATGAGTTCGGCAACGCCGAGGTAATCGGGGATGCCGCTCTGCATGCCCAGCAGGTGGCGCAACCTGATGTCCTTCCACAAGGTGTATTCGGGCAGGTATTTCCCAAGGGTATCGTCGAGGCTCAATGCTCCTTCCTCGGCCAGCAGCATCGTGATCGTCGCAAAATACGTCTTGGTGTTGCTGCCAACCCTGAAGCCCGAATCGGGGGTCATGGGATCGGCGTTCTGGATCTGCCGGATTCCGGCCGAGCCTTCCCAGTAGGCGCCCTCCTTTGAGTAGATCGCGACGGTGATGCCTGGCTCGGCGCTGAACACGACGTGCTCGTCTAGGATCGCCTGCAAAGCTGCGATGACTTGTGGTTCAAATGGGGCTGGCGGCGTGGCGTCGGTGCCGGTGTCGGTGTCGGTGGTCTGATCGGGCGTAGTGTCCGTATTCTCTACGCCTTCTCCAACATCGTCCGAATAATTCTCTGCCACAGGCGTGTCCACTGTCGCGGTGTCGCCGCTTGTCGTGGTGACTGCACATCCCGCAAGCATCCCGATTGCCAGAAGAAGGCAAGATCCTGTTCTGCCGTGCGATTCAAGGGCACTTGGTAATCGGGACATGCTGGACTCCTCTCTATGGGTGCTTGACCTGGAAGCGATCTCGAACGCATTTTTCAGCCAGCGACTCTAGCAGAAATCCGAGAGCAAGGAGTGGGGCATCAGTCCTTTCCGAATCGTTGTAAAATGCACTTCATCGTTCTCACGAGGGACCAAAATGTTTTGCAGGAATCGTCCGTCGGGCTTTGTGCTGTCGGCCTGCTGCGGAGCGTTGCTTTTGTCAGTTGGGTGCGGCGAAACGGCGGGAGTTGCGGATGTCCCGTCGGGCCCTGACGTGCAGGATGTGTTTCAGGCAGACCCTGGTTCGGATACTCCGGCCGACAACGGGAGCGACATAGAGGATCTGGCCACGGACGAATCCGGCATGCCGGATGGGGATGCGGTGCAGACCGACATCCCGCCGGAAGCCATCGTGGAAACCGTGGAACTCGTAGATACCGTAGGGGACCCGGGGACCGAAACCGGCGACGCCGATGCCGAGGACTTCGATTCGGATTCCGGGCCCCCTTCCCCAGTCGCAGGCATGGTGAAGGACCTCCGGCCCGGGCTGGAAAGCTCGGAACCCTGGGGTTTCGTGCCGTTCGACGGCCGCGTCTTCTTCGTTGCGGATGATGGAGTCCACGGCTTTGAACTTTGGGTCACCGACGGGACGCCTGAAGGAACCGCGATGCTGAAGGACATCGGGACAGTTGACAGTAATGATCCATTCTTGCTGCAGGTTTTCGGAGGATCCTTGTACTTCGTCGCTGCCGACGGCATTCACGGTTCGGAGCTGTGGCGCACCGACGGGACCGAGGGCGGGACGGCGCTGTTCCTGGACATCAACCCGGGGCCGGCGGGCTCGAGTCCGGACTCCATGACGGAACTGGACGGACTGCTGCTGTTCACGGCCGACGACGGGTCGAACGGGGTCGAACTGTGGCGGACCGACGGGACCCCTGCGGGGACCGAGATGGTTCTGGACCTTTTTGCCGGGTCTGACGGCAGCTACCCGCATGCGTTTGCCCGGGTGGGTTCCCAGGTCTTTTTCGGCGCGACCGACCTCGATCACGGCATAGAGTTGTGGAAGACGGATGGTTCCACGGAGGGGACCGTCCTGGTCAAGGACAACAATCCGGGATCGGCGAGCACCCAGATGAACTACTCCTTCGGCCTGGACGGCGTCCTGTACTTCGCGGCCATGGACGATGCGGCGGGATACGAGCTTTGGAAGAGCGATGGCACGGAAGCAGGGACCTTCCTCCTGAAGGACATCCGGCCCGGAATCGGTGGGTCCTTCCCCGGCAGTTTCGCTGCCCTGGACCACGTCGTGTACTTCTTCGCCCAGGACGGCACCCACGGAAGCGAACTGTGGAGGTCGGACGGGACCGAAGCTGGTACCTGGATGGTGAAGGACATCAATCCGACGGGCCCTACCACGTACACAGCCCTTCTGGTTTTTAACGGCGTCCTGTACTTCGCTGCCGATGATGGAATCCGGGGGCAGGAGCTTTGGAAGACCGACGGGACCGAGGCCGGGACCGTTCTGGTCAAGGACATACAGTCGGGCTCGGGGGCATCGAGTCCATTCCTTCAACTGGTGTACGAAGGGGAGCTCTGGTTCGTGGCCGACGACGGGATCCATGGCTCGGAAATATGGAAGACGGACGGATCTGAAGCTGGCACCGTGATGGCCTTTGACCTGGTCCCTGGGCCGACCGGCTCATCCGCCTGGGATCTCGTTCCGGTGGGAACCCGGTTCGTTTTTTCCGCCGACGACGGCGAGCATGGAGCCGAGCTTTTCCAAGCGCCGATCGGGACCAACTAGCCGGTCCGGGGACTGGTGCTGGTCGATCACGTGCGCACCATTCAGGCGGGTGGAGGTCGTGCACGTCCCCCACGCCTGGCAGTCGCGCTACAATGGCCCCCTAGCGTCCGGGGGTGGGCCTCGGATCCCAGGAAGGAGTCGTCCATGAGAACCCTGTCAATGTTCGCGATCGCCGTGTCGCTGCTGGCTGTCTGCCCGCCCGCGTTCTCCAAGGACGCCAAGGCCAAGAACCCCGTCGTCACGATCGAAACGACGCTGGGCACCATCGAGATGGAACTCTACCCAGACAAGGCGCCGAAGTCCGTCGAGAATTTTGTCACTTTGGCGAAGCAGGGCTTCTATGACGGCACGCTGTTCCACCGTGTCGTTCCAGGCTTCGTCATCCAGGGCGGCGACCCGTGGACGAAGGACCCGTCCAAGAAGAAGAAGTGGGGCGGCGGTGGTCCCGGCAAGGAGTTTGCGGACGAACCAGTCAAGGGCGAGTACATCAAGGGGGCAGTCGCGATGGCCAATTCAGGGCCCAACACCAACGGCAGCCAGTTCTTCATCTGCACAGACGACCTGAAGGGCCAGTTACCCAAGAAATACAACCTGTTCGGACAGGTTACGAAGGGGATGGACGTTGTCGCGAAGATCGTTGCCGCGCCTCGTGACGGCAACGACTGCCCCAAGACCAACGTAGTGATGACAAAGGTGACGGTTAAGTAGCGTCGCTCCTCCCTGATTGCGTGGTTTTTCCGGTATCCAGCGAGGGCGCGCACGCCGACGAAGGCCACCGACTTCAGGGAACTTGACGACCTTGCGTATGTCGGGCGGCTGCGGCCTGAGGTGTGCGAGTACCAGCGGTGCCGTGTGGAGCTGTTTGCGAACCGAAGAAAGAAGCTTCGGTCAGATCCGTCCGTCGTCTTTCAGGATCTGCCCAGAGTTGCCATCGAACCCGCATTTAAAATGTCTCATGCCCAGGTGGAGCGGGCTTTTGACCACCAGGACTTCCATCATGCCCTTCTTAAACGGCGGAGTGTCAGCCCCCATCCAGTACTCTGGCCGATCCAGGAAGATCACCAATTCGGCCAGTTCGGGCCGGAATCCGGCTTCCACCAGATCAGAAAGGTCCGGATGTTGTTTGCCGCGTTTGTGGGTTGGCGGCAGGGGAAGTCCGGCTATCAAGACCAGCGGCACTTGGGCGAACTGTGCGACTTTCCGCCAGGTCTCCACATGCCAAGTCAGTGTACTGGCGTTCCACGGAAAACTGGCGCACTCGATACCAAGGTCGTCGATAAACGCAAGGACGGGCTTTTCCGGACCCAGCAGAACGCTCGACCCGCCTACACCCTGTTCAGGCCCTTCGTCCCACCAATTGCCCAGGTGCAGGCGGCAGTTGGAGAGGTTCGTGATGGCGTCTCGTATCGCTTTCCTCTCTTGTTCCACAATCCAACCACGGGTCAGGCGGCCCGTCTCGATACCCGTTGTTAGCGTCAGAATGCGGAAGGCCAGTTCCTCGGGCCTCAGCAGTCGGGAACGCCACAGCACCGGCCCACAGCGTGAAGCGCGCATGGCCAGATCCAGGCAGAACCACGTCTTCCCCTGGTTACGGGTGGCGCCCACTATTGCCACATCGCCCGGCTTTAGTGCTGCAAAATGACAATCGAGACTCGGCCACGCGGGTTGGAAGCGGCCTGCCGATGCGTCTGCCGGCGGGTTCTCGATGCGCCTGCTGCACTGTTGAAAGATGGTCGTCAGCGACACGGCACCGGGGAAGACATCGGTCCTTTCCGCGCTGGTGGCGTCCTGAGCCTCGCCGGGTCCTTTCCTGGAACTTTGGTTTTTCATCATCGTTGGATGATGTCGTTATCAGTGGCACGCTGCATGCCGTCTTATGTCTGATGTTTAGACCGATGCTCAGGCGAGGGACAATCTTTGCCGTGGCAGCGGTGTCAGACCGCAGGCTATTTCGTCCTGCACAACCTTGTTGTCGTACAGCCCGGGGCGTTGAATTGAATGGAAAAACGCCGATCAGGACCGTGGTATCGGCAAAACCGATAGGCTATTATCGCGGCGGACAAGCTGCTGTAGGGTTGGGGAGGCATCATGCTCGTTACGCGGCCGGTCATCGCGGGATTCGTGCTGTTGTTTGCAGGCGGGGCGCTGGCCCAGGCTCCGGCTCCAGCGCCTGCTCCAGCGCCTGCTCCAGCGACGATCTCCGTCAACGCGCCTGCAACCGAGGGGACTGGCCAGGCTGCGCCGCAATCCCAGGCTGCGCCGCAATCCCAGGCTGCCATGGTTCCCGCGGGGCAACCCCTGCCAGTGACGCTTGATGCCCCGAAATCGGTGTCGGCGCCGGCGGCACCAGCCAGTCCCAAGGCCGAGTCCCAGGTGCTTCGCGAGATATACGAGCATCCGAACAAGGGACACGAGGCCTTCAGGCTGGATTGGGGTAAATCCTCCCTTTCCGTGAACCTGCTGGCGCAGGCGCAGATAGCGACCTACGTTCAGAAGGACGCGCTGGTTGACAACGGCGACCCTGCAAGCGCCGAGGGATTTCGTCTGCGGCGCGCACGCGTCGGCTTTTATGGCACGTACCGTGACGTGCTGGGCATCAGCATGGTGGTAGATATCAAGGACCAGGAGTCGGGCGGGACCAGCCTGTCCACGGCCACCCTGTTGTACAAGCCGTTTTCCTTCCTGAACGTGGCGCTGGGGACCGCTCCGCTGCCGTTCTCTCGAGGTTCCTTCTCGTCCTCGTCTCGCCTGCAGATGATCGAGCGACCCATGTCGATCCAGCGCATAGTGCCGGCCGCGCAACTGGGTTTGGCCGTCATGGGCACCCTGGCTGGCGGCATGGTCGACTATGTGACCGGCGTCTATAACGGCCAGCCCAGCAGATATGGTTTCGGGCCCCTTGATCGAGGCTTCCTTTACGCCGGGCGCCTTCAGGTGGCGCCGCTGGGCTACATGAACCCGGGCGAGTCCGACTACGAGCAGTCGCCCCTCAGATTCGCCATTGGCGGGGACTACTACTACTGCGAGGATGCCTCGATCCAGACCCATGCAGCCAGCGCTGATGTCGCATTGAAATGGCGCGGCCTGAGCCTGCTGGCCGAGGTCATCTGGGATCGGCGCAAGCCTATGGACGCTCCGGTGGCTCCATCGACGTTGCCATCGACGACGGATCGCCTGGCCTTCTATGCCCAGGCGGGGTACTTCGTGGTGCCGCGCCTGCTGGAGCTGGCGGCCCGGTACGAGTGGTATGACGACCACCGCTATATCTCGGACGCGGGTGACATGTGGCTGCTGACCGGCGGCGTGAACATCTACCTGCTGGATGGCTATCTGAAGGCGCAGGTGAACTATCAACATCGCAACGAGCGCAAGGTACCCGAACTGAAGAACGACGTTCTATTCATCCAGTTCCAGGTGAGCCTGTGATGCCGTTGACCGACCATCGGAACCGGCGCGGGGCCGCATGCGCCGGACGTGTTGAACCGGGTAGCCGCGGCAAGACTTGCCGCGTGGGCGGACGTGTTCCCGGGGTGCTGGTGTTGGTGGCAGTATGGGCGCAGGCTATCGGGTGTGCGGACATCAATCCGCCTTCCGAGGCTCGCCGTATCGAGTCGCGTTCCGAGCTGCCAGGTGGCGTCAAGCAGTATGGCGAAGTCGGGGACTTCGTCCTGCAGAATTCTCGCATACGAGCCGTGATCCTGGACGCGGGTCACGCCGCCAGCCCGGCCTTGTGGGGCGGGGCTCTGGTGGATGCCGATCTTGTGCGACCCCTCCAGCAGTATCGCGGCGGTCGCGGCCTGGACCAGTTCTACTTGCTGCTGCCCATGGCCAACCTGCAGGTCGCACATCCTGACGTCGGTCAGGTCCAGGCCTTCACTGCTCCGGACGGATCGACTGCCGTCGTTCGCGTTACGGGGCGCGGTGACCGCGTACTGTCCCTGTTGAACTTGCTGGACATGGCCAAATCGTTTGGCGTGATCACGAACGTCGTTCTGCGGACCGACTACGAGCTGCCAAAGGATGCGGCTTACGTCCGTATCACCACCACGTTCAAGGCCATCAGCGAGATCCTTTGCGCCGACAAGGAGGACGACGACGGCGACGGGGCCGTTGACTGCGACGATTCTGACTGCGCACTGGACCCGGCATGCCCGAACTGGTGCGACCGGTACCTCTGCCCTGACGGACAGGCCTGCGATGCGTTCTACGGCGGATGCCTTGCCAAGTGTGATGCCGAGGGCCGGTGTGCGGGCGAGGCAAGCTGTGACAAGACGTCGGGTCTTTGTCTTGCAAGTACGGTCCCGATGAAGGCGCTGGCTCCGGGCAGCGATCTCCTGGACATCCTTTCGGGTGGCCTGCTGAACGCTTTGGCAGGCGAGGATGTGGTACTGGATCGGAAGCCCGGTTTCGTTGCTGGAGACATGGCCCTGTTCGGGTCCAGCCTGTTCTCGTTTGCCCCCGGTATTGGCTTCGAGATCGACGCCCAGTACCGGCTGAGCTTCCTGCGGGGCCGCAATGCCCTCAAACAGCCGCTTTCATTCGACTTCCTGGGCGGTACCGGCGACGGGGTCAGCTACGCCTACTTCTCCCGCGAGGGGGCGGTCTTGTTCCCGTTCGCCACCGAGTCCCTGACGGGATCTGTCACCCACGGGCTCAACTGCATGCAGGAACCCGAGGACGACCTTACCTGCGATAACGTGCCATATGTCCAGTTCACTCGCTACCTGTCCTTGGGTGACGGGGATATCGCTTCTGCCAGCCGAGCGATCTTCGAACTTCGCGGGACGAAGACGGGCGAGGTGGACGGTCGGGTCATCGACGGGAAGACAGTTCATCCGGCCACGCGAGCGGACGTGTACGCCGTTGCCGATCCTTGCGACCCAGCAAACTGCATTCAGGTGCCCGAGGCTTGCGGCGATTTTTTGACATACGACGACCTCAGGAAGGCCGTCCAGGCTTGCACCCGAGAACCGGGCAACCCCGATGGCCGCAGCCTGATCGCCACCCAGTTCAGGACGGACGCGGCAGCACAATCCCGTCCTGAAGGCCGCTTTTCTGGGCCGCTGACGCCTGGGGCCTACTGGCTGGTGGCCCGCAGTGGCAAGGGACCTCTGTCGGTCCCGGCGCGCATCGTCGTTTCCGAGGGGGCAACGACGCGAATCACGCTGCAACTTCCGGAGGTTGGGCGGTTACTGTACCGCGCTGTCGACGAGGCGGGTAGGGCCGTTGGAGTCAGGGTCACCGTGGGCCACTGCTTCCCGGAGTGTCGAACCAACGAGGATTGTGGCGAGGGGCAGGCGTGCGACAGCGCATTCCAGTGCCGCCCGCCTTCGTGCGGTGCGGACGGGGACTGCGATGACGACGAGTCTTGCACGGATGGCCGTTGTGCCTGCGCCTCCCGGAAACTGGTTGGCGAACCCCGCGAGGAAATGGGGGACGGCTACATGAGTGACCGCAAGGTCGCTGTAGCACTGTCCAACGATGGCACGGGCGAAGTCGTCCTGCCGCCTGGACGTTACGACGTAATTTTCAGCCACGGATTTGAAAGCGAGATCGATCGTCGCGAAATCGTCCTGTCGCCTGGTCGGACCGAGTTCATCGGGGCCAATGTGCCACGAGTCGTCGATACCCGCGGCTGGGTGTCGATCGACCAGCACGTCCACACCACAGGATCCGCGGACTCGGGGACGTCTATGGGCGATCGCCTGTCCAGCGCCATTGCCGATGGTCTGGACGTCATGACCATCACCGACCACGATTTCGTGTCGGACCCGCAGCCCCTGTTGCGCCAGTCCCGGCTGGAAACCCGCCTGGTTGCTCTGCCCGGCGAGGAGGTTACTACCCTCGACCTTTCGCACCTGATCGGCTGGCCATTGACGTGGATTTCCGACCTTTCGGACGGCGGGGCGTTGAACTGGACGGGAAAGACCCCCCGGGAAATCTTCGGCTGGATGCGATCACGGGGGCTGTTCGGGGCCGACGAAACCCTCGTCACAATCCCTCATCCCCGCGGCGGGATGTCCAGTTACTTCGACGTCTTCAGCCTCAGTCCGTTCGACCTGACACTGAACCCGGGAAGCCTGCAGAAGACGTCGCCCCTTCTGGATTCAGCGAACTTCGTGCAGGAGTACGACCTGGTCGAGGTGCTGAACTCCAAGCGCCTGGACATCACACGCATGCCAACCTATGACGAAATCGAACGCTACAACGTGATGGAGCGCAAGACGCTGGCCCAGGTGCGTGAACTGCCACGAGAGAATGTCCTGGCCTGGATGGCGCCACCCAGCAGCGACATCCTGCGGGAGATGCTGGTCAGGACTCCGGCCGAGCAGGAGGCGCTGCATTCGTTTGCTGGAATGCCAGGTTGCGTCATGCCAAACAGTTGCAAGGCAGACGCCGACTGCAAGGACGGCAAGCGGTGCAGCCCCGATCTGTTCCTTTGCAAGAAGCCGTGCTTGAACGAGGGCGAGTGCGAAGCCGGATACCTTTGCCAGACGGGCTTCTGCTCGCTGCCGCCAGGGATGCCGTGCGATTCGGTCAAGGGCCTGACCGAGGACTGGTTGCGGATGCTGGACTACGGCATCTTCAAGCCAGCCGTCGGCGGCAGTGACGTCCACGGGATTTCCAACTACGAAATCGGCTGTCTGCGTAACTATGTCCGGGTGCCGACCGACGACCCGGCGGCGCTGGATGCACGCGACTTGATCCACGCGTATCGCAAGGGTAATTCGTTTGCGACGTGGGGGCCTTTCGTCGAATTGACCGTGGATGGCAAGGGGCCGGGCGAGACTGCCAGGCTGGACGGCCGCGCATCGGTGACCTTGCGGGTCAGGGTGCAAAAACCCTCATGGTTCGACGTCAGCCGGGTCGAGATCCTCCGTAACGGAATCATGGAGTACGTGTGGGACGTCGATGCCGCCGACGATCGCTTCCGCATACAGGTTCCCAACAAGGGAGTGCTGATGCTGGACGCAACCGTTGACGTGTCACCCGACAAGGATTCGTGGTTCGTGGCCTTCGCGATGGGAGTGAATGGCAAGGCCATGGATCCGGTCTATGGGTCGTCGGAACTGCCTCCGGTTTACCTGGGCGACCTTTTTTCCAGCATGCTGGGATCGTTGCCGTTGACGCTGCCGGCCTACATCGTGTCGCCGCGGGTCCCGGTCTACTACCCGCAGTTCCCGTTTGCCTTGACGAACCCGGTATTCCTGGACATCGACGGTGTCGACTCGCGGGGCTGCCTGATCACGCCTATCGCTGGTCCGCCGCCAGAATGGGCCTGCAACTACCCCCAGGGCTACCCTGCCGAAAGGATGCCGTGCATCTGCCGGTGACCTGGCAGGTTGGCGAGGAGCGATGGAGTGGGTAATCCCGGCAGGGTGATTCTTTCGTGGCATCGGCGGTTTCTACCTGGCGACTCGGGTACGCTGGTGGCCCTGGACCTCGACATTCCTGTCGGGACAGACGCCCTGGCCGTCCGGTTTCGATATTCGCCGCTGGGCAGTCGAGACCGCCAGCGCAACCTGCCGGCAGTTCAGGCTTGCGCCAAGGAATACCTGCGAGGTTCGGCTTTCGACGTCCCAGGCGAGGTTCAGCGCGTTTTCAAGGCGAAGGACCTGGACCGCAACGTTCGCTTTGTTCGCAACCTATTCAACGTCGTGCTGATCGAACCCGGCGGCAACTCGGTTGGGCGCTGGGATCTTGGCACTCACGAGGACCCGCCGACGGCCTGGCTGGGCGCCGATTTCGCCAGTCCAGGCTTCGTGCCCAGCCCCCTGGCCCCTGGACGATGGACTGCCGCCGTCGAGGTGTGGGAGGTATTCACCGACGAGGCCGAGGCTTTCCTGGAAATCGAGGCGTTTGCCATTCCGCCCGAGGAGGTCGGTTCAGCGCGGCTGGAAGGCCGAGGATCGGCAGCACCCAGGCCCCGGCGGATTGCGCGGGTAAGCATTCCTGGGGTGTTGTTTGGCGAAATGCACAGCCATTCAGTGCACTCGGACGGGCAGTTCACGGTCAACCAGCAGGGGCGGCGTGCCGAGGTGATGGGGCTGGACTTCGTGGCACTGACCGATCACAACGTCACTTCCGGGCACTCGGAGTTCCGGGACGGGCCGGTCAGCCGCCTGCGAGGAGAGGAACTGACCACTTTCCACGGCCATTTCTGCCTCTACGGCGTGGACCGATGCCATCCGTGGCACGATCGGGGGCGCCGTGTCCGGACCGTCGATGCAATCGACGCGGCGCGGGCTTCAGGGGCCATGGCCAGCCTGGCCCATCCGAACAACTTCGGTGCGCCGGTCTGCGTCGGCTGTCGGTTTTGCGAAGGCAGTGTGCCGCTGGACCGTTTCGACCTGATCGAGGTCTGGTACGGGGCCTGGGCGCAGCGTCGAACCGAAATAGTGAAAACCCTGGACCTCTGGGATCGGATGTGGGACGCGGGGCTGCACCCGGTGGCAATTGCTGCTCGCGACTGGCATGGATTCCAGCAGGAAGACACGCCCGAGTTGGCTTTCCCGTTGACGGCAGTGCAAACGGATGATCGCAGCGAGGTCGGGATTCTGGCCGCCATTCGTGCAGGTCGGGTGTTCCTGAGTTGCGGATCTGCCGTCAAGCTTGCCGTGCGAACCGATTCTGCCGAGGGAGGCATCGGGGATGTCGTGGCGATGACACCTAATACCACCGCCACGATCAGCGTTGAATTCGTCAGGCCCCGCGCGACGCCAGCGATGGCCCGCCTTGTGCGCAATGGTCGGCCCGAGGCGCAGTGGGAATTGCCTCGGCGCCTTCAAGCTCGGCGGGAATGGACGGTTCATTCCCCGGGACGCTACCGGGTCGAACTATGGAGTTGCGAGGGCGAGTTGCTGGCGTTGACGAACCACGTGGTACTTCAAGTAAAACCCTGACCGGGTATGACGCGATAGTCGAATGCCGGAGGTTGAACGGACCAACCCCTGCCAAGCGTGGGACAGCGCCACTGCGTCCGCTTGATCAGCCCAGCTTGCCGATGAGGCTGAACGAGATGACCAGCGAATAGATCACCAGGGACTCGATCAGGGCGAGACCCAGGATCATCGGGACGAACATCTTGCCGGCTGCGCCGGGGTTCCGTGCGATGCCTTCCATCGTCGCCGTGACCGCACGACCCTGAGCCAACGCACCGCCGATAGCGGCGATGGCGATGCCGAAACCTGCCGCCAGCGCGATGTACACCTTGACGGTGTATTCGTTGTCGCCCGCCGCCGCTTCCGCGGCGAACGCCGACGGAACGAACATCAGGATCGAGCCCAGCACCACACCAACGAAAGCCGAAAACTTCTTGACCAGCGACATTGATTTTCCTCCAGTTGCCCTAAACAACCCTATCGGGAACCGGACGCGATCCTCGCCGGAGCGCTCCCGGTCGTCAACCTACAACCTTTACCAGACCACTATTCCTGACAAGGAGGCATCAATGATGCCCTCCCTCGCCTTCCTCCGCCTCCTCGGTCGCCAGGTGTATGTACACCGTCGACAGGATGCAGAAGACCATCGACTGGACCACGCACACCAGTACCCCCAGCGGCAGCGGGATCAGGGGAATCAGGATCCAGCCGAATACGCCAACCCCAAGGAACGCCGCCAGCGCGCTGTGGTCTCCGAACATGTTCCCGAACAGACGAACGCCCAGTGAAACCGGACGCGCCACGTGACTGATCATTTCGATGCAGAACATCAGCAGCATCAGCGGAAGTGCATACCACTTGATGATCGGTCCGAAGAAGTGCTTGAAGTACGAAATCCCGTGGGCACGAACGCCGTAGATATGCGTCGCGGCAAATACCACCGAACCCAGTGCGAATGTCGTATTCAGGTTGCTGGTGGCCGGCAGGAAACCGGGGATTACGCCCATCAGGTTGTTGAACAGGATGAACAGGCCGAAAGACCCGATGAGAGGCAGGAAATAGAGTGCCCTTTCGCGCCCAAGAAGTCCTTCCATCAGGCCCAGCAACGCGTCGGTCAGCACCTCGAAAACCGCCAGGGGCGAGAACGTGCGCCTGGGCAGAAGGTCGTTCGGATTGGCACTCATCTGCCAGGCAGCCATGCCCATCAGAACCAGGATCAGCAAGAATACCAGCGATGCGTAAACGACGTGATTGATTGATGTAACCGGGTCGTGGGCGATAATCGATTCACCCAGTTCGTCCCGCGCAAGTTCCTTCAGGGATTCAGGGACGAAAAGGTCGGCAATCGACCAGTGTCCGCCACCGTGCTTCTTCGCGGCCCCGCTATTTTCGGTCGCGGCTGCCCCTTCGTGTCCCGACGCAGCGGCGGTTTCGTGGGAAGCGGTCCCACCTTCCTCCGCCATGACCGGCGCAGGCGCGACCGAGACGACCATGAAAACTGCTGCAAGAATCCCGCCGAACTTCATGCGGCTACCTCCCCCACTCGGGTGCCGTCAAGGCGTCAGTTCCATTTTCCTGATCGCCAGCCAGGACGTCGCCAGGACCATCGCGAGTCCCGACGCCGACAGACCGACCACAAAGCCAATCACGTCCATC
Source organism: uncultured Myxococcales bacterium (assembly GCA_903936705.1). Lineage (GTDB taxonomy): Bacteria > Myxococcota_A > UBA9042 > DTJE01 > DTJE01 > CAIZWN01. The sequence continues at coordinate 139,928 of CAIZWN010000076.1, forward strand.
GGAACGTACGTTACCGCAAGAAACACCACGCCAATCAGCAACGCAAACTTCAGTGCCAGTCCCACCGCCCATGGCCACTTCGTCCCTTCGGTTGCCACCAGCCGGCCGCACAGCCAGGCCAGACTGAACAGGTTCAGCACACCAAGAACTCCACCGACGGCCACGCCAATCAGGGCATCCTGCGAGGCCAGGAAGTAGGTGGCTGCCAGCACCAGGGCCACCACTACCACATCCACGGCCACTGTCGCCATGAGGAAACCGGATGCCGTCATCAGGCGTCGTCCTTCGGCCAGTGCTTTTTCGCCGTTCGCCACAGCCCACGAAAGGCTGCCGCGATACCAAGGACCAGGAACACGTACATCAGCCACGGGCCGGTCAATAGCCAGTCGTCAAGACTGGAACCCAGCCACCAGCCAAATACGATCGCGACCGCCATCTCGATGCCGATCGAGCCGGCGACCATCGCCGCGCGCCATGATTCCCGATCACCCATCGATGCCAATCAGCGCCTCCCGGGCCGAGTGTTCCTAGCACCACTGCCGCTTGCAGTCAACCGGTTGCCCAACGTGGCAAGGGGAAACGGACTATAACCGGTTCAATCGGCGCCGATTGTCGTCGTTCGTCCGGCCGACAGATTGGCCCGCAACGTACGGAGTTCTTGGCCATCCGCCTCGATCCGTACCTTCACCGATATCGGTCCCGGCGTCGTCATCGGGAATTTCAGCGGTTGCGTCGAGGGTCCCCTGGATCGTTCCTCGTCGTTGACGAACACCTGGCCGCCAGCGATGGCCGGAACCACCAGGGTGGCGTCCTGGTATCCAATCGACAGGCGCAAAGGTCCTTTCATCGGCATTGCGCTGTCGAGGACAAAAACCTGTCGGACGTCGCGACACACGTCGCATGAAGGGTGGGAAAGGTGGACCACATGGCGGCCCGGCGGCAGCATCAATCCTTCAACCTTGCCTTCGCCGACGGCACGACCGTCCACCTCGATTTGCACGGCCGGAGGATGGGCCTGGATCGTTACAGGCAGCAGGGCGGCCACCGGGCGGGAGGGTGACTTTCCTCCGGTCGGCAGATCCGCAGAACGAGGTGCCTGGCGCTCCCTGGTTCTGACGACATCCGGGGGCGCGTCGGGGCTGGGGTCCTGGGCAAGTGGCCTGCGGAGTGCCGGCACGGCCTTGGCGCCGGGCTCTTCCCGCGTCTCGACTGCCGCCGCCACCGCTCCGGAGGGCACGGGTTCATCTATAGGCATGCCGGATGGCCACAGCGCGACACCCAGTCCGATTGTCCCGATCAAACCAAGGCTCGCCAGCAGAATCGCGAGAGACCACCGCGAGAAACTGCGCCTGCGCACCGAACGCCTGGCCTGTTTCAGGACTTCGATGGCCTGAGGGTCGTCGGGAATGCACGCAAGCGCAGCACCAGCTTCGCGCATGGCCAGGGCCTGCTGCCCCAGCCGAATGTGTTCCCGCGCCCTTGCCAGTCTCGAGGCTGCCACCCGGCGCAAGGCTTCTTCGCAGTAGGCGTTCCGGTCGGCGAACAGTCGTGGTAGCTCCACCGAGGGTGGCCCGAATCCAAGCGACCCGGTAATAGCCAACAAAGCATCCGTTGACTCACGCGCGGTCGCATAGCGGTCGTCGGGCTCCTTGGCCATCATCTTCAGAAGGATTGCCAGAAGGTCGTCGGGAAAACCGGATCGGATCGATCGGGGATCCGGAAAGCGTGCCTCGGCGATCAGGCGCAGCAGGGCTGTCGGCGTGTCGGCCTTGAATGGGTACTCTCCTGTTGCCAGCAGGTAGAACAGCGTTCCAAGACTGAAAACATCGGTCCTGGCGTCCAGCGCTCGTCCGTCAATCTGCTCGGGAGACATATGGGCCGGTGACCCGAGGATCGCGCCGGTCATCGTAAGGTGTTCCATGTCGATGACATGAGCGATCCCGAAGTCCATCAACTTCATCACGCCGTCCCCGCGAACCATCAGGTTCTCCGGCTTCACGTCGCGGTGGATCACGCCTCGTTCGTGCGCATGGGCCAGCGCGTCTCCCACCGCCGATGTAACCAGGGCGGCCACTTCGGGCGGCAGCCACTTGCCGCGCTTGATGAATGTGTCCAGCGATTCGCCGTCCACGAATTCGGTGACAATGAATGACCGGTCGGAATCGGCACCCGGAAAGTCGTAGACCTCAACGATACCGGGATGTTTCAGGCGGGCGATGACCTGTGCCTCGCGGGCAAAGCGAACTCGCGCCTCCTCCTTCATCAGAAGATGGGGGTGCAGGACCTTTATGGCCACCAGCCGGCCCAGGACATGGTCAACGCCGCAGTAGACCACAGCCATGCCGCCACGACCGACCTCTTGCTGAACCTCGTACCGTCCTAGGAAGATGTCTCCCACCGATGCCGTCTCCGCAACGCAACCGTGGATTTCATCCAGATCGGATCGAACCTTCTACATCGAAAATGCTCAGCTTCTTCAATGTATTCGCTGGTCACCGTCCAGGTCGGTCCATTTCTATATAATCACAACAAATCAATGAATTACCATCGTCATCCGCAATGACGACCGACGCTATGCACAAGCTCGTTTTACAGGCGCAGCCTGGACATAACAACTCACAGGAGCTGTACGCCAACCGGTTGTCAGGCTGGGGCCATGTACCTTTGACCACTGCCGAGCTTCGAGCGAGGATACCACCATCCTGCGTGAAACCAACCAGCAGTACCACATTCGGGTGTCTCTCGTGGGAAATGACGACCGTGTTCAGTCCCCGTGTATCGCGAATCCCTTGACCACCCCGAAACGGTCGCCTAGTATCGTCCATTGCGCTCTCTTGAATGAGGTGGCCATGGATTCCCAGCCCGAAGCGATCAACAACGCAGACGGACTCGACCGGCTCCACGCCCTCCGGGAGGAGCACCACGTCCTGGACAACCAGATCAGGGACCTGGACGCAAAGCCGTGGCTCAGCCCCGATGATCAGGTGGAAATGGCCCGTCTGAAGAAGCTCAAGTTGCGGAAGAAGGACGAGATTTTCTCCATCTCCACCGCCCTCGGTATTGAGGTCTAAATTTCCCCTGCCGACATTCGCCAATGATTACAGCGAGATGCAAATCAGCGGAAACGTATCTCCCCGGAATAATGGCGCATTTAAAAAAATATTCTTGACAGCCAATATTCCCGGTGCCAAATTCAACATGCTCAATCATCTGAGCAGCAGACCGGCCTGCCATCGGCACGTCCGGTCTGTTGGCGGGCTGGCGCTGGCGTCAGCTCTGGAGCGTTGCCTGGTTTGGAGGAGGGTTACCATGACCAAGGCCGAATTGATCGAGGAGATCCGGAACGCGAAGGGTGTTGATCTCACTAAGAAGCAGACCGAAGCGGTCCTGAACAGCGTGTTCGACGCTATCCGTGGCGCGGTGAAGCGCGACAAGCGTTTCTCGTTCCCGGGTTTCGGTACGTTCACGGTTCGCGCCCGCAAGCCGCGCAAGGGCCGCAATCCGCGCACAGGCGCCCAGATCACCATCAAGGCGTCGAAGACGGTTGGCTTCAAGCCCGCCCCCAAGCTGAAGAGCGTTCTGTAATCTGACGTATGTCATTCCCGACCGGCCAAGGGTGGAGATTTGCCGCCCCCGCCGGCCCGGGAGTGGCTGTTGTTGCCTTCCTCCAACGGCAACTTGAACATAGCATTTCTGAAATCATCATCGGCTTCAGGCCGGAATCCGACGTCAGGCACTGGATTTGTCACCCGTCGGCCGGCTTGCGCCCGGGAGACGCCGCGCGATAGGATGTATCTCGGAGGCGGACCGTGGACGCGACTGCGACCATGCTGCCGCAGGACGTGCGCATCGTCGCCGTCGTCGGCTGCACCAAGAATGCCGGGAAGACCACCACTCTCAACGCGCTGCTGGCACGGCTTTGCGATGCCTCAATGAATCCGGGGACCATGTCGATCGGAATCGACGGTGAGGAGGCCGATTTCTGGCTGGGGGTTCCAAAGCCCAGTATCGAGGTTCGTGCTGGCAGTTGGGTGGCGACCGCGGAGGCCGCCCTTGCAGCAGGAACCGCCGGGATCGAAGTCGTCGAGCGTGTTGGCGGACGAACCCTTCTGGGAGACCTGATCGTGGGCCAGGTACGGACCTCGGGGTCAGTGCTGCTGGCCGGCATACGAACCAAGGAAGACGTCCGCAGCGCTTCTGCCGCGATGCTTCGCCTGGGCGCGTGTCGCATCCTGGTGGACGGGGCATACCAGCGCATCGTGGCTGCCGATCCCGAAGTATCCGACGGTGTGGTTGTTGCGACCGGAGCGATCCTGGGGACCACCGTCCAGGAGGTAGCGGCCCGGACTCGCCAGTTCCTTCAGCGTCTGCAACTGCATGCCACTGTTCTGGCCGGCGATCTTGATCTGATGGAATCGGCCCGGCGTGCCGGGCGACCTGCGGTCCGGCCCGATGATGCCAGCACCCCTCCTTGCGTCGTCGATCTGCTGGAATCACCCGAGGCGATCGATGTGCTTGGCGGCGGTGATGCCGTGGTGGCATTTCCCGGCGCAGTCACCGACGATCTCGTAAACCGTTGCATGGCCAGCGCCACCGGTAGCCTGCGTGTGGTTGCGCTTGACCCGACCCGCATCTTCTTGTCCCCGTCGGTTGCGTCTGTTTTTTCGCGAAGGCACCAGTTGAAGGTCGTTCGCGCGATCAGGCTTTTGTGCGTGACCGTGAACCCGTTCAGTGTTCTGGGCTGGACCCTGCCGAGGGTTGAACTGCTGGATGCCGTGCAGGAGGTCGCAGGAGACATTCCGGTCATCGCATTCGACGTGGACCCTCATCCCAGCTAGCGTGTGTCCTGGCCGGCGGCCACCTGCGCATGTCCTTCCTGACGGAGAGGCTCATGGAACCGAAACTCGACCTAGACCCCGATATCATTGCCAGGTGCCGCGATGCGGCAGGTGCAATCTCTGCGGACGTCCAGCGGTTCGCTGCGGGCCGAACCTCGGTGTCAATAGAACGCGCCGTGCTTCGATGGATGGGGGTCGAGGGTGGGGACGCGGATTGCATTCCGCTGGTAAACCGCGTGGTTGATCTCCAGGTCAAGTCAGGCCTGCTGTCACACGGAGTCTCGCTGGCCTTTGCCGAGGCCGTAAGGAACTCGGGATTGTCCCCTTCGGACGCGGCCATGGCGATTGTCGAAGGGCGCCTTGCTCTCGTTGGACCTGATCCGGACGCGATGGAGGCCGCGCGGGTCGTGGCTCGACTGCTGGCGTCGCAAGGCGCCGAGCGCGTGCGTCGTGCCGTGCGCACCCGCAGTCGATTTATTGAGCGTCTGGGCGAGGGAAGCCGCCCCTTGCTGTACGTGATCGTAGCCTCCGGAAACATCCTCGAAGACACTGTTCAGGCCAAGGTCTGTGCCCAGGCCGGGGCCCAGATCGTCGCGGTCATCCGTTCGACCGCTCAGAGCCTGCTGGACTACGTGCCAGAGGGCGCTACGACAGAGGGCTTCGGAGGCACGTACGCCACGCAGGCAAACTTCCGGATCATGCGAACGGCTCTTGACGAGGCATCCGAGGACGTCGGTCGGTACGTGCGCCTGTGCAACTACGCTTCGGGCCTGTGCATGCCGGAGATGGCCACGCTGGGTGCCCTGGAACGCCTGGATGTCATGCTGAACGATGCCCTGTATGGCATTCTGTTTCGGGACATCAACATGCAGCGGACCTTGACCGATCAGGTGTTTTCGCGCCGCGTATCGGCCGCTGCCGGCCTGATCATCAATACCGGCGAAGACAATTATCTGACGACGTCCGATGCCTTTGAAGCCGCCCATACGGTACTTGCTTCCGAGTTCATCAACGAACAGATCGCCCTTTGCTGCGGTTTGAAGCCGCACCAGTTGGGCCTGGGTCACGCGATGCAGATGAACCCCTTCCGCGAGGACATGTTCCTGTACGAGGTTGCGCAGGCCCAGATGGCCAGGGAGATCTTCCCTGACAGTCCGCTGAAGTACATGCCTCCAACCAAGCATATGACTGGGGACATCTTTCGTGGACAGGTGCAGGACGCGCTGTTCAACCTTGTCAGCGTGATGACGGGGCAGGGCATTCACTTGCTGGGCATGATGACCGAGGCGATGCACACCCCGCATATCCACGACCGAGTCCTTGCCCTCGAATCGGCCAGGATGATTTCGACGGCGGCCCGCCACCTGGGTGACGAGGTCCGGTTCGTACCCGGAGGTCGTGTCCAGACCAGGGCAAGAGATGTGCTTGCAAGGGCGTTGACCCTGCTGCAGCAGGTGCGTGACGAAGGCCTCTTCGGGGCGCTCGCCAGCGGTCGATTTGCCGATATCAAGCGTTCCATGGATGGCGGGCGTGGTTTGGAAGGCGTGGCAGTCAAGGCTGAGGACTACTGGAACCCGGTGGACGAGGTGCTGGACGAACTGATTGCCGAGGGAGCGAAGGAGGTGGCGCAATGAAGCGCGACGAACCGGCTTCCAGAATCCTGTCGGGAGTCGACCTGCACAAGGTCGGGCCTTACGGTGACACCCTTGGCGACGGCCTGGTTCAGGTTTCCTTCAGTCTTCCCGTTCCCTCGGGACCTGAATCTCGCGAGGCGGCGCGGCGCCTCGCTGTCCAGATGGGTCTTGAGGAGCCGCAAATCTACAAGGAGGCCGACCTCGGCTACGGCTTCTCATTCTGGATCATCTACGGAAAGTGCCGTCACAACGTTGATGTGACCCGGATAGTGGTACCCAAGCTGGAAGCCGTCCAGCTTTCGTTCGACGAAATCAACGACCTTGTCGCAGCCGAGGCGGGCCGTCGCCTGAGGATCGTCGGAGCATGTACCGGCACCGACGCGCACACAGTCGGGATTGACGCCATTCTTAATATGAAGGGATTTGCCGGGGAATACGGCCTCGAGCGCTACCCCGCTTTTGAGGTGTTCAACCTGGGAAGCCAGGTATCCAACGACATCCTGCTGCAGAAGGTCAGGGATCTGAAGGCTGACGCGGTCCTGGTGTCACAGGTGGTGACCCAGAAAGATGTTCATCTTGGGAATCTGGCTGAACTGGTTGACATGATCGAGGCCGAATCACTGCGAAAGGATGTCCTTTTGGTCTGCGGGGGGCCTCGAATATCTCATGAAGTTGCCCTGGAACTTGGCTTTGACGCCGGCTTTGGGGCTGGAACAACTCCGCGACTTGTGGCCGATTGGATTGCCCGGGAATGGGTGCGGCGTAAGGTTCTGCCAGCTTAACGCTTCGATATAACAAGAGTTTCTGTCAGCATATAAGAATCTTGACTCCTAAATAAGAAAAAAGGTTGACAAGGTCAATCGTTCACCCTAAATTCACCAAGCGGACCCGAGTTATCCGCGATTAAATACCGGGAGGGCAAAATGAGGTTCACGTACTCACAGCCGGAAATCCAGGAGCTGTCGGACACCTTTTGCTGCCGTGCACGTCGCAAGGAACTCTCGCTGGACAAATGCCTGAACGACTACCTCGAGTCGAATGCTTTCGAAAAGCGTCGCTCGGCCTGCTTTCGTTGCCCCCAGGGGCGTAAGAACCGTGAACTGTTTGCCGGTGCGCAGGAAGCCGAGGACTAGGTTTCTACGAGGCACTCTGGATTCGCGCGTCAGGGAGCCTTCAGGACCGTTGTGACCGATGCGCAGATAGGCCCTCCGATGTTGAATGTAGCAGCGTACCTGAGGTTGTGGACCTGCAGCGGCGCTGGGACTTTGCCGGTCATTTGCCAGTAGTTCCATCCGACCATTGCCACCCCGGTTGCCCCTATGGGATGACCCTTCGCGATTAGTCCTCCCGATGTGTTTATTGCGGTTTTGCCGCCGCCGACCCTCGCCTTGCCCTCGACGAAGTAGCTGGCCCCCCGACCCGGTTCAACAATTCCAAGAACCTCGGTCGCGATTGCCCCCATGATACCGAAGCAATCGTGAACCTCGGCGACGCCGACATCGATCGGCCTGATCCCCGCCATGTCGTAGGCGGCGCGCATCGCCTTGTAGGCACCGGCGGGATGCAGGACGTCCCGGCCCTTCGTGGACAGGGCATCAGTCGCGGAACCGTATCCAACAAGTTCGACAGCCTGGGACAGGGGGATTCCAAGTCGAGCCATGCCGGTTTCGCTGGCCAACAGCAGTGCCGCCCAGCCGTCCGACATCTGGGAGCATTCGAATGTCTTCAACGGCAGGCCGTCGGCGATGTAGCGGTTGGGTCCGTCGATCGCAAGAACCTTTTCCAGCGTCATATTGACCTTCTGCATCTGGGCAAGCGGGTTATGGTTGCCATGGGCGTAGCAGGTCACCGGCACGTGGGCCAGATCGGCCTCGGTAACTTGCCAGCGTTTCATGTAAGCATCCTGCACCTCGGCAAAGATGTGGGGAAAGACGAACACCTTTCCGGGTCGGTCGTCAGGGTGTGAAGCGGTGCCAAGTTGCTTGCCCAGCAGGCGGCCGTCGGCCTTCCCTTCGTCGTCGCGCATCTTCTCGACGCCGATTGCCAGGCCCACGTCGCCTTCGCCAAGCAGCAGGCGGCGCAGTACGGTCAGGACCGCCTGTCCTCCGGACGCACACGCGTTCTCGACTGTCTCGATTGGTTTACCTGCCAAACCGGGTTCCATGGCCACCAGACCAGACAAAAGCGTCTGTTCTTGCAGCATGGGTGTCAAAAGTCCCGCAATCGAGGCTGTATCCACAGCCTCGATGGGAATCCCGGACGAAATAGCGACTGCGTCAATGGCTTTGCGGATCGCCTGGTGGATTGATTCTGGACCCAGTTTGCCGAATGGACTTTGGGCATATCCAACAACGAAGACTCGGCGATTGCCTGGAAGCATTATTGCCTCTTCCTATATCAATTGCCTGGATCATACCGGAATTCTGGACTCATTAAAGTCGGATGAGGGCTCGTGCCAGCAAGTCGGGTTGCCCTGGCAGAAGGGTGCGAAGGTCCAGAACCACGACTCCAGCCTGTATCCGGCCCAGAATCGGAGGATTGTTCGCGCGCAGGCGCGAGTCTATTTCGGACTCGGTGGCGCCCAGCAGTCGGACCTCGATACCAAATGACTGGATCGGACGCGCCGGCAAGGTGCCTCCTCCGGCTTCGGCCTCGGTGGCTACGACGCGCAGGTCCAGTCCGGGCGGCGGACCAAGTCGCCGCACGCGTTGCACCAGCGAATGGCATCGACGTTTCACGGCCGTAGGGGCCAGTCGCAGCGCCGCCAAGGCAGGGATTTCGTCGAGTGAACCGGTCAAATGCCTGCGCAGCACGGCCTCCAGAACGCCCAGCGTCAGTTTGTCCACGCGCAGCGCCCTCATCAGCGGGTGCCTGCCAAGCCTGTCAAGGGTCTCGGCCCGTCCCAGGATGATTCCCGCCTGCGGCCCGCCCAGCAACTTGTCGCCAGAGATGCAAACGACATCCACCCCGGCTGCCAGTGCCTCCTGCGGTCCTGGTTCGCCCCGCGACGCCTCGACATCCGGGTCCGACACCAGTCCGCTTCCCAGATCCAGTACGACAGCCAGGTGCCTTTGTCGGCCAAGTCCAACCAGGGCTGGGATGCCAACATCCTCGACGAACCCGACCATACGGAAGTTTGATCTGTGCGCCTTGAACAGCATTCCCGTATCGGGACCGATGGCGTTCTCGTAGTCGGCCAACCTTGTACGGTTCGTGGTTCCCACTTCGACCAGGCGCGCCCCCGATGCCTCCATGACATCTGGTACCCGGAACCCGCCACCAATCTCGACCAGTTCCCCTCGGGAGACGATAACCTCCCGTTCGCGGGCCAGCGCCGTCAGGACCAGTAGTACGCCCGCGGCGCAGTTATTGACCACCAGGGCGGCTTCGGCCGCCGGCACTATCCTCTTCAGTAGCCCGGCTGCGTGATCGTTTCGGGAACCTCGGTGCCTTGAAGCGATGTCAAATTCGAGGTTGCAGTAACCAGCAACGCGTTCTCGGGCCTCGTCAAACCATTTAGGGTCCAGTGGTGCTCGTCCAAGGTTCGTGTGCAGAATCACGCCGGTTGCATTGATTACCGGCTGCAGTGACCCCTCCATATTTGCCAAGGCGCGACACGCGGATGCGATGGCGACCGCTTCGGGCTGGCACTCGCGCTCGCTGGGAGCCTGTCCTCCCTTCATGCGGACACGCAGTGCGTCAATGACCTCGCGGACGGCCTGCACCGAGTTCGCTCGAGCAATTGGGTTTGCAAGAAGGTTTTGTGGCATCAGCGCCATCACCCGTTCAACGCTTGGGATTCTTCGGAATTCATTGGCTTTTATCATGGGGGTTGAACCTAGCATGCACGGGGCTGTGTGGCAAGGATTGACAAACCAACCAAGGGGTGGCAATATCCGCCCCCGTAAGCGTACCGCCGGGGGTCCCCGGGAGGTTGGGTGCGCCGGGTTTCCCTTTCGGGAAGCAACTTGGAGTTTTCGTAGGAGGATTCAGATGAAGAAGCTGGCTACCGTGTTCGTGGCGATCGTGGCGCTCGCGTTCGCGGCCTGCGCGAAGAAGGCGACCCCGGACGAAGTGAAGAAGGCGTACGCGAAGCTCGTCGAGCTGCAGAAGGCTGCGAACCCGGCCCCCGTGGTCGAGAATCCGGCCGTCAAGATCAACGGCGATTTCGCCCAGAAGATGCAGGCCCTGCAGGCCGCCCAGAACGAAGCCGTGAAGGCCGTTGACGCCGAGCTGGCCGCCGCGAAGGAAGCCCTTCCGAAGGCCAAGGGCAAGAAGGCCGAAGCAGCCAATGCCGCCGCAGCTGCCAAGCTGGACGAAGAATTCGCCGCCAAGAAGGGCCAGGCGGGCGCCCCCTTCGCTCCCCAGTTCGCCGGCCTGAACAAGGCCAAGGCTGACGCCCTCAAGGCCGCTGCTGACGCCGCTGCCAAGGCTGAAGCTGACGCGAAGGCCCAGGCTGACAAGGATCAGGCTGCTTACACGGACAAGGCCGTCAAGGACCGCACCACCAAGGCGAAGGTCGATTGCCAGGTCAAGGCCGCCAAGCTCGACGAATTCAATAAGTGCAAGTGATTTCCTCGCGTTTTGCCTGAATATTCCCGCCTGAAGACGTCCCGTCATGCAGCTGCCTCGGTAGTTTTTCGGCAGCCTTCCTTCCTGGATGAAATATGACGGGCAAGAAGTGAATTCCTGGCCGTTCTTCGGCTTGACACCTGCGAGTCTCGGGGGGACGATACGGCACGCCTCGCCCGGCATTGCGGAAGCCCCGCTCGGACGGCGCGGCAGAAGGAGCGACCATGACCCGCAGAAGCGCTGTTCTCGTTGCCCTGTTCATTTCCCTACCGGCGGCCGCCGGCGCCCAGACCGTGTACTGGACTGATCGTCCCATAGCCATGCCCAAGGGGAAGCAGGAGGTGAACATCGACCTCTCTGTAGGCCTCAACAAGGGCGCACTAGGCGAGGACTTCGGCTTGGCAGCCGGCCTGGCTGGTGACCGCTATTCGGGACTGCACTTCAGGGCCGGCGTCTGGACGAACCTGGAGATGGGATTGGCCCTGCAGTTCGCCTACAGCATGCACAAGGGCGATAACTACTCGCTGCGCGGTCCGATTCCCGCGGACGAGACGCGTATCGGCCGTTTCGCGACCGTCTCAGGGGTTTCCCCCGGAATTCGGCCGCCACGGCTTAATGCCGGTCCCGAGGGTGATGGCACGCGACGAATCGCCGGCTACCCCTACCATTTCGGCATGGATGAACAGAGTCACCTGAACCCGCTGACCATCTACGCAAGGTACGCCATAGTGCCGCAGTTCGGCCTTGAACTGGCATTGATAATTCCGATCGAGGAGCTTCAGGGCGGCAATCGGCCGGCGTTCAGACTTGGGATGCCTTTCAGGTGGATCCTGTCGCCCGGCCTCCTGTCAATCCATGTCCAGCCAGACTTGCTGGTGGGCTTTGCAAAGTCGGGGAATGAGTTCTGGGAACCGAAAGGGACCGTTCTGGTGTCCTATTATGTCGATGCCGGCATCACCTTCGCCTTGCTGGGCGCCTTCCTGGACGTGACGCTGGGCTACGGTGGCGATGCTTTCCCCTACAAGCGAGGCTACTTCCCGTTGAGCATACAAGTGGGATACACTATTCTTCCGCGATGGGACATTTACGTTGGTGTGTCGCTCGACAATCTTCTTCCCGAGTCCGGCGGTGCCGCCGATTCGCGCCGTTTGACCCTGGGTAACAGCGTCCGCTTCTGACGGACCCTAGCAAGAGGAACCTGATGACCCGAATCACGTCCCTTGGGACGTTCATGTTTGTCACCACGCTGGCGACTGCGGCGTTCGCCCAGGTGGTGCCCATGGTATCGCGGCCCATAATCGTGTCCGAAGGCGTCGGCCAGTTGTCCGTTGATGTCGGGGTGGGGCTGAACAAGGGCAACCCGGGTGGTCTTGTAGGGCTGACCTCGGGTTTGCCAGGGGATCGATCGCCCGGTCTTTCGGTCGTCTATGGTCTGTATCGCGGGATCGAGGGCGGAATTTCCGTTCCGTACGCGCACGTCGACTACTTCAAGGACCTGGTCGAGTCCTACGACCTGGCGATGCAGGGCTGGCCGTTGCGCCGGGACACGCGGACCAAGCATCACTTCGGTCCGGTGGCGATCTGGGGCGGTTTTCGGCTTGCCAACTGGATCGCCTTCGAGCTGGCGATGCTGATTCCTGTCGAGCAGCTGAGGGCCAGTCGCATAGCCATCCGTGGAAGCCTTCCCGTCCGGTTCGAGGTGATTCCTGGTCGATTGGCGCTGAGGCTTCGGCCCGACTTCCTACTGGGCTTCGGCCGATCAGACGAGAACCAGGGGGCCTCGGTCCAGATATCGTTCTTCATCGACGCCGGCCTGGTTGTGAACATCACCCGCGACGTGTGGGCTGACGTTGGCATCGGCTACGGCCAGATGATCCAGCCTGATCCCAAGGTCGTCCTGCAGGACTGGCCCGGCGACGTGAAGCCCGGCGCCAGGGGCTACCTGCCGATCAGCGCAACCGTCGGATATTCGGTTACCCAGAACATCGATCTGTTCCTCGGATTCACCTTCGCCAACTTGACGCCTGGGTCCGGGCAGGGACCGGCGGATGCACGCAGCCTTACTGCCGGCCTCAACTACCGGTTCTGACGGGCGGTTAAACTGCCCGTCTTGCTGGAGGTGTGCGATGTCCCGCATGGGATTGCTGCCATTTCTGCTGGCGTCCATGGCACTTGCCGCACCTGCCGAAGCCCGAAACATGAACGGCAAGTTCGGCGTGGGCTACAGCCAGACCCTTGGAGGGGTTTCCGGTCTGCACCTGAAGTACTTCGTCAAGGACGTGCTGATAGAAGGCACGCTGGGGTTTGACCTCTTCAAGCCCTCCGACATGGATCCGCGCACCTCCGTCAAGGGCGCCGTTGGGGCCTTCTATAACTTTGCCCGATTCGAGATAGCCAACCTGGGTGTGGGCGTGCGTCTGGATGTCGGGTGGCGTAACGGCGAGGCCATCACAGCGAGCCTCAGGAAGACCTGTCTTGCCGATGGAAACGACGCAGCCACGTGCAAAGGCGTCAAGGGCAGCAGCGCCTGGCAGTTCAACCTTGAAATCCCCCTGCTGGCCGAGGTGTTCTTTACGGACCATTTCGCCTTGAACGTGCAGGCCGGCGTCGTTTTCACCTTCGTGACCAATCAGAACAAGGCCCTGCCGCAGGAACTGGGGCAGATGTCCACCGACACCCAGGAGAAGGGGTTCGGATTCGGATTCGGCGGGGGCAGCCTCTTTGGCAGCGCGGGATTCACTGTCTATTTCTGACATTCATGGAACGCGATACGGCACAATATCCAGGTGATCGTGGGGGTATGCGATGGTCCGGCTGCGGTGGCTGGCGTCTGCCTTTGTCCTGGCGGCAGCGGGTGGATGCGGTGGTGGTGGTTCTGCCGGGGATCTGTCTGGTGCAGAAGCCGATGATTCGCCAGATGTCGCGTTGGATGTTGATGTCTTGCAGGTTCCCGACGGTGGCTGGCCGACGTGCACGCCAGGCACACGCCTGCAGTGTACCGACGACAACCTTGGCGAGGTGCTTTGCAACCTCGCCGGCACTGGGTGGGAAGAACATCCGTGCGGCGATCAGGCCGTTTGTCTGGACCCGCAGAAGGGCTGTTCTTCATGCGTTCCTGGTCGAGTGTCGTGCCTGAATGACACCACAGTCATTCGCTGCGACCCGTCAGGCACCCAGTGGGACGTGGCGATAGACTGCGATCCAGCACGTACGGGCGAGGTCTGCCGCAGCGGCTTGTGCGTTGGTCTTTGTGCCCTGTCCGACAAGCTGCATTCCTACATCGGTTGCGAATACTGGGGTGCGGATCTGGACAACGCCCTGGTTGATTCCGGTGACGGGAAATACCTTGATGCTGCCGGGGCTCAATTCGCCATCGTCGTTTCGAACACCAGCCCTGCATATCCCGCGGTAGTCGAGATTTTCACGCACCTGGGAAAAGTCACGCACGACTCGAACTGCAATCCGCTCCCCGCTGAACCAGTGCCGCCGATGACCTTGCGGGCGTTCGAACTGCCACGATATCACCTGGTTGACCCGACGAAGTGCGAGGTCTGCAAGGAAGGTCCGGGCCAGACGTATCCCGGGAAGGACTGTATGGAAAAGGGCGATACCGTTCTGATGGACGTTGATGGAACCTCCCTGAAGCCCCAGGCCTACCGGGTCAAGTCCTCGATTCCCATCACCGCCTACCAGTTCAACCCGTTCTCGAATGTCGGTGTCTATTCGAACGACGCGTCCCTGCTGCTGCCGTCGAACGCGCTGGGCAAGAACTACGTGATAATGACCCGCGAGCAGACGTTCCAGGACCTGAAGGGCTTTTTGTCCGTGGTCGGGGTTGACCCTGGCGAAACGCAGGTCTACATCAAGGTAACCGCGCCAACACTGGCCGGCTCGATGTCCGACGGCGGCATCATTTCTGCAATGAAACCGGGCGACGAGCACACCTTCGTTCTTCACCAGTTCGACATTCTGAATATCGAAACCAACGCTTACGGGGCCGATCTGACCGGTTCAATTGTGTACGCAAGCCACCCCGTCGGCGTCTTTGGAGGCAGCGAGGCTGCGAACGCACCGAACACCAACCACTGCTGTCCGAACGGAACCTGCACCGCCAACAACCAGTGGATGGAGTGCGCAGGCCGTAGTGACTGTCTTTGCGAGTGGCCGAAACACAATCTGACACCCTCAAGGGACGTGAAGTGCAGCACGAACTACGACTGTTATGCCGCCGGGTACAACACCTGCTGCGCCGACCACCTCGAAAAGATGCTGTATCCGGTGAAGACATGGGGGCTGAAGTACATCATTACGAGATCGTATCCCCGAGGTGGCGAGAAGGACGTTGTCCGGGTCATGGCAGCCGAGGACCAGACAAAAGTCACCATGTACCCGCAACAAGGGACGCTGCCGCCTGTCTTGAACCAGTCGGAGTACCTCGAGTTCGAATCGGACGAGAATTTTGTGGTCCTTTCCAAGAAACCGGTTCTGGTCGGGCAGTTTCTGGCCGCGCAGGACGCCCCCGATCCGAACAAGGGTCCGTACGACGCCGGGACCGGGGACCCTACGTTCCTGCTTGCCGTTCCTGCCGAGCAGTTCCGCCAGGACTACGTGTTCCTGACGCCCGACAAGTACCGGTTTGACGCCGTGAACCTGATCGTTCCAACCGGTGAAAAGGTGTTTCTGGACGGCAAGGAACTGAAGGTCGAAGACCTGCAATTCCGTCCTGCCAAGGACATTATTGCGGACATGATTGAACAGGGATTCGACCACCCATCGCAACTTGGAGTCTCTTTTGGAGACTACCGGATGATTGGTGACGGCGAGTGGTCGGTTTGGCGGGTGGTAGTGCCAGACGGGGTACATGTTGCCACGTCGGGGAAGCCGTTCGGAGTGACCGTCTATGGATACGACCGCTACGTGTCATACGGGTATCCGGCAGGACTGAACCTCGAGGATCTGAATCTGGTGACCGAGACTACGCCTCCCACGACAAAATGACCGTTCGCGCTGTGGCGGGTTCCTACATGGGGACGACCTGGCCATCCATTCTGCAGGAGAAGAATTCCTTCTGGCACATCACATTCATGGTCTGGTAGGCACAATCAACGTCCGGGGGCATTCCGCAGTACTGCATCACGCATTGCGCCAGGGTTGTGAACACCTGCTGGGACGCAGGGTTGCCCAGACTCATGCACTTCTGAACGCAGGCGATATCCAGGCTTGGGCACGCTAGACTACAGTCCAGGATCTGCGGGCAGTAAATCCCGGTAGGGACTGGCAGGCAGCGGCCGGCGGTGTCCGAACACGTCGTCCCGTCGGGACAGATACCGCAGAACCCTCCACACCCGTTGTCGCCGCACTCACGGTATTCGCCTGTGGCCGTGTAGCAGGTCGGGATGCAAGCCTGGCAGCCACCGCAACGTCGGCATTCCTCGACGCAGACATCGTCCCAGGCCGTCTTGCAGCAGAATGGGTCCTGGCCGCAGACGCACGCCTCGCATCCGCATCCTCCGCATCCCCCGAAGTTGGTCGTGGTACAGCCGTCCTGCTGCCCATTAGGCAGGCATTTGCCCACGTTCTCGTCGCAGACCAGTCCCCTGGGACAGGTGCCGCACTGGCCCCCGCAACCGTCAAAGCCGCATTCCCGTGCAAAGCACGAGGGCTGGCATCTTGGAATGCACGACTTTCCGTCGCACGAATAGCCGGGAGGGCAGTTTCCGCAAGACCCTCCGCATCCGTCCTCTCCGCACCTGCGCGATGTCCCGTCAAAACCGAAACACTGAGGAACGCATTGCGGGATGCACCTTCCTGCCGCGCAGTAACTGTCGCTGTCGCAATATCCGCACTGGCCTCCGCATCCATCCTCGCCGCACTCCATTCGCATGCCGTCGGCGGTGACGCACCTGGGCTGGCAGACCGTGATGCACCGGCCCGACTCGCATGACTGGTCCTGCCGGCACTTCCCGCACAGTCCACCACAACCATCGGCGCCGCATTCCTGATTCTGGCACGACGGAAGACACGAGCATGTGCCCTGGTACGAACATACCTCGGTCGGCAGGCAGGTGCCGCAGGACCCTCCGCACTGGTTGGGACCGCACTCCCGGTTGCCGCAAACCGCTTGGCACGGGCAAAGGCCGGCAGGACCGCACGTCGCGCCGTCCTGGCAGGCGCCGCACTGTCCGCCACATCCGTCGTCACCGCACTGGCGGCCAGTGCAGTTGGGGGTGCATGAAAGGCAGGAAGAGTAGGGCTCGCGGCAGGCGCCATAGTACGCGCTGCCATAGCAGGCGTCCGTCCCGTTCTGTCCGCATGCCTTCACCAGGCAGTTGGTCAGCACCTGGTACTGCAACTGCGCCTCGGGAGAAGCTTCGAAATAGCACTTCGATATGCAGGCCTCGTCGGTCGTGCCGCACGCCGTCCAGCATTCGAACATGTCGGCGCACGACTTGAACACCTGGCAGGATCTGCCGTCGCAGTACTCCATGAAGGTGCAGGCGCCACATGATTTGCCGCAGCCGTCGGGGCCGCAGGCCTTCCCCTGGCAGCGAGGCGTGCACAGGGGTCCGCAAACCCCCTCTTCACCGCAGAACGCATTTTCATCGCAGGTTCCACACAACCCGCCACATCCATCGGGGCCGCAGTCCCGCCCAATACATGACTGCGCGCATGTCCCTTCGCAGTGCCCGTTCAGGCAGTATTTTCCTTCGGCGCATGTGCCGCACTGCCCGTCACATCCGTCCTCTCCGCATTCCCTTCCGGCGCAGGACGGCGAACACGTTCCCGTTGATTCGCAGCGGCCGTTCTTGCAAATTGTTCCAACCTTGCAGGCCGTCCCAGGGTCCCACCCTGAACCGTCGTTGCGGCAGGTCGCAATGTTGTTGCCCTGGCAGGCAACTGCACGTGGTACGCATGCCAGCGGATTGCATGTGTGCGAGGTTTCATCACAAAGGAGGTTGCCGGGACAATCGCCGTCCTTCAGGCATGACACGCACTCGTTGGTCGTTGCGTTGCAGACCAGGCCATCGGGACAAGTGAACGACTGTCCGCAAGTCATCGGACGATCGACACAGATGCGACCGTCGCAGCGCATGGCAGGGTCACAGTCGGGGTCCCGAGTGCATTCCACGCACTTCAGGTCGAAAGGATCGCACACAAGACCATCGGGGCAATGCGCGGCGCTCTGGCAATCCTGCATTGGCAGGCAGGACCCGGCGCTGCAACGCATGCCTTCGCCGCATTGGAGGTTCGTCCGACAGTTGATGCACGTCCAAGTTGTCTCGTCGCAAACCAGGCCTGTGGCGCAGTCTGAGGAACGCTGGCAGGGCAACGTCGTGACCTCGTCGGGAACATCAGGCCTGGTCGCATCCGTCCCCACGATGTCATCCAGGACAGGATCGGTGATGCCCGGAGGACTGGACGAAGGGCAACCGGCAAGGACGGCTAGCGCCCCGCATATGAACGCCTGCAGCAGGAACCCTCGCGTTGTGCCAGTGGCGCGCATGGATGTCTCCTTCGACAAGAACCAAGAGGGATTAATTCTACAGGTTTGCAGTTGTGAAGTCCCGGGATGCCTGACCATTTTTTGCACGTCTCGAACGCTTGCGATCAACCGGTGGCGCCTGTAGCCTTGGCGCATGGATTCAGCCCACAATGCCAGCCTGAAGTCCTCGAATGCCCTTGAGCAGTGGGCGCTGGCAGTGTCTTTTCGGACACTTGGCGTTGCCGTGGCCTTGGTGCTTCTTCTGATTTCGCCCACGGCAAGTGCCGAGTACGGTACGGTCCGCCGGGTCTTTCTGGGATCCGCGTACACCCTGGAACAGGGCAAGCTGGCCGTGGGTGTCTTCAGTCCCCTTCAATACGGCCTTCTTGACGAACTGATGTTTTCAACGCATCCGGTGCTGGACCTCCTGCTGACCCCGAACCTCTCGCTGAAGGGCAAGGTCTACGACGGGCCCGTGGCCATCAGCTTTAGTGCCTCATACGTTCAGACCTTTCTGAAGTCCGCTAAATCGACGTTTCCAGGCATGGTTTCGGCGTTCCCCATGATGACGGTTCCGATCGGGGAATCGGCTTCACTGTCGGCGCAGTGCGGCTATATCCTCGATGTATCCCCGCTGTCCCACGGGGTGATGATCGGCGGGAATGCTACGTTTCTCATCGGGGCCTCCGACATGATCCAGGTCAGCGTGCAGGCGCTCTGGTACGCGAAAGGTCGCGGGTTCCAGGTTCCGACGGGAGTGCTTTCGTACGGACACGCCTGGTATCGCATGAGGGTAACGGTTGGCATTGCGGCCGGCCAGTTCCCCCTTCACGTCGGGTCAGGCGGCGCCAAGGTGGTGAATCTGCCTGTCTACCCGGTGCTCGACCTGTGGTGGCAATTGTGAAGGGACCCGACTTGTCAGGGCCGTTGCTCGATGGAAGGCTGGGCCGCTGCCTCCGATGGTGAACGTGAACGTAGGGCGCTGTCCGGGTCCGGGGGTGGCACTTCCGGCATACCAGCCTGCCTGCGAGCGTCGTTTGCCATTGAACGGACCTTGTCCATTTCGGGGGTTGATCTGGAAGTCGTTGGGGCGGACATGCCGGCTTCAACGCGAGGCGACTCCCGGTATGGGTTTCCCGGGTCGGGCATCGGCGGTGCCTTGAACCTGATCTTGCCGGCCACCTGTTTGTAGATTGATTCGGCTTCCGCAGTGCCAACCTCTTCGACAAGCGCCCTGATCTCGGCAAGCCTGGCGTTCTGCGCTGCTGGAACTGTCGCGTAGTTGTTGACCCCGTACTGCAATTCCTCGATTCGCCCAAGGATTGTTTCCAGTTTCTGAGCGCGTTGTGCCGGTGACAATTCCTTCCGATCTTGTGTGGCGGCCTGCGCAACGGGCTCGTCAGACACCTTCTTTTGCAAACTTTCCGGGGCTGGACGTTGAACCGCGTCATCCTTTCGCTGATCAATGTCGGCGGGGGTGCCAGCGGCAGGGTTGCCGGTTCCACGCCCCACCGGCTCGCGGCGCTCGTCGTCATTCGACGCTTCCGGCGTTGCGTCCCTGGTGGCGGCCAGCCTGCCGGCCTCGTCAATGTCTGGTTGAACGGCAGCTCGACAGGCAGTCAGGCCGGTTTCAACGGGAACACGCATCGCCTTCAGCGCGATAGGCAGGCAATCGGAGGATTCGATGTGCAGGGCGTTGCAGCGCGCAAAGACGTACGCGCGACAATTGGCATTGATCGTTGTCCCAGGCTGTGTGGCCGAAGGTGGTTGTGCCCCTGCTTGGGCGGGTGAGGACGCATTTCCGGCGCCGGGAAGCGGCTGCGGTTGCTCTCCGGGTATCGGCTTCATGTCGCGGCCCAGGACGCCGCGGTCTACCGGCTGGCGCACCAGATCAAGCCACAGCGGCAGTGACAGCGCCAGGGCCATGAAGACGACGGCAAGGACCAGCGACGCCTTGTAGTAGGGACCCTTTGTGCGTGCCTTGCTGTTGGGTCGTGGTCCCAGCTTTGTATTGTCGGTGTCGGCCAAGCTGACCTCCTGACGCATGGAATGTCCATATGATATCATGCGCCCCATGGAAGCGGCTTCTCCCGAAATTTCCATCGTACTGCCGGTCTTCAATGAGGCGGGGAGTCTCCATCCCCTGGTGGCCGAGATCAGGGCCACGATGGACCAACTGAATCGATCCTACGAGGTAGTTTGTTGCGACGACGGCAGTACTGATGGATCGCAGGACATCCTGCGCGAACTGGCGTCCAGGGACCCCAGGATCAAGGTCGTGGCATTCGCGCGGAATTTCGGCCAGACCGCCGCTCTTGACGCAGGATTCAGGGCGGCCAGCGGACGGATCATAGTTCCAATGGATTCCGATCTGCAGAATGATCCGGCCGATATACCTCGCCTGCTTGCGCGCCTGGATGCGGACACCGACGCCGTTTCGGGCTGGCGCGTCAATCGGCAGGATGCCTTTTTCACCAAGACCCTCCCATCGCGGGTGGCGAACGTGCTGGTCTCGCTGGTCACCGGAGTCGAACTGCACGACTACGGCTGCACCCTCAAGGCGTACCGTTCCGAGGTTCTTAGGGATTTTCGCCTGTATGGCGAGATGCACAGGCTGATTCCAGCCTACGTGAAGTGGGCCGGTGGGCGCGTTGTCGAGATACCGGTGAACCATCGGCCACGTCGGTTTGGCCGATCAAAGTACACCCTGGCCAAGACCATCAGGCTATTGCTGGATCTGATGACGGTGCGATTCCTGTTGTCGTATTCGACGAAACCGCTGTACTTCATCGGCAAGTACGGGCTGTTGGCCATCGGACTTGGCTCGCTGTCTTTTGTATGGACCTTGTTCAAGAAGTTATGGTGGGGCGAGCCCCTCTACACCGACCCGTTTTTTGCGATATCAATTTTTCTTGGGCTTGCCGGCGTACAGTTCCTGCTGGTTGGCCTGCTGGCCGAACTCTCGATGCGAACCTACTTCGAGAGCCAGGACAAGCCGCCGTACCTGGTCCGCTGGTCCTTGAACCTTGGCTCGAACGCCCCCCCGCCGTTGCGTGACAGGGCGTCCCGCCGGCCTCCCCAGATGATTCAGCACGATCCGTTGCCCGTGGTTGCCAGTGCAGCGCCGCCTGATCCTGCCGCGGGACCCGAGGAACCACGCCATCCTGTTGGCGGCTTCTCGTTGCCGTCCGCGCCGGCTCATCTTCCAGATCTGGCAGACGAACCCGATTCGCCTCGGGAAGAGTGAGCGATCACGAATGTGTGGCATTACCGGCTTCATCCGCACCCGCGACACATCGCCGGCCGACCCTGCAATCCTTGCTCGGATGACCCAAGCCATAGCGCACCGAGGGCCTGACGACGAGGGTTTCTGGTCCTCGGATGGCGCCTGGCTGGGACATCGGCGCCTGTCGATCATCGATGTGGCGGGCGGGCACCAGCCGATCGCGAACGAGGACGGTCGCGTTGTGGTGGTTTTGAACGGCGAGATATACAACCACCACGAGTTGCGTCAGGACTTGCAATCCAGGGGACATGTTTTTTCCACGCGGTCGGACACCGAGGTTCTGGTGCATCTGTGGGAGGACGAGCGCGAGGCGATGCTGTCGCACCTGGAGGGCATGTTCGCCATTGCCCTGTGGGACGCTCGCGACCGGACGCTGCTGCTGGCGCGGGATCGGATGGGCAAGAAGCCCCTGTTCTACGGGCTTTTCGATGGCGATCTTGTCTTCGGGTCCGAGTTGCGCTCGATGATGGCACACCCGGCCGTGCCGCGCCGCGTGGACCCGGATGCACTCTACAGGTACCTCACGCTGGACTACGTGCCGGCCCCCCGGTCGATTCTGGCTGGCGTCCGAAAGGTCATGCCGGGAGGCTACGCGATCTTTCACGACGGCGAGGTCCAGGAAGGGCACTGGTTTGACCTGCGTCCCACCTGGCAGAACTTCAGGGTCACGAAGCCGCCCGAGGCCGCCGCAATGCTGTGGTCGACGCTTCGTCAAGCAGTTCAGCGCCGTCTTGAATCGGAGGTGCCGCTGGGCGTTTTCCTGTCTGGTGGGTTGGACTCGACGGCCGTTCTGGCGGCCATGGCCGAAGGTCGGGATCCGGCGACGATTGATACGTTCACAATCGGCTTCGAGGACCCATCCTACGACGAATCAGGGCCCGCGCGGGCGGTCGCCGATGCCATCGGCACGCGGCATCACCAGCACATCCTGTCCATGGATTCGGCGGCGTCGCTGGTGCGAGGGGTCGTGTCGATAGCCGACGAACCGCTGGCCGATCCCTCCCTGCTGCCAACGTACCTGCTGGCACGCTTTGCCCGCCAGCACGTCACCGTGGCGTTGTCCGGGGACGGAGGCGACGAGCTGTTCTACGGGTATCCCACCTTCCGGGTCGATGGCGCCGCGCGGTTCCTTGCCCGCTGGCTGCCTGGCAAGGCGCGTTCCGATTGGCTGCCAAGGGCAGTCGATCTGGTACCGAAATCAGACAGGGACATGAGTCTCGACTTCCGTTTGGCACGCTTTGTCCGTGGGCTTAAATACGGTTCGATCGACCGGCATTTTGCCTGGATAGGTGGTTTTGATCCCGGACTGGCACTGGGTGTCATGTCTCCGGATCTCCTGGCCGCGCGGAACGACGGGTCAGATGAACCTTACCCCGACGTGTCGGCCTGGCGGCTTCGTGCTGGTGGAGGGGATGACCTGGCTACGATCGCGTGTGTTTACGCCAGGCTCTACCTCGGCGACGGTGTGCTGAGCAAGGTCGACCGCGCGACGATGGCGGTGGGGCTGGAAACCAGGGCCCCGTTGCTGGATTCCGACATGGTCGGTCTTGCCCTGTCGATGTCCCCGGCCCTCAGCCTTTCGGGGCATACAACCAAGGCGTTGATGCGACTGATGTTGAGGGGCAAGGTTCCAGAGCCCATTCTTGCAAGGCCCAAGAAGGGGTTTGGAATACCCATGGCCAACTGGCTGAGGACTGGGTTGCGGCCCTTGCTGGAAGAGCACCTGGCGCCTTCGAAGATTGCCAGGGAGGGATTCTTCCGACCCGAGGTCGTTTCCGGCCTGCTGGCATCCCATCTGTCCGGTGCCGCGAACGTCCGAAAGGAACTGTACTCGCTGCTCGTCTTCGAGCTCTGGCTGTCGCGATACCTGCTGTAGGTCGGACGGCGGGGCTTTGCCCCCACCTTACGACCGTTGGCTGTACCTGGACCCGGGACTTACCGTCAAACTTCGTTACCTCAAGGAATCGTGGAGAAGAGCGCGTTGGGACACGCACGTATCTGGCAAAGGGGTCCGGGCCGAGGGGGGGGCGGGGCCGCACCGGTGCCCCCGCACCCGACTGGGGGCCGGCGGCCTTCGCGGCCCAAACTCGTCCCCCTGTGGGGGCC
>CAIZWN010000077.1 GCA_903936705.1 uncultured Myxococcales bacterium
CGCCCATCCCACGTGCCGACCACTCGTACCCCCTCCGCCATCCAACGTCAACAGCAGACGCTGCCGCTTGGCCTACAGGTCGTGAACGACGAACCTCGGCCTGCGGGGACAGATTTACGCAGTTTCTGGTGGGCGTTTACACGTTGATCGGTTGGTGGCGTTTGCTGACCGTCATCCTCCGCGATCTCGCGGCGGATATCGGCGGTTCCGATCCGACAACCCGAGTTCGTTCTCCGGAGTCGGCCGAGGCCGCGCGGCGAGAGTCGCGTGTGCTGACGGAACCCGACCTCCTCCGTTTCCTGGAATCCGTGCGCCTGTGTGCCCCGCATCGGTATGTCGAGTTCCTCACGATGGCGCTGAATGGCGCAAGGGCTGGCGAGGTTTACGCGTTAAAGTGGGACTCCGTCGACTTCGAGCGGGGCGAGATCATCATCCAGCGCGGGATCTCGGGTGGCATCCTCTCGGACAGCACGTAGACCAGGGCGCCGCGGACGGTCCCGCTTCACGAAGTGCTGGCCGATGCGCTGAAGGAACATAGGGTGGCCATGATGGCTGCCTGCCATCCTGGCATGAAGAACAACTGGGTGTTTCCCACGGAGGCTGGCGGGATGCGTTTGCCGCAGTCTGCTGGCAAGGTGTTCGATCTCGCCAGGGAACATTCGAAGATCGACCAGAGGATCACGCCGCAGGTGCTTCGGCGGACCTTCAACTCCTTGTTGGTGAAGGGCGGTGTCGACAGGATCATCATCAGGTCCATCGTCGGCCACAATGACGACAGGATGACTGCCCTGTATACGGGCGTCGATCTGGCGGACAAGCAGGCCGCGGTGGTGTCCATCTTCAGCGGGAAGAAGGGCGGGTGACGCGGCGTGTTGGCCCTGCAAGGCGTCAGCAGCCTGTTGCACGTGGAATCCTACAGAAGGTCTGCCAAACCACAGCACGGGGCCCAGGACGAGTCCGTCCATCGGACTGGAACCTCGTCCTGTCCGACTCGTGCCCTCCTTTCCCACCCGGTTTTCGTGGTAGGCTTCGCCCGATTCCAACCTGTCCGTTGGGGGGCGTTGTCCCCGTTGACTTCCGAGGGTTGAACCTGGGGGGCGTCCATGAGGATCTCTGCTACGCTGTTCGTTGTGGGCGTCCTGGGCATGGGGTGTGGGGGATCGTCCAGTCCCGGGGTGGACTTTGCGGACCTTGGGGAGGACTCGCAGGATGTTGAAGGCATCAAGGACGGCGTTCTCCTTGAGCAGGCTTGCCACGATCGGGCCGCGGCCTATTGCAGGTTGCAGGACGTCTGCTATGGGACCATTGGCGGCACCAACCGTCACTATGGCGACTTCGCGACCTGCGTGGCCCGTGGTCAGGCGTACTGCCTCACGAGACTGAGCGCCCCGGGTTCGGCCAGTGACGCCGCGATTGAGTCCGCATGCGCCAAGGCATGCGTCGGTGCGACGTGCGGGGAATACTTCGGAGTAATAGCCGGATGCATGACACCTCGCGGGGACCTGACGACCGGGGCAACCTGCACAGTCAGTGCTCAATGCCAATCGACATTCTGCAGGATACCGAAGGGCGCCATGTGCGGCACCTGCCAGCCAACATCGAAAAAGGGGGACGACTGTTCGACGGCATTTTGCAGCCAAGGTTTTGTTTGCAACGGTGTTACCTTTACCTGCACTCCATCCGTTGATGTCGGTAGCCCGTGTTCTCCTCTGGGGGGCTCTACCTGCCGAATCGACGCCGTATGCGTGGAAGGCACTTGCCAGCCTGCTGTAACCCGCGCTGGTGATGCTTGTGACTCCGCCCCGGCGGGTTGTGCCAACAACCTGAACCTCACGTGCGAAGGATCGAAGTGCGTCGAGAATGTGCTCGCGACGACAGGCCTGCCCTGCGGGAAAATTGATAATCTCGCACGAACGTACTGCACTGGTGCGGCGGACTGCTTTGAGAAAGAAGGGGCCGGGATCTGTATGGCTAAAGCCACTGACGGCGGGGCATGCTCGTTTGACGTGGGACCGGCTTGCATGGCGCCTGCGATTTGCGCGCTTCTGGCTGGCGGTGGGACGGTCGGCGTCTGTACCCTTCCAAACCCTTCACTTTGCATTAGCGTCGCCGGAGATGACGCCATCCCCTAGAAATGGTGCGGTTCCGGCAGACGCCAAGCCCGACTAATGCTGGTACCAAGGCGTCATGAACTCGGCTACTGCCATCCTTTGCGACCTGACCTGCGCAAGAACGGCGACGAGACCTGTAGTGCCAAGTCGGCGGACCTTCCCGGTGACGCTGCCTCGATGGGCCTTGTGTTCCCCACTGCCCAAGCCTCGGTTGGTGGCATGCTGCCCTGACCGGCATGCGGCCCGGCGAGGTCTACGCATTGAAGTGGGACTGCGTTGACCTCGCCGGGGAGCGGATCATCGTGAAGCGTGGCATCTCGGACGGGGTGCTGACCGAGTCCACCAAGACCAAGTCGCAACGGATCGTCCCGATCCATCCCGACTTGGCCTACGCCCTCCGGGAACACCGGAAACAGATGATGAAGGAGCAGCGGCCGGGGTTCGACCTGAGCCTCGTGTTCCCGTCGTCCCGTGGGACGGTCCGGTTGCCGCAGTCCCTGAGCAAGGTCCACACGCTGGCGTGCGAGGCCGCCCACATCGATGTCCGGGTCGGTCCGCAGGTTCTTCGCCGAACGTTCAACACCCTGCTGGTCCGGGCGGGCGTGGACCGGATCACGCTCCGGTCGATGATGGGGCACTCCAGCGAGCGCATGACCGAACGGTACGCTGGCATCAACCTCGCGGACAAGCAGGCTGCGGTCATCAGCATCTTCAGCGGGAAGAAGGGCAGTTGACGCGGCGTGTTGGCCCTACAAGGCGTCAGCAGTAACCTGCACGTGGAATCCTACCGAAGGGCGGACAAACCCCAGCACGGGGCTCGGAAAGTGTTCTGGCGCTCCATACCGGCCGAAAACGGGCCGATGGACTTTTAAGGAGGCACACCCGGCAGCATGGTTTTGGGCAGTATCGCGGCTATTCGAAATACGATACGATTTCAGCGCGGACGAAATTTTTGCTATCGACAGAGGGTAAGTTAAGAATGTTATTCATTCTCTTTCTAATCCTGATAGTGGCCTACTTCATAACTAGCAACATGACCGTTGGGGTTATTGCCATTGGCTGTCTTGGTCTGTGGATGCTTCTCCTGCCGAAGAATAAGAATTGAGATGTCCCGCGCAATTCCAGGAGCGTGAGGTGTGGTTGCAGTGACTACAGAGGTTCATTGGTGTCGTCAGCGAAGTAGGCGGTTTCGGACGGCCAGCGTCTGATGCTCATTCTCATCCAGTTCCTTGGCCGGATTCGAACCCATCTAAAACCCCACTGCTGCGACCTACTGCTGCGACCCGGGGGGGTGCTGCGACCCAGGGGTGGAAAGTGGGGGCGTCCGGATACGATCAACCGCCCGCTCCCGCATCCGATCGTCACTCGGCCTGGACGCGAAGAAGCCCGTCCCCCGACCCGTTGTTGTGTCCATCTGTTGTGTCCCAGGGTTTTGTTGTGTCCCGAAGGCGTTTTCGGTGGCGGCCGAATACAAGAAAGCCCCGGCATTACCGGGGCTTTCGTTGGAGCGGGAGAAGGGATTCGAACCCTCGACGTCGACCTTGGCAATTGTCCGTTTCACCCCCCGGAAACGGCGGGTGCTCCTGTGTCATCGCGTCCTACACCTACTTGGGCGTCTCCCAAGTGATGTCCTTCAGTTGCGACGTCGTAACCTACTGAAGATACACGGTACGCTAGCGTAACAGTCCGTCACCGGCCATAACTGGAAGTAACAGGAAGACGGGGGACTGAACGGGGGCCCGGAGGTCCTCAGCAGGGTCACCTTCCAGGCGTTCCTCCAGGCCGAGACGTAGCCAGAACAGCCTCAAGGAATACCTGAAGTCCCGGGGGCGGGTCCGCGATTAGGTGGGCCCGTTCCCCGGGTGCCGGGACCGAACCCAGCGTGGCGTCTTCGGTGCGCTTTCATCGTCTCTGACGGTGGGCGTCCGGAGCCCGGGAATCATCGGTTCCTTGGTTTTACCTACGCCGGTCGGGACCGAGAAACGCTCCACCACATGATCGCCAGCGACGTGAAGCCGCTGGACCGTTCCTTCCCCCTACATGGCACGAAAGGAGATTGAAATGGCAGATGCGACGAATGATCCGCTCGCGCGACCCCTTCGGTCGCATCGAGCACGCGGACCTCCCCCTTCCCACCGGATCAGGCGTCTTTGAACGATCCAGCGCACAGATTGTCTCAACGAGAGCGGACCCGCCAGGCGGCGTTCTTGGCCGCCCTGGCGCAGCACGCAGATGGAGGAAAAGTGGAAGAAATGATTGCGGTCTACCCCGGGAAAATCACCGGGGTCGTGTTGTTCAAGGAGGAATTTCCCGTCCGAGCCTTGGAACTCGTGGCCGGGCCCTCAGGACTGTATCTCCCCCCTGATGAAGTGGCCTGCTGCAAGGCCATCGAATGGCTGGCCGGCCAGGAGCGCATCTCCGTGTGGGATTTGGTGATCGAGACCTGGTCGACGGCCTGGAATGAGAAACAGGCCAGATTCATTGAACTTGCCACGAAAGCCTGGTTGGACGCGGCCCACAGGAAGGACGGCGACACGGTTACCTTCGTGAGCAAGCACCTGCGGCGGCGCAATGGAGACAAGAGAGGGGATTCGTTTGCTCGGAACCTGCGACTGGGCGTTCAAGCTGCAGAAGCTCTGAACGTCGATCTCGCGCAGATCACGCGGCCCATCGCCGAAGCTCTCGACCTCGGGTTGTTCACGATGGCGCACCCCCGCGCTGGCGAGCAGAAGGACTTTGTAGGCTGCGTTTGGGAAAGTATCGAAAACGTTGTCTGGGCGGAACCTCGTGCCGATTCGAAGGGCAGTCGTGGGTGAGTCACCGGACAGCAGGTGCTGAGCGTCAATTCCAGAAACTGGCTTGAACGTCGGGGGCACGCGGCACGGTGAAGACGCCTTCTTAACCCTGCCGCGTGCCCTGGGGCCGAACGGTGCAGCCCATTTCACGGCCTTGCCGGACGGCATAATTCAGCAAGCGATTCAGCAACAACAAACGGTAGTCCTTCCGTCAACGTCATGGCGGCAGGGTTCTGACAGATCCGTCCCCGGGGGCTGGAACCCCATATCGGGGAACGGATGACGAGGTGATCATATGTTCAGAGAAGAGGATCCGGATGTCAAGCGCCAGTCCCTGGCGCCACGTCCCGAAATGGCGCCTGCTGCCGACGGTGCGGCGGGGCGTACCTCGGGTGATGAGCCCGGCCTGATCGAGAAGGCGTTCCTGACGGTCGGCTTCAAGGAGTGCGCCAAGGAGTACATCGGAGGGATGTTCTGTGGCGCGACCCAGGCCGGCTTCCGCCCTACGAACAGCTGCAACCTGGAGACGCTGAAGGCCTACGACCCGCAGGTGTTCAAATTCGTGCTGACCGGCGGTTTCCAGTCCCGCAAAGGCAAGCCCGGCGAGTTCGTGAACGGCCCCATGTACGACATCCCGAAGCTCCTGTTCGACAAGAACGGCCAGCCGCGGGCATTCGACCCGGCGCGATACGGTACCGGGGTGACCCAGGACGCGGTGACCCTGGCCACGACCATCGGGTTCGAGGTGGACGACGGACCGGACGGACTCCCGGTTCCGACCCGCGAGCAGGCCCGGCAGATCGACATCCTCGTTCGCATCTGCGGCTTCCCGGTGCCCAACGCCGTCTGCATGTCGGGCGACGACCGGCCCTGGGTGGTGCGCGAGATCGAGCGGACGGGGCTCATCTGTCAGCCGGGGAAGTCGATTCACGCCATCCTCTCCCTCCGGCCCACGACGGACCTCGCGGCCCGGGAGGAAGCCGCCCACGCCGTGGCCGTGGTCACTGGGGGCGACATCGCGGTCTGCGACCTGGGCCATCGGTTCCGCCTCGGAGGGATCATCGCCAGGTTCGACGGCGACGAGGACGTCGGGTGCTGTCGGGTGCAGACCGCCCTGCACATCCACAACACGCCGACCACGATCGAGCAGGTCATGGGCGCCTGCGAGCGGTGGGCTTCCGACAACGGGATCAACCTGGTGGGCGCGTTCGAAGCTCGGAAGGCGGCGAGTGCGTTGATGGGCGGGGTCACGCGCTTCAAGAACATGGCCAAGGAGGCGCGGCTCCGGAATGACGAAGCCACGGCCATTCAGGCGCTCACGCTGGCCGAGGAGTGCGAGGCCCTTTCCGAGGCGCTGCGACGGTCCCTGAAGATCAACCCCCGGGTCCGGGAACTCCAGGGCATGGCCGCTTCGGGTCTGCTGGCACCGCGGGTTGCAGCGCCTCCGCCGGAGGTCGACGCGGCGTCCGTCACGGTCAATAGCCGGCCGGCGATCGCGTCCGACTTCGGTGAGATCTTCTTCGGCGTCAAGGTTTCCGGGTTCACGGCGGTGGCCACGGCGAACGGTGCCAGGACCGCTGGGGCGTGGGCGCTGGGTTCCCAGGTCTGGCAGGTGAAGAAGCGCGGGAAGGTGTACGAGAACACCTTCTCCAGGTTGTACCAGGAGCTCGCGGACAAGAAGACCGGGCTGTTGAAGGACGTGGCCTGCCGTTACCACGGCCAGGATCCGAACGTCCCCGGCTCGACGCCCGCCGGGTTCATGGGATTTAACCGGGACAAGACCGCCGCGTTCTTCCAGTGCCGTCGATGCGGTTGCAAGCACTGGTCGTACGACGACTCCCCGGATTCCGATAACAAGAACAGGACCTTCGAGTCCGGTGACGGCAGCGGCTATATCAACGGTAGGAAGGAACTGGTTTCCCGCTACCTGTACAAGCCGAAGTTGAAGGCCCTGCTGAAGGAACTGAGGGGCAATGCCCTGATCGAGGAGTTCAATGGGAAGCGGATGCCCCCGCTGGTCCTCCGGCGAAAACTGGTGCTCGTGAAGGCCCCCTACGGTTCCGGGAAGACGGAGCAGGTAGCCCGCTTCGCGAAGAAGAACCCGGACGCCCCGATGCTGTTCATCGTCCCCACCCAGAGCCTTGCCCAAACCGCCTTCGGGCGCCTGAAGAAGTTCGGCTTCAAACTGTACATGGACGAGGATGGCGGCAACCTCGACTGCCCGCGGCTCGTCATCTGCATCGACTCCGTGCCCCGCATCTCGTGGAGCATGAACTACCGGCTGGTAGTGGTCGATGAGGGCGAGAAGACGCTGGGCCGCTTCAATGACGCGAAGATGCGTCTCAGGGCCGAGGTATGGGGCCGCCTTGGAGAACTCGTCCAGAGCGCCGACCATGCCGTGTTCATGGACGCCGACCTGTCCGTGGCCACGCTCCACATTGGCAGAATGCTGACCGGCAACGCGGACGTTCAGTTCATCTACGGCACGCAGGTGCGAGGCGGCACCATCTCGCTCTACCGGCGCATCGAGAACCTCGAGGTCGCCCGGCGAGCCACGGATGGACCCACGTTCGTGTATGCGAACACCCTGGCGGACGCCGAGACGACCTTCAAGCTCCTGGGCCTGGAGCGCTCGGGCCCTGGGCTCCTCGTCGGCTCCCCCACGACCGGCGAGCAGGCCGTGCGCGACCTGATGGCCGACCCGAACCAGCGGGTCCAGGGCTACGAGTTCGTGGTCGCATCGCCCAGCATGAACACCGGCATCTCCATCGACTGCGACCACTTCCTTCACCAGTTCGCCTTCGCCCGGGCCGGGAACTACACCACTGCGGAGGGCGTCGTGCAGGGCATCTACCGGCTTCGTGACTGCGACGACCGGCACCTGTGGATTGACGACCGTGCCGTCGGCACCAGCGAGGACCCGGACTACTACCGGGCCCGGCTCACCCTGCAGGCCGAGAAGGAGATCCGCCGCGCCATCACGGAGGCGGTGTCCATGGACTTCCAGATGCTCCGGATCTTCGGCCCCCGGGCCATCGATACGAACCTGGTCGAGGCCCGCATCGAGCTCTACGTGGCTCAGGCGAGAAGTCACAACCACCTGCTCGCCAACATCCTCGGCATCCTCAAGGAGGAGGGCGTCGTCATCGTGCGGGGCAAGGCCGCCTCTAGATCCACTCGTAGCAAGGCCAAGGCGTCGTTCAAGAGCACCAAGAAGGCGATGTACGCCGAGGAGTTCCGGGCCATCGCCGACGCCGACATCATCTCGATCGTCGAGGCCAGGCGCCTGGAACGGAAGCACAAGGCTACCCGGGTCGAGCGCCGCCAGGTTGCCCGCGCCCGCATCGCGCACGTTGTGGGCAACGACGTGACGATCACGCCTGCGATCGTGGAGGGGTTCGTGAGGGGGAAGCTCCGCGATCAGGTCTTCCGCTTCACGGGCGTCCAGGCAATCCTGGACGGCCAGGGATCGGCGCTGGCCAGCACGCGGCTCGACGCCTACGACACCGACCCGACCCGTGCCGAGGACTCCTACCTGCGGATGTGCAATGCGCTTGCCCGGGTTCTCCGGGAGATCTACGGGGTGACTTCGCTGCTGGCCCTGAGACTGGTCGAGGCCCCCGACGACCAGGCCATCGAGAACCTTGCCGCGCTGGCCCTCGACCGGGACGTCGGCGGGGTCCTGCGCCTGCGAAAGGACGCCTGCCGGAGCCCGTTGCGTCTCCTGGGAGATCTCACCCGGCAGTGCGGTCTCCAGGGCAAGGCCATCCGCAAGAAGGTGGACGGCAAGGCGCGGTACGTGGGGTACGAGTTCGACAGGGGCACGTTCGAGCTCATGACGATGCTCACGGCGCACCAGCGCAAGAAGTTGACGCCGTGGGTGGACATCAACTGGGGCGACTGGCAAGGACGCACCGAGCCGCTCCCCCAGGAACTCGGCAGGCTCGAACCCGCTGAATGATGCCAAGAATCCATGGACCCCTGGAGTTCCATCGTCATCTTCGCGCCCTCACCCCGCGGCGTCCCGCCCACCAATTCGTGGACGGCAGCTTCGCTGCAGACACGGAAAACCCCCCGATTATCTGGCGGCAAGGTACGCAGTCAGGTCGCGTACTTCGGCGGTCCTGTACGACCCATCGGGGCACGAGCCCGTCCTGGCCAGGACGTGCCTGGAATTTCCGCGGATATTCGCGATTATCCGGTGAGGCATTCCGGGCTCAGGGCAAGCCTCCGCTCGACCGATGCACCGCGCAACACCGGGCAAATTCAGGACTTTGCGCGCCACGCCCGTGGGCGGCGGGGACTTCTTTCCCCTACAACAATTCGGTCGGCCTTCCCAGGGCGTGGACGAACGTGCCACGCTGATGCCAGGTGCCGACGCACTCGGACTCGTCTCATTCGTGAGGTCGCCATGGCCGGCAGAACCAGGCGTTCGGAAGGTGAGCAGTCGTTCGACGACCTGTTCAACCAGGCGCTCAGCGCGGAAGGTTTGTCCTTGATCCTTAAGGCAGCTTCTTCCTGGGTGTACGAACGCTACTTCGGGGGCGATTCGAAGATGCACCCTGCGGTTCTTCGTTCTTTGAGGCTTCACGGCGCAACGATTCCCGAGGCGGCTATCATGGACGCCATCGCGCTGCTCCACAACCTCGCGTATGACCAGTCCAGCAAGTGCGACGAGATCCTGGGCGCGCGGCCGCGAAACGGCAGGTCGCGATCGAAGATGCGGAAGCCCGCGGGTGACACCCCTTCGTGCACGCCGGTCCGGCCTGTCATGTTGCGTGACTCGGACCACGCGCCGAACGAAACGATGGCTGAGGCGGTATAGCTGATGGCGGCCAAGCGTCCAGAGGCGTTCGCTGCGAAGGCCTCCACCGCCCTCATGATGCTCCCCGACCCCCGGGCGTTGAACCCGGTCCGGCACGGACTGTTCTCGCAGGCCCGGCTGCTGCCCTGGGAGGACGGCGGCGAGCGCCAACGGCATGCGGAAGCCCACATTTCATACTTCAAGCCCCGCAACGCCGTCGAGCAGGCCTTGGTCGACGTGATCGACGACGCGAGCTGGAAGGTCAAGCGGTTCGCGTTCGTTGAGACGGTTCTCGCCAATCTCGAGTCCGGCAGGGCCCGGGTGCAGGCCCTTCCGCCCCAGGTCCAGGCGATGGCCGCGGAGGTGCAGCGCGCGGAGCTCGACGTTCGGATCCTGGAGAAGCTGGCTGCGATGCTCGTGCACCGCCGGCGGACGCGCGACATGGCTCCCCTGGCCGGCATCTGGATTCCGCTGGACAGCCTGCTGCCGCTGAGGACGTCGGTGATCAGCCTCCCGGTCGGGAAGGTCGCCGACGCCATCCGCACCACGATTCGCGATCGCAAGGCGTTCATCGAGGAGCGCCGGCAGGAACTGGCGCGCCACGTGGAGGTCGCTCGGCCGGATGCGGAGGCTGCTGCCCTTGAGGCATCGATGTTGCGTCCCGACCAGCACTCCCGGCTGCTCCGCCACCTGATCGGGTTGCAGAATCGCCACCGAGCCGCGCTGGCGGATCTGGCGACGATCCGCAACCTGGGCACAGGGGAACCGAGGAATGTCGTCGGCTGCACCGGCACGGTCGGCCCCTGTGCCTGCCGAAACAAACCGGACGTCGGCGACGGGAAAACCTTGGAGGAACCTTGACGATGCGGAGGGTTAGACCCGACGAAGTGTTCCTGGGGACGCTGGTCGTCGCGGGCCTGTCCGACGAGGAGATCGGGCGGATCGCGGAGATGGACGGCACCGTTTCGGTGCGGCCCGACGAGCTCACGCGTATCCGTGGGGGGCTTCTCGGCGCTCCTTCCCGGTTCCACGTCGGGTCCGCGCAGGCGATGGTCTGGCTTCGGGAGCATGGGCTGTACGACCTCTACGTCGGCACTCCGGCCGGCGTCCAAGCGGTGGAACTCGCCCGCGACCCGGTCCGCCGCCGTGTCGTAGAAGCACTGATCCTCGGGGGCCACGACGATTGGGCCGTGACGGGGTCCCTGGGCAGGTCGAAGCTGGAAGCGACCGCCCCTGTCGTTGCCGCGTTCCGGAACGGCTTCTGGAACCTCGATTGGATGGCCCAGCAGGACCTCTTGGCATTCGTCGGACGCCACCCCCTTCGTGCCTGGTACGTCACCGCCACGGACGGCCCCGATCAGGCTCTCGTGGTCGCGGAGGAACTGTCGCCCCGTCGGCCGAAGCCGACTCGCCGCGTGTCCGATTCCGACCCCGGTGACATGGTCCGGAAGCAGTCGTTCGACAAGCTCATGGAACGTGCGGCAAGGGACCTCGGACTCGGGATGGCGCCCGGGCCGTCCGGGAACCTTGCGATGACAGGCGTGGCTGACCTCGGGAGCGTGAACCCGGGGATGGCAGGCGTCTTCGGTTCCGTTCCGGAGGGAGGAGCGAAGTGAAGGTCCGCATCGGAGGCATCGTCCGCTTTGCGGACTTCACGCTGAAGAGGGCAGCCGCCGGCCTGTCTGTAGAAGAGCGGCAGGACCTCAAGGAGTCGATGGCGCGCTTCCTCGGGTCCGTCGAGCGGATGCTCGAGACGCACGGGGGCACGGTGGACGACTTGCCGGCGCCGTCAAGGAATGCTTATCGCGCCCTGAAAAACTTGGACGTCGACACGCTGTCGGCCACGCGGCCGGACCGTGGACGACCTCCGGTGAACGTCGCCGTCCCGAGCGTGGTCCGGATGGAGCGGCGCTTCGCGGATCTTCTGCATCGCTATGCCGGCAGCGGACCGGTGGCCGACCTCCTCGCAGACATCCGTTCCGCCACCGTTGCCATCGAGGCGCAGTGCCACCGGTGGGGTGCAGCCGTCTCGGCGCTGGACCCGCGGTCCCGCCGGCTGTTTGGCTGGCTCCGGTTCCTGTCCGACGAGGAGCACCTCCGGACCCACCTCCGTGCGCTGGAGCGGGCCGGGACGTTCGTGACGTCGTCCGGTGACAGGGCGCGGGTCGACTT
This sequence comes from uncultured Myxococcales bacterium, assembly GCA_903936705.1. Lineage (GTDB taxonomy): Bacteria > Myxococcota_A > UBA9042 > DTJE01 > DTJE01 > CAIZWN01. The sequence continues at coordinate 11,883 of CAIZWN010000077.1, forward strand.
CCTGAACCAGGCGGCGCTCTGGTCCTTGAGGGGAGAGGGCCCGGACGTGCGTGTGTCGATCTCCGAGGGCTTCATCAGCGCCGATGGCGCGACCTGGCAGGCGCTGGCGGCCTCGGTGGCCGGGGACAAGAGCCCCGTGACCGGGATGGCCCTCCAGCGCTGGGCCAGTGGGCCGTCGTGTCGTTCGGTCGTCCAGTCGATGCAGGACGATCTGTACGACACTCGTGAAGCCGGCCGGGGTGTCGTCCACGACCTTGACGAGCGGTTCGACGTCGTGAACCGCGAGTACTTCGGCGGCGTGATGCCGAAGCCCCTGCTTACATGGAGCCGGACGCAGACCGGGTTCCGGTTCGGGACCTACCATATCGCGCGCGACAAGGTCATGGTCTCGCGGACCCTCGATTCGCCCGACGTGCCGGTGTTTGTCGTGGACTTCGTGACGTACCACGAATTGCTGCACAAGAGGCTCGGCGTCGAGGACCGGGGCACGAGCACGGGAATCCACACGCCGGAGTTCCGCAGGGAGGAGGCGAAGTTCGCCCGGTTCGCCGAGGCTTACCGTTTCCTCAAGGAACTTGCGCGCAGGCAGGCTCGCTGAGCCGCGTGGGAACACTCTTCGCTGACACCAGCCGCGCATGACTGACGGCCGACGAAGACATCCATCGCCTCGTCGACACCTCTGTTGTCGAACTCGAGTCCATGTGGATGCGGGCGAGGCGCTGCCGAGGAATCTGGCTGCCGTCGAACCCTTGGACGCTACCAGAACCGTCGCAAGATGAATCTAAAAGCCAATGGCACGATCAGGAGGGCCACCCATCCTTCGGCATCCAAGAGCCCGCCTCCCGGGCCGACGTCCTACCGGCCCTCGTTGCGCACGCCTACTGATTCGGGCAAGTAGCGTCGCCGGAACCGGTCGAGCCAGTCGCGTTCTTCCCGCGTCGCAACGGCGCCCGCCCAGCGACCCACGAGGTCGTCCAGGGGAACGGTCCGGAAGGTGGTGTCGCCCCCGCGCAGGAGTTTCTGGTACCCAACTGCGGCACCGGCGCACTCGAGATCCCCGGGGTGATGCACCAGCAGCAGCACCCCCTCGGCGTACCCGCTGCCCCCGCGGTCCCGGAGGGCAATGGCCAGCAGGTGATCGCGCCAGAGTTGATTGTGGATGACGTCGGCAACGTGTTCCCTGGCATCCGTCCGCCATGGGGCGCGGGACGATTCCATCCATCGCCGATACTCGGGCCGGTCATACCGCTTCGCCGAGAACGGCTCTGTCAGCTTGGTCTCGATGCCCACGAACCCGCGGGCACCATCGGGGCGCAGGTATTCGACGAACGCGTCAAACGAGGTGTTGTCCGCCAGGTATTCCGAGGCGGGCTCTGGAGCCTCCTCGATCTGCACCCGGGTCACGCGCTCGATGCGGTCGGGCAGAAGCGTCCGGAAGAGCCGCGTGGCGAGATCGGGAGCGTCGATAAGCGGCCCGAACAGGTTGAAGGCCATGGGCTGGCTGGAGAGCAGGTTGTTGAAGAGGCGGAACGGCTTCACGTTCCTGGGGTTCTCGCGGGCCCTGCGCCGGGCGAGTTCGAAGATCGCCGGCGTCAGGAAGTTGAGGCCGGACGCACCGTCCTCGGGGCGTAACATGTTCCCGAGAGGGCGTCGGTCGCCCTCGTTCGGTCCGGTACCACAGGGGACGCGCAGCACTTCCGCCCGGTATCGACTCTGGGCAAGCCGCATTCGCGCGCGGAACGCTGGATCGCCCTGGTACTGCGGACCAATGTCTACCACCGCCGATGCCCGGGCTGCATTGGCAGGCGCCCTCTCCGGCGAAAGGGCCTCCCCGTCGCCGGGTCGGGGGGCCTCTCCATCCAGAGCCTCGAGCCCGACCACGATCACCCCGTCCCCCGTTCCTTCCGGCCACGCGGCCACCCCGGCGACCGGTGTTTCCAGTGCGGCAAGGGAAGCGAGTTCCGGACACGCGTAGAGTCCGCCAACGACCGCGGCGAGCCGGAGGAAGAAGGGGTTCAGAGCCACTGCGTTCTCGATGAACCACCGAACGTAGGATCTTGCCTGCACGATCGCCGATGCATCCGGGGCAGCCTTCAGTTCGATGACCACCAGGCGACCGGTCTGAAGGTCCACGGCGAGAAGATCGGTGACGCGGGTATCACCGGACGCAATGGGGTCGATCCGCCACTGGCTGTGGAGGAACCGCAAGCGATCCGGGAACCCAGGCAGACGCAGTTGGTGGGCCTGGGCGTCGCGGATCAGCCTCGCCTCGAAGCGAACCTCCCGAGACTCGCCCACCTGCCGGGCACGAACCTCCCGGAGCCAGGCGATCCGGTCCGCCATCGTGTGCTCCAAGGTACTGGCGCGCGTTCCCACGGGGATGAGAGGGTCCCGCCCCACCCCGATCCGGGGCTTCGGCGACCCGGGATGCAGGTCGACCACCGTTACCCCGCCATAGGTGGGCCGGAAGTACACGCCGCCAATCTCCGGGAACCTCTCGAAGAGCGCCTTCACCTCGACAAATCCGGGGGATGCCATGTAGTCCAGCGCCCGGTAGTGCTCGGGTCGCACGACCAGGTTGTCCGGCGTCCTGGCCACTGGCGACGCACCCTTCTGCCACTGCGCCGGGCTCTGGCCGGGGTTCGTCTGGTGGATTGAGGCGGCGACCTCCCGGCTGAACCGCCCCAGCCGGGCGCCGCAGGCCCCGCGGCGCTCTCGGGCCACGACCTCGCAGGACTTCGCGGTGTCAGACCCTCCCGATCGGGGGCAGACCCGAATGAACTCCAGAGTGTCGAAGCGATCGGGAAGGCCCTCAACGATCGTGCGGACCTGGGCGTCAGTCAGCTCGCAGGACATTTCGCACCTCCATCCAGCGGTGCGTACAGAGGGGGCGCCTCGCGCAGGATGCGGCGGAACGCCTCGTGCCCGCGTGAGCGCCAGTCCGGGTACCAGTTGACCTTGTAGTTCGAGTCGAGCCCCGCCAGGAGTTCGAACCGGCGCTCCGGGAAGCGTCGCAGGAGCACCTCGAGGACACGGACCAGATCACCCGGGGACCAATCGAGCATCCGGTAAAGGATCATGCGGTCGAAGGCGTCCCACGAGGTGCTCTCGGCCTGCCGGACGAGGTAGTCGGTCGCTCTCGGGTCGCCGTGCTCCACGAGGATCTCCAGGGCCCGCTTCGTCCGCCCATCCCCGGCGCGCAGGACGCCATCGATTTCCGCGGCAGACGCCCGGCGCACCCACCACGCGAGGGCCTGTCCGCGGGGGGACAGGTCTTTCCACGAAGTGGAACCACCGGACGTGCTAGCGTCGACGATCAAGTCGGACAGGCCAAGGCGTTCCAGCCAATAGACCAGCGTCACGTTCACGTCATACTGCGAGAGGGAATCCAGGTGGGCCGGCATGGGAAGAGGCAGCCCGGCCGGCGCAGACGAGGGTTTCGCGTCCTGGTGCTGGGCGAGGCGGATGCGCCACAGCCGGGCCGCAGCATCGCGGAGCCAGGGCCATTCCTGGGGGTCCGCGGCGGACAGCAGGGTCAGGAGGGGTCCGTGGCCTCCCGTGGTCTGCCCGGGGTTGGCCGACTCCTCGTCGGAATGCGCGAACCCACAAGGTCCGGTAAAGGGGTCGGGGTCTTCCAGGGCCCAGGAACGAAGGGTGTCCCGGACCTGCACGCTGGTCGGTCGGTGGGCATGAAGCAAAGCCGCCCAGTAGGCCTGCCCCCGGGAACCCGATGCGGCCTCTGTCCACAGGTCCCTCAGCAGGTGCACGATTCGTGGATCGGCATGGAACTGTCGAGCTACGTTGTGCCGGAAGCCCGCTGAGGCCGTTCGGGCTCCGACGAAGACCCAGTCGCAGGGGAAGCCCGGGGCATTTCCGTGGCCCAGTCCAAGTTGCAGGATCTCCTCCCGCCGGGGTCCATCAGCGCCGGCTTCCCATGCCGCGTCCAGGATCTCGAACTCCGAGGCCAGGCGGTCCTTCAACCACTTGGGAAGCGTGACACCCGGGTCGGTCGCCCAGTCGATGATCGGGGCGTAGTCACCCAGCGCCAGCAGAACCATGGCGGCATTTTCCCGGAGTTCCGCGTTCGCCCCTTCGCGCCACAGTCGCCTCAAGGCCTCGGGGTGCCCCAGGCTGTGGAACACGCTCGCGGCGTCGAGTCGATCGGCCAATTCCTTCCGGAACTCCACGAACCCAAGCCGTTCCGCGGCGAGGAGCGCGGCGCGGAGGGGAAGCGTCGGAGTATCGCCGAAGGCGGATGCACCGTGTTCGGCTCCGACCGACGCCCGGATCCAGTTCTTGACCGGGGAGCGGTGGCGCTTCTCCTGGACGCTGGCCTGGTGCAGGCGCACGAGGACCTCGGCAACCGCGTCTGGTTCCGGCCCCTGGTCGGGATGAATTGCTGCGGAGCGCAAGATCTCGGCAAGCGCGAGCACACCGCTGCCGGCCTTTCCGGCCCGACCGATCCAATCCATCCGGATTCGCATCGGGACTTCCCGCCAGGTCCGGAGCAGGTCCGAATCCGGCGTTCGGCCCTTCGAGAAGACACCCTCCCCCGCGACAAAGGCCCGGGCGCCCAGGTGTCCGGCTTCCGCCGCCGCCCCGACGACCTCCGCCTCGTTCACCTTCTCGTCCCACTGCTCGAACCGTTGAAGGCGAGCGAATCGGGCATCTATGGGGAGGCACTGAGCCGGAGCCAAATGCTGGACCCAGGCCTCCTGGAATCTCCGCGCCCCAATCGCCCATTCCACGGATTCGCCCATGAACACTGCCGAACTCCAGGGACTGTCGGGCGACATCTCGACATCCTGTGGAAACCCGGCTTCCGGGATTCGCCAGCGACGGGCCGCCTCTCGGACCTCCACGGGAACGAAGGCTTCGACAGCCGCTACAAGGTCCGGACCGCCCAGTTCCGGCAGGATGCCGATGTGGCGGATGGAGAGACGACGGAGCGTCCGGACCAGACCTTCGAAGTGTCCCGACCCCTCGATCCCATAGTACGTGGACGCAACCATGGCCGAGTAGGTTCCGAAGAGAGTCGTCCAGATCGCGGACGCCCAGGCCGGCAACAGCCATCTGCGGGCGATAGCCGGATCAAGATCTTCTTCGCAAGAGGCCAGGAACACCGCCAGCCACCGGTCGCGATCGACCCGCAGCCAGTCCGGCGCTTCCGCCAGGGCATCGGTGATCCTCCGAAGATCGTTCCCTGCGATTGCCATCTCCCGCGCCGAGTGGATCCAGTCGGATTCCAGAAGGCGTTCCCACCGGTCGATGCGGAAGCCGGTCCGCGCCAGCCCCCGGGCCGCCCATAGCAGGGATGTGGCCTGGTCCGGGGCCTCGACGGCATCCTCGTCCTGTACCAGGAGACCCCCGGCCAGCATCGCGTACAGCAGTGCCTCGCCTGTCGGTCGCTCCAGGTGGTGCCTCACCTCTTCGACCAACTTCCGGTCGGGCCGTGCCGACTCCTCTAGACGATCGAGGAGACGAACTACGCCTTCCCGCCCGACGTCGGGCCTGGCGATGCCGCGCGTCGCCAGTTCCAATCGGGTCGCGGCTTCCGCGGGCGATACCCGGGTCCACGGTGCCATCGGCCCGTCCGCGAACAACCCGGCGAAGAAGTTCTCGAGCGCCTCCTCTCCCACCTTCTCCAGGCATTCCGAGGCGTCGCGGATTCGACAGGCGCGCGTCCAGGCGGCCCGGGTCTTCCATGCACGAATTTCGCCGCGCTGCGGGACCTTCCGGAGCCTGGCCGTCTCGGCCACGATCTCGATGACCTGGGTCGGCCAGGCGCTCTCCCCCAGCAGGTCCGGATCTTCGCCAAGGCGGTCAGCGAGTTCCCGGCATGCGAGGGCGCCCAAGGCATCGACCATCCCCCGTTCCTGGAGGAGGGCGACAAGGGCTTGAATATGAACGGGTCTCCAAGGCGTCAGTTCCAGCCCCAGGTCGCTGGTGCGGTCTCCGCGAAGGCGCTCGACCAGCGCGACGACGATCCCGCGATTCAGGGCTCGTGCGCGGGCCCAGCCTTCCGGCGGTTCCTGGTCCCGGAAGGTCCAACTCGGGACTGCGCCAGTGAAGGCCTCGATTTCCCGGTAGAGACGTTCTACCAAGGTGTGGCGACCCGAACCCGGGGGCCCCACGATCCATACCCAAGTCGGGGTTCCTTCGCGGAGGGCGTCGGCAATGATTTCGGTATATCGATTCAGGGCGCCCGGAAGGACGCGCTGGGCTCCGGCCGGCACTTCATCGTTCCGCGTCACCCGCACGATCGCTGGACCGGTTCCCGCCTCCGGGTCATTGAGGACAGGAAACTCTGGGTCATCCTTCTCCCCAATCCGGGCAAGTTCGCGCTGCAGACGGGAAATCAGAACCCGACTGCCCCCGTCGTACGAGTCGAGCACGAAGAGCCGGGGTGCGTCTCCGGTTGCTCCGGAGTTCTTCCACTCCCGGGATCGCTGCATGAGGCCTCCCGCCAGTGCGACGACATCGGGTTCGTCACCGTACAGGGCGGGATCCACCTCGATCTCACCGCGCTCGATGGTCGGGAACGCGGGGTGCCAGGGGGCCTGTTCCTCTCCGGCCGCAGACCGCTCGTACAGGTCCAGCAGAGCAGTCGGGCTGACCCGGAGTTCCTGGGCAACCGCTTCCAGCCTTGGGTTAAAGGGAGGCCCGAACCACCTTCGAAGCGTCGGACGGTCCCCGTTCAGGAACCGGCTCAGTTCAGGCCGGTACAAGGCCTGGGCTCGTTCCAGGTCACGCCCCCTTCCCCGGGCCTGGGCAATGGCATCTGCCAGCGCCTTCTGTTCTTTGCCCTGCTGCCAGAAAAGCCGCAGAAGAGCCTTCTTCCAGCGTGCACGGCCAACTTCGTCCAGTTCGGGAATGCCAGAATCGGTCATGTTCGTCTCCTGTTCGTTCGTCTGGTCAGCGCTGTAGCCGCCGGCCCGTCCGGTCGCGGTACACGGTCAGAATGTTCCCCATCGAATCCTGGATGACCGTGATGCCTTCGTATGGCCGCAAGTCCTTCCCCTGCCGTCCCGCACGTTCCACCGTGCGACGGTCCAGCCTCAGGCCCTCGCAGGACCGCTTGCCTCGCCAGGCACGGCCCCAGTCGAGTGCCGCCTCAACCCCTTCCATCGGGATCCGTCTCGCGTCCATCCGGCGCCGTCCATGCTGAGTCAACAGATCCGGGAGCGACAACAGGGCCTGCATGCGGGCACCTCGCTTGACCTGGGCCCATCGTAGACACCCCCTTGTCTAGTCTCCATACAAAGATCTTGTCAGGATTTGTACAATACAGGCAAGTCAGCAGTGGTGCTTGTTGCTCTGCATTCTTGATGCCGTTCACTCCGGAGACTGCGGGAGACCAGCGTCGTCGAGAAGGTGGATCCTGAAACAAGGCACGTGGGCTCGAAAGCACGTCAGTCGGGGAGACTGCTGCTGCCGGCCCCGGGGCTGCCACTATGGGCAACACCCCGAGACCGGGCAGGCTTGGCCTATTTCTTTGCACCTGGCTTGGGTAGCAGCGACTTCCTCGAACGTTCTCGCTCGAGATCCACGCGAACCTGACGCTCGACGCGCGCTGCCTGCCCGATGCCACCGCCCAAGCCGAAGAAGAAGCCGCTCACGTGGTCGATGAGCGCCGGCCCCCCCTCGTCCTTCATTCGTTGTACCACCCGGTTCTCGACCTCCTTCTCAAACGCGCGCTTCTCCCGCCATCTGTCGAAGATGCTCATGCGCACCTCCCGTGCGTGCTCGACAGCGCCTCGCAGCAGCGCAGAAAGGCCGGGACCCGCTGCCCGAGCTCCCGGTCGACTCGGCTCCGGATGATTTCCAGCAGCCAACCGAGGTCGACATCGACGTGCACGATCCCGGGCAGCACGATGACGTGGACCTCGACACCGGGCCGGCACAGGAGGGAACCGTCCGCCCCCTCCCTGGTGACGACCAGGCCATGCTCCCGTGCACGCTCACCCAGTTCCTGTTCAATCTTCGCCACCACACCCTTGACCTCGGCCCGATGGACGAAGCTGTACCTTTTTGCTCCCAAGCAAACCTCCAACGCTGCACCCGCCCGATGGGCGGGCATTGCTGATGCTCCGACTGCGGGCACTTCGCCAGAAGTCGGTTCCTTCTCTCTTATGGCGCTTTTGAGGCGGGTTTGCGCAAGGTGAGAACGCGAGGCAGGGTTCCAGTCCCTTCCCCGACCGGTGGGGGTCCGCCTAACCCGCCGACGCGTGAATCTCCCGGATGAGCCGCTGGGTTTCCTCAAGCGCTTCGGACAGCGCGATCTGGAGTTTGGAAGCACGGTCCTCGGTTGCGTTCAACTCCGTCACCTGCCGATCCACTTCCTGAATCTCCGGCGCAATCACGTCGCTGACGAACGAATCAGTGGCCTTGTCATAGTGGGTCTCGATCACATCGGCGGCCTCGCCGAAACTCGACCGAATCGCGTCGCGGGCTTGCGCAAGTTCCTTGCGTTGATTCTCGGCGTCAGAGTCCTCCTTGACCTGAAGCAGAACGCTGATGACCGTGCCCGCAACTGAGAGGACGCGTCCGATGTTGGACACGGTCTTCGTCCACTTCACTGCTTGCCATGGCTTGAACGACTTGCCAAAGAGCTTCCCGGACGACTTGATGAAAGCGTGAACGTTCGTGCCGGAGTACTGCCTCAACCTGAAGATTCCGCCCAGCGTGGACTTTGCCCCGTTGAACGAGTGCGAGACGAGGAATTCGCCCAGTTTCGACGAAGCCTGGGCAGCTTTTCGGGCTTTGTCCCCGGTGGCAGGATCGATCTTGACCCTGGCTGCCGCAGCGTCAAGAGCGGCTGCAAGATGCGGTTTCAACAAATGGGCCAATTCGCTGTCGGCAATGTGTTCAAGATCCTTTTCGAGATCCTGGACCACGTCCCCGAAGGCCCGCGTCAATCCCTTTTCGAGTTCTTCTGCGTAGTGATCGACCCGCTGTTGTGCGACCGCAATCGCTTGGTTCACTGCGGCCGAGTCGGCACCGCCATGCACGAGATCAGCGGTCTTGCGACCCTCGTCTCTAACCTTGCCCGTGCTCGACGTGATCTGCGTCCGGCCCGCCTGCCGAACTCGCAATCGGCCTTCATTGAGGGTACGTCTCTTCTGAATCAAGAGTTCCTTCAAGCCATCCTGTGCCTTGTCACCGGTTGAGGCCTTCGCGAGGGCTTCCTGAAGAACCTGCTCCAGTTCGTAAAGTGCTGTGGTGAAGCGACCAGCAAGGCCCTTCTCCCGAACGAACGTGTCGCAGGTATTGAGGAACGCACCCATTCCGCTGTCGGCCCAATCTTCTTCAGCTGTTTGCGGGTCCTGTTCCTTCCTGCTCTCAATAGCCATCTGGGCGTCAGTGAAGCAGAGCCTCATCCCCTCCGGAGTGAACGGCGCAAGCACCTTCCTGAGTGCCTCAGTGATGACGGCATGAGCAGCAAGGGTGTTGCCCTGCTGGGCACGGCTCATCTTGTTCACCACGAGCATCATCTCGTGGCCCTTGTCCCTTTCGACAGCAAGCTTCCGGAAGTTCGCCGCGATGGTTTCGTCCATCAACTCGTTCGAAATGATGAAGACGAGCAGGTCAGCAGCCGCGATCGCCGCGTAGGAAGCCTCGTCATGGTCGGGCCGGAGACGTGTATGGATGCCGGGTGTGTCGAGGATCTCTACCCCATTCCAGGTATAGGTCTGCACTTCGTTCGTGGTGATGCCAGCACCGATCTGGATGTCGCTCCTTCCGGTCATCGCGGTGATCAAGCTTGACTTGCCCGCCGAGTACTGCCCGCAGAAGACGACGCGAGGCGTGTCGTTCTCGGCCAATGCAGAAGGAATCCTGGCGGCAAGTGCCCTGACATCCTCCGGAGTGGCGTCGGCGACAATGGTTCGGCCGCGAGCAAGGAGTTCCTGCCCGCGACGACCAAATTCGGCCAACAGAAACGAATGGCTTCCTGTCGCGCTCATGCTTCTCCAACCTCCTGCCTTGAGTTCGACGTCTGCGACCATGGTTCTACCAAGACCTGAAGACCCGACAGTTGCTGCGCCATACGAATCCGCTCCGCGTTCAGTTCCTCGGGACGATCGCAACGGACATGAACTTGACCAACCTTGCTCTCGATTCGGACGCCTCTGCGGGTGCATCCACGTCCAATCGCTTGCGCGATCATCGACTCTCGATCTCCGTTGTCGATGACAAACCAAACCGGTTCGTCCAACTGTTGCTCAAGGTCGGCTCTCAAGCCTCCAGGAAACTTCAACTCCGGGGGAATCAGAAGCATTGCTCCCATTCCGGGAACTCGAGCTACATCGCGAATGCCGGAAACGATCTCCTCCGCTCCAACATGCTTGGCCGCCTCCTCGACTAGTGAGCGACTCAGCTCTTTGGCACGGGAGTTCAGTTCGCCCGCCAGTCCCCTCTGGGCATCGGCGAGCGAGAACAGGGCATTGGTCACCAACCGGAGATCGGAGCGAACCTTCCGGATGCCGGATAGAAGCCCGGCATGGAACCACTGCTTCAACGATCCTCGCAGTTCCTTTTCGATGCCCCACAGATGGTCGTTGAGCTTCCTTTCAAGGCGTGTCCGAGCCCGGCGTTCCTTTGCTTCGCGGTCGTCAAAGAGCCACGAGAAGAGCGCTCCGACCAAGCCGACTCCAGCGGCAGCCCAGCCCAATGGTCCGGAAGCCAGGATGAGAGCAGCGATGCCCAGACCGCCACTGACGATCGTCACGCCCCAGTTCCAGATGCGTTTGGTATCTGTGATGCTTGCAGCCCGGACTCCGGGGACGCCAAGGTCCGCGGCGAGGTCCATTCCAACCTTGATCTCTCGGACCAGATCTCGTAGACGACCAGTCGCGAGTTCGTGAAGTGATTTCTGAAGGCCCTCGGCCTTTCGGTCGAGGCAAGCGTCACGAATCACCTTCTCCCATTTGTCCTTCAACTGGGTGCTCTCAAGGTTGGCCTCGACAAAGCCAGGAACCCTCGCTCGGAGTCCGTCAACCCAGCTATGGACCCCAGTGTCGATCTGCTCCAAGGATTCCCGCACGAAACGGTCGGTCCATGAGTCGAATTCTCGGCCCTTGCCGATCAGCAACCGACCCGCACTGGAGTTCGCGGCGCTGAATTCGAACAATCGGTCAGCGAGACGCACTGCGGGCACGGCAGCGCAATCCAAGAACGTGCGGACCCGTAGCATCGCGCCCCTGCCCGCAACTTCCCGGCAGATTCTCTCTTCTACTTGGTCGAAGCGACTTGATCTTCGCAGGGCATCTCGATGTTCTGAGAATTCTGGGTGGTCGCTCAAGAAGCGGGACCGAAGGTGAACGGGTTGGAACCGAACCCGAACTTCGGGGGCTTCCGCGTAAATGAAATCCATGAATTGCCTTTCGATATCGCCGAGCCGCCGTGGGTCAAAGTGGCTTTCCGGGTCACGCAGAAACCTTTTGAGGCTTCGCGGATCGTCGATTCCAACCTTCACGTTGCATACCCCAAGCACCGGCTTACCGAGCCGCCTGACGTTGACCAGGTGCTCGGCCTCGACAGGTTGTGGGGCATCGTCGGTTATCAAGAAGAGTACCAGGTCCGCTTTCTCCGCCGAGGCGAATGCTACCTGGGCATCTCCTTGGCCTTCGAAGGCTGCGATTCCTGGGACATCCGTGATGTCCAGCCCTCGCCATCGGTAGGTCCGAACATCACGAGTGGTTCGCTGGGCACCCTTCCCGATTGACTCGCCATTGCCTCTGGTCAGGATCTCCATGAGCGTGGACTTCCCGGCCATGGTTCGCCCGAACAGCGTGATCGAGAACTGCGCCAAGTGGTTCGCGTGCTGCTGAAGTCGCTGCTCGGTCTCGCTTTGAACCCCACGAAGTCCACTCATGACTTCGGCAAGTTGTTCCCTGAGCCGAACGGTCGTTTCCTGCGACTCGAGGTCGGCTTGGTCGAAACTGTCGAGGCTCTCGCGCAGCGAACGTTCTGCGTCCTTGAGCGCACCAGATGACTTCTCCAGGCTCTTGAAAGCCAGTTGGTGCCCCTTCTTGGCCGCTCTATGGCACTGTTCCAGCGCTCCTTCGAGGTCCTTGGTCGCCTGCTGATCGGGTCGCATCCGCAAGTCCTCCAGCAGCGGGTCGAGATACACCCCGCCGGAAAGTTCCCGTTTGCCATACAGTGGCCGGAAAGATGGGCTGAATCATCTCACCCGCCTTTGCGCACGGCAACCCGTCCGATCGACCGATCGGTTCGAATTTCGTCCTTGCTAGGCCACTCTACCCCGTTGTCCTACCCGAAAACCCCGCAGCAGCTGAAAACGTTGGGTTTGAGGCCGACGACGAACCCAGGTATCGTGCCCAGCCATGAAGGACTTCCTGCAACTCTTGGTGTCGTTTGCTGCCACGACCTTCCGCCACCGGGGGTCGCTGGAGGTTCAAGGTTCTCGCGCTGCGGCAACAACTGGCGGTGCACCAGCGGAAGGGAACCGCCCACGTACCCCGGCCAGCCGACCGCATTCTCTGGTCCTGGCTTTCTCGGGTTTAGCCACGCTGGCGGGACGCGCTGGTCATCGTGAAGCCCGCCACGGTCATCGCGTCGCAGGGGAAACGGTCTCGGGACGGCGTGGTCAGAGAAGCCAGATCCCAAGAGCCGCCGCGATGACCCCAACGAGCATCACCAGACAACCCGCCCCCCCTTCCCCGTCGGATGAGAGGATGGCCCCAAACACGAAGACGACGATGGCGATAAGGTAGGCCGCGTACTTCGCGAGCCAGCCATACCAGTTTCCGACCCGCGACTGGTACAGGTTCTCCCACGTCCATCCCTCGCCGCCGCTCTCCTTGTGCGTTGAGGCCATTCCGTCCGCAGGGTGAACGGGGAGTTGCTTCTGGATTGGTTCTGGCGCCACGTTCTCGGTCTGGGGTGCCGTTCGCGGTGGCTCCGATGGTGGTGCGGCGGGAGTTGCCGCAGGCACGGGAGGTACTTCAGCTCCCATCGTGATCAGCATGTCCGCGTAGAGCCTCGATTCATCGCCTTTGCCTAGCTTCCGCAGGGCGACGACGAGGTTTCGAAGTATCTCGGGATGCTCCTTGGGTACGACAAGGATCAGGGCCCCCTTGTATAGGCGAACCGCATCCTCGATCTGTCCATCGTCGAAAGCTGCGTTCGCCTGCTCGAACAGCCCGCGCGAATCCCGCTGATCAGTCGGTGTTGTCTGGCTCCAAACGTCTCCGCCGAACTGAAGGGTGGCCGCGACCACCACGGTGAGACCCAGAATCGACCGAACAGAACTCGAAGTCATCTGGCCTTACCTCCTACTGTTGGCGCGGCTATAGGCGCCGTTGGCATCGACCAGGCCCTGTCGATCCCTGATTCCTTCCTTGTGGGCAGTGCCGGATCTGGCTCGTTGCCCCATCTTCTGGTTATCTCCGTGCCGCCGGTCGATGCGGGCGCTGGTGGCGTACCCAGCGCCTTTGCGGACATGCCCTCATCGTCAGCGCCTGAGTTCTCAATGGGAGCAGGTCCAGATACCCCGACGGGTACGGCCGTTGACTCCTTTGGAACCTGTCTGGTCGAGATCTGAATTATTTCCGAACCACATTCGGCGCCGTCCATTAGCCCAGCGATGTAAAGCGCGGGCTGCGTCAAGGGGAGGGATGACGACAACACCCAAGTCAGGAGCAGGATGTTTATGAAGACCCCGATGGCATTGGCGACGGCGACAAGCGCGACGGCAAGAAGCAGGTAGACGATGATGACAATCGTGTACCCGACTACCGTCGACATAGTTGAGCAAGAATGCTCGCATCCACAGAGGCATGATAGGAAGCCAAACATCAGAAGGACTGGCGACCGCATCATCCGCGTCTTCAGCAAGCCCATCGTGTCCCCCCTGACTGTTCAACGAGTGGTGACTGCCGCGCGCACCCCTTGCGCCCTCAAGCTCTCGGAGATTTCCCTGACGACGCGGCCCTCGAAGAACACGCCCTTGAACCCACCCACGTCGATTTCGATGCGGCCCGGGCCCGCGACACGAACGGTCGCGCTCACGCTCTTGGCGGCCAGGCCATCCCGCAACCTGGAAGCGATGTCAGAATCAACTCTCCCTGCGACGTCCATTCCGAATTGCTCAGCCAGCCACGTCATGACACCGCCTTCGTGCCTGGATGCCAGGTCGTGCTGGTTGAGGATCATGACGACAATCATCTGCCCTCCTGGCAGTTCATCTGGCGCCGCAGCCCCACGCACGGAAACGCCGGATCGACCTACGCCCGTTCGCACTCCCGCAGCATCTTCGGCATGCCCAGGTTCAATCCCGCCTCAAGCTTGGCGCGGAACGGCTCCGCCACCCAGGCGAGGTCGCCGACGACAACCAGTTCCGATGTGCCGATCGTGAACGTCAACTCGGCGCCAGTCCTCTTGAGCCTGAACTCCCTGTCCGAGACCCGGGTCAGGGTCATCCCCTGGTCCGCTGCCTGGCTCTGAAGGTCACGAAGGAGCCGATCAGCTACCTTCATGGCGTCCGCGTTGTGCGAAAAGCGGTACTGCTTGCTGCCCATGATGCCTCCTCATGGCCCTTGAACCTACGTGTGCTTCTCACGGTTGAGCCACCCGGAACCGATCTGATGATGGTCCAAGGTTCTTATCGCGGCTTTCCCCGGGCACTTGCGCTCAGCATGCGCAGGGTTTCGCATCCTCCCTACTTCGAGCACTTCTCGATGAGGTTCAGTACCGTTTCTTCGATGCCGTCCTCGATTCTTCCGGAGACCAGCGAGGCGGGGAAACTCAAGTCCCCCTTCACGATGATCTTCGTGGCCGTGACCTTCGCGGTCACGTCCGCTCCTTTGCCTTCGACCTGGAACTCCACGTCCGACAGCTCGGTGAACTCGAGGCCGTATTCCCTTGCCTTCTTCTTGATCTCGGCCTTGCACTTTGGCGCCAAGACGAACACCTCCAGGCTGTGACCGAACCTGCGGTTGATTTTCACCACGGATACCTCCTTGCTCCGCTTCCCCTCGGAAGCGGCAGACACTGGTCTCCACTCGCCGGATGCCCTGCGGCTTTGGTGGCTATGGTCCTTCTATCGCCGAACCTAGTCAAGCGATAGCAGGGTGTTGCCTGCCGAACCCTCCGACTACCGTTCTTCCGGAGGGTTAGGGCATGCAGAAGCAGTTCGGGAAGCGGCTCCGTGATCTTAGGTTGGCAAGGAATTTGACCCAGCCCAAACTCGCCGAGCGGAGCGGTGTCGCCGAGAAGTATCTGTCCGACATCGAACGCGGCAAGGTCAACGTCTCGTTGACGATCATGACCCGACTGGCCGTGGGCCTCGGCGTCCCGGTCAAGGAGTTGTTCGCGGTGGACGCGGAGCCGACCGGCGATGACGACCGGCAGGTCGCCCGGGACCTCGTGGCCGCGATCACCGTCACCGCCGACGACGAGAAGGCCGCACGCCTCCGGCTGTTCCTGGAGCGGGTATTCCGCTGACCGGTCACGTTCTCACTGCCGTCACCCGACCATCAGGACCATCCCGCCCACCACACCCATCAGCAACACGATCGCCCAGACTGCGCACCCCATTCTCGTGCGGTTGTAGACCCGGTTGTAGGCTGCCTTCTTGGGGTTCGTGAGCCAACCCCATCCACGTGGCGCTTTCACGCCCAGGTTGTTCCGGACGTACCGCTTCCAGGAGGTCCGCGCGGCGGTGCGCTTCGTCAACGACGGCATCCGGATCCCGAACTTCATGGCGTGGCCCTCGGAGTCACCCGGAATCGTAGCGCCGCCGGGCGACATCGGAACGCACCCTTCAGAGGGCAACGCGCCTGGCTGACCGTTCCTTGCCATGGTGGTACGCTTCCGTCGGCACAGCGACGGGGAAGGTGCTCGAACATGACGACAAGGACCAGGCAGGTCAGCCAGGCGCATGACGAGTCGATGATCGCCCTGGAGCCGCCGGACGACCAGGACTGGACCGCCACGCTCTTGCGGCTGGACACCCAGGCGAAGGAGCAGGACGGCAAGGGCCGCACGGCCCAGGTGGCCGCCAACAAGAGCCGCGTGGAACTTGGCATGGTGCTGCTGGCCCACCAGCCTCCCAAAGGCAAGCGCGGCGACCCGACCCGCACGAACTGGCAGATGGAGCGCGCCAAGGACCTCAACTGCGACGAGCGCTTCGTCCGCCACCTGATCGCGACCGCCGACACGATGAGCAAGTCTGGATTGGAACGAAAAGTTCCAATCGAGATCCTCGACCGGGACTTCAAGCGCGTCAGGCTCGCCGTGAGGCGCTATCAGGAGCACGGCGACCCGGACTGGAAGGCGCCGAAGGACGACACATCCACCTCCGGGCCTGCGGGGGCCGATAGCCGGCAGGTGAAGTTCCTGAAACTCGCCGAGAATGCCCGGAAACTGGCCGCCGAGGCCCGCGAGGCTGACCCGGAGAACGAGTTCTGGGCCAAGGCGTCCGAGTGGCTGGACTGCGTGCCCGAGCCGGTGCTCTCGGAGGGTAATGTCCAGCCCGGCGAGGAGCAGAACTCTATGGGAGGTCCGATCGCGGTGCTCGACCTGGACGAGCGCACCACGAAGGCTCTGGAGCGTGCGGGCATCTCGATGGTCGGGGACGCCGCGGCACGGTCCGATACGGAACTCCTCAAGGTCCGCGACCTGGGCAGGAAGGGGCTCAAGCAGATCCGGGCGGCGCTGGCCCGCCTGGGGCTTCGCCCTGCCCAGAAGGGTGTCGAACCCGTGACCTGCGGGCCTGCGAGTCGGGATGCCGCCGCGTTGACTGCTGGCATGGTGGCCCCCGCGGACGTGGGGTCGACGAACGAATCCGAGAAGACGACCGTCGTCGTCCGTGTCGTCAACCCCAACAAGGTACCCGAGAAGCCGACCACCATCAGTGTCGTCTATCCGGAAAACAAGGTGCCCGCGAAGCCGACCGTCGTCCGGTTGGTACCCGAGGTCGTGGCGGATATCCTGCCGAAGGACACGCGCATCCGGCTGCTGGCCGGCATCTACAAGGGCTGCACGGGCGACATCCAGCGGTTCGTCAAGAAGTACGGATACGAGGTTCGCTACATCGTGGACATGGTGGGCGGCAAACTGGACTTCAAGCGCGGCAAGGGCGGGAAGATGGCCAGGACCTACGTGAGCCCCGGTACGCGTGGCCAGACGTGGGAGGTCGTGCCGTTGAAGGGGAATCGTGATGGCGACCGGCACCTCTGACGGAACGGACACCGCGCCCGCCGTCAACGCCGGCGTGTACGTGCTGGTTCTCGAGTTCCCCGACGCCGTGCGGGTCCGTGTCGGCGCCCTCGTTTGCAGGTCACATGCCATGGCCGATTCGGCCGGAGAAGCAAAGTGAGCAAGCTCAGGATTGCCCTCCTCGACAATTCCCAAGGCTTCTTCCAACATGCCCTCCGTAGCGCTATCGACGCAGAGATGGTGGACCGAGAATGGAAATACGCTATCCTGTTCATGGTTCAGGCGATTGAACTCGCCTTGAAAGAGGCGCTTGTCCGTGCCCATCCCCTCCTCGTCTTCGAAGATGTCGACAAGCGCGGCCGCACGGTGAGTTTGTTGAAGGCGGTTCCTCGTCTCCAGTCGACGCTGGGCGACAGAATCGATAAGAAGGACGTCGATGCAATTGCGTCTGCCGCCCGCTGGAGGAATGACCTGGTACATCACGAGTTCGAAGGCGACACCGACCACCTGAAGTCCGGTTTCGGCAGGCTCATGGGGTTCTACCTTGAGTTCTGCCGAGAACTCCTTGGTCACGATGTTGCAGGCGAAGTAGAAGAAGTGCTTCGCAAAGAGATCCTGGAAATTGAAGGGTACAGGAATCACTTGTCGGAGCGGGCGAGACTGAATCTTGACCGTGAAGGTATCACCGCCCCGAACGTCTGGGAGTGTCCTGGTTGCGGGATCGAAGCCTTCGTCGTGCAGGGTGGCAGGAACCAGTGCATCGTCTGCGGGTACTCTGAGCGCGTGCTTGCCTGCGACGAGTGCGGAACCATCACGTTCGAACGTGGCTTCGAGAAAGTCTACTGCGGTAATCACAAGGGACTTGATGCCTACCGCCTCGTTTGCCTTGACTGTCTATACCGGGGTCAAGAGGACTGGGAAGAGCGCAATGCCCGCGAGTGGTACGGCTGATCCCGAAGCTGTCCGATCCAACTGCTACTCGATGTTGATGAAGAACTCGCCGCTGCGCGCCACGCAGACCGAGTCCTTCACAACGAAGCACTCAATCCAGTGCTTGCCACGGTACCTAGTCGTCTCCTGCTGGACAGATTGCCCCTTGAAGATTGTGCCCCGCAGCCCCCGATCTGCTTCCGCCTCCCTCCCTGTGTTCACAACCTGCCAGAACAGGTCGAAAGGGTGCTCGACCTCTGCCCGGGCTTCGAACGCCAGATTGATTCCTTTCGGCAGCCTGGACCGATTACTGTTGAACGTGAACGTTCGAAATCCCTTCCTGGAGCCCTGAGCCGCAAGTCGAACACGATGGCGAAGGTCAAGCGGCCATGGTGGCCGCACTCCATGACTGGCCTCGGGGCGGACTGCCTTCGCGGCCACAGTCGTCATCGTTCCACCGGGAAGACCACGCCGTTCGAGCACCTCCCGTGCTACCCGGGCTCCAAATGGGTTGGTAAGCGACTCCTCAAGCTCCGGCGAGCCAACAGCCTCACCAAGCACGCGCAGATCGTTCGACAGCCACTCAAGCCAGGTGAAGAACGCTTCCGCCTTCGCGCTCTCCGGCTCGTTCCACCGATCCGCCAGGTTCTCACCGGGATCGACCGGGTTCTTGAGCAGCCACTTGCCGTCCTGCTTCAAGATAATCCCAGTTGTCGCGTACCTGCGGATGCGACCCACGACGCCTGTCAAAGCGCTTTGGACGTCAGGCTCTTGCCTGTAGGACAGCCCTGCCAGGGCAGTGATGAGAATGGAGGCTGGCTTCTCGCTGTCATTCTGGAGCCCGCAGAACCGACTGTCCCGGTGTCTCTTGAGGAGTTGCACGGTTCGTTGCAACGGCGTACGGACCAGTGCATCCGGAACCGCCTCGATGCTGGCGAATACCCGTCGATGTTGCTCAAAGAGCCGCTGCTTCTGGATCGCGGCCATCTCGACAAGCATTGGTCGGTTGATCGCGTTGAACCAAGTGGCGAATCCCTCGGGGTTCGAGTGCAGCCAACGGTACGCCCCATCCAACTTCTCCGTGATGGCGATCGCGCGATCGGCGAGGTCAACACCAACACCCGCCTCCCTGAGAATTCGGCGACGTTCGTCGTCTTCGGGGATCGCTGCCAGGACATCCATGTGGAACCCGATCCCGTCCTGTTCAGCGTACTCGAGGGTCCAGCAACGCCGACCCTCTTTATCCAGCATCTTAGAGTACGTTTCATGCTCTTTGAGGCGATCGCCCACGAGTTCCTTGACGGATCGTGGTGTCGTGTCCGGTTTCCCAAGGGAGAGCTTGCAGACCACGTCAATGTCGTACTCGCCCTCGGAGTCCCCTCTGATTGGGCGAATAACCGTACCCATCCTGAAGGAACCTTGGGAGTGAAATACCGGCTTGAGCTTTCCAGTCGAAGATCCGGGGTCGCATAACCACTTCCCGACCGCCGTGTAGCGCTCAACTGCTTGCTGGTACTTGCTGGGCGGGATGTCGAGGCTCTCCGCCAGATCGTTGAGCAGTCCGGCAACCGAATCTTGAGAGTTCGCCATCGAGTTCCTCCACTACGCCAGAACCAGAGCTTCCGAAAACCCACCGTTTTTGGTGTTCTGGTCGTACACCTTCAACGGCAGGTCGGCCTTCGGCATCCGCACCCGCCCAATCTCAACGGCCACTGCGACGGGAAGCGCCGGAAAGACGTGAAGTACGGAGCCGGGGTCATGTATCGCTTTCACGTGGTCCAGAAGATGCCGAAATGTCTGCCTGAACTCGGTCAGGTGAGCCCTTTTCCGCAGGAAATCGTTATCGGGGTTGTCGATCGATAGGGTCCAAATCGAGCAATCTGGCCCAAGGACGGCCTCGATCCGGTCGTTGGTGATCGTGGCACTGAGCGACAGGTTCAGCGCAGGGGTGCCGCCACTTCGCGTAGGCGGAATGATCCGGTACAGCTGTCCTTCCCCATCCTCTTGCCATCTCCAGGTATTCGGTTCCCGATGTCGCTGGTAGACATCAGACGCGTAGACGTCCGACAGCAGGCCTCCGAGAACCATCAACAACGGCTGGGGCGCGAATCCAAACACCGAGAAGTGCTTCACGTCGCCGAAGGTCAGACGAGGGCGGACTGAACTTTCGAAATGCGCCTGTAGGTGCTCGCGCTCGGCCGCCCAGAACGTGGGGTCCTTGTCCTCCAGGAACGAGTTCTTCAGCCCGAGTTCAATCGCCCTGCTCTCGGCCGGAAACCTGTCCGGCAGAATGGCTTCAACGGCTTCATGGAAAGAGACGCCCGCGTGCTGGGTTCCGATCCGGGCGTCGTACAGCACGATGTGAGTTCGCTTTTCGGGAGTCAGAGATCCCAACAGTTCAACGCGCTCTTCGTGCCGCTTCTTCATCCCGAGGAGAAGAGCCACGGGATGCCCTGCTACGTCCTCCTTGTCAATCAGGCGGTGGTGTACATCGCAAAGCAACATCAGATTCGAGATCTCTGCCCTCAGGGCCGGCGAGAGCGTCGGGTGTCCGCGCGGTCCCGTCGGCTTGTCGGCGATGATGTGGGCGATGTACGCGGTGTTGAACTCCGCCTTCGTAACCGGGTCGAGCCACAGGGGAGAGTTGCATCCCGTGTATTCGCAGCGCCCTGCGGATTTCCCCCACAGACGGAGCTTCACGGTCTCGGGGATGTGCCGGGCGGCAGCAGCACGCTTCTGTTCATCGATGAACTGTTTGATACGACTCGACACAACCATCGCCCCGTGAAGTTCCACCCGAGGAAAGGCGGTAGTCCGAGATCCCTGACGAACGGACCGGCACCTTGCCTCTACCGCCCGAACCGACGAAACGTGTCCACGACCCCATCCAAGGCCTTCTGGACCTGCCTGAGGTCGTCCCCTGCCAAGGTGATTTCTTGTCCGCACCGGCATCGCACCCTCGTTCCAGGTCCGCTGCTGCGGGCCGGAAGCTCGATGTTCCTTCTGCAGGTCGGGCATCTGATCGGGATCTTCAGATCGAACTGTCCCATCTTCCCGTCTCCTATGCGTCAGCCAACCCGATGAGCGGCAATCCCTTCGGTGTGGTTCCGTCCATCACTAGGTGCGATGCGTATCCGACGCCCATTCCGGTGATTGAACCCGCGAGCACGAGAGCGAGAAGTCCAACCGCATCCAACAGGACCGCCCTCAGCTGATCATCCGGGCGCAACGCACCTGCCTGCGCGCGCAGTTTCTCGGCCATGGAGCGGAGGCGGTCAACCGTCGCTGAAGAATTGACCATGAAGAAGCCGACGCCCATCAGGGCGGCGCAGCCGTGGCCGATACCCCGATGGTGCGGATGGTTCGGGGGGTCCAAGGCATCAGGCAGCCAAGCCCCGATCATGCCTCCAACGGCGCCTCCGAGGGCTTCAGGCAGTACGTATTCGGTGGCCCCGATGTGGGCGCGAACCCCTGCTGCCGCAGCGCCAATCACTCCACCGACTGCCAGGTGAACCGTTCGATTTGGCATCAAGACCTCCATCGGGTTCCGGTCTTCTATGGAAGGCATGCTCCTTCCACTCCCCTTGCATCATGGGGGGTATGGCGGCACGATTCCCGCCGATCTCGATCATTTTTGCGCGGGGGTGCGACATGAACCAGGACGGCCGGGATGGACCCGACAAGACGAAGGCGTTGAACCTCGCACGAATCGTCTTCCGGCTCATGACGAATCCGCACGGCTGGCGCGTGGATCTGCTGAAGAGCGAGTTGGGGATCGCTGACCGCACCTACCGTGACTACCGGCGAACACTGCAGAAGGAGTTCAAGGAACTGCAGGACAAGCAGGAGCGGTCCCTGATCCAGGAGGTGAAAGACGGCGAGACCCGGTACCTCCGGCTCCGGGACTCGGAGGACTCGATCACCGACGAATCCGTCTTCGTATCGCGCATGACGGCACTTGAGATGGCACGCCAGGCGTTCGGGTTCCTGCAGGACACCGATGTGGGCCGAGACCTTCAAACGTTCAGCCAGGATGTTTTCAACCGCGTCGGAGACCGGACCTATGTTTATCGAAGCCTCCTGAAGAATCTGGACCGCAAGCTGTTCTATTTGCCACATGCCCCGAAGGCTTACAGCAAGCAAGGCGCAAAACTGCGGGTGATCCTCCGCGGGCTGATCGGCAGCAAGGCCCTCTCCATCACGTACGATTCCGCAAAACCAGAGCCTCGCATCGTCGAGCCGCTGACCCTCGTGATGTGGCGCAGCGCGCTCTACTTGTTCGTGCGTACCCGGGGCAAGAAGAACCCCTACACGCTGGCTGTAGACCGAGTGCTGGACGCGAAGGTGACCGGGCAGGGCTTTCATTACCCGCCATCGGAACTATACAACCCGATCAGGAACACCGAGGGCGGCTTTGGGATCTTCCTAGAGCGCGACGGCACGCCGATTCGGGTCGAACTGGTTTTCGCCAACAAGCGCTCATTGAAGCTCGATCTCACGGAGCGATGTTGGCATTCGACCCAACGTACAGAGGAACTTCCTGACGGTCGCCTTCGCATGACCTTCACTGTCCGTACGCTGGTCGAGGTCCGACCGTGGGTTCGGTCCTACGGGGCGGACGTCGAAGTACTGGATCCAAGGAACCTGCTAGACGAGTAGCTCCGCCTGCCTCAGTCCGCGCACCTGTTGGTCAGCCGTTCGTACACGCTCTCGACGATGTCCGCCTTGGTCACGCCTGGGCCTCCTTTCGTTTCTGCTTCGCCGCACGCGGTTGCGCGTTCTTGGACTCGACCTCCCAGGAAGTCCCGAGCCGGCTCGGGCTCAGTGTGGTCCTTGTCTTCTGGCCGTCGTGGCCGGTCAGCCTGACGTTGTAGACGCCCTTCGCCGGGGACCACTGCAGGGGACCGGTCCAACCCGTGAAGGCGCCGGTCAGGATGCGCGCCCGGGTGCCGACCGGAACCGGATGCATCGCGGCATGCGTTGTGGCGACGGCAGGGGTGGCCTCCTTGATGATTGAAGTGGTCTGGGCCGGGGCAGGAACTGTTGTCGTCGCCATTTGGCCAAGTAGAGGAACCTCGGGCGGCCGGGAGTTGACCGAGCTCGGCTCGAACTTCACCGGCGTAGGCATCGTCTGCCCGATCATCGTGCGGATGACCTGGCCACCCGGAATGCGATAGAGGATGTCCTGGATGGCAGGCACGTCCACCGCCTTCCGCGCCTCGGCCAGAGCCCTCCGCACCAGAACTTCGACCTGTTTGAGCGCAAACGACATGGATTCCTCACAACCCGGGCTCGTGAAGGGTAGCACGGGCACGAGGGTGAAGAGTTGCGATGACGCCACGGGGGGCAGGCCCCTGAGGCGTGAGACAACTCCCCCGGTTCGACCAATGTGGTGCCCACCCCATGTCGCAACCCCCGGTTACGCTGGAATCGCCAAGCAGGGGGTCGCCATGTCCTTCGTTCACCTTCACGTCCACTCGTGCTTCTCGCTCCTGGACTCCACCATCCGCATCGAGGAGCTCGCAGCGCGGGTGAGGGCGCTGGGCATGAACGCGGTCGCCCTGACGGATCACGGGAACCTGTTCGGCGCGGTCCGGTTCATGAGGGCCTGCCAAGCCGCCGGCATCAAGCCCATCTATGGGGCCGAACTGCGAATTCGGGACCCGAAGCGTCCCGACCGCGACCACCACCTCGTCGTCCTCGCCCGCGACGCCGAGGGCTTCGCCAACCTTCGAGCCCTGCTGTCCCGGGCCCACCTGGAGAGCCCGCGCGGCCTGGCTCCCAGCCTTCCCCGGGATGTTCTGGCGAGGCACGCCGCGGGACTGATCGGCCTCTCCGGATGTCTGGCCGGGGAGATTCCCCAGGCGGTCCTGTCGGGCGACGCCGCCGCTGCCCGGAAGGCCCTGGAGTTCCACATACGGGTGTTCGGCGAAGGCAACTTCATCCTGGAACTGGGGGGCAACGGATTTCCCGAGCAGCAGGACGTCAACGCCGCCCTGGTCGACCTGTCGCGACGTACCGGCGTCCCCCTGGTCGCCACCGGGAACGCCCACTACCTCGACCGCGACGAAGCCCTCGCGCGCGCCGTGCTGGTGGCCATCGGCCGCAAGCAGAAACTGACCGCAGAGCAGCGCCACCGGCTGCCTCCGGGGGCCTTCCACCTGGCGACGCCCGAGGAGATGGCCACCCGTTTCGCGGACCTTCCCGAGGCCCTGGAGAACACCCAACGGATCGCCGATCGCATCGAGGACGATGCTTTCCGGCCTGCGGAAAGACATCACGTCCCGGTCTTCGTGACCCCGACCGCCGAGCCGACGGCGGAGCACCTGGCCGATCGGGCCCTCCAGGGCCTGGAGCGGCGCATCGTCCATCTGCGTGGCCAGGGCCAGGCCATCGACGAGTCCACCTACCGGGAGCGCTTGCAGCACGAACTGGGCATCATCGTGCGGCTGGGCTTCGACGGGTACTTCCTGGTCGTCGCGGAATACGTCCAGTGGGCCCGGGACAATGGTATCCCCGTCGGGCCCGGCCGCGGGTCGGGTGCAGGCTCGCTGGTCGCATACGCGCTCGGCATCACCGACGTCGACCCCGTGCGCTTCGGGCTGCTGTTCGAACGCTTCCTGAACCCGGAGCGGGTGTCGCCCCCGGACTTCGACATCGACTTCTGCATGGAGAAGCGCGACCGGGTGATCCAGCACGTCGTCGAGAAATACGGCAAGAAGCACATCGCGAGCATCGTCACGTTCGGTTCGCTGCACGGCCGGCCCCTGGTCCGAACGGTTGCCAGCGTCATGGGGCTCTCCCCCTCGAAGGCGACCCGCGTCGCGGGGATGATCTCCCAGGCACTCTTCGCAGACCTGGAGGCGAGCCGTGCCCAGGAACCGGAACTGGCCCGCCTCGTATCCACGGACCCCGCGGTCGCGGAACTGTGGGCCATCGCCACGAAACTGGAACGCCTGCCCACCACGGCCGACCCGCACGCGGTGGGCGTGGTCATCGCCGACAGCCCCGTCGCCGAATATGCCCCCCTGTGCCGCGCCCCGGACGGCCGCGTGATGACGCAGTTCAACATGAAGGACATCGATTCCGTCGGGCTGATCAAGTTCGACTTCCTGGGCCTGACGGCCCTGACCGTCACCCAGGCCGCGGTGGATGGCATCCGCGCCGGCGGGCAGCCCGACTTTCGCATCGAGGACGTGCCGCTCGACGATGCGGCGACCTTCGCGTTGATCGCCTCCGGGGAGACCGACGGGGTCTTCCAGCTGGAAGGTCGGGGAATGCGGAACCTCGCCCGCCGCATCCGGCCGGACTGCCTTGAGAACCTCGTCGCCCTGATCGCGCTTTTCCGGCCGGGACCGTTGGGAGCCGGCCTGGACAAAGACTTCGTGGCGGTCAGGGGCGGGCAGAAGCAGCCGGCCTACGCCATCCCTGCGCTGGAGCCCATCCTGCGGGAGACGTACGGGCTGATCCTCTACCAGGAACAGCTCATGATGATCGCCCGGGACCTGGCAGGATACAGCCTGGGTGCCGCCGACCTGCTGCGTCGCGCCATGGGGAAGAAGGACGCCCAGGCGCTGAAGGCCCAGCGCAAGGTGTTCGTTCAGGGCGCCGTGGCTCGTGGCGTCGATTCGGGTGCCGCCGCCAAGTTGTTCCGGAAGATGGCTGCCGTCGCCGAGATGGGCTTCAACAAGAGCCACGCCGCGGGGTACGCGATGGTCACGTACCGGATGGCCTGGTTGAAGGCGCACTTCCCTGAAGATTTCGAGCACCTGGCCAGTCGTGAAGACCGACCCTGACATCCAGAGTTAAGCGCGCGGTGGCGGTAATACGTCCACGCGGTCGCCGTTCGCCAGGGAGATGAGCCCATCGGCCAAATGTCGCAAGCCCGGTGTAGGATCCCGCCAGACCTGCTGGAGTATCACGATGGTCCGCATCCTGCACACCTCGGACTGGCACCTGGGCGCAACGCTGGAGGGGTTCTCCAGAGATGAGGAGCACCGACGGTTCCTGGAATGGCTGGTCAATGAGATCCGGGCAGGCGGGGACGATATCCTGGTCGTTGCCGGGGACGTGTTCGACCAGGCGCAACCCTCAGCCGAGGCCCAGCGGGCGTACTACCGGTTCCTGACCAGCCTCCGAAGTACGGGCCTAAGGCAGGTGGTCATCGTGGGGGGCAACCACGATTCTCCATCACGCCTGGAGGCCCCGCGGGATCTGCTGGAGACCCTGCGTATCCACGTC
Organism: uncultured Myxococcales bacterium; assembly: GCA_903936705.1. Lineage (GTDB taxonomy): Bacteria > Myxococcota_A > UBA9042 > DTJE01 > DTJE01 > CAIZWN01. The sequence goes on from CAIZWN010000077.1 coordinate 38,238, forward strand.
GTAGGCGGACTGGCCGGTGACCCCGATGCGTGGGATCGCTGCCTGTGTCGGGTGCAGGGGGACGACGGCCGCGCCTTGGCGGTGGTGGCCGCAGTGCCCTACGTCCACGAGTGCCACCTGGGGATCCAGACCGCCCTGGCGGACGAGGGCGTGATCCGCACGTCGTTCCAGGAACGCGTCGCGGCTCTGTACCGGGCGCTAGCGGATCGGGCGGAACAGATGGGCGACGGCGCGCCCCTGATGGCGACCGGACACTTGGCCTGCGTCGGCATCCGGCCCGGGGACGCGCCCGTCGAAATCCACCGGATCGGCAGTCTGGACGGGCTCCCACCGGAGGTGTTCGATGCGCGCTTCCGCCACGTCGCCCTGGGACACCTGCATCGCCTGTTCCGGGTGAAGGAAAGCCCTGCTTGGTACTCGGGAACACCGGTGCCGCTGGGCCTAGCCGAGGCGGCAAGCCCGCGCCAGGTGCTGCGGGTGGAAATTCCGGATGGGGCTGGCGAGGCGGTGGTGACGAAAGTGCCGGTACCGTTGTCTCGACAGGTGCTGGAGGTGGCCGGAACGCTGGACGAGGTCGCGGGTCGACTGCGGCAGATGGAGTGGGATGGGGACCTACCACCCTACATCCTGGCGCGGGTTCGGGTGGACCACTACGCCCTGGGGATCGAAACGGACGTGATGGCGGCGGCAGCAGCCCGGGGGCCAAGCGGACCGGTGCTGGTGCGCGTGACGCAAGACCGGGCCTTGTCGGCGATGCCTGGGGATTCGGAGCCGGTCCAAAGATCCCTGCGGGACCTGGCTCCCGAAGAGGTGTTCGTGGACCTGTGCCGTGACCGAGGCGTTGGCGATGACCCCGATCTGATGCAGGCATTCCGTTCGCTGCTGGCCCAGGAGGTGGAAGGATGAGGATCCGCCGAATCGCGTTGAAGAACCTGAACTCGCTTTACGGCGAGCACGCCGTCGATCTTGATCAAGATCTGCACGGCGCGCCGCTGTTCCTTATCCGTGGGCCGACGGGGTCAGGGAAATCCACGCTGACCGACGCGGTGGCTCTGGCCCTGTTCGGGCAGACCCCGCGACTCGACCGGCGGGAGGGCGACGACACAGACCCGCGGCTGGTCCTGTCCCGGGGCACGGGGGACGGCTGGGCACAAGTCGAGTTCACAAAGGTCGAGGACGGAACCCTGGTCCGGTACCGGGCTACCTGGAAATGCCACCGTGCTCGGGGGGCCGCGGACGGGAGCTTCCAGGACGTGCGCCGAGTCCTGGACCGCCACTTGCCTGACGGAACGTGGACCGCACTGGCGAGCGATCACCGAGCCAAGTTCTACCAGGGCGAGTTCGACCGGGTGCTGGAGGGCCTGACCGTCGAGGATTTCCGCCGGATGATCGTCCTGGCCCAGGGCGAGTTCGCGGCCTTCCTGGAGGCGAACGAGGCGGACCGAGCCCGGATCCTGGAGCGCCTGACGAACACGTCGCGATTCCGGGAGATCGGGCGGCGGGCCCACGTGCGCCGGCAAGAGGCGGATCGGGGACTGGAGGATGCCCGCATTGCGATGGAGGGCGTGGTCCTGCTGGGGGAAGCAGAGGAAGTGGCATTGCGGGCCGAGGTCGGGGAGATCGGGGCCAGGGAAGTTCTGTTGCGCGGGGACCTGGACCGCGTTCGTAGCTGGGCGGCCTGGCTGGAGCGTCTCCGGGAGGCGCTCGAGGTGACCGAACGCAGCCGGGGCCAGGAGGCGGCTACGGCGGCTGCCCGGGCGGAGCGTGCGGCGGAACTGGCAGAACTGCAGGAACACCAGCGCTGCCAACCGGCGGCGGAGGCCTTGGTGTTGCTGGACCGGGCCCGGGGTGACCAGGCGCAGGAGCAGGCGCGGTTGCCGGACCTTCAGCAGGCTGAGGCGGACGGGGCGGGCCGGCTAGCGGAGGCGGAGAAGGCTCGGGAGGAACGCGTCCGGACAAGGGACACGGCGGCGGAGGCATCGGCCACCCGGGAACCAGAGATCCGGCAGGCCCGGGAAGTGCGGCTGGCTCTGACGGGGGCTCTGACCGAACGGAACAAGGCGGAGGGCGCGGCGGCCGAGGCGGACAAGAAAGTCAGAAAGGCACAGGGGGAGGAGCAGAAAGCCGTCGATGCGGCGACCGTAACGAAGTCGGCTTCCGACCAGGCGGCGGAGACCGTGCGGATGAACCAGACTGCCCGGCCCCTCACGGAGGCCCTGCCAGCACTGGAATCGCGGTGGGCCGTCGTGCAGCATGACCGCGGGGAGTGGTCGCGGCGGACGGACCTAGCCGGGCAGAACGGCCAGGAACTGAAGCGAATGGACGAGGTGGCGGCCGGGCTTCGCACGGCCCGGGAAGCCCTGGTCCCCCAGGTCGATGTGGCGCAGGCGCGGGTCGTCGAAACCGGGCTAGCCCTGACCGCGGCCCAGGGGGGCGAGCCCGACTCAGCGGCCCGACGGAAGCGCCTCCTGGCGGAGGACGCGGGGCTGACGACCCGGCTCCAGACGGTGGGTGAGGCTCGGCGCCTGACCGAGGAGGTCGCGACCACGGCGGCTGCAGTCGCTGCCCTGTCGGAACAGGCGGAACAGGCGCGGGAAGCCTCCGAGGCCTGCGAACGGGATATCGCCACACTGTCGGCGGCGCAGGCCTTGGCGGACGCAGGCCTACAGGAAGTGCAGGCGCGTCGGGAAGAGGCCGCGTTTATCGCCCACCTCGCCCGGCAACGGGGTTGGTTGCGCCCGGACCAGGCATGCCCGCTGTGCGGCAGCACTGACCACCCGTACGTTTCGGACCCGCGATGGGCCGACCTGGACCGAACCACCGCCGAGCGGCTCGCGGAATTGGATGACCAGGTCCGGAACGGCGAGAAGGCGCGGAACGAGGCGATCCGGCAAGGAACGGACCTTGCCCGGAGACTGGCGGCGCTGCAAACGAAACGGGATTCCGCAATCGACGCCCGGAAACTGCGCGAGACCGAGCGGGCGACACTAGCAACGCGCCTGCAGGAAGCACTGCGGACCCTGGGCCTGAACGACCCCTCGGGACTCGATACGGTGGACGCCGAGGCACGGCAGGGGCGCGCACGGATTGCGCTGGAGCACGGGGCGCTGGATACGGCCGAAACGGCGTCCCGGACTGCCCAGGATGTCCTGCGGGAGGCCGCGGATCGGTTGCGGGAGACGGATCAGGCCTTGGCCATCCGGGCGAGCGAGCGCGCCACGAAAGGGGCGGCCCTGGACGCCGAGCGCTCCGACCTTGATGCGCGGGGGACCGCCCTGGAACAGGCCGAAGCCGCGCTGGCGAGGAATTTCGAAACCCTCGGCGTGCCTGCAGATCGCCCCGACGGGCCGCCGGATATCGCTGCAACCGTCGCGGCGGCCAGGTCGCGCGTGCAGGCCCTGAAGGACGCGGACGTTGCCCTGGAACGGGCGCAACGCCTTGCCGTGGAGGCAGGGGCCAAACTGGATACGGCCCGGGAACTGCGCGGGACCCTGGAGGCCGCGGCGGCTCAGGCCGCGACGGAACGGGCCACGCGGGTGGATCAGGTGATCGTCCTGGAGGCCCAGGCCGCCGTGGTCCTCGAGGGTCGGGACCCGGAGGCAGTGGAGCAGGCGCTACGCTCCGCCCTCAAGTCGGCGGAGGCCGAACTGGAGCGGGCGGTGACTGCGACCTCGACGTGCCAGCAGGCGCTGGTGGCCGCGCAGACGGCACGGACGGGGTGCGAGGCGCGCATCGCGGAAAAGACCCGGGAGGCCGAGGAGCGCTGCGTGGCCCTGGACCAGGCGCTGCGGCTCCTGGGCGTGGCCGACGAAACCGCCCTCGTACAGCGCCGATTGGACGAGGCGACGGCGGCGGAGCGACTGCAACTGAGGGATCGCCTGGACCGGGAGACACAGGAGGCGGCTACCCGGCGGCAGACGAACGAGGAGCGACTGGCAGCCGTCCGGATCGAGCAACCGCCCGAATTCGACCCCGCGTCCCATACGGCGGAAGGGCTGCAGGTTCGTGTGACGGAACTGGCCGGGGAACACGAGGTGGCCGTCGGGCTCGTGGCGGCACTCAGAGAGAGGGTGCGCGTACAGGAGGAGGCCCAGACCCGGCACGGCGAGCGGGCCGCGGCCTTCGCGGTCGCGCAGCGCGAGGCGGACCTGTGGCGACGACTGGCCGGCCTGATCGGTTCCAACGAGGGCGAGGCGTTCCAGAAGTATGCACAGACCCTGAACCTGACCGAGTTGATCGCTAAGGCGAACCTGCATTTGGCGTCCCTGGAACCACGCTATTCCCTGGTCCCGGGACGGGGGCCCAACGGTGAGCCCCGGTTGGCATTTTCGATCCGCGATGCGTACCAAGCCGGGGAGACCCGTCCATTGAAAACCCTGTCGGGCGGCGAAACGTTCCTGGTATCCCTGGCGTTGGCCCTGGCGCTGGCGGACTATCGGACCCTCAGGATGCCGGTGGAAACGCTGCTCTTGGACGAGGGCTTCGGCACCTTGGATTCCGAAACCCTCCAGATCGCGATGCGGGCCTTGGAATCCTTGCACGCCCGCGGCACCCAGGTGGGCGTCATCAGTCACGTAGAGGCCCTGCGTGAAAGCATTCCTGCGTGCATCGTGGTCGAAAAGGGGGCAAACGGGCGATCCCAGTTGCGGTGCGAGCTCGGGTGACCCGCTACGATGCTTACTCCGCGTCCTTCCCCAACACCGGCTTCACGACCTCAACAACATCGCCGAACCCTCGAATCCACGTCCAGACGTCGGACATCGACAGTGCCGTGAACGTCATCCGGAGCCGGCCATCGGGCAGGTCCCTGAACTGCTGGGTCGGGTGCCAGCGTCGCTCGCGGACGTACATCTTCAACCAGCGCTCGTCTGCGAAGATCAGTTCGACCTTCCGAGGCCGCGCCCCGGGTTCGCGGTAGATGCCGAAGGACCCGTCCAGGAGTTCCGCCGGCGCATACTCGGCGAGCGGCGGATACCGGAAGACCTCGCCCGTCCGCTCCACGTCCTCCATCCGATCCACCGCGAGGTAGTAGATCTTCTTGTTCCCCTTGAACCGTACGACCAGGTACAGGGCGCTGCGCCAGACCATCAGCGTCAGCGGCTCGATCAGGCGCGGGCCCGAGGCCGCCCGGCCGCTTTCGTACCGGGCCTGCAGCCGCTTGCAGAACATCAGGCAATGGAGCACGGTCGCGATCTTCCTGTCCTGGCCCGTGTAGTCCTTGGGCGCGTCGGGGGCGACCAGCACCTTGCGGTCCAGATCCTTCAGCAACTGGCGGAAGACGAACGTCCGCTCCCCGACCCGGTCCAGGAACTCCTGCTGGAAGGCGTTCATGTCCTCGCCGATGCCCGTAGGAGCCAGGAACGCGAAGGCCTGCCGCGCCATCTCCAGGGCCGCGACGCGCGCCAGGAACCGCGGGTGGTCCTCGACAGGCTCCTCGCTGTCCCGTAGGCGAAGGTACCGCGCATCACCCTCCCGGGCCTCGACCACCAGCGACCCCTTCGAATCAACCAGGTAGTCGAAGTGCTCCTGCAGAAGCGCCCGGTACTTGCGGTAGGTGCGGTCCTTGATCCCCAACTGGGACTGGAGTTCGTCGACGCGCCAGCCTCGCGGTTCGGTGATCAGTTTCAGCAGGATCTTGGCGAGGTTCAGGGCCAGCGGTGATTCGGGTCCGGATCCTTCGTCTAGCAAAGGCATGTCGCACCTCACGGTCCGGCACGTATCGTGCCGCACCTGCCGGTATGACACAAGGCCATGACCGAACCCATTTAGGGCATATCGGCTGTGCTAGACTCCGGTCCTCTTCGAGGTGACAGAATCATGGAAGGCCTGAACGAACGGGTGCAGGAGCTCGCGAAGCGCCTCGGCGCCCACGGCCCGATTCAGCCGGCCAAAATCTCTGGGCTCATCCAGGAATTCTTCGGAAGTGACGTGAACTGCTACCCCGGCGGCGTCCCGGCCGCATGTCGCTCGGTCGCGATCTTCGTTTCCCTTCGTGGGCGCGAATACGTCGAGGGCCGGCGGGGCCACCTCGACTTCCGCCGGGCGCTAGAACGACTGGTGCAGCACATGCAGGGTCACTGCCCGGTCGGCACGGGCCTCGCACTGCTGGTGGCGGATGAACTGGACCGAGACGCCCTCGACGAGTGGCTCCACAACCTCCAGGAGATCCGGAATTCGGGCCGGCAGGTCGTGGTGTACCTGTTGCAGGGCCGGGGCAATGACGCGATTCCCTTCACCTTCTAGGAGGCATGCGATGCCGACGCAAGGAATCGAAACGGCGGAGTTCGGGGCATGGCTGACCCGCCATCTCGCAGACAGCCCAGCCGGGCAAGGTCACCGGGTCTTCTACGACCACGGAGACCGGGTCGGAGACCCTCAGCACGTGTGCGCGATCAAGGCCTACTTCGGGGAGGGACTGTCGTCCAACCTCAACCGACTGGCCGACGTCGACGTATTGATCGAAGGACCGGGAGGCGAGGCCTGCTTCCTGATCGAGATCGAGGAGCGAGGGGTCTCGCCCAAGAAACTGCTTGGCGACGCGATGGCGCTGATCCTTGCCAATCGTTTGCGGGCGGGGAACAACCGTTCCCTCTCGGGCAGGGACGTCCGGCTGACCCCTGAAACACGCATGATCATCGCCGGAGTCCTACCCGAAGGCGGGCACCGGCTTGGAAAGTTGGAGCAGACCATTCAACCGAGACTCGCCCAGTTGAAGGGGCTCCCGGGCGGCCTGGAACCGGCGAAGATCGAACTGCTCTTCGCAACCAGCACCAAGAAGGCGATGGACCGGCTGCGACAACGAATCTGCCAGGAGTACCCGTAGCGGGTTCAGCACCTCCTCCGCTGGATTGCCGCCCTGACCTCGCCGAACTCTCCTGGGCCGGCATGAAACGTGCCGCACAAAGGGGCATGCTTCTCCCATGGAAAACAACCACTCGAACATCCTCCTGATCACCCACACCGATCGCGACGGCATCTTTTCCGGTGCCGCACTCCTGCGCGCCCTCGGCGACCCCGACGGTCCTGACATCTGCATGACCCAGGGCAGCTACCTGGCCGACGAACTGGAGGAACTGGCAGACATGGGACACCGGTACGACCGGATCTTTGTCTGCGACACCTATTGGCATGCACCGCACGCGGGGCGGCTCGTCGACGTCATCCCCCGCCTGCAGGCTCCGGGCGGGACGCTGGCCTGGATCGACCACCACCCGGAGACGGTGGAATACGAGCCGCACATGCGCGCCGCACTGGGGCTGGACCAGCGATCCC
>CAIZWN010000078.1 GCA_903936705.1 uncultured Myxococcales bacterium
ACTACGGCGTCCGTCTTGCAGGGGACGTCGGGTTGGAGCTTTCTGAAGGCTGGGCCGTCACCTACGAGGGTGTTATTCCCGGTGCGACAGGTTGCGGCCTGTTCGAGGCCGAGCCTGATTCAGGGGTTGCCGCGTTCTTCCGGGATCCGACGGCCGACTTTTGCAAAGCCGGTGTGTTGGAGTCTGCAGACGCGCGTCCTGGGGACCTGCTGGTTGTTGTGCCGGACCCAAGGTCGACTTGCGCCCAGGCTGCAGCCGAGGCTCTCGAATTCAGGATCGTAGGGGTTTGGCCCGATCGTCTTGCAATCGTGCCAGCCTTTGTTTCGATCCCCCTGCCTGCGGCCGACTGTTTTGCCGAGCTGCCATTGGCCTATGAGATCCGGGCCTCCAGTTCCTGGACGGTTGTCGGTACGAAGTCAGGCTTCCTGCACAACCGCACTTCCGAAGGTGGCAGTTGCGTCGTCAGGCCCGACGCCGACGCCAGGTTTAACGGGCGAGCCTTTACTACGCTTCCCGAGGACGGCGGGGTCGAGTTGCATTCCTGTCCGCTGCGGCTTGGTGACGTCAAGATCGGGGCCAATTGGGCGGCCTCTCGATTTTCCAATATGGCATTTTCGTTCAACGTGGTTCCTGGCTGCCGTACCGTCAACCCAAGCGTGATTCCGCCTGTTCGTGATACACGCTTGACCGTCGAAGTCACATCGGGCCGTTCGCCGGAATTCGTGATACTGGGCGGACTTCCGGATGAATTGGTGGTCACGAAGACCAAGATCTACGTGCTTGACGTCGGGATCGGGGTCGTCTATCTGGTTGACGCCTCAGCGAACACGGTTTCTGGGTCGTGGTACTAGGCCGAGGGTAGTTTGTCGTTTGTCTTGTCCAAACGCGTCGAAGAGGCCAAAAAAGCGTTGACTTTTTTGACGCGTACCGGGATAAACTACCGCGGCGAACGGGGCGGGGGCCGAATTCCTGCCGGAACTTTTAATTGCGGAGTGGGACTCATGACGCGACTCCACCTCGGACAGCGGGTAAGGCGTGTTGCACCATGGCTTGGGGCGGCCATGCTGCTTCTAGGGGCCGTCGGTGCGTGCAATACGAAATGGGAGGCGGTGCTAAGTTCATACCAGTTCAACACGATGAACTTCGTATCCGTTTTCCCGGCGCACCGTAACGCGGAAGGGAACTACGAACGTCAGTGCGTTCCCAACTCAGACAAGCCCGTCAACAGTCTTCTATTCTCGCTAAACCTGGTGGGCACCGACCCCAGCGGCCCCAACGCCGCCGAAAGCGAAAAGGAGCTTGACTGGTCTATCCGCCCTGGCGACCTCATCAAGATGGGTACGTCCAATCGATTCGAGGTCGTCGAGGGCAAGGATGGTTCGATTTCCGAGAGCCATTTTCGCGTTGACGTTCCCTGTTTTGAAACTTATCCCGACCCTGACCTTACCGATGCCGCCGATTGCCAGGGCATTACAGGCCCGCGAGACCAGGTTCCTGCCAAGCTGAGGTACGTCGGTAATTTCCCGGCCGGCAGTCTTCGCCCCGAGCCAACCGATCGTGACGCGTTGGCGTTGGCGGTCCTGGTTGATCAATCGGGGTCGATGAAGGGTTTCGTCGAACAGAATACCGGGGTCGAGGCCAAGAACGGCAGTTCCGGGCCCTGGGATGCCGCGAATTTCAGTGATGGAGCGTCCGATCCTGACAGCCAGAGGTTGACCGCCATTCGGAACCTGTTCAATTCCCTGCTGAACCCGTCGGATCGTGCTGGCTTGTTCAAGTTCGGCGAGGTGGTTGGTGCGAAACCCGCCATCGTGTGCGGTGATGCAGTTGGCCGGGACGGCAAGCCCATTCTGGACAAGGACGAGGCTGCCAGGCGCGGGCGTTGTTTCAATACGGACCGTCGCTTGACCCTCGACAGTGCCGATTTTGCCAAACTGTCCTCCGAGGCCAAGGGACGCACTCCTCTTTGGGCGGCCGTTTCGGATGTCTATGACTTCATGAAGTCTCCCGTTCCATCGCGGGTAAAGCAGATCCTGGTGATCGGCGATGGACCTGACACCTGTCACGACACCTCTCCCGACCGACGGAAGGTACTTCGCGACCTCAATTCGAGGGGCGTCTACCAAGAGTTTGATCAGACACTGGGCTGCTCCGACGTTTCCTACGAGATGTTTCTTGAAAAGCTGTTGAATGACCAGAATGACCCGAATCTTGTTCCTGTTCACATTTCGTTCATTCAATTCCAGGCGGTTGGTTATCGCGAGCGAGACCCGCGCCAGCAGGAGATTGCCTGCCGGACTGGGGGACACTACATATTCGTGAATTCGCAGGATTTCCTGGTTGATGGCCTATCGAAGAACGCCCTTGGAGATGCCCTTGGCATGGCGGTTCAGCAGATTCGCTATGCGCTGGCTGGTACCTGGACCTTGGCCCTCGATGTTTCGGATCTGTTCAGCGGTGCCGTTTCATTGGGTTCTGAATTGGCGGTGCAGGCCGACATCTCCCTTCAACCTAACGTATTTAATGCCGCGGGTTCGTTGGCCAGTTTACGCGTAGGCTACCAGGACGCAACCAATCCGGATATCAGCATTCCCAAGCTTGATCGACGAGGTGCGGTTCGAGTTCCGTGCGCCACTGGTGTTGACGATTGTTCCTGGTATTCGGGGTTGGGCGATTGCCAGCTGGCGACCTGCCGTGCGGTTGACAATGCCTGCATGGTATCGCCGGTTGTTGCCACGAGCGACGTCTGCCAGACGACAGGTACATGTGTATCCGGTTTTGGTGCCTGTTCGGTCAGGAACCTTTTGTGCCAGGACGAGCCGATGGATGAGTTGGGGAACTGGACCAACAAGGCCGAGGCTACCCCTTGCTGTGATCCTGTCGGAACGTGCTTTCGTGGCGAGTGCGTGACGATTTCCAATCCATGCAAAGTGATGTTGTTCGATTCTGCAGGGGGTTGTGGGGCCGAGATTAATCGTGCGAACGATGTAAGGTGCGACTCGGCTAATCCCGCGAAGGTTTGTAAGGACGGTGCCTGTGGATAGTTCCTGGACGAGCCCCTAGTGGGCTGGTGGGGCAGTCGGATGGCCGGCGGTCCCTGTTCGTTGGATTCTCCGGCGTTCTTGGCGCCGTGGGACTGGAACACATCAGCGAGGACAGACATGAACGGAAGGTGGGCGCTGCGGACCGTCATCGGCATCGTCATCCTGTGTGCCTGGATCCCCGTCGCATTTGCCGAGGAAGGCGCGTCGGCCCAGGAGGAACGTTCGGCCCTGGACAAGGATCTGGACAAGGTCTGGGGCAAGGAACGTGACATCAAGGTGATCCAGAAGCGGGTCTTCGAGAAGGACAAGCGGCATGAGGTCGGCCTTTTGCTGGGCGCCATTCCGAACGACTCGTTCTTCAATTTCTTCCCGGTAGGGCTGCGCTATGCCTACTTCCCGCTTGAATCGGTGGCGGTGGAGTTTTCCGGCGCATACGTTGCTTCCAGCCAAAGCCAGCTTCAGAAAGATATCAAGAGCTTCTCTACAGCCATCAAGACTGTGAAGCTTGGTGACCGGGTCGAGTGGTATGCCGGTGTCAACGCCCACTGGATTCCGATTCACGCAAAGGTCAGTATTCTTAACAAGAAGCTGACATCGCTGGACCTTGGCGTGACAATCGGCTTCGGCTTGATTGGCTCGAAGGTCAACGAGGACAACAAATGGGAGACCCGCTGGTCCTATGACCACGCAATTCCATTCAACATCCAGATGAACATCGGCCTCAGTCTTCACTGGTTCCTTACCGACTATCTGGCCATTCGGCTGGATTACCGGAATTACATTTTTCCAGCCTATCCTGGGTCAACCAGCGTGACCAAGTCCGACGGTTCCGTGGTGCGAAACTACAATTCCGAGTGGGGCGACGTCCGTTCGCTTTCCGAGATTTCCATCGGACTCAGCTATTTGTCGCCGGCGCCGAAGTGATTCAAGAATCTTGCGGCGGCGCGGATTTTGGCCGCGTCGCAGACCGGGGATTCGGACCTTGCATGGAACGGGTGAGACGATGAAGCGAACCCTGACGCAGGCGCTGATGGCAGCGTTGATTGTCGCTGGTCTTGCGGTCTCGGCGCCCCCTGTCATGGCCATCACCAAAGAAGAAGTGGTGACATTGGTCAAGCTGGGGATTCCCGAGGCGGATATCGTCAAGTCGATCGATAAGGACCGTACGGTCTTCGACTTGAAGATTCAAGACATCCTGGAATTGAAGAAGGCCAGTGTGCCTGACGGCGTCATCAAGCACATGCTTGCGACCGCCCAAAGGGGCGCGCAGCAGCCTGGTGGCACGTCCGGGGCGACGCCCGCGGCCGCGCCAGGTGCCGTGCAGAAGCCTGGTGCAGCGCCCGTGGTCGTTGCACCTCCAGTGATCCGGGTAAAGACACCAGAAGAGATCCGTGCCGAGGAAGAGCGCCAGCGCGAAGAGGCTCGCCGCCTTGCCGAGGAAGCGCGCAAGGCCGAGGAAGCGCGGAAGAACGCCTATTCGATGGGCGTGCTGCGTCGGGGCCTTTCGCTGTCCGAGCAGGGCAAGTGGGTCGAGGCGCTGGTGGTGTTCCAGAAGTTCGTCCAGGAAGGCAATTTCGCGCCCGGGACGTCGGAAGCCTACAACGCGAAGTACGGTATGGCGGCTGCGTTGACGCAGGCCGGGTTGTACCAGTCCGCGGCCAAGTTGCTGGTTGAAGTCCTTCTGGAGGGGCCGGACAAGGCATTCTTCCGGGAGGCTTTCGGCAAGCTGCGCAAGCTGCGCAAGGAGATCATCTACAATCCGCCGGACCTCGAGGAACTGACCAAGTTTCCGCTGGTTGGGTTCAGCACAAAGTTCCAGGACGAATTCAATTACGTTCTGGGTGAATTCTTCTATGATTTTGCGAACTACCAGCGTGCACTGAAGCACTTTGAAGCGGTGTCGGTGGCCTCGCCAGATGCGGCCAAGTCGCTGTACCTGACCGGTCTGGTCCAGGTCCGTTACAAGATGTACAAGTCGGCAGTCGAGAACCTTCAGAAGTCGATCAATGCTGCCGAAGCGAACAAGAGCGATCCGGCTGTCATCGATCTGGCCTTCATGGCACTGGCCCGTATCGCCTACGAGTCCGAGAACTACGATGCGGCAATCTTCTACTACAAGAAGGTTCCTCGCGATTCGATTCGCGCCAGTACCGTTTTCTACGAATTGGCGTGGACCTACCTGATGAAGGGTGACTACTCTCGCGCCTTGGGTTCCTTCCATGCCCTTCATTCGTCCTTCTTTGCCCAGACCTTCTACCCGGAACTGTGGATTCTGGAAGCAAGGTCTTACGGCGATTTGTGCAGGTACGACAAGGCCGGCAAGGCGCTGCGGATGTTCGATCGCCAGGTTGCCTTGCACATTGATCCGTTGAAGCGATTCATGAAGGCCCAACGCCAGCCAGAGGACTTCTACGTGAATTTCGTGGCGTCGATCAACCAGCCCAAGGCCGGGGTCGAACTGCTTCCGAAGGAACTGGCCTACCCGATTCTTTCGAATGTCGAATTCTACAACCTTTACAGGACCATTCGACAGATCGAGGCCGAGGACAAGCAGATTCGCGCTCAGGCATCCAGGCTTGGTCCCTTTGCCCAGGAAATGGCTGTAAAGCTGAACATCCTGAAGAAGGACGGCCTGGTTCGCAGCGGCGTGAAGATCCAGCAGATCCTGACGGAACTTGAGGCGGCCATCAGCGAGGCCCAGGTCCAGCAGACCGAAATCGAAGTCGATATCAACGCAGCAGCCATCGACGTGATGACCGAGGAAATCAGATCGACGGTCGGCGAAGGCGAAGCTGCCGAAGCCAAGAAGGTCCGCGGCGGCAGCATCGCCATCGTGGGTGGCGACACCGAGGTGTGGCCGTTCCAGGGCGAGTATTGGGGTGACGAGGTTCCGTTCTATCGCAGCCTGCTGACCAGCCAGTGCAAGGAGTAAGTTGGAGGCAAGAGGCTGCCTTGAACAGGAAGCCCTGCCAGACCAATTGTTGACAGCCAGGTCGTTGGCTTACGTTCTTGTCGAAATATTGAGGGACGGATGAACAGGACGATCGGTTCGCTTCTGGTGCTGGGTTTGGTTGTCGGCGCCCCCGGGTTTGTCGTCGCCAAACCTGCAAAGGCAACAACCGAAATTAAGCCTGTCGAGCAACCGGCCGCCGTACAGCCGGCCGCCGTACAGTCGGCAGCTCAGCCGGCAGCGGCAAAACCGGCCGTGAGCCAGGGTGCGCGTTCGGGCAAGTACACGCTGGAACAGGCCGAAGCCCTGGTCAACGAAGCTGTTGCCGCCAAGATGAGGGCTATTTCTGACAAGCGTCGCGAAAATATCGTCAAGCTTCAGCAACTGTTGGACAATCCAGACTACCGCAAGGACCAGGATCGCGCGCCAAAGGTCATGCACATGCTGGCAGAAGCATACTGGGAAGAAGGACTGTACCAGTACCTTCAGAAGCGATCGGACTGGGACAAGGCCATGGCGTCGTTCAACTCGGGGACCCTGGCCGAGCAGCCGGCCGAGCCGATCGAGAACTATTCCCAGTCTCTGGACTTGTACCGTCGCGTCCTGCGCGAGTTTCCCAATTACGTGCGTATCGACGAGGTCTACTACTACCTGGGCAAAGGCGCCGTCAAGGAAGGGAAGGCCAAGAAGGATCGTGCCCTGCAGAAGGAGGGCGTCGATTACCTGAATCGTCTGGTCCAGAACTACCCGAAGTCCCGATTCATCCCCGAATCGCACCTGGCCATGGCCGAGTACTACTTCGAGACCAATTCCTTGCACTACGCGAAGATCAACTACGAGAAGATCATCCAGAACTTCCCGAAGACGTCGATGTACAACTATGCCCTGTACAAGCTGGGCTGGGTCTATTTCAATCTGCGCGAGTTCGATACCGCAATCGAGACGTTCCAGAAGGTGGTGTCGCAAGTCGCGAAGATCGAAGGAAAGGGCGTCATCGAGTTCAAGAACCAGGCGTTGAACGACCTTGTTGTGACATATGCTGAAATCGACAATGGCTGGCAGCACGCGAAAGACTACTTCCTGAAGGTGCTGTCCGAGGAAGACGCTTACAAGAAGTTGCGGATGCTGGGTGACCTGTACCAGGGCCAGGACAAGCCGGTCGAGGCCGTTGCGCTGTTCAGGCACTTCATCGAGCGCGAAAAGACAACCGCCAGCGTGACCGAGTACTACAAGATCATTCTTGGCATATTCAAGAACACGAACGACATGCCCAAGCTGGACGAGACGAGCATCGAGGCTCTGAACTACTTCAAGCCGAACGGGACCTGGTGGACTGTGAATCGGAAGGATTCGGAGTCTGTCGCCGAGGCTGACGCCCTGTGTGAAGAGTACCTTTTGTACATGGCGAACTACTACCACCGCGGTGCGCAGAAGCTGAACAAGGCGGATCTCTACGCAAAGGCTGCCGAGAAATACTCGCTCTACCTTGGCCGCTTCGGGGAATCCAAGAATGCGTACGTGGTCAACTTCTACTACGCGGAAATTCTGTACGAGCAGATGAAGGACTTCACCCGGGCACTTGAGCAGTACCAGCGGGTCGTCGATCGGGACACGAAGGGCGACTACGTCGAGGACGCCGCGCTGGGTGTAATCTACTGTACCCAGGAACTTATGGTCACGGCCGGCCTTCAGGAAGTCGCCAAGAAGGGCAACATCGAAGTCGTGAAGGTCGACCCGAAGAAGCTTGATGCGCCGATTCCGGAGACAGACCTGCACCCGCTGGAAGTCTCGTACGTTGCTGGATCCGACAAGTACGTCGATCTGCTGACGGAACTGCTGAAGGACCCGGAAGTTCGGAAGAAGAACCCCCAGCGTGGCGAGAAGATCCCCGAAATCATGTACATTTCAGCCCAGGTGTTCTACCGCCACGGCAAGTTCCAGGATGCCGTCGAGCGCCTGCAGAAGCTGTTCGCCTACGACGCCAACTCGAAATTCGGTGCGTACGCGGTCTTCACCCTGCTGGACTGCTATCAGCGGTTGCAGCAGTGGCCCAAGGTCGAGGTGTGGGCGCGCAAGTTGATTGCGGCCAAGAACTTCACAGTCAAACCCGAGAAGGACCTTCGCAAGATCGTCGCAATCGCGATGACCGAGAACGCCCGAGTGCTGTCGGTCGAGCGCAAGTTCGGCGAGGCATCGACCGAGGCGATGCGCGTCTACGAGGAATTCAAGGGCAACGAGGAAGTGGCCTCCAAGGCGCTGTTCAACGTGGCCGCGCTGTACGAGGGCCAGAAGGAGCCGGAAAAGGCCATCAAGACGTATCTTCGGGTAGTCAAGGAATTCCCGAAGTCCGATGTGGCGCCGGAAGCCTTGTTCACAATCGGCATGATCTACGAGTCGCAGACGGAATTCGAGAAGGCCGCTGCAACCTTCGAGTCGATGGACCAGTTCAAGTCTCTGAAGGAACCGGCTGCCGGCGATCCCCAGGAGAAGAAGGACGCCTGGAAGAAGGTGCAAGAGCAGATGGCAGACGCGCTGCAGAACGCCGGGCTTCTGCGCGAGGCGCTGGGCGGATACCAGGACGCCATCGAGGTCTACCAGAAGTTCGTCAAGCAGTTCCCGACGCTTCCCGAGACTGCCAAGACCGATCTTCGTATCGGCATTGTCTACGAGATGAAGGGTGATGGGGCATCCCTGCGCAAGGCGCACGACGCTTACCAGGCCTGGCTGAAGAAGGACTACAAGCGGACCGAGATGACGGTCGAGGCGCTGGCCCGTGCTGGCGCATGCCTGAAGCAGATCGACAAGGTGAAGGAGCGCAAGAATGCGTCCTCCCTGTTCCAGCGCGCCACCGACGCCTTCAACAAGATCGGCGATAACGCCGACGCGTTGAAGGCTTCGAAGACCTACGCCGCGCAGGCGTCGTTCGAACTGGCCGACTATCTGTACGACGACTTCACGTTGTTGACGATTCCATCGACTGCCGACCCGAAGGTTCTGAAGAACGCGCTGGGCGCCAAGGCCGAGGCGCAGCAGAAGGCCGAGAAGTCGTTCGATCAGGTACTGACGTACAAGGCTGGTGGCTGGTCTGCCGGTGCCTTGTTCAAGATGGGCCTGCTGTACTACGACTTCTATAAGGAACTGGACAACGTCCCGATTCCCGACTGTCCATGCCCCGGTATCAGGCAGAAGGATTGCAAGACCGTTCAGCAGGCGTTCAAGGACGGCGACTTCGACACGATCAACAAGTTCGATTGGGGACCCGAGTGGATGACGGTCGCTCCGACCTTCCAGGACCAGTACCGGGCGATTATCGAAGAGATCATGCGCCCCGTTCAGGAAAAGTCCCTTCGCGCTTTCGAGAAGGCTCTGAAACTGGCGCACGAGGAGAAGGTGTACAACAAGTTCTCCAAGCTTTGCGCCGAGTATGCAGTCAAGGTGAACCAGGACACCTTCCCGGTGGCTGGTGATTCCGAGGTGAAGGCCAACCACGAGAAGGACACATTGGCAACTACCTCATTCATTCGTTCGCTGCGCCGCGGCGGCATCGAGGTCAAGATGACCCAGGAGGCTTCGCGATGACGAAGCGTATTTTCACGGTTCTTGTCGGAAGCCTGGTTCTTGCCGTCGCCGCGTGGGGTTGCGAAACCATGCAGGTGAAGTCCGACCAGCCAGTGGGCATTGACAAGAATGCCACGGCCAAGAAGGGCGCCGAGCGGGAAGACCTCTCGATGCACGTGGTCCAGGTTCAGAAGGAACCCGAGTACGTCGAGGGCGTGGTCAGGGGCGCGCAGGATGCCTTCCGGCGCGGCGTCATTGCCGTGTCGCGGACGCCTCCGGACTATGCCGTCGGTCGGGCCTCATTCGAGGAGGCGATCCGCCTGGATGTGGCGTTCCTCGAGGCGTATTTCAACCTTGGCATGCTGTACGAACGCACGGGCAAGCCTCTGGAAGCGGTCAGCACGTACAAGCGCGCGATGGAGGCGAATCCCGGAAATCTGGATGCGCAGGCCAGCGTAGGCAAGGTGTATCTGGCCCTGGCCAAGCGGGCCAAGATTGATGGTGACGCAGCCAAGGCAGCCGAGTTCGAGGCCGAGGCGCGCAAGGTTTTCGATTCCGTCATCGTCCAGAATCCGGACAACGTCGCAGCCAACAATGCAATGGCGCTGTACTGGCTGTATCGTGGTGACAAGGCTACCGCCGAGGACTTCGTCAGGAAGGTCTTGCTGGTTCAGCCGCACAACGTCGTGGCGCTGAATACGCGCGGTTTGATCAACCTTCAGGCCGACAAGCTGAGCATCGCCAGATGGGTGTTCGAAGTGAAGGCTCTTCGTGAGGACGCCAATTCGACCGAAGCTCTGACCAACCTGGGACTGACGTACCTGAAGCAGGGAGCGACCCCCCAGGCAGTGACCTCGTTCGAGAAGGCAATACTGGTCGATCCGGACAACTTTGAGGCCCGGATGAACGTGGCTGCCATCTACCTGGACTACCTGCACTACCAGGCTGCGCTGGATCAGTACGATGCCGCCTTGAAGCTGGTGCCCGGCGATGCCGAGGCACTGATCGGATCTGGCTCGTGCCTGCTGGGTTTGCACAAGCCGGCCGATGCCGCTGATCGCTGGAAGAGGGCGTTGGTTGCTGATGCCGATCGGGCGATACTCTACCTGCGCATCGGTCGTATCTACGAGAGTTCCTTGAATGATCTAGGCAAGGCGATCGAGAACTACGAACTGTATCTGGCGAAGGGCAAGCCGCCGGCGAATGACCCGATCCGCGGGAAACTGCCCGTGTTGAAGGAAATGAAGGCAAACGGCGGGAACATTCTGCCGCCCGATCCGCCAGCGGCCGAGGGTGCCGCTCCCGCCGCCGGTGCGACGCCGCCTGCCGCTACAGCCCCTGCGGCTGCATCTGCCGGGGCTGCGGTTGTTCCGGCGCCTGCGGCTGCCCCTGCGGTTGCTCCTGCGGCCGCACCTGCGGCTGCACCTGCCGCAGCACCTGCTGCAGCACCTGCTGCGAAAGCACCGGCTCGTGCAGTGGACGCGGTCCCTGGAAAGTGAGTAGAATTCGCGCGGTGTCACCCTGGGTCAACCTGGGTGGTACGCCTGGAGGTGCTGCATGAAGACTTTCGGTTGGCTGCTGGCTGTGGTTGCTTTTCTGGTGTTCGCGGCTCCCGTAACGGCCGCGGAGCCTGGCAAGGGCAGTGGCGGCGTCAAGTCGAAGTTCTACGACTTCAGCGACCAGCTGATCGACGGCGATATCAAGAAGCCGACGACGCTGTACACCGACGCTCGTCAGCGCGTAAAGTTCGATCGCCTGTTGAAGCTGAAGAAGTCCTTCATGGACCCGATGCTGCAGACCGCGAAAGAACAGGTATTCAAGTAGTTCAGGGAGCCTTGTTCGGCCACGTGGTCCAGCGGACCGTTCCTGACTCCTCCTCCACCATGAATCGAACAGTTTCAGGCAAGTCGGATGCAGGAAGCGTCGTGCGGCGCTGCATCGTAACAACGAAGGCACGGTCAGTGCCGTATTGACGGCCTTCCATCGGATCCATGCGCGGCAGGTAATCGGCGCGATGCACGCAAGGCATCGTGCCAAGGGCGTCAGCCAGTTCCTGGGGAGTCAGCGTCCTGGCCGAAGCCGACAAGTCTGTCAATGCCGGCGAACCGTTGCTGGCGCAAACCCTGTCGTACATCGCCAGCGCGTCCGAGAAAGGGCTGCGCTCGGTCTGGAACAGGAATGGAACCAGCGCCAGGAACAAGCCGAAGACAAAGACGACCGCGATAAGAGGCCACGAGCGCCGATGGACGATCTCGCCCAGAAAGTTCGGTCGAGGCGCCGCGATTTCCGCCGGTTCGCCGTCGGGATCGTCAACTGGCGGCAGGTTCAATTCTTCAGGGTTGCGCGAATCATCAGCCATGCATCCTCCGGGAGGGTACCTGCATCGTGCAGGGCATTTGCCAATCGCTCGGCCAAATCGCGATACAGGCGAGCAAGTGAAGTGTCGTATTCATCCAGCGCTTGGAGATTTGCCAGAACCGTTGCGGGGTCACATCGTGCAATTGGACCGGTGATGACGGCAGCGACCGGCCTGGCTCCCAGATTGTCCAGCAGGCTTTGCATCAGACGTGTCGAGACTACCAGGGAATCGGAAACGCCTGAGGCCTTCAAGGCGTCGGCCGCGGACCAGATCAGCGTGGCAGCAAGATTGGCCGCCAGGACTGCCGCGGCGTGCGCCAGCGGCTTTCTAGCCGGGTCTATTGCGCACGTTTCGGCGCCTGCGGCACCGAACAGTGCGTGGGCCATCAGTTCGCCAGTCGGGTCGCCCTCTATCAGCACGGTGGACCCAGGCGGCATCGGGCGTACGGCATCGGCGGGCGGAAATGCAAGCAGAGGGTGGGCTGAAAACCTGCCATACAAAGGGCCCGCGGCTTCCTCCAGGAGGGAGGAGGGCAGGGCGCCAGACAGGTGACCGGCGATGCTTGCTGGACCCAGAAATCCAAGGTCCTTGAGGGTTCTGGCCGTCTCAGCAATCAGGCGGTCCGGTACGGCCAGGATCCAAATCGAGGTGCCGTGTGGCAGGGACTGATCGCCGTACGATAGTACACGAACAGCGCCGACGCTCCGTCGCGATCCTCGGGTGACGAAGGTCACCGGGAATCCGGATGACGACATCGCCAGCCCAATGCCAGTTCCGGCCCGACCAGTGCCGACAATGACAACCGGACCGGGAGATCGAAGGTGACTCATCCACGACCTCCAGTCCCGAACAATTCGTTCAGGCGAATGATGGCCAGTACCGCCTCGGATACACGATCGGAAACGTCTGCCCCAATCGCGAGCTCCGAACGAATCAACGAGGACGATACCTCCGGGAAGACCGGTCCCACAGCTCGGGGATCGGGCTGGCCGCGCGCAAGAATCAACAAGCGAGCCAGATTGTTGACCTCGTTGAACTCGCGCCAGCGATCCGTCTCTGCGAGGATATCGGTGCCAACGACAAGGTGGAACCTTGTGCCTGGATAGCGACCAACGAGGTAGCGCAAGGTCTGAACAGTGTAGGACGGCGGCGGCAGACGGGACTCGAGATCCAGCACACGGACCCTGCGACCAAAGGGCGCGAAAGCGGCGCGGCACATTGCTAGTCGAAGTTCAAAGGGGGCGCTTTCCTTGTCGAACGCGTGCCTGAACACGGGTAGAACCCAGACCTGAGTGCATGGAGTGCACGACAGCACGTAGGAGACAGCCATAACATGGGCGCAGTGTGGTGGATCGAACGATCCGCCGAACAGGGCGACATCGCGGTGGGCTGGTGGTCGGGGCACGAATCGGCTCCGGTATTGCACTCGTGATGGTAGCACCGCCAGCGCATCGGCGCTTGTGTGGAAGGCTGTTCGTAGGATGATGGCTACAAATCGGCAGGATCTACGCGTATCGGCAGGATCTACGTGTAAAGGAGAAATGGCTGTCGGGTCTCCTGGAACGTGACGGCTTCCGGTGCCATCAGGGATGCCAGCTCCCACGGTGACGCGCCGGCCATGAGATCCAGGCGCAGCGATTCGTCGCCAAGCAGCAGATCCAGCGCCAGGCGATCATGGACGAACTCGTAGGCGTCCGTGCGCAGGGCGAAGTCGTCGGGATACAGCGACGCGCACGCCGCCAGAACGGCAAGACCAGTCAGCAACGGCCTGAAGTCCAGAACGCTGGTCACCACAATCTGGGCTCCGCCACAATGGATACCTGACGCTTTGTCCAGATTGGGAGTGAAGAACGTGGGTCGAAAGGCCACGCCCGGGAGGTGCCAACGGTCGAGGAATGCAACCAGGCTGCGAGGGTCGCTGATGTAAGGTGCGCCGAAGACCTGGAAAGGGGTTGTCGTGCCTCGGCCTTCACTGATGTTTGAGCCCTCCAGCAGACACATCCCCGGGTAGACCAGGGCTGTTTCCCAAGTCGGGATGTTGGGGGACGGGGGAACAAACGGCAGTCCCGTGTCAGGCCACAAATGGTTACGGCGCAGGCCCTCGCAGGGCAGCACAATCAGATCCAGATTGGGGCAGGAGGTGGAAACGTGCAGGCGCGCTGCCTCGCCGGCCGTCAACCCGTGTCGATTGGCTATTGGCAGCCAGGACACAAAGGACTTCAGGTGTGGCCGCGGAAGATTGCCCTCGACAGCAAGTCCGCCGATCGGGTTCGGTCGATCGGGGACAATGACCTGGACCCCGGCTGCGGCACAGGAATCCAGCGTCATTGCAAGGGTGGCAAGGTAGGTGTAGTAGCGGGCGCCGACGTCCTGTAGGTCCACTACGACAACATCAAGGTCCTTCAGGATATCGGCCCGTGGGGCCAGCGAATCGGCATTGTCGCCGTAAAGACTGAGGACCGGCAGGCCAAGGTACGGGTCCACTGCGTCGCTGACCGGTTCCATGTAAAGGCGTTCGCCGAAAAGGCCGTGCTCGGGCGCCAGCAGCATTTGCGGACGCGTTCGAGTGTCGGCTGACAGTCGATCAAAGACGTACCGGAGATTGCCGTCGACAGATGCGGCATGGCAGACCATGGCCCAGCGGCGGCCGGAAAGAATGCGCTGAGCGTCGTCGCACAGGTGGTCTGCGCCGGTACGGACCATCGGGACCTCCATGTGCCCCAAACAGGAACGCCGGGGTTCAAAAACGAAAAAGCCCCGGTTTCCCGAGGCTTCATCGCGTTCTTAATTGGCGGGGTGGACGGGACTCGAACCCGCGGCCTCCGGCTTGACAGGCCGGCGTTATAACCGACTTAACTACCACCCCAGCGTTTCAAGGAACCTGAATACTTCAAACCCCGCGCCAGTGGGCGAAACAGGGCTCGAACCTGTGACCCCCGGCGTGTAAAACCGGTGCTCTGCCAGCTGAGCTATTCGCCCGGGGCCTCAAAGCGCGGTGACGATACAGGACACCCGGCTAGATTGTCAACTGAAAATTCGTCAGACCGGCTCGACCGATTCGACGCCCGGGACCATTTCCTTCAGTACGGATTCGATACCGTACTTCAGGGTGTAGATCGCCGAGGGGCAGTGGGAACAGGCTCCCTGCAGACGCAGAAAGACGGTCTTGCCGTCCTCGGACACGTCCACAAGCTCGCAGTCGCCGCCATCGTTCTGAAGCGATGGCCGAATCTGATCAAGCACTGTCTGAATCAACTGGCGGTGTTCAACTGGGTTTAAGGTCTGTGGGTTGGTCGCATTCCCTGAATCGGTCATCTGGCGTCCTCGCCAATGAGACGGGGAAAACTAGCACATTAGATCGAGCCTTGCATCCAGATCCATCCTTTCCCCTTGTGGTCATTGGACTACAATCGCTTGGGATGCCGGCAGAGGTTACAGATGGCGATCGTGCGGGTCGGGGATTGGTTGTCCCTTGAGGATCTGGTTGCCGTAGCCCGTTCCGGGGCAAAAGTGGAGCTTGCGGACGAGGCTGTTGAGCGCATCAGACGTGGGCGTGCGGTTGTCCTGGCGCATCTTGCTGACGAGCGGCCGCACTACGGGATCAACACTGGCTTTGGAGCCCTGGCTGAGGTGCCCATTTCGCTGGAGGACCTTGCCGCTCTGCAACTGAACCTGATCCGCAGTCACGCTGCGGGCGTCGGAGCTCCGCTGCCGATTGACGACGTGCGGGCGGCAATGCTGCTGAGGGCCCAGGTTCTGGCCACTGGCCATGCCGGTGTGCGGCCCGTGGTGGCCCAACGCATGATTGACCTGCTGAACGCCGGTATTCATCCTGTGATTCCATCGCGTGGGTCCGTGGGAGCTTCGGGCGACCTGGCTCCATTGGCCCATCTGGCGCTGGTGCTGATTGGTGAGGGAAGCGCGCGAGTCGGTGACGAGGTGCTGCCGGGTGGCGAAGCACTGCGGCGCGCCGGCCTCGAGCCTCTTGTGCTGGAACCCAAGGAGGGTCTGGCGTTAGTTAATGGGACGCAGGTTCTGACCGGGGTCGGAGCCCTTGCTCTGGCCGATGCGGAACATCTGGCGGTCGCGGCAGATGTCGTCGGATCGATGACCCTGGAGGCGGTTCTGGGAACTCCAGATGCGTTCGACGCCCGCGTAGTCGAGGCGCGTCCCCACCCGGGCCAGATTGCATCAGGAGCCGCATTGCGAGGCCTGCTTGCAGACAGCCAGATTCGCGAATCACATCGTGGAGGGCAGCATCACAAGGTGCAGGACCCGTACTCGATCCGCTGCATGCCGCAGGTGCATGGTGCCGCGCGAGATGCTATGGCATGGATTCGCGGTGTGATTCAGATCGAGATGAACAGTGCCACCGACAACCCTCTTGTCTTTCAGGATGGAGCGATCCTGTCGGGCGGCAACTTTCACGGCGAGCCGGTCGCAATAGCGCTGGACCTGCTGGCGATTGCCACAGCGGAACTGGGTGCAATCAGTGAACGTCGCGTCGAGCATCTATTGAACCCCAGTTTGTCGGAGGGCCTACCCCCGTTCCTGGCGTTTCATTCCGGGCTATGCAGCGGACTGATGATTGCACAGGTGACTGCTGCAGCCCTCGTGTCCGAGAACAAGATCCTTGCGCACCCGGCATCGGTTGACAGCATTCCTTCGTCCGCCAATCGTGAGGACCATGTCAGCATGGGTATGACCGCTGCGCTGAAGGCCAGGCAGATTGTCGACAACGTTCGACTGGTCCTTGCGATCGAGGCTCTTTGTGCGGCCGCCGGAATCGACTTGAGGGCGCCCAGGCTGCCGGGACTTGGTGTGCGTGCGGCGCATGCCGTTGTTCGCGAGGATGTTCCTCCTGTCACGGGCGATCGGCCGATCTCGCCGGACGTCGAGGCGCTGGACAGGAGGCTGCGTCGTGGCGGTGGTCTGGTCGAGGCTGCTGTTGCAGCTTCGGGCCCTGCCTGAGAATCTGGATGGGCGGGAACCTGTTCGTCCGCGTAGTCATCCGCCGGGAAGCAGCCTAGGCAACAGGTCGGCGGATTTTCCCAGGTGGACCTCGGCGAACCTGTTGGCGTTGGCTGGCAGTTCCAGGTTCACCAGTACGGTGCGAGCGCCCCTTGCAAGCGCAATGTCAACATATCCGGCCACCGGCCATACGGCGCCAGACGTTCCGATGGCAAGGAACAAATCGCAGTCGGCGATAGCCTCGCGCGCTGCTGATTCGATCGCTGGATCCAGGTACTCACCGAACCAGACGATGTCCGGCCGCAACATGGACCCGCATCCAGGGCAAAGGGGAACGTCCTGGAAGTGCAGAGAGTGGTCTTCCCATGAACACAGACCCTGGGCACATTCCGAACTGGAACAGCGTGTCTTGAACAGGGAACCGTGGACTGCCAGAACCCTCTGTGAACCAGCCCGCTGGTGCAGCCCATCGACGTTCTGGGTCACCAGGGTAAAACGTCCGCGGGAGGCCAGGAACTGTTCGAGGGCCGAAACGGCAAAGTGGCCAGGATTTGGATGGACGAGCGAAGCCTGCCGGCGCCGTTCGCTGTAGAAACGCCACACCAAACCTGGATTGCTTCTGAAGCCTTCCGGAGTGGCCACCTGCGAAACGTCGTGCTGTTCCCATAAGCCGCCTGAATCACGGAACGTGGCAATGCCCGATTCGGCCGATATGCCGGCGCCAGTCAGCAGCACTACCGACGAATCAGGCCGGATGTCCAGAGGCGGCAGATTCATGAGGTTTCCCAACCCAGGTGCCTCGAGTTAGCACGCCGGGCACGGCCAGTCAACGAACTGTCATCTGTTCGCAGGTGGCGCAAACTGCTTTCGGCCGAGTCGGAAAACGTTGTCGATGCCGGAATTCCTCATCTTTGCGCCAGTTGTCCTAGAATCCAGCGATGGAGGCTCAAGATGGTAGGCAATCAGCAGCTTCGAGAGTTGCACCAGCGTCTCTACGAGGCCAATGAACGCCGAATTCGCGAGCTGGTAGGAACTCCTCGACGATTCACACACCAGGACCTTGACCGGTACGAATCCGATCTGGCCACGTCGATTCCGCTTGACTGGCAGCCTTCCACGCCAGCAGTCCTTCGTGCGGCAATTCGCCATGCTCGCGTCATCCTAGTCGGGGATTACCATTCGTTACGCCAGTCGCAACGCGGTTTCTTGCGCATATTGCGGGCGGTGCGAGCCAGTAATTTCACGATCGGTCTGGAGTTTGTTTCGGCCCGCTATCAGAAATCAGTAGATGACTATGTCGCAGGCAGGATTGATGACGACGTCTTCTTGCGGCGATCGGAATATGCCAGGTCCTGGCCGTCGTACCAGGTATGGCCGAACTTCAGGCCAATTTTTGATCATGCCAAAAGGCGAGGCGCGCGTGTTCTGGCGCTGGACTGCCCGTCATCGGAGTGCGGCACCGTATGGTCGCGATCAAGCTTTGCCGCCTGGCGAATAGCCGAGTCGGTACGCGAGAATCCTTCCAGCAAGGTTGCGGTTCTGATCGGCGAGGCGCACCTTGCGCCAAACCATCTTCCCCTCGAACTGAAACGGTGCCTTGATCGCCTGGGAATTGTTGCCAACGTCCTGGTGCTGCACCAGAACCTTGACCAATTGTGGTTCGAGTTGATGGAGCGTGGAATCCAGGACAATGTCGATGCCGTACGCCTGGCGGATGACCGTTATGCAGTGCTTGTCAGCACGCCGATTGCTGCCCAGGCTTCATTCCTCGCGGCCATGTCAGGCGAGGAGGCATCAGAGGCTGGCGATCGCGCTGCGGTCAGGCGCCAGTTCAAACACTACCTTTCGGCACTGGCCCGCTTTATCGGGATCCGTGCTGATTGCCTGCTTGATGGCGTGACGGTCTGCGGTCCAGGAGATCTGGCTCCGGTTCAGGCGCTGGCGTCACAGTTTGATGCGGAAACGTTCCAGTTCATCAGTTCCCGGATCGAGGAAGGCGAATCACTGTGCCTGCCCGAAATGAACCTCGTGTACCTTGCCCACCTAGGGCCTACGCACATGGGAGAGGAGGCGGCTCATTTCCTGAAGGCACGCCTTGCTTCGGGACCGCTACCCGATGAACCGATAGACTTTCTTTACGGACGGACGTTGCACGAGGCACTTGGGTACTTCGGCGCCAAGGTCTTCAATCCCAAACGAAAGCCGCCGACCGAATCGCTGTTGCGGCGTGTAGGGCGCCGTGAAAACGTCAATGACAGCCATGACGACGTGTCGCCCGAGTTGACAGTGGCTGTGCAACTGACCTCCTGGCATCGCGCGCGCCAGTGGAAGCGGAACTTCAGTCGCGATTCATTCGACGCGCACATCAAGTCATTGGGTCTTTCCGGGGGGGTTCAGGACCTGGGTCCTGATCTGCTGGTGCCTATCGTGCACCTGTTGGGATACGAGATGGGCGAACGTATCTGGATGGCATTTCGAATCGGCGAATTCCCGGACACTCGCCTGCAGTCCTTGTTTCGCGCCAACCTCGAAGCTCCCGGTGTCGCTTTCGACCTTTGGCATGGCTTGGCAAGCTCTCTGCGTTCGATTAGACTCCCGACTCGTTTCTGAGCGCCCGGCGTTGTTTCGCCGGTAGGAGTCGCCAGTGTCGTTCGGTGAATCGTTCAATGGTCTGGATGCCGCCTCCTTTGATGCGCTCGAGCCACGAAAGTGGTCCTCGAATGTTTTCAATATGGAAAGGATGCGTCTGCGTGACCAGTTGCGCTTCCTTGGGACCTCCATGGAAGCGGCGCTGGCGCACGATCGCCATCTTGCCTGGGACGTCACGCCCCATGCCCCAAGCGTGTTCAACGCCAAGAAGGTCAGCGAGTTGGTGCTTTATTTCACGCGATCCCAGGAACACCAGAAGGCCATAGCGCCGCTGCTGGACTCCAGGATTTCCCTGCCCGACCAGATTTCGGATGCGGGCGAACACCACCGACACCTGATCCTGGGTCTGCGTATAACCCACGATGGCGTCGAGGCCGGCCTGATGTGCCACTCGACGGCCTGGCTGGATGTGATGAATCTGCTGAACCGGTGCCGCCAGCCTTCGGAGTCCCTGGACTTCGTGCGGATGGTCAGGTCGATGCCGGAGGGATGCACGGCCCGCGTTGCGCCCGACCTGGAGGTGCCGGCTGCCGAGTTCGACACCGAACACCTCAAGCGGCTTGAGGAAGCCGTCCTGAACGAAAGCTTCCTCATCCGAATTGGTCGATGGATGCAGCCGGGCGACCCACTCCTGGCCTCGTCCACACTTCTTCCGTACCTTCGAATTCTGCTGCCGGGTTTGCTGCCGCTGTGGGACTTTTTCGCATGGCGTCCCGCCTCGAATTACCTGGTCGGTGCGTCGCCATCGGGTGGGGGTACCGTCAAGGATGCTCCTGTCGTGTCGCACGATGGCGGGATCATTGATTTCGGCGTTGGAACAAAGGTGCGCCTGGTTGACGGCGTGTTCTCGGGCCGCACCGGGGTAGTTATCGACATCGACGCGAAAGGCCACGTGCGTGTCCTGGTCGGGAAGGTGGCAATCCGCATGGACGCACGCCAGATGCGCCCCGTTTGATCCTGCCCGCAATAACCTGCTTTACAGGATGTACCGGCTGAGATCCTCGTCCTTCAGGATGTCGCCCAATCGGGCCTTGACGTAGGCTGCCGTGATCGGGATTGTCTGGCCGCGTATGTCTGGGGCGTGGAAAGAGACCTCTTCCAGCACCTTTTCCAGCACTGTGTGCAGACGCCGCGCCCCGATGTTCTCGAAGCGGGCGTTCAGTTCGGCCGCGACTTCCGCCACAGCCTCGATTCCGTCGTCTTCGAAGCGCAAAGTCACGCCTTCGGTCACCATCAGTGCCTGGTACTGCTTCAAAAGGCTGTTCTCGGGCTCGCGAAGGATTCGAACGAAATCGTCCCGATTCAGGGACGTCAGTTCCACGCGAATCGGAAACCGTCCCTGCATTTCGGGGATCAGGTCCGACACCTTCGATACGTGAAACGCACCTGCGGCAATGAACAGAATGTGGTCCGTTCTGACGATGCCGTACTTGGTTGTGACCTGGGTGCCTTCGATGATCGGCAGAAGATCTCGCTGGACCCCCTCGCGGGACACCTCGGGCCCGTGACCTCCCTCGCGTCCGGCGACCTTGTCCATCTCGTCAATGAATACTATGCCGTTGTTCTGGGCACGATCCAGCGCGGTCTTGTTGATTTTGTCCGGGTCAAGAAGGCGGTCTCGCTGTTCCACTTCGAAGGCGTGCATGGCGTCACGAACAGTCGCCTGACGCTGTCGTGTCTTGCGGGGCATCGAATTCCCCAGCATGTCCTGCAACTGCATTCCGACTTCTTCCATGCCTGCGTTCGAGAAAATCGACATCATGGGTGACGAGTTGTCCGCGACATCAAACTTCAAAGGCCGATCGTCAAGGGTTCCGGCCTGCAACTTCTGCCGCACAACGTCGCGCGAATCCGCCCGCAGGTCCTCGTGCTGGGCGTACAGCGCGTCCATGACGTGATCCTCGGCCAGCGTCTTCGCTTGGGTTGATACCTTTGCCCCTTCCTCGGCCTTCAGCATGTTGACGCTGCATTCAACCAGGTCGCGAATCATCCCCTCGACGTCGCGCCCGACATAGCCGACCTCGGTGTACTTGGACGCCTCGACCTTCACGAACGGAGCTCGCGCCAGTCGCGCCAACCGGCGGGCGATTTCGGTCTTGCCGACTCCTGTCGGGCCGATCATCAGGATGTTCTTGGGGGTGATCTCGTCGCGCAAGGGGCCATCAACATGGATTCGCCGCCAGCGATTTCGCATCGCCACGGCAACCAGCCGCTTGGCGTCGTTCTGCCCGACGATATACCGGTCAAGTTCGACCAGGATTTCCTTTGGGGTCAGGTCTCGTTCGGCATCCATCACGGAAGTTCCTCCAGGGTGATCGATTCGTTCGTGAAGATGCAGATTCCAGCGGCAATCTTCATTGCGGTCCGTGCGATCTCCGCCGCTGGCAGTTGGGTGTGTTCCATCAAGGCCCTGGCTGCAGCCAGCGCGTATGGCCCTCCGGAACCGATTGCTATCACGCCTTCGTCTGGTTCGATTACATCACCAGCGCCCGTAATCAGGAAGGTCTTCTCGCGGTCTGCGACCAGCAGCATCGCGTCCAGCCGGCGCAACAGCCGATCCGTGCGCCAGTCCTTGGCAAGTTCGACTGCGGATCGCGCCAGATTGCCATTCAGGTCCTTCAGTTTGCCCTCGAACCGTTCGAACAGCGTGAAGGCGTCGGCAGTCGAACCGGCAAAGCCCGTGATGACCTTGCCGCCATGGACCTTGCGCACCTTGCTGGCCGTATGCTTGAGAATCGTGTCACCGTAGGAAACCTGACCATCGCCGGCAACCACCACCGAGTCGTTTCGCCTTACGGCGATGACCGTGGTTCCGCGCAGGTTGTCCAAGGTTCTATCGAAGGTTCGTTCCGCCATGTCGTTCTCCATTGCCGCATCAGGCGACAGTAAAAGTCCTATCCCTTCGCCCTAGGGTGGGAGTGATCGTACACGGCTTGCAGTCGCGCAAGCGTGACGTGAGTGTACTTCTGGGTTGTCGACAGACGCGCGTGTCCCAGCAGTTCCTGTATGTCGCGAAGGTCGGCACCGCCGTCCATGAGATGCGTTGCAAAAGAATGGCGCAGCGCGTGGGGATGCACGTGCCTGATCAAGGCGGCTTTTGCCACGGCGTTGTCGATCAGCCGGCCAACGCTGCGCACAGTAAGTCGGCCTCCGCGGAAGTTCAGGAACAACGCACCCGGGTCCAGACCGCGTTTAAGCAGCGACGGGCGGACATCAAGCCATATTCGCAGGGCCGCCAGTGCTTTCGAGCCAACGGGAACGATGCGCTCCTTGCGCCCCTTGCCCATGACGCGGGCCTGACCGGCCTTCAGGTCGACGCTACCAACGTTCATTCCCGCCAGTTCCGATACGCGGAAGCCTCCAGCGTAAAGAAGTTCAAGGACGGCGCGGTCGCGCAAACCAAGTGGCGTCTTGGGGTCGGGCGCCTCCAGCAGGACGAACAGTTCGTCAACCGGAACGAAGTCGGGAAGACGGTTCGTCTTGCGAGGCCCTCTGATGCCAGCCCACGGGTTCGAGGCCACTATCCCCCTGCGCTTCCAGAATCGATACATTCCACGCACGGCAGACAGCTTGCGGGAAATCGAGGCTGGCCCGTGGCGCATCGTATCCATCGCCGCAAACCAGGATTCTATTCCTCGGCGGTCAAGTTCCATTGGCTCCAAACCGCTACGCTGAAGGACCTCCATCAGTTCCAGACAGTCGGCGCGATAGGCCTTCAAGGTATGTGGGGATGCGCTGCGGCCAACCTCCATATGGACCAGATAGGATTGCAGGTGCTGATGCCAGGAAGGGGTGATCGGACTTTCCGGGGAAGGCGGCCGTGCCATGAGCCCTATTGTGGTAATGCGCAGCTCATCCTGCAAGGGGAGAAGGGACATCCTGGATGACATCCTCAATGACATCTTCGATAACAGGCTGGTCAATCAAGCGCTGCTGGCAGAAACCGTCCAGGCAGTGTTCGGTCGACTTGCAGACGGTGGTGTTCCACTGCGAGGCGTTGAAGCTGCAAATACCAGACACTCTGTCTCCGCTGCAACGGGCTTCCTCTGGCGTGCAGCTCTCCTTCGCCTTGCACTCGTTCCCTTTGCAGGACATCCCGTTCTCGCAGGACGCAGACGTGCGCTTCCCATCGACGCAGACAGCCATTACATCGAAATTGCAAATCGGCAGATTCTCACCGGGGCTGCAGTCATCCGGACGGCAGGCGCCGGCATGGCAGGACTCGAATTTCGGACACTGGGAGAAAGATTGAACCATTCCGTCATCCGAACAGACCCTCACGGTGTCGATGCCCTCGCACCGTTCCATCCCGGGAGGCGTGCAGATCCGGGAGACGCAGGCGCCAGCGAAACAATTACCGTCAGGAAAACAGGGTCGCAAGTCGCTCAATCGGCGCCCGTCCTGTGTGCAAACAGCAGTGTAGTTGCCAAGACAGTATCTGGCGTCCGGGGTGCAAAGCGTTGCCGGCAGGACACTTTTGTCTTGTGAGGCGCATGACGAAGCCAGGAGGACTACCAGGCCAATTGCGAAAATCGAGGACCTCGGATTGAAAATGTACATGTTGAAGTGACCTCCGGACGACAAACCGGACGCTACCACAGCTGGCATTGCGCGTGGTAATGGCACGCGATGATATACTCGCATTTCTTGTTTGATGAGGCGCAAGGATGGCAGGACCAGCGAAGCCCCCGGTTCCCTTGAAGGTGCGCGACGAAATCGCAGGCGGCGTTTACGCGAACAACATGATGGTCTCGCACACTCGCGAGGAATTCGTGCTTGATTTCGTCTACCTTGCGCCAACCCAGGCCGTCCTGAATGCGCGTGTGATATCCAGTCCGGGCCATTTGAAGCGGATCATCAAGGCGCTCAGCGAAAACCTGCGGCGCTACGAAGATCAGTATGGTGCGATTCAGGAGGGCACCCCTCCAAAAAAAGACAAGACCGTGAACTAGGCTGCGTCCCCCAATTGAGGTCCGTCGCAAGACGTGGCGATTATTGAACCGGTGTGCAGGGGCCGGATGGGTGAAAGATGTTCAGTGAAACGCCCGAGTTCCTGGAACGTGCGGCCGCCCGATCACACTGGCAACGCGTCGGGGTGCAGCGCAGGCGAGGAGTTTGTGTGCCGTTGTTCTCGCTGCGCAGCGGGCGTGATTGCGGGATAGGCGACGTGGGCGATCTCCAGGCGCTGGTCGATTGGAGCGTCCAGATCGGGGCCGAGGTCATCCAGTTGCTGCCGGTCAACGACATGGGGATGGACAACTGTCCGTATTCAGCGGTCTCTGCGTTCGCCTTGGACCCTGTTTTCGTGGCACTTGACCGCATTCCAGGGCTTGCCGATGACATCGGTTGGCAGAATCGCGTCCGGGAATGTTCTGCGGCGGCGCCTGGCGGCCCGCGTGTGTCCTGGCAGCCGGTGCGTCGCATCAAGCGAGAGTTGCTTGAGGAGGCATTGCGGCGGCTGGACGGAACCTCGCTGCGAAAGACCCTTTCCGATTTCAAGGCGCGTAATTCGTGGCTTTTGGACTATCTTCCGTATCGTGTCCTGAAGGAGATCGAGGGCTACGCGTCATGGGAAACCTGGGCGCCCCGCTATTCGGAACCAGGTGCCGTCGAACTGGCCTTGGCGACTCACGAAGACATTACTTCCCTGCACTTGTTTGCCCAGTGGGTTCTGGACGCCCAGTTCAGCCAGGCTCGTGAATACGCTGCCGCACGCGGGGTCATGATCGAGGGCGACATCCCGATCCTTGTTTCGCGAGACAGTGCCGACGTTTGGCGTTTGCCTCACCTGTTCAATATGGACGTGTCCGCGGGGGCGCCGCCTGACATGTATGCCGAGGACGGCCAGAACTGGGGATTTCCGACCTACAGGTGGGACGTGATGGCCGCGACCGGCTATTCCTGGTGGATCGAGCGCCTGCGCCACGCCGAACGATATTTCGACCTTTACCGGATTGATCATGTCGTCGGGTTCTTCCGAATCTGGACGATTCCTGCTGGCCATCAGACTGGCAGGGCAGGGCGCTTTGTCCCGGCCGAGGAATGGACCTGGGGCGCGCAGGGCCGCGGCATTCTTCAGATGATGCTGGATGCCAGTCGGATGCTGCCGTTGGCCGAGGATTTGGGTACGATTCCGGACGTGTGCCGGTCGACCTTGCTGGATATGGGCATCTGCGGGTTCAAGGTCCAGCGATGGGAGAAGCGATGGCACCAGGACCGAGGGTTCATCCTGCCGCGCGACTACGTTCCGCTGTCCATGGCTACCTTGTCGACGCACGACTCCGAGATCCTGGCGCAGTGGTGGTTCGAGAACCCCGGTGAACGCAACGAGCTGTTTGGACTGCTGGGGCACGATGGATCTGCGCCATCGGCGCTTACACCAGGACTTCACAGGGAGATCGTTCGGTGGCTGTCGCTTGGGAGCCAGTTGTTCACCGTTCTGCAGATTCAGGAACTGTTGTGGCCGGAAGGTGCGTTGCCTGGAGATCCGGCTGAACATCGGATCAATTTGCCGGGCATCGTCAACGAGAGTAACTGGACCTGGCGCTGCCCAGTGCCAATGGAGAACCTGGTAGCCGATACCGACAGGGCCCAGGCCATCAGGTCAAACTGGTGCGAGTTGCAATCGGAGAACGCAGCGCAAGCCTCTAATTCCCTGAAAAGAAATTGACAAATACCGGTCCGTTGGGTAATTTCAACTGGACTTTGTGCATGGGGCAGTCGTGGCAATGGAGCGTCGTACCGTTGAGGTTATCCTCCAGGGTCGTCGCTTTGTGCTGCGTACCGGTGCCGGGGACGATGATCTGAATGTTGTCGTCGCCTTCGCCGAATCCCGCCTCGAAGAAACGAACCAGGCGGCAGGCGGAATGGGGCCGCACGCGGTTTCATTGCTGACGCTGCTGGGTGTGTGCGAGGAACTGCTGCGCGAGCGTCGCAAGATCGATGGGCTTCGAGAGAAGATCAGGAACAAATCGTCCCGGATTCTCGAGATGCTGGAAGGCGTGCCGCGTGCTGATGAAGGGAACAGCCCTCCGGTCGGGGGGATGAGCATATAGATCTTGGCGTTGCGTGGGACACTTTGATGAATCGCCGGGCTGCCAGCGTGGCGCCCGGACAGACGAAGGACCTGATTTGAGGCGCACTTGGCGCCTCGGCGTGGAAGCGGTCCTTGATGTCCCCTTGCCCGTTGGGCGGGTCGCAGGTTGCGATTCCCCTGTCCGGGTCGTCAGATCTGCTCATCGTCCCAAGCCGGCAGCATTATGCGTGAAAAGGGGCGGTTCCCCGTGGAATCGACGTTGGAGAGGTCCCGGTTCATATAGTGCCGGGGCCCCGGGAGCAATTATTGGCTTCCGGATGAGAAGGAGGTTGGACCGTGGACCCGATCATCTTGATGGTCCTCGGCGTTCTCCTTGGGCTGGTCCTGGGCGGTGGTGCTGCTTTTGCAGTCCTGCGCGGAAACATCCGCGCCAAGTCTGCTGAAGCTGACACTCGTGTGGTCGAGGCCGTGCGCGACGTCGAAAGACGTTGTGCTGCGGAACTGGCCAATTCCCAGGCGAATGCTCGAGGGGCCGAGGAGAAGGTTCGGAATCTGGATCGTGATCTGAAGGGTGCGCGCACCGAGGGTCAGAAGCGCGAAGAGAAGTTGGTCAAGCGCGAGGAAACGGTCGAACGCAAGGCCGAGACTCTGACCTCCCGCGAGACCGAGGTGGTTCGTCGCGAGAAGTCCGTTGCCCAGAAGGAAGAGTCTATCGAGTCGAATGCCAAGGAGAATGAACGCTTGGTGGTCGAGGCCCGGGCGACCCTTGAGCGCATTGCCGGCATGAGTGGCGACGAGGCCCGACGGTACATGACCGAGCGTTTGACCGAAGAGGTCAAGATCTCGGCCGCCCGGCAGATCAAGATGATCGAGGACGAAGCCAAGGAGGAGGCCGAGAAGCGTGCCAAGCGCATCATCGGCATCGCAATCGGGCGATACGCTGGCGAGTACACCAACGAACGTACCGTGTCGGTTGTCACGCTGCCCAGCGAGGAGATGAAGGGGCGGATCATCGGGCGCGAGGGACGCAATATTCGCGCGTTCGAGGCCGCGACTGGTATCGATGTCATCATTGACGACTCGCCGGACACGGTGACATTGTCCGGGTTCAACCCGGTACGCCGCGAGATAGCGCGCCTGTCGCTGGAGATGCTGGTCAAGGACGGCCGAATCCATCCCGCACGGATCGAGGAGATCGTCGAGAAGAGTACCAAGGAAGTCGAACAGAAGATGAAGGAGGCCGGTGAGGATGCGTTGTTCCAGCTTTCGCTGGGCACGATGCACCCGGAACTGGTCAAGCTGCTGGGCCGGATGAAGTTCCGGACTTCCTACGGCCAGAACGTTCTGGCCCATAGTATTGAATGCGGCTTCCTGTCGGGTCTCATGGCTTCGGAACTGGGTCTGCCTGTCAAGGAAGCGCGTCGAGCCGGCCTGCTTCACGACCTGGGCAAGGCGATTGACCACGAGATTGAGGGGCCGCATGCCCTGACAGGTGCCAACGTTGCGCGCAAGTTCGGCGAGTCGGCCGAAGTTGTCCATGCAATCGCGGCTCACCACGAGGAAGAGAAACCGATGACACTGCTGGCGCAGATTGTCATCGCCAGTGATGCCATTTCGGGCGCTCGCCCCGGGGCCCGGCGTGAAAGCCTTGAGAACTACGTGAAACGCCTTGAGGATCTGGAAGGGATATCCAATTCCTTCCCGGGCGTCGAACGTTCGTATGCCATCCAGGCGGGCCGCGAGGTTCGTGTTCTTGTGGCGCACGAAAAGGTGTCGGATGACGGCGCGACCGTTCTGGCGCGCGACATAGCCCGAAAGATCGAGGAGA
The DNA here is from genome assembly GCA_903936705.1 of uncultured Myxococcales bacterium. Taxonomy (GTDB): domain Bacteria; phylum Myxococcota_A; class UBA9042; order DTJE01; family DTJE01; genus CAIZWN01. The sequence continues at coordinate 28,396 of CAIZWN010000078.1, forward strand.
AACTGGCCTATCCAGGGCAGATCAGGATCTGCGTGATCCGCGAAACCCGTGCCGTCGAGTACGCGAAGTAGCGCGGCCTGCGCAGGGGCCAAATCCCCCCTACCAGCGCGGAGCAACCCAATGGACGAACGCAACCCTGTCATCGAGGCGCAACTGGCCGAGTTGCTGGTCGGTTCCGTCAAGTGCGAGACTTCGGCCGACCTGTACCGCAAACTGGCGCGGTCGCAGGCCACCGGCATTCCGCTGGTAGTCAAGGCCGGCTTTGACCCGACTGCGGCGGATCTGCACCTAGGTCACACCGTCGTGTTGAGCCGGATGCGTCGGTTTCAGGAAATGGGCCATCAGGTCGTATTCATCGTCGGTGACTTCACGTCGCTGATTGGCGACCCTACAGGGCGGAATGAGACCCGCAAGCCACTTACACCCGATCAGATTCGGATAAACGCCGAAACGTACACGGCGCAGGTGTTCAAGGTCCTGGATCCTGCAAAAACCATCGTTCGGTACAACAGCGAATGGTTGCGTCCGCTGGGTGCCGAAGGTTTGATCCGACTTGCTGCGACCTATACCGTAAGCCGAATGCTGGAGCGTGACGATTTCAAGAAACGATTCGCATCCGAGATTCCAATAGGAGTACACGAGTTCCTCTATCCCCTGCTGCAGGCCTACGATAGCGTTGCGCTGAAGGCCGATGTGGAGCTTGGCGGATCTGACCAGTTGTTCAACCTGCTGGTCGGTCGATCGCTGCAGCGTGACCACGGGCAGGAGCCGCAGGTCGTGCTGACGATGCCTCTGCTGGAAGGTACTGACGCCAGGATGGTGGATGGCGTGCTGACCGGGTCCAAGATGTCCAAGTCGCTGGGCAACTATATAGGGGTTTCCGAGGAGCCTACGAACCAGTTTCTGAAGATCATGTCCGTCAGTGACGACCTGATGTGGCGGTACTTTGATCTGCTTAGCGCGCGGTCGTTCGCCGCGGTGGCGGGTTTGAAGGCGCTCTGCAAGGCGCATGAAATGAACCCGCGTGACGTCAAGGAGTCCCTGGCCGCCGAGATCGTTGGCAGGTTTCATGGTCAACCTGCAGCTGACGAAGCCAGGGCAGCGGCTACCCGCTGGTTGCGCGAAAAGACCGTGGCCGAGCCGGTTGAAAAGACCGTCCGTGCGCCTGCCGAGGGCATCCAGTTGGCGGTGCTGTTGCGAGAAACTGGCTTGGCTGCATCGTCAGGTGAAGCACGCAGGCGCATTGCCGAGGGTGCGGTATGGCTGGATGAACAGCGAGTATCTGGCGAGCTGTTGCTGTTCCCGGGTGAGGTCAAGTCCGTGCGCTATGGTAAGAAGGTCTCTGCACGCATAACGGTCCTGCCCGATTCTGAGGGTTAGCCGCCCGGTTGCCTATATCGCTGCGACACCAGGAATCCTGGCAAGAAGATCCTAGTCGATGAAGCGTTGTTGAGATTCGTCTGGTTCCGGTCCATCGTGTTTCGGAGCTGCGACGGGTGGCGCTGCAGGCACAGAGGAGGGAACTTCTGCGTCCTTGGCAAGGGCCACGAGGTTGGCTTCGATACTCAGCTCGGAATCCGGCCCGATCTCGACGACTCGGGTCCACGCTTCGTAACCTTCAGCAGTAACACGAACATCATGACGTCCCGGCAACAATACCAGCGGTTGTTCAAGGGGCAAGGGCTTCGCATCGGCGTCGTCCAACATGAACTTCGCGCCAGCAACGTTGCAGTGCACCGCAAGCCGGCCGGGAATAGCTTGCAGCTTCACGGTCAAGCGAGTTTCTCCACCCGGCAGGACAGCAAAAGTGCGTTTCGTGGTCACATAGCCGGCCTGCGAAACCTCGAGTTCGTGAGTGCCTCGCTTGATCTCAACCCCCGGCCATACCCTTGTTGGCAGGCCATCGACCAGCACCGTTGCGCTTGCCGGGACCACGGAAACGACAAGATTTCCAGTCAATCTGTCCAGAACGTCAGCAAGTCCTGCCTTTGCAAGAGCAATCTTGTCTGGATCGGTCTCGGTCTGGACCCAGCGCTCGTACAATCCTCGCGCGCCTGCCAGGTCTCGCTGCTTGTCGTAGATCCTTGCCATCTGACCTAGAAGGGCAGGCTCTGGATCCAGCTTGTATGCCTTTCGAAAAAGGTCCAGTCCCTGTTCAGCCTTGCCTAGTTCCAACATGACTGCCGCAACACGGGCAACGGCAGCTGACTTCTCCTTTGCCGATTGTGCAAAAACCGGGTCGGCAATCGATGCCAGACAGGCAGTTGCAAGACACCCAAAAAAGCCAAGCCACCAAGGCTTCATCAAACCCCCTATTGCGCCGTCAACCGGAGCCGAGACTCTAGCGCACCCGGTTCACCAGAGACAAGGTCATGACCTGGGAATTGCCTACCGCTGGGCCTTGGCAAGAATTCTTTTCTGCGCTGCGGTCATCCGTCGTCTGGATGATGGGTCCTGGTGATCATGACCCAGCAGGTGACACAGGCCGTGGACGAAAAGAAATACCAACTCGTCATTGAAACCGTGAGTGGCATCCGAGTCAGGCACATGAATCGGCCCCTGGTCCTTCGCTCGCTCCAGCGAGATCACGACGTCCCCAAGCTCGTCGCTGGCAAAAGCAGCATCCTCGCCCTCGCGGGCCGAGAATGACAGCACATCAGTTGGCCGATCAATGTCTCGCCAGTCGCGGTTAAGGCGCCTGATTGCGGCGTCTGACACAAGGACAAGTGTCACATTTGAATCGCCTACCCCAGCGGCCTCGATGGCAGCATTCAGGCGAGGACGAACAGATTTGGTATCGACCGAAACCTTCCGTTGCCGATTCAGAATCGTCAATGGCATGAAAGCCTCCTCGTATAGTCGATTCCCGATAATCCAGGGTATTGACAGGTTACTTCGCTTCCTGACCCTCCGGGATCGCGTTCAAACCCAATCGAATGGCTGCGCGGACGTCTCCGGGCAGAACAAAACGAAGGTCGGCAAGATCCTGGAACGAGGTCGCCTGGTGGTTGAAGGCCAGGTGATAAAGACGCATGGCTCCAAGAAGGCGTTGTTCGGGAGCCTCCCGGAGCAATAAGCGGTACGGGTCCGTCATTCCACCGACAAGCGGTGGTGCCGGGGCAATTCGACCTGTCCAGGACGCCCAGGCTATGCCAGCCACAAGGAATACAACTGCAGCAAGCAGGGCCACCAGCCGACGTAGTGCAGATCTTGATGCCCTTGCAGTTGTCGGAACGATGTCAGTGTTGCCGACCGCACGCACAAGCCCGGCTTCGTGCATCGACGCTATGGCACGGGATACTTCGTACTCGCTCTGGCATGTGGCCAGTGCAATGTCAGCAACGCACCGGCGGCCGTCAAGAAAGAAGTACACCTGGCGTTCGCCTGCGCCAATCTTCAGATCCTCCCAGCGTTCCTGTGCCTGGTCTGGTCGCGTTGCGGCGGTCCGGCCAAAAACATTGAGAGGGTCCGAAACGACCCGCCTGATGGATGGCAACTCCTGATGGCGCCTTTGTGCCTCACGCAAAAGAAAGGGTAGAGGAAGCGCACACGCCTCACGCAGGCCTCGAACAGGTGTCCATCTCGCCACGGGCTTCTGTGAGGGGTCCAGCAGCATGGCCACCACGGTTTCGCGGCACAAAGCTTCTCGCATCGTGGCCAGGGTTCCCTTCGAGACCAGGCCGGCAGGAACGACACCCTCATCCAGGGGGATGGATGCCTTGCGTGCGGCCCTTTCGACCGCAGGAACGTCCCGGTCCGAAATGATACCTGACCGGATCAGGGCTCCAAGTATTGCTGTTGATGAAGTCGCCGGATGCGAGACCTGGACAACGCGGCCATCCGAGACCACAAAACTGGCAGTCTCACCCCCTGGCATGTCAATTGACACCGTACCTTGAAGGTTCTGACGCATGGCCTGCACCAGCATGGAAAACATCAGCGGAGGCTCGGTCGGTCGGCCAACCTGATCTTGCAGGTTCTCTGTTGTCATGATGTCCGGCTAATCCAGGTATCGAGGGCCGAGGCCAAATATACCACCGCAAGCGCAATCGGGGGCCACAGCGGCAATTCAAGGCCCAAATCGCCGGCGTATGCCATGGTGTCGATGACCGGAGGATGCGGTGTGACGACAACTCCTACGGCAAGGAACAGGACCAACAGCAGGAGAACGCCGCGAAGCGGCCGCCCGGCAAGCAACTGCCCCAAGCCGGGTATTGTCAGACAAAGCAAGGGATGAACGATTCGGGACCAATCCCGTTGTTGTTCACGGCGCCGCTGCAGCGCTACAACATCAAGAGGGTCCAGAAACGCAGGCTTGACCTGTTCAAAAAGACAGGAGGGGCAGTAATCGAAACCCGATGCCTCCCTATTGCATGATGGGCACGATACTGTCTGACATCGAGAACATGATGACGCGAACGGCAGCAAACCTCGAACAATGGAGGCAAGTACCAGAATCACTAGGCCGAATAGGCCGATGGATGGAAGATAACCGACTGGGGTCCGGCCCATGACCCATGCGTTCATTGGTAGGGTAGGTGGCAGCGCCCACGGGTCCACGTCGGAAAACCACACGGTCCAGTCCGGAACAGAGGGCATACCAAGCTCGGCCATGACCAGCGACGGTGAACCGCATGCCGCCTCGGGTGAGGCAAGTGCTCGCATGCGCACCAGCGAATCAAGGTCGGCATTAGGAGTTGCCGCAACGAGTGCCTGGAGGGATTTCTCCATGCCGATGCGGTCGCCCAGAAGCCCCTCTGACAAGGTCAACCCTCGCAGGACCGACGTGGAGCCAGGTGCCAGTCGCAAGGCGCGTTCGAATGCCTGCAGCGAAGCCGACGCCCGTGCCGTGTCCGGTCGCCCCTGATGACAGGAGACAAGGGCCAGACGCAACCTGATGTTGGCCAGGTCGGTCGCAACCACGCCGCTCTGATCGGTAGCAAATGGGACCAGTCGAGCCGCGGCCGCCTCGAGAGCCACTGGGGACATCGGCGCGCGCCTGGTTTCCATCCGAGCAAGGATGACCGGTGCCCAAGGCTCATCGGGATGCTCCAGGCTCCGGTGTGCAAAGGCCGGAAGTTGGTCGTCTCCTACCGACTCCTTTAGCGACGACCACATCAAGGCACCATCAGAGGACGCGACTCTGCCAGGCAGTAAAACCATTGCCCCCAAAAGGGGAAGGATTGCCACTGAAATGAATCCCGCGGCAATTGCGACACGTTCGGACCTTCCGGCATAGGGAAGGACCAGCACCATCCATACGGCGGCGGCTGGCACAAGGCCAAAGCCCATCACGATTGGCAACAGCAGAACAAGCCCGACAAGCGATACGCCCAGGATCCTCGTGAGACCGGAACCGACGATGGCGCGAAACCTGCGTGACTGGGCCATCTCGAGGGCTGAAAATGGGGTGGCCGGGGCCGACGGAAACAAGTCGCCGACATCATGTGCCAGCAGGCGACCGTGTCTTGTCAGAAGGGCCAGGCTCGATACTAGCAGGACAAGAATAATCGCACCTAGAAGGTAGGTTGCTGCATTGGCGGCGTGAATCGAAATGTCCCTGGGATGACGGCCGAAGGCGCTAAATGCCTCACCCAGAGCATTGGCTGCTGGCCCGATCCCGTCGAACCCGCGAAGGGCTTCTGTTCTGGCCTGCAGAATGCGCATTTCCGGGTCGTCCGGGGCAAGCCGCACGGCGGCTGCGACAATGCGTGTGGCAACTCCCGACGGGATATTCGCGGACGCATCGGGGAATGCTCCGCGAAAGGCTGCCGCAATCGGACCAAGGTTGATGATTCCGGCCTCGTTTTTCAGTGCCTCAAGTCGAGACAGTGAAAGTTCGACCGCACTCATGTCTCGCCGCTGAAGCGACGACAAGAGTGTTCCGCCCTCGTGGGCAATACCTGGGGGCAGCGGGTAGACGTAGACGGGAGCGACTGAGGTTGGACCATGTGGCTCGGACGCCAATCCTCTGGCGGTTGGCAGGCAAACCACAAGGAAAAATGAAGCAATAAGGGTGCAGACCCACAATCGTGATGGGACGCGAGGACGCTGTTCCCCGATGGTAAACCACGGAGCTGGAATTACTTCCACGGATCCCCCCGGCCACACATACTTCGAAGGATCGGGGGCCGCCAGCCAGGACTACGCTGTGGGACTACGGACTACTTGCCGCGCTTGCGACGTTCATGGCGCATCTTCTTGCGCATTTTTTCATACTTGTGCTTACGCATCTTCTTCTTGCGCTTCTTGATCACGCTGCTCATTCACCCGACTCCTTGGGAAAAGATACCAAAACGCGGACAGAAATGTAGAGGGGTTGGCGGCCTTTGTCAAGAAGCCTTGTTGCCTGGTACGCAGCGGATAAGCAAAGCCTGGGGCAGGGGTGGTTCCATCTGCTGGAAACACTCGTGGATTTCGTTAAAATGCGGCCGCTTTGCAGCGAGGGTATCTGGTGCCACGCGACTTGAATCGTAAGCCCGACTGGGTTCGGATGAGCATTCCCACGGGCGGGATTGCCATGGCGATGCAACGCCGTCTGGCCCGATTGGGTTTGCACACTGTTTGCCAGGAGGCCAGGTGTCCCAACCAGGGTGAATGCTGGGGGGCTGGTACTGCGACCGTCATGATTCTTGGCGATACGTGCACTCGTTCGTGCACATTCTGCGCAGTCAAATCGGGTCATCCGGGTGGCCTTGTTGACGCCGATGAACCCCGTCGGATTGGCGAGGCGATTTCAGAGGCTGGCCTGGACTACGTCGTGGTGACGTCGGTTGACCGTGATGATTTGCCTGACGGCGGTGCCGGCCAGTTTGCCGCAACCATCGGGGCGCTTAGGCTGGCTGGCAAAGGAGTCCGGGTCGAGGTTCTGATACCTGGCTACGTGGATACCGCGCTCGCTGCCGTTGTCGATGCGGCACCCGACGTTTTGGCGCATAATATCGAGGTGGTGCGTCGTCTGACGCCCGAGGTCAGGGACCGCCGGGCGACCTATGATTCCTCGTTGAATACACTGCGCCAAGCGGTGCAGATGTCCCCGAGTATTCTGACGAAATCATCGTTGATGCTGGGATTTGGCGAGACTGCCGACGAGGTTTCAGAGTGCCTTCTTGATCTGCGACGGGCTGGCGTTCGCCTGGTAACGATAGGACAGTACCTGCGCCCGTCAGCCAGGCATCATCCGGTTGTTCGATATGTTTCTCCCGAGGAATTTGCCGACCACGAGCGCGAGGCCAGGTCGATGGGTTTCGAATTCGTTGCGTCAGGGCCCCTGGTCAGGTCGTCGTATCGAGCTGCAGAACTGTTTACGGCCAAGCGTCTTGGTATCGGCGCCGGAGGAATGGAGGCCGACGCTCGGCCGATGCCTCTGTCAGGACAGGACGATCAGTAGCCTCGCTCGCCAATGTTTCCAGTGACAATTGCAACCGAAGCGCTGGTTCCGATTCGAGAGGCGCCAGCACCGATCATCTTCAGAGCATCTGCCGTGGTGCGGATTCCGCCGGACGCCTTCACTTTCAGCGCATCTCCCACGGTCGCCTGCATCAGTGCGACGTCCCCAACGGTTGCGCCACCAGGCCCAAAACCCGTAGATGTCTTGACGAAATGGGCGCCGGCAAGCCGGGCCAATTCGCAGGCTGCCACCTTCTGATCATGGTCCAGGCATCCGGCCTCGATAATCACTTTGACACGGCACGGACTGGCTGCCAGCACGACACCTCGAATGTCATCAATCACGGCGGCACGATCACCGGATTTCAGGAGGCCCAATTGCAACACCATGTCGATTTCATCAGCACCATCCAGGACCGCCTGGCGCGTCTCGAATGCCTTGACGTCGCTGCGCATGGCACCGAGTGGGAAGCCGACCACAGCAACAACCATGACTCCCGAACCGACAAGTAACTTCCTGCAGGTTTGAACGTTCACGCCATTTACGCAAACGGCTGCGAAACCGAACGATCTTGCCTCCGCGCAAATCCTGGCCATATCGTCTGGCGTTGCGTCTGCACGAAGCAGCGTGTGATCGATTCGGGCGGCAAGATCGCGTCGAATCTCATCGTCCGATAACCTGTTGACGTCATCTCGCGAACCGTTTCTGGATTCGGCCACCGAAATTCACCTTCCGTAGCCGGTCAGGGGATCCTTTTCGGTCAGGTCCTTCGCGAACGTCAAAACCAGGTTTCGGCCGACTGGTTCAGCCGTCTGGTCCGCGCGCTGATCGATAAGGTCGAACCGCACACTGCCGACAATCAGCCCCCCGGGGGCAAGATTGAACTTCTCGAGCGTCATGGTGCCTGACAATGCCACCAACGGCTGGAGCGATGCTGGGCACGTGTCTCCAAGCAGCAGGGTAACGCGCGCCAGCTTGTCAAATGAAATCTCAGAGTCAGGGCTTAGGTCAAATGATGCTCGGATGGCCGGCAGATCCAGGAACTGTAAAATCAGTTCATCGGAAATCGTTGGATCCCGCCATCCGCGACGCAGTTCCAGGGTTGCGTTCTCATCGGAATTCCGCAGCCATACGACGCTGTCGAATGTCATTGACAGCGGCTCGAATCGGCGTGCTTCGTCGCCTACACACGGGCTTACAACCAGGTACTCGCCAGTCAGCAGACTGGTCTGTGAGCTGCACGATACGAACGCCAGAAATGGCATGATCAACGCGAAGCATTCACGCTTGTGTATGAAGGACAACAGCGCGGCAGGAAAATGCCGGTTCATCGCACCCCCCGAAAACGGGCGGGTTCGCCCCGGCGCAGACAGCAACCCGGAAGACGCAAGTGGCAGCCGGGAAGCGGACTGGCACTATGCGCCGGAGGCCGTAGTACCGCCACCGACCGGACGGGTTGCCCCGTCCCGCCCTTCCATCACACAGTTGCCATCGAAAATCGCACCCTTCTGCACGACCAGGCTTCCGGCTTGCATGTTGCCGCGAAGCTTGCCCGGGGCATGCAGTTCGATGCCCGTCTTGGCACGAATGTTCCCGACGACCTCTCCCTGGACGACAACGGTATCAACGGTGATCTCGGCCTTGACCCTGGCCCCTTCACCTATGATCAACGTGCCGTCCGAGAAAATCTCGCCGGTAAATTTGCCGTCGATACGGACGATTCCCTCGAAAGTCAGCTTGCCCTCGAACTCGCTGCCTCGGCCGAGCAGGGCATTGACATCACCGGGGCGCGCAGGCCCCTGCGGACCGGAATTCATGTGTTTGACCTCGCTGTTGCTTGCGGCCGGCACCACCGGACGACCTCTGACTAGGAACCGCCGAACATTAGTCCGAAGCTTTCGTCTAGTCAATCCTGGTTTCGGCAGATCATTTCGGGCGGGCGTTTCAGGGCCGGGCAAACCTGCACATAGACATCGACGAGAGTCCCCCCACGGTGATAGAATAACGCGCCTCAGGAGGTCGAGATGGCAGTCAAGTGCCCGTTTTGCGGCGACCGGATTGAAACCAGCGGCATCAAAGCGGCTGACCTGGTCACCTGCCAGACATGCCAAGCGACTGTGGATGTCCTGCTTGCAGACCCAGTCCAGGATGACATTGGCTCTCCGGATGCCGTATCGCCGGCATCTTTTACGGGGCCGGTCAGAGATGTGCCCCCCGTTGAGGCAGATGTCGGGGTTGGATCGTACTCGCTGCGTTCGAACGACATGAAACACGCGAAGGAAGCGGTATTCGGCAGCACCTCAGTCCGTCCGCCAACAGTCGAACGCACGTCGTCTGCAGCCCAGCCAGTCGCGGCTGGGCCCGCCGCAGACGACTGGCTCTCTGCGCCAGACCTTCGCAGCCAGCATGTGACCGTACCGCCGGTCGTTCCCAGGCTGATACCTACGCCCTCCCCGGTTCATCAAGAGCCTTCTGTCAGCCATCGTCCAGAACAGGTTTCTGTTGAAAAGGCACCTGGGAAGCCGTTCTCGGCGGAACAGGATTGGGCCGCATCCGACATGAACCAGACACTTGACAGGCTCAGCGGATTCCTTCTGGATCCAGCCGAGCTGGCCAACGATGCGGGCCTGGCGGTTTCGCCGGGGGCCGATGTCTCGGATCGACTTCCACCTGGCAGCGTACGTCTTGATGATTTGAACCTTTCGTTTGACGACCTTCAGCCACTCAAGTTTCAGGAAACTTCAGGGGCTTCTCGTGCTGCAGGCGATCCAGGAACAACGTTGGATATCGATGCTGTGATGCGCCAGGAATCTTCTGTCGACAGCATTCCTCGTTGGGTCGAACCGAATCCCGAGGCGCAGCGCGGCGTGCCCAATTCCGAGTCGCCGTGGCACATGTCGCCATCGTCGAAGTCGGCTGATATTGGCGGCGCCAAACAGCCTTTGCCCTCTGACGGCAGGAAAGTGATCGAGGACGATCCTTGGGCGGTTTCGGAACTCAAGCCAGCGACCGCCCCGGCGGGAATGGATTTCGGTGGTCATTGGGGCACGCAGCCACCGGTTGATTCGGGGCAGGGCAGCCAATCGTCGTTGGAATACGATTTTGCGGCGCCAGGTGCGCCTCCTGACAGTTTCGGCGCCTCGCTTTTCGATGGCGCCACGTCTGCCTCGTTGCAGATCGAGATTCCCTCGAAGGGATCAACATCTTCCCGGTCTGCCGAAATTGCCCCGGCTGGCGCTGCGCCGCTTCCGGTTGGAAGGGCTGCGAATGGAGATAGGAAGAAGCGCAGAAAATCCGCGTCGACCGCTGATGGCCGTTCCATTGCCAAGCCGCTTCTTGTTGCAGGGCTTCTTGTGATTCTGGTTGGAGTGATTCTGGGCCAGACTGAATATGGTTACTTTGGGATTGGCCTGCTTGGCAATGGCTCGTCCAGCCAGGCTGTTCGCAGGGCGGTCACTCCCGGAGGTGGTCCAGGAAGCGGATCTGGCGGCGTTCCAGCCGCGATGCCGGACCGGCGTGATGCCTGGCAGAAAGAGATTGTTCGAATTCAGCGTTTGCTGGTCGATAGTCCCAAGGACGAGACCCTGCGAGCTGAACTGCTGGTAGTCCTTTCCCGCCTGCGTGAACGCTTTCCATCCGTCCTGGCAGCAGATCCTGCGCTGTCGGCCAAACTTCAGGAGTTGCTTGCTCAGGTCAGCATGAAGGGCGACGCGGCTGATCTTGTGAGGGCAGCCGATCTCATGACTGCCGGCAACTGGGCCGAAGCCAGATCGCTTGTCGATCGGCTGCAGGCCGTGGCATCTTCTGATCCGTACGTTCCCTATCTAGCCGGGAAAATAGCGATAGGTCAGGACCGGTTCGATGATGCGCTGAGGGCTTTCGACAAGGCTCTGGCAAAGGATTCATCGATGGTGGCCGCCACGTACTTCAGCGGCTATGCCCAATTGAAGAAGCAGGAATTGGTGAAGGCCCGTTCGTCCTTCGAGGCCGTCCTTGCCCGCGAAGCCGATCACCTGTCTGCACGCCTGGGGCTTGCAGAGGTGTTGCTGGCCTCAAGCGACCTCGAGGGTGCAGCGCGTCTTTCAAACGAGGTGATTGCAAAGGGGCAGCCTGGGGTGGACTCGGACGAGCTGTTCGGGGCAAGGGTTCTGCTGGCTCGGGTCGAGGACCAGCGCGGGGCGAAGGATGCGCGTTTGAAGGAACTGCGTGCCGCGCTTGGAATTCGACCTTCCGATAGCAGCATTGCGGTGGAGGTGTCCAGGCTGCTGCGGGCCGAGGCCAAGACCGGCGAGGCGCTGGGTGTTCTGACTGCTTCCCGCGAGGCACGTCGCGACAGCGAGCAATTTCTTTCGGCCTATGCCTCTGCAGCCTTTGCCGATGGCAAGCCGGATCTGGCCGAGGTAGCCGTTCTCGAAGGGCTTCAGAAATATCCCAAGTCCTCGGTGTTTCACGTGCTGAGAGGCAGGCGCGAACTTGATCAGCGGCGTCTTCGTTCGGCAGTTTCGTCGTTTGATGCCGCATTGCAGGTTGATCCGTCCGCGGTTGATGCATGGGTGTTGATGGCTCAGGGGCTAACTGCCGAAGGCCGTCTGGGCGAGGCCGTCGAGCGGTTGAAGGAAGGGCTGACGAAGACAGGGCAGTCGGTCAGTCTGCTTCTTGCGCTGGCCGCGATCCAGAAGGACCAGCACGACATGGTAGGCGCTGAAACAACTCTGAGGTTGGCCGTATCCAAAGACCAGGATAATTCAAAGGCGGCCCAGGACCTTGGCTTGATCGTCTTGTCCCAAGGGAGGATGGAGGAGGCCGCGAAGATCCTGATGGATATTGATATCAGGCGGCAATTGGATCGTGACGGCGTTCTTGGTCTGGCTCGTGCGCTCATGGGTCTGCGTCAGGCGGCGAAGGCGCGTGAGGTTCTTCAGCGTGTGCACGACTCCCTGATTGACGATTGGGATGTTACGGCCGAGTTGGGGCGCGCCATGTTCGAATCCGGGCAGGATGCCGACGCCGAGTCGATTCTGCGAAAGGTTTTGCAGCAGCGCCCAACCCACCACGTCTCGTTCTACTATCTGGGCCGGCTTCTGACTGCGCGTGGAGACCGCAAGGGGGCGATTGATGCCTTCGAGAACTCCATTCGTGCAAACTCGCGCAACACTTTGCCTCGTATCGAACTGGCGCGAATCCACATGGAGCTTCGTGACAACGAGTCCATCCGGCTGGCAAAGGCACAATTGGACGTCGTGATCGGGGCCTACTCCAGGAACGAGGTGGCCGAGGAGGATCGTGACCCTGACGCTTATCTGATGCACGGCCGCATTCTTTTCGACGAACAGAAGTACACACTGGCCATGAAGGATTTCGAGTCTGCCTTGGCCAGGGCACCGACCCGCGTTGATATCATGGTGGGTTTTGCACGCACCTTGTTCGAGGCCGCCAGGTACGATGATGCTCGCCCCTATCTCAGGCAGGTTCTCGGTCGGGATTTGCAGCATCCCGAGGCCAACTATCTGATGGGACGCATACTTGTACGCGAAGGGAAGAGTCGTGAGGCCAGGGTGCATCTGGAGCGTGTTGTGCAACGGGATGCGCGTTCCTTCCCCGAGGCATATAGATTGCTGGGCATGATCTATCGTGACGAGGGGCTGAACGCGCTGGCCCGCACTTCGTTCCAGTCCTTCCTGCGCTATGCCGACCCTAAATCGGGTGAGGCCGAAGAGGCTCGCCAGCTTCTGGGGCGAATGCGCCACTAGTACCAGGTATCACGAACCGGCAAATTGGCAGCACGTCACGATCTCAAGTAAGACTGGCCGTTCCGGGTCCCAGCAGGCGTTCAATTTCAAGAATGATCTCGTCACAGGGATTTACCTGCCACTGCATGCCGGCACGCAGGGTCAGTTCACCCACATCAGGAAGCCGAAGCCGCAGTTCAAGCGGGCATGACCCCTTGAATCGTCTGGCGACCTCGCGCAGGCTGTCGATTGTCGTATCGCGAACCATGGCCATGTCCACGCGAACGACCACCGCCTTGGCCATGGACTTGCGAGCCGCTTCAAGGCGTTCAATGGAATTGACCGTCAGCCGCACATGCTGGTCTTCACCCTCCATGTGAACATTGCCGGCTATAAGGACAGGGTCCTCTAGGTCAGTCAGAGCATCAAGTTGCGGCAGCGTACGTCCGCCAACAAAACACTCGACCTGGCCTGTGGCGTCCTCGATGGTCAGGTAGGCAAACCGGTTGCCGCTGGCCTTTCCGACCTTGTCGTTGCGATCCAGTACTATTCCAGCAATCCGTATCGACTCGCCCTCATTCAGCGATGCCATATCGCCAATCGGGGTCAACTCGAATCGTTCCAGTCGCCCCGCAAATCGGTCCAGCGGATGCCCGCTGATGTAGTAGCCAATCGCTTCGCGTTCGTATGCAAGGCGCTGTCTATCCGGCCATTCGGGAACGTGAGGCGGTCCCACGTCCACGGCCTTCGAGACTGGAAGCGCGTCGAACAAACTACCCTGGCCCGAATCTCGTTCCTCGCGTCGACGGACGGCATTCGACAAAAGAATATCCAGGCCCTCCACAATCGCCGCCCGGGTGTGCCCAAAGCCGTCCATGGCACCGCATCGCGCAAGGGCCTCGATTACCCGCTTGTTCACCTTGCGCGTATCTACGCGGGACAGAAAATCGGTTACCGAGCTGAACGATTCGAGGTCCCTTGCCTCCTGGATAGCCTCGACTGCCGAGGTTCCGATGCCCTTCACGGCGGTAAGCCCGAAGCGGATGGCTGCCTTCCTGCTTCCTGACCCGTCGTCGGTATCCTCGACCGTAAAGTCCGATGTAGAACTGTTGACGTCCGGCGGAAGAACCGGCACGCCCATCAGCCTGGCCTCGTGAATAAAGCGCATTACCTTGGCCTGGTCGCCCTTTTCGGCAGTCAGCACGGCACACAGGAACTCGGTCGAATAGTGGGCCTTGAGGTACGCCATTCGATAGGTCACATATGCATATGCAGCACTATGACTCTTGTTGAAACCGTACTCGGCGAAATACTCCATGTTCTTGAAAAGATCAGAGGCCTTGTCGACGTCTATGCCCCTGGCCGCGCAACCAGCAAGAAAAGGCTCTCGCTGCTCCTGCAGCGCTGGAAGATCCTTCTTTCCCATGGCACGTCGAAGGATGTCCGACTGCCCAAGGCTGAATCCCGCAAGACGGGACGTGATCAGAATGACCTGCTCCTGATACAGGATCGTTCCATACGTGTCCTGCAAGATTGGCTGCAATTCGGGAATGGGGTAGGAAGCTGTCTTCTCACCGTGCTTCACGGCGATGAATTCCTTGTCCATCCCGGAACCCAAAGGCCCCGGCCGAAAAAGAGCTATGATCGCGATGATGTCCTCGATTCGATCGGGCCGCAGGCGCCGCACCAACTCGGTAATGCCGCGTGTTTCGAGTTGGAATACTCCTGCCGTTGCCCCCGTACAAATGAGGTCGAAGGTTGCCCGATCGTCCAGCGGGACATCCTCGATGCGAAACGACGGATTCCCCCTTGCGCGAATGGTCTTGACGGCGTTGCTGGTGACTGTCAGAGCTGTCAAACCAAGAAAGTCGAACTTGATCAGGCCGACGTAGTCCAGGTCCTTCATGTTGAACTGCGTCACCACAGAACCGTCGTCAGTCACGAACAGCGGCGCGTATTCCTCGATGGGACGATCCGCGATGACCACGCCTGCGGCATGTTTGCCTGGCTGCCGCGCAAGCCCCTCCAGCCGAAGTGCCACGTCCCAGAGTGTCTTGTACGTGCGGCTGCCGTTGATCAACTCCTGAAGGCGGGGTTCCATCGACCAAGCCTTGGCCAGCGTCATATCGACGGCCTCGGGAATCAGTTTGGCGATTGCGTCGCCCTCCTGGAATGTCAAACCAAGCACTCGTGATCCGTCGCGAATAACTGCTTTTGCCTTCATCGCGTTGAAGGTGATGATCTGACAGACGCGCTCGCGTCCATAGCGCTCGGTAACGTATTGAATGACCTGGTCACGCGACTCCATGCAGAAATCGATGTCGAAATCCGGGGGACTGATTCGTTCGGCGTTGAGGAAACGCTCGAAGAGAAGGTCATAAAGCATCGGGTCTATATCTGTGATTCCAACCGCGAAGGCAACGAGGGATCCTGCCCCAGACCCACGGCCCGGCCCGACGGGAATGTCATGCTGTCTGGCCCACGCGATGAAGTCGCGAACAACAAGATAGTAGGCGTCGAAACCCAGCCTGATTATGACATCCAGTTCCCTTTCGGCCCGGTCCTGGTAGGCCTTCTGATCCGGTTCCCGACCCAGGCGTCTGGCCTCGGCCAACCGGTTGGCCATGCATTCATGAGTGATCTGTCTAAGATGGTCGGCCACACTCTGTCCGTCGGGAGGCACGAATACCGGAAAGTGATGATGCTTGGTGGTCAACAGTGAGTGCGGATCAATCGATTCTGCGATTCGAACCGTGTTTTCAAGCGCCTCGGGAAAATCGCGGAACGATTCTGCCATCTCGTCGGGCGAAGCCAGATGAAACGAGTTCAATGGCAGTGTCTTCAGCGCCTCGGGCGTCAGCGTGCGCTTCATTTCGATAGCCACGAGAACGGCATGGGCGGCTGCATCGTCGCGAGCAAGGTAGTGGGCGTTTGCAGTAGCCACAAGCGGAATACCCGTCTCGCGGGACAGTTCGGCAAGGGCGATGTTGGTCCTGGTCTGCTCGGCCAATCCATTGTTGGCGATCTCCAGGAAGTACCCTCCCGGACCAAACACTTCAGCGTGCCAGGCTACTGCCTCGCGGGCGGTATCGACATCGCCACGCAGGAGTGCCTGGGGAACCTCGCCACCCAGACAACCTGACAGCGCGATCAACCCCTTGGCATACGCAGCCAGAGCGTCCCGAGTAATCGCAGGCAGGGCATCCTTCTGAAATGGTTGCGTATAGGCGCGCGACAGCAGCGAACGCAGGTTGGAAAACCCCTCGGGGTTGCGGCACAAAAGCACGAGGTGGTTGCGTCGGCCGCTGTCCGGATCGACAACGACTATCTCGGACCCAAAAATCGGCTTGATGTCGATTCCGATCTTGTCGTTGTGGCAAGCCTTCAGAAACTGAAGCGCCCCGAACAGATTCATGTGATCCGTCAAAGCGACGGCGGTCATCCCCTGGCTGTTTACCTGGCGAACCAGATCATCAATTCGTATAGTCGAATCCAGAAGACTGAACTGGGAATGAACGTGCAGATGCACGAAATTCATCAACTTCTCCACAGACAAATACAGGCTCGCCCCGACCGGCTCCGGTCGGGTTCCAAAGGGTAGCAGCCGGATGCGACGAAGGGAAGCTTCCGAGACTGGCGGTTGGTACCCCGGTCAACCGGGAATTCTGGACTGATTCACGCAGTGTTACTTGCCTTTGCGGCCCGCCTTGGGTTACATAATACGCGCAACTTTTTTGTCCTGGATCGTACGAGGTGGGGATGGACGTCAATGAACTGCGGCGGCTTCTTGACGACGTGGCCGCCGGCCGCAGGACCGCCGAGGCACTGGATCGTGTCGCAGGGGGGCTGACACGTGATGATTTGCGTGAGGCTCTCGACTACGTGGGTGAACGCGTCGGACTTGCCGACGAGGCTCACGACATCGAGTCGTGGACCCGCCTGACGGGGGACCTTCTCTACCGCTGGGCACTGGGTTCTGACGACGACATTTCCGGTCTGCTTGCCGCCACTTCGGCCGACCTGTTTCGCAAGGACCTGCAGGATGTCGAGGCGGCCGAGGCGGCGCGAATCGTTGCTGCAGTCCGTTCCCTGAATCCGGTTGCCATGACCACGCTTTTTGATTCGATCGGAGACGAACTTGCCGAGGAGCCTCGTATTCGTTTGATTCGCGCACTCTCGGTACTGGGTGACGAGCCGACACGGGTTCGTTTTCAGCCGATGCTCGAGAGCGCGATGGAAGCTGGAAGGCTGCGACTTGCGCGCGATACGGCGCATTCCGGAAGGCTCGAGCAAGCCAGGGAGTTGATCAACAACGACGGTCTTATCGCCGAAATAGTCGCCTTGCTGGACCAGCATATCGAAGCCTCCCCTGGCGACCTCGAGGCCCTGTCCTTGATCACCGGAGCCCTTGTCAAGGCTGGGCGCGATGACGAGGTCGAATTCAGGTATCGCCGGGGGCTGGATTCGCTGCAACACTCAAAGCAAGTAGAGGTCTTGTTCGAGTTGGGCCGATTTCACCGTGAGGTCCGGCATGATCTTCTGTTGGCCCGCGGCGCACTAGAGGAGTCTCTGGCCCTTGACAAGGCTAATTCAGCCGCGCTGGAACTATGGGTGTCGGTGATGGGCGATCTGGGGCTGGCCGACGAGGCACTCGCCTCGCTTGAAAAGCGCAGGCTGGAGGCGTCAGGCACCATTGACGAGGCCCGGGTCCTGCCGGTTCTGGCTCGGGCCTACCTGGCCTCGCAACGACCCGATGATGCCGAGCGAACCTGGCGCAGGGTCAGGGCAATAGACCCCAGGAACGTCGCTGCGCTGCGGTTCTACGAGGAATACCACCGATCGCGTGGCGACTTCCAGACGCTTTTCACGACGTTGCAGTTTCAGCTGTCTGTCGTGGAGGACCCGGAGGAACGTGTTCGGGTAAATCGTCTGATGGCCGCAGTTGCCGAGGAAAACCTGAAGAACCCCGAGCGCGCCGTCGAGGCGTGGAAGCGCGTTCTTGCTATCAGGCCCAACGACTCGGTAGCCGAGAAGGCATTGATGGACCTGTACCTGCGCCTGCGAAAGTGGCACGCGCTGGTCGAGTTCCACAACGAGCGTTTTCGACGGCTGCCACCTGAGGCCGTCGACGAAAAGGTCGTCACACTGTTCAAGATCATCGAGAACTACCAAGACCCGGATCGGCTGCCTAGTACGGATAACGTTCTGGCGACCTATGCGCGAATTGTCGAGGTTTCCCCGACACACAAGGAAGCGCTTGATACCCTGGCGCGCGGCTACCAGGATCGCGAACGTTGGCCCGACCTTCTGAAGGTGCTGCAGAAGAAGGTTCTGGTTACCGAGGATCCGGTTGAGTTGCTCGAGATGTTCCAGCAGATTGCCGAGATAGCAATCACAAGGATGTCGAACGAGACCCAGGCCATTCCGTTCCTGGAACGAATCCTGGAACTGGATCCCGAAAACCTGGCTGTGGTTCAGCGCCTGAAGACAATCTACCAGCACAAGCACAACCAGGAAAAACTATACGGCATGCATCTGCGCGAGTTGAAGATGCTCGCCGGTCCCGGGCGCGAGCAGGTCCTGATTGCCGCCGCCACGATGGCCCGGGATCGCCTGTTGCGCTATGACGAGGCTTTGCGACTATTCGAGGAACTCCATCGCACGAATTCGAACTCGCGCGAGGCCCGCGAGAACATGCATCAGTTGTACGCGCGCCTCGAGCGCTGGCAAGACTATGCCAGCTTCCTTGCGGAGGAGGTCGAGCGTCCGATGCCCGCGCGGCGTCGAATCGAACTGATGCACAAATGGGGCGAGGTTCTTGCGGACCGCCTGGGCGAGTCAGGCAAGGCCCGACTGGTGTTTGAACGCGTTCTTACGATAGACGCGGCCGATGACATCTCGGCCAGGCGACTTGAGCAGATCTATTTGGATCTGGAGGACCTGCCAGCGCTGCAACGTCTCTTTTCAGGGCGGCAGGATCTTCGCTCGTATGTTGCTCTGCTGTCGCAACGCGAGGCCAAGGAGGATGATCCTTCTCGCAAGGTGGCACTGAATCTCGCCATGGCGCAGGCGTGCGAGAATGATCTTGGCGAGCCGTCGCGAGCTGCTCGCTACCTGGAGAAGGCTTTTTCGCTGGACCACGGTCTGGTTGACGTTGGGAGACGATTGCTGGCTGCGTGCGAGGCGCAGGGTGACCTGGAGCGCGTATCGGCAATACTTCGCGACCTTGCTCCAGCGGTGGTCGAGTCGGATGAGCGCCTGGACCTGTTTCTGCGTTTGCACGACGTCCTCGAGCGACTGGGCGACCATACCGGCGCGTTCCATGCCGGTACTGATGCCGTACGCGTGGCAATGACCCTCGGGCGCGTTGCTAGCGCCCTGGAAAAGTTGAGGGCAACTGTTGTCAGTGGTGGCCTGTGGCAGGAATTTGCCGGAGTCCTGCAGGAGGTTTCAGCGGCGACAATGGACGCTGATTTCCGGCAGGAATTGCTGCTGGAATTGGGACAGATATTCAAGGGGCGCCTGCTGTTTCACGACGAGGCATGGGACGTTCTGGAGCGGGTTCTGGACCTGGACCCTGGAAACCTGACGGCCATGGATCTTCTGGAAGACATTGCCCTTCAGAGAGAGGATTGGACCGGTCTCGAGAACGTGCTGCGCAGGCGGATCGACGTTGCCCGTAACGAGGGTGAGGCGCGGGATATCAGGATGCGCCTTGGTCGTTTGTACGAAGACCTTCTGGGCGATGACGGTGCTGCGGCGGAATGCTATGTTCAAGTTGTCCAGGCGACTTCCGGTGATCGAGAGGCCTTGGCCGGCCTGCACCGTACCTACGAGCATACCGAGCGCTTTGTCGATCTGGCCGATGTCATCAGGATGGAGATAGCTGCGGCGGCGGGTATCGAGTGGGAACGGTTGCGTCTGCAAGCCGAGCTTGCGCAGCTTTCTTGGGAGCATCTTGACGATGTGGACGAGGCTCTGCGTCTTTTGCAATTGTCGTTGGGGTCCGAGTCGCACGCTCCCGAGGCATTACGGCAGTTGCGCGTTCTGTTTGATAGACGTATCGCACGTGAGGCTGCTGCCAATCTGATGGCGCCGTATTTCCGCAATGCCGGGCGGACCGATGAGTTGCTGGACCTTTTGCATGCTCGTCTGGATGACATTGCTCGTCCCGAGGCAGCGGCCTCGATCCTGATGGAGATGGCAGACATTCGGGAACGTGCAAAGGGCGATCCCGCTGGCGCGTTCGATTTGATCGAGGCTGCGGTATTACGCCACCCTGTCGAGTCGTTTGTAGAACGTTTGTGCCTGCTGGCCGATGCCACGGGACGGCATCGTGAAGCGGCTATCGCAATCGGCAGATGGGTTGGAATTGTTCCGGAAGGAATAGCGATCAGTGACTCTACCATTCCCGATGCGGCAAGGGAGGCCAGGTTCTCGCTGGTTCTTGGGCACCTGTACGCAGAACGTTTGGACGAGCCTAGGCTTGCGATCAAGGCGCTTGAAAAGGCGCTTCCGTTTGATGCCGGTGACGAGTCTCTATTGCGCACATTGCTGGAGTTGTACCGCCGCGTGGGCGATCGCGATTCGGCTATGCAGACCTTCGATCATCTAGCCGACGCTGCCGTTTCGACCCAGGCGCGGCGCGTTGTCCTGTTGTCCCGGGCCCACTATGCCCGCGAGCAGGGTTGCGACGATGATGCCATCGACACGCTGCAGCACGTCCTTGATCTTGAGGTTGGTGATGATGCCGCAGCCGACCTGGAAGTGCTGCTGGAAAAGAATGAGCACTGGAGTGAACTGGTCCGTTTGCTTGAGCGTCGCGAGGGATGGACCGGCGAGCCTGTCGCTCGTGCGGAACTTATTCGGCGCCAGGCCATCATTCAGAGCGCGAGGCTCAACAGGTTGGACCGGGCTGCCGACCTGTTGCGGCGGGCACTGGTCGACGATCGCGATCGCGAGGATTTGAGGGTTGAGGCCGAGGCTTTGGCCCTGCGCCACGAACTACCGGGATGGCGCGATTGGGCACCTGCGCTGCTGGCGATATTGGAGGAGATATTCCGCGGTGATCCTGCCGCGATGGATCGACTGGCGCGCGTCTACCGGGCCAAGGCCGACTGTGCCGCCTCCCCCTGGGAGTGCGTTGTGGCCCTGAACGAGTTGGCTGCGCTGGAGCGGGAACGAGGGAACCTGGATGCAGCCTTCGCTGCACGGGTCAAGGCCTTGCGGACGATGCCGGACGACGGATCGCTTGCCGATTCCGTCGTGGAGGCCGGTGAAGAAGCTGGCAAACCCGAGAGCGTGGTCGAGGCCCTCGAGTCAGTGGCGCCCACGGCAGGAATCGAGGGGCGGGTCAGGATGCTGCTGTGTGTGGCTCGAACATGGAGAACACGGCTGGACGATGCGACTCGTGCCATGGCGATATATGACCAGTTGCTGGAACTGCAACCAGGGTCGATGAGCGTCATGCGCGAGGTCGACGACCTGCTGCATGCCCAGGGACGTGAGGCCGAGCGTATTCCGCTGCTGACCGAGATGGCTGTTGCAGCTCCGACGCTTGACGAGCGTCGCCAGACACACCTGACGATCGGTATGCTGTGCCAGACAACTGGGGACTTCGATGGGGCGGTGCGGGCATTCAGGTACGTACTGGATCGGCGTCCATCGGAGGACACCCTTGACCAGTCATCCCTTGATGCTGCCCTGCGTCTGCTTGGCCTGGCCGAGACTTTGGGCCGCGTTCGCGATTCGGTTGATCTTCATCTTCTTGTTGGACGTGCAGGTGGCGAGCCCGCGGGCCATCGTCTTCATCTTCTGGCAGCAGCCCGTCTTCTGATGGATACCCTGAACGATTCGTCCGAGGCCAACCGTGTGTACGATGAACTCCTTGCGCTTGACCCGCTGGATCTGGAGGCGCGCAACGAGTCGAAAATCATCGCTCGGAATTCCCCAGACGGTTCACGGCTATTGATGCTGCTGAAGGACGAATTGTCGCATGCTCCAGATGCCATCTCCCGGGTTGATCCCCTGATGGAACTGGCCGACATTCACCTGGCGGCCGGCGAAATGGGTCGTGTGGATGCGCTGGGCTGCCTGTCTGAGATTCTGGAAACTGTTCCTGCTCATTCAACGGCGCTTGAACGACTGGACTCGTTGATATTGGACCCATCATCCGGGGCTGAACCCGCCGGGCTGCTGCTGACGGCGTCTCAGCGGACCGGCGATGTCGCTGGGCTGGCCCGAGCCCTGCGCTGTCTGATCAGTCTTTGTGACCAGCCGACCGAGGCGGTTGAACTTCGTATTCGCCTTGCAGTCAGCCTTAGAACGCTTGGAAGATGCGACGAGTCGCGTACCGTTCTTGAAGAGGCGTATCGATTCTCGCCCCAGTCGGACAAGGTATTCGCTGCCCTGACCGAAGCGCTGGAGTCTGATGGCGTACTTGGAGGGCTTTCCGGGATAACCCTGTCTGTAGTTGGCTCGATCGAGGAACCTTCAGCCCGTCTGTCTGCCCGCCTGCGAGCCGCCGCTGTGCTGTTGCGGGCTGGTCTTGCCGACGAGGTTGTCGCACTCCTTGAGGCCAACGTTCTTGAACTTGAATCCGACATTCCCTCGCTCGAGATGCTGACTCTTGCATTCGAGACGCTGGGACGTCCCGACAAGGTACTTGAGACCCTTGAGAACACCGCCAGGGTCCACCACGAACCCGCGGTTCGTCGTGAAATCAGGCGTCGTTGCGCCATGTTGGCCGAACTGGAGATGGCTGATCCAGTCAAGGCTACTGGATTCTGGTGGCTTGTACTCGAAGACGAGCCTCTGGATTCCGAAGCGCTGGTCAAACTTGCACAGTTGCAGGATTGTGCGCGGGATTGCGACGGGTGCATCCGCCTTGTTCGCCATGAACTTGCCAAGCGCCAGGGCAGCGGGTTGCAGTCGGATATTGTGCGCCAGATGGAGCTTAGACGCCGTCTGGTACTGTTGACACTCGACGCGGGTTTCACTGCTGATGCCGTGACTGCGGCGGTTGATTTGTTGGAATCCGGAACCAACGAAGGCATCGACTTGACGGTTGCCCGTCGTGCCTACGCTGAAGCCGGGACGCCTCCGGAGCTTTTCCTCGCACTTTCGTCGGCCTACGAGGCGGTTGTTGATCGCGATGGCTTGCTGGATCTGTACCGCTATGCCGCCGGAATGGATTTGGCCATTCCAACGAAAGTCGAGGTGTTACGTCTGGCGGTAGATATCGAAGAATCGCTTGGTCGTGATGACGACCTGTTCGAGGATCTTACGGTCCTGATCGAGATCGATGCAGCTGACTCTGTTCAAAGAGCTCGACTGGAAGCTGCTGGTCGGAGGATTGGTCGTCTTGATGGCGTGCGGAATTCGTTGGTGGCCGCCTTCGAGTCATTGACTGATCGGCCGGAGTCTTTCGATGTTGCGATGGCTCTTGCGCGGATTCTTCAGGACGATCTTGGTCGAGAGGATGATGCTGCCGACTGGTTGAAACTTGCCTTCTTGCGGCGCCCAGGTGACGCGCAGGTCATCGAGGCTCTTTCGGCCCTCTACTCGCGGCTGTCGCGATTCGCTGATCTTGCTCACCTGTTCGAGAACCTTGGAGACTTGGAGCAGGGCGTTGATGAACGCTTGGCGTTCTACTTCAAGGCCTACGACGTCATGCGCTTTCGCGTAAAAGATCCAACCGGCGCGACCAATATTCTCAAGAAGGTGCTGGACCAGGAACCTGGTAATCGTGGGGCGCTGGAGGGCCTGGAGTCCCTGGCCCGCGAGACGGGTGATTCCGGCGCGCTGTGCTTGTGGCTTGGTCGAAAGGCCGAGATGGCTACCACTCCTTCCGACCGGCGATCAACGCTGCTGGAGTTGGCAACGGTTCAGGAGGGTGTTCGTGATGATGCCTCGGCTGCCATTGTCACGCTATGCCGTCTTGTAGAGGTTGATCCGCAATGCGACGAGGCCTGGCGTCGGCTTGAGGGTATTTATGTCGCGACCCAACGATATGAGAATCTAGCCGATCTTTACGAGCAACAGGCTGCGCTTGCTGCCAGTCGCGAGGATACTATCGAATCCTTGAAGAAGGCGGCGGGGATCTGCGAAAGCCGCCTTGGTGATCCGGGACGGGCAATATTGTTGCTGCGCAGGATCCTGGATGCGGATTCCGGGAATGCCTATGCGTTTTTCCGGCTCAGCGAATTGCTGGATTCCGCAGATGACGCTCTGGGCCTGGTCGAGTTGCTGGTCGCACGACTGGCCCATACGGTGGCATCCTCGGAGATTGTCGATCTGAATGCCCGCGTGGGCATGTTGTGGGCCAACCGTTTGGGTGACGATGCCAGGGCTGTCGAACACCTCAAGGCCGCGCTGGCAATTGATCCATTCCACGCGACTGCCAGGGCTGGGCTCGAGAGGCTGTTGGATTCGACTTTGGTCGCCATGGAAGCTGCCCTGGTTCTTGAGGGTGTATACGAGGCGGCCGGAGATTACGCGCTGCTATGCGGGGTCCTTGAGCGAGAGATTCCTCAGATGGTTGGCAGTGCCGAACGCGAGAGTGTTCGGATGAGGATTGCCGAGGTTCGCTCGGAACGTGTTGGCGATATTTCTGGAGCGGTTGAAACACTGGCTGACGTTCTGTTGGACAACCCTTCGAACAAGGAAGCTGCATCGCGTTTGGTGATTCTGACGGAGCGCATCGGGACGTGGGACCGACTGACAACCTTGCTGGCAGAGTGCGCGGGCAGGGCCGAGTCCCCTGACGATCGAATTCGACTCAGGCTGGCGGCAGCCGAGATTGCCGAGCGAAATCAGCACCAGCCTTCCTTGGCGGCGCAGATCTACGCAGCACACGTTGCAGAAAATCCAACGGACGACCTGGTGCTGGGCGAACTGGACCGTCTGTACCAGCAACTTCGACGCACCGAGGATCTTGTAGGCATTCTGAAGATGCGCGTTGCATGTGCGGGCGAGGCGGTGCCTGATGATCTGCGTTTACGGCTTTCTGCCTTGCTGTCCCAGGACGGCGTCGAGGTTGATGGCGCAGTCGAGCAACTAGGCCGGGTACTGGAAGGCCGACCCGGGCACCCCGAGGCTATTCGCCAGCTTTCCACTTTGGCTTCCGATCCGGTCGCTGGTCGGCATGCACTTGAGGTCCTGCGGTCAGCGTTCAGGAGCGTGTCCGATGACGAAGGGCTTCTTTGGGCAGTCGAACGCCTTATTGACGTTGCGTCGGATTCGTCGGACGTGGTGTCGTTGCACGACGAAGCCGCTGATGCGGCCATGCGCCTGGGTCGTCGTTCCGTAGAGGTCGAACACCTGGGGCGCGCCCTGGGGTTGGTCCCATCGGATGAAGGCGTGCTGGTTCGATTGATCAAGGCTTCGCGGGAAGGTTCTTTGCAGGCGACTGCTTTTGGATACCTTTCATCTGCAGCCAGCGGAGCTTCGTGGCCGGAGTTGGAGAAATCCTTGCTGTTGCAGGCCGTCAGGCTTGGCGTTCCGGTCGGGGTTCCTGCACAGGCGATTGAAACCTCGCTGCAACGAGTAATGGCGATTGATCCGGTCTGCAAAGAGGCACTGCTGGCCCTGGACAAGATGTACGAGGCCGGTGCAAGAGGCGTCGAGTTGGCAGGAGTATTGGATCAAAGGCTTCGTCTTGATCTATCGCCTGACGAGCGAGTCGAAGTACTTTCGCGCCTGGCTCACCTGTCCGAGGAAAACGGTGATTTCGCGCGGGCCGCAGGTCTTCTCGAAGAGATAGCCGGTATTCGCCCGGACATGCCCGGCCTTCGATCGTTGCTTCGACTGGCGCAGGCCGTTGACGATCCCTTAGGACAGATTCGTGCGCTCGAGAGGCTTGCAGATCTGGAGGTTGAATCCGACAGTCGCGTGAGTTGCCTGCTGGAAGCAGCGTCGCTGTGGGAAAACCGGCTGCAAGACAAGACGGCGGCAGTCGCAACGCTCGAGAAGGTTTGCGAGATCGATCCCAGGAACGCGGCGGCGTGCATTCGTCTGGAAAAGTTGTACGACGACCTGGGAGAGTACGGCTCGCTTGTCAGGATGCTGACCGAGATATCAGATTCGGACGCGCCTGATCTTGAGCGGCGCAATGCGGCGATGAAGGCTGCTGCAATCACGGAAACCCATCTTGACGACCTTCACGAGGCCGTTGGTCTTGTGAAGCGTGCTGCCGAGCTGGATCCTGACGACGATTCGGTACTCGATGAACTGATTCGCTTGTTTTACCGGAGCGAGGACTGGACCAGTCTGGTCGGCGTTCTGCGGCGCAAGGCTGTCCGCATGGTCCAAAAGTCCGACCAGGTGGCGTTGCTGGCAAAGGCATGCGACGTTGCGGTCCACCGGCTTGGCGATTTGGTCATGGGCGGGGGGCTGGCACGACAAATCATGGCCCTTGAACCGCAGCACCCGCGGGCTTTGCTGACATTGGCGCGGCTGATGGTCCAGCGGGATCAAAACGAGGAGGCGGCCAGTCTTTTCCAGCGCCTTGCTCAAAGTGCTACCGACCCGGACGAGCGGGTGGACGCTCTGGTTGGCCTGGCTCGACTGCGTTTTGCGGCGGGTGATCGCGGTGATAGTGTCAGAAAGGTGTTGCAGGAGGCGGCAAAGCTGCGCCCCCAGAATGTCGAAGTAAATCGTTTTCTGAAGAAGCTGTACCTGGAGTCCGGCGAACACCATGCTTTGATCGAGGTGATGCTGCGCGAGCTGAAACAGGCCAAGGACGATGCCGAGCGCGCCTCGATATGCATGGACGTGGCGGACATCTACCTCAAGCAGATGAACGACGGAGAAAAATTCCTGCAATGGGCCGAGGAGGCGCATCGTTTCGGTCGCGACGACCCACGTGTTGTCGGGGGGATTGTTCGATACCATCTGCAGTCTGGCGAGCCGCATCGGGCGGTGCCGTACCTCGAATGGCTGGTCAACTATCTCGAGAGCACACGTCGGCTGAAGGAACTGCCGCCCTTTGCCTTTGAACTTGCACGCATCGTTGAGTCCCTTGGCCAGCAGGACAAAGCCATCCAGTACTATCGCCTGGCTCACGAGCACGACGCCGGTAACGTGCCCAATTCAATGGCCCTGGGCCGCCTGTATCTGGCCCGCGGTGAGAACGACAAGGCGCTGAGGATCTTCCAGCCGCTGATCCTGCGCATGGACAGCCTGGCCTCGCCCGCGCGCATTGAACTGCTGATATCACTGTCCAAGGTTCACGTTGCGCAGGGCGACAAGAGGAAGGCTCGGCAGTTCGTTCTGCGCGTCCTGCAGGAGGAACCCGCGAATGCCGAGGCCCAGGCGCTGTTGTCCAAGGGACTGTGAGCCTTCGCATTCATACGCATCGTACTTGTGCATTTGTCCTCGGAATGGGGTTGAACTTCATGGCATTGAGGTGCTAATACCCCACGTCTTGTCAGGGCTTTACGCCTGTGAGGCGCACGATGTTCGGCTGGCTGTTGACGCGGATGTTGCCGTTTGTGCCGATGCCGTTGGTCAAGGCCATATCTTCGCGATACGTGGCCGGCGTGACGCTTGGCGAAGCCGCGGGCAGGGTAGGGTTGCTGAATGGGCAGGGCTATAAGGCCACCATCGACATTCTGGGCGAGGATGCAAAGGACGCCGCGCACGCAGATGGCACGGTGCTTGGCTATCAGAATGTTCTTGCGCGCATCATGGCTGACGGTCTGGATTCAAATATCAGCGTCAAGCTGAGCCACCTGGGTATTCGCCTGAACCAATCTGATGCAGAAGCGCGATTGTCCCGCATTCTGGACACCGCGGCAGGTCTTGGCAGTTTCGTCCGGATCGACATGGAGGATTCTGGGCTGACAGGCACGACCCTGGATCTTTATCGAGCTTTGCGCACGAAGTATCCGCATGTTGGAACCGTGCTGCAGGCCGCCTTGCATCGGACTGCCGATGATGCCAGGGCGCTTGCTGCAGAAGGCGCGAATCTGCGCCTGTGCAAGGGAATCTACCGTGAGCCCAGGGCGATTGCGTTCCAATCAAAGGCGGATATCCGGCAGTCCTACCTTGAAACGGCCGAGGTTCTGCTGTCGGCTGAACGGACCTACACGGCGTTTGCAACGCACGATCGCGTGTTGCTGCAGCGCCTCCTTGAACTGACGCAACGCATGGAAGTACCCAGGGACAGGTTCGAGTTCCAGGCATTGCTGGGCGTCCCGGTCGATGATGTATTGTCCGGACTGGTGTTCAATGGCTACACTGTCCGCTGGTACGTACCGTTCGGCGAGGAGTGGTATGCCTACAGCACCCGTCGACTGAAGGAGAACCCGAAAATGGCCAGCTACATCGTTCGTCATTGGTTCGGAAGATGACTACAGACTTCCTGGTCCTGGGCAGTGGGATTGCGGGGCTGTCGTTTGCCCTTGAGGCGTCCACGTTCGGCCATGTTGTTGTTGCCACCAAACGCGAGGCGGAGGAATCCAATACGCGATACGCCCAAGGCGGTATTGCGTCGGCAATGGGCAAGGACGATTCGTTCGAACTGCATATCGAGGACACGATGCAGGCAGGGGCTGGCCTTTGCCACGCCGACACGGTCGAGCTGTGTGTTCGTTCGGCACCAGATCGGATTCGCTGGCTGGTCGACCTTGGTGTGTCGTTCTCGAAAGTGGCTCGGGACGAGTCTGTCGAGTTCGATTTCGGACGCGAGGGAGGGCATTCCCGCAGGCGCGTGCTGCACGTCGAGGATCTGACAGGACGCGAGATTGAAACCGTCCTGGTGGAACGGTGCCGGGCATCATCGAACATCACGTTTCTTGAGGACACACTGGGCATCGATCTGTTCCTGTCCAGCGATCCGTCGGGCCGGCCTCGGGTCGGCGGTGCATTCGTGCTGGACCGTAATACCGGAGTGG
Source organism: uncultured Myxococcales bacterium (assembly GCA_903936705.1). Lineage (GTDB taxonomy): Bacteria > Myxococcota_A > UBA9042 > DTJE01 > DTJE01 > CAIZWN01. Next base: position 57,411 of record CAIZWN010000078.1, read on the forward strand.
TAACCGCAGTTGCTGCCCGCGCGACGATCCTGGCAACCGGTGGTGCAGGCAAGGTCTACCTGTACACGTCGAATCCCGACGCCGCTACTGGCGACGGCGTGGCGATGGCATACCGGGCGGGCGCGCGGATTGCGAACATGGAGTTCTTTCAGTTCCACCCGACGTGTCTGTACCACCCCAAGGCGAAATCGTTTCTGTTGTCCGAGGCGCTGAGAGGGGAGGGCGGGATTCTGCGCAGGCTCGATGGGCAGAGGTTCATGGAATCGGTCCACCCGCTGAAGGAACTGGCGCCGCGTGACGTGGTGGCTCGCACCATCGACGCCGAGATGAAATCGACCGGCGACGACCATGTCCTGCTGGACATGACACATCTGAAGCGCGAGTTCCTGGAACAACGCTTCCCACACCTGCTGGGAACGTGCCTGAAGTACGGAATCGACATGCGATCGGAACCGGTTCCGGTCGTTCCTGCAGCGCATTATCAGTGCGGTGGCGTGCAGGTTGACGATCGCGGCCGATCCTGTCTGCCTGGCTTGTACGCGATCGGCGAAGTGGCCAGTACTGGCCTGCACGGCGCCAACCGACTGGCCTCGAACAGTCTTTTGGAGGCGCTGGTATTTGCCCACCGGGCGGCCGACGACCTTCGGGAGGCCAGGGCGCTGTTGCCGAATCCTGTCGAAGCGGCGCTGCCGGCCTGGATGATCAACGGAGCAACGCCTTCTTCGCGATCCGAGAGCGTCATGGTGTCGCAGGACTGGGACGAAATTCGCCGATTGATGTGGAACTACGTAGGCATCGTTCGCTCGAATCGCCGCCTGATGGCAGCCCGGCGCCGCCTGGACATACTGCATGGAGAAGTGCACGAGTACCTGCTGTCAACGCCATTGACTCCCGATCTGGCCGAGCTGCGCAACCTGTGCCGCGTTGCGCGCCTGATCGTGGAAAGTGCGATGAAGCGCCAGGAGACTCGAGGCCTTCACGTCAATCTGGACTACCCAGGATGCGACGACAAGCGGTGCAGTTCAGACACGATACTGTGGGCCGGTGTACGGACCGAGTTGGTGTTCTGAAGATTGATTTCGTTCAGGAAACCGCTCCGGTCGGCTTCCATGACTCGACTATCTCCCGAACCCTGACAGAAACCCGCTTACGGTTCAATGGATCCGTCCGACCTGCCGCGACCAGGGCAGGCCAGTCAGTCAACGTCCAGCGGACGTGCTCGATCAGCGCGTTGCGAACCGTTTCGTCATGAGTGACACGGGCTTCACGTTCCTGGACCTTGGGGGAACAAGTCCTGCTCCAACGCAGCGCGGCTTCGCGCGCGATGTCCTCGGGGCACGCCGAAAACAGCTCGCGAATTCGCAAGGTGAATATCCCGACAGCCCTGGCCGACCGAGGGCTTAGACCTTCCTGAACGCCATCGCCGGGTCCCTTGTGCTGGTCGTCCATGCCATCGACCTCCAGATGAAGCGAAGCATACTACCTCGAATACGACAAATTCGGCTTAGCCAGCCCACAATGGGCTCGAATACCCCAGTCGATTGACAGCCCCGATCTGGCGCGATATTAGCCGCTGGCCCTAGGAAGGAGTTGTGTCGATGCCAGATAAGAAGGCGCCGCAGCACTATCTTGGGTTGGACCTTGGTGCAGCGGCTGTCAAGGCTTGTGTTTTTGACATCGGTGGCCGGATCCTGATCAAGGCGCACGTGCCGGTGGTATCCGGTCCGATTGTGGCGCTTCAGGAGGTACTGCAGGCCGTAGAAACCACGCTGGCTGGGCGCCCAATCAAGGTTGGAGTGACCGGCCAGGGCCGTGAATCCCTGGACTCGATTCCAGGTTGTGTCTCCGAGAACGAGGTTCTATGTCTGGTTCGGGGCGCCGCGGGAATCGACGTATCCGTGCGTGCTCTGATAGAGGTTGGCGGGCATACGGCACGCTGGATCTCTTTTGACCGGGACAGGGCCGGGACACCTCGACTGGGGGACTTCTCGCTGAACGACCAGTGTGCCGCCGGGGTCGGAGCCTTCCTGGTCCAGCAGGCCAGCCGCTTGAAAATGGACATTTCAGCATTCGGCCTGGCTGCGGCGCGGGCCGCCACGGGCGCCTCACTCGCGGGACGTTGCGCGGTATTCGCCAAGTCCGACATGATCCATCTGCAGCAGAAGGGCGTCCCGATCGACGAGATTGCCTATGGACTTTGTTTGGCGTTGGCCCGGAATTTCGTATCGACGATTCTGAAGGGGCGGCAGACGCCTACTCCGGTTGGGCTGGCCGGTGGTGGAGCCCTGAACCCCGGGATGGTTCGCGCTTTTCGCGAAGTGTTGGGGTTGGACGAGCGCAGTGTTATAGCCCTTCCGGAAGCAATGTTCCTGGGGGCCATCGGAGCTGCCAGCCTGGCCCGCGAAAGTTCAACCGTGACCAGTCTGGACGCAGTTCTTAGGGCCGTAACGGTCGTGAATAACCAACCACGGGTGGCCTCCATCCTGGTTGCGGGGGACGTTGTCGCAAACGCTCCAGCGAGTGTCTTTCCAACATATCCGGACGGTAATTTCGAGGCCTTTCTGGGAATTGACGTGGGATCGGTCAGCACGGACCTCGCCCTGGTGGCGCGTGACGGGTCGGTTCTTGACGGCGTCTATCTTCAAACGCGCGGCAGGCCAATCGAGGCAATGCGCGAGGGTCTTCATGTCCTGCGGAATCGCCATGGCGAACGGCTTCACGTCGTTGGAATGGGCTCGACTGGCAGCGGTCGTCATCTTGCCGCCCGACTTCTTGGAGCGGACCTGGTCAAGAACGAGATTACGGCGCAGTTGGCTGGCGCACTTCATTTCTTTCCCGATGCGGACGCCGTGTTCGAAATCGGTGGGCAGGATTCGAAGTTCATCCGGTTGGAGGGAGGGCGATTCGCTGACTTCAACATGAACAAGGTCTGCGCCGCCGGAACGGGATCGTTCCTGGAGGAACAGTGCGAGCACCTGGGGCTGGACGTAAGGACCGACTTTGCGCCGCTGGCAGCCCGCAGCACATGCCCATCGGACCTCGGGGCCCGGTGCACGGTTTTCATGGAAGCCGAACTGGTCAACGCGCGCCGAGCCGGAGCCGACCTTCCGGATCTGGCCGCGGGAGTCGCGGATGCCGTGGCCCGCAATTATCTTCAAAAGGTTGTTGGCCAGGATCCCGTCGGACCCAACGTCGTGTTCCAGGGGGGCGTAGCCTCGAATGCTGCTGTCGTGCGCGCATTTGGCAGGCTTTTGGGCCGACCAGTTTCGGTTCATCCTCACAACGGCATATCGGGTGCGATCGGCGTGGCGTTGCTGACAAGGGACTCGATAGGAGATCGGCCAACGACCTTTAAAGGTTTTGACTCCATCGGTCACCACGAAACCCGAACGTTCGAGTGCCACCACTGCGAAAATCGTTGCGATGTCACGCAGGTTTCGGTCGGCGGCGAGCATGTCCACTTCGGCGACACTTGCGAACGGTACACAGTTCGAGACTACCACTCGAATTCCCGTGACCACGGAGTGCCCGACTTGTTCGCCGAGCGCGAGGCACTGTGGTCGGCCAGCCTGGCCGATGCCAGCCGCGCCGACTGTGTCCGCGGCACGATAGGGATTCCTCGGGCCTCCGTTTTTCTGGAGTATCTGCCGTTCTGGGCTGCGTTCTTCGGGCGCCTGGGCTTCAAGGTGGTCGTTTCGGCATCAACCAGCATGCGGACGCTTGATCTGGGAACCCGGCATCTGCCGGCGGAAACCTGCCTGCCGATCAAGTTGGCGTTCGGTCACGTGGCGGCGCTGCGACCGCTGGGTGCGGACGTCGTGTTCCTGCCTTCCCTGGTGGCACTGGAGGATTCAGCCGGCAGGGCGGCATATGGCTGTCCCTATACGCAGGCAGTGCCATTCATGGTTCGAGCGGCCATGCCAGACCCGATTCTTGCGCCCGAGGTTTCGCTGTTCGGCGGGTTCGAAGTGTTTGCCTCCGGTATGGCCAGCACCGCGGAAGAACTGGGGATCAACCCCGACGAAATGGAGATCGCCTTTGAGCAGGCGAGAACCGCCCAGGAAGCTTTTCGAATTCGTCTGCACAATCGAGGCCGCGAGGTGCTGGAATCGGACTTTGACAGGGCTTTGATCATTCTTGGTCGCCCCTACAATTTGTCGGATCCATTCCTGAACCTGAACCTTGCTCGCCACCTCGCCAGACTGGGTGTTATTGCGATTCCGCAGTCGTTTGTCTCGGCCGACCACATTGATCTGGAGTCTGCCGGGAATGATAACCTTCCTTGGCGCTTTCCCCGCGAAGCCACACGAGTTGCCCTTGCCACTGCAGGAGACCCACGTCTTGATTATGTTCTAGTGTCAAATTTTGGGTGCGGTCCTGACGCCTTCCTTCAAAAGCATATCGAGTCCAGCCTTCCCGATCGGCGCATCCTTGTCCTTGAGTTCGACGAACACCGAGGAGAGGCCGGGATGGTAACGCGTCTGGAGGCATTCCTGGACGAGGCGTCGCAGCCCGGCAAACGCGATGCCATGCCCGTGCAACGGTCCCGTGCCTCCGGTCCTCGCCTGGGGGCTGATTCCCACTTTGCAGGGCGCCGCATCTACGTCCCCCTGTTCTCGGACCACGCGTATGCCTTCGCTGGCGTGGCGCGATACCTGGGTGCCCAGGCCGAGGTCCTGCCGGCACCAGACGCCACCGTTATGGCGGCCGGCGAGGAAGCAGGCTCCGGCAAGGAGTGCCACGCGTTCACCATGATGCTTGGCGACGTGGTCAGGCTGGCCCAACGGCACTCCGATCATTCTCCAGCAAGCTTCTTCATGCCAGGCACCTCGATCCCCTGCCTGCTGTCACAGTTCGCTGATGCCTTCCGGCTGATCTTGGAGGAACGCGGGCAGCGTGGACTGACGATCCTGGCCCCCAACACTCGTCAACTGATGGGGCTGCTGGGTCTGGGTGGTGCCGGACAGTTGTGGCGGGGTTTGGTGGTGGTCGATGCCCTTGTACGCTGGCTGTGCGGCACCCGTCCGTACGAGATCAAGCCTGGAAGCACCGACATCGTGCATCGCGAGAACCTTGTCGATCTGGTTGAATCCCTGGCCATCGACGATCTGCCCGGGTACCTTGGCCGAGCTTTAGGCCGTATGGAAACGGTAGCCGTTGATCGCCGTGAGAGGCGTCCCGTCATCGGCGTTGCCGGAGACATCTACACTCGCGTCAACCAGTCAGCAAACCTGGAACTGTGGAGACGCCTTGAATCCATGGGCTGCGAGGTGTGGCCCGCGCCGTTCCTGATAGACAACGTCGAATTCGGATTCTCCCAGGAATTGGGTCTCAGCCTGCGGTCCGGGCGCTACCAGGACGCCCTGGTCGCCGGTCTTATGATGCTGCGCAAGAATTTGAAGGCATGGAGCATCCGGCGACGTTTTTCGCCCTTTCTTGTTCGCTCGGTCGAACCAGGATACGACGAGGTTCTGCGACTGGCATCACCTTACGTGGGGCCCGAGTCCCAGGAACTTCTTCTGCTGAACGTGGCCAAGATGGTGGACTTCGCGCAAAACGGTGCAGATGGTGTGATCAACGCAATGTGCCTCAACTGCATGGTTGGGACTGCCTCGGCTTCGATGATTTCGGGAATCGGGCGTGATCATGGAGGCATTCCCATCGTAAACATGATGTTCAGTGGCACGGAAACCTCTACCATGAGAACGAAGATCGAAACGTTTGTGCACCAGGCCCGGGAATTCAAGAACAGCCGCCTTGACGTCGCGTAGATGGAATATTTGTGACATCCCAGCCAGAATAGGCCTGTACTTCGGGGATCGGGGAATACTCCGGTGGGCTGGCGGGTTTCAACCGGCTAATGCGGCCATATCTGTGCCGCCCCCATTGCACGGCGTTCTGTTTTCGCCATTCAAGGATGGAGAGTCCCTAATCGATGATTGAATCATTTGTTCAGTTGCTGTCCAGCGAGTCGATCCTGGCAGCCCATGCATTCGTCCTGCTGGTACTGCTGTTATGCGGGCTGGGGCTGCCGCTGCCCGAGGACGTGGTGCTGGTTACTGGCGGCGCACTGGCGTGGCTTGCTCATCCCATCGATCCGACTACATTTTCAGTTATGCTGACCGATGCCGGTCTGTGGGCGATGATCGGAACCGGGACAGTCGGTTGCCTTGCGGGAGATATGATTCTATTCATGGCAGGCAGAAAATTCGGTTCGAGGATCGGCGAAATACCATTGCTGCGTCGAATCCTGTCACCCGCCAAGCAACTGCGCGTCGAGGCAATGACGCGGAAGTACGGCAGGCGGGTAGTGTTCATGGCGCGATTCATGCCCGGACTGCGGTCCCCGACATTCTTCATGACAGGGCATGCAGGACTCTCGATTTGGACGTTCCTGCTGTTCGACGGACTGGCCGCGTTACTGTCGGTGCCTCTGCTTGTCAGCGTGGGCTACTACTTTGGCGACGACCTGCGAATCGCTGCGCAGGTCGCTGCCCGCTTCAGCCACTATGTGCTGGCGGCCGTATTGATCGCTATCGCGCTTATGGTGTTGCAGGCCTGGCGCCGGCGACGTGCCAAACGTTGATGGCGCGCCGTGCTCAGCCCAGTTGATCGCCTGGGAGGTTGGCTTCAGGGGATCTCTTTCCGGCTGTCTGAGTTCTTCTCGCCAACCTCTGTCCATTCGGCATCAATGACTTCGCCTGGTTGGTGCGACTGTCTGGGGGCCGCCGCCGGTCCCGCTGTATAGCGTCCTTGAGCCGTCCACACGAAAACGTTCGGCCCGCCAGGTCCGCCGGTTCTGGCCGAGCCCATGCCTGGCGATCCTGGGGCCCGGCGAAGCCGTGACACCCGGCCACCAATCCATGCGAACAGCAGCCAGCGCACTGGCGGCAGCAGCAGCAGCAAGGCAAGGACGTCGGTCAAAAATCCGGGAAAAGCGAACAACGATCCTGCCGCCAGGAGGCAGGCACCGTCGAACAACGTACGTCCAGGCGCCTCGCCTCGCTGCAACGCATCCCTGACGTGCAGCGCAGCGGCCAGGCCGGCAGTCCTGACCAGCAGGCCGCCGAATGCCATGGGCGCAAGCAACCCCAGCAACGTGAAACCCCATCCGACCTGCGCGGCAACCCAGACGATGGCGTAATACTCAGCCACCAGCATGGCGGGAACGATCAGCAGCGGCAGGCAGCCCACTCGGAAACCTCCGGATGTGTTGCGGCACAAGATGGCGACCATTTTGCAGACGTCAAGTCACGTCTGCTGCGCGCCTTCCGATGGCGTCGCCGCAGTGCCAAGATCCCCCAGCACACGGTCCCTCTCGAACCGCCCCTTGCTGCGAAAGCGGTCGAACGTCACGTACAGGCATGGCACCAGCACCAGGGTTACGCCGGTAGACAGGCTCAGGCCGCCAAGCATCGTGATGCCGATGGGGCGCCACAACTCGGATCCTTCGCCGCTTGCGACCGCAAGGGGGATGATTCCGAACAATGTTGTAATCGTCGTCATCAGAATCGGACGCAGGCGCCTGCGTGAGGTCTCGACAACTGCCTCTATCAACGGCGTGCCCTCACGGCGCATGAAGTTCACGTAGTCGACCAGCACGATTGCGTTGTTGACGACGATGCCAACAAGCATGATGGCACCCAGGAACGCGAGAACATTGAAGTTCTCACCACGAATCGCCAGTGCAAGGAAGGTCCCAGTGAATGCAAAGGGCACGCTGAACATGATGACCAGCGGGTCCAGGAACGACTCGAACTGCGCCGCCATGATCAGATAGGTAAGGAAGATGCCCAACGCCAGCATCGCCATCAGATCGACAAAGTTCTCCTGCTGCTCCTTTGCCTGGCCCCCGTACCTGAACACCAGTTCCGGAAACTTCGACCGCAGAGACGAAGACTTGCCCTCGTAGGCCGCAGTCATATCTCCAAGCGACGACCCGGTCAGGTTCGCCCCAACTCTCAGCACACGCCGCTGCGACGAGTGGTCAATGGATATGGGCGAAAAACCGCTGGCCACCTCGGCAAAGTTCCGAAGGGGCACAGGGGCCCCGGTCATCGAAGTAACAGGAACGCGCCCAACCTGATCCAACGATCGCCTGTCGCTCTCTTGCAGGCGCACGACGATGTCCAGGTCCTTGCCGCTGCCGCGATACCGTGTGACGGTAGAACCGTAAACTGCAGTCCGCACGGCGTCCGATGCCAGGAATGCGGTCGATCCAACCAGGGCCATGCGCCGACGATCCAGCGCCATCTGCACTTCGGGCTTCTCGTACGGGACCTCGGCCACGACGTCGCGACTGCCTTCGATTGACTTGATGATCGCCTCGACCTCGTAGGCAGCCTCCTTCATTCGGGGGTAGTCGTTGCCAAGTATCTCGATGACGAACGGCTTGGATCCCATCAACTGGCCCGGACCCTGGTCGCCCATGGACACGTCGTACGACACCAGCCCGTCGAAGGTCTTGACGATACGCCGCACGTCGTCGGCAATTGGCTCGACCCGCCGCCGCCCCGTCTCGATGCTGCTGAGGCGCAGGTTCAGCGATATGACGTGTGACCCCTGCGTCTGGCCCATCACGGCGCCCCAGCCGTTTTCCTCCTCGCCAGCCTGGACGTAGTAGTTCTCGACCTCCGGAATGACAAGCAGGCGCCGGGCCATTTCGTCCGCGGCCTTGGCGGTCTTTTCCAGGCTGGTACCTACCGGCAGTTCCAGCGTAACCCTGATCTCGCCCGAATCGAACTGTGGCAGGAAGTCAAAACCTACGCTGATGGCAGCTACCCCGGATAAGCCCAGCAGCACCAGCGCAGAAACGTAGACCCTTACACGGTGTCCAAGCGCCCACCGGTTCAAACGGGCGTATCCGGCGTCCACCCGATCCAACCAGTTCTCACGTCGCAAAGCATTCACGTCACGCTTCTCGTGTGCCCGCAGCATCCAGGCTGTCATCATGGGCGTCAGGAAGATCGACGTTACCAATGACGCAAGGAGGGTAACGACGATCACGAATGCCAGTTGCCCGAACAGGATGCTTACCAATCCCTTGACGAAGATCAGCGGCAGAAATACGCCGACCGTGGTCAAGGTCGAAGCCGAGATCGCAAGGCCAACCTCTCGCGTACCGATGACGCTGGCGCGGGCAGGAGGCTCGCCGTAGTCAAGGTGCCTGTTGATGTTTTCCAGCACGACAATCGAGTTGTCGACCACCATTCCGATGGCCAGGATCATCGCCATCAGGGACACGACGTTCAGCGTGTACCCTTGCAGGTAGATCATCAGGAACGCGATGATCATCGAACCCGGAATTGCCATGGCCACAATCAGCGACAGTCGGAAGCGGCGCAGGAAGATGATGACAACCGCGATTACCAGCAGACCGCCCGCTATCAAAGACCCCCACAGATTGTCGATCAGGCTCTGGATGAAGTCGGATCCGTCGTAGATGGTAACGAACGAAATTCCTCGACCCAACTGAGGCGCCAACTGATCCAGCTTGGCCTGGACGCCGCGAGCCACATCGACGGTGTTACCGCCCGACTGTTTCTGTACCATGAACACTGCCACGGACTTGCCGCCCCATGTGGCAAAGTTGGGCAATTCGCGTGTGGCGTCCGATACCTGGGCCACGTCCCTCAAATGCACAGGCTGACCCTGCCATGCGCCCACTATCAGATCGCGAATCTCGTCAATCGATCGAAACTCTGCCGGAACGCGCACCGGCAGGTCAAAATCAGGGTCCTTCAGCTTTCCAGCCGGCAGAGATACGTTGGCAGCCTGCAATGCCAGTGTGATCTGCGACAGGGTCAGTGATCGCTTCTCGATCTCGTCCAGTGCGACATCGATGTGGACTTCCTCGGCAGCAACGCCCCACAACGAAACGCTGCCAACCCCAGGCAGTGCCTGCAGGGCCTGAACCACGTGATCGTCCAGCCAGACCTTCTCCTTGGTAAGATCTACCTCGTCCGACGTGACCGCGCCGAAGTAGATTGGAAAGAAGGACGTGTTGAACTTGAACAGCATCGGGGTATCAAGATCATCGGGAAGAGTCTGGCGAACGAAGTCGATGCCGTTGCGGACGTCGTTTGCTGCCTCGTCCAGCTTTGTCGAATACTGGAACGTCAGGAATACCGCCGACACGCCCTCCATCGACCGCGAAGTGATTTCCTTCAGGCCCGGAAGAATGCCCAGGCCCTTCTCCATCGGTTTGGTGATCTTTTCCTCGACGTCCCACGACGAAGCCCCGGGGTACATCGTGACGACCGTGATGACCGGGTTTTCAAATTCCGGGTACAAGTCGATTGGCAACTTCCGCAGCGCGTACAAACCGAAGACGGTAACTGCCGCATAGACGATGACCGTGAAAACGGGGCGTCGGACGGCCAGTTCGGTGATCTTCATGCGAGGACTCCCTACGGGGGCGATCCCAGGGCAAGGTCAGCCCGTCTAGGGGTTGGCGACCTCGACCAGCGATCCGGCTTCGAGATCCTTCGGACCGGCGATGACCAGTCGCAACCCTTCTTCCAAACCGTCCCTGACCAGGAAGCGCAAGCCGTCGCGCCGCAACGGACGAACCTTGCGCTCGGTGACCTTTGAATCGTCGCCCACAAACAGCAGCACCATCGATTCGCCTTCCTGGCGACGTACGGCGTTCAGCGGCATGACGAAGTAGCGCCCCTGCTCGGGCACAAGTCGTATCAAGCCTGACATGCCCGGCACCAGCCGCCTGGTCCCGCCAGCCAGGGCAGGGTTGGGGACCGCTACGCGAATGCGCACCATCTTGCTGATCGGATCGACCGTCGGGCCAATCCGGTCCAGAACGCCGTCGAACGGTTCTCCGGGCATCCCGTCGAATGTCGCTACAGCCTTCATGCCAGGTTTCAGGCGCCCCAGCACCGATTCAGGGGCGGTACCTTCAACGAACATCGGGTCAACGGCAACAAGGATCACCAGCGGTATCGCCGCCGCGGGCGATGTTTCCTGTCCTACATCGACGGAACGCTTAGCGATCAACCCGTCCACCGGCGCCTTGACGCTTGCGTCCGACAGGTTCCTTCGGGACATCTCTTGCCCGGACAAGGCAACATCCAGTTGGGCCTTTGCTATTCCAACCTGGGCCTCGGCCGCTTTCAAGGCTGCGTCAAGCTTGTCGGCCTCGGTGATAGGTACCGATCCAGTCTTGCGCAACTCGGTGAATCGCCCGACATCCTTCGCCAGGTTGTCCCTGTTGACCTCGGCCGCAACAAGTCCTGCGCGCGCCATCTCGACCTGGCCTTCGACAGCCCTAGTCGAAATCAGCAGGTCACGCGTATCCAAATCGATCAGCGGGTCGCCGGCTTTGACATAAGCCCCCTCGTCATTGCGAATCGCGGTGACCCGCCCGGGCACTTTTGCGAACACATTGACGATGGCATTTCCCATGGCCGTCGATGGAACATCCAGCACCTCGGACCAGGACTCCATGGCCAGCTTCCTGACAGTCACCTTGCGGGCGGCCTTTGTCTCATCCTTGGTTTCCTTGGTGCACGCGCCAGCCGTGGCGACAAGAACAATAGGCATGGCGACGGCAAGGAACCGGCCGACAGCACTAGAATGCATGCGTCCTTCGGGGGTCATCGTTATTACCTCCCCATCGAGTCGTAGAGCTTCTCGCGGGCGACGCGCCACAAGTACTCGGCGCCAGTCGATTCGGCCTCTGCTTGCAGCAGCAGCGCCTGGGCATCCAGAACGTCTGCCGTGGTGTTCAGGTTCTGCCTGGCACGCTCGAACTGGATGCGCAGGTTCTCGCGCGCCTGCTCGACTGAAACTATCGCGCGGGGAATGCCGTTCTTCGCTGTCTGGGCGGCCAGCCAATTTGCCTTGACCTCCAGTGTGATCAGATCCTCGGCCTGCGCAACGGTCTGGCGCGCAGCAAGAACGTCTGAGTGCGCGGCGCGGCTCTCCAGGAATGTCTTGCCCCAGTCCCACGGCGTCCACTGGGCGGAAACGCCGGCGAACCATGAAGTGCTGCGACTGAACTCGCTGGGTGTCGTTTGACTGTAGGAAAAGATGCCCGTCAACGTCGGAATCCACGAGGCAATCTTCAGGCTCCTGGCAGTCTCAGCCATACCGATGGCGATGCGGGCCTGCTTCAGTTCGACCCGGTGTTGAATGGCATCGGCGATACAGACGTCAAGAGCCTCGGGAATGGCAGGAGGATCCTCGCCCTCGACGGGATCCAGCGAAGCCTGAACCGGCAATCCCATCAGCAGGGCCAGGTGAGAACACTGAACGTCGGCCCCGGCGCGCACAAGGTCCAGTTCCTGCCGCAGGGAATCCAGCCGGACACGGATGCGCAGCACGTCATCACGTTTCAGCAGTCCAACAGCTTCGTACCTTTCGGCATGCTCAAGGTGGATCGCTGCTGCCTTCTCAAGCCCGGCCATGGTGGCCACAATCCGGCGCAGTTTAAGTACCCCGTAGAACGAATCGATCACGGCAAGCCTGGTTCGACGGCGCTCGGCAACGGCTGCCATTTGCGCCTGGTCTACGTTCAGCTTCTGAAGTTGCGAAACAAGTCCAAGTGATATCAAGGGAGTGATCGGCTGAACGACGTTGACAGATGCCGAATACGTGTCCTGCTGACGAACAACGGACTGCGTTGGCTTGAAGTCCTGCAGGCCCAGCGCGTCTTTCAGTTCCTTGGGAAGGTCAAATGCAAAATTTATCGGCGAGTTCCACCGCTGATAGTCCGCCGACAGGTTCAGCCTTGGGCCCAATTCCGCAAGAGATGCGTTGTAACGATAGCGAGCGCTGTCGAAGGCAAGATCCTTCGCCGCTACCGACGGTCCCGAGGCCTCGGCCTGCCTGATTGCCTCGGCCAGGGTCACGGGTTGAGCGCGCGCCGCGGTTGTAAAAAAAAGCAGCGCAATGACGACAATCGACGCAGGAGCCGGGAGCGACATGGCCACTCCTCCGCTGGAGATCGGGGCTAGAGAGCGTTGGCAATCTAGCAGAAACCCTTGGTTCGTCAACACCCGGCCTGACACACGACGTACACACCCGGCATTGTAATTCCTGTCCCAACCCGCAAACGGCTACAATCAAGCCCTGGAGGAGGCTTGGGAGGAGCGGCATGGGAGACTGTACGGTCGAACTGGATCTGGACGGAATGGCAATCGGCTGGCTTGTTGCCGAATCGGCAACAAACGGCGACTCCTCATCGGAACTGGTGGCGGCACTCGAATCGGCAGCGGCAATGCGCGTACTGGATTCCGAGTCGCCATGGGCAGTTGCACGGAAGGCTGCCGTCCGGGACATGCTGCGTCACGGATCCTATAAACCTACCGGGCGGGCCAAACCGGCCAGCGAATATTTGTTGCGGACGGCTGTGGAAGGACAGGTGCCTGTGATCAACGTACTGGCAGACGCAAACAACGTCGTGTCTCTGGAATCCCTGTTTCCAATCTCGATCATCGACCTCGATTTGGCAGGCGTGGACCGTTTCGTGGTGCGGCGCGGGAGGGCAGGGGAGTCGTACGTCTTCAACCCGTCTGGACAGGAGTTGGGTTTGCAGGATCTACTGCTGGTTGCCGGCCTGCCGCAAGACAGTCCCTTGGCAACTCCGGTGAAGGACAGCCAGGCAACCAAGACCAGCCCGACCACGCGGCGCGCCTTGGGCATCGTCTACGCACCATCCTCGCTTGCCCTCGATTTGAAGAGTGCTACTGAACGCCTTGCTGGGCTGCTTCAAAAACACGCCGGAGCCGTCGTGACATGGGGAGTTCTGCCTGCTTGAAGTGTTCAGCCGCAGGCTTGCAGTTCCCGCTCCCAACGGACAGCATCGGCCGGCTTGAAGGTCACATCGCCCTTCTCATGGCTGGCCTCCAACCTCGCAATTACGCAGGTGAGCAGCCACCTCGACCGGGTCACGTCGATCCGGAAGAGGTCCGCTGCGTCCGCCACCTTCCTTGAACAGCACGAAAGCATAATTGAAGCCACGCAGCAGGTAGTTTCCCTCGACAGCCGATGTGTGCCAGTGGTTCCGCTTCAGCGAAGCGTTGTGTCGCACGACCGAGACTATATCCACGGGAGTGAATCGCTGGGCCAGCAACCCGAACAGGCGCAACCCGATAGGCATCAATGGGCGGCCCTTGTTCCAGGAATCACACACATACAAGGCCAGATAGCGTTCGGGTCTCAGGACCCGATCCATCTCGGCAATGACTTTACCCATCTCGTCATAGTAGGCGTCCGAATCGGCCTTGAGTTCTCCGATGCACTCGGGGCGTCCGGAGTACTCGACATGGTCCGAGTACGGTGGATCCACGAAAACGAAGTCGGCCTTTCCATCCTCCAAAGGCAACTTGCGGGCGTCAGCCCGAAACACGTCCTTGCGGGGAGGCTGAAGATCGTATCCCAGCGCCCTCCGCTTGCAGTCGCGAGCGACATCCAGCGTGGTTCCGCTGCCAGCCATCGGGTCAACCACCAGATCCCCGGGGCGTGTGTAGCGCTGCAGAAGATTCCAGATGACGTAGGATGGAGTAGCTCCAACGTAGGATGTGTCACCCTGCCGCCCCGTGCCGTAGTTCTGCGACGGGTAATCCCACAGCGTGGTGGTCTGGAGCATCAACGGCGGCTTGGGCACGGGAGCCTCCCGGCGGCATAAGTCGATCGTGATGTTACCATCTGCTTTCGGCAAGCGTGACTGCGCCAGTGCGTGGTGATATCTTCATGCACCATCGGCAGCGGGCCGCGGGGAGGTTGAATCATGTTGCGCCGCTTTTCGGCAATCGCGATTCTGTTGTTTGCCCTTGCGGTTGCACCACGTGGCATCGCAGCCCAGAAGGATGCCGTGGCGCGGGATGCCGCCATAAGCGTTCTGATGGAGGAGATCGATTCGGTAAACGTGAAGCATGCCCTGCAGTCGCGCGAACTTGAAGAAATCAAGAAGCGCGTGGCCGAATTGCAGGAACTGCTGCAGAAGTCGGTCGAGGAGACGCGAGCCAAGGTTGACGCTGAAATCGAGACCTATCGCAATGCTTTGAAGACGTCTCAGGCTCGTCTTGATGAACTCGAATCACGCCAGACTTTGAAAGGAAGAAAGCTGCCGTGGCTGATTCCGATGCTGGAGTTTCGCCTGCGAACGATGTACGACAAGAATCGGACCGATACCGATAGTTCTCGTGGCGATTCGGATTTCTTCATTCAACAGCGGCTGCGCGTGGGACTGACCTTTCAACCATGGAAGAATGTCCAGGGCGTGGCCATTCTGCAGGACTCCCGCGAGTGGGCCGAAGAAAAAACCACCACCAGCAACCAGCACAGCCTGGACCTTTTTCACGGCTACATGCTTTTCGAGGACATTGCCGGATCTGGCGTATGGTTGCAGGGTGGGCGTTTTTCGATGAAGTACGGCAGTGGCCGGCAGGTGTCGCTAAGCGACTTCCACAATGTGGGCCAGGTATTTGATGGCATTCGAATAGGGTTCAAACGCCCAAAGTTCTTCCAGGCTGACGCCTTTGCCGTTTTATACAAGAACGGTTTTGCCCCGGTTTTCCAGCCGTGGGGCCAGGATCGCTACTCGATATTTTCGGGGCTCTATCTCTCATGCGATGCCTCGTCTTACATTGACGCCGAGTTGTACGGTTTCTACCAGGACAACGGGTTTGTCGAGCAGACCGAAAAGATTGGCACGGTTGGCGCAAGGCTGGTTGCACGGCCGGTCAAGGGCCTTCTGGTTGAGGGCGAGGCCTCGGTGCAGTTTGGCAAGGTCACGATTCGCGACGAAAGTGCGCAGTTGAAGGAAGCCTCTCATGTGGCGACAGCGTACTTTCTTCAGGCCAAGTATTCGGCACCCGTCAAGACGTCTCCCTGGATCGGCATGTTCGTGTTCAGCGGTTCTGGGGACGCCAACCCCTTTGATTCGAAGGACGTGTCGTACCGTCCACTGTTCCCGCACGCCAAGGGGAACATGGGCAACATGGGTTTGTTCCGCTGGCAAGGGGTTTGGGATATCGGTCCATCGATAGGTTTGCTTCCCGTTGAAAGTCTGAAGCTTTCGGCCGACTACCATTTCTATAGCCTGACCAGTGATGGTGGAAACTTGCAGGCATTCGATGCCTATCTTGCCAGGAGCACCGACACGAGTTCGAGTTCACTGACGAACCGGGTTCTCAACGTACCGGCGGGTGGCAGCCGTTTTCTGGGCCATGAACTGGATATCGAGGTCCTGTGGAAGCCAATGGACATTTTGTCCTTCGGGCTGGGATATTCGTTCTTCATGGCAGGGGCTGCGACCCGACGATCTCAGGTGCTGTCGGTCGGTGACAGGAAAGAGACTGTCGGCGCAGTCGATGTCACGACCCCTTACTGGCGACGAGACTATCGCATGGGTGGCGACACGGCCCACCGGTTCTGGCTTGAGGCAACGTTGAGTCTGTAGGATGCCGCTTGTATCGAGTGGAGAGTGGAGGCCCGCGTGAATGTCGAATCCGCCAGTCGTACCGATGTTGGTCGTGTCCGCAGCCGCAACGAGGACCAACTGGTGTGCGTTCCTGACCTGAAGCTCTTCATCGTTGCAGACGGAATGGGGGGACACCAGGGCGGGGATGTGGCCAGCCGCTTTGCCTGCGCCGCAATCGAAGAACACATCAGGGGCAAGTGGTTCATTGTCGATGGTTATGAACACGAACCGCTGCCGTCCAGGCGCCGACAGGTCATGCAACTTCTGACAGAGGCGGTTAGATCGGCAAACGATCGAATCGTGCTGGAATCGGAACAGACGCCGGAACTGGATGGGATGGGTTCGACCGTGGTCGTGATGCTGATGGTCGCAGACCGTGCCTTTGTGGCCCATGTTGGAGACAGTCGCGCCTACCTGCTGCGCGATGGGATTGCCACGCTGCTGACCGAGGACCACAGTCTTTTGTTCGAACTGCTAAGACAGGGTCGGCTGAACCGAGCCCAGGCTGCCCGCTTTCCCATGAAGAACGTTGTCACGCGGGCCCTTGGGGTTCGCGGGCCCGTGGAAGCGGATATCCTGGAGCTTCAGGTTCTTCCGGGGGATCGATTCGTTCTGTGTTCCGACGGATTGCACGGATACGTAGAGGACGAGCGGTTGCCTCGTCTTGTGGGCGATTCCCCCCTCCAGGCCGTTGCTGACAGGCTGGTAGCCTTTGCAAACGCAGGTGGAGGTTCCGACAATATTTCTGCGGTCGTGGTCGAGGTCAAGTCGATATCGGTCGAGCCTGTTATTGCCAAGGCTGAATTCCAGACGATGCGAGGGATGGCGTTGTTTCAGGGGCTTTCCCTTTCCGAGATCCTCCATCTGGTTTCGAACGCCGAGCACCGACGCATCGGCCAGGGCGATTCTTTGATACGACATGGGGACAGACCAGAGGGACTCTTCATTCTGCTGAGGGGCGCCCTTGAACTGCGTCGTGGGGCAGCGCTTACCCAGCGGATAGAGGCCGGCTCTTCGTATGGGGACATCTCGCTGCTGGAGGATCGTCCGTCGGATGACTCGATTGTAGCAACAGAAGTATCCGACGTTGCCGTCGTGACACGTCGATCGTTCGAGATGCTGTGTGGTGCAGCTCCACAGACCGCCGTTCGTCTGTTGCGTCAAATGTCACGCAGTCTGGCAAGAAGATTGAAGATCGCAAACGACGAGGCAGGGATTATGAGATCCATGCTGGAGCGTGAAAGCGTGATCACGCCCTTGTTCAGGACCACCGATGTGATGTTCACCGATGATGCACCAGCTGACGACGGCCTGACGCCGACGGAAGGACTCAGGCTGATGCGGGAGGATTCGGATGAAAAGCCCGATTGAAGGAAATTCCTTTCTTCACGTTACGTGGCGAGTCGCAATTCTGCTGACTGTTGTACTGGCGATTTCGTTCACGACCGGGTGCGCAAAAAAGAAGCGAAAGGGTGGGGCGGCGACGGATGGCCTGGCCGGTGGCGTCCTGATATTCACCGACGACTTCGAGCGACAGGCTGTAGGCGATCAGTACACCACTCGTTCCAAGCGATGGTCGATAGTTGATGGCTGGCTGCACATCCAGGGGGACAAGAACGAGGGATTGTGGCTGAACGTGCCGTTGCCAGACAGGACGCGCGTGGAATTCGATGCCAGAAGCATGACGGACGATGGCGATATCAAGTGCGAGATCTTCAGCGCCGAACAGCGCCACCAGACCGGATATATAGCCATTCTGGGCGGCTGGCACAACGCCCTCAGCGTGCTGGCCAGGAAGGATGAACATGGCGAAGACAGGATGGAGTGTGACGCCAAGGTGACCCGTGGGCAGACCCATCATTTCGTTTTTGTCAGAACGGAAGGTTCGCTGCGCTGGTACGTCGATGGCCGCTTGATCCTGGCATTCGCCGATGAGGATCCCCTGCGAGGTTCATTCTTCGGTTTCAACAATTGGCTGACTGATATCTACTTCGATAACTTGACGGTATATCGTTTATAGGCCGACCGGCTGGATTGGGCTGTCAAATCACATCGTAGGTCGTGTCACAGGTTGGACTGGGCTGCAATTCCGGCGGTGCCGTCAGTTCCAGGCACGCCCAGAGATCCGCCACCGAACCCTCCCGTTCCGCCTGATCCTGCCCCTGAATACAGGATGCCGGAGGCCTTGTAGGCGTCGGTAAGACCGGCAGGCGCTCCATCGACGAACAGCCCGTAAACCGGGCCACCACATCCGCCGCCGCCGCCGCCGCCATGACCGCCAGCACCGCCGTTTCCACCGACACCGCCGGCGTCAGCGCAGAAGGTCGAACTCGGGCCGGCGCCGTCCCTGCCGCCCACGCCACCTGAACCACCGCCGCCGCCGACACCGCCGTTGCCCCCGCTGCCGCCGTCGCCACCGACACCGAGGTCGACAATCGAGTCAACAATCGACGGTACCGAGGTCGGAGGCGTCGAGAAGGACACGAAGACACCGAAGGACCCGCCTCCGCTGCCACCGGAGGTACCGCCGGCCGCGCCGCATCCACCGGCACCGCCGCCGCCTCCGCTGCCGCCGATATCGGAAAATCCGAGTTCCGCGTATATCGAGCAGTCGAAGTTCTGCACACCACCGGCCGCCCCGCCGCCGCCGCCGCCGCCGCCGTGCAAACCACTGGCCCCGCTGCCAGCAGCACCTGGAATCCATTGGCCGTTGACAATCGTACCAGCGCCGCCGCAGGGAGACCCACCAGGACCGTTAATGCCGGAAGCTCCCTGTATGCCGTTTCCCCCCTGCTTGGACTGGTCGGGAACAGTGCACAAGCCGCAACTGCGCGAGTTGCCGTCGGCAAGGCAGCGGGATCCGACCCGAACGTAGCTGTCGTAAGCTGCCATGAATGAGTCGTAACCGGCAGAACCGCCAGTTCCAGGTGCGCCAGTATTGTTCAACCCATTCTGTCCGATCTCCACCGCTGTCGGTGTTTGGCTGACACTGCTCGGGCAGGTAGGATGAACCTCATCCCAAATAGGACAGACGGCGGTGCCGCCTGTGCCGCCAGATACGCCGGTTCCTCCGCAAGTCCCGACACCAGCCGTTCCGCCGGCGTTGTATTGCGCGGCGCCGCAGCTTGCTTGTCCTGCGTCCTTCGCCGCCAGACCGACTCCCCCCGAACCTCCCGAGCCGCCAGCGGCACCAGGAGCGCCCGGCTGGCCAGTTCCACCTTGCCCACCAACCATGCGGTTGCCAGCCACTGCGACCGATGCGTCGCAGTCGCGCAGGTAGACAGCAATGCTGTTTCCGCCAGGTACGCGATTGCTGGCGCCGTAAATGACAAACCCATCAAGAGCCGTACTGCTGGGCACACCATCCTTCACGCCGACAGCATTGACCGCTCCAGGCAGGTCGGTAGTGGGAGTCTGGCCAAGAATCACCGTTTCGTACGAATGGGGGGCGCGAATCCTGTAGTCGGCCGAATATCCGCCGTACAGCCCGACACCTGCCTTCAGAAGGACAGCCTCGGGGTAGACGCCGGTTGCAACATAGACATCGGACCTACCCGAAGGCGTGGCCATCAACAGTCCGGCAGTAATAGTCGCCAATGGAGAATCGATCGTTCCAGTATTCGTGTCGCTGCCGGACTTTGCGACGAACACTCCCCTTGCGATCGAACCATCGATTCCGTCGCAGTCGGTGTCTCCGCCGCCGACAACATCAGGTTCGGCGTGGAACTGGCATTCACAGCCGTTGGCCGGGTTTGCGTCCACGTCGAAGAATCCATCGTTGCAGACGATCTTGCAGTCGGGGATTGTCCTGGTCGTGTCGCAAACCCCGTGACCATTCAGAACCTGCAGTGCGACGCAGTTGTTGCCGCAGACGCCACAGTTCCTGTCGTCGATATACCGGTTGGTACCCGGCTCGACGAAAATCTCGTCGATGGACCCGTCGCAATTGTTGTCCATTCCGTCGCATGTCTCGGCAGGCAGAATGCAGTTGCCCCAGCCGCCAGTCTGGCAGCTCTGCAGCCCGAAACACGTGTAGGAAGGCTTGCCCGGAGCGCTGTAGCTGACCGAGCAACCGCGTGAAACATCCTGCGTGGCTCCGGTGCACGAACAGGTGCCCGACTCGGGCTGGCACTGGTCAGGTCCGCCGGCAGCAGGAAGGCACTTGAAGCTGAACGGGCAGTCGTCATTCGATACGCAGGACTGTCCACAAAAACTACCGCCATCTGTGCCAACTGGAATGCATCGCGAACCATCCCGAATGCAATCGGTGTCGGCCAAGCATGGGGTGCAAATAAGGGAAGACAGCGGAATGCACTGGAACTCGTTCAGCTTGAAGAATCCGTTGTCGCACGAGGCGACGACGCAGCGAGGGGCGGCGCCGGTGGCGTCGCAGGCCGGTATCGCGTTCGGGAACAGTCCTTCGCATGAACGGTTGCAGGCACCGCAGTTCGTCAACGTCGCGTAGACATCGTTGATTCTGAACGGCTCATCAGTATCGCCGTTGCAGTCATCATCGATGCCGTTGCACTTTTCTTCGATTGGCTCAAGGGCAGAACACTTCAGACCTTGCGGCCCAAGGCACACGTTGATGCCCTTGCAGATACCCAGGGAATTGGCAACCTCGCACTCGGAACCATCAGTCAGCCCGTCGTCAAACTTCCCGTTGCAGTCGTCGTCGATGCCGTTGCAAATCTCGGCCGAAGGAGTGCGCGCGTCGCAGCCCACGAAACCAACCAGCGGGTCGCATGTCTCGTAGCCGTAGCATGTGTTGGCTTCGCTGGTAATCTGGCACAACCGCTTGACCCCGACGTCGGCCTGCCTGCACAGACAATTGCCGCTGGTCGGAAGGCAGAAGGACGCCCCGTCCGATTCACGTACCGTGCAACGGAAGGGCTGCGGGCACTCGTCTGCCGTGCAGGCGACGGTGCAGAACTTTCCATCAGCAGTCTCGATGCACTGCCCCCCGGCACACTGCGAATCCGACGTACACGGAGAACAGACCTTGCCAAACTTCGGGATGCAAATGAACGTCGTATCCGGCCGAGAATTGGCGATACCCGAACAGACGAAATCCTCAGGGCAATCAAGCGAGCAAAGGCGCGTACAGATATTTCCGTTCGGCCCTTCGACGCACAATTCACTGATGCAATCAGTGTTGGTCGAGCATGGCCACCCGAACCCTTGCGGCTCGATCATGTCCGATCCGGCCACCTCCTCGCCCTGCTGCTCGTCGCGCGAGAAAACGTCGTCGACGTCAACACCATCACCGACGTCGTTCACGGCGTCCGGGTTCCTGCCGTCACCTAGCGGGAGATCCGAAGTCCCCGATGGATTTGAGCCGCCGCCGCATGATGTCACGAGGGACAGCAAGAGCGCGATGTAGATCGATTGCCGGAGACTTCGCATGATGAACTCCTGCGTTGAAATCACTGGGCCTGGTTACTGTTTCCGAGCCCGCTGAATCTATAGCAATCCTGGGGGGCTTTGCAAGTGGTCCAAGCTCAGGAGGGCGCTGCACTGGGGAAAGTGTCGCCTTGTAGAGAATCCAGTTGGAGGTCTCTGACACTACTTCCAGGCGATCCTCGACAGGTTTGAACGGGGGGAGGGACGTCTTTCGCAGAAGCACGTAGTCGTAGTAACGCCACGCCTGGTTCTTTGTGAATTCAACCCCCGTCAATGGAGGAATCATGCCAGGCCGATACTGAATCGGATTATGTGGACGCTCGGCAAACTCAAGATCGGAAACTCCCCCCTTCTGGAACGAGTAGAAGAAGTGCATGTGCCACATGGCACCCTGGTTGACGACAGAGCTCTCCTGGTTGTAGGTGACCTTCAGGAGGCGCTTGCCAGGCAGTGTCTTGTCGAACAGCGAGGGATAACCGTCCAGTTCCTTTTCGAAAGCCTTGAAACCCTTCACCAGGTTGGCAACACCCATCACATGCAGCGCCATGACCAGAATGATGGCCGGAACCGCGATCCTGCGAGGCGAGTCGTCAATCCCAAGCCATCCGAAATAGAAGAGAATCGCAAACACGATATGACGCTGCGACACTATTGACTGCGACTCGATGTGCTGTGGCAGGATGACGAACGATACAGCCAGGACAATCGTCAATACTTCCAGGTCATAGTACCGAACCTTGCGGGTCTCCCCGTTCGGGATCCTTGGCGCCCTGCGCAGCATCAGCAGAAGCATCGAGACCAGCATCATGGCCAGGAATAGGGCATCGTCGCGTTCGGACCGAAAGTAGTTACCGACGTAGGTGAAGAATGACCCTAGAATCTCCGATGGCCTGTAGAAAGTCGGGCCGAAGAAATTGTCGATGCTTCCGAATCGCATTCCGCTGGAGGAAGGAGTGCTCTCTATGAAATAGACGACGACCCAGGGTACGAAAAAAACAAGGCTGGGCGCGAAAGGGGCCAGGCGCAGCAGGCTGCCCCAGCCGCGATCACGATGCATCAGAAAGAGAATTCCGCACAGCAGACACGTCAGCAGATAGATGTGGGCGTGAGTGAAGAAGGTCAACAAAATGGCGATCGCGGCGATGGCTCCCGATCGCAGATCCAGCCTGCACCCATCGGGTGCCACAAAACTCCGATACGCCCCGACGGCCACAAACAGCAGTGGCATTCCAAGGATGAACGAAACAAATCCGTATGAGAACATGGCGTTGTAGATAAACGGAAACGAGAAGAACGCCAGCCAGCGAGACCTCCCGAAGCTGCGCAGAAAGTAAAGAAACGAAACAGGAAACGTCAGAACGTAGATGGAAAGCACCAACTTGTTGGCCGTTTCCAGGTTCGGGGTCACATACGCCAGGAAGTGGGTTCCGTAGTAGTAGATCAGGTTTGGCTTGGGTGTGCTGGGGAGCTGGAAGATGTCCGGAAAGATCGATCCTGGCGACGAGTACTCGTGAAGCACGTTCACGAGGGCAAGGTGCTGCCAGATGTCCTGCATCGGCGGAACGCGCACGCTCCAAAGCGGCACCAAAGACAGCAACAGCAGGACAATGAACGAACCCCAGAAGGCAGTTTGCGTCAACGGCAGGCTGCGAAGGCGTTCCATCATGGCGCGGTATTGTACTCGACATCAGAGCGGCTTGCTAACGGGTACGGCGCAGTGGGCTGCAAAATTACATGTGTGAACAGGTCAGAGCCTCTCCTGGTCGTCATCGTCGGGACCGACTTCCACCGTGGTATCGGAAACCACGACTGAATCTCCCGCCTCGACCAGGGCGACCACGTTCCATTTTCCGACACGAGTGCCCCTGACTCTGACCTTGAAGTTCCTGTCCCCACGCGGCAAATTGTCATGCAGCGTCATGACCTTGCTGTCCCCACGCGCCCGCCGGTCCTTGGGTGAGAATGAAAGCCCCTTAGGCAGCAGGACGTGAACCTTGGCATTGTCCATCGGACGGTTGCTGGTCAGCGAAACAGTGACGTCCATCTCCTTGCCCTGAACCAAACGCATCATCGATGAATCCGGCCCGCAAGACCTGGCAAGCGCGGCAGAAAGGGCACCATCCTCAGCCTGACCAACAGGAAGGGCGTTAACTGCCACGCTGGTTTCCAGCCGTGGCGAAACATCCAAAGCCCACATTGAACCAAGAACAGCCGCTACAGCGAAAGATGCGACGGCGAATGCGGCCAGAACAACCTGCCGACGAGACCTGACCCGCGACGACAATAGCGATGGAACAATGGGGGCGCCGATCGCGATTCGACGATCAAGCCGGTTTGCAAGGTCGTCAGGCAGTGCTGTCAGTGGCATCCCGTTCAAGGAGGACGACAGGTCGCGAAACCTCGCATACCTGGCCTCGCAGGAAGCGCAGGCGGCAAGGTGTTCGCGAACCTCGCCCTCCAGGCACGTCCCCGCCCGTCGTCCCTCGATGTCATCGAACAATTCCAAAACGGTGTCGCAACGCATGAAACCACCTTTCAACCGCGGATACGGACCAGGAAGGAAATTGGTTGCATCGCTATCATCTAATTCCACAGGGATAGTTCATTCCAACCGGGATCCAGAAGCGCAGCCATGGCAACCCTGGCCCTGTGCAATCGGCTTTTGATGGTGCCGACGGCGACGTCCTCGATTGATGCGATCTCGTCCAGGGTCATGCCCTCCAGGTAGAACAGAACGACAGCCGAACGCTGGTCCAGCGGGAGTTGTTCCAATGCCGCCTGAAGTCTGGCCGATGCCTGGGCCGTAGCGACCGAATGCAGCGGATCGACCGATCTGCCTCCAGCACCGGGTTCGCTGGGGTCCAGAACCGATGCTCGTCCAACAGGATCAAAGGATCTGGCCCGATCCACCACGGCATGCCGTACCAGCGTCAGTACCCACGGGAGGAGGGGCCTTGAAGGGTCGTAGGCCTGCCGGCGTTCCAGGGCCCGTACGACTACGTCCTGAACGACGTCAGCGGCAGTCTCCCGATTCGTACAAAGACTGGTTGCATAGCGGTACAAGCGGGGAAGACAGGCTCGCAGGCCGGCTGCAAACGAGTCCTCATTCCGGTGGTCGCGCGAGGGCAATGTCTTTCTCCCGGTCCGTATCGTACCGTTTGGAAATCGTACAGGGAAGAGAATTTGTCTTGACAAGTTATGCGCATTCGACGTTACTCATGCGCATATTCGGACTGCCGCCCCAGTACGGAGCGTCAGGGAGGGTGTCGGGAATGCCGGTTCACGATGAGCAGTGGGAGGACAGGCAGAAGACCATTCGCCAGGTTCTGACCCGGCGGGTTGTCCGAACCCAGGGGCAGCTTACCGAGATTCTGCGCGAACATGGGTTCGAGGTTACCCAGTCCAGCGTTTCCCGCGATCTTGCGGACCTTCGGGCCGTCAAGCGTAACGGTCGATACGTGGCCCCGGGAAGCGATGGCATCGGGGCCCCTGTTACGGAACTCAGGGAGATTGCTTCGTCTATTCGAGAATTCCACCCGGCAGGATCATCGTTACTGGTCGTGCGGACGCCACCAGGTAGGGCGACCCTCGTCGCGATGGCCCTTGACCGAGCAGGCTGGCCGGAAATGGCTGGGTGTATTGCAGGCGACGATACCGTGTTCGTTGCCACACAGGGACGCAGCCAACAGGCGGTGTTGTCGATGCTGCTTGGGCGCCTGGTCAAGGAGTCAATCAATGCCTGAATCGATCGTCCTGGCTTTCAGCGGAGGCCTGGATACTTCATTCCTGGTGCCATGGCTGCTGGAACGATACGAAAGGCCAGTTACCACGGTAACCGTGGACACGGGAGGCCTGGATCCTTCGGCCAGGGCCGAACTGGCGGCCAGGTCCAGGGCCATGGGTGCCTCTCATCATGAACTGGTTGACGCGCGCGACGACTTCTTCAATGAAACGTTGTCATTTCTTGTAATGGGCAACGTTTTGCGCGGGCATCTGTACCCGTTGTGCGTTGGCGCCGAGCGCACGCTGCAGGCTCGGAAAGTGGCAATGATTGCCTCCCAGGCCGGGGCCTGGGCCGTGGCTCACGGATCGACCGCCGCCGGAAACGACCAGGTCAGGTTCGAGGTGGCACTGCGGGTCCTTGCGCCGGGCCTCGAGATTCTGGCCCCGGTGCGCGACCACGGCTTCACCAGGGAGTTCGAGTCCAACTACCTCAAGGAACGTGGGCACGCCGTCTCAACCGAGCGCAAATCATACTCGGTCAATCGAGGGTTGTGGGGATGCACCATCGGGGGCGCCGAGACGAACGATACCGTCGAACCGCTTCCCGAAAGCGCCTGGGTTCTTTCAAAGGGCGCCATGGATCTGCCGCGGGCAGACGAGGTCCATGTCATTTCGTTCTGTCGCGGAATTCCCATGGCAGTCGACGGTGTTTCTGGCACGCCGGTCGAGTTGATCGAGCGACTGGACGCGCTGGCATCGCCGTTCGGTATCGGGCGCGGGATTCATCTTGGCGACACCATATTCGGGCTGAAGGGGCGAGTTGCCTTTGAAGCACCGGCCGCAACCGTGCTGATAACTGCCCATCGCGAACTTGAGAAGCTTGTCCTGACTGGCCGGCAGCAAAGGGTGAAGGACCAGGTGTCGGCGGTCTACGGCGACATGGTGCACGAGGCTCTGGCTTTGGAACCGGCTTGTCGCGACATCGAGGCGCTTTTCATCCGATCGCAGGAGCGTGTAACTGGTGACGTTCGCGTCAGCTTCAGGCGGGGCAGCCTGTTCGTCGAGGGAGTCTCTTCGCCGTATTCGATGAAGGCTGCGTCCAAGGGTGTCTACGGAGAGGCCGCCGGCGAGTGGACTGCCGCCGACGCTCGCGGGTTTTCGCGAATGCTGGCGATACCTTCGATGCTGCACGTTCGTGCCGACAAGGAGGCCCGGTGAAGACTGTGTTCCTGGACAAGATCGGTTCGGTGACAATGAACTGCCGGCTGTCGCGCGAGGTTCGTCTGACCGACGACATTCCGGCCGTCGAAGGCGGTGTCCTTGCGGTTCGGGTACTCAGTTCAAAAGGGGTCTACAACCAGCTTGAACTGCCCTCGGGGCGTTTCTCCAAGGTGAAGCGTGGCGACATAATTGCCGTCGCGTTGGGCCATCGAAAGGCCCTCTTCGGATATTCGGGACACGTGCCAGCTTCGGTGCAGGTCGGGGAACGGCTTGACCTGCTGAACCTGGGGGGGGTCCTGGGGGTTTGCGACAGCGTCAATCCGGACTTCGGCGAGCCATTTGGCTGCGAGGTGCTGGGGCAGGTGCTGGCATTCCCCTATCTTGCCGAGCGTATCGGGATTCCGGCGCACATCAGGCAAGGGGCCATTCCTTTGTCCGACAGGCTTGAGGTCAAGGGCATCCCAATCGTGGCAGTTGTCGGCAGCAGCATGAACGCAGGGAAGACTGCAGCAGCATGTGCGCTGGTATCGTCTTTCGCGCACCGCGGCCTTGTCGTCGGTGCAGCAAAGGCGACCGGGGTCTCGCTGCGGCGCGACATCCTGGCCATGGAGGATGCCGGCGCAAGGCGTACGCTTTTGTTCACGGATCTGGGTATCGTGACCACGACCGCCGACGTGGCGCCGCGCTCGGCCAGGACCTTGCTGACAGAACTGGCCAGCAGCGGGCCTGACGTCATAGTGCTTGAGTTGGGAGACGGCCTGCTGGGGTTGTACGGCGTGGATGCCATTCTGAACGACGCCGTGCTGAGGGAATCATTTTCGGCTGTGGTTCTTGCTGCCAGCGATCCGGTCGCTGCCTGGGGAGGAGTCCATCTTCTGAAGGAACGACATGGGCTTGGGACTGACGTGGTTACCGGACCAGCGACCGACAATGATGCAGGGACGGTCCTGGTTGAACGACAGACCGGTGTGCCAGGGCGCAACGCTCGATCGGACGGGCAGGGGCTGGCCGACCGGGTGCTGGCTGCGCTGGCCATAAGGCATCCAGGCATGGCGAATCTGGGAGGCGGCTTGTGACGACATCAGATCGCCGTCCCGTGATTGTCCTTGGCGGGACAGGCTATGTGTCCGGGGAGATCCTTCGTCTGCTTGTTACGCATCCGTCACTTCGCGTGGCGGCCGTCGTGTCAACATCCGCCGATGGTGGATCTGTTGCCGCGGCCTTTCCGCAATTGGCGGGAACCGAGGCCGATTCATGGTCGTTCGTCACGCTTGATGCCGCGATCGACGGACTGAAGAAGGACCAGATCATCGGCATTCTTGCCGCTACCCCTCATGGAGCCACGGCTGCAATGCTGGATCGGGTTTTATCGGCGGCCGAGGCAGTCGGCGCTGATGCGCGGGCTGTTGACCTGTCGGCGGACTTCAGGTATCCGGACGCTGCCTCGTTCGAGCGCGTCTATGGCCAACCCCACGGGGCACCGGGACGTCTTGCCCAGTTTACGTGCGGTGTTCCGGAACACGTAGTCGGGGTGCTGAACCGCCATGCGGCACAGCCAGGGTGCTTTACCACGGCAGTTTCGCTTGCCGCCTACCCGTTTCTGGCGATGGGGCTGGTCGAACCGACCGTCTTCGCATGCGCGGTGACTGGCAGTTCCGGCAGCGGAAGGACGCCGTCTGCCGGCACGCATCACCCCGATCGACATTCCGATATGCGCGCCTACTCGCCACTGGTTCACAGGCACGAGCCCGAGATGCGTCGCCTGCTTGCCGCGGCGAATGGAGGCATTGCCCCCGACGTCGATTTTGTTCCGCATTCCGGTCCTTTTGTTCGCGGCATCCACGCGACCGTAAGAATGACCCTGGTTGACGAGCATCCTGCGGACGAACTCGTCGAGGCCGTAAACTGCTTCTACGAAACAGGCCCCTTCGTCAGGGCCACTACGATGCCGCCGCGTCTACGTGATGTGATCGGGACGAACCGGGCGTGCCTTGGAGTCGCTGCGCGTGGCAGCACCCTGGTTGTAACATCCGTGATCGACAACCTGGTGAAGGGAGCTGCCGGTGGTGGGATTCAGTGGCTGAACAGGCTGATGGGGTACAGCGATGACCGGGGCCTGATTGCTCCCGGACTGGGATGGTATTGATGGCTGGCAAACTTCAGGTCGAGTCGGGGGATGGCGCTCTACTGGACGTCTTTTCCATGATCGATTTTCAGCCTGCATCGGGCGCCGGGGTGATGCTGCGAGGCGTCGACGGTCGAGAGATGCTGGACTTCTACGGCGGGCATGCCGTTGCGCTGCTTGGATACGGCCATCCGCGTTTGCTGGAGGCACTCCAGCGCCAGGCCCGGGAACTGTTCTTCCAAAGCAACCTCGTTCCCCTGGCTGTCCGAGACAGGGCTGCACGCGCCCTATGCGACTTTGCCGGGCCGGGGTTCGACAGGGTGTTCTTCGTGAACTCGGGGGCCGAGGCGAACGAGAACGCTCTCCGGATTGCTCTGAAGGCTACGGGAAGGAACACCATAGTCGCCGTCGAAGGCGCGTTCCATGGCAGGACAGCAGCGGCCGCTGCCGTCACCTGGGGTTCTACTGCATGGAACGGGTTTCCCAGCCTCCCGTTTGCCGTTCGGTTCGTTCCGTTCGACGACGTGGACGCCCTTTCAAAAGCAATCGACGACGATGTAGCGGCGGTCATCCTGGAACCGGTCCAGGGTGTCGCCGGTGCCCGAGCCATGTCTCCCGAGTTCCTTTCGACGGCCAGGCAATCCACACGTCACCACGGTTCGTTCCTGATCTTCGACGAGGTGCAGTGCGGGATGGGGCGCACTGGTTCGCCGTTTGCGGTGCAGGCGATGGACGTGACGCCGGACATTCTGACCACAGCGAAGGGGCTTGCCGGCGGCTTTCCAGCCGGGGCGGTACTGGTCCCTCAGTCGGTAGCCAGAGGCATCCACAAGGGTGATCTTGGATCGACATTCGGCGGAGGTCCGATGGCTTGTGCCCTGGTGGAGGCCGTTATCGGCGCCATAACGGACGAAGGGTTGTTGGAGAACGTCCGGCGCCTGTCGACCAGAATATACAGCGAGTGCATTGTCGGTCCGGTGACGGCAGTTCAGGGTGCCGGGTTTCTGATAGGGCTTCGCACTTCACGGCCCGCAGTTGATGTCCTCCGGGATCTGCGATCACGCGGCATTCTTGCAGGCGGAAGCGCTGATTCCAACATCGTCAGGCTGCTGCCCCCATTGGTGTTGCGGGACATACACGTAGACCGTTTGATTCACGTATTGACGGAGATTCCGGCATGAAGGACTTTCTGGACCTGGCCGACCTGTCCGACGAACGTCTGGATACAGTGCTGCGATTGGCCAGGGAACTTGAAGCCCGCCCAGTTGGGGATGCACTGCGCGGACGGACGGTCGGTCTTCTGTTCATGAATCCCTCGGTGCGCACCCTTGCCTCGATGCAGGCCGCGGTCACGCAGCAAGGGGGGCAGACGTTCGTGGTCACTCCTGGTTCAGGCTCGTGGAAGATGGAGACTCGTTCTGGTGCTGTGATGGATGGTGAGGCGGCCGAACATGTCAGCGAGGCGATTCCGGTGCTGGCCCAGTACGCCGATCTTCTGGGCGTTCGCTGCTTTGCCGAGGGAAGGAATCTTGACCACGATCTTGAGGACGCCTTGATTCACACCATGGCCAGGCTTTGTCCCAAGCCGTTCGTGAACCTTGAATCCGCCCGTGCCCATCCATGCCAGGCACTGGCTGACTGGAAGACTCTCGACGATCTTGCGATTCCGCGAAAAGGTGGGCGTTTCGTGTTGTCATGGGCATGGCATCCCAAGGCGCTGCCTTATGCCGTGCCCTCCTCGGCGCTGGAAATGGCGGCCCGTCGCGGGATGGATGTCACCGTCCTGCGTCCCGACGGTTTTGCGCTTCCGGCTGCTGTCATGGACCGGGCGAAAGCCATCGCGACCCGTTCTGGCGGCTCGATCGTGGAGACCTGCGATCGGGAATTGGCCATGAGCGGTGCTCATGCTCTTTACGCGAAATCGTGGTCGTCGTCGGCCTTCTATGGACAGCCTGCCGAGGAGGCTGCGTTGCGCGCCCCGTTGCGCAACGAGTGGTGCGTCCGGGAATCCTGGTTCAAGCCTTCGCTGCCTGACGCCAGATTCCTGCACTGCCTGCCGGTTCGAAGGAATATCAAGGTCGCCGACGAGGTTCTGGATGGGCCCCGCAGCGTCGTGATTCGGCAGGCGGGCAATCGCATGCATGCTCAGAAGGCGTTGATTATCGAGATGCTAGGAGGCAACAAGACATGACAGGACCCTACGACCCCGAAGCCGGAATGATTGGCCTGCGAAAGGCGCTGCCTTATCTGCGCCTCTATCGCGGGCGAATATTCGTCGTGAAGGCGGGGGGCGCTCTGTGTGCGGAAACGGACGCCCTGCGTGAGATCGCGGAACAGATCGGGGTGTTGAGAGAGCTTGGGATCAGGGTCGTTGTCGTTCACGGCGGCGGGCCGCAGACGACACTGCTTGCAAAGCGCCTGTCAATCGAGACGCCGTTCATCGAAGGGCGCCGAGTGACATCGGACGAGGCGCTTGATGTGGCCGTGATGACCATGAACGGTACCGTGAACACGGCCTTTCTGGCGGCGTTCAGGGCGGCTGATGTCCCTGCGTCCGGCCTGTCCGGAGTCGACGCCGGCATGATTCGGGTGCGGCGACGCCCGCCGAAATCGGTGGATGTTGATGGCGTTGCGACGATGGTCGACTATGGCCGCGTTGGCGATATCGTTTCCGTCGAGCCGTCTCTGCTGTTCAGGCTTCTTGAGGCCGAGATTGTGCCGATAGTCAGTCCGATGTGTGCCGATGACGCGGGCCAGGTGCTGAACGTGAATGCCGATACCGTGGCCTCGATGCTGGCACGCCGCATGGGCGCCGAGAAGTTGTTCTTCCTGACCGACACCCCCGGACTTCTGGAGAATGCGTCAGACCCCTCGACGCTGGTGTCCTATGTCGATATTGCAGGCCTGGATTCGATGGCGGCGCGCGGTTGCATCGCAGGCGGGATGTTGCCCAAGATTGCTGCCGCCAAGGATGCGGTAATCAACGGTGTGGGGCGGGTTCATATGGTCGGCTGGAAGGCCCGATCTGGGCTGTTGCGCGAGGTTTTCACCAACGAGGGCGCCGGTACGCTCATCGTTCGGGATGCCTCCGAGTTGCGATCCTCCGAACAGGGACATCCGATCGGGAGCGTCAATCGATGACCGATTCGGAGATACTGGGCTTCCACCGCGATCTCGTGGCAACACCATCGGTTTCCGGATCGGAGACCGTGATCGCGGACATGATCCAGGATTTTCTTGCGTCGTGTGGCATCGAGGTGCGCCGGTTTCACGACAACCTGTGGGCCGTGCTGGGCGAAACAGGTCCCCTATTGTGCATGAACAGCCACATCGACACGGTTCCGCCCACCAGCGGTTGGACCCTGCCGCCCTGGAGTCCGACTGTAAGGGACGGTCGCGTTCATGGGCTTGGCAGCAACGACGCCAAGGCTTCGGTGGCAGCAATGACGGCCGCCTTTGTGCGCCTGCATGATGCCGGCTGGGTGACCGATGGCCGCCTCGTACTGGCCCTGGTGGCAGCCGAGGAGACGGGCGGCGCTGGCGCCGAGATATTGGTGCCCAAGATGCGTCGTGATGGGTTTGCGCCAGATGCCGCCGTGATAGGGGAACCGACGAACCTTGACGTTGCCATAGCCCAGAAGGGCCACCTGTTGCTGGAACTTGTCGAACTGGGAACGGCCTGTCATGCGGCACACGGACAGGCGCTTGGCGCCACGAACGCGGTGCGCCTGATGGCCCGCGACCTTTGCGCGATGGATGGCGTCAATCTTGGCCCCGAACATCCGGACCTGGGGCCAGTGACCATGGAACCTACGGTTGTTCGCGGAGGCACTGCCCGGAACGTGATTCCAGATCATGCATCCTGTTCGCTGGATGTTCGCACCAACCCGGGTGGGGACCACGCCCAACTGATTGAACGGCTGCGTTCCTGTGTGAAGGGGGAACTGAACGTTTTGGGCGCCCATCTTGAGCCGTGCGGAATTGATCGTGAACATCCGCTGGTCAAGGCGGCACTTGCTGCCCGTGCCGGCAGCACCGCATTCGGCTCGCGCGGGGTATCGGACTGGGTTCATTTTCACGGAATTCCATCAATCAAGGTGGGGCCAGGCAGGACCGAACGATCGCACACCCCGGACGAATTCGTCCTTGAATCCGAGATCCTGGATGGCGCCAGGTTCTACCAGGAACTGGCTTTCGGCTGGTCTACGGGAATGTGCCGGCAGGGGAGGGCGCCATGAAGCGATTGTGGGACCGGGGGGAATCGCTGGACGAAGATGTACTGACTTTCACGGCCGGGGATGATCCGTCCCTGGACGAAAGGCTGATTCCATATGACCTTCGCGCCACCGCGGCCCATGCCGCGATGCTGCACGATTCCGGATTCCTGTCGTTGGCGGATCATGATGCCCTGCAGGCGGCCATCGGCGAGCTACTGGCTTCGCATAAGAGTGGCGAGTGGCGAATTGAACCAGACGAGGAAGATGGGCACACTGCAATCGAGAATCGTCTTGTTGCGCTGACGGGCGATGCGGGAAGGGCGGTGCACCTTGGGCGTTCGCGAAACGACCAGGTGCTGGCGGCGTTACGTCCCTGGTTGAAGGACCGCCTTGACGAGTTGGCCGCCGCCGCGATTCTTGTTTCCGAAGTTCTTGATGCGATATCTGCAGCCAATGTGTCGACGGTCATGCCAGGTTACACGCACCTGCAGCGGGCCATGCCTTCGACCGTCGGCTTGTGGGCAGGCGCGTTCTCGGCTGAAATCAGGGACGATGGCGATGGGCTGGTGCTGGCAAAGCGGCGGGCCGATCGGAATCCTCTTGGGTCGGCCGCGGGCTACGGGGTTCCAGTGCTGTCGCTGGACCGTGAACACACGACGCGGGGCCTGGGTTTCCAGCGCACTCACCAGCCTGTTACCGCGGTCCAGTTGTCGCGCGGAAAAGCCGAGGCGACAGCCCTGTTCGAGGCCGCGATGCTTGCCCAGGATCTTGGTCGACTGGCCGCCGATATCTGTCTTTTCGCAAGCGCCGAGTTCGGTTTTGTCCACCTTCCGGCATCCATTACAACAGGCTCGTCCATGCTGCCCCAGAAGCGCAATCCGGATGTTTTTGAAATCGCCCGCGGACGTACAGCCGAAGCCTTTGCCGCCCTTCAGGAAGTCATGTTGATTACCGCGAAGATGACATCCGGCTATCACCGGGATCTTCAGTTGATCAAGCGGCCATTGTTCCGGGGGCTGGATGGCGTCCTGCAGACGGCCCGGGTCATGGCCCGCGTTCTGCCACTTGTAGAATTCGACACGGATCGACTGGCTGCGGCAATGGACCCGTCGATGGATATGGCGGCGCGGGCAAATCGGCTGGTCAGGGATACGGGCATTCCCTTCCGGGAAGCATATCGGCTAGTGCGCGACGATCCGACTGCCGGTATCACGTAGATATTCGGGAAGAAAGCCTGCTGCCAGGCATCGCGAGCATGTATTTCAAGATAGAGCCGGCCGCGCCTTTCGGATCTCCTGCGCCTTCGGAAGCGTGAAGTAGAAAGTGGACCCCTTGCCAGCGCCATCTGATTCCAACCAGATGCGGCCCTCGTAGAGTTCGACCACGTTCTTGACGAGTGGCAGGCCCATGCCAATGCCGGCGCTAGCTGCGTTCTGTTTCGCGAACATCAGAAACACCTTGTCATGAAAGCGCGGTTCTATGCCAATACCATTGTCCCGCACAAAGAAGACGATGTCGGATCCCTGCATTCTGGTGCCCAGTTCAACGTAGGGCGATGGCTGATCTCCCATGTATTTCACAGAATTCTCGATCAGGTTTTGCCACACCTCTTCCAACAGTACGCAGTCCCCATAAAGGGTGATATCCAGATCGTGCAAATTTATGGCTACGCCCCGGGTCAAGATCTCACCAGCTATGGCGCCAAGGGCTCGCTGAACCAGAACGACAACGTTGATCTTCACAGGGTCGCCAACAATTCTGCCAAGCCTGACAGCCTTCTGCAGACCATCCAGAAGTCGCGTCATCTTGTCGACCGCTGCATCTATAAATATCAAATCCTCCTTGACTCTCGTCGATTCGACCTGTCCCAGATCCTGTTCCAGGTGGCCCAGGAAGGTCCCAATCGTGATCAGGGGGGACCGGAGATCATGGGAAATGACATGGGATATCTGCTCGATAGCTGAGGTCTTCAACATGTTCTGCAGCTCGACGGCCTTGCGACAGAGCGCCAGTCCTATACTGGCGCCGACACCCTCGAAAAAGATGATTGATTCCGGGGTGAAACGCCCGCGGGTACGGTCGGCAAGATGCAGCAGCCCGAATGTCTCGCCGCCGGAGCGAATCGGGATCAACGCCAGAGACATGAAACCGACGTGGATGCACCGGTTCCGCGGATGCAGCCTGGGATCCTGGTCGGCCGGCACGTCACTAATCAACGACGCATCGTTGGTCCAGGCGCTGCCACCAGGCGAGAACAACGGATTGCTAGGATCGATCCTTTTTGACTCCAGCAAAAGCCCGCACGTGCATTCCAGGCTTACGCTGCCGTCTTGGTTTCTGCAGAGTCCCCCGGTAGGGAGCCGAATCGTCAGAACGTTTTCCTTCTGCAGGAACTCGTTGGAATAGCCAACCGAGGCGACGAATGGAAAGTCATCTCCCTCTTTCAATCGCAGCCCAACCGCGCAAAAACTTGTCGCACGCTGCAGCGCCGTCACGATGTCGGCGGCAATTTTCGCCACAGGAGCAGATTGATTAAGTAGTGAAAGAATCTCGGCTTGGACCGGCAGGAGTTCTTGGGTCATCTTGCGTTCGGTGATGTCCTGTAGGGTGCCGACCGAACGGATCGCAAGGCCAGTGTCGTCGTACTCGGTACGGCCGATGTTGTTGAACCATCTAATGCCTCCGTCAGGCATCACCATCCGATGTTCGATCTCAAAAGGCTTTCTGTCGTTGACAGACTCGCGATACGTCTGATCGAACACCGAGCGGTCGTCGGGATACACCAACTCAAGGAATGCTTCGTAGGTGGATGCAAAACTGGCCGGATCGACCTCGGGCATTGCGAAAGCCAAGTCCATCCACTTAAAGCGATTGGTGAGTAGATCCAGTACCCACCTGCACATACGGGATATTTCGTGTGCCTCCCGCAGATCATCCATGCCCTTTTGCAGTGCATCCTGATGCCGCCTTCCATCAGCGATGTCCCATGCAAAATCGGCCAGGGACAACAAAGCCATGACGTCACTGTTATCGTAGTCAGTCGGCTTGTTGCCAACGCCCAGCAGCGCAACCAACAGATCGTTACGAATCACGGGAACGACCAACTCACGAACAACCGGTGCGTGGCCAGATGGCAGACCCTTGCGATGAGAAAGCGAGGCGTAATTGTTGTGAACGATCGGCTTGCGTTCACGCAGGCAATCCGCCCATACGCCGGCCTGTTCCACTGGGTAATGGAACCCTGCACCCAGAGCCTTGCACATATTCTTGATAGTGTTACTGGACCATGCCTGCAGCGAAAGGGTGACCTGGTCCGTTTCCACGAAGTGAAAGAATCCGATCCGGCTGCCCGACAGGGCCTCGGCTTCGTCCAGCGATTCACGCAGCAAGTCGGCAAGCGAGTGAGTGGTCGCCAACTGCATAAGACGCAACCGAGCTGCCATGATGCGGGACGTTCGCACCGTCAACCGCCTACATCCCCCGGATCCAGGGGGAAAGCTCGCGACACATTGCGACAGCAATTTGCTGGATTGTCTGCAGCAATTTACTTGATTATATACATCGGCAGCGCGTTATCAAAACCTTAACGCGTACGACTACACCCCAACGTAGCTGAAATCAGCCCAGGTCGCGGCGCTCACCGAAAAAGTTCAGGCTGATTGATTGTGAAGCGGCCTCGCCGTAAGAGCGAATCGTTTCCTTGGTCACGAAGTATGTTGCGTGCTCGCCCAGGGTCCTGGAAAAGAGTACCTGGCCCGTCATACCCGAGGCGGTATTGAAACCGATCCGGGCAAAACGATCGTCGGTCTCGAAACGCAGGTCGGCCTGGCAGACCGGACAAAAGAGTGACACGCGCTCGCCCTGCGACAGGCGCAGCTCGGGCGACCAGATCGCGTTGTAATTGCCGGGCTGCGGACTGAACAGGACCAGCCCGTTCTGGGTTCCCTTGGTCACCCGAAGAATCAACTTGGTCGAGGGATTCAGCGTCACATTGCATTGCGGGCAGAAATAGTTGCGCTTCATCGCAATCCTCGCGTTTGACGTGCCATTTCGGCGACGCCCGGACATGCCTGCCCGGGAGGGTTTACTATCGTCCGCCTCCAGGAGCATCCTCGAGAACTTCCACCGGGTCAAGGAAGGACATGCCGCGGCGCAGCTTTGCCCCCACCTGCTCGATCTGGTGGTGTCGCTGCTTGGCGCGTTCCTGGTCGAACCAGGGCTGACCGGCCTCGCATTCGGCGACCCACGCCTTTGCAAAAGACCCGTCCTGAATGGCGCGCAGCAGATCCTTCATCGTTGCGCGAACGCGGTCATCAACCAGGCGGGGGCCTGCTGTATAGTCCCCGTACTCAGCTGTGTCGCTGACTGAGTAGCGCATGTAATTCAAGCCGCCGCGGTACATAAGATCAACGATCAGCTTCAGTTCGTGCATGCACTCGAAGTACGCCAGTTCCGGCTGATAGCCGGCATCTACCAGCGTCTCGAACGCGGCCTTCACCATGGCGCTGACGCCACCGCAAAGGACGGCCTGTTCGCCGAACAAATCCGTTTCTGTCTCCTCGGAGAACGTGGTTTCAAGCACGCCCGCCCTGGTGCATCCGATGCCCCTGGCGTACGAAAGCGCATTAGCCAATGCCTTGCCGCTGGCGTCGCGTTCGACGGCGACCAGTGCTGGCGTTCCTTCGCCGGACTGGTACGTCTCGCGAACGCGATGGCCGGGGCTTTTCGGGGCCACCAGGCTGACGTCAACCCCGTCGGGCGGGGTGATGGTGCCATACCTGATGTTGAAGCCGTGGGCGAACATCAAGGTCTTGCCGGGGCGAAGATACGGCGCAATTGATTCGTTGTAGATTCTCGGCTGCGCTGTATCGGGAGCAAGGACCATCAGCACGTCGGCCCACTGGGCCAGTTCCGCCACTGACGATGTCAAAAGTCCCTCGGCCTGGGCCCTGGCGATACCGGCGCTGCCCGGGCGCAAACCGACCCGGACGTCCACTCCGCTGTCCCGCAGGTTCAGCGCATGGGCGTGTCCCTGGGACCCGTAGCCAACGATGCCTACCTTGGAAGAAGCGATCAGCCCCAGGTCTGCGTCCACGTCATAGAACGTTCGTCCCACCTTGTCCTCCATCTGATGAATCTACGGCCTCGGGAACAGTCGCGTGGACGAACTGCGGGTCCACCGACAGCGCATCTACTCCCCTGGTAATTGCGACAGATCCAGTCCGGACCATCTCGATTATTCCGAAGGGCCGCAGCAAGTCCAGCAGCCCCTCGATCTTGTCCTCGGTACCCGTCGATTCAATGATTACAGCGTCCAGCGACATATCGACGACGCGAGCCCTGAAAACGTCGCAGACCTCTAGGACCTCGCGGCGGGCGCTGACCGGGCATCGAACCTTCACAAGTGCCAGGTCCCTTATGACGGCAGGCAGGTGGGTCACGTTCTCGACGCGCAGGACGTTCACCAGTCGATACAGGTTGGCTTCGCAGCGCAGCGCGTCGGCGTCGTCACCCTCCATCACGATCGTCATGCGGGAAACGCCGGGCTGATCGGTATGGCCAACCGTCAGCGAGGCAATGTTGAACAGGCGCCGGCGGAACAACGATGCAACACGTGTCAGTACGCCTGGAAGATCCTCGACGTACACGGCCAGCACCTGCAGCCGCGCCAAAGCCTTCTGTCCGGTAACCTCGGTAAGCATGCGGTTCCCCTTCTAGCGTTCAGCTATTACCAGTCGGACTGGGATGTTTCCACTATCGGGCTGGGCCGGCGGATCATGTCTTCAAGCCCGGCACCAGCCGGCACCATTGGATAGACACTGTCTTCCTGTTCTACCCGGAAGTCGATCAGCACGGAACCTGGTTCAAGCCGCGCGCGTTCGACTGCAGCCCGCACATCGGCACGCTGCTCAACCCTCCAGGCCGCAAGACCGTGAGCTTCGGCCAGCTTCACGAAGTCGGGATTAACCAACTTCGTGGCCGCGTATCGCTTGCTGTAGAAGAACTCCTGCCACTGGCGAACCATGCCCAGGCAGCCGTTGTTGATCAACGCGATGTTGATCTTCAGGCCTTCCTGCGTGCAAGTCGTCAATTCGGCCGCGGTCATCTGGAAGCCGCCATCGCCAACCACCGCCCAGACCTCTTCATCGGGGCGAGCAATCTTGGCGCCAATCGCAGCGGGGACGCCGAAGCCCATGGTCCCAAGGCCGCCCGACGTGATGAACCTGTGCGGCGTTTCCTGGTGGTAATACTGAGCAACCCACATCTGGTGCTGACCGACGTCCGTGATTACCAGCGCCTTGCCCTGGGTGGCGTTCCACAAATCGCTGATGACATGAGCCGCCAGCAGGCGCCCGTTGTCCGGCAAGGACTGGATATCGCGAACCGCCGAATCGCCCTTCATGTCGTCGATTCGTGCCAGCCACGTATCACGACGCTTCGCTGTGACCCTGGACATCAGGCGCTGCAACGTCTCGCGAATGTCTCCGACAATGCCAACGTCGATCTGAACGTTCTTGTTGATCTCGCTGGGGTCGATCTCGACATGAATCTTTCTTGCACCGCGGGCATAGGCGGCGAGGTTGCCGGTGACGCGGTCGTCGAATCTCATGCCCAGGGCGACGATAAGATCAGCCTCCTGGATGGCCAGATTGACCCAGGCCTCGCCGTGCATACCCATCATGCCCAGGTTCAGCGGGTGGGATGCAGGAATGCATCCAAGCCCCAGCAACGTCAGCGCCGCCGGCACCTGGGTCTTTTCCAGGAAGGCAAGAAGGTCGTCGGAGGCTCCGGACTGCAGGACACCCCGGCCAGCAAGAACCACCGGACGCTTGGCTTCGTCGATCATCGAAACTGCGCGGTCGAATTCCTCCGGCAACGCCCGAAGATCAGGTCGATAGCCTGGCAGGCGCACCGGCTTGGTCCCAGGCGCAAAGCTAGCGGACTGCTGCATAGCGTCCTTGGTGATGTCCACCAGAACCGGGCCGGGACGACCGGAACATGCGACGTAGATCGCCTCCTCCAGGACATGACCCAGTTCAGACGCCTCCGAGACGAGATAGTTGTGCTTGGTGATGGGCAGAGTAATGCCCGTCATGTCAACTTCCTGGAAGGCATCGCGACCAAGCATCCACGACGGAACCTGGCCCGTGATGAACAGAACTGGAGAGGAATCCAGCATTGCGTTGGCAATGCCAGTCACCAGGTTTGTGGCGCCAGGCCCCGAAGTCGCGATGGCCACGCCCAGACGGCCAGATGCCCTGGCATATCCGTCTGCCATGTGGGCGGCCCCCTGCTCGTGCCTGGCCAGGACGTGGCGGATCGGGGAATCCAGCAGCGCGTCGTAGGCCGGAAGAATGGCTCCACCGGGGTATCCGAACACGACTTCGACGCCAGCATGGACCAGCGTATCCCACAAAATATCCGCGCCCTTGCGCTCCACGCACACCTCCGATACCAAAGGTACCAACCTCAGGAACCACGAACCTGTTCTTCGTCCCGCAGAACGGCCCCGGTCGATGCAGAAGTGACCGAAGCTGCGTATCTTTTTAGCCACCTGCTGTTCGTCGGCGTCTGGCGCGGCTGAATCGCAGCCAGACGTCGGCCCAATTCGTCGGCGTCAACTACAAGGTCCAGCCGTCCCGACTCGATGTCGATCCGGATCTGATCGCCATCACGCACAGCGGCAATTGGCCCACCGGCAGCTGCC
Source organism: uncultured Myxococcales bacterium (assembly GCA_903936705.1). GTDB lineage: Bacteria > Myxococcota_A > UBA9042 > DTJE01 > DTJE01 > CAIZWN01. Next base: position 98,249 of record CAIZWN010000078.1, read on the forward strand.
TCGGGACTGATATGACCGATGCACGCACCGCGGGTTGCGCCCGAAAAGCGACCGTCGGTGACCAGCGCGACGCGATCACCCAGGCCCATGCCCATGATGGCGCCGGTCGGCCCCAGCATCTCCTGCATGCCCGGGCCGCCAGCCGGCCCCTCGTATCGGATGACGACCACCTCGCCCGCCTGGACCTGTCCTGCCAGAATGCCGCGCATTGCGTCGTCGTGGCTTTCGTAAACGCGTGCAGGACCCGTGAACTGACGCAGGGACTTGTCGACGGCGGCCGTCTTGACGATGGCCCCGTCGGGAGCCAGGCAGCCAAACAGTACACGAAGGCCGCCGGTTGCCGAATGCGGCGAATCGATGGACTTGATCACGTCGGGGTCAAGAATTTCCATACCACTAAGAGATTCGCCCAGCGTCCTGCCGCTGACGGTCGGGCGGTCCAGGTGCAAGGCCCCGGGAATCCTGGAAATTTCGGCCAGAATCGCGGGGACGCCACCCGCACGGTGCACGTCCTCCATGTGCCAGGGGCCGGAAGGGCTGACTTTGCAGATGTGCGGCACCCTGGCTGCAATCTGGTTGATTCGCTGAAGTGGATAATCGATCCCGCCTTCGCGGGCAATCGCCAGCGTGTGCAAAACGGTGTTGGTCGAGCCTCCCATGGCCATGTCCAGCGCGAAGGCGTTGTCGATGGCGTCGATGGTCACGATTGCACGCGGAGTCAGGCCTTCCTTCACAAGACCGACGATCCGATGGCCGGCAGCCTCGTAAAGAGCGTCGCGCTGCGGGGTGCGGGCGAGGGCGGTGCCATTGAACGGCAACGCCAGCCCCAGGGCCTCGGCCAGGCAGTTCATGCTGTTGGCGGTAAACAGCCCCGAACACGAACCGCAGGAAGGGCAGGCGTGGTTTTCAAGAACGGTCAATTCGTCGTCGGTGATCCGGCCGGCGCTGCGGGCGCCAACACCTTCGAAAACCGTGGCCAGATCAATCACACGGCCATCTGGCGTACGGCCTGCAGCCATCGGACCGCCGCTGACGAATATGGCCGGGACGTCCAGGCGCATGGCCGCCATCATCATGCCGGGCACGATCTTGTCGCAATTAGGGATGCACACCATGCCGTCAAGGCAATGGGCCGCGATCATGGTCTCGACGCAGTCGGCAATCAGTTCGCGCGAGGGAAGGGAGTACTTCATCCCCTCGTGACCCATGGCGATGCCGTCATCAACAGCAATCGTGTTGAATTCGAAGGGCACACCGCCGGCCGCGCGGATGGCTTCCTTGACGATGCGCCCGACACCCTGCAGGTGGACGTGTCCTGGCACGATGTCGACGTGACTATTCACGACTGCGATGAAAGGCTTGCCGAAGTCCTCGTCACGAACACCTGTTGCCTTCAGCAAAGCCCTGTGAGGTGCGCGTTGAAAACCAGCGGTGACCCGGTCGGACCTCAATGCCATCGCGCGAATCATCCTCGAACGTTTGCCTGTTCATAAAACGATGATTCGTCGCCAATTACAAGGAAAATGGCGGCGGGCCTTGTCGGAACGCCGATTTGTACGGGCATCACCGGCCGGGCTTTGGGTTTGCGCGCTTGAACCTACCGCGACCACCGTCACGGGTATCGGCTCGCGGCGCGGGCTTTTGATCGGAATAGGATCGCGACTTCCACGCGGGTTTTCCTTCGGATCGAGGCCCGTAGAATCGACGGTCATCACCATAGCCACCACGTGGTGGTTCGGGGATGTCAAAACCATCGTGGGCTTCGCTTTCGATCATGGACAGCAGGATCGCCACGATGGCCTCGGGCTCCCTCTCGGCCAGCAGCTTTCGGGCCAGACCGATCATGCGCGGGGGCGCCTCGGGTGTGCCGACGCGGGCAGCCAGGCGACGCATGCGTGCCTGGCGGATCTCGTCACGTGTTGGCACGGGGCGCCAGTCCAGCGCCAGCCCGCCACGACGGGCCCAGGCAGTCAGGATCCGGGACTCCTTGAAGCCTACCAAGGCCAGGCTGGTGCCCTTAGCCCCTGCGCGCCCGGTTCTGCCGGAACGGTGAATGTAGTTTTCCAGCAACATCGGGATTCCGACGTGGACCACCAGAGGCATGTTCTCGACGTCGATGCCGCGCGCAGCCACGTCGGTAGCCACAAGGTATCGCAGCTTGCCGTCCTTGAAGGCGTTCATGATGCGGGTCCTGACGCCCTGGACGAGGTCCCCGTGAAGGTATTCGGCCGCCAGCCCAGCTTCGCGAAGGGCCTCGGCAATCTCCTCGGCTTCCTGGCGCCGCTTGGAAAAGATCAGCGCCGACGCAGGTTCATCCAGCAACAGGAAGTTCACCAGCGCTCGTGTGTGCTGATGTTCGTCCACCAGGCAGGGAGTATGCGCAATGTCCGCATGCGACGTGACACCGCCCGATTCGCCAAGCTGGACCTTGTGGGGATCCTTCAGGAACCGCCGGGCCAGGCTGGCAATCGGGGCGGGAAGCGTGGCCGAGAAAAGATATGTCTGGAAGGCATCGTGGGCACGTGCGAGGATTTTCTCGACGTCCTCGATGAAACCCATGTTCAGCATCTCGTCGCACTCGTCCAGCACCACCATCGTAACCGTCGCCAGGTCCAGCGTGCCGCGGTCCAGGTGGTCCAGGACACGGCCAGGCGTTCCCACGATGACTGGCGAACCATTGCGCAAGGCGGAAAGTTGAGGCTCATAACTGGTACCACCAACCAGCAGGGCGATTGGCAGCCTGGCCGAAACGCTGCGCAGTTCGGCGGCGACCTGCTGGGCCAGTTCGCGGGTTGGCGTCAGGATGATTGCCTGTGGATGCCTTTCGTCGGACAGGCGATGCATCAGAGGCAGGCCGAAGGCCAAAGTCTTGCCGCTTCCCGTCCTGCTTTGAACCAGCAGGTCCCGGCCCTGAACCCCGGCCTCGAAACATTCGGCCTGGACCGCGGTCGGCGTGTGAAAGCCGCGCAGTTCCAGGGCGGCAAGAAAAGGTTCGGCGCAGCCAAGTCCGGCAAAAGTGGTCGTATCCAAAGAACCTCCCGTGGGCAATCTGGGGCGCGAAGGATGCGAACTGCACCTGTCGGGTCCGTGCCGGGGCGCATTATCCGCTTTTGGTCGCCTAGTTGCCAGTCGATACCATCTACAACCTGCTTGCAGACGGGTGGTATGCTTTGCGGCAAACCTACGGAGCAGGTCATGCCCAGGCGCACGTTGATTATTTGTGCATGCCTTGGAACGTTGGCATTCGGCTGTTCATCGGGGGCTTCGGGCAATAACCCCGATCACGGGCAGCTGTATCCGGACGTTCCCGATGCTGGGCAGGACATCACGGCCTGCGAGTTTCCGGAAGTCGGATGCGACACGTGCGACGACGGCGATCCGTGCACCATTGATACCTGCGAATGCGGAACATGCATTCATCGGCACATAGCCCTGCAGAAGTGCGACTCGCCGCCGTGCGACCCGGAAGGGACGTGCTTGTGGGTCGTGTCGCGGGCGTCATTGTCTCCTGCCGAAAAGGTGCTGGTGCTGACGCTGCAGGGCATCATTGCCCGGAATCGACCTGGGCTGTGGATCGACGCCAGCGGCTGGGAGGGGTTTAACACTGACCTGGCAGACCGTCACGGCATCATCTTCCATCCAGCCCCGGCCGGCGTGCAGGCCCTTCTGGACGCGTTTCGTTCGGCTGTTGACGGGTACGTTCTCTACGACATGACAGATGAATCGAAAACAGTTGCGGCATCGCTTGCCGGCCCGTGGAAGGCGGTCGCCGTTGATTCCTCGCTGGAGGAAGTCGCAAAGGCGGCGGGGCTGCCCATGTTGCTGGATGCCCGCGGGCGCGATGCAGCCTGGTGCCATCAGCAATACAAACCCATATTCGCGACCGACATTCTGGCTTCCCCCACGAACGACGCCCAGTTCAGCGGGTATCTTCTGGATTTCGCGGCAGCCCGAAGCGCATTCGTTTTCCACGGCAAGAATGACGAATTCACGACGTCGGTGGTGGCCGATGCGGGCGGCGCACCAATCGTTTATGGATGGGGGCCCGACGAACACGACCTGGTGTGGCGGGTTTCCCTGGGCGGAGGCGGCGTGGTCGGTGGCGACTGGTCTTCGAACCTTTCGACCCTGTCGCTGGTTCGCGAGCCTGTCCTGAAGCAGCCTGGAACGCCGGTCACAGTTCCGCCGGTCGAGGACGGGACACACTATGTGGCCTTCGTCATCAGCGACGGCGACAACCTGCACTTCCTGCAAAACACCTTCAACACCGAGAACTGGTTTGCAGACCCCAAGCGAGGAACGTTTCCCATGACATGGGAAATGACCCCAAGCGCAGCGGAAACAACGCCAAGCATCATGGCCTGGTACTACGCAAACGCGTCGCCGCTGGACACGTTCATCGCCCCTCCGTCTGGCATCGCCTATTCGTTCCCCTGCTATAACCCGTCCATGGGCGCGTTCGTGGATCAGACGGTTTCGGCCATGGTCAAGGCTGATCAGCGTTTGGTAACCATCATGGACGATGCCAACGGCATGGAGGGCGTCGACCAGTACCTGGATCGCCCCGAGATAGCCGGCGCGCTGTACAAGGACTACCGCGGATACAACGACCACAAGGGGGCCGTCAGGTTTCACAACAACAAGGCGGCTATGGCCTACCGGTACATGATCTGGCACACCGGTCGGGAGGTGGACACCCCGCCCGGCCTTGCCAAGGCTCTGAACCAGGCTCCTGCCAACCCCAGGCACGACGCCGGTTCGTACTCGCTGGTGGCCATTCATGCGTGGAGCGAATGGTTCGATTCACCGATGGGCAAGGGAGCCTATTCCGCGGCAGCGTGGACGATATCCATGTTGCAACCGCACGTTCGCGTAGTGTCGGCCGAGGAGATTCTGGGTCACCTGACCCGCGATCTGGAAGGCGCTGGCCCGTTGTGCGGAAACGGAAAGTGCGACCCCGGCGAAAAGTGCGCAGCATGCCCTGACGATTGCGGCCCCTGCATAGACCTTTGCACGATGAGCGCCTGCGGCGGTACCCAGACGTGCGACACGTGTCCCGACGACTGCGGCACCTGCGAAACCGGTCCAGTCCTGCGTTACGAGGCCGAAACCGACCTGACGCACGAACTGGGACAAGCTGACGGGATCGGATGGGCCGCGGCAAGAAACGACGCCTCAGGCAAATATCTGGTGCGAGGGCCAGGCACAACGACCGTCCCCGGTGGCTGGCATACGGCGGATTTCCTGCTGGCCGTTGATCCCACAATCGCCCTGGACAATACCGTAGTAGCTAGACTTGACGTCTACGACGCCACAACCGACACCGTATTGGCTCAAAAGGACGTCACCCGGCAAGAGTTCCTTGCCGCCCGAACCTACCAGACCTTCCCCGTAGTCTTCTATTCCCTGGCTCGCCACAACCTGGAATTCCGGGTGGAATTCACGCAGAAATCCTGGCTGGCCGTCGATGCTGTTGTCGTGAAATAGATGGAATGCGCCAGTCGATTCGTCAGCAGCTCAAAATGAGGGCCGGCCTTCGTGAACGAAGAAGTGAGGCTCCGAACGCAGGACCTCGCGGTCAATGAGGTACGCTCGCAGGGGTCCGTCGTCGAAAAGACCCGTTCAGGGGGCCACTTCATCCCGTCCGGCCGAAAGCCCTAGGTCAGCGGTAGACGTCACGACGATGGCCAACCTTCACCACGGTGACCACGAGAACCTGGTCCCTAATTTCGTAGATCACGCGGTAGCTACCGACCCGGATCCGATAGGCGCACTGGAAGCCAGCCAGCTTTGCGCATCCGTTCGGACGTGGGTCGTCGGCCAGCGCGAAAATCGCGGCTTTGATGTGGTCACGGTTCGGCTGCGCAACCCCGGCAAGCTCCTTTGCCGCGGCGCGCGGAATTTCGATTTGGTACGTCATTCAAATCCCGAACTCGCGGCAGGCCTGGTCGAACGGAATCGGCTTGTCATCGGGATCCGTAAGACGACGACGAATCTCGGCGGCTTCAGTTTGGGTCAGTTCCTCGATGGGGATGCCTGCCTTCTGGCGGCGCACGAGGTCCCTGCCTATCTTGACGAGAAGGACGGCGTCCTCGTCGGTCAGGCGGTCTGCCAGCCGCTTCAACTGTGTCTTCGCGGGACTCACAGCCTTGTCTCCATGCAATCCATCGAAGCCGATTCTAACGCCTTCTGTCCGGTTTCGCCACGCAGCCGACGCGGACGGTCCTAATCCCCGAATTCTCACTTCCAGTGCGCCGAGGACGTGAAGGACAGCGTTGCGGCCTGGGTCAGGTGGAACAGATGCCGCTGGTGGTGCAGGTCGGCTTCGCAACCGGGCAGTTGGTGTTGCCAAGGCATTCCACGCAGGAATTGCCTTTGCAGTAGGGAGTGGTCCCACTGCAGTCGCCGTTGCTGATGCAAGCGACGCAGTGATTGGACGTGCATCTCGGCGAACCGCTTGTGCAGTCCCCATCAACCGTGCACTCGGCGCAGGATCCTAGGGCGCTTGATGTCGCTCCCAGGCACCTCTTCAGCCGCCAGCCAGCCGGGCAGTCCGTGTCGTTCCGACACGAGTAGCTCTTGGCCGCGCTGCGGTAACAGTACGTGGACGACCCGCCCTGGCCGTCCAGCATCTCGCCGGGAACGCAGCACGCCACGCCGAAGTTCGACGATCCGTCGTGGATGCTTCCGCAGAATTCGCCGCTGCGGCAGCAGGGCAGGTACCCCAGGGAATCGGTGCAACTGGCCGTCTCCAGGCAGTCGTCGTGCTTGTCGGTATGCCCGATGACGTAGTTGTAGTAGACCTCCACCGACTGGCAGGTAAGGCGATCCTCCGGCTTCTGTGGGTCGAAAACGCACGCCTGCAAATTGTCAGTGCAATCGACGTGGGACAGGTTGACGCTGTTGAAGCCGCATTGGGTTCGAGGCTGGCATCGATTCTCGGTGCACTTTTGACTTAGGCAATCTGCGGGGCCCACGCACGATTCGTCAGTCGAGCCCCGGCAGACCGACACGTCGCAGGATGTCCCGATTTCGCAGGTGCCGCAACTGCCGCCGCACCCGTCCTCACCACAGAATCTTCCATCGCACTGAGCGACGCAATCGGTGCAACGTGGGTTGAAGCAGGGGAGATCCTGCTCGCAGACACAGCCGAACGTGCACTGCGCGACGACAGAGCCCTGTGTGCCGCAACTGTCGAACCAGCAAACCGCATCCCCGCAGCATCCCTTCGTTGCTTCGGCCACGCACGAACACGTCCCGGCGACGCACTGCTTTCCGTCCAAGCAAGTCCCGCATTTGCCGCCACAAAGGTCGTTCCCGCAATTCTTCCCGTCGCATTGGGGAACGCAGATGTCCGGACCTGAATCCATCGGCGATATGCCATCGTCGGCAGAAACGGAGTCCATGTTAGCATCCGTAGGTAGCATCAAGTCGATGTCCATAAACGAGTCCGGATCGGTGCCTTGGTCATGGCGAACATCGATACCAGGGTCGAGTTTCGAGTCCGGCACGTCGCCAAAGTCCCTGGCATCCCAGTCGTGTCCGTCGTACTGCATGGCGTCAAGGTCGGTAGTGCAGCCTGCGGGCGCGAAGTCCCCGATCTTCACGCAGACACCAACCGGGCCATATCCCTTGACGCACGGCTCGCAGCGCCAGCCGTCAAGGCAACCGGCATTCTCCGTGCACTCGAAATGCCGCCCCGAAACAAGATCCTTGTCGCAGGCCGTGTTCAAGACGCAAGCCGACGCCAGGATGAATATTGCGGTTGTCCAAATCACGCGCTGGTGGAACATGAAACCCAAGATCACCAAGTCCTCACCCGGGCAACGCGTAACATTGCCGTCGAACTTGCGTCCGCATTTGGCGCGGACACGATGCTTTGATTTGATCCTCCGGGGCGCATTCTAGTCGAATCACGAGCGTGAGGGTAGGGGCGGTGCCATGGGTTCGTTCCAACAGGGGAGGGTAGTTGTGATTTCGTTGACACCGCCAGAAAAAGCGCAAAAACCTACATTCCGGACCGACTCGTAAAAAGCACATCATCCGAAGGTGCTGGCGACGTCACCTGGACTCGATCCCCTTCCACGGCTCGCCCGGCAGCTTCGCGATCAGTGAGTCCTTCACGACTTGCCCGACTCTTACGGGGTTGTAATCAACACCGGCTGGGATGAGCAAGCGGAGGTCCTCCAGGGACCACCAGGTCCTGCTCGACCTGCTCGTTAAAAGGCCATGGCGCGACGGTACGCCACGCCGTGATGTTGGCACGCGGGATCACACGTCCACCTTCGCTGCAAGTTGCACCCGCAAGCCAGCGCGTGACTTCGAGACCCTGTAGATGCCACGCGGATTGCCACGCCGCGTGCGTTCTGTTCTAGAATCGTTCTTGATTTGAGAGTCGGCAAGTCGAAGGAAATCAGGATGCGTGTGCCCGATCGCGCACAGGTGGAACGCTAACGATGAAGCTCCTTGTTGTCAGCGACCTACACGTCGAATTCCACGAGGACGGGGGGCGCGAGTTTCTTATGACACTCGACCCGCGGGCCGCGGACGTGCTCGTGGTCGCGGGGGACCTGTGCTCGGTCGGGATGCTGTACGGCGTCGTCAAGTCCCTGTGCGCTCGGTTCGCGCACGTCGTCTACGTGGCCGGGAACCACGAGTACTACGGGTCAAGTCGCGACGAGGTCCACCGTGTCCTGGGCGCGATAGAGTCCGACCTGCCGGGATTCCACTGGCTGCGCGAGACCGAGGTCGCCATCGACGGCGCGCGGTTTGGCGGCACGACGCTGTGGTTCCGCGACGACCCGCAGAACGAGTTGCACGCCCACATGCTGAACGACTTCTCGGCGATCCGGGGCTTCCGCCGCTGGGCCTACGAGGACAACGCCCGTGCGATCCGGTTCCTGAAGGAACGAGCCGCATCGCTGGACGTGGTCGTCACGCACCACCTGCCCGCCCGTGGCAGCCTCGACCCGCGGTACGCCGGCTCGCCGTTGAACCGGTTTTTCCTGTGCGACGTCGAGGACGTGATCGCCCGAGCCCAGCCGACCCTGTGGATCCACGGCCACACCCACGCGAGCTGCTACTACCGGCTGGGCGCAACGCGGGTTGTCTGCAACCCGGCCGGGTACCATTGCGAGAACGTTGATTTCAACCCGGGGTTGGTCGTGGAAATTAAGGCGACCAACCGCGGGTCGTGCCACAGTTTCGCGGACAAAGGAAGCGATGACGACGAGGCGTAACGCCATCGCGCACACCCCCGGATGCCCTACGTCAGTTGCTGGTTCGCGCAGATTCACGCACCATGGCGTTGGGTTCCTGGGCGAGATGGCAATCATGAGTGGACGGTGCGACCGTGGTTGATCCGGCACCGCTGACGGCGTTCTACGAACTGCTGCGACGCACGGAACCGGTTCACGGCGAGTACGACGTCGCGTGGCACGGTCCTTGGGTCGTCGAGCGTGGGCGCAAGTGGTGGCCAACGACCTTCACGCTTTACCGTGGCGTGTTGTACGGCACGATTTGCACCGACAACCGAGATCACGCGATCGCCTGGAACATCGCGGATGGCGAGCCAGCGCCCGACGAACGTGTCGGTGGGGAGGCGGCCTGGGCCTGGAAGCGCGCCTTGCCGAGACTGCTGGCGCAATTGCGCTCGGCGGTGGAGAACCCTGACGCCTACAACCGCCGCATCGAACGCCAAGTACCATTGGACTGCCGTCAGGGCTCGATCCGCCGTGGGCTAACCTGGCCGAAGGGCTTCGCTCCCGTACCCCGGCGCATCCTGCGTGAGGCCCGACGGGCTCTGGAGGACGCAGGCACATCAGAGTCGCTACCAACCATGACCGTGCGCAAGTACTTGGAAATCGCGGCGATCGCCTACGACGCAGCCTTCCTGGAGTCAAGGATGCTCGTTCCAGAGCTGAAGCACCGGCGGTGGGCGGATCAGCGGCACGGCGGGATGATGAGCTTGCCACCAAATGATCCTGATGCCTTCGCCGCGTGGCATCAGTCCGACACGTGGAGGGGTGCACACCCTTGGGAGATCGTGTTCGGGTATCCCCTGGGCATCCATTTGTGGACGCACGCTCCGGTTCCACCAGAGGGTGGTTGGAGGCTGTCGTTGGGTGTCTATTCGGAAGGGCTGTACGCCAGCGCCGTACGGATGGCGTTGGCGTTGTGTCGAAGCGGCCATCCGGTCGCACTCGACCGACGGGATGAGGTCTTCGCGGCCCTACTGGGAGAGGACGACGTGCTGGTCAGCCCGCGGCTCGGGCAGGTGTCCCTGCACGACCTGCGGGACTCTCGGCCAGACAGCGTCCAGCACGTGCGTTGGGACCCGATTCCGCGGATCGAGCCAATCACGCCGCTCCAGAGTGCCCGTGTGGAGCACGTCGAAGCCACAGGGACGCCCGTTGACACCGCCTGAGAAAACGAAAATAGCCCGCACCGGAGAGAGGTTGATTCCCCTACTCCGATGCGGGCCTGACCCCGCTCCGTGACGCCGGGTTCATCGTGCGCTATCGCGTGGGCGAGGGCGCCTACATCGTGATCCCGAGGTTCCGCGATCATCAGTACCTGTCGGTCGACGAGCGGAAGAAGCACTCCGAGATTCCGGCGCAGCCCGGGACGGGCGACCTCGAAGCGACCACGCATGCCGTCTGCGACGACCACGAAGCCGCTCCCGTCAACCTGGTCCCGATTGCCGGAATCGTCGAGGCATGGAACGCCATCGCCGTTCCGTCCGGAGCCGTCGCCTGCCGCAAGGTGCCAGACGCCTGGAAGGGCGCCATTCGAACCCGGTGGGTCAAGGCGATCCCGAGCCGCTGCGTGGCCTGTAGTCCGTGGCGTCGATGCAGGTGTCGTACAAGGCACGGTCGATCCTAATCCAGTCGGTCCCGTTGATGCCCCGGATGTTGGAGCAAGATGGACCCACCGGGTACGCGCTTGCCATCTTGATCCATCGGCCCTGCGCCGCCGCAATCTCGCGAATCTCGTGTGCGACTTCCGACAGGTCCTGATCCTGGCTGAATACAACCGCTACGTCGAAGACCCTTCGAAACGCCAGGCTGATGATATCGACAGCGATCCGGACATCGATTCCCTTCTCGACCCACACGGTTTCCGTCTTGGGTTGACCCGCTGCGTCCGTCGTCTGAACGGTGCGAGAACGGAGCGGCCTTGTGAACGCGACGAGCCCCTGGCGCTTCATTGCGGCGGTCTTCGCGGACCAGAATGCGTGCTTCGCGGGGTCCGCGGTCGCGTCCGGAAGGCCCGTGTAGAACCGGGTCTCCGCGAGGCGCCATCCGTTGGCCGTGACGACCTTCTCCGCGAGTACGGCGACATCGTAGTTGGGGAATTTGTAACCGAACGACCGCTTGGCAGCGTTGAAGAGGTTCTGGCCATCAATGAACACGACGGCCTGTTTTTCATGGGGGACGTAAAGCACCAACCCCCCAAAAATAACCCCGCCCGAGTTCGCATTGGCCGAGGCCTCTACGAAGTCGGGCGGGGAGGAATTGGATCAAAGTCTAGGGACGCACGAACGGCTTGTCAAGCACGAGGTCTTGGCTGTCGTGCCCGTGGAATCGCGCCTGGATGGAAAACGAATGGTGCTGAGACGCGCGGGAGGAGACCTGGAACGCCGACGAGCGGACGAGCATGCGTGCCGAGGCGGCGGAACCGGGCGACGACCCCGTTACCGACGACACGGGCTTGCTTGAGGGCGCGGAAGAATTCGTGTCCTACGACACGGGCGTATTGCCTTGGTCCGAGCCTACGTCTACGGACCCCGTCGTGCTGGCCGTCAACCAGCGACGCATCGAACGTGCCACTGTACTGGCGGACGACGCGCCCGAGTACCGATGCCACTACTTCAACAGGACGTTTCCGTGCAGGTCGTCCTGTTGAACGAGGCGCGGCCCACGGCATGGGATCAGGTGGCCGCCTGTGTGTAAGAGCGTGGCAGCATTGGGAACGCGGAGGTCCGCACGATTCTCGGGACGGACGACCCGGTCCGTGCGTCGAAAATTCTGAAGGAGTGGGTCACAGCCGGGCTGCTGGTGATCGGGAACCCGGACTCGGCCAAGCAGCTGCGGCGATATGCCCTGACCTCGGCCACGCGGACGGTGGAGACACGGCCCAGGCGGCGTATTCCGGCGCTCCTGTCCAGGTGCCGCCGTTGTACGTCATCGTCCGGGCCGGTCAGGTTGTCGCGAAGGCGGTGAACGAGTGAGGCGATAGTCTCCCCGAATTCCTCCCCTGGGAGGTTTCGGGCGTGCTGTTTGACAGGCTGAAGTTGCGGGTGGGCGTATGAAAAAGCCCGCGCAGGAGTAAGGCCAAAACCCTCTCCTGCGCGGGCCTACCCGGTCGGGGCGGCTGGATTTGAACCAGTGACCCCTTGACCCCCAGTCAAGGGCTAGTTTGAAAGGAAACGCGGACTTGAACGAGGAATCGATAGGCGGGCGGCTTGGAAGCCCGCGGAATCGTACGCTTAATGGTCGCAGAGCGCCTTTGAGGAGCATGGTCGCGAACGTACTTATCTGAACATCACGGGATCATAACCGAATCGCGGGGTGACGCCGAAAGCGACCACCCCATCCCGCGACGCCGGTTGTCCCGCACCTGAACCAACGCACCCAATCAACGTGCACGGAAGGAGAACCAGGTGACGAAGTGCATTCGTGCGTCCAGGAACCCGTCCACCAACCTGAAGGTCCGGGCCGGAATCCGCCCGACCGGGAGGCGGTCCCATGGCTGACGACCTGCGGATCAGTGCGGACTTCGCGATGCACCCGAAGACCAGGCTGCTGGTCCGGCGTCTCGATCGGAGCGCGGTCTACAGCGTGATGGCGCTCTGGTGCTACGCGGCCAGCAACCGCTGCGACGGCGACCTGACGGGGTTGGAGGACGATGAGATCGCCAATGCCGCCGACTGGCCCGGCGACGCCTCGACGTTCGTCCAGGCCCTCCGGGCGGTCCGCTTCCTGGACGGCGAGCCCCTTGCCTACCGCATCCACGACTGGGTCGAACGCCAGCCTTGGGTCGTCGACCGGGCAGCGCGTCGTGAGAAGGCCCTGGAGCTGAACCGAATTCGGTGGAGTGCGGTGCGGGCCACCGATTCCGCGACCGATTCCGGTGCGGACTCCGGCTCGGATTCCGGCGCGGATTCCGAACGGCATCCGCGACCGATTCCGCCGCGGAATCCTCCTAGCCTTCCTAGCCTTCCTAGCCTCAAGAACAAGAGCAAGAACAGCGACAGCGCGCCCGTGCGCGAGACGCACGAGGACGCGCCGACGGCGACTGCGTCGAAGGTGGCGGTTCCCGATCTGGTCCTGGTCGATGGGCCGCCGGCCTCGCCGCCTCGGATCACCCTCGACCGTGCGGCCTGGCGGTTCGAGGGCGTCACCGACGAGCACCGGGATCGCTGGCAGCGTGCCGCTCCGCTGGTGGACCTGGTCACGGACCAGGCCGCCGCGGAGGCGTGGTGCGCCGCGAATCCGGAGAAGGCCCCGGCGTCGCGCATGGAGCGGTTCCTGGTCGCCTGGTTCGCACGGACCCAGGAGCGGCTTCGCAAGGACGTCCCGAGTCGAGCGGCAGGGCTGGCCAAGGGCCGCCCCGTCCGGACTGGTCAGGGCGTTTCGACCGAGGCCGCCGCACCGCAGGTCTTCCCCGAGGCCCAGCGCGCACCGATGACGCCGCCCGGAAAGGACTGGCCCAGCGCATACGAGTTGCTCGAGGAGCGCATGGCGCCGGACGAGTTCGAGCAGTGGGTCCGCCCGCTGCAGTACGTCGGGGACCGCGGGACGACGATCGTCCTCGAAGCATCCGACTCGTTCACCGCCCGGTGGGTCCGCGACAACTACGTCGACCTCTTCCGCGATGCCGTGATCGACGTTGCGGGCCAACCGTTCCAGGTCGAGGTCGTCCCGCAGAAGGAGGCCCCGTGAACACGACCATCCGGTTCACCGTCCCCGGTGCCCCGAACGCGAAGGCCAAGAAGCTGACCGTGCTGAACGGCCATGCCCGGGGCTACAACGACAAGGCGACTGCGACCTACCAGAACCTCGTCACGCTGTCGGCCCAGGGGTTTCGCCCCGACCGTCCCCTGGGCGGGCCCCTGGTCCTGGAGGTCGTCGCGGTCTACGCGCGGCTCGCCTGCCACTGCCGTCGTGCGAAGCGGACGGGCGCGCTGCTGGGCGGCTGGCCCGAGGGGCGCATCCCGAAGGACTCGAGGCCCGACTTCGACAACCTGGCCAAGTCCATCTGCGACGGCATCAACGCCGCCGGCCTGTGGGAGGACGACGCCCGGGTGTTCGACGGTCGGGTGCGGAAGTTCTACGCGGCCACGGACGAGGTCCCGCATGTCGAGGTCGCGCTGCGTCCGGCAGGGCAGGGCGGGCCCGACGCGCTGACCTACCTGGCGTCGCCGTATTCGGACCTGAACCCGGCCGTCCGGGAGGCCCGGTACCTGGTCGTCTGCGACGTCGCGGCGGCCTTGTCTCGGCGCGGCGAACTGGTCTTCTCGCCCATCGTGCACGGCCACGGGATCGCGAAGCACGGCGTGCTCCCGATCGGGTGGCGCTACTGGCAGAGCCTCGATCTTCGAATGCTCGCCGCCTGCGATTCCCTGACCGTGGCCTGTCTCGATGGCTGGCGCGAGAGCGACGGCGTGCAGGCCGAAATGGCCGAGGCCAGGCGGCGCGGCCTACCTGTGCACTACGTGGACGACCGGGGCAACGGGATCAAGGAGCCGCGCGACGCGGCGTGAGGAGGCCACCATGGAACGGCATGCCGTGGACCTGGAAGCGTTGCGTGGAGAGCGGTCGCCGCCGAAGCGCCGTCGCGACTGCCCGCCGCCGGCCGAACTGTGCCCGTTCATCGAGTGTCGCTACCACCTCTGGACCGACCGCGTCCACAGGGGCCGCGTCATGATCCTCGCCGCCAGCAGTGCCTACGGCGACCCGGCCCACTTCTGCGCCCTGCACGAGGCCGACCGAGGCCCGAAAACGCTGGAGCAGGTCGGCGTCGTCTACGGCGTCAGCCGCGAACGCATTCGGCAGTTGGAAGCCGAGTCCATGGCGGTCCTGCGGGCGGTCAACCCGAGCCTGCTGCGGGAACTGCTCTCCGTGGTGGACGACATCTCGTGCGAGACCGAGCCGCCCTGCGACGATCCTGACGACGGCGCTGTCGCGCCGCGGACGGCAACCGCGCAGCCGCCGCCCGAGGACGCCTGCGACTCGACCAGCAGTGCGGCGGACGTCTGCGACCTGGTCTCGGACCAGACCGAGGCCTCGCCCTGGTGCGAACCGACGTCTACTGACCCTCGCGTGCAGGCAATCAACGAGAAGAAGGTCGCCCGTGCGACTGCCAGGGCTGCCAACGCCACGCCCTACTGGTGCCCCCACTGCGGGCGCACCTATCCGGGCATCGGCATCGAAGGCAATGCACGCAAGGGCTGCCCCAACCCTCGCTGCGCTGGTCAGGCATGGGCCGACCGTGCCCGACAGACGGGCCGCAAGCCCTGGGCACACGAACCTGCTGTCGTCGAGGCTCTCGTTCGCGACTACCGACCTGGGGTGCATGGGTACAGGGCACTGGCACGCGAGCACCACCTGCCCGTGCCGACCGTCGCCGCGATCCTTCGACGCGTCACGAGGGGGGAAGGATAATGGTGTTTACCCCCCGAGAGACCCCCCTGCCGATGCCCCCCCTCCCCACCGGCGGTTCCTTACTGGCAGTAAGGGGAGGGGCGGGTGCCTTTTGGCGCCCCTTCTCCCCGTGTGAGGCGGTCGAAACATTGATTGCCGGATCCGGTTGCCGGATTCGCATCGGCGGCCCCGGGGCAACCAGGGCGCTGGAGGTGGCTCATGGGCGATAGACCGAAGGACGGTCGGAAGTACTCGAACCCCGCAGCCGCAAAGGTTTTCGGGGTGTCCGTGGCGACTATCAAGGTGTGGCGAACCAAGGGGTGGCTGGTGACCACCGCGGACGGCGCGCTGGACCGGCTCGCGACCATCGCGCGGGTCTCCGCAGCCCGGGATCCGACCCTCGGCGGCAAGCCGGATCGGTTGGTCGGCGGCGCGACGCCGATCAGCACCCAGGCAACCGCCGACCGCGCGGCCGACAGCGCGAAGCTGCTCCGGGCGCGAACGCTGCGGGAAACCCTCGGCGCGAAGGCGCTGCGCATCGCAATCGAGAAGGAGGAAGGGACGCTGATCGTTCGCGCGGAGGCAGAGCGCATCTACGTCGAGGCGATCACGGACATCAAGAACCGGATCGAGGCCCTCCCGATCCGGGTGGCCGCAGCCCTGGTGGGATTGGACGCTCGGGCTATCCAGAACGCCCTGCGCGAAGAGGTCGAGTTGGCACTGCGAAACGTGAGCGAGGTCCCTTACGTGGGGCCCCGCAATGATGGAGGAGCGGAATGAGTGCGGACCCCCGGATCGTGATGCGCCCGGTGAGCGAGCTTCACCCCTACGAGAAGAACGCTCGGACCCATTCGAAGGACCAGATCGCGCAGGTCGCGCGGTCGATCACCGAGTTCGGGTTCACGAACCCCGTGCTGGTGGACGCGAGCGGGATGGTCATCGCCGGCCACGCCCGGGTGAAGGCGGCCGAACGCCTGGGCCTCGACGCGGTCCCGACGATCTGCCTGGACCACCTGAACGAGGCCCAGGTGCGGGCCTACATCCTGGCCGACAACGCCATCGCGTTGAACGCCGGATGGGACGAGGAACTGCTCCGCGCCGAGTTGTACGCGCTCGAATCGTCGGGATTCGACCTGGCGCTGACGGGCTTCGAGTCGTCCGAAATCGACCGCCTCCTGGAGGAAGCGGCGGCGTTCGAAGCGGCTGGCAGCGGCGGTCCTGGCGGCGAGGACCTGGCGCC
Source organism: uncultured Myxococcales bacterium (assembly GCA_903936705.1). Lineage (GTDB taxonomy): Bacteria > Myxococcota_A > UBA9042 > DTJE01 > DTJE01 > CAIZWN01. Next base: position 115,136 of record CAIZWN010000078.1, read on the forward strand.
GGAGCCCTGCCTGGAGGCGACGGCGCAGCCGGGCGACCTGTGGATCCTCGGGGACCACCGGCTGCTCTGCGGGTCGTCGTCCATCGCGGCGGACGTGGACCGCCTGCTCGGTGGCGTGCCGATCCACCTGGTCAACATGGACCCGCCGTACAACGTGAAGGTCGAGCCCCGGTCGAACAACGCCATCGCGGCGGGCCTGTCGTCGTTCCAGGCCCCGGCGACCACGCACCACCAGGCGCTCGACCTGGCGCGGCACCCCGAGAAGTCGAAGGGGACGACGAAGCGCATGCGGGCGAAGGATAGGCCGCTGATGAACGACTTCGTGTCGGACGGCGACTTCGACGGGATGCTCCGGGCGTGGTTCGGGAACGCCGCCCGGGTCCTGGAGCCCGGCCGAGGCTTCTACATCTGGGGCGGCTACGCGAACTGCTCGAACTACCCCTCGGCCCTGAAGGAGTGCGGGCTCTACTTCTCGCAGGCCATCATCTGGGACAAGGAGCACCCGGTCCTGACCCGGAAGGACTTCATGGGTGCCCATGAGTGGTGTTTCTATGGCTGGAAGGAAGGCGGGCCGCACCAGTTCCTGGGCCCGAACAACGCCACCGACCTGTGGCACGTCAAGAAGATCAACCCGCAGTCGATGGTCCACCTCACCGAGAAGCCCGTCGAACTGGCCCGCCGGGCGATCGAGTACTCGTCCCGGCGTGGCGAGAACGTGCTGGACCTGTTCGGGGGATCGGGGTCGACCCTGATCGGCGCGCACGAGACCGGGCGGCGGGCGTTCCTGATGGAGTTGGACCCGTTGTACGTGGACGTGATCCTGAAGCGGTACCAGACCTTCACGGGCGAGCCGGCGGTCCTGGAAAGCGGCTCGACGTTCGACGAGGTCGCGGCCGAACGGAGCGTGACGGATGGTACTGGCGACAGCACCGAGGTCTGATCCTGCATGGTCGGGACGGATGCTCCATACGGCGGTGCGGACCGCCTGGGCGCCGCGCCCGCACCTGCGGGTCAGCCAGATCGCGGAACGGGACCTTGTGCTGTCCCGCGAATACAGCAAGGAGCCGGGCCCGATCCGGCTCGCGCGAACGCCGTTCCTGGGCGAGCCGATGGACCGCCTGTCCCCGGACGACCCTGTCCAGACGGTCGTCTTCCTGGGGCCCGTCCAGGCCGGCAAGACGATCATTCTCCAGGCGTTCGTCGCCTCGGTCGTCGGGTACTACCCGGGGCCCATGCTGATCGTCACCGACACCGATACGAAGGCGGAAGAGTTCGCGAAGTACCGCCTCGACATGATGGTTCGGGACTCGCCGCACCTGCGCAGCCGCATGCGGGACAACACGATCAAGCTCAAGACCTTCCCCGGTGGCTACCTGAAACTCGTCGGCGCGCAGAGCGGGTCGGGCCTCACGTCGATGACCTGCCGCTACGTCGCGATCGACGAGGCCGACGACCACAAGGCGAACGTTTCCTACGCGGGCTCGTCGGTGTCGCTGGCCATCGGCCGGATGACGACCTACGGCGAAACCCGCAAGGGCCTGATCGTCTCGTCCCCGAAGGTGAAGGGCGAATCGGAAATCGAGGCGTGGTACGACCGCGGGGATCGGCGTCGCTACTGGGTGCCGTGCCCCCGGTGCGGGGAGTTCCAGGTCCTGCGCTGGCGCGACCCGGAGACCGGCGCGTACCGGCTGGTCTGGCCGAAGGGGCACCCCGAAGAGGCGCGCTACCTGTGCGCGATCTGCGGTGCGGCGTGGGAGGACCGGGACAAGAACCTGATCCTGCCTGCCGGGGAATGGCGCGCGGAACGACCCGACCTGGGCGAGGGCGGGACCATCACGTCCTACGCGGTGAATGCGCTGTACTCCCCGGTCGGTTTCTACTCCTGGACCGACATGGCCCGCCAGTGGGAGAAGGCGAACGAGCGGGTGAAGGCCGGCGACATCGAAGAACTGCGCGCCTTCGTGAACACCCGCCTGGCGGAATCCTTCGAGGAACCGGGCGAGCAGATCGATCCGAACGCCCTCGCGAACCGGCTGGACCCGAACTGGGACGCGATCCCGGCAGGCGTGCGGTGCATCGTGATCGGCGGGGACGTCCAGGACGACCGCATCGAGGCGGTGACGCTGGGGATCGGCTCGGGATGGGAACTCTACGTCCTCGCCTACAACGTGATCCTGTCCGACCCGCTCGACCAGGCGACCTGGGCCTCGCTCGACGCGCTGGTGCTGCGGCGGTGGACGACCGAGGACGGGCGGACGCTGCGTGCCGCCGCGACGTGCGTGGACTCCGGCCACCGCACCCAGGCCGTCTACGACTACGCCCGCACCCGGAAGCGGTGGGGGGTTCGCGCCATCAAGGGCGTCGGTGGCCCGGGGCGGCCCATCTGGGACAAGGCGATCCGCAAGGGCGGGAAGGTCAAGTACCAGGGCCAGTTCTACGCGGTCGGGACCGACACCGCGAAGGACAAACTGCACGAGTGCCTGAAGGTGACGGAGCCGGGGCCGAAGTTCCTGCACGTGCCGGCGCGCATCCCGTCCACCTTCCCGGACTGGTTCGAGCAACTGACCGCCGAGCGGAAGGTCCATTACCGGGAGAAGGGGAAGGAGGTTCGCGGTTGGAGGCCGATCACCGAGGGCCGGCGGAACGAGGTTCTCGACACGATGGTCTATGTAAACGCCCACCAGAAACTGCGTAAATCTGTCCCCGCAGGCCGAGGTTCGTCGTTCACGACCTGTAGGCCAAGCGGCAGCGTCTGCTGTTGACGTTGGATGGCGGAGGGGGTACGAGTGGTCGGCACGTGGGATGGGC
>CAIZWN010000079.1 GCA_903936705.1 uncultured Myxococcales bacterium
ATGATCGCCAAGGCCATGGAAAAGGTTGGCAAGGAAGGCGTGATCACCGTCGAAGAAGCCAAGGGCATGGACAGCGAGCTGGACGTGGTCGAAGGCATGCAGTTCGACCGTGGCTACGTCAGCCCGTACTTCGTCACGAACCCCGAGAAGATGGAGGCGGTGCTGGAGGACCCGGTCATTCTGATTCACGAGAAGAAGATCGGATCCCTGCACGACCTGCTGCCCCTGCTGGAGCGCATCGCCCGCGAATCGCGCCCCCTGGTCATCATCAGCGAGGACGTCGAAGGCGAGGCGCTGGCCGCGCTGGTCGTGAACAAGCTGAAGGGCGTGCTGAAGGTTCTGGCCATCAAGGCACCCGGCTTCGGCGACCGCCGCAAGTCGATGCTGGAAGACATTGCAATCCTCACGGGCGGCAAGGTCATCACCGAAGAACTGGGCCGGAAGCTGGACAGCGTCACGCTGGCAGACCTGGGCCGTGCGAAGCGCATCATTGCCGACAAGGACAACACGACGATCGTCGAGGGCCTCGGCGCCGCTGACGCGATCAAGGGCCGTATTGGCCAACTGCGCGTCCAGATCGAGGATTCGACTTCGGACTGGGACCGCGAGAAGCTGCAGGAGCGCCTGGCCAAGCTGGCCGGAGGCGTTGCCGTCATCAAGGTTGGCGCCCAGACCGAGACCGAAATGAAGGAAAAGAAGGCTCGTGTCGAGGACGCGCTGCACGCGACCCGCGCGGCAGTCGAGGAAGGCGTGGTTCCCGGCGGCGGCGTGGCCCTGCTGCGCTGCCTGCCTGCCCTGGAAAGCCTGAAGTTCGACGACGACCGACGCTACGGCCTGGACATCCTCAAGCGCGCCATCACCCAGCCGCTGTACTGGATCGCCAAGAACGCGGGCGTGGATGGCGGCGTCGTAATCCAGAAGGTCCTGGAAGGCACCGGCAACTACGGCTACAACGCCCAGACCGGCGTCTACGAGGACATGATCGAGGCTGGCATCCTGGACCCGACGAAGGTCACCCGGCTGGCCCTGACCAACGCGGCGTCAATCGCCGGCCTGATGGTCACGACCGAGGCGGCGATTTGCGAGGCCGTGAAGGAAGAAAAGAAGTAGGCATCAGATGTTGTCTTGATGCCGGTTCGCTGGACGGCCGGTGCGGTTCCCTTGCCGGGGAATCGCGCCGGCCGTTTTTTTTTTCGCGGTGACAACTGGTCCGAATGACGCAGGTCAGTCGGCAACATCCGAGTGTTCGGCCTGCGCCAGTTCTTCGGCAGCCCCGGTCCAGGCATCGTACATCGCGTCAAGCTGGCCGCGCAGATCCTTGGCCTTCAGGCCGATCGTCCTGGCTCGCTCGATATCGGAGTACAGGTCCGGCAAGACAAGTTCTTCCTCGACCTTGCGCAACTGGGTCTCGAGAACCTCGATTCTGGCCTCGAAGGCAGCAACGCGGTCCTTTAACGGCTTCAGAATCCGGTACAAACGGTTGCGCCGCTCGGCCTCGTCGCGCTTGCGATCACGGTCCAGGTCTCGCACCGTTGGCGCCAACTGCGCATCCTGCGCATTCGAGGCATCCTGCTGCAGCGGCAGTGGCACGGCAGCCTTCGTAACATAGTACGAGTAATTGCCTTCATACCTGGTCAAGCGACCGTCGCGCATCTCGATGATCGCATCGGCCACGTTGTCCATGAAACGCCTGTCATGGGTCGTGAACAGGATCGTGCCCTGGTGTTCCTTCAGGGCACATTCCAGCACCTCGCGCGATGCGATATCCAGGTGGTTCGTCGGCTCGTCCAGCACCAGCAGTCCGAAAGGCTGCAGCAGCAGGCGGCACAACATCAGGCGCGCCTTCTCGCCGCCCGACAGGCTGGCCACCTTCTTGTCGATGTCGTCTTCGCCGAACAGGAAGGCTCCCAGAATCGAACGAACATGCGGCGCAGTGGCGTAGTCGGCAATCTCCAACATGTGCTGGTGCGCGGTGCGGTCGGTCTTGAGCACCTCGTACTGGTCCTGGGCAAAGTAGCCGACCCCGACGCCGTCGGCGAGGTGGCGCGAGCCCTCGTCCGGCTGGGCAACGCCCGCCACCAGACGCAGAAGTGTCGACTTGCCTGCACCATTGACGCCAACCATCGCCACTTTCTCGCCCCGGTGCAGTCGCAGATCCATGCCCCGGAACACGATCTTTGCGCCGTATCGCCGCGACACCCCATCCAGACCGACAACCAAATCGGGGCTGCGGGCCGGCTGCGGAAAATGGAATCGAACCCGTCGAACGGGCTCGGGCGGCACCAGGCGTTCAAGCTTGTCCAGCATTCGCATCCGGGACTGCGCCACCGCCGCACGGTCCTTGCGGACCTTGTTTGCCGCGATGAACTCCTGCTGGTCCTGGATGTAAGCCTGTTGCTCGTCGTAGCGCTTCCAGGCCAGTTCAATCGCCTTGGCACGCTCGATAACGTAGCGATCGTATACCGTCAGATTCGGGTTCCCACCGTAATCGGTAGCCCCGCGCACGGACACCTCGACGACCCGGTCCACCGTGCGGTTCAGGAATTCGCGGTCATGCGCGACCATCACTACGGCACCCTGGAATCCCCTGATGTACTCCTCGAACCAGACCAGACCCTCGAGGTCAAGATGATTGGTCGGCTCGTCCAGCAGCAACAGGTCAGGCCGGTCCAGCAGCAGGCGGGCCAGTTCGGCACGCATCAACAAACCGCCCGACATCGCCCTCAGCGGCTTTTCGAAGTCCTCAATCGAAAATCCGAGACCCGCGAGCACCGCCTCAGCCTGCTTCGGCAACGAGTCGGCTTCCCGGTGGTGCAGGGCATCCTCGAGCGCTGCCAATCGATGAACACGAGCCTCATCGGCATGGCCGGCATCCAATTCCCGCAACAACGCAGCCCGCTGGTCCAGCAGGGGACCAACGCCTCGAGACTCTCGAACGCAGTAGTCCAGGATCCCAAGGTCCATGGCAAGACTGGGGTAGACCTCCTGCGGAAGGTAGCCGATGCGAATGCCCTTTTTGCCTTCGACGCGGCCGGAATCCGGGGATACCTCGCCAGTCAGGATACGGAACAACGTCGTCTTGCCGGTGCCATTCGGCCCGACCAATCCAACTCGCTCGCGATCACCGACGCGCAGATTCACGCCCGCGAACAGCCGTCGCGACCCGTAGGATTTGGAGATATCCATCAACTCGATCATCGGAGCGAAGGGTATCGACAAGGCCTCATGCGGTCAACGGCCACCTGGGCAGACATTTCTCATCGCGGACACAGCGGGGGCCTTGCGCTTACCAAACAACGTCGCGGCGCGCGACACCTGCAGGGCCGCGCGCAGAGCGCTTCTTTCACCAAAGGGGTTGTTCCCGGTGCGCTTCTCTGGCAACCTTCGCTCCGTCCAATCGGGGAGCCACCATGCCCCTAAAGGTTGCGCCATCCGTAATCGCTGGCGACCAGTCAAACCTGGGCCACGAGGTCAGGGCCATCACCGCAGCCGGGGCGGACCTCGTGCATCTTGACGTGATGGACGGGCATTTCGTACCGAACCTGACAATAGGGGCGGACGTGGTCAAGGCGCTACGCCCCCACTCGCCACTACCGTTCGACTGCCACCTGATGCTGGCGGACCCTGCCAGCTTTGTGAGGGCCTTTGCCGATGCCGGCGCCGACAGGATTTCGATCCATGTCGAGGTGCCTGATGCTCCGAATGTCTTGCGCAGCATCAGAGACCTGGGTCGCACGCCAGGAATCGCACTGAACCCGGACACCCCGATCGAGGCGCTGGCAGAGTGTCTTCCCCTCGCTGATTTCATCGTCGTGATGACTGTGCATCCCGGATTCTACGGGCAAACCCTCATCGCCAAAGCGCTTGACAAGGTATCCCGCTTGAAGCATGATTCCCGGGCTTTTGGACGGGACGTCGCAATCCAGGTGGACGGCGGCGTGAACGTTGCGAATGCGGCTCGCATCCTTGCGGCAGGCGCCGACGAGGTGGTTGCAGGGGCGGCTGTGTTCCAGGCATCCGACTATCGGCTGGCCATCGAGGCCCTCCGCGGACGGACGCAGGTTTCCTAGAAATCGGGGCGTAGCGCAGCCTGGTAGCGCACATGGTTCGGGACCATGGAGTCGCTGGTTCAAATCCAGTCGCCCCGACTGATTGGATACTTTTTATGAAGACCGCCACACGATGTGTTGGTGCGCTCGCGATTTGCCTGGGTGTGGCTTGCGCCCCCGAGCGCACATCGGGTCCGGACGCCGACCGCCATACCGCCAGCTATCTTGATCTCGGCAGATGGGCATCAGATTCCCTGGATGCCTCGGCCGGCGACACCACAGACTGGAAGGTTCTGGTTATCGAAGACACCGGGTTCCTCACGCTGGAAATGGTCCTGGACGTGCCGTCGGCAGACATCACAGTCGAGGTCTTCGATCGATTTGGTAAACCCATGGCCCGGGGCAACCACCGCAGCGGTGACGGCCCGCAGTTGAAGCTTACGACGGACGTCGGAATCGGAAAGATCTTCATACGGGTCACTGCAGGCAGCGGATCAAAAACCGGCTACACCATCAAGGCTTCGGTACGCTGATGCCTTGACACTCGCTGACCTCGATTGCTAGAGTGTTGCACGCGCCGATTACGGGCGTCGAAGCTTGTTGGGGGGCCCGCCCCGTTCCCGTACCTTGGAGGCCATCAGATGCCAGTGTCGAAGGCTGCCGCTGCCTCTTCAAAACGTTCGAGCGCCCAGGGTGGGCCTGGAACGGTCAGCGTTCACAAGTCGCTCTACCCGAACGAGGTTCTGTTCGGCACCGCCTTTGCGTTCCTGGATCGATGCTACGTTCATCTGGACGTCGAGGGTACGGACCGCATCAGCATCGAACTGCTGCCGCGCCCCGGATCCACATGGACCCAGGCCGATCTTGCAGGCGAGTTCAAGAACGAACTGGTAAACCAAGCGTTGCGCTTCCGGCTGGCCAAGCAGACCGAGAAGGTACGGACAATGATTGTTGGCCGGGCCATAGGCGAGGCGATCCCAGCCGAGGTTTCGACGAACCAGTCCTTCGAATCCAGACTACCGGACCTGCCACCCGAAGTTGCACGTCTGCTGGCCGAGGAGGAGGACGGATTGGACTTCCTGGATGATCCGCTGGGAATTGCGGTCCCGTGGGAGGAAAAATACTCGAAGAAGCCTGCTGAATCGCCGACCGCAGAGGCCGCTCAGGTTGTCGCACAACCGGTCGAAATTCCTGCAGCCGTGGCTGGAGTGAAGATCCCCGCCAAGAAGACCCCGGCCAAGAAGGCCGCACCTGGGAAGGCGACGGCCAAGGCGACTGCCAAGACGACGGCCAAGACGGCGCCGGCGAAACCGGCAGCCGGCACCAAACGCCGGTCAGCAGCTGGAGAGTCGTGATGACTTTGCGATTCCACAAGAAAATCTATTCAAGAGCGGCTGTGAAGTCGGCAGTCGAAACCTACGGCGCAGTGGCAACCGTTGCCATGCACGTCGAGGGTGAATACGCAGTTGTCGATGTCGAAGCCGGTTCGCAGGAAGACACGGCCGAGGTGGCTGGGGAACTAGGCAACTGGGCGCTTGGCCAGTCCATAGTTTTGCGGGGGGAAGGATGAGCGCCAAGACCCGTCTTTCGGTCCCTGCTGCAAAGAAGATCCCGACGAACCTGTTCCGATGGCGCCGCGTGGGGTCGCGGAATGTAGCGACCACCGACCACGGCACCTATGCCTTTCTTGACGACGCCCAATTGGAGCAACTGGTCGAGGGCCGCCTGGAAGCCGGGACCCCGCTTTTCGAGGAACTGCACCAGAAGGGATTCCTGGTTGCAGACGCGGACATCGAGCGCCTGTCCCAGGATTACGACCGCAAGGTATCGTTCGTCTATCGTGGGCCCGTCTTGCACATCCTGGTCGTCACCTTGCGATGCAACGAGGTTTGCACGTATTGCCATGCCAGCCGGTCAAACATGTCGGACACCGAGACGGACATGTCGGTCACGACCGCCGAGAAGTGCGTGGACATGGCACTGCGCTCGCCTTCAGACACCATCACCATCGAGTTCCAGGGCGGCGAGCCTCTGGCCAACTACGAGGTGGTGCAACACATCGTCCATTATGGTTCCGAACGGGCAAAGTCCCTTGGTAAACGCGTGATGTTCAGCCTGGTTTCGAACCTTGCTCTGCTGGACGAGGCGAAACTGGCATGGCTGGTAGAGCATCGGATCCAGATTTCAACCTCGCTGGACGGCCCGAAGGATCTTCACGACAAGAACCGCAATCTGGCTGGGTCCAGCGCCTATGACCGCACCGTTTTCTGGATGAAGCGCATCAACCAGGCGTACGTTGATGCCGGATTGGATCCGCAGCTGTACCACGTCGAGGCCCTGGCCACGATAACGCGCGACCACCTGTCTCGCGCTCGCGACCTCGTTGACGAGTATGTCAGAAACGGTTGCAGGGCCGTGTTCCTGCGTCCGTTGAACCCGTTCGGTTTTGCGAAGAAGACAGGGGCCAAGGTCGGATACTCGGCGCAGGATTTTCTGGTCTTCTACAACGAAGCACTGGACTACATTCTTGAATTGAACCTGAAGGGCGTCGAGATCCTCGAGCGCCTGGGCGCCATCTTCATGACCAAGATCATGACGCCCGACGACCCGAACTACCTGGACATCCGCTCGCCTTGCGGGGCAGGTATCGGCCAGATCGCGTACAACTACGACGGTTCGATCTTCACGTGCGACGAAGGTCGCATGGTGCACCAGATGGGGGACGACGTCTTCCTGATAGGGTCGGTGGACTCGATGACCTTGAAGGACGTAGTGACGTCCGAGACCGTGAAATCCCTGGCGATGGCCTCGTGCCTGGACAGCATACCTGGGTGCGCGACGTGCGCGTACAAGCCGTTCTGTGGGACTTGTCCCGTGTTCAACTACACGGAACAGGGACATATCTTCCCCCAGAACACGACCAACCCGCGCTGTGCCATCTACATGGGTGTCCAGGATCGCATATTCAAGGAATTGATGGCCGAGGACGACTCGACCCGGAACGTCATCAACCGCTGGCTGGTCGTCAAGGACAGGCCCGAGTACATGCACGACGGCCGGAGACTGCGTACCTCGGTGTAGGCCCCCTACCGATCACCGGAGGTCGGTTACCCGATGCCTCCGTCCCTCGTCAGCCCCCCGGGTTCATCTTCGGTGCGTGCCGTTCTGAAACTGACCTATGCCTGCAATCAGCGATGCGCATTCTGCAGGGTCGATGATTTGCGCGGAACCGTTATCGATGTCCCCGCCGAGACCGTCGTGCGCAAGGCTTTGCGAGCCAAGGAGCTTGGCGTTGACACGCTGCTTTTCAGCGGCGGTGAACCTACCCTGCGTGCCGACCTACCCAGGCTGGCCAGGGCGATGACTGCCATCGGGCTTCGCTGGGGACTTATCACCAACGGCAGACGCCTTGCGCACCCGGCGTACCTGGACCTGCTGATGTCGCTTGGGCTCGTCTACGTACACACGTCGCTGCATGGCGCAACGTCAGCGACCCACGACAGCCTGGTCGAGTGCGCCGGCTTTGACGAGGTTGTCGAGGCTCTGCGCCTTCTTGCGGGCCGCGGGGTCGAACTGCACGTCAACAGCGTCGTGACACGCTCCAACATCGCCGAGATGAAAGCAATCGGAGACCTGCTTGCCGAATTTGCCCCTTTGACGCACAAGATCTGTCTGGCCGAGCCGCGCGGACGATTTCTGGAACTGGCCGATCGGCTGATGGTACCGCCCGAAACCGCTGGGCGTGCTGCCGAGGCTGCGGTACACGCCGCCAGGGAACACCATGCCATATCGGGCCTGGACGTAGTAATCGAAGGTTTCCCGTTGTGCCAGGTACCATCCATCGGCAGTGCCGTCTCGGGCCTGCGCCAACACAACATCATGTTCATGAGCGAAGGCTTTGAGGACGACTGGTACCCGACCGACTCCGGCCAGCGCACCTATCCGGCCACCTGCGACGGATGTGCCAAGCGCGAAGACTGCCCCGGTGTCTATGTCGGTTATGCCGAACGCTTCGGCGTCGTCGGATTACGCGCGTTCAGGAAAGGCAGACAGGCTACGGCAGATTGACGGGAAAGGAGTCCTGCGAGACGACTGCGCACTGCAGGTTGACGTCCGAATAGGCGAAGTCGTTGTTGTAGTCGAACGCCTTACCCCCCGCCTCCAGGCGATAGGCCGACAGTTCCAGTTCGATGGTCTTTTCCCCAAAACGATGCGACGACATGTCATCGTCGAGGGTGGGCTGCGGATTCCCGATAACCGGACGCGCCTTTACGTCATCCGGCAACGTCGGCAACTCGACGCTGGTCCGGTCAGCCGGGACAAAAAATTCCCACAAGCAATGGGACCTGGGGCCTCCCAGCGTACCGGGCCCAGGACTGATCAGCCCATTGGCCGGCGCGGCAGTCAGGTAGTTCACGCGCAGCACGTAGAGGTGCGGTGTACTGGGGACCTCTACAGGATTCCACGCAACCTTTCCGGTGAACGGCTCCTGGGACACGGTATCAAGCGGCACCCCAAGAGGTACCGGCTTTGGCACCGTCAGATGCGGCGCCTCCTGCCATTTGTCAGGCGTCGAGAAATCAACCAGATCCCCGGTCTGAACCCCAGGCAGCACGGGAGTCGAAATCCCTGGCGGATCCCCTCCCTGGTACGACCCGCGACCGGCCAGACCGACAGCAAGGCGATTCAATTTCAGCCCCAGTTGCCGAATCACCGGATCATCGTCCTCCGGGAACCTCACCTTGACCGGCCCATTGAACCCGACCTGGTTGTTGTAACTACCGTCAACCGTCACCCAAAGAAAACCCTCGCCGCCCGTGTCCAGAACGGGCATCACCAGCCTTTGCGGGAAGGGAGCGCCAGTCTGCCAGTCGTTCGGGATACCGCCCAGCGAGATGCTGACCGTGGAGCCTTCCAGCGGCCGCAAATCGATGTTCAACTTCAGATTCTGGGTCGTGACCTGCCCTCCCCGCACCTGCACGCGATCGACCGCCATTCCGCGGGGAAGGAATATCAAGCTGTACGGGTCTTTGATGGCGTCTATCACGCGAGAGGCAGTTCCCCCCAACGCGAACACCAGATACTGACCTTCGGGAACATTCCTCATCACATACGTCGGGGCACAGATGTCATCAACCCGGTCCGATAGATTGCAGATGGCCATGTTATTCGGAATCGGCAGCGCCCCCTCGGGGTCGGGCGACTCGAGAACACTGCCCATGCTCATGGAAGAAAGAGGTACATCCCGGATCGACAATTGGACCAAGGCCAGCGGGATCTTCTTGGTCGGGTCGAAAACGTCGGTAATCCCGCCAGGCGGAAAGCGGTCCAGGCCCCATTCGCCAGCAAACCCCGTGACCGAACCCTCGATCGAACCGACGAGCGCCTCGTCACGTGGGAGAACCGGGTCAAGCCTGGACAGCAGCACTGCAACATTCGCGGCATCGACCCCCAGATAGGTCGTGAACCGGTAGCCATCGGCACCGACGGTAACGTCAACCGGACCGGCGACCTCGACCACGTCATGACCAGACACGTACTCGACGAACCCCTCCGGACCGGTCACCTTCGATGGCCACCAGCCCCAAAGCCCCTTGACGGCCACGGTAGCACCCTCGAAAGGCTTCGGCGTTCCGGCAGTCGCGTTCGACAAGGCGTAGACGCGCAAGCGCCCCACTATTGGCCCTTCGCCCTTGTGCGGCGTTGTGTTCACTCCTGGAACGATGGGGTCTGCAAACGAAAGCGTGACCGAGTCGGAGGCCTTCAGAACCGGATTCTTGAGATCCACGTAGGAAGCGCTGACCGTAGCCTGCTGCCTGTCGATGGTACATGGCCGCACCGTGTAGGTACCGTCATCATGGGCGTCCACAGGTTCCAGCACGCCGTCCTGCCACGAAAAGGTCACCCCCAGCCTGGACAAAGGCTCGCCGTGGCTGCCGCGCAGGTGCGCCACGACATCTGCGCACTGCCGACTGACGCCTTCCTGCGTTACAGCGACGAACACTGGGCTCGTCGTCAGTGACAGACGAGGTGGGGTACCAGGTTCGGCATCAAGGCCATCGGGAATCCCGTCGCCATCGGTGTCGGCAAGAAGGGGGTCGGTTCCGAAGGCCTTTTCCTGCTGGTCGGTCAGACCGTCGCCGTCGCTGTCGGCGGTGGTGGCTCGGTTGCAGGAGGACGTCAGCGATACGACAAGAATCAGGAATAGGTAAAAAGGAAGAGGGACGCTGCACGAGGTGGAACGGAAATGGGACCGGGACGCAACCACGTTCACGTCTGCACTTACAAGTAACTCCAGGCCAACGACTGCCTGGTGGTTAGCGTCTTGAGAGGTCCGGGATACCGAGGCGCTCATCGAGCTTCTCCGTTTGAACAGGATCAGAAGCGGATCTTCGCGGACAGCGAACTTCCAATGAACCAGCCCTCACTGCCTATCCAGGGGTACCCAGGGTTGTCGGGGTTGAATTTCGCTTTCTGATCACGATTCGCAAGAAGACCGCCGCATATCATGGCGAGATCCAGGTTGATTGCCGGCCCACCTACCGCCTCGGCGTCGAAGCCGAGGCCCAGGCTTCCCGTGAAGCGATCGCCGTCCAGCATGTTCGTATCGCCGGTCTGCGCCCCCACCGGTGACTGGACCCAAGAGAATCCGGCCCTGACGGCCAGCGCCTTGATGGGCTTCACCTCGCCACCCACCCGTACGGTCCAGGAATCGTGGAGATTGGCGTTGGGAACGCTCTGTTCCTGGATGACCTTGCCTTCCTCGGTCGAAGAGTACAGGAGCACGGATGGGGCCGACATCCGAAACCTCCGGTACACGTTATATGTCACGTCACCGGTAGCGAGGAAGCGATTGGTCCGATAGGCCACTCCCAGCGAGACCTGGTGGGGTGTCGAGAAGTCCACCGCTACGACCTTCAGTCGGATGGGCGCCAACTGCCCCGACAGGACGGCACTGACCGGTATGGACAGGTCCAGACGACTCTCGCCCCGCCACGCAAGACCCAGGGTAAGGCCAGGAATCGGCTCGAACAAAAGACCCGCGTTGGGCGACAGACGAGTCCCGACGTCCACCTCGGTCACGTTCTGCTTGGAACCGTCTGTGAAATCCACATTAACCCGACCACCTACGGTCGGTACGAACGAGAATCCCAGCCCGACCATCAGCCACTTCCACCTGCCGGCGATGGCCGCATTAAGCACGATCCGACGGTTCCGGTCCTCCAGGAACGTGAAATTTGGCTGCTCGACAGAACGCTCGCGAACAGCGTAAAGCGTGGCGCCCGGAATAACCACCGAGACGCCCGCGAACAACACGCGCTCCAATCCTTTTCCCAGGGGCACGGGCGCGGCCAGCCCCACATCACCCATCACGTGAACCTTGGCATCACGAACTTCACTGCGGCGAACCAGCAGGCCCGAATCACCATCACGCGCAGAAGTGTTCGCCTTCAGAAAGTTCCTGTAGGTAAACACGCCGGCACCAAGCTCGAACCCCTTCAGCATCCCCAGTCCAGCAGGGTTGTACCAGGTGGCGTCGTACGAGGAAGCGGCAGCCGTCATCGCACCGCCCAGAGACATCCCGCGGGCGGTATATCCGAAAGTGTCCAAAGGGTTCGCATTTGCAGGACCAACCCCGACCAGGGCTGCCACAGCCAGAAACACCGCCAAAGAAAAACGATGCACGTCCCGTCTCACCAGCGCGAGCGCGCGAATGATACCACAACGTCCCAGCGAATCAGGACTGGGACCGGATCCTGCTGGAATCGTTACGGGCATCATGTTCGGTTATACTACCCGCCGGACTCTGAGGTGGTGATCCATGAACCGGCTAATGCCTCCGATTGCAGGCGCGTTGACTCTGCTTACTCTGGCCGTTTCCGGATGCCAGGGGGGATATCTCCCCAGTTCCTCGCTTACGATTGATACCGTGGTTGCCCCGCTTGAAGCCAGGGCCGGAGACCAGGTCAGCGTCCGCTGTGAGGTTTTCACGCAATCCGGATTGCCGTTTGAATGGGCAACCCGCGTCGATGTGGAGCCCCTTGATGGCATCACCATTGACGGCGGAACAGCCACACCCACCGCTGTCGGGACCTACACGTTCACATGCCGATCGGAAGACGGGAACTGGAAGGACGATTCGCCGGCAGTTCTTACGGTTATCTCGGCTGATCCAGCCTCGACCGTGGCCACCGTCGATCCCGAAACCATCGCTGCCGGGGCTACCGCGACGACGACCTGCACCGTCTACGATGCATTCGGGAACGTAATTCCCGAAGCGGTCGCTTCGGTTGATCAGACCCCAGGGCTGGATGTCAACGGCATGCTGGTTGGCTCGACCAAGCCGGGCGGATACAGCGTGGAATGCTCGGTGCAGGGATTCGAAGTGACCAAGACGGCCGCAAGGCTGACCGTGACCGCAGCCGACCCGGTGCGCCTGGAAATCACGGCCAACCCGGACAAGGCAAACTACGCAATCGGCGACACTACGCTGGTCGGGTGGAAAGTCTACGACGCGTACGACAACCTGATCGAAGGTCTTCCTGCCACCGTGACGCCGGCAACGAACCCGGGCATGGACGCACTGGGGGGCAACAAGTTCAGGTTCAACGGAGAGGGCCACTTCAACGTTGGCGTTGCCCTGGACGCGCCCTGGGAATCCATAAAGAATTCAAGGATTTTTGTCTGTGACACCAGTGCGCCGACCATCGAGGATCTGTTCCCGCCACGCGGGTATACGCAGACTGGCGATCCGACGCTGGTGGTCCGTGGAACGTTAAAGGATGCCGCAGGATCAAAGACAACGTACGTTTCGGTTAACGGGGTGCAGGCCACAGTCAACGCCGACGGAACCTTCGAGTTGCCGACCACCGGGAAGCACGGCCTGAACGCGCTGGTCATTGTCGCAAGGGACGAGTTCGACCACGAGATGTTCGTCACTCGCGGCTGGTACTACTCGTCCAAGTTTCTGAAGGTCGATGACACGACCACGATGGACGACGTGATCCTGCCCGAATCGGTCCTGGCCAACCTGGGCCAGAAATTCCTGGATGACGGGGTTCACGACCCGGCCGACCCCAACGACCTTGCGACACTGGTGGAAATGCTGCTTGGAAGCTTGATCCAGCCGCTGCTGGCCAACATCCCGCCCATCCCCTTCCAGATTCCCAACGCCATCAACGTATCGCTTGCGGGATTCGGGCTGCAGGGCGACCTTGAGGTCGTTATCACGGTCAAGGACATTGTCCTGGGCAAACCATCCGTCAGGCTGAACCTTCTGGATGGCGGCATCTCTGCTGGCATCGGCTTCCAGCCGGTCTCGGTTGGCCTGGAACTCAGCTTCATAATCCATGCCCGCGCCATCGGCTTTGGCCAGACGATTCCTCTGCTGGATCCCTCGACCACGTCGTCGGGGTCTTTGTCGGTGGGGACTTTGGACCTCACGCTGGCCCTGGACATCTCGAAGCCCCTGGGCGGCGAATCTTCTGTCGCCGGTCGCGACTTCGGACTGACGCTGACGGACATCAGTCTCAGCCCTATCGAGAGTCTGAAGATCAAGCTGGGCAAGGTCCCTAACACCATTATCGACCTGGGCGAAGTAGACCTGACATGGCTGGTCGCGGGACTGAACGATCTACTGTCCCAGTACGTGCTGAACCCGCTGGCCGACATGATCACGCAGCCGTTGATCGACCTGCTGGCACCACTGGTCATCAGCCTGATTGGCGACCCGATCAAGCAGGTTCTTGACATGCTGAACATCCGCCAGTCGATTCCGCTGCCGGACCTTCTGGGCACGGGAAACTCCGTGGATCTGCAACTGGGCCTGGACCTGTCGTCAGTCGCCTTCACTACCGAGGCAGGACGGATCGGACTGGACCTGGGCTTCCTGACTACAAAGGCCGTCCCGCGCGAACCACCGCTGGGTACCATTCTTCGCGATGCCTGCGACCAGACCGAGGAGAACCCGCCCCAGTTCGTCTTCCCCGCAACACCGTCGGTCCAGCTTGGGCTTTCTCACGACGCAATCAACGAACTGCTGTTCATGGTGTGGTGGGGCGGCGTGCTTCAGGGCCAGTTCGACGCCTCCTCCCTGATTGGGGGTGGTGGCGGGTCTGCCATTCCGGTCGAGAACGTGCTGATCACTCCGACTTTATGGCTGCCGCCAATCTTCAACGACTGCGGTGAAGCCACGCAGCGCATCGAGATCGGCGATATGTTCGTGGAAATCCAGATGGACCTGCTGGGCAACACCCAGTGGCTGGAGGCGTGGCTGCAAGTGTCCGTAGAAGTATCGATCATCACTGACGGAAACCAGGTAGGCATCAAGATCGGGAAGATCCAGGAACTGCAATATGAGCTTTACGACGTAGGCGGCGGCCTCACGGACCTTCTGGATATGTTGACCCCGATGATCCCCGACCTGCTGAATGGGATTTCCGGCCAGCAGTTCATGTTCCCGATACCGGCCATACCGCTGGACGGCCTTCTGCCTGGCATCCCCGCCGGGACGTCACTGCAACTGGGCAACCTGGATTCAGCCGTCGAGACGGGCGTGATCCGAGTGGGCGGCGACCTGCTGTAGGCTGCCAGTTCTACCTCGATTCTGCAGCCAGAAACCCTGCACGCAGGACATTCAGTGCGCGCTTCTCGATGCGCAGGACGGTTGCGGGGCTGACACCTTGATCCCTGGCGACCTCCCTTACCGAGAGTCCTTCCTGATACCTTTGGCGCAGGACGCTCCTTTCAGGCTCGGGCAGGGAAAGCCGCCCGTCTGCCAGGAACCTGCGAAACCTGGCCAGCATTACGCGGGACTCGGGGGATTTCGATTCGTTGGATGATTTGGCCCGAGCCGAGCTGCCAAGCAAAACGTCGGAATCCTGAACCTCGCAGCCCCGCCGAGCCAACAACCTGACCTGGTCCAGACAGGCGCCCTTGGCACGGGCCGATCCATAGCACCCCAAGCCTACCCCACGACCTGTCTCGTACCTTGACGCAGCCTCCAACAACCCAATTGCAGCTTCCTGGAACATGTCTTCGCGATCCGCCGGATTCCATACACGCGCACGGTAGTGGGACACTATGCGATGGACCATCGGAAGAAGGTTCAATACGGGGGTCATCTGAGGCCTCCAACATGGGACACGATGATGCCCTTTTCAAGGACCGTGCCACGCATTGCAAGAGACGCAGGAATGGTCCATCACGGCCGGCAGCCTGCTCCAGACGCTGTCGAGGTATGCAGCTATGACGCAATCGGGGTGGGGTCTGGGGCATGTCCAGGTGGGGTTTCGCGTTCCCGGTGATTGCACTGCAGGGAACTGCTGCCGCAGCAGCACTCTCAGGTGTGGCGCAAATTCGTATTCGTACTGATTACATGACGACATAACAAGAAATTGGAATCAGTCCATCGAAACCCTTAGAATCACCGCACCCTGGCGATCAGGCCTATAAAAACGAGGTTTCTCGTGCGCATTCACTCGAAGTTGGTCATGTCACTTGTCGTCCTGCCACTGCTGCTGGTTGTTACGGGCACCATGTCGGCCTGCGGTGGCGGCGATGCCATTGGAATCGAGCCCTCCGATATCATCACGGGTGACGGGATCCTCGATCTCGTGAATACCGATTCCCTGGTCGAGGACCTCGCTCCCATCCCGGATGGAGCGGTGTGCCGGCCCGGTTCCACGAAGTGCATGGGCTCCAATTTCACGAAGTGCAAGCCCGACGGGTCTGACTGGGTGTTGACAGCCTGCAAGGACGCGAAAAGTTGCACGATCGACGGCTGTCAGAACGACGCAGCATGCACTCCCTACGAGGCGTCCTGCGACGCACAGGGCCGCGTCGTGGTTTGCCTGGCCGATGGTTCCGCCCTGGGCCAGCCGATTGCCTGCGCCGATGGCTATGCCTGCCACGCCGGCAAGTGCGTCGCACAGATCTGCACCCCCGGCCAGACCGACTGCACCCAGACGGCTCTGCTGGTCTGCCAGGGCGAGCCTCCTGCCTGGGCCGAGACAGCGTGCGGCGAAGGCAAGGTCTGCTTCAAGGGCGCCTGCGTTGAATGTTTTACCGACGACCAGTGCGATGCCCCGAAGTCTTGCGTCGATGGTACTTGCGTCGTTGCACCACTAGAAGTGATTACTCGCGAACTGCCTGAGGGCGCCAAGGACGTTGCATATTCCGGCACTGTCGAGGCCGAGGGCGGCACTCCCCCCTACGCCTGGTCGATTTCGGCAGGAACCCTTCCCGATGGCACTACCATCAACGCCGCGTCAGGCGCCATTTCAGGCAAGCCGACGAAGGGCGGCACATCGACCTTCACCGTGACGGTGACAGACAAGGATGGAACGAAGGCGTCGAAGGAGTTGGAAATCTTCATTCGTGCAACCTCCGACCTTGCGATTACGTCGAAGTCCCCGCTGCCCGGCGGCGAAGAGGGCACGCCCTACCAGTTCCAGTTCGCGGCGGTCGGAGGCACCACGCCTTACGGCTGGATGATTACTTCTGGCACGCTGCCGACCGGCCTGACGCTTGCCTCGAGCGGCCTGCTGTCCGGGACGCCGGAAACCCATGGTGATTTCGAGTTCTCGGTGCGGGTCGTGGATGTAGGCGATCCGATCGGCGCAGACACCAAGGTGTTCACCATCACATTGAAGATCGCGCCTCTTGAAATCATCGGAGACACGTCCATCAACCTGTTCCTGACGAAGGCCATAATTCTGCCGTTGATTACCGTGGTACAAGGGTTCCCGATTCCCTACAACACCAAGCTCCAGGCCAAGGGCGGCGTAAAGCCTTACCACTGGGCCGAGCAGGAGATGCCTGGGTTCCTTGCCACTTTCATCCCGAAAGCCGGCATCCCGGCCGGTCTGACACTGGCTGATGACGGGACCCTTTCGGGTTCGGTGACGGACACCTCGCTGGTGTTCGAATTGAAGGTACCGTTCGTCAACTACACGTTGACCGGCTTCTTCTTCATGGGACAAGTGACCGACACCCAGGAACCGCCGGCCAGTGCCAGCGCAATCTTCCTGATTCCGACCATCCCGGTGAACCTGGGCGGTTAAGGACTGGGCCTGTGATCATCTGCTCGCAGTCATTGCCTGCCTAACGCTCGCCGAACCAGAACACCGACCAGTTCAGGAAAGCTTATTCCTGCCACCCTTGCAGCCTTCGGGAACAACGACACTTCGGTAAGCCCTGGAATGGTGTTGGTTTCCAGAACCCACGCCCCCGATTCGTCCACGATGACGTCCGTGCGGGAGAATCCGGACAGCGCCAGAGCCCGGTGGGCCGCCACCGCAAGCTTTTGGACATCACGCGCCAGGGCCTCGGGAATCTGCGCGGGACAAACTTCGTCCGATAGGTTCGGATCGTACTTCGCCTGGGTATCGAAAAAGGAGTGACCCTTTACGACAATCTCTATCACCGGCAACGCCCGAGGCTGCCCAGTCACGGGATCCTCCAGCACCGGCACCGAGAATTCGCGTCCACGCCGAAAGGCCTCGATTATCACGCGACCATCGCTTCCGGCACATGCCTCAACCGCGCCCACCAACTCGGAGGCCTGGCTGACGATCTTCACCCCGTAGGACGACCCCTCGCGAGTGGCCTTGACCACGCATGGCAGCCCGATCCGGCTGAGAACATCGCTGTCCCAGCCCGAGGAGGCCCGATCGCTCTGATGCAGCAGCACCGCATCCGGGGTCGGTATCCCCTCTGCCGTGTAGACCGCCTTGGCAAACCACTTGTCCAACGCGACAGCCGATCCAATCACGTCTGCGCCGACGTGAGGCAAGTGCAGCCAGTCGCATAGGGCCTGCACGCGACCGTCCTCTCCAGACAGACCGTGCATCGCGATGAAGGCGCAGGCGGGCTTTTCGAACTCAAGGCGCGCGATAGCTTCTGAAAGACCAAGCGACTCGTCCACGGCGATGGGGTCATCCACCTGTGGAAATGCAAAGCGCCCTTCGCGAGTCACCACTACCGGTACAGGCCTGAAACCGGCCAGCACCAGCGCCTTGACTACGCTGGTCCCCGACCGAAGCGAGATGTCGTGCTCGCGCGAGGTCCCGCCAAGAAAAACCGCTACGGTTACAGCCTCTTCACACATGGACATCATGACCCCCCTGGGATTCAGGTCCCGCCACCACAGCCAATCACACAGCCCCGCTTGACCACGTCCCGCGGAACGCTTCCTCCAAAGGTATAGAAGGGAGCGCGCGGGTCGTCCCCGTTCCAGATTGCCAGGTCACCAACAAATCCCGGCTGGATTCGCCCGATACTGTCGTCCAGGCCAAGTGCTGCCGCCGCGCAGGTCGTTACGCCGGCCCACGTGTCCTCAAGCGACAGTCCCAGCCAAGCCATTGCAAGGGTACCCATAAGTGGAAGATCTCGTGTTGGTGACGAGCCCGGATTGTAGTCTGTCGATAGAGCGATCCTCATCCCAGCAGCCTTCATTGCCCGTATATCTGGAATCCTGCCCTTCCCAAGACCAATCAGGCATCCAGGCAGCAAGACGCCTACAGTGCCCGATGCAGCCATTCGCAAACAGGCCTCGGGCAAGGCCCAGTCAAGGTGATCTGCCGAGACCGCCCCTACATCGGCCGCAACCTCACTACCCCCGGATGTGGACAATTGATCGGCATGAATCTTCGGTCGCAGGCCATAAACAATTCCGGCCCTAAGAATGGCTGCCGCCTCGTCGGGCGTAAAAGCCATCTCGTCGCAAAATACGTCGCAGAACCGCGCAAGTCCGGCTGATGCCACGGCAGGAATCCATTCCACAACCATGGCATCGACCCATTTAGATCGATCAAGGCTGCCTTCCGGCGGAATTGCATGAGCGCCAAGGAAGGTCGGAACAAGATCGACTGGCGTCGCATTATCGAGATCACGAATCACCCGAAGAATTTTGAGTTCAGTCGAAAGCTCCAGTCCATATCCGGACTTGATCTCGATCGTTGTCACCCCACGCCGAAGAAAATCGGCAATTCTTGGCAACGCAAGAGCGGCAAGTTCCTCGCTGGATGCGGCGCGTGTCGCCTGGACCGTCCGCATGATGCCGCCGCCACCATGGGCAATATTCTGGTAAGAAGCACCGGACCCGCGCGCCTCGAACTCGTCCGAACGTGAACCGGCGAAAACAAGATGGGTATGGCACTCGACCATTCCAGGCGTAACCAATCCACCGGCAGCGTCAAGGCTGACAAGACCAGCGCAATCATGCCGATCAAGATGCGCCTCGGGACCAACCCACTCGACGATCCCATCACGAATCATCACCGAAGCATTCCGAATGCCCCAAGGATCGCTGCCTGGAACCATTGAAAGCAGTCTGCCGATATTGTGAACCACCAGCGATCCGACCGGCTTGACGACTGCCATTCGAACCTCCACCAGACCGCCGAACGCGGCGGCCTGCGCTGCTACGCACCCCCGCCCGTTGATCAAGAAGACTGGTCCAAGGTCCGTCGCGAGAAAAAAATGAGGTCCCGAGTGGGTTCAGCGCCGCGACGGCACAACGGGACGAACCACGGCCTTGAGCCTGGCTCGGGCCTGCTCGATCCACGAACGTGTCGTGTCGGGGTCGGGGAGCTTGCCTAGAATCTCGATTGTCTTGTTCGTATCGCGAATAAGCTCGGCAAGTGGCACGGACTCCTGCCTGGCAAGAGCGGCAAGATTCTTCACACCGGCAGCGGTCAGGACACGCGCAACCTTCGGCCCAATGCCGTCCACCCACAACAGGTCGCAAAGGTCGTGCAACCCACGCAGATGATCTGCCGACAGATTGACCTTGCGGGCCAGCGCCTTGATCCGGCCATTATCGCGAGTCGCCTCCCACAGGTCCTGCGTCGTAGCAATCTTCAGGACAGTCATGGTCGCGACGGTAGCTTCCTCGACAATGTCAATCGAAGACAGGTCATAGTGGCCAGCCTTTACCGGCGACGGCATGGCCACGAGGGCCATAACCACAAGTGGCACGAGGCACGTCAAACCACTCGGCGGGCTGAAGATCGTCATGCATTGGCTCCGGATTCGGCTGTCTAGAGGCCGCGGCCAGTTCGGCCGACGAAGAACGAAAGCCCCACCAGCACAGTCGGATTCTGCGTGAACTTACTGGGCTTCTTGTCGGTTTCCCTGCGCGGAACCATGTAGTCATTGATATCGACGTTAATCGAAAGCAGATTGATCGGGAAGTACCGGAACCCGCCGCCCACAAGAACCGCAACGGCGATCTTGCCGGCGCCAGTGGGAGCGTTCTGCCAGTCCATGTACTTCATCATCGCCATGCCAACACCCAGATTGACATGGAAATCGACGTAACCCAGATATTTTCCGCCGAGAACCAACTTGCCAGCAAGCGGCGTGATCGAAACCTTGGCCAGCGCCAGAAGGCCCAGGCCGGAACGCGCCACCTTTGAACTGGCAGGGTCCTCGGTCCTAACGCCTTCACGCTCGATACCCTTGGTCAACCCGGTCTTGAACGACACGCCGCCATAGCCGATTTCGAATCCGGCCGAGAACCAGTTGGTGGCATGGTACTGGTAACCCGCCTGGAAGATCATCTCGTTACTGAACTTCTTGCCGACGGTCATCCCGATCGGGGTAATCGTCAATTCGTGGCGGGCCTTCCGAATCAGCGTCTGGCGACGTATCGACGGGGAGTCACCCAGACCGCCCATCTTGGCCTGGGCCTCAGCCGAGAAGGCCAGCAGCATCAGGACGAGAGCTATGCGCTTCATGGCGGCTGCCCCTCTCACTTCGGGTTCTTGTAGTTGTGCTTGAACGGCACAAACACGGCAAACCCGGCGGTGAAGACCACGTTATTCACGAACTTATCGTCGTGAGCGTAGTTCTCCATGAACATGTAGTCGCGAATCTCGACGTTGGTGGCCAGCCACTGCAGCCACTCGAACCTCACCCCGATGCCGAAATTTCCGGAGCCGTGCCAGTTGCCCCACAAGGTTTTCTGCGCGCCGCCACCGGCCAGGAAGTACATGTCCCAGAACACCGGTTTGCCGACGCCACCGAACCAGAGGAACTTGCCCTGCAATGGCGAGTAGGTAACGTGGCCACCCACGTAGAAGTCCATGAGGCGCTTCTCGGGGTATACCTGGTAGGCCTCGCCGACCTCCTTGCCGAGCCCGCTGTCCGATCCGAAGTATTTGATGTAATCGACTCCGATGGCCCACTGATCGTCGATGTGCATCCTTGCCTGAACGCCGGCACCGATGTGACGCGTCATCGTCTCGTTCAGGGACACATTGAAGGTCGGCTCCAGCTCGAAGCGCACCCCCTTGAAGAAGGGCTTCTGCTGGAGAACCCGGATGTACTTCTCGCTGTCCGCGGCGGACGAATCCTCGCCCTTTGCAGCCTGGGCATTCGCCCGACCGGCAACCGCGGCCACCAGGACCATCGCAAGCAACCCGACAACCCTGCTCTTCATGCGGCCCTCTTCAGATGGGGGACCTGCCGTCCGGCAGACACCCGCAACCCCTCGAATCCGCGCGCGCTCCGGCACGTGCCCGGGAATGTCGCAAGGTCCGATTGGCCGACTTTACCTGCGAACCTGGACGACGTCAACACAAAGGGGGGATCAATTGAATCGAAATCGCGGAGGTAAGGATGAAGGCGAAGCTCGACGCTAAAATCTACTGAACGGCGATCGGAACCTGAACCGTCATGTCATCGCCCTTGAACCTGCGGAATGAGGTCGAACGGAGCGTAGCTTCGATGCACCCCTGGGCGCCAGCCGTACCGGCAGCGCTGACCGACGTAACAGAACCCGAGCCACTAACGGTGATGCGCGGGTTTGCCCTGAATGGCAAGGGAATGCCAGCGCCGCGAACACATTCCTGAAGGGCGGCCTGCTTCTTGCGCAGTGTGGACTGAATCTCGGGGATTGAGAGCTGTGCCGGCAGAGAATCGTCGGCACCAGACGCTGCGGCCGTAGCGTTTGCAACCGGAGCCTTGCCGGCAGACGCGTCCCTGCCCTTGCTGAGAGCTGCCAAAAGTGCATTTGCATCATCGGATGCGGGAGCGGCCTTCGCGGGAGCGACGGCAGGGGTTGCAGCCTGGACCGGCACCGAGGCGGCAGCGCCATCCGCCTTGCCCTTGTCAGCCTTCTTGGTTTCGCGGGACGCTTCCTTGCCCTTGTCCACGGCCTTCGCCACGGGTGTTGCGGCAACCGGGGCCTGAACGGCTTCCGGAGACTTCGCGACACCGGCAACAGGATCAGCGACAGCGGGGGGAACTTGTGAAGCCGCCACCGGCGCAACGGACGACGAAGGCGCCGTCACAGCCGGAGACGCGACAGGAATCGGTGCAGGTTCCCTGGAAACCACAAGTCCGACAGCAACCCCGACGACAACCAGGCCAGCCGCCACTGCCACGCCGATCAGTACATTCCGCCGCTGGTTCTTTCGGCGGGTAAGGGCCTCGGCAACGTGGCGAATTTCTCCCTCGTCAAGCGATATTACCCCTACACGAGGGGCCGACGGTCGCGCTTGGCCTGACGATACAGGCGTCAACCGTACCAGCGGCTCAACGGGCGCGACCGATAAGGAAGCCTCGACAGGCAGCATGGACGGCTGGCTGCGGGTGCTCTTGCGCGATTTGTAGTCGTCCAGCGAGAACAAGACCGACGTCTCTTTACGCTGGAAAACCATTGATTCCGGGTCTGGCGCAGCCCCGCCGGACCCATCGTCCGACCCCGCAGCATTGCCGGACACACTTGCGGCCGAGCCCACTGGACTCTCATTGGCGCCCATCAGCCGGGTAGGCTCGGAAACTTCAGCAGGATGACCAGACGATCTGAAATCCTCGATATCGCCAAGTCGGGTCCAGCCCGCAAACCCCTTGCGCCAGGCAAGACTATCCAGATTGACTTCCATCGTGTCGAGCCTGGCCCTGACGTCATCAGCGCTGAACGGCCCCACCCGCTCGTTGCCTGACGCCAGATACCACTTCACCTCGCGCGCCGAGGCGACAGGGGCCTCGGGTGCGACCGAAGCCGCGACGATCGGCTCGGCAACAGGAACCAGCGACGCCGCCGAAGCCTCGGTTGAAGGCTCGTCGGCACCGGTCGCGGCAGAAGCTGCTGCCGCCGTGACTTCGATCACGTTGCCGCAGCTCTTGCATTTGACCTTGACCGAGCCGCTCGATGGCACACGGTCCTTGGGCAATTTATAGGAACTCCGGCACTTGGGACACTGAACCTTCATCTTCCGTCCTCCGAGACCCGGCGGCCCTCGGCCCAAACCCGGGGTTCAATCCCGCGCAGCATTATAGACCAATCCAACTGCAAAAAAAGCAGCTAGTCCCTGGAAATATCCGTTCTTGCAGTGACAACCGAAATTCGGTGATAGAATCCGCGGCGGGAGGCGTGTGGGTGGAGAAGCGAGAAGCATCCCGGTTCCCTCTAGTAATGCAGGCGTTCCCGTTTGGCAGCGGTCGCGAAGTCCTGCTTCAGTCTGACAACATCTCCGGGAATGGAGCGTTTTTTTCCGGCGACCCGCGTGTGGCGGCCGGCGCCACCCTGTTGTTGCGACTTGAACTGGGAACCGAGCTGCGCGGCCGAGAGAACATCTATCCCCTGAACGTTGAAGTTCGCGTTTCCCGTTTGTCGCGTTCTGATGACGGTTCGGTGGGCGGCTTCGGAGCAGAATGGGTTGCGGTCTGGTCCAACGACGATGCCTCCCCTTTGATGCAGTTTCTTAGGCGTACGTTGCAGCTGTCCTCGGGATACATTCAGACTTTGGTTTCAGGGACAGCTGGCGGCAGGCGACTGTTCCTATATATGTTCCCGGCAGGGACAGCACCGCTTCAAGCGGTTGTCACCCCTTACGAAGAACAGCACGCGCTGGAATCGGCCCCGCTACCGCTGAAAGTTCCCGATGCCGTCGAGTCGTTCGAGGGCGGCGTGGACCTGGACCAGAAATCCTCGTCCCCAGAGAAGAATCCAAATGCAGGCATGCCGGTCTACGTGGCGGTCCCGCTGACATGGTCTGTGGACGGCACCGACTATGAAGGACGTGCCACCAAATTGACAACCACCGGCCTGCGAATCGTGACCCAGGCTGCACTCCCCGGAGCGTATCGCCGGGTAACAGTTCGCATCCAGATTCGTCAGCGCGACAGGCCCGGAACACTGTCTTTATCCGGAACCGTGGTAACACAACGCGCGTCTCGCGAGGAAGGCCTGGACTCGCAGATGGAGGTCCAGCTGACACTGGGAAACGACCCGGACAACCTTCAGTTGTATCGAAAATTGCTGGACCGGTTGGCGTCGATGGCCGCCCCGGTTGGAGCCTGAACCTCGGGGAACATCTCGTCCTGCATATGAACACTGAACAACGTTGACTGTCTGCGGTGCTGTGGTATGTTTCCTGCGCGTTTTCAGAGGGTAGAACGGATGCGTTGGATCGGTTTGGCGTGCCTGGTGGTAATTTCGTCGATAGGTTGCAAGGGAGATCCGATCCTTAAGGGTCGGCGGCTTCTTGATTCGGACCCGGCAAGGGCGGCAGCCCTGTTCCGCGAGGCAGCCTCCCTAAAAAGCCCGTGCTTCGAATGCGAAGCTTGGCTTGGGGCTGCCCTGGAACGCACCAAGGACTTGCCCGGCGCCGCACAGGCGTACGAACGCGCCTGGATTCTGCCCGAATCCAGCAGCCGTCCGGAACCGGTTGGTGCTCGCCTGTTGAACGTCTACGAAACAATGTTCCGCGATACGACCGATGCAGCCACCCGAACCGATATCGCGCGCAAGGCAGCCCCGATCGAGGCATCCCTGGGGCTTGCCAAGCCATGGGCCAACCCTTTCCTTGGCGAAATTGCACGCAAGGAGATCGCCGCGATAGCCGAGACCGGAAAATCCAGGGAAACAAGGGCAGCCATAGACGCTGCGATGAGCCTTTATCTTTCCGCCGATTCGAAGAAGCAACTGGCAGGCGAGGCGACAGAAGCTCTGCGCAAGGCTTTTGTGATCAGCAACAGCAGCAAGTTCATGAAGGAACTGGCCGCACCACTCGAACGCGACGGCCTGTTCGACCCGAACACCAGCGACGTTGTGATCAGCAACCACTTCACCATTCCCACGAAGAAGGCCGACCCAAGGTTCGACCCCGCGTCGGCCGATTTTTCGACTGCAGTCAAAACGCAGTCCTGCCTGCCCTTGCGCACGACGCTGGAAAAACTGGTAGGCCGCTGCGCTCCGGCCCTGGGAATTCGCAAGGCCACCCCTGCTGACCTGGACTGGATTTTCGCCCAGATCTTCAGGGATGCGCGGGCCGGATTCGCCACCTATGGTTCTGCGGAACGCTCGCCAACTGGAGAATCCTGGTTGTGCGAGGTACGCATGCCGCTTCCGAGGTTCCTCGGGGAACTGTACCGGTTCGCGGAGTAAGGCATGCGTTCTCCCCTCACCCGCCGGGACGCAGCCGTTGGTGCTGTGCTGGCAGCAATTCACCTGACCCTGCTGGCCTCGACCCTGGATATCGGGTTTTCCCGCGATGAATCATTCTATTTCGACGCGGCGGAACAGTACTCGGCATGGTACGACGTCCTGCTTGCAAACCCAGGCAGCGCCTTCTCCAAGGATTCGGTTGATCGCTATTTCGCGTACAACGCTGAACACCCTGCCCTGCCCAAAATGCTTTTCGGCGCTTCGTGGCGACTGTTCGGAAAAATGCACGACCCAACCGAGGAACCGTTCAGCCGAGGGTGGTACTTTCAGGGCAAACCTCCTGCAACGATACTTGGCTGGTTCAGCGAATCGACGGCAATGCGGTTGCCTGCGCTGCTGCTGGCTTCATTCCTGGTGTTTGCAGTCTACCTCTTCGGCGTGGAGTTCCTGGGAAGACGGGCAGCTTTGTTCGCGGCCCTGGCGTGGATGTTTCAACCTCATGCATTCTGGCACTCACACTTCGCCTGTTTTGACGTGCCTGTCACTGCCCTCTGGTTCCTGATGGCATGGACGTTCCTGAAATCCATGCCGCCGCCCGGCGAACCGCGTCTGCGCAGCCACGCGATGTGGGCGCTGTTGACGGGTGTGCTGATGGGCCTGGCCCTGAACACCAAGCACAATGCGTTCTTCTTTCCCCCGATGGCAGTCCTGTGGTGGGTGCTGGCAAAGCGACGCGAGTTCGGAATCTCGCTTCAGGGCGCCGGACTGAAGGTTCGCATTCCGCCCATACCGCTGGCATTCTTCGCGATGCTTCTGGTGACACCGGTAGTCTACTGGGCGCTGTGGCCCCGTTTGTGGCACGACCCGATCAGCCACCTGAAATGGTACTTCTCGTTTCACGCCAAGCACGAATACTACTGGGTCTACTACTTCGCCACGCTTTACACGAAGCCGCCGTTCCCACTTGGGTTCCCGTTTGTAATGTCGGCCATGACCATCCCCGGAACCACGGTACTGCTGTTCTTGGCCGGGGCCCTGCGGCTGTCCAAGGAATACCTGGTGCGTCTGGGGGCACGGTTCTCCGACAGTCTGTCCACCGTGTCATCGCATCTGCCCTCGCGCGAGCCGGGCGTCGTACTGTTCATCTTCTTGAATTTCCTGGTGCCGTTCCTGGTTATTGCCCACCCTCAGGTGCCCCACTTCGGCGGCACGAAACACTGGCTGCACGGGGTTACCTTTGCCTGCCTCATGGCTGGTGTGGGTTTCGAGCTGCTTCTTGACGGATGCCGGGACCTCGCGGATCGAATCGGCGGAATCTTTCGAACTCGTCGAGTAAGGATCGCCGGGGCCTCGCTGATCCTGGCGCTGTTCGTCGGGCCTGCCGCATGGGATACGATGACCGATACCGCTGATGGTTCGTCCTACTACAACGCCTTCGCCGGAGGACGGGCCGCCATGGGCGAAATGGGCATGCAACGCGAATTCTGGGGCAACTCGGCATTCTCGGCATTGCCCTGGATCAACCAGAACCTCCCGCCAGGCAGCCGTGTCGATTTCCACGACACCACTTGGGGGGCCGTGCAGATGTACCGCAGGGACGGTTTCCTGCGCCGTGACATAACCCCAGTCTGGGACTACAAGAGCGCCGACGCATTCCTGTTCCACTGGCACAAGGAATTCACGGACATCGAAGCCGACGCACGAAGCTTCTACAAATCCGCCGTTCCCGGGTTCGTCTGGGCGCCGGGCGGCGTCCCGCTTCTGGATGCCTGGGTAAAGACTTCTGCCAGGAATTTGGGGAAGACGCCATGACGGGACCAGTGACCCGCATTGCTCTGTCGTCAATCCTTGTAGCGGCGGCATTGGCCTACATCGGGATGGCCGCAGTGCAGCGTGCGAACGTACCGGACGAGGCATCGTGGGAGCAGGCTGCAAGCACTGTCCGCGCCGGATGGAAGGAAGGCGATCTCGTTGTCTTCTGGCCGGCATGGGCTCATGCTGGGGCTGCCGGTTTTCAGGGTCTTGCCGTCGACATTGCGGAACTGCCCGACTGGTACGAAGCTGCCAAGCATCCCCGCGTGTGGGTAGTGGCCTCCCCGTCAGGAAAAGAGCCCGAATTGCCAGGCGGTTGGCATGCCGTTTCGAGAACCGAGGCCGGCCGTATCACGGTTCACATGTGGACACCGGGCGAACTGGTTCTGGCATGGGACGGGCTGCAGTCACTGAAGGATGCGAAGGTTTCCCGCGGTGACGGAGAGAAGCGACAGGGGTGCTCGACCTGGCAGGATGGAAAGTGGCATTGCGGGGCCCAGCACCCATGGCAGAACGTCGGCCGCATCAGCCGCGACATCGCCGGCCGCGTACGAGACGTCATATGGGCTCATGCACGCGACAACAGCGAGCCGTTGGAAATCCGCTGGGCCGGGGTTTCGGCGGGCAGGACCCTCACCGTCAACGTAGGTCTCACTCAGCGGGCCATAGAACAAGTCACAGGCTCGCCGGTAGAGTTCGAGGTTCGTGTGGGTGATCGCGTCGAGATCAGCCGGTCAATCGACATAAACGAGGCCGGTTGGTTCCGATATGACATTGATGTTTCCAACCTTGGCCCGGTGGACGTGACCGTCAGAATAGTTGCTAAAAAGAACCAGGATCGCCAACTCTGCTTCACCGCGGATATGTGGCGTTGAACGGAATTGGCCCTTCGGAAGCCTTCTCGCGGACATCAACTCCTTCCGTAAACTGCATTTCGGTTACAATCGATCAGTCGGAGGTCCGTCCAATGCATGACCGGGCGCTTATCCGTACCCTGCTGGCCTTCATGTTGGCCACCGCCGCATTGGCGACAGGGGGCGACGCAGCCGCAAAATCCTTCCAGCCTGACCTGCGGGCATTTGCGACCAGATGCCCTCCGGGCAACGGTGGCTGCGAAACCGACTTGAGCGGGTTCGACGACTTTGCGGGCCAATTGGCAGCGTCCCTGATGTCGCGTTTTCCCGGTCCGATTGCCACGATCGGATCCCACGGTTTCGAGGTGTCGTACACCATCGGAATGACCGAACTCGACCGCGGCTCCGGCGGCTTTCATTCGGACGCATCCACCGGCAGGCCTGCGGTATTCTCGAACACTGGCGGTGTGCTGACAGTCGGCCAGTTGCAGGTTCGCAAGGGTCTTCCCTACAGTTTCCAGGTCGGCGGAACAGTGACACAGGTGTTCGGCAGCAGCATGTGGGACACCGGACTTCAACTTGCCTGGACGCCTCTGGAAGGCATCCGCAATGCCCCGGATCTGGGACTGCACCTGCAGGGCGGAATTCTGCTGGGCGCCGGCGATTTGATTCTCGTGCATGCCGGGGCAGCGCTGATCCTGTCAAAGGCACTTTCCGTGGCCGGGCTGTTCACGCTGGCCCCTTTCGGCGGCTACCAGTTCATGTACGTCTCGGCCAGCACCCACCTGACCGACGCCTATGGGCCTGACCAGACCAAACCCAACCTGTTTGCGATCGACCCCAGAAACATGTTCCTGCACAGGCTGGTTTTCGGCCTTGAAGCCGTGGCATCGTGGGTCGTAATCGGAGCCGAGATGACGGTCCAGGTGCCAAATGCCAATCGCACCTACGCCCTTCGCCTGGGTGCAAAATTCTGATGTGATTGAGACAATCGGGCCAGGCAGGCCCCTACAGCCGGAACTGCATCTCGGATGATCCCAGACGAATCGAGTCGCCGTCCTTCAGGAATGCCTTCAAGACACGCTGACCATTGAGGAACACTCCGTTGACCGACTGGAGATCCTCGACCTGGAACGAACGATCCTTGATCGTGATCGAGCAATGGCGTTTGCCGACGGATCCATCGGACAGCGAGACATGGTTGTCCGGCGACCTGCCCATGTAGGTGACCTCTCCTACCAGATGGAATGTCTGCCCGGCGCAAGGCCCTTCGCGAACCAGCAAATGGCCACGCGACGGGCCCTCGTTTGCCTGCGCCGCCCTTCGCGCCGCCTCTTCGTCGCGGCTTCTGCGCCTGGACGCCATCAGCAGCATCACCAGGCGAATGACAACGACGACCAGGACAATACCGACAAGGGAACCCACCACCAGGATCACGACGCCTACCCACGAGCGCTTCGGTTCAAGGCGACCGACGGACGCCGGGTCGGACCGCTGAACCGACTTGCCAGCCCCTGCAACCAGCACCAGTTCAGCGTTCTTGCTGCGAACCGGGTCGTCCAGAACGTATGTCACTGCGTACACGCCACTGCCGGAAACCCATGGTCCCAGCTTCGCCAGTTCGGACGGAAGGTTCTGCCGCACCGGCACCGTTGACGAAACGCCGCCCTGGCCAAGGGCAGTCAGGTTTCCAAGGTCCCCGCCGTCCTCAAGACCAACGACGTACAATTCAAGCCAACGGTTCTCGGAATCACCCAGCAACCCCTTCCACCACGTTGGACTTACCGCCTCGGAACTGTTCCCGTCGGCAACCAGAACCACCACGAAACGCTGGGCATCGGCCTTTTTCGCAATCCACTGCTTGACTGCCTGAGCCAGAAGAGTCTGCAAACGCGGCGTCCCACCGCCAGTCGAGCATCGTCCGGTAACCGCCTGGACGTCTGTAGGCACCGTAACCGTCCCGGCCTTCTTTACCCCGTCGGACAGTCGCACCGGATCTGCCTTGGCGCCGTCATAGCAACCAATCGCCAGAAAATCCTTGTCGTCCACTTGGGTCTTCAGTGTCTGGAGCCCCTCCAGGACATATCTCAAGGGCGTACTGGCACGGTCCTTCGCCACGTCAGGTTCATCGGAACCGGAAAATGTCGGCGTGGCCGGTACAAGGAACAGGATCGACGTCACAATTTCCTTTGCCCTGTAGCCCTCTGCTGCTGCCGAGACCTTCAGGGCAGCCTCGCCGTACTGCAAACCCCAATCGCCGCGTGCCAGCCCTTCCAGCGGCCCGCCCTCGTCCCGCGCATCCACAACAAACGACAAGATTCCCTTCTCGGGATAGGACGAAGTGTCGTAGGACCGCACCACAAGCCTGGCCAACGCCGGAGAACCAACGCAGGCAACGGCCAGTACTATCAACGACGCCTGCGCAGCGCGAAAAACTTTCATGAATCCTCCCCGATGCTAAAGGCCTTCAGGCCCTAACGTAGGCCAGAGGTGGTGATTCAATCGAAAACCGCATCAAGCGGGTCGATACGCCCGTGTGTAAAGGTTGGCGAATTAATCACAACCTCTCAGTCAAGGGCCTTGAATCGCAGATCGGTATGACCGATGACAAGACTGTCGTTGTCGACGATCTGCGCCTGATCGACACGCTTGCCGTTGACACGGGAACCATTGGTGCTGCCCGCGTCACTTAGACGATAGCAGCCCTCGTTGTCGAACACGATTGTGGCGTGATGAGACGACACATAGGGGTCGGTCAGTACGACCTCCATGTCCGCATCAGTGCCGATGCGGTTGCGACCACCGACCAGGCGAAAATCCCGCCCTTTCTGGACGCCGTTCATCACGACTACCCACCCGACGCAGGGTTTGAAGTTCGTGTCCTCGAACTGTCCAATGTTGATGGCCTGGGTCTTGGCCTCGGCCGAATCCTCGTCGGCCTCGCTGGCGGCAGGCTCAGTCTGCCCCCCTTTCTTGCCGAACCACGGGAATCCCATCTTCTGGCCCTCCGGCTTGCCTTTGGTCTTGCCACCCTTCGAGCTTTTCTTGACGGCGCCCTTGGCCTGGTTCACACCGCCATCAATCGCCGAGTTGAACTTGGACGCCACGCGACCCTGGAACTTGGCTTTGGCGCCAATAGCCTTCCCCTTGGCACCGATCCCGACGCCTTCAACGCGCGAGCGAAACAGACCCTTGAAGAATTCGTCGATGAACATCTTGCAAAGATTATCGCGGCTAACATGGGGCTGTCAATTCCGAAGGGCAGTAAGCGGCGCCGGGATCCGACCGCCGAGACGAATGAACCCGGACGAATCGAAGGGTTTGACCTCCATGACAATCAACTCGCCCAGCAACCCCCCCAGGTCAACAGACTCGCCAGCCTTTGCGCCGGGCACCGGGATGATGCGGCAGGCCGTGGTCTTGTTGTTCATGACACCGATAGCCATCTCGTCGGCGATGATGGCAGCGATTGTCTCGGAAGGCGTCTCGCCGGGAATTGCCACCATGTCCAGGCCTACGCTGCAAATGGCCGTCATCGCCTCCAGCTTGTCCAGCGTCAAGGCGCCCACGCGGGTCGCATCGACCATGCCGCCGTCCTCGCTGACCGGAATGAACGCGCCAGAAAGACCGCCAACCGACGACGACGCCATCACGCCGCCCTTCTTCACGGCCTCGGTCAGCAGATACAATGCAGCAGTCGTACCGTGCGTTCCAGCCTTCTCCAGACCCATCGCCACAAGAATATCGGCCACGCTGTCACCCTTGGCCGGCGTCGGCGCCAGGGACAGGTCGATCACGCCGAATTGCACCGGGGGACCCAGCCTTGCAACAACCTCTCGGCCAATCAGCTCGCCCGCCCTCGTTATCTTGAACGCCATGCGCTTGATGGTCTCGGAAAGCGTCGTGTAGTCCATGTGCTGTTCCATGCGCTTCTGACGCTCGATAGCCGCCAGGACTACGCCCGGGCCCGAAACGCCAACGTTCAGGACGATGCCCGGCTCTCCGACGCCGTGCATGGCTCCGGCGATGAACGGATTGTCCTCGGGGGCATTCGCGAAAACCACCAGACGCGCGCACCCGGCGCCGTGTTTCGTCTTGCGGCTGGCCTCGGTCATCACGCGGCCCATCAGTGCGACCGCCTCCATGTTGATGCCTGCCCTGGTCGTCGCCAGGTTGACCGAGCAGCACACCCGTGTGGTTGCGGCCAGAACGTCAGGGATAGATCGCATCAACTGTGCGTCACCCGGAGTCGCTCCCTTGTGCACCAACGCCGAATACCCGGCGATATAATCGATTCCGATCTCCAGCGCGGCACGCTCGAGGGCGAGGGCCGCGGCAAGGTAGGATTCCGGCGGGGCGCCTTCGAGGACCAGGGACATGGGCGTCACAGACACGCGCTTGTTGACGATCGGGATGCCGTACATCTCCTCGACCTCGTCGGCGGCGGCGCGCAAACGACCAGCACATTCCACGACATGCTTGTAGATGTAGTCGGCCACGACCTCCGGGGTCTTCCCCGGACACCCCAGCATGTTGATGCCCATGGTGGTCGTTCGGATGTCGAGGTGTTCGGCCTCAACCATCCTCAGCGTCTCTCTGATCTCCTCGGGACCGTAAAGCACGAATGCCTCCTCGGGACACCGGATGCGTTTGTTCTGCCGCCGGATTCCAGGATTTTTGGTGGCCTCCTCCGTCAGGGGGCGACCAACACTTCGATCATGGCCGGTGCATGGCCCGAAGAATCGCCTCGTGGATGCACACGACCTCGGCTCCAACCGCCTTGCCAGCGGCCTCCAGCCTCTCCTTGAAGCCTTTGAAGCTGAGTTCCCCCTTCATCGTGTCCAGATTCACCACGAAGATCATGCTGAAGAAATCGCTGACAATCGTCTGGCTGAGATCCTGGATATCCGCCCCGCATTCGCCGATCGCAATGGTCAATGCCGACGCGATGCCTGGTCGATTGCGACCGGTTGCGACGACAACCGCGCGCTGGGGTTCACCCGCCTGCGCCATGGCCAAGCGTGAAGCGACATCGGGGACTGCCAGCGGCGAGTGCTCGGAAATGCCCTTCGTAGTCTTGCCGGACATGCCGGACATCATCCGGACCACCTCGTCAGTCACTACGCGACGCAAGGCATCGTCAGATTCGGCACCCTTGCTGCCAGTCAACGGATCGCGCGGAAGATCTTCGGATGATGGCACTGAGCCACCGGCGTAGACCAGGCGGATTCCCTTGCGCGAGGCATGTTCGCGGGCAAGGGGAGTCACGATCATGCCGCGCACGACCTGAACCACACCGTTCTTGGCCAGGGACTCGATGTCGGCCTCGGTGATGATCTTGCTGCTCACGTGGAACCTCGCGTTCAGGGCGTGGTAACCGGCGATACCACCTGGAACCTGTCCACAATGGCAACGACGGCCGCATCAATCGGGAAGTGGGGGGCCTCTCCAGGCAGAAGCCCAGGTTCGATCCCAACGCGAGCCGCATGGCCGTATGCAACAACCACATCCTCGCCAGGTCCGGCACCCAGGATGTCGGCCACCACAACCCCGTCGTTCAAACCCTTAGGCGGGACGCCATCATCGGCAGTACGCCCATCCGAACGAACAAGGTCGTCAAGATGATAGGGCCGCACAAGCAGCAGCCTCAACCCCTTCAGGCCGTCCCACTTGACGGATGACCACACTGTACCGACGACGCGGGCAAGAAACATCGCGAAGCCTCCAGGGGTGCTTCCGGCAACCCGGCGCGAGGTTCCCATGACGAACTCGCAGTGTCAATTCTTGAAAATGCGGAGAATCCTGTCGATCAGGGAAGTTCTGGTCTTCTGGAAGGTGACCGTGGGCAACGGCGCCCTGGTACGCAGCAAGTCTTTCACTGCACGTGCCTCGACATGTTCCGGGTCCATCAAGAGGACACGGCGGACGAATTCGCGCGACTCGTCAATGCGCCCCTCAAGTCGGCAAATGCTTGCCATGCAGACCAGCCCTTCCAGCAGATCGGGTTCGACCCTCAACGCAGCTTCGACAAGGTCGCGCGCCCTTGGCACGTTGTCCCCCGTGGGCGGCATCGCAAGAATGGCGGTGGCCTGGAAGACCTTGTAGTCCGGCTCCAGCGGGTCCTGCCGCACAGCCGCCTCGAACTGGGCCAGTGCGTCACCCGGCTTGCGCGATTGCAACAGATCGAGGCCGACTCTCGACAACGCGCGAGCCTCGCAAATCTCGACAATCCGGCTGTCCAGCGAGGGCGTCGAGATGCCTATTTGCCGATTGTATTGGGTTCGCCGCTCCCGGTCGGTCAAGACGTCCCGAATTGACTCGAGATGACACTGTATCTTGTCCACCAGATCCAGCGCCTCAACCGGAACGACCCCTTCGTATCTCCCTCGGGCGAAATGGATTCGGGCCTTCATCCACGCTGCGACAATGGCCGACTCGCGCGCGTCCACCGGAACACCCAGAACCTCGAAATGGTTGCGGGACTGCATCTCAAGCCAGGTCGTCCGCAGTTCCTTCTCGAAAGGACTGGAAACGCCAGCCAACTGGATCGAGTTCTGCAACCCTGTCGGCCTGGGCCGCCGCGGCAATTCGGGCGCCGCATTCGGAACGACAGGGGGCGCCGGTGGAGGGTCGTGCAATCTGCCAACCATCGGCTCGTCGGCGTGGATTGGGGCCTGACGCACCGGTGGACTCGACACGGATTCAGCGGGCCCGACGTGCAGAAGACCAGCCACTATCAGGGCGAAAAGAACCCTCAGCGTGTCGTCCTCGGCAAGCATCTCGCTGGTTATGTCGTTTGGACGGTTCTGCCGAAGCAGTGGCAGGATCTTCAGCTCGCCAAAGTGGCTCCTGGCATGGGAAAGCGAGAATTCGAATCCCGGAGTAACCTGCATGCGCCCTGATGCGCAAACCCTTTCGATCACCGGGAACATGGCCGAACGGTCCCATTCCCGGGTCACGGCGCGCAGCAACTCCGGAAATGGGTCAACCGGATTATCGGACACGACGCCGACCAGGACGTCGGCCGGAACGAATGCCCAGGTGGAGGCCGGCAACGCAAGCACCCTGGACAAGACGCTTCTGACATATGAGCCGTGCAGCTTGGAGGCATCCTCTGGCCGGATGATTCCAGCTTCAATCAGGCGCCGGGTCGATGAAAGACGTTCGGCAGCAACCGGATCAGGCACCATGCGGGCACGCACCAGGTACGCGCCAAAACCAAGAACAGCGACATCTGATTCGGCCTGGTACAGGCGCCCCTTCCGCAGCCCGAACGTCACGGGACCGTCGGAGGTTACAACGTCCAGACATCCCGAAATGGCCTTGGCCTCAAGGCCCTTCATCAGCCGGTACAATCCCCAGGCCGGGATGGGAGTACCCACGACATCCTCCGATCAACCGCGTCCAAGCAGTCTATCAAAGGGGGGGCTGCGACAGCAACGTCTCATGCAGAGAAATAGCGAGCGCGCGGATGATGGAAGACGATGGCCGAAGTGGATTGCTCGGGAACCATCTGCAGGGTCTCGGTCAAAGCAACCCCCACGCGATCGGCCTTGAGGAGCGCCAAAAGGGGAATCTGGCCAGCCATGTCCGGGCATGCGGGATAGCCGAATGAGTACCGGCAGCCTCGATAACCCTTCCTGATGATCTCCTCGGGCGACTGCGCATCCTCGGCAGCAATGCCCCAGTCCTCGCGAAGCCTACGGTGCAGGAACTCGGCAGACGCCTCGGCCAGTTCCACCGACAACCCGTGCAGGTAGAGGTACTCGGTGTATTCTCCAGCCTCGAACAGCGCCTTCTCGCGCATGGAAGCCTGGCTGCCAACCGTGGACGCCTGGAAGCCCAGAACGTCACGTATTCCGGAAGAACCGGGCAGGACGAAGTCCGCCAGACACAGATATGGCGGCTCGGCCTGGCGCGGGAACGCGAACCTGGCTACCTCGCGGTCGCCGTCAGGGTCGTAAACAATCACAGAGTCCCCGTCGGCGTTGGCTGGCAAAAATCCCCGAACGCCGGCAGGCCGCAGGACCCCCTCGGCTGCGTAACGGTTGTAGCGTTCCTGGAACATCGGTTCCAGTTGCCCTTCCGCCAGTCTCCGCCACTCGTCGTCCGTCATCCCCCCCTTCTTGAACTGCCACTGCATCCTGAACAGGGAAGTGCGATTGATATAGCGGGCCACCTCGGTCGCAGGAAGCGACTCATGCACCAGCATCCCAAGGAACGGTACCGGCGGCGGGGCCTCAACCGGAGCAACAAGCTCGCGCACACCGTTTGGCCTGGACACGACAGCGCGCTCGACCGGAGCCTTGGGCACGGCCGGAACCAGGCGACCGGCCACCAGCGCGTCCATGACCCGCAAGCCGTCGAAAGCGTCTGCACAGTAGACAACGGAACCCGAATACCGAGCCGCCAGGTCCTCGGCGACAAAGCGCTTCGTCAGCGCGGCTCCGCCCAGCAGCACTGGCGTCCTGAGCCCCCTGCGCTGCATCTCGATCAGGTTGTCTCGCATGACGACGGTTGACTTCACCAGCAGGCCTGAAAGGCCGATTGCCTGGGCCTGTTCACTGGCGGCTGCCTCCAGGATGGCCTCGATCGGCTGTTTGATACCCAGGTTTACAACCCGGTACCCGTTGTTTGACAGCAGGATGTCCACGAGGTTCTTCCCGATATCGTGAACGTCGCCGGCCACAGTCGCCAGAACCAGGGTGCCGCGGGGCGCACTGTCGGACTTTTCCATTCGCGGCTCGAGGTGGCGCACTGCGGCCTTCATGGCCTCGGCCGAACGCAGCACGAAGGGCAGTTGCATCTCGCCCCGGCCGAACCGCTCGCCCACGACCTTCATAGCCGGCAGTAGGACCTCGGTCACGATCGCCATCGGCGTACGGACAGACAGTTCTTCCTCCAGCGCAGCTTCCAGCCCGGTCCGATCGCCCCGCAGGACACATCGGTGCAACCGCTCCGCTGCCGACAACGCCAGCACCTGCGCAGGATCGAAGTTCCCGTCCGCTGACGCTCCCTCGAACGCTTCCAGGAAAAGTTCGAGCGGGTCCCGTCCGACATGGCGCCCGAACACCAGGTCATCTGCCAGACGACGCTTGTCGGCGGGGATCTCGGCAAGAGGCAGCACCCGACCCGCATTCATGATCGCGGCGTCGAGACCGGCATCCAGCGCGTGGCCAAGAAAGACGCTGTTCAGCACGCGGCGGGCGGCTGGGGACAACCCGAACGAAATGTTGCTGACGCCAAGGCTGGTGAATACACCGGGAAGATCCTTCTTTACCAGACGAATGGCATCGAGAGTCCTTGCACCAGCGTCCCGCAGCGACGGATCACCCGAGCCCAACGTGAACGTCAGCACGTCCAGGAACAGATCCTGCGGCGCAAACCCGTGAACAGAAACAAGGCGGTCCACAAGGCGCTTTGCAACTTCAAGCTTGCGATCGACGGTCATCGCCATACCAGTCTCGTCGATTGTCAGGCCGACCAGGGCTGCGCCGTGCCGACGGGCCATCGCCGCAACACGGTCCAGGCGGGCACCTCCATCCTCGAAGTTGACCGAGTTCAACACCGCGCGCCCGGGATACTCGCGCAACGCGACTTCCATCGCGTCGATCTCGGTCGAGTCGTAGACCATGGGGGCCTCGACCACCTCCCGAAGACGCGGTACCAGGGCCCGCGCGTCAGCAGCCTCGTCGCGACCAACCATTGCCAGGCAGACATCCAACAGGTGCGCGCCTTCGGCCTGCTGGTCTCGCGCTATCGAAACCATCCCGTCCATGTCCTCGGCGGCCAGGCGGTCTCGGAACGCCTTGCTGCCATTGGCATTCGTACGTTCACCGAGAATCAACGGGCGAGGCTCCTGGGCAAACGGCACCGCACAGAACAGCGAAGACGCTGCCGGTGGCAGGACCGGATTACGACTGCCGGGCGCGACACCTTCCAGTGCCTTCGACAACGCGGCAATGTGAGCCGGTGTGGTGCCGCAGCAGCCACCGACGAAGCACACCCCCAGTTCGGTTACGAACGCCGCAACCTGGGACGCGAAGTCATCCGGGGTCAAACGGTACGACAAACGGCCATCGATGTTTTCGGGGAGGCCGGCATTCGGCAGGACCGACAAAGGCAATGGACATATACGCGACAGTTCGGACAACACCCGATGCATGTCCTCGGGGCCGGTGGCGCAGTTGATCCCGAAAGCCGAAACCCCCGGTAA
Organism: uncultured Myxococcales bacterium; assembly: GCA_903936705.1. GTDB lineage: Bacteria > Myxococcota_A > UBA9042 > DTJE01 > DTJE01 > CAIZWN01. Next base: position 38,332 of record CAIZWN010000079.1, read on the forward strand.
GTTGGTCAACGTCACCACAGCGGCCATCGGATCCGTACCCAGCAGCATCAGCCCGTTGCGGTCGAAGGTAACCTGCACGAACACCGGAATCTCACGACCCGCCTGATCCATGGCATCGCGCGCCGCCAGCACCGCGATCTTGGCCTGCAAAGGGTCCTGGCACGTCTCCACCTGGAAGAGGTCCACTCCGCCTTCCAGAAGTCCGGCAAACTGGTCACGGTAGCTGGCATACATATCTTCAAAGCCAATCTGGCCAAGTGAAGGCAGGCGCGTACCCGGACCCACCGAACCGGAAACGAACCTTGGCCGGCCTGGCCGGGACGCATCGTCAGCCGCCCGCCGGGCCAACTGTGCCGACACCCTTGACAGCTCCCTGGCGCGCGTCTCCTGCCCATACTCCCGCAGCACAATCGCATTTGCACCGAACGAGTCTGTCTCGATAACGTCGGCCCCGGCCGCGAGATAGGATCGGTGGATGTCGATAATGACGTCCGGACGTGTGACGACCAGGATTTCATTCAGGCCTTCAAGACCCGCAAAATCCGCCGCAACAAGATCGCGACGCTGAAGCTCGGTGCCCATCGCGCCATCGAACACCACGGGTCGAAAACGCGCCAGTTCAATGATTGGATGTTCCATGGCCAACTCCTGCATCCCGCGTGGCTAACGATCTCGCGAACCATGGCCGTTCGATAACGGAACAACGAATGGATTGCAAGGCTGGCATTTCAAACGTCGGATTAAGTATTTGGGATCCCCTGTCAATCGGCCGACCGTCCAACGGCCGGCTGTCGCGCGGCCCGCTTGCACCAATCCTCAACCTTTCGTATGTTCGAATCCTGGAACCCCGACCATGCGAGGCCGATATGTTCAAGAGCCTGGCTCCAGGTTTCCTGCTGGCCACGCCGCCTCTGACTGATCCGAGCTTCAAGCAGACGGTCGTACTACTGTTTGCGCATACGCTGGACGGAGCGATGGGCCTGGTCATAAACAGACCATCAAGGCGCTTTCTTGGCGAGGTCGTGGATTCGGCGGGTCTGGAATGCCCCGAGGCAACTCTGCGCGGACGACGCGTCTTCAACGGCGGCCCCGTCCAGTCCGAATCGGGCTGGGTGGTTTTCGAGGGTCCTGACACACGTGGGGAGTCTTTCTCCATAGCTGGCGACTTGCGCGTCACGGGATCGCTGGACGTCTTCAAGGAACTTCTGCGGGACCGGAATCGCGGACGGATGATGTTCCTGCTGGGGTATTCCGGATGGGGGCCTGGCCAACTGGATGCCGAGGTCGAGGGCGGCTCGTGGATGCCCGTACCGCCCCGCGCCGGGACGATCTTCGAGATTCCAGTTGAGGAAAGATGGCGTTACGCCTACCTGGAATGCGGCATCGACCCGAATCTATGGTCGCCGACGATCGGCGACGGCTGATACGGTCCATTATTGTTCTGGATGCGTTCGCCGGCCATACAGGCTAGGATCGGCCGCATGAAACCCTCCCTTTCGACACGCGTCGGTGCCGGTCTCGTCATCCAGGCCATCGTCTTCTGCGCTGCCATGCTGTACCTGGCCCTGACAGCCGATTCGCTGCTGGTCGGCGTTTCGGTCCTGAAGGAGGATCTGGGCCCCGCCGTCGAGAACCTGAACAAACTGGTAATGGAAACCAAGGCAGTCGAGGATCTCCTGTTGTCCGGACGCCCTGGCGATCTCGACCGGGCTCGCTTGCAGGCGGCCAGGTTACGGACATTCGACCGCCTGCGCGAGGCCGCCGAGGTTCTTGAAAAGACCGCAGACTCAGGCGGGGTTGGAAAGGCCCGACAGGACGATCTGAGGGAGGCAGTCGAGGCCGCCGAGTCGGTCAAGGCCATGGAACGGAGGCCGATTCCCGGGGCCGACTCGTCGCTGCCGCCGAACCTGGATGAGGCTACTACAATCCTGCTTGGCCGACTTGATACGACGCCTAGGTCAGGTGCGACCGGCGGCGAGGCTGAGGCCGGGGCACGGGAGCTGGTGCGAGCACTGCGGCAGTTGAGGGGTGGCGAACTGCGTGTGCATCGACTGGCCCTGTCGGCGCTTCGCGAGGCCGAGCACGACCTGGTCACGCGGCGGTCGGAACTGTCCCTTGTCGTGATCATCGTCTCGGCAATAGCTTTGGTGACGGCCCTCGTGGTGCTGCTGACATCCCTGCGTGCACTGCGGCCCGTAGGCGATCTGGTGGCGGCGATCCGGCGGCTGGCCGGCGGGGACACTTCCCCTGTTTCGATCAGATCGACCCGGGAACTGGCCGACCTGTCGGACGCACTGAATTCCCTGGCCCAGGAATTGTCGCGGCGGGCCTCGGAACAGCAGCGCGCCCAGGAGGAAAGGATGCGCACCGAACGCCTGGCTGTCGTAGGCCGCATGGCGTCGGTAGTAGCGCACGAAGTCCGCAATCCGCTGAATTCGATTGCACTGAACGTGGACCTGCTGCACGAGATGCTTGGCAGCCCGGACCGGGGGGGCACCAGGGCAGGCGAAGTGCTGGCGGCGGTCCAGGGCGAGGTCGATCGCCTGTCTGAAATTACCGAAGAATACCTGCGCTTTGGAAGGATGCCTCGTGGCGTGCTCACGCCTATCGATGCGTCGCTGGCCGTGCGCGATACCCGGGATTTCATGGCCGGGGAATTCGCCGCGGCTGGCGTGGAGGTCGTGACCAATTTGCCCGGGGAACCCGCGCGCATACTGACTGACGAAGGCCAGTTGCGCCAGGCGCTGGTGAACATCCTGCGAAACGCCGTCGAGGCAATGCCTGGTGGCGGGATCCTCACCATTACCGTTCTCGCCGAGGAGGACCGCGTTGCCATAGAGGTGTCCGACACTGGAACGGGAATTCCCGAGTCGTTCCGAGCTCGCCTGTTCGAACCTTTCGCGACGACCAAGCCACGGGGAACCGGACTTGGCCTGGCGTTCGTGCAGCAGGTCGCCCAGGAATCCGGCGGCGAGGTTGGGATCCAGTCGACTGAAGGTCGAGGAACAACGGTTCGGTTGAGGTTGCGCAGGACAGCATGACCTGCGCCCCGAACCTTGAGGAGACTGCATGATCGCGAAGCCCTTCTTGTTGACGACCGGACTGGGAATGCTCCTGTCCGTATCGGTTGGCTGCGCTACGATCGGGGCTACCCATGGAGGAACCATGCGACCGCCTGACCGCAAGGAACTGGAGGCCAAGCGTGCGCGCTATGCCGACGTCGAAATCACCATCGATCCGACGACCCTATCGACAGCTGACCGAAGCGTTCTGGAACCGTTGGTGCGCGCCGGACGAATCATTGATCGGATCTTCTGGAAGCAGGCTTCGAAGGAAGGGACAGATCTAGAAGCCAGTTTGCGGAAACGATCCGACGAAATGGGACGTTTGCTGGCTGACTACGTCAGGATAAACGCCGGACCATGGGACCGTCTTGACGACTACGCGCCGTTTGAAGGCTCTCGGCCCAAGCCCATGGGCGCGACGTTCTATCCCGAGAACCTGACGCGATCAGCTTTTGATGCCTGGCTTGAATCACATCCCGGTGATCGCGACGCCTTCGAATCGCCATTCACAGTAATCAGGCAGGAAAAAGACTTGCTGGTGTCGATACCCTACTCGGTCGAGTACCGGGATGACCTGGAGACAGCAGCCAGGCTGTTGAAGGAAGCTGCCGCCAGGACGCCGGATGCGTCCCTGGCAAAGTTTCTGCGATCGCGCGCCGCGGCGTTTCTGTCGAACGACTACTACCCTAGCGACCTGGACTGGATGGACCTGGGGACCACCGATGGTCCAGGCGCGTCATCCATCGAGGTAGTCATCGGCCCATACGAGGTTTACGAGGACCGCCTGTTGAACCTGAAGGCGTCCTTCGAGTCGTTCGTCACCGTGCGCGACGCCGCCGAGAGCAGCAAACTTTCGGTGGTGGCCGGACTGCTTGACGAACTGGAAACTGCGCTGCCAATCGATGACAGGCACAAGAATTTCAGTCGCGGAAAATCCTCGCCTATCGCCGTTGTGAACGTGGTCTATACCTCGGGCGACACGGCCGCGGGCGTGCAGACCACTGCATTCAACCTGCCGAATGACGAGCGCGTCAGATCTGCCAAGGGTTCCAAGAAAGTCATGTTGAAGAACGTCGCACGGGCTAAATTCGACAATAGCCTGGTTCCCATTGCACGGACGCTTCTGGACCCGGTACTGTTGAACATGGTCTCGTTCGAGGCCTATTTCAATTTCGTGCTGCTGCACGAGGTCAGCCACGGCCTGGGGCCGGGAATCCTTGCCAGGGCCGACGGATCCTCGACAACTGTGAACCTGGCTCTGCGCGACACGTACTCTGGAATCGAGGAGTGCAAGGCCGACGTCCTGGGCGTTCTGAACAGCCTGCTACTGGTGCGAAAAGGCGTGCTGGCAGCCGAGGTGGGCCGGACGATGCAGGCCACATTTCTTGCCGGATTGTTCCGGTCGATCCGCTTCGGGATTACCGAGGCGCACGGCATTGCGAACATGGCACAGTACAACTGGCTGCGAAAGGCTGGGGCGATCACTCGCGACGCGGCGAAAGGCACCTTCGGTATCGACTCGGCAAAGTTCGAGCCGGCGATGCGCGACCTTGCCAGATTGCTGTTGATAGTCCAGGCCGAGGGCGACTACGACGGGGCCAGGGCATTACTGAAGACGTATGGAGCGATGCCAGACGAAGTCGCAGATGCATTGAAGCGTCTGTCAAAAGTACCAGTGGACATCAGGCCGATCTACACGCTTGGCAAGATGCTGCTGGGGGAAGAAGCCGGCTCGCGCTGAGAAGGTCGGGCTAGTGTCCGCCGCAACCACAGGACCCGCATTGACCTGACGCGCAGCCCGAGCACCCGTCGGACTTTGATGACGTGGTCATCTTTCCTCCGACCGAGAACGCAGCCGCCGATGCAAGACGTCGTACATTGCGCTGCTGGCACTTCGGGCAGGGCCAAGTCTCGGTCCCGGACGGGACAAGGTCCTCGAACTCGACATCGCAGTTGTCGCAAAGAAACTCGTACATCGGCATTGGATCCCCCGAACACATGGATGCCGGCCAGCTCCGGCTGGCGGAATGATAACCATAGGGCCCGGGTGCCGCCAGATTGATGGTTGATACGAGGCTGGAAATAATTTTCCTCTTTGCTCGACAAGAAGTGACATCGAAGGGCAGAATCTGTCTGGAACGCATGCCGGACATCGACCGCACAAGGAGAAGGCCATGCCAGAAAACTCGATCTCGCAAGTTCGACGTGGAGCATGGTGCCTGGCAATCGGACTGCTGCTGACTGGCCCGGCTGCCCTGGCCAACGGCAACTATACGCACGGTTGGGTGGCAATCGACGCCGTCAGGCAACTGCCTTCCGGCGACCTGCACACACTGCTGAACCGGGTCGACCTGATGCCTATCCTGCGGAACGGCGCCATGTTTCCCGACGGCGGATACGCCGTGAACGACGAATACGGTGAGACCAGTCACTGGGAGCCCTTCCACCTGGCCTACGCGGACTGGATTCGGGCAACTTTTCAGCCGCCATGGACCGACGATGCCGCCAGGCACATCGCGTTTCTGATGGGCATGTCGGCCCACGGCATGTCGGACCAGTTGTACGACGGCATGTTCCTGCCGCGCCACCGCTTCTACGACGTGAATGGCGACGACGCTGCGCCCTACGGCGTGGACGGGGCCACTGACACTTGTTTCGCCGCTATCAAGGGGACAATCGAGCCGCCCGAGCCATGGGTCCCTGCCGAGGAACTGGCCCCACTTTACGAACCGCTGCTGGGCCACCCTGTCGACGCGGAAACGATTCGGCTGGGACAGGGCCTGGTCACGTTTGCAATCGTTCACGCGAACACGGAGGCCTCGGACCCGACCATTGTGGCCGGCTACCTGCAAACTTTCCCATGGGCCTGCGGACACCAGGACGACCCGGACGCGCCTGGCAGCCCACCAACCCATGGACGTGCGGTCGCAGCCTACTGGAAGGTTCTGTGGGCAAGACTGCACGGGGACACCGCTTTCGACAAGCCGCTGCTGGGGACGTTCTTCACTGGTGGAGCGCCATGGAGCTACCCGCTGGACTCGTCCAATCCTGATTCATGGGTCTCGTTCGCAATGCCGCGGGGGCTGGCACCGTCTACCCTGCTGCCTACGAACATCGTCGTCACCCGGGACGGGGAAGATACCGTCCCAATTCCTGTCAACATCAGCGTTCACTACGGGCTGCATTCCCATCTGGTCAACGTCCAGCCCAAGCAGGACTGGGTTCAGGACGCCTCCTACACGATCACGATATCTCCGCCACTGGATTCCTGGGACGGGATGCCAATGCAAAGGACTTACGTCTTCGGCTTCTCGACCCTGCCTCAACCTGCTGGTTGGGGGGACGAGATCTCGACTGCGGACGGCCCGCCGGATGAGGCTGCCGAAGCGTCAGAGGAGATCGCAAATCCTGCAGACGCCAGTGGTGATGAAGGTTTTCCTGCCGACGCCTTCGAGGCTGTCAGTGATACCGGCGGTCTTGCCGATCTGTCGGGCGAGTCCGCTGCCGAATCAACGGATGACTCTGTCCGGGCGGACACGGGGGAATCCGCGGCAGATTCTGCCGAGACATCCGGCGGCAAAGGCGGCGGTGGATGTTCCATGCTGCCTGACGCCGGCAGTGCAGTTCCAGGCGCACTGCTGCCTTGCTTGCTGCTGCTTTTGGCCGCTGCTAGACGCGTTCGTCGTCGATGCCAGCTTGACTCATAATCAGCATCGCGATGGCCACCGCCGGGAACTTAGCTGCGGTCAGTACCGCGCGGCTATCGACTTTTTTCGTTGAATCCGACGGGCTGCGCTACCATCCCGTGGCCGGGAATCCCGGAAAACGGAGCCGTGCCTGTGCGCATCCGCATCGAAAAGCTGGTCCATCAGGGCATGGGTATCGGGAGAATCGATGGCCATGTCTGGCTGGTTCCACTGTCCGCCCCTGGAGACCTCGTGGAGGCCAGTCCAGTGCGCCAGCGCCCGGGACTGGTAGAAGCTAGACTTGACGCCATCCTCGAACCTGGACCAGACCGGGTGGAGCCAGTCTGCCCGGTCTATGGGCGTTGCGGAGGCTGCCACCTGCAACACATCGCCTGCGATCGACAGCCGGCCCTCAAGGTCGATGTCCTGCGTGACGTGATGCGCAGAATCGCCAAGATCGACCTGCCACAGCCAATAATCGTAACCGGGAGACCGTGGTCCTACCGATGTCGTGTCGAACTGCACGGAATCCCGAAAAATGGCGGCACAAGGATCGGGTTTTTCGCACGCCACTCTCGCGACATGGTCGAGATTGACCGTTGTCCCATTGCCGACGATGCCTTGAATGCGGTTGTTCCGGCATTGCGAGAGGCTGCCTCGCGCATGCGGGCCACAAGCCCGTTTACCATTGAACCTGTGGCCGGCGAGGACGGCCAACTGGGGATCGTCGCCCGAGGCGGAATTGGAGATCCGGTGTTCGCGGCCAGGATCCTTGCAGATATGCCTGGAATCCGCGGCGCAGCGGCAACAAATCCATCACGAGGGCACCGTTGGGCTGTCGAGGGTAACCCCGAAGTTTCGTTCCCGACCGATGGCGGCAACGGAGGCCTTACGACGCTGGTCCTGGACCCCCGAGGCTTTACTCAGGCAAACCGGCGACTGAATCCGGCGCTGGCTGCAACAATCCGCGAATTTGCGCTGGCCGGCCCGGGGATCAAGGTACTGGAACTGTTCGCCGGGGCAGGCAACCTGACCATCCCGATGGCGCTGGCAGGCGCTGACGTCACGGCCGTGGAACTGAATCGTGAAGCACTGCTACGGGCCGGTGAGGAACTCAAGGCCCGCGGGCTGAATGCGATACTGAAGACGGCCCGAGTCGAGGAACTCTCGGCAGATCCTGATTTGGCAAGCCTTGTGCCAGACGTGGTTGTTGCCGACCCTCCTCGCACCGGCCTGGGTCCTGTCGCGGCCCATGCGCTGGCCCGAATGCCGCTATCCCATGTCGTCATCTGTTCCTGCGAACCTTCTACTCTGGCTCGCGACTTGACTGTCTTGATGGATTCAGGCTTCAGGCTGGACCGAATTGCGCTGGTAGACATGTTCCCGCAGACGTTCCACATCGAAACGGTGGTCAGTCTGGTGCGATGATTGGCCATTAGACAGGAAAGAAGGATCACGCTTCCGGAACATCGTCCCTGAAAACCACCGTACTGACGACCAAGCCATCCTCTGAATAGACGGTGCACTCCCCTTCGCGCTCGCCGCTGACCCAGGTGGTAACCGATTCAACCTGCCCGCCAGGAAAATACTCCTGACAAACTCCGTCAAGAAACCCACCCTTGTAGTTCAACTCGGCCTGGATAGCGCCATTTTCGTAATAGAGCCGGGTAGGCCCGTCAAGTTCTCCATTCCTCCACGTCTCGACCGCATAGCACTTGCCACCGCCGTGGAACATCCGGCCGATCCCTTCCTTGACTCCCTGAACGTACGTCGCCTCGCAACAAGGAGCCCCGTCGGAACGACGGTCGCCGAAAACCCCGGAAAGCTTTTCGGCCACAGCTTGTTCGTGGGAACCAACTGGATTGAACAGGGTGTCCTTGTCGAAACCTGGTTCCATTCCTGCCTCAAAAAACTGACCCCCTATTCAATCATCAACAATGCCCGGAAGCAAATGTGGCGTGCCACTACGTTGACTTTTCGTGCCCCGTGTGGATGATTCCCCGTCCGACTCGGGGTGCCCGGTGAAGGCCGAGATCGTCAAGGAGTTCACTTTCGAGGCAGCACATCATCTGCCCGAGGTAGAACCATCCCACAAGTGTGCGCGCGTCCACGGCCACCTGTTTCGTGTCGAGGTGGCTGTCGAGGGCGAGGTGGACCCGGTCATGGGATGGGTCATGGATTTCGGCGAACTTGCCATCGCGGCGCAGCAGGTGATCGCGGAACTGGACCACCGCGTCCTGAACGCACTGCCTGGGCTTGCCAACCCCACGTCCGAGAACCTGGCTCACCACCTGTTCGATCGCCTTTCCGCGCGTGTAACTGGCGTCAGTTCGGTGACCGTACACGAAAGTCCGACATCGCGTTGCACGTGGCGCCCCGCCCGGACGGATGCGCCTGCCATCACCGAAATCGTAGTGAACATAGGCGGTCTACTTTTCTCTGCCGCGCACCTGCTGGTTCTGCCGCCGGCCACCCGCGAACCAATCCATGGCCACGACTACCGCATGACAGCCCTGGCGACGATGGCTCCGGGTTGCGAAGGCGACATGGAAGGGACCCTGCGAACATGTGCCGAGTCCATAGCTGCCGAACTGGACCACAAGGTGATTCTTGCAGGACGACCTGCCGTAGGGCGACTTGAACTTTTTGAAAACTCCTGTGTTCTGACGGTTGGCGCCGAGACAGTAACTTTACCACTGGCAGACTGCGCCATTCTAGACATGGGCAACACGACCACTGAGGCCCTCGCTGCCTGGCTGGCGGTCCGGATTGCGGCCTGCCCCGAGATCAGGGCGCTGCACGCAACCAGGGTCGAGGTATCACTGCTGGAATCGCTTGACGCGTCTGCCCGAGCCGTGGCTCCAGTGGTTTGACGCACCCCCGGAGACATCATGGCTTCCGAGATTTCCACCCCAGGTGATACTCGGCTTCCCGACTTGGCCGACCGGCTTCCGGACGAGATAGAGGCACTGCTGAAACCACTCGGGCTGCAGCCGTACCGCAGCCTCCAGGTCTTCCAGTGGATTCACCAGAAGTCTGCGGACTCTTTCGACCAGATGACCAACCTGCCGCAGAACCTGCGAGCATGGCTTGCCTCGAACGCAAGCCTTTCGCGGCTGGAGACGACCGACGTCCTGGTTTCAGTCGATGGCTCGCGCAAGTTGCTGTTCGACGCGGGGGAAGGACGACGGTACTCCGCCGTTCTGATGCCAACTGACGAACGCGTGACCCTGTGTATCAGCAGCCAGGCAGGCTGCCGAATGGCCTGCCGGTTTTGCATGACTGGCTCCATGGGATTCTTCAGAAACCTGACGGCCGCCGAGATTGTCGGACAGGTCCATGCGGCATCCCGCCTGCTGCCGGCAGGGTCGCGAGTGTCGAATGTCGTATTCATGGGCATGGGCGAACCCCTGGACAATCTTGATGCGGTCATGCGTGCTGCCAGGATCATCACGCACCGAGAGGGTCTGCGCGTAGCGCCGCGCAGGACCACAATATCCACGGTAGGCCTGCTGGAACGGCTATCCGAGGTAGTTTCTTCTGGTATGGGGTTAAGCATCGCGCTTTCTGTGTGCGCGACCAAGGATGACATCCGGGCCGAGTTGGTCCCCGCCTCAAGGCGACACGGCAACATCGCAGCCCTTGTCGATCGCCTTGCCGAGCTTACCCTGCCACATGGCCACGTCTACACCATCGAATACACGCTGATAAAAGGGGTTGGAGACTCGATCGAGGACGCGATGCGGCTGTCACGGATGCTGGCGCGCTTCCCCCACAAGGTGAACCTGATACCGTTCAATCCGTGGCCGGGAACGCCCTATTGCAGGCCATCGGACGCGGTCATCCAGGCATTCCGGCAAGTCCTCGAGGACAAACACCACCGAGTCACGGTAAGGATCAGCCGGGGGCAGGACATCGGAGCAGCTTGCGGCCAACTGGATTTTGCGCGTGACCAACCGAACAGTGGCACACACGATATTTCGATCTGACCATCTTTGGTGGAGCAAATAGGAAAGCTTGCATCTCGCGCCCCAAGGCTAATGCGACAGCATTCCTCAGGCTACGAACGAAGCACCCTCTTGACGAAGAACGGGCCCCGGTAGATGAAACCGGTGTATGCCTCGACAAGGTCCGCACCGGCCTCGCGAAAGGCATCGATGTCCTCGGCTGTCGATATGCCACCGCAACCGATTATGGGAACCAACGGACCGAGGGCGGCACGCAGGTTCCTCACTACGGCCAGAGATCGATCGCGCAATGGCACGCCGCTCAAGCCTCCCGGCGGAAGGCTGCCAGCATCGCCCGACGCAAGGCCCTCGCGAGACTTCGTGGTATTGGTGGCCACGAATCCCTTGATGCCCCCTCGAAGGGCCTCTGCTGCCAGTTCCAGCAGTTCGGCAGCGGGCCGGTCGGGAGAGACCTTTACCAGCATTGGCCGCGAGGGGCCGTGCATTCCGCGCAGGCCTTCCAGCAATGCCCGCAGTGACGCAGGTTCCTCGAACGTACGACCATCCTCGGTATTCGGGCAGGAAAGGTTCAGCACCAGGGCATCGCAGACAGGAAGCATCGCCTGGGCAGCGCGACGGATGTCCTCAATGGCGGCGTCACCGATCAGTGTCGGGTCCGCGGTCTTGGCAATGTTCCCCAGGATCGGAAAGGGCGGTCGACCCCTGGCAAGCCGCGCCACGACTGCCGCCACCCCTTGTGAAGGCAATCCCATGCGGTTTATCAGTGCCTGGTCGGCCACAAGCCGCCGCATGCGTGGCGGTTGATTCCCCCCCCAGGCGCTCGCCGTTACCGACCCGACTTCAGCGAACCCGAAGCCCAGGCCCCACAAGGCGCGTAGAACCTGCGCGTCCTTGTCGAAACCGGCCGCCATGCCCACGCACGATGGAAAATGCATACCCAGCAGGTCAACCGGAGCGGCATTTCGCGGTTCGAAAACACGGCGCATCGCAGATGCAACGCCGGGAACGAAGGATGCCAGCCGCAGCATCCGCATCACACGATGATGCGCGGTCTCGGCATCCTGACGAAAAAGTATCGGGCGGAGGATTTTTTCGTACATGCGATATCCATCACTGGACGTTGTAGACCTTCTTCAGCCCCTGCTCGTCCGTCATCCCAAGCTCCAGCGCCCGCTTCAGATGGCCACGCCCCTTGTCCAGGTCCGACCCCGAAAACAGGAACGCCAAGGCGTAGTGAACCTCGGCGTAGTCCGGCTTGATCTCAAGTGCCTTTCGATAGGCCGCAACCGCACCGTCAATATCGAAGCCCCGCGACAACGCCACATAGGCAAGCCCCCGGTGAGCGGCGGCAAGCTTAGGCTGGGCCTTCAGAAGGTCCTCATAGGTCTCGCGAGCCTTGTCGATATCGCGCTGGCCCTTGTCTATCGCAAACGTCAGTCGGAACGCCTGCTGGAAACGCTTCCGGGCCTCGTCGCCCTCCACTTCCTTTGACACCTTGTCCAACTCGGCGCGACTGCCAAGTCCCGCCAGACGCAAAGGGGGAGAACCGTCATCCGCCTGGGAGGGATCGCCAACGACCATCCCGTGCCCAGGCAATGCGCCAACGTCGCCCATGCCGGCCATACCTGGCCTGGCCGCCTTGTGTACGTCATCGTCCGGTACGCCTGCGGATGCCCCCATTGCACCAGCATGAACACCATCCTGCGGCGCACCAGTACCCTTGGCAACCGCGGCCATCGGCAGTCCGGCGGCGGGAGCCTCGACCTTCTTAAGGGGCGCCACCTGGGTTTCCTGCGTCTTGCCGCAGCCCGCCAGCATCATCGCCGTTCCAAGCACCACTCCAAATACCATGCGTCGCATCCAGCGCTCCAGTTCAGACGGCGGAATAATGGTCCGAACCTCACGCAATTTCAAGCGACTGTTGGATTCAGGTTACAATCCCGGCGGGAAAGCCGGAGAACACGGCATGACAGAGGAAGCTCTCGATCTGCTGGTGGAGGCCGCTCGGAGGGCGATGGCAAATGCCTACGCTCCCTATTCCGGATTCAGCGTGGGCGCGGCTGTCATGGCTGACTCGGGAGCCGTGTACGAAGGATGCAACGTCGAGAACGCATCTTATCCAGTCTCCATGTGCGCGGAACGAGGCGCTATCGCTGCAGCGGTTTCGGCGGGCGAACGGGCATTCACGGCCATTGCCATCGTAGCTTCCGGCGGCGCGCCATGTCCCCCCTGCGGCATGTGTCGGCAGGCGCTGTACGAATTCGGTCCTGACCTCGACGTAATCCTGGATTCGCCAGAAGGCTCACGCATGGTCTATCGGCTTGCCGACCTGTTGCCCCATGCCTTTGGCCCAGCCTCCCTCACATCCCGGAACGGAGCTGCCTGATGATCGATGACCCTGGTGCCAGAAATAAAATATCAAGCTTCCTGCCATCATCAACGTCCCCCAGGCGACCAGTTTTTGTCAAAGGGGGGACGGTTCTTACCATGGATCCCCACAACACCATTCTGCCGGCTGACGTCCTTCTGGTTGACGGACGAATTCTTGCACTGGCCCCCTATATGACCGCCCCGGCCGATGCCGACATCATCGACGCCGAAGGTTGCTGGGTGCTGCCCGGCTTTGTTCAAACACACGTCCATCTATGCCAGACACTGTGGCGCAACCTTGCGGACGGCCTCCCACTCATGGATTGGCTGCGCCGCTGGACATGGCCGATGGAGGCCGCTCATGACGAGGCCACAATCCGCGCGTCAACCCGCTTGGGTGCCGCCGAGTTGCTGCTGTCAGGCACGACAACTGTCAACGACATGGGAACTGTGCGGCACACCGAAGTGGTCATCCGCAACGCGCTCGAAATAGGGCTTCGCGGAGTATTCAGCAAGGTACTGATGGATCTGCATGACGGACCGGCCGCGCTGCGGGAGAACCCGGACGAAGCGCTGACGCAGGCACTGACCCTGGCGGAACGTTGTCGCACATCAGACGCCAGGCTGAGGTTTGCGCTGGCCCCACGCTTTGCCCTGTCGTCGTCGATGCACATGCTGGAACGAATCGCCCTGGCGGCACGTTCTACGGGGCTGTTGGTACATACCCACTGCGCCGAGACCGCCGAAGAAGTCCGCCTTACGACCGATCGTTTCGGCTGCGGTCCAATCGACCTGTTCGAGCAGATGGGACTTCTTGGGCCCAACCTGCTGCTGGCGCATTGCGTTCACATCACGCCCCGAGAAATCGAACGCCTTGCCGAAGCCTCTGTCTCGGTACTCCACTGCCCTACCTCAAACCTGAAGCTGGGCTCGGGGATTGCTCCGGTGCCTGCGATGCTGGCGGCAGGCGTCCGCGTGTCACTGGGTGCCGATGGTGCACCTTGCAACAACAACCTCGACGCATTCCAGGAAATGCGCACTGCAGCCCTTGTGCAGAAAGCTTTGCTCGGTCCCACAGCGATGCCGGCACGGACGGTCCTGCGCATGGCCACAATCGCTGGTGCCACTGCACTTGGTCTGGACGGGGAGATCGGTTCTGTCGAGAAGGGAAAACGTGGCGATCTGCTGGTTCTTGATCGACGCCGCGTTCACTGCGTACCTGCCGACGACCCCGCAAACGCCATCGTGCACTCCATGGGCCGTGACAACGTACGGCACGTCCTGGCAGATGGCCGGGTCGTCGTCCGCGATGGGCATCTGATGACGGCTGACGTCAGTGAAATCGTCCGCGAAGCCGAGGATGCCGCTGAACGGCTGAAGCGCAACGCGAAACTTCCAAAAGACTAATCTGTGGACTTGAACGGCGGACCTACAAACGCCCGTACTGCTGCAGCGCAGCCACCGTCTGCTTGCCGATACCCTGCAGCGAAGCCATTTCGCTGAAGGAATCGAAGCGACCTCGGTCAAGACGACCCTTCATCAACTTTCTGGCGGTCGCCTCGCCGATGCCCGGGATCGCGATCAGGTCCTGCATCCCGCAATCGTTCAACGGAATGGGAATTCCCAGGGTCACCATGCGTTCGCCTGCCATCCACGTTATCGAAACGCCGCCGTCCTCTTCCAGGCTTACAGACTGTCCCGACAGGATGCTCGCACCCGCGTCAATCCCAACCGGAGCCTTGCGCCGCGCAGCCCTGAACAAATCGCCCATGCGGGATCCTTCCTGCATCCTGTAGACCGCGGCACCCGCATCAGGAAGCTGCAACTGGACATACACAGCCTGTGCGGATCCCACACCTGATCCTACCGACGCCGAACTGGAACCGGAGATCAAAAACAGGCCACCCGATACAACAACCGCCGCCAGGACCATGCTCCACAACAATCGTGACAATTCACTGGAGTCAGGCTTGCCTTCCATGATCACCGTCCCTCCTTGCGCGCTCCGACGACAGCCGCCACTCGACGTCTCACGACGTACTGCGACTGACTGCCACCCATCCGATCCGATGCCAGAACCAGGTGCACGCGCAGCACCGATTCCGCCACATCAACCAGACTTGGCTGCCTTGGATTCTCGAAATCTGCCGAACCTATCGAGACCATGGAGAACCTCCCATCACCGGCCAAAGCAAATCGGCCTGCGCCGACTTGTCAGACACACAGCCTGCGCCAAGAGAACTATCGGATGATAAGGTGACTCTGTTTAGGCTCGGGATTGAATTCAGCTTTTTGACGTGTTGGAATCCTTACCGGGAGGAAGGCTGGCGCAAGTGGCAAGGTGACCGGAATTGATGAACAAGCCTAGCCTGCAACGCTCGAGGAGCCTTCAGCCACGACCTCTGAATCCTCGGAGATCTTGACCTCGACACGCCGGTTCAGCAGCGGGAAGCCAGTGCCGGCCGGCACCAGGCGGCCCATGATCACGTTTTCCTTCAGGCCGCGCAGGTAGTCGGTCTTGCCGCCGATCGCTGCCTCGGTAAGAACGCGGGTGGTCTCCTGGAAAGAGGCTGCCGATATGAACGACTCGACATTCAACGACGCCTTGGTGATACCCAGCAGGATCGGTTCGCCGGTAGCCGGCTGTCCGTCCTTGCCCACCACGACCTCGTTTTCCTCTTCGAATACCCAGCGGTCGACATGTTCATCAGCCAGGAACCGCGTATCACCCGGATCCGTAATCTTCACCCATCGCAGCATCTGGCGAACGATGACTTCGATGTGCTTGTCATGGATACGGACGGACTGCAGGCGATAGACTTCCTGGATTTCATCGACGAGGTACCGGGCAAGTGCCTGGATCGAAAGTACGCGAAGAATGTCGTGCGGGTTCGACGAGCCGTCCATCAACGGATCGCCGGCGCGCACCATGTCGCCCTCACGCAGTGACACGTACTTGCCCTTCGGGATCAGGTATTCCTTCTTGTCGCCGATGTCGGGGGTGATGACGATCTTCCGCTTGCCCTTTGTGGCCTTGCCGAAGCTGATGATGCCGTCGATCTCGGAGATGACGGCGTGCTCCTTCGGCTTGCGTGCCTCGAACAGCTCGGCAACGCGCGGAAGACCTCCGGTGATGTCCTTCATCTTGGTGGTTTCCTTGGGGACGCGCGCAATGACGTCGCCAGCGGAAACCTCGTCACCCTCGGTCACCGACAGGTTGGCGCCCAAAGGCAGCAGGTAGCGCGCCTCGAGCTTGGTGCCGGGGATGTGCAGAACCTTGCCCTGCGGGTCCTTGATCATGATGCACGGACGCAGGTCGATTTCCTTGGACTCGATGATGACCTTGCGCGACAGGCCCGTGACTTCGTCGGTCAGTTCCTTGACCGTCTTTTCGGGCATGATGTCGTCGAATGCGACGTGACCGTTGACCTCGGTAAGAATCGGGTTCGACCAGGGATCCCAGGAAACCAGCACCTGCGCGGCCTCGACCTTCTGATCGTTCGGGGCCCGCAGCACGGCGCCGTAGGGCACCGGGTATTTTTCGCGCTCGCGGCCCTGCTCGTCCAGGATCGCGATCTCGCCATTTCGGTTCATTGCGATGAAGGCTCCATCGCGACGGATCGAGGTGGTCAGGTTCTGGTACTTGGCCAGTCCGCCCTTGCGGGTCTCGACAGAGGACTGCTCGGCAACACGCGCGGTTCCGCCGATGTGGAACGTACGCATCGTCAACTGGGTTCCGGGCTCGCCGATCGACTGGGCGGCCATGACGCCGACCGATTCGCCGACGTTGACAAGGCGACCACGAGCCAGGTCGCGGCCATAGCACAACACGCAGCAACCGGTCCGGGTACGGCAACTGAGGACCGAACGAACGTTCACGCGCTCGATGCCGGCCTCGATGATCTCGCGGGTCTTTTCCTCGTCGATCTCTTCGTTCGACTTCACGATGATGTGGTCGGGCTTGTAGGGATCGGCGATGTCGTCGATTGCAACGCGGCCCAGGATACGTTCCGCCAGGGGCTCGCGGATCTCGCCGCCGTGGACCAGTGCCGAAACCTCGACGGAATCCAGCGTACCGCAGTCGTACTCGCAGACGACCACGTCCTGGGCGACGTCGACCAGACGACGGGTCAGGTAACCGGCGTTAGCAGTCTTCAGCGCGGTATCGGCCAGTCCCTTACGGGCGCCGTGCGTGGAGATGAAGTACTCCAGAACGGTCAGCCCCTCGCGGAAGTTCGCGATGATGGGAGTTTCCATGATTTCGCCGGACGGCTTGGCCATCAGGCCGCGCATACCGGCAAGCTGCCGCATCTGCATGGCAGAACCGCGGGCGCCCGAGTCTGCCATGATGAAGATCGGGTTCATGGACGGCATGCGCAGCTTGACGCCGTCCTTCTCGACCATCTGGTACGTGATGCCGTCCATCATGTTCTTGGCGACTTCGTCTGCCGCCGAAGACCACGCGTCGATGACCTTGTTGTACCGTTCGCCGGCGGTGATTGCGCCTTCCTGGTACTGGTCCTGGATGCTGCGGACCTTCTCCTCGGCAGCCTTGACAATGGTCTTCTTGGCTTCCGGGATTGTCATGTCGTCCGTGGCAATCGAAATACCCGCACGAGTCGCCTGCTGGTATCCCCACGTCCGGATCTGGTCGGCCAAAATGACGGTCTTCTTGGACCCGCATCGCCGGTACGTCTCGTCGATCAGGGTTGCCAGGGACTTCTTGTCCATGACCTTGTTGTAGAAACTGAACGGGATCTCCTCGGGCACCAGTTCGCGCAGCAACGTACGACCCGTCGTCGTTTCGATCATGCGGCGCACTGGCTTGCCGTCGGTATCGGTCTCTTCGAAGCGCACCTTGATCTTCGCCTGCAGGTCCAGTTCGCCGGCGTCGTAGGCAACGCGAACTTCGGACGTGTTCGCGAAAACCTTCTTTTCGCCGCGAACGAACGGGCGTTCCCGGGTCATGTAATACATGCCGAGGACGATATCCTGCGACGGGGTGATGATCGCACGACCATCAGCCGGTTTCAGGATGTTGTTCGACGACATCATCAGAACGCGGGCTTCCATCTGCGATTCAAGCGACAGCGGCAGGTGAACAGCCATCTGATCGCCATCGAAGTCGGCGTTGTAGGCCACGCAAACCAGGGGGTGCAACTGGATGGCCTTGCCCTCGACCAGTACCGGCTCGAACGCCTGCATACCCAGGCGGTGCAGCGTCGGGGCGCGGTTCAGCAGGACCGGGTGCTCCTTGGACACCTCTTCCAGGATGTCCCACACCACAGGATCCTCGTCGTCCACCATCTTCTTGGCGGTCTTGATCGTCTGCGCGTAGCCGCGTTCTTCCAGCTTGTTGAAGATGAACGGCTTGAACAGCTCCAGAGCCATCTTCTTGGGCAGGCCGCACTGGTGCAGCTTCAGTTCGGGACCTACGACGATGACCGAGCGGCCCGAATAGTCGACGCGCTTGCCCAGCAGGTTCTGGCGGAAACGCCCCTGCTTGCCCTTCAGCATGTCGGACAGGGATTTCAACGGGCGACGGTTGGTACCCGTAATGACCTTGCCGCGACGCCCGTTGTCGAACAGGGCATCGACCGCCTCTTGCAGCATCCGCTTCTCGTTCCGGATGATGATCTCCGGCGCGTTCAGCTCCATCAGCTTCTTCAGGCGGTTGTTGCGGTTGATCACGCGACGGTACAGATCGTTGAGGTCCGATGTCGCAAAGCGACCGCCGTCCAGGGGGACCAGGGGGCGCAGGTCGGGCGGCAGGACCGGCAGGTTCTTCAGGACCATCCACTCGGGACGATTGCCCGAATCGCGCAGTGCCTCGATTACCTTCAGGCGCTTCGCAAGCTTCTTGCGCTTGGCGTCCGATGTGGTTTCCTTCAGTTCCGCGCGGATTTCGCCGGCCAGCGTCTCGACGTCCTGCGACTCGAGCAGCTTGCGAATGGCTTCGGCGCCCATGCCGCCCTCGAAGGCGTCATAGCCGTGCGTCTCCTGAAGCTCCTCGAACTTCTCCTCGGACAGAACGTCCGACTTCTTCAGATCCGGCACCTTGCCCGGGTCGATGATGACATAGGCAACGCAGTACAGGACCTTTTCAAGATCCTTCAGCGTGATGTCAAGCACGTTGCCGATTCGACTGGGGATCGATTTCAGAAACCAGATGTGGGCAACGGGCGAAGCCAGCGTAATGTGGCCCATGCGCTCGCGCCGCACCTTGCTCTGGATGACCTCGACGCCGCACTTCTCGCACACGATACCGCGATGCTTCAGTCGCTTGTATCGGCCGCAATTGCACTCGTAGTCCTTCACCGGCCCGAAGATCTTGGCGCAGAAGAGTCCTTCGCGCTCGGGCTTGAAGGTACGATAGTTGATCGTCTCCGGCTTCTTCACTTCGCCGTAGGACCAGCCGAGGATCGTCTTCGGGGAGGCCAACGCCACCCGCATCGCCACGATCGAGAGCGGATCCTTCGGGCGATCAAAAACGGTGAACAAATCCTTCACGGTCCACCTCCTGCGAACAAACGGCCACCCGCGAAGCCGGCACGGGTCACTTCCCGTCCCGTCCCCGGCGGGCGCCGGAGAACGTCATCAACCCTCGGCCAACTGGTCCTGTTCGATCAACTGCACGTCCAGCGCCAGGGACTTCAATTCCTTGACAAGGACGTTGAACGACTCGGGAAGGCCCGCATGCACGTTGTAGTCGCCCTTGACGATACTGTCGTAAGTCGCCGTACGACCAGCGACGTCGTCGGACTTGACCGTCAGGATCTCCTGCAGCGCATACGCGGCGCCATAGGCCTCGAACGCCCACACTTCCATTTCACCGATTCGCTGGCCACCGAACTGCGCCTTGCCGCCCAGCGGTTGCTGCGTGACAAGCGAGTACGGACCGGTCGAACGGGCGTGCATCTTTTCGTCGACCAGGTGGTGCAGTTTCATCATGTACATGATGCCCACCGTGACCTCGGAATCGAACGCCTCGCCGGTGCGACCGTCGAACAGCGTGGTCTTGCCCGAAAGCGGCAAGCCCGCGTCGTCCAACCATGTCTTGATCTGATCCTCCTGGGCGCCGTCGAAGACCGGGGAGCCCACGGGGATGCCCATCGGGAACTGCTTCGCGAACGTCACGAGACCTTCGTCGTCCAGTTCCTTGATCAGCTTCTTCGCCGTATCGGTTGAGAAGAGCTTCAACAAGCGCTTGCGGATCCCCTTGAGACCGGTGCCGTTCTCAAGCGACGCCTCGATTTGCTGGCCGATGTTGCGCGCGGCCCAGCCCAGATGGACTTCAAGAATCTGGCCGACGTTCATTCGCGACGGGACGCCCAGCGGGTTCAACACTATGTCAACGGGCGTGCCATCTTCCAGGTAGGGCATATCCTCGGCCGGCAGGATGCGCGACAGAACGCCCTTGTTTCCGTGACGGCCTGCCATCTTGTCGCCGACCTGAATCTTGCGCTTGATAGCCACGTAGACCTTGATGGTCTTGATGACTCCGGGCGGCAGTTCATCGCCGCGACGCAGGCGGGTGATCTTTTCGCCAAACAAGGCGGTGATGGCACCGACCTGCTCGTTCAGGACATCAGCCATCGCGACGATGCGCCCCTCGGTCGCCTCGTCGTCCTTCAGCTTGATGTGCACGAACTGGTCCAGTGGCAGCTTGTGCAAAATATCAGACGTGAGGGTCGCAGCCTTTCGGATCAGCGTCCTTCCGCCCGCATCCGTCAGCGCCGCTGCAGCCACCTTGCCGGTCAGCGCACGGACCAGCCGCTCCTGCATCGACCGCGAAGTTACCTTGATCTCGTCATCGCGGTCCTTGCGCAGGCGGTTCTCCTCGATTTCCTCGAGGTCCTTGGTGCGGTCGTCCTTGTCGGCGCCCTTGCGGGAAAACACCTTGGCGCCGACAACGATACCGGTCACGCCCGGCGGAACCCGCAGGGACGAGTCCTTAACGTCGGCGGCCTTCTCGCCGAATATGGCGCGCAGCAGTTTTTCCTCGGGGGACAGCTGCGTCTCGCCCTTCGGAGTGATCTTGCCGACGAGGATGTTGCCGGTGCGGACCTCGGCGCCGATACGCACGATGCCCGACAGGTCAAGGTCCTTCAGGGCCTCCTCGCTGACGTTCGGGATGTCCCGGGTGATTTCCTCGCGACCAAGCTTGGTGTCGCGAGCAACGCACTCGAACTCCTCGATGTGGATGCTGGTGAAGAAGTCCTTCTGGACCAGCTTCTCGCTCATCAGGATGGAGTCTTCGAAGTTGTACCCGCCCCAAGGCATGAAGGCGACAGTGATGTTCTGGCCCAGCGCAAGTTCGCCCTGCTCGGTTGCCGAACCGTCCGCAAGGACCTCGCCCTTCTGAACCACCTGGCCCTTCAGGACAAGCGGCTTCTGGTTGATACAGGTGTTCTGGTTCGAACGACGGTACTTGATCAAGGTGTAGATGTCCGGCTTCAGCGCGTCGCCGTCGATGTCGTCGCCCTCGCGGCGAATCACGATGCGGTTGGCGTCGACCGACTCGACAACGCCAGCATGCTTTGCATACAGCAGGACGCCCGAATCACGCGCCACCACCCACTCGAGACCGGTGCCTACAAGGGGGGCCTCGGCGCGAACAAGCGGCACGCCCTGGCGCATCATGTTCGAACCCATGAGGGCGCGGTTTGCATCGTCGTGCTCGAGGAAGGGAACCAGGGCCGCTGCCACGGACACGAGCTGCGCCGGGGACACGTCAACCAGCGTCACTTCGTCGGCAGGAGCCAGCACGAAGTCCTCGTTCTTCCTGGCCTGAACCAGGTCGTCCATGAGGTAGTTGTTGGCATCGACGGTAATCCCTGCCTGGGCGATTACCTCGTTCTCCTCCTCCATCGCGGTCAGGTAACGCACTTCGGCCGTGATGTGGCGTTCGTGCACCTTGCGGTAGGGAGTCTCGATGAAACCGAAATCGTTCACGCGGGCAAACGTCGCCAGCGAGCTGATGAGGCCGATGTTCGGGCCTTCCGGCGTCTCGATCGGGCAGACACGGCCGTAGTGCGTGGCATGAACGTCGCGCACTTCGAACCCGGCGCGGTCACGCGTCAGACCACCGGGCCCAAGTGCCGACAGACGGCGCTTGTTGGTGATTTCCGACAACGGGTTGGTCTGATCCATGAACTGCGACAACTGGGACGCGCCGAAGTACTCCTTCAGCACGGCCGACACGGGCTTGGCGTTCACCAGGTCGTGCGGCATCAGGGTCGCCAGGTCCGGCGACATCGTCATCTTTTCCCGGATCGCACGTTCCATGCGGACCATGCCGATACGGAACTGGTTTTCCATCAACTCGCCAACGGCGCGAACGCGGCGGTTGGAAAGCTGATCGATGTCGTCCACACGAGCGCCGAGCTTGCCCATCCGCAGATCCAGCAAGTACTGGACCACATGGAAGAAGTCGTCCTTCAGCAGTGTCGTCTGGTCCAGAAGGATGTTCTGGTTGAACTTGTAGTTCATCTTCAGGCGACCGACCTGTGAAAGGTCATAGCGGGCGCTGCTGAAGAACAGGCTGTTGAAATAGGCGCGAGCTTGTTCGGGGCTGGTCGGATCACCGGGGCGCTGGCGCCGATAGACTTCGACGGCTGCTTCAAGCGGCGTTTCGACCTTGTCGACAAGCAGCGTGTTGCGTAGATACGGTCCGGTGGTGACGTTGTCGATGTGCAGAACCGCGATTTCAGAAACCCCTCGTTCCTGCAGCGCAGTCAGCACCTTCTCGGTCAGTTCCTGGTTGCACTCGAACAGAATCTCGCCGGTCTCATCGTCAACCACGTCGTCGGCCAAATACTTGCCCACGACCTCGGTACGATCCAAAGGCAGAGTAACGATGCCGGCATCGACCATCTTCTTAAGACGGAACTTGCCGAGCTTCTCGCCCTTCTTCACCAGCACGCTGCCCGACTTCGGGTCCAGCACGTCGTGACTGAGGCGCTGGTCGGCCAGCAGTTTTACGTCCAGAGCATGGCTGAAAAGATCGTCCTTGTGCAGCACGATCTTCTCGACCGGGTAGAACCGCGTCAGAATCTCGTGCACCGAGAAACCAAGCGCCTTCAGCAGCACGGTCGCGTGGATCTTCCGTCGCCGGTCGATGCGCACGAACAGGATGTCCTTGTGGTCGAACTCGAAATCGACCCATGAACCCCGGTTCGGGATGATTCTCGCACTGTACAGCAGCTTGCCGGACGCGTGGGTGCGCCCCTTGTCGTTCTCGAAGAAGACGCCCGGAGACCGGTGCAACTGACTCACCACAACGCGTTCGGCGCCGTTGATGATGAACGTGCCCTGCTCGGTCATCAGGGGGATTTCCCCGAAATAGACCTCCTGCTCCTTCACGTCGCGAATCTCGCGAACGGCGGTCTCGGGGTCCGTGTCCCACATTACGAGGCGCACGGTAACGCGCATCGGCGCGGCGTACGTTATGCCCCGCTGACGGCATTCCTCGACGTCGTACTTCGGTTCGTCCAGGACGTATCCGACGTACTCCAGGGTCGCGGTCTTGTTGTAGTCCGCGATGGGGAAAATCCCCTTGAAAATGCCGTGGAGACCGTAGTCGCTTCTTTTCTCCAGCAGGGTATCCCGCTGAAGGAAACGTTCGTACGACTCCTTCTGGACCCGGATCAGGTCGGGCACCCCGATCACCTCGGGAATGCGCGCGAAACTGCACCGGCTCCTCAGTCCTACAGGCTTGCTGGTCATAGCCATCCTGGCCCTTCTCCGCTGAGAGGGATGGAGCGAACGTTGCACGCGATGCTTATCACAACACCGCCCTGCATCACCGGGTCGGCACGCCACAAAGCGCGTCGTCCCGCTGCCCTCGCCTGTACGCCGGCAGTGCACCGGTCGTATCGACGTCCTGCCCGGAATCACTGGCGTGACCCGACGGGCACCCCCCGAAGGGGAGGCAGGTACGGGGGCTGTTGCCGGATTGCGCCGGAAACCGCCCCCGCGCTCTCGCAACGTAGCGCGGGTCGGGAGCCTGCGCCGCAACCAGGGGCCGGGCGTGCGCTCCCGCAAGTCCGCGGGATCAAAGCGGGCCTTTAAAGGCCCGTTGAAACCTACCTGATCTCGATAATCGCGCCAGCAGCCTCAAGGCGCTTCTTGATCTCTTCGGCCTCGGCCTTGGAGACGGCTTCCTTGACTGTCTTCGGAGCGCTCTCAACCAGTTCCTTGGCCTCGCGCAGCCCCAGGCTGGACACGATGCCACGGATCTCCTTGATGACCGCGACGCGCTTGTCCGCCTGAACGTCCTTCAGGACTACGTCGAACTCGGTCTTCTCTTCAACCGGAGCCGCCGCCTCGACCGGAGCCGCTGCCGCCGCCATCATGGCCATCGGCGCCGCTGCCGTAACGCCCCACAGCGTCTCGAGCTCCTTGGTCAGCTCGGACAGTTCCAGGACCGTCAGCCCGCTGAGATACGCCTTAACCTGATCCCGAGTGATGTCTGCCATTTCGAACGCTCCTTCTGTGTTGTCCACGCGCAAGGCCCAATCGAACCCTTGACGGGCCGAACCTCACGCCGCCTGATCCCCCAGTTGCCTTTCGCGCGCCGCGAGAACGCCCACGAAATCCCGCGCCGGTGCTTGCAGCACGCCGAGGAATTTCTTGGGTACGCCCACGAGGGCACCGAGCAGCATCCCCTTGAGGACGTCCGCCGACGGGAGACTGGCCAGCACCTTAAGCTGAGCCTCACCCATCGAACTGGTCCCCAGGCTACCACCAACCACCTTTGCCTTCGCCACGCCCTTCAGCAGCGTGGTCAGGGCCTTCGCGAACGCGGCGGGATCCTGGTCGGTGTAAGCCACCGCCAAGGGTCCCTTCATCATGTCCGCGTAGTAGGCCCACGGCGTCCCTTCCACGGCACGGGCGAACATGGTGTTCTTGATCACGCGAAACTGCCCGCCTTCCTTGCGAAGGGCGCGCCGCATCGACGTGTTCATCTCCATGTCAATCCCGTTCTGGGATAGGAGCACCATGGCCTTGGCGGACTTCAGAACTTCCGCCAAATCCGCGACCGCCGTTTTCTTCTGTTCCAGGTTCATCGTCTCATCTCCAGTCGCGAGACTCCCGGGACAACGGCTGCCCTCGGCCAGGGGTAGGGGGACAACACACGATCGATCGTCATGCCGTACCCACCGCCTCCGCCGGACTTACCCACCCCAAACCGGGGCGGCGCCAACTTCTCGGGCAGCTATCAATCCGTCCCGCAAGCATGTCCTAACGGACTACCCGCGGGAAAAGAACACCATTACTTCGACGCCTTCAGCGCCACTTCAACGTCCGACGGCTCGACCCGAATGCCGGGCCCCATCGTCGTGGACATCGTCACGCTCTTGATGTAGGTGCCCTTCACCGTAGAGGGCTTCAGCTTGATCAACGTCTCGCAAACCGCGAGGAAGTTGTCCTTCAACTGCTGCGGAGTGAAGGACCTCCTGCCGATCGTCGTATGGATGATGCCGTTCTTATCGACGCGAAACTCGACCTTACCGGCCTTCGACTCGCGAACAGCGCGACCCACGTCCATCGTCACGGTACCGACTTTGGGATTCGGCATCAAGCCGCGGGTGCCCAGGAGCTTGCCCAGCTTGCCTACGAGGCCCATCATGTCCGGCGTAGCAATTGCCTTGTCGAACTCGAACCAGCCGGTCTTGATCTTCTCGGCAAGGTCCTCGGCTCCGACAAAATCGGCCCCTGCGTCGCGGGCTTCCTTTTCCTTGTCACCCTTCGCGAAAACCAGAACGCGCGTGACCTTGCCCGTTCCGGACGGCATCACGCAAGCTCCGCGTACCATCTGATCGGCATGCTTGGGATTGACCCCCAGCCGGACCGCGATGTCCACGGACTCGTCGAACTTGGCAAACCCGGTCTTGCCGACCAGGTTCAGCGCCTCATCAACGGTGATCTTCTTGTCCCTATCGACCAGGGCCAGCACAGCAGCGTACTTTTTGTCCGGCATCCTATGAGCTCCTCGCCTCCCTCAGGCAGACCGTGCGGCGGCTAATCCACCACCTCGATACCCATGGAACGAGCCGTGCCAGCCACGGTCCGCATGGCGCCTTCGAGGTCTACGGCGTAGAGGTCCGGCATCTTGATCTGGGCAATCTTCAAGACCTGATCCTTCGTGATCTTCCCGACCATTTCGCGGCCTGGATTCGTGGAGCCCTTCGCCAAACCGGCGGCCTTACGGACCTGCTCGGATACTGGCGCAGTCTTTGTAACGAACGTGAACGAACGGTCCGAGAAGACCGTGATCACGACAGGCACCGTGGAATCCCCAAGGGACGCCGTACGGGCGTTGAATGCCTTGCAGAATTCCATGATATTGGCACCGGCCTGGCCGAGCGCTGGTCCAACCGGCGGTTGTGGAGTCGCCTTGCCAGCCTTGATATGCAGCTTGATCATGCCGACGATCTTCTTTCCCATGGCTCGACGTCTCCTACCCTATACGCCCGGTACGACCCCGTCTCCGCGCTCGGGCGAGCTTCATCAGGGGACCCGAACGGTCCCGACCGTCCTATACGCGCTCAACCTGGCTGAAGTCCAACTCAACCGGAGTGGCCCGGCCGAAGATGGTGACCAGAACGCGGACCTTCCGCTTCTCGGTCTTGACTTCCTCGATAATCCCCGAGAAGTTGAGGAACGGCCCATCCTTGATCCGGACCGCCATGCCCTCTTCGAACTGCACCTCGACCACCGGACGAACAGGACCCTGATCCATCTGGTGTCGGATTTGCTCGACTTCCTTCTCGGACAGGGGCCGCGGCCCCCGATCATTCCCCACAAAGCCCGTAACATTCGGGCGGTGGCGAATGTAATGATGCGTCTCGTCGTTCAGGTCCATCTGGACCAGGATATAGCCCGGAAAAAACTTCCGCCGGCCACCGGGTCGCTTCTTCTCGCCCTCGGGAGCAGGAGGCTCCATCGGAACTATGATCTCGCCGATATGCTCGGCGACAGCAGGCCCCTCGCGCTTCATCTGGTCAAGGATATCTGCCTTGACCTTCTGCTCGAAACCCGAGTAGGTGTGGACCACGTACCACTTCATTGGCATGACCCAACCTGCCTCAAAGGCGGTAGATGACACTGGTCAGGGCCCCGATGACCGCATCGAAAAGGCCCAGTATCAACGAAACAACGACCGTGGTGATCACGACCACGATCGTGGAAACACGCGTCTCAGGCCAAGTGGGCCACGTGACGTTCCGCAACTCTCCAGCCACTTCCATCCCGAACTTCTGGACCTGCGGGGAAAACCACATGAACAGCACGAAACCGATACCTGCCATCAGCCCCAGGAGGTTGCTGACGGCAAACTGCGCGCCCATGAGCGGCTTGTCCAGATTCGGGCTGATCCAGCTCATGACGGCGCCCAGGAAAGCCGCGAGCATGATCCAGACCAGCAGGCCGCCCACCACGAACGAGAGGCGAACGTACTTTTCCAACCCAGTCCCCCTCGTCTAATCCCCGGCCTCCAATCGGCCGGTTTCACTGGCAGGGCAGGAGGGATTCGAACCCCCAACCCGCGGTTTTGGAGACCGCTGCTCTACCATTAGAGCTACTGCCCTGTCGAGGCCCGCCCGTTTCCGGGTGGCGCCCCGCAATGCCGGCAGCCCACCAACTTGGGCTACTTCACTTCCTTGAAGTTGGTGTGCTTGCGCTCGAACTTGCAGTACTTCTTCAGCTCAAGCCGAGCGGTCGTGGTCTTCTTGTTCTTCTCGGAAGGGTAGCGCGCCACTCCCGGGAGCCCGCTCTTGCGGCACGACTGGCATTCGAGCTGAATGTTGACCCGATTATCCTTCTTCGCCATCGTTCGTCTCCCGGTTCCTAACCCCTCGCAGTCGGCGAAGGGGGCGGGCTATACGCCCTTCAACTTCACAGGAACATTACTCGACGATATCGCCCACGACGCCCTGACCAACCGTGCGCCCACCCTCGCGAATCGCGAAGCGGAGGCCCGGCTCGATCGCGACCGGCGTGATCAGTTCGACAGTGATCGGCGTACGGTCGCCGGGCATGCACATCTCCATGCCGTCGGGCAGGTGCGCGACGCCGGTGACGTCAGTCGTACGGATGTAAAGCTGCGGCCGGTAGCCCGTGAAGAACGGGGTATGGCGACCGCCTTCTTCCTTGGTCAAAACGTACACGGACGCGGTGAACTTCGTGTGCGGCGTGATCGAACCCGGCTTGGCAAGAACCTGGCCGCGCTCGATCTCGTCGCGCTTGATGCCCCGCATCAGGCAGCCGACGTTGTCGCCCGCGAGCCCTTCGTCCAGGGTCTTGCGGAACATCTCGACGCCCGTGACGATGACCTTGCGCGTCGGGCCAAAGCCGACGATCTCGACTTCCTCGCCGATCTTGACCTTGCCGCGCTCGATACGGCCAGTCGCGACGGTGCCGCGGCCGGAGATCGAGAACACGTCTTCAACCGGCATAAGGAAGGGCTTGTCGACCTGGCGTTCGGGCGTCGGGATGTAGGCATCCACGGCGTCCATCAGGTTCAGGATGCACTTCGCGTTCGGGTCGAGGTGACCCTCGGACTCGAGTGCCTTAAGTGCCGACCCACGAACGATCGGGATCGCATCGCCGGGGAAATCGTACTTCTTCAGCACGTCGCGAACTTCCTCTTCGGTGATCTCGAGGAGTTCTTCGTCGGGCTGCTTGTCGACCTTGTTAAGGAAGACGACGATCGCCGGGACACCGACCTGGCGGGCCAGGAGGATGTGCTCGCGCGTCTGGGGCATGACGCCGTCGTCGGCGCCGACGACCACGATCGCGCCGTCCATCTGGGCCGCGCCGGTGATCATGTTCTTGATGTAGTCGGCGTGTCCGGGGCAATCGACGTGCGCATAGTGGCGCGCCTTTGTCTCGTACTCGACGTGGGCCGTCGCGATCGTGATGCCGCGGGCCTTTTCCTCGGGCGCCTTGTCGATCTCGTCAAAGGCAATGAACTTGGCGTTACCCATCGATGCCAACACCTTAGTGATGGCCGCGGTAAGCGTCGTCTTGCCGTGATCGATGTGACCGATCGTGCCCACATTCACATGTGGCTTGTTGCGAACGAATTTTTCCTTGCCCATGACCCTTCCTCCTTAGGCTTCCGTCCCAACCAACTCGACCGGCCTCTCCGGTCGCCTGACCGGAACCGGGCCTGTTCTCCGGAGCCTTCGATCGGAATCGAACCGACGACCCCGTCCTTACCAAGGACGTGCTCTGCCAACTGAGCTACGAAGGCCTACCACAATACGCCCAGTTCGACAGCGCCTGCCGCGACGGTCCCACGCGGGCCCCATTCGCATCAGGCTTCGTAACCGGGCTGGCCATCGCCCGGTCCCACAAACGGAGCGGGAAACGGGATTCGAACCCGCGACGTCGAGCTTGGAAGGCTCGCGCTCTACCAACTGAGCTATTCCCGCCCGGGCACGGACCTGTCCTTCATCGAAGGACGCGTACCGTGTATTCAAAGAACCGTGAACCAGGAACCATCAACCGACCGTGATCGGTGGAGGGGGGAGGATTCGAACCTCCGAAGCCTACTGGCGGCAGATTTACAGTCTGATCCCTTTGACCACTCGGGAACCCCTCCGCACCGCAAACAGCGACAACCGGCTGGAGCTGGCGACGGGAATCGAACCCACAACCGCCTGATTACAAATCAGGTGCTCTGCCGACTGAGCTACGCCAGCCTGTAAAGAACAAGTCCCACAAAGGGCGACCCATTATGATGGACGACGTTGATCCTGTCAACCGCTATTTTCGTCCCAGCGGCCGAGCCGCGGACAGGGAGGATCGTGCATAACGGCGCCGTTGTCAAGAGCAAACTGGAAACGACGCTTGCCTTTCCGAGGCAGCACAAGTACCCTGCCGTCGCAATGAGGAACCGTCTGCTCACATTCCTGGTTCCCGAGGCTGCAAGGTCGAGGACCATTCTGAAGCTGGCCTGGCCGATCATGGCAGCCATGCTGACCCAGACATTCATCAATCAGTTCGATACTATATTGATCGGTTTTCTGCCGAAGGAATACTCGATAGCAGGCCAGGCAGGTCTTGGGTATTCCGTGTTGCTGCACTGGATGATCGGCGGCTTTGTGGGCGCCATTGCGGTTGGCACCCAGGCAATGACGGCCCGTCGAATGGGCGAGGGCGACCGGTACGGGGCCGGACAGGTCCTGTTCAATTCGGCGCTGGTCGCACTTGTTGTCGGCACGATCGTCACGGTGCTCGCCGTGATATTCACGCGCCCCCTGTTTCGCCTGTTTACCCAGAACGAGCAGGTCCTTGCGCAGGGCGTGCCCTATTGCAGAGCCAGGTTCGTGGGCATTCTTGGCATGGTTGGAACCCTGTCGTTCAAGTCGTTTTTTGATGGACTTGGCAAGACCCACTACCACCTGATTACCGCCATTATAATGAACATCATCAATGGATTACTTGCGTGGGTACTGGTATTCGGGGTCGGCGGTTTTCCAGCGATGAACGTGTTGGGCGCAGGGGTGGCCGCCACGGTTGCATCCTACGTCGGCATGCTGATCATGGTCGGATGGGCACTGCGGGCCAAGTACCGGGTGACTCACCACATTTTCCACATCGGCAACACCGATTTTCGCGTGATGGGCCGGATACTGCGCCTGTCGATACCGTCGGGCGTGGCAACCGCAGTCCTGATGATAGGCATCCTCGTCGCCTACCACTGGGTCGGATTGCTGGACGCGCAGTCCTCCAGCGAGATCGCAAAGAACGGTCTGGCGTCAGCACGGGTCGAGTGGATGCGCGCGCTGTCTCCCTTCGGCGCCGACGGCACGACCTTCTCCAGCGTTCTGGGCACCCAGGCCCCGATTCACGCGGCCGCGACCAAGGTCATTTTCGATATCCTGTTCCTCAGCATCATGGCGTGCATGGGACTTGGTATTGCCACCGCAACCCTGGTCAGCCAGAACCTGGGCAAGGGCCATCCCGAGGAATCCGAGAAGTTCGCCTGGACATCGGTAAGGATCGCAGCATGGTTCACGGGCCTTCTGGGCCTGTTGGTCGTGATCTTCCCGGACCAGGCAATGGGTGTCTTTACCCACGACCAGGAAGTCGTGGAGATCGGTCGCTCGTCGCTGCGAATCGTTGGAGCCGCGAACTTTGCCATCGGCTTCGGACTGGTGCTGGCACAGGCACTGTTTGGTGCCGGCGCCACCCGTTTCGTCATGTGGGTCGAAATCATCCTTCACTTCCTTTGCCTGGTTCCGCTGTCCTGGTTGCTTGCCCTGCCACTGGGCCTTGGCCTGAACGGAATTTTCCTGGCCGCTGTCGTCTATATTGTAGGACTTGGCGCGCTGATGACCTGGAAGTTCCGGTCGGGGACCTGGAAGAAGATCCAGATCTAGTCGCTTGTACTGGCAGACGAGGCACCCGGAGCATTATGGCTACCCGACGCAAACGTCAACGCGCGCCGAGATGCATTCGATGAAACGACGAACATTTCTGGTAGGTGCCTCGGCCGTCGCTGCGGCAGTGGCTGCCCCCTGGGTGGTCGCGTCGATCGACCGTAGAAGGATCGACGATGTTCGGATTCTGCCAGTCCAACCCCGGCGCGCCGCCGTTATCTTCTTCAGCCAGACGGGCCATACCAGGCGCGTGGGCCGCTTGATCGCCCGGCATTGGGAACGGCAGGGCCTGGAAGCTGTCGCATCGGACTATCGGGCCTTCGACCTAGGCACGCTGCGCACGTTCGATCTGTTGGTCCTGGGATCCCCCGTAAACTACTACGAGGCGCCAGGTCACTTTCGCACCTGGATCAAGTCCCTGCCGCCGCTGGGCGGCATACCCGTCGCAGCCTTTGCCACGTTCGGAGGGAAGGGAGGCAACCAGTTCAACGCAGCGGCCGGACTGCTGCAACGCATGGTCGATCGCGGCGCGGTCCCGGTCGGCATCGAACTGTTCGGCAACATGTCGTCCTTCGCCCCGACCTGGAGCCTTGGGAACGAAGAACGGATCCTGGCGTACAGCCACCTTCCGGACGCCAACACGTGGACCGCCGTACGAAAGTTCGCCGACGACCTGCTGGGTCGCGTCGGTTCCGGCACCGGCATCGCCGTGTCTGGCGGATGGAGCCCGCACGAACTGATCAAGGGCTCGATTTCCATCGAGGGCACGAAGTTCCTTATAGGCGCTCACGGCGTCGATGCTGCAGCGTGCGTGAGGTGCGGATCATGTTTCGACGTGTGCCCGGTCGGCGCGATCGACCCGGCAACCCTCACCGTGGATACCGCTGCTTGCGTTGCCTGCCTGGGCTGTGTGAACAACTGCCCTACCGGCGCGATGCGGATGAACTTTCTTGGCAAGCCGGTCTACGGGTTCAAGGAATTCCTGAAGCGCCATTCGATCGTGATCGCCGAACCGCCGGAACTCGTGTGACCAGCATGCATGCTTTCTGGCGCGATCCACCTGGCACTCCAGATCCTGATCGGTCAAGGCAGATCGGCACAACGTTCAATGATTTTCGATAAGCCTCTGGCAGCGTTTCACGAGTGATCGTGGTCGTGAGGTTCCTGCGGCGAACCTGGTGGAGTGTCAAGCGCCTCCTCCAGCGTGGTCCATGCCAGCAAGGCGCACTTGACCCGCACGGGCAGATCCTTGACACCCCGCAGTGCGGCGAGATCCCCAATGTCCAGATCCGCCGGCAAAGGCTCGCCGCGGAACATCGCCTTGACGCCCCGCAGCAGGCGGCGCGCCTCGTCCAGCGTACGGCCCTCCAGCCGATCGGCCAGCATCGAGCCGGAGGCCACCGATATCGAACAGCCGTGGCCGACCACCTGCAGACCAGCTATACGACCATCCTCGGTCTTCAGCCGCAACGTGACCTCGTCACCGCACAGAGGATTCTTACCGTGCCATTCCACCACCGGCCCGTCCACTGGTTCGCGCCCAGCCGGATGAAGATAGTGATCCAGCACTACCTCACGAAAGAACTCGTCGTCCGGCGCGGCCGACCCGGCTGCAACGCCATCTGGCGTCATGGACGCAACGCTTTTCGATGGGGAATAGGTCCGGGCCACTTCCGACAAGGCCGAAGCCAACTGTTCGACCTCGGCCTCGGTGTTGTAAAGGTAGAAGGACGCGCGAGTGGTTGCCGGCAATCCCAGGCGTGCCATCAAGGGCTGGCAGCAGTGGTGCCCTGCCCTGACCGCAATACCCTTGGCATCCAGCGCAGCCGCTATATCGTGCGGGTGCACGTTGTCGATTGTGAACGTCGCTACGCCTCCGGTGGCGAAGGGACCGGGCGGCGGCCCCAGCAGCGTCAAGCCGGGCACGGCGGAAAGAAGCGCCCGAGCCTGGGCGCCCATGACCAGACCGTGCTGCGCGATGGCCTCCATCCCGACCCCGCGCAGATAATCCACCGCAGCGCCCAGGGCAATGACGCCGGCAATGTTCGGGGTACCTGCCTCGAAACGCCAGGGCGGGTCCGCATAGGTCGAGGACATCAACGTGACCTCGCGAATCATCTCGCCACCGCCCAGGAACGGGTCCATTTGATCATAGCGATCTGGCTGCACCACCAGGACGCCCACGCCTGTCGGCCCCAGCATCTTGTGGCCCGAAAAGGCCAGAAAATCCGCGCCCAATGAGGTGACGTCGATCGGCATGTGCGGCACGGACTGCGCGCCATCGACCAGCAGCGCCGCGCCGACCGCGTGGGTCCTGCGCGCAATCTCGGCAATCGGGTTGATGGTGCCCAGCACGTTCGACACGTGAGTCACGGCGACAAGACGGGTCCGCTGGTTCAACAAAACATCCAGGGCCGCCATGTCCAGCCGGCCGTCCCCGTCGATGGGCACGGCCCGGATGCGCGCCCCGGTACGCCGGGCCAGAAGATGCCATGGAACAAGGTTCGAGTGATGCTCCATCGCAGTCACCAGGATCTCGTCCCCCTCGTGGATGTTCCGATCGCCCCAGGCCCGCGCAACCAGATTGATGGCCTCGGTGGCGTTACGGACGAAGATGACCCCTGCGGGCGAGGGCGCATGGATGAACGCGGCAACCTTGGTCCGGGCGGACTCGTACTCCTGCGTCGCCTCCTCGGCCAGGCGGTACACGCCCCGATGCACATTCGCATTGGTAGTCTCGTAATAGCGGACCAGGGCATCGATGACGGCCCGTGGCTTCTGACTGGTCGCGGCGCTGTCCAGGTAGACCAGGGGATGCCCGTTCATCGTGCGGGACAGGATTGGGAAGTCCGCACGAATCCTTTCAACGTCCAGCAAGGCCGGTACCTCCTAATCGATCTCCACCAGCACTCGACCGCCTTCGACACGCACCGGGTACGTTTCAACCGAGGCACAAACAGGCATACGGACCGGCCGGCCGGTCCCCAGATCCAGCGCGCCGCCGTGGTGCGGGCATTCCCAGGTCGTCGAACCGGTCAGGGTTCCACCTTCCAGAGGCAGTTCCTCGTGGCTGCACAGCCCCGCCGTGGCAAACACCTGGTCTTGGCTGCGGACCAGCAGCACGGGTTGGCCCTCGACCACCACGACTACTCCCCCCCGGTCGGGAAGATCCGCAAAGGCAGCCACGTCCTGATACATCGAACTCCTTAGGCAAGCCCCCGCCATTTTCGGCGGGAGGCGCCTGCGCGATTCTACACCCCGACAGGCCCGGCAGCCGCCACAGCCGGATGGCCCTTGGCAGCCACAAGCTGCGCTCGCAAGGTCTCGCGTGCTCGCTCCGCAAGGCTCTCGGTAGGCAGCCGCGAGGCGACGGCCTCGACGAACCCCTCGACCAGCGTCGCTTCGGCCTCGTCTTGCGACAGGCCTCGACTTCTAAGGTAGAACACGGACTCCTCGTCAATTGGCGCCACTGCAGCCCCGTGGGTGCAGCGCACGTCGTGATTCTGGATTTCAAGTTCGGGCAGCACGTCGGCCGCCGCCGTACCGGACAGCAGCAGCGACCTGGCTTCCTCGTACGCGACCGACCGCGAGGCACCTTCGCGAATGCGCAACAGGCCTGTGAACGCCGTGCGGCCTCGGCCCAGGGCCACGGATCTGTAAGTCACACGGCTCTCGGTGTCCTGGACGGCATGGTCTTCCACCGCCCTGAAGTCCGCCCGCGCACGCCCGCCTGCCATCGCCAGAACCAAACCCTCGGTCCGAGCCCCGCTGCCTGCAAGTACTGGGGCCGCCTCGGCCTTGATCAGGCCTGCTGGCACAAGGACGTGCGCGTGCGTCAACGTGGCATCCCTGCCAACGCTATAAGCGACCCGCGAAAAAAGCGCGGCACCCCTGGCGGAGGACTCGAACCGGCCATGGACCAGGGACGCCCCCTGGCACACGACGACCTCGGTAATCGAACTGGCCAAGCCCGCCTCAAGATCGGTCTCCTCCAGAATGGTAGCCTGCGCGCCTTCCTGAACAATCACCAAAGTGCGCCCGCACGCCACGGCACCCTCGGGCGCTTCAGGCTGAACCCTCAGTGTGATCGGGCCGGGGACGCGAACGCCAGCCGGGACAAGCACCACAGCTCCACCCCGAAACGAGGCAAGGTTAAGGGCCAGCAGGGCGTCGTCCGGCGCGGCCAGCCGCCCCAGATATTCGGCCAGCAGGTTTTGCAGCCGAACGAAGGCCTCCGGAAACGTAAGAACCATGACCCCAGCCTCGACGGCACCTGGTGGCAGATCGGGCACCACGTCCCACCGGCCAGCCTGCGCGGCCAAAGCCGCAGACACGCCCCCGGACGGCAGCAGCGCCATTGGGTCGGTGAACCGGAATCGGTGCATCGCCCGATCCGGCAGCGGCATTTCCAAGGCAGCCTTCAGGGCATCCAATCGCCTCTCGGCCAGGAAGCCAGGCTCATCAACAAATCGAAAAACGTCCATCATTACCTCGCGGCAGGACTCGTGGCCCCGCCCGGACTTGCGACGCCGGCGGGAGACTCGTGCCTGCCGGCATTCCAGTCAACCGACCGACCCAGACATCTCCATCTGTATCAACCGGTTCAGTTCGACCGCGTACTCCATCGGAAGCTCTTTCACGAATGGTTCTATGAAACCGTTGACGATCATCAGCATGGCCTCGGCATCCGTCAGCCCGCGGCTGCGCAGGTAGAACAACTGGTCGTCACCCACCTTCGACACAGTCGCCTCGTGCCCGATCGAGGCGCCGTCGTTAGCGATTTCCATCGTGGGGTAGGTATCGGACCGCGACGTCTCGTCCAGCAGCAGCGCATCGCAACGCACGTTCACCTTCGCACCCCGTGCCTCCGGGAACACCTTGACAAGCCCCCGATAGGACGCCCGCCCGCCATCTTTGCTGATGGACTTCGACGTGATCGACGACGTCGTGTTCGCAGCGGCATGAATGACCTTGGCCCCGGCGTCCTGGTGCTGCCCGGCGCCTGCGAAGGCGATTGACAGCACCTCTCCGTGGGCACGCGGGCCGACGAGATGGATGGCAGGGTACTTCATCGTCAGGCGAGACCCGAGATTGCCGTCGACCCACTCGACCACGGCATCCTCGTGGGCCACCGCACGCTTGGTCACGAGATTCAGGACGTTTTTCGACCAGTTCTGAATGGTCGTGTACCGGATCCTGGCACCTTTCAGAGCGATCAATTCCACAACCGCCGAATGCAGGCTGTCGGTCGTGTAGGTCGGGGCCGTACACCCCTCGATGTAATGAACCGAGGACCCTTCGTCCGCGATAATCAGCGTCCGCTCGAACTGGCCCATGTCCCTGACGTTGATGCGAAAATAGGCCTGCAGCGGGATCTTCACATGAACGCCCTTCGGGACGTAGATGAAAGACCCTCCGGACCATACCGCCGAATTCAACGACGCGAACTTGTTGTCGTTCGGAGGAATCACTGTTGCGAAATATTTCTGCACCAGTTCAGGGTATTCTCGAAGCCCCGAGTCCATGTCCAGGAAGACAACGCCCAGCTTTTCAATCTCGGCCTTGATCGAGTGATAGACGACCTCGGACTCGTACTGCGCCGAAACGCCAGCCAGGAACTTCCGCTCGGCTTCCGGGATGCCAAGCCGATCGAAGGTCTCCTTGATGCCCTTCGGCACGTCGTCCCAGGTCTTGCCCTGCCGTTCGGCGGGGCGCACGTAATATATGATCCGCTCGAAATCGATCGCATCCAGGATCTTGCTGTTGCCCCACCTCGGCATCGGCCGATCGCGGAACATCTGCAGGGACTTCAGGCGGAACTCCAGCATCCACGCGGGTTCGCCCTTGATCTCGCTGATCTGGCGAACGACATCCTCTCGCAGGCCGCGCGCCGTCTGGAACACCGACCTGTCCTCGTCCGAGAACCCGAATTGGTAATCGCCCACAAGGTCCCGAGGCGCTGTGGCTTCCATGGTTTACTTCCTCCCGGCAGCGGTACTGAACCGCCGTCACCTTGCCTGGGGCCCGTCACGCGGCAGACGGGGCCGGGACACCGCCCGCCTCAATATCCAGCCAGTCGTATCCCCGGGATTCAAGTTCGCGTGCCAGTTCCGGACCGCCGGTCCGCACGATGCGCCCGTCAAGGAATACGTGGACGACATGCGGAGTCACGTACTGCAGGATCCGCTGGTAATGCGTTACAAGGATCACCGAAACACCGCGCTCGATCGCACGCACAATACCGCCCGACACGGTCTTCAACGCGTCGATGTCCAGGCCCGAGTCGGTCTCGTCCAGCAGGGCCAGTGACGGTTCCAGCAGGCTCAACTGCAGGACCTCCAACCGCTTCTTCTCGCCGCCCGAAAACCCGTCGTTCAGGTAGCGCGACAGGAACGCATCCGGTATGTCCAGTTGCTTGAACGCTGCCTGGATGGTCTTTCTGAATTCCCTTGCCGACACGTCCTTGCCCTTCACTGCTCGGACCGCAGCCCGCAGGAAGGAAGACACCGTCACACCGGGAACCGCCACCGGGTACTGGAAGGCCAGGAACAGCCCTGCCCGGGCACGCTGGGTGACATCCAGATCCAGCAGATTCCGCCCACGGTAAAGCACCTCGCCCTTTTGCACCTCGTAGGCAGGATGGCCCATCAAGACATTGGTCAAGGTGCTCTTGCCAGACCCGTTGCGACCCATGATGGCGTGAACCTCGCCAGGGTTCACTACCAGGTTCACTCCCTTCAGGATCGTCTTGCCAGCCGTGCCCGCCCACAAGTCGCGAATCTCAAGTATCGGTGCGCCGGCGTCCATTACGTTGTCACTCATCTTTTCTCCGTCCGGACCGGCCCCCAATGGCCCGTCCATCTTCCAAGGCTGGAATCAGCCCCGGGTACCCGACCCCCAGCGCGCTGGTTCGATAGCCGCGTTCTGCTGCAGCCCCGCCGCTCCGGGCCTTCCATTCATCACAAGATCAGCCAGGGTCACGCCGTCCAGGACGCCGGTGACAACGTCGCTAATCCGACACCAGACGTTGCGAAGCCCGCAGGTGCCAACCATCTCGCACCCTGCTGCACTCGGCCCGATGCAGGGACCGGTGCGCACCGGAGTCCCTGCCAGCGCGGATAGTGCCTCGGTCATCGTCACGTCCTTTGGAGAACGCGAAAGGCCAACGCCACCATTCATCCCACGAACGCTGCGCACCAGACCCGCCCTTCTCAGGATGGAAACAAGCTTCGCGACGTGTTGCGGTGACAGTCCCTCCAGGCGGGCTACCTGCGGAATCGTCATGAACTCACCCGTCCCCCAGGCAACCGCCAGGCGCATCAGGCATCGAAGACCGTACTCTTCCGTGGCACTGACCTTCATTTCATCCCCCGGATGCACGACGTCCACCTGGACAATCTGGATAATCTTTATCCTTTTGTCAAGTATCGCATCAACGTTACGCAACGTGATAAACCATCGATGAATATCTTCCAGTTAACGAACAGCGAGAAAGTACCTACAGCGGACGCATGATGACTCGCCCCGAAGCCTTCAGCTCCTTGACGTACTCGACATAAAGGCGGGCAAAAGCCGCCTCGGACATCTCGAACTTGACGCGGCGCTTGGCCTCATCGGCATCGACCAGTGGCACTCGACGACGCTCGGTCACTCGCAGAACGTGGAACCCGACTGACGATTGAACCACCGAGGAAATCTCGTTGTCGCGCAGCGAAAATGCCATGTTCTCCAGCGATGCCTGCAGCTTGCCTCGGGTGAACCAGCCGACGTCGCCACCCCTGGCAGCAGAACCATCCATCCCGAACTCCTTGGCAAGATCCTCGAACGACTTTGTTCCCGCAGCAGCAGATGCATGCACGACCTTCGCCTTCCTTGCCAGCGCATCAACCTGATCAACCGTAGCCTGCTCGGGCACCAGCAGTGCGATATGCCACAGATGAACCTCCTCGTCGGTATTGTCTGGATGCCTGCGCACGAATTCCTCGTCAACCTCTCGGTCAGTGATCCGAACCTTGGACCCGACCTTCGCCCGCAGCACCTGTGATTTCAACAATTCCCGGCGGGCATGCTCGCGATAGCCCTTCGCATCGCCAAAGCCAAGCATCTTCACGGCCGAGGCGAAGTCATCCTCGCTCCAGCTGTTCTGCTCGCGAATCCCCGCTATATGCTTGTCAACGTCGGCATCGGATGCCTCGAGTCCCAGCTTTCGCGCCTCGGCAAGCACCAGCCTCTCGGCTACCAGGTCATCCAACGCCGCTTTCAACGAATCGCCTATGCCTGTCGGCTCGCCTGCCACCGCCTCGGCCACCGGATTCCTCGCCGACTTGGACCTTGAACGCACCTCTGACAAGGTGATCGCCTCGGTGCCAACACTGGCCACGATACGATCAACCTCGCCTACCGCCTTTGCGGCACCCTCGACGGGCTTCATTGCGCCCTCAACTGCCTTCGCCGAAACCGGAGCCTGGGCCCTGGCCTCACCAACAGAACCAAGGGCCAGCAGGACCAGTGAAATTGCAGCAATCCTCAATGGGCACCTCCAGCGACGGGCATTGCTCCCCCCGCCTTTACGGTCTGATCATCGGTCGTTTCACCCGCCACCTTGGCCACAACCCGCGCGACAACATCCTCGTTGACCTTGACATCCATGCGCCGGGACAAGTCCGCCAACAACACTGCACGCAAACGACCGCGCTCGACGTCCATCAGGATGTCCACGATCCTTGGTCGAGCCTGGGCAAATGTCTCGTCGATCGCTCCGACGGAACCGGTACGCAACAGCACGTGAAACCCGTCGTCCGCCTCGACTGCCGGGCTGACCTGGAAAAGCTCGGTGAGCTTCAAGCCAGCCTCGACCACGGCATCAGGGACACCTTGCGGCTGGTTCCCGACCCGGGGAAACAGCCCGATATCGCCGCCGTTTGCCTTGGTGGACACATCATCCGAATATCGTTGGACGTACTGCGTAAACGCCTCGCCGATGTCACCCGAAAAATTCTCGAATCTCTTGCGGCAGCGATACGCCAATCGCTCGGCAACCACACGATCCTGCACCCGCAAATGGGACAGGCGGGTCCTGGCCGGAGCCTTGAACTCATAGGAATGACTGTCGAAGTACTCGCGCACCAACTGGTCCGGAATATCCGTCGTTCTGACCTTCAGATAGACGTTATCCTTGACGAACCGGTCCACAATATCCTTCTTCAAACGCTCCAGAACCACCGGGTCGCGGCCATAGCCGTCGGACTCGGATGCCAGTCCCAGCACCACGTATTGGACGTAAGCCTCAAGGAATTCGCTGCGACGATCGGAGGTCTGATAGCGCATCCTGGCGAACACTGGAAGCGACTCCAGCATGTCATCCATTTCGCCGTACGTGATTTCCCTGTCACCAACCCGGGCAACAACCCAATCCCTGAACTTCTCGGTCCTTTCAACCGTGACAGGCGCCTCTGAAATCCCCCCGGATGGACGATCCGGCTTGCAGGCGAACGAGGCGCCAAGAACGGCCAGGACGATCATCGACGTCCCCAGGCGATGTGATCGCTCGGACAACGTGCCCTCCGGGGGATTCAATCAAGAAATTTCCAGGCAAGCCACCAGGCGGCAAACAACGAACCGCCTACCCTGTCAGAGCCCAGGCCACAAGGGCACTTCTACCCGATCATGCGTCCAGGATCAACGACTGGCGGGATGCCGGCCGGCCAGGAACCATGCAATTTCCGGGACATCCTCAGGACGAGAACCCCTGGTAGTCCTCGGGAGAAGCGTCGGCCAGGCACGCCTCGATGATTCGGCGCCCCAGGGGCTCGAGGTCCGGATCCAGGTATTTCACCAACTGTTCGTGGAAGAAGCCCCGCAGAATGGCGGCGCCGGCGTCATATCCGGCAATACCCACCTCCGGCTGCGTCTCGACCTGCGTGAACCAGTGACCAATGACCTGGCCCTCGACGTGGATCGTCTTGGGTGTGTGTCCCAGCAGCGGGCAGCGCGCCGGACCAAGCATGTCCGGCCTGAACGGCGCGAACCCCCGACGCGCAAGATACTCGCGCATGATCCACTGCGCAGCGAAACCAACCTTCCACGCGCCTACATGCTGGTTGGGGCAAAGAACAAACAGCGTGTCAGTGGTGCTGAAGATCTGCCGCAGAACGAGGTTGGCCTGATCCACGCGACGCCCAGTGGCGAAAGGCCAATATGAACCGACTCCTTCGCTGCTCATACCACCGGTGTCCAAGATCGATGGGTTGTCATGCCCGCGAGGTGCAACCAGGCGCCACAGCCACGCAAGCGCAGGAGACAGCACGTGGAACAATCCCACGATCCCGTATGAAGGCGCTTCCGCAGTACAGGGCGGCGAACGGACGCCGAACGAACGCACATCGACCGTCACCGGCTTGTTGATGACGTTCGGGACAGCCTCGCGCGGAATGACCACGCGTGGGTTCGGACACGCCTTGCCGGGGGCATCCAGGGTGTGTTCCCAAATCAGCGCAGTGGAGTTCGGGACGGCGTCGATATTCAGGAACAACAGCGGGCACGGGGGGCGCACGGTAAGGGCCTCAAGCTGGGCGTCAATACCGTAGCCCGTGATGTGGTTCACGCGAATGAACCATGCGGCCTCGGCGTCCGATACCCTCAGCTTGCGCACACCAGCACGCTGGAACGACGGGTGGCACAAGGCCATGTCGTCGGTGACTGGCAGCAGGTCGCACCCGCGAGGCAGGGTCATGTACCTCGATTCCCCGGTCACGACGTTTCGACCCAGCCGCACGCGGCCGTCCGCCTCACGGTGGATATGTTCCAGCATTTCGCTCTTGCCGCCGCCGGACGCGCCTTCGTGCATTATCGTGCAGATGTTGTCGTACGGCGTGACGACCTGAACCGTGGAACAGTGGGCTGTGACCCAACCCTCACGCTCGCCCAGGGCCAGCAAAATGCCGTAAACGCCCTTCTTGGCGGAAGGACCGGGGTACAGGTTGTACGAAAACAGTTCATGCAAACCACGGGTGCGGTTGTGAACGACCACCTGCCGCCCTGCGAAATGCGTATGCCTGAACGGCGGAGCCACGTAGACGACGGCCTGGACCGCGAAGGACCAGTCCACCTCGGCCAGCGGAACGACCCCTTGCAGCAGTCCAAGCCCCAGGGCAAAGAACCC
Organism: uncultured Myxococcales bacterium; assembly: GCA_903936705.1. Taxonomy (GTDB): domain Bacteria; phylum Myxococcota_A; class UBA9042; order DTJE01; family DTJE01; genus CAIZWN01. The sequence continues at coordinate 80,977 of CAIZWN010000079.1, forward strand.
GGCATTCGCTGGCAGGATTGCCATCGAAGGCATTGCCGGACCGGCAGCCCCGGCCTTGAAGAACAGGCACAACAGGTCCTGTGTCTTCAGCCAGGCGAAGGTGTCCTGGCGGACTTCCTCGAAAGGCTTGCCGAACTGCTCGGAAAAACGCGGCTGGTCAGTCCGCTGCTCGTCAGCGATGAACACGCAATCCGGGTCGCGGCGCCGCATGTACGGTTCCCGGTAGTTGGCCGAGATCCCGTTGCGGACTCGACACACATCGGCCTCGGCCACCAGGCCTTTTCCGGGCACATCGTATTCGACGGCAAATGTGTCACACGGTCCGGCATCGGGAGGCATGGATAACGCGGCCAACTCCTCGGCCGATCCGACAAAGCGAACGCTCTTTGCATGCCGCAAAACATCCTCGACTGCCGGCGGCATCGAGGCGGAAGGCCAGAAGGTTCCTATTGCTTTCTTGGTCATCGTTAAGGTTCTTCCCCGGTTGACGAAAAAAGGGACTCTGTCCCACGGAACCGGGGGGATTATACCCTAATGCCCGCTTGTACCAATTGCAGAATACTGGTCTAAAAAGATCGACAGCAGCGCGTGCCCAGGTAGTACCCGTCGAGCTGGAGTCCGAACTTCTTCCGCGCCGAGGCGCGCATCCATTCGGCCTTGTCGCTGAAAGCTGCCCCGCGAGCCACCCGATACTCGGCCTCAGGAACCAGCCAGGCAGATCCGTCCACAGGCGCGCCGGTGTAGTCTTCGTGATAGAAGTCCTGCACCCATTCCCAGACGTTTCCGGCCATGTCGGCGGCACCCGATTGGCTGTTGCCGGCCGGTTTCGAACCGACAGGAAAGACGTTTGCGGTGCCGCATCCGACCCCGGAACCATCATTCGGGTCCATGACGGCAAGATCACAGGTTGGAGTCTCCTCGCCCCACGGATAGGTGCGCCCGTCGGAACCGACGGCGGCAAGCTCCCACTCGGCCTCGGTGCAAAGTCGCTTGCCTGCCCACCGGCAGAATGACGACGCCTGTTCCCAGGAGATGCAGTTGATCGGGTGCTGATCCATTCCTGCCAGGCCGTAGGTACACAGGGACGAACTTGCATTCGGCAACGAGCACGCGCCGTCAACGTGGCACCGCGCCCACAAGCCGGCCGTGACCTCGTTCTGGTCGATCTCGAAGGCAGGCACGGACACTGCGTGAGACGGCTTTTCATCGGTCCCGCAGGCCGCAGCCGCAGCCCCGGCCCCGCACCCCATCGCGAACGAAGCCGCCGCAACCGGCACCATCGCTCCGCAGTCGGCAGTGCATTGCACTACCTCGGGGGGCACGTCCAGCGGCAGGTCCGCGGCTGTATCTGATGGCGCGTCCACCAATGGCGGGACGTCAGCGGCGTCAATGGGAAGGTCAACGAACATGTCCGTCGAGGAATCACCGGGCACTTCCGTCAGAAAATCAACAGGGGTATCGATCATGAAGTCGCCTGGAGCATCCGCAGGCAAGGTTTCCATGACGTCGTAAACGGAATCGGCTGGCAGGTCGACCGCATCGATCCCCTGGTCGCCCGACCCTTCTGCCGAGCCGCATGAGAACGACATCGCCGCGGCCAGAACCAGCAAGAATTGGAGCCTATGAATACCGGTCGGCATGACTGCCACCTTTTTCGGATATCCCATGTCCGAAAGTGTGCATTCCACGGCATTGGAAGGCAACCAAGTACGGCGCAAGTGGCGGACAGGGAACGGGGACACCCTACTTGTCCAGCGGGTAACTCCGAAATCCCAGGTACCCGATGAACATCAACACCGCAGCGGCGATTGGTGTCGCGAGGACACCCCACGGGATCCCACGACCCATCCTGAAATGCCACTTATCCGAAAAATAGCCGACCATCGGCTCGGCAATCGCTTCCAGCAGGCGGGGGACCAGGCCGCCCACCGACATCGCGGCGGCACTGACCAGCAGGATCTCGTGGCCCGATGCATCCTTTCGGCCAATGTAGAAGTAGATCAGCCACGAGGAGATCAGAGCCGGCGACAGCGACACTGCGACCTGCCCAAAGGCATAGGTGAACTTGGCCCAAAACGACAGGACCGGCGTTTCGTCGAGTTCGAAGATGTTTCGCACGCGCTCGCCAAGAGTCCCGTCAACGGTGGAATCCCCGCACTTCGGACAGACATGACGGCCGGCTTTGGCGCCCATGTCGACACCGCAACGACGGCAGCAAAATGCAATCCGCGGGATCGCGAACGCCGCCAGAGGGCCTGCAACGACCGCAAGGGCCAGGAACGGCAGGCTGACGCGGCCCTTCTTCCCGTTTGTAGCCAGCAGTACGATGACAGCCGACAGCAGCCAGAGGACCGCCAGAATCCACAACACGATGTCCATCAACGCTTCTCTCGCAAGCATCAACCGCGGAATCGGGCCAGCCCAAATACCCAGGAAGGTTCGCCTCCCGTGTCGCCGGGCGACAGTGAGGCGCCTACGGAATAATCACCCAGAGACAAGGTGAGTCGAGAGAATTCGGTGATGCCGCTTGAAAGCCTGCGCGAACGGCAAGGATTGGCCAGGGCTGGTCCGGGGCCCAGATCAATTGACCGGCGCCGCCAGGATCGACTATAAACTGTAGGTAAATCTTGATTTTTTTGGTGTTGAGAATAGACAGCCGAAAAGCTCAGGCCTCATTTAGGATTACGATGAATTCAATGGCCAGATTTCTCCCGCTTGTCATTGTCCTTGGCGTCCTTGCATCCTGCGGGCCGGAATCAAGCCCGGTGGTTTCGGAGATAGGCGACGATCTTGCCTTGGACAAACTAGCCGACCCGGCTGACGTGATGCCTGATACCGTAGATGTCGCCGATCTTTTTGCCGAGTCCATGCCGGACCTCTACGCGCCGGAAACACCCGAGGCCGTGGAAGTCGTTGATGTCACGGATGTTCATTCGGACGAGGGGCCGACGAACGATGGGCCCGACGAAACGACGCCTCCAGACTGCGTACAGACACCATCAGTCTGCGACGACGACAATGCGTGCACGGTGGACTCGTGCAATCCGATCCTAGGGTGCGTCAACTCTCCACTGACTGGGACCGGATGCGATGACGCCGATGCATGCACCCTTGGAGACATTTGCCAGGCCGGTAAATGCGTTGCCGCGGAAACGATTTCCTGCATCGACACCGACCCTTGCACCGACGACCTGTGCGATCCGACGACCGGCTGCTACCACACGAAGAACCACGAGATCTGCGACGACGGAAACGCCTGCACCAAGGATGACATATGCACCGCAGGCACGTGCTCGGGAACGCCCGTGACGGAACTGTGCAACTGCAACGACATCCTGGACTGCGTGACGTTGGAGGACGGCAACGCCTGCAACGGCACGCTGGTTTGCCTGAATCATCAGTGTATTGTCGATCCTGCCACGATCGTCATCTGTGATACGTCGAAGGACCCGACATGCAAGAGGACCTTCTGCAACGCCGGCACCGGTTTGTGCGGCCAGCATGACGCACCGGACAACAGCGGTTGCGACGATGCGGATGCCTGCACGACCGGCGACCGTTGCCTGGGCGGCTCGTGCACCGGAGGCCCGCCACCGAACTGCAACGACGGCAACGACTGCACCACCGACAGCTGCGCCATCGCGACCGGGTGCTCCAGTCTCGACAACAATGACGTCTGCCTGGCGGCCGAGTGCGTGAGCAACGTCTACTATGCAGCAGCCACCTGCGCGACAGGAACGTGCCCCGTACAGGAGGTCACCGACTGCGCCAGCAACAAGGCATGCGTTACGGACTCCTGCGATGCTGCGACCGGTTGCTCTCACGTCGTGAAGCCCAACTACTGCCTGATTGACGGCGCATGCGTCCTGGAGGGGGCCACCTTCCCGACCGATCCCTGCCGGGTCTGCACGGCTTTGATTTCCTTCAGCGACTGGACTGTCGCCGGGGACGGGTCCTCGTGTGGCGCCGGACGCGCGTGCCTTGACGGCAGATGCCTGGGCCCGCTGATCACCGAGTTCATGGCCGTCAATCGCGACACCACCAAGGACGAAGATGGTGACACCAGCGACTGGATCGAGATCTACAACCCCGCAGGCGTGCCGCTGTCGTTGCTGGGCTACCACCTGACGGACGACAAGGCCAGGCCGGGCAAGTGGATTTTCCCGGACGTATCGATCCCTCCCAACGCCTACCTCGTAGTATTCGCCTCCGGCAAGAACCGCATGGACCCGGCTGGCGTATTGCACACGAACTTCAAGCTGGGATCCGAGGGCGAGTATCTGGCGTTGTCCAGTCCCAACTATCTGGTGGTCCAGGAGTTCCCGATCTTCCCTGCGCAAGCCCCTGACGTTTCGTACGGCATCGCTGTTTCGGTCGCCAGAGCCCCGTTCGTGACAACGGGTAACTCGGCACGCTATTTCGTGGCCCTTGGTGCCAACCCGCCCTTTGACTGGGCCGGTTCGGCTTTCGATGACACCGGGACCGGCTGGGAAACCGGCTTGACCGGGATAGGCTTCGACTTTCCATCCCAATACCAGCCGCCCGCATCCGGCGACGCACTTGGTACGCCGATTGCTGATTCGGTGGCAGACTGGTCCACGACCGGCATCCAGGGCGCAAACGGCTGGACCTACGGGTATTACGACCGGACCAACGACCCGGACCACGTGTACTCGGCCGACGCCTTCATCCCGTTCCCTCACGACGGCAGCGGCTTCGGCCCTACCGACTTCTGGACAGGATCGTCCTATGAATGGTTCCAGGGCGATCCTCCGTGGACAGCCATAGGCAGCGAGTCCGTCCACCCGAACGGCGAGAACAACATCAGCGAGCACTGGGTGATCCGGCGATACACAACCGAGATCGCAGGTCCGCTGGTCGTGGAATGGCATATCGGGCGCAACAACCTGAACGGCGATGGCGTCACGGGTTACGTCTTCCACCAGGGAACGCTTGTGGACTCGATTGCAATTGCCGGAAGCGACTCGGTGGGCGCCACGCGCCTGCTGGTATTGCCCGAAGTCATGATTGGCGACACGATTGATTTCGCCCTGGGTCCCACGGGTCCCGGCGGCCAGCCCGAGGATTGGTCAGACGGGTCGGTTTTGACCTCTGCCGTCTGGCCCATGCCCAACCTTGAAAGCCAGATCGCAACGAGCGTCGATGCAACCATGTTCGGGGTGACGCCCGGCATGTACGTCAGGATCGCCTTTGACAACGAGTCGCCGGTGCCTCTGAACCGGCTGTGGCTGCGCATGAAGTACAACGACGGCTTCCTGGCATATCTGAACGGGTCTGCCATCGCGTCCGCCAATGCACCGGAGATACCCACGTGGAATGCAACGGCCACGGCGAACCGCTCGGTCGCCGCGGCACAGGAATTCGAAATCTTCGACGCCCGCAGCAACATCAACCTCCTGGCGGCTGGCCGGAACACGCTGGCCATCCACGGTTTCAACGTAGCCGCGGACAGCCCCACGTTCCTGGTGCTGCCGGAACTGGAGGGGCGCCTGGTCACCTATGATGCAGCGTCGGTCCGCTATTACAGCAAGCCCACGCCAGGTGCGGACAACGATGATGCCACTGGTACGCTCGGCCCCATAATGGAGCACCTGACCCCGGCCGGCAGCGCGGCGTCGGGCCAGGAGATAGTAGTTTCGACAAGAGCCTTCCCGACCAGCGCCGAGGTTGCCGGCGCCGTCCTGATCTACCGGGTGATGTTCGGCCCAGAAGTGTCAGTTCCCATGACAGACGCCGGCAACGGCATTTTCAGCGCAGCGATTCCTGCCGATGTCGCCGCACCCGGCCAGATGGTTCGCTGGTACATCCTGGGCAGCGACGTGAACGGCCAGACAGGCCGGACACCGATCTTCCCCGACCCGCTGGATTCGGAACAGTACTTCGGCACCATCATCGATGACCCAACGATAGTCAGCAACCTGCCCGTAATTCATTGGTTCATCGAGAACCCGGCAGCCGCCAACACGCGGACAGGTACGCGCAGCTCGCTCTTCTTCGCTGGCGAGTTCTACGACAACGTGAAATTCAACCTGCATGGCCAGAGCACCTCGGGCTCGTCATTCCCGAAGAAAAGCTACAACGTTGACTTCAACTCCGACCACCGGTTCCGCCTTTCTACGGACTTTAGACGCATGAAGGACATCAAGCTGCTGACCAACTATGCCGACAAGTCCAAGCTGCGAAACACCCTGGGGTACGAGACCTTCAGGAACGCGGGATCTGCCTATCACCTTGCGTTCCCGATACGAGTCCAGCGCAATGGCACGTTCTTCTCGGTCCAGGACTTTGTGGAGGACGCGGACGACCGCTGGCTGGAACGACTGGGACTGGATCCCGAAAACGCGTTGTACAAGCAGTACGACGGTCTGTACAACGCGGCCCTTGGCGAGAAGAAGACCCGCGAGTACGAGGACAATTCGGACCTCGCGTCATTCATCGCCAATCTTGACCTGACCGGGGATGCCCTGCGCAATTTCATCTACGACAACGTGAACTTGGCGGCCATGGCGAACTTCTATGCTGGACTGACAATCACGTCGGACAAGGATTGCTGCCACAAGAATTTCTATGCATACCGCGACACCAACGGGACCGGCGAGTGGTGGTACCTGCCCTGGGATCTGGACCTGACGTTCGGCCGCAACTGGATCCAGTCGGTCAACTACTTCGACGATAACCTATACCCGCAGAACCGGCTGTTCGGCGGGGGCGGCAACAAGCTGACCTCGATCCTGTATGCGATGCCCGAGTTCAGTCAGATGTACGTGCGGCGACTGCGCACGTTGATGGACCAACTGCAGCAGCCTCCCGAAACGCCCCAGGCTGACCTGAAATTCGAGAAGCGCATCGACGAACTGGTGACGTTGATCGGCGCCGACGGCGCGGCCGACTATGCGGCCTGGCCCAAGTGGGGCCTGGACCAGACAATGGAGCAGGCCGCCGGATTGATGAAGACGAACTACATGGCGCCTCGAAGGGTTTTCCTCTTCGAGACGAAGACTGCAGACGGAACCATCCCTTCGGCACAGGAACATCCCATCATCCTCTTCGGCGAATTTGATCTCTCGCCCGAACGCCCCGACGAGGCCTATTTCACTCTTGATAACCAGAACGCCTTTGCCGTGGACCTTTCGGGCTGGCAGGTATCGGGCGACATTTCCATCACGCTGAAGCCGGGTACGGTTATTCCAGCCTTGGGCACGCTGGTTGTGTCCCCCGACGTCGTCACCTTCCGCAAACGGGCTCTTCCTCCGACTGGCGGGCAAGGGCTGTTCGTGCAGGGCAACTACGTAGGCGTGATCAGCCAGTTCGAATCCCTTACCCTGCTGGACGATGCCGGGAACACTGTATCGTGGGCATTGTAACTAGCCTTGTTTTCCCGAACTCAACAGTTCCTCGACCATTGCCAGGGCCGCGTCCCCATCCACGCCGCGCGGTACGGCCAGGCGCAGCCGATCATGATCGGCCGACTGGACCCGCATGTTCAGCCTTTCGGCGACTACCCTCAGGTCGGTGATGGACGACTCGTGACCCGACGCCGCGACAAACTGGACGACGCCGGCCTTCAGGCCAACCAGCGCCAGTCCCAGGTCGCGCGCACGCACCTTTACCCGCATCAGGGTCAGCAGACGCTCGACTCCTTCCGGAGGGCGTCCGAACCGATCCGCCATCTCGCCTGCCAGCCGCTCGACCTCCAGCAGGTCGCGCGAGGAGGCAAGGCGCTTGTACATCCGCAGGCGCAAACGTTCGTCCGGCAGCCATTCGGCGGGAATCCGGGCCTGCACATCGACCTTCAGTTCGGGATCGATGCGTTCTTCCACCACCTCCCCCGACAATTCCCGCAGGGCGTCCTGCAGCATCTCCATGTACAGGTCCAGCCCGACTGCAGCCAGGTGGCCGCTCTGGTCAGCGCCCAGCACGTCGCCGGCGCCGCGGATTTCCAGGTCCATCGAGGCAAGAGTGAACCCGCTGGAAAGTTCGCTGAAACGCTCGATGGCCTCGATTCGACGACGTGCGTCGTCGGTCAAGGTCGATGGGTCGCGCACCAGCAGATAGCAATAAGCCTGTTCGGCGGCACGCCCGACCCGGCCGCGCAACTGGTACAACTGCGCCAGACCCAGCGTGTCGGCGGCGTCGACGATCATCGTGTTGGCAGTACCAATGTCCAAACCCGACTCGATCAGCGTCGTGCACACCAGGACGTCCTTCTCGCCACGAATGAACGCCGACATCACCGATTCAAGGTCGTCTGCAGACATCTGGCCGTGAGCAACCGTGACGCGGGCCTCAGGCACCAGCGACTGGACATGCTGGGCCGTGTCGAATATGTCCTCGACACGGTTGTGAACGTAGAACACCTGCCCGTTGCGGTTCAGTTCCTTCAGGACGGCGGAACGCACCAGGTCATGCCCGGCGCGCGCGACGAACGTCTTGACTGCCAGCCGGTCGCGCGGCGGCGTGGCGATGACCGACAGATCGCGGATTCCTGCCAGAGCCATGTGCAGCGTGCGCGGGATCGGGGTCGCCGTAAGCGTCAGGGTGTGCACGTTGGCGGCCATCTCGCGCAGACGCTCCTTGTGGGCGACACCGAAGCGGTGTTCCTCGTCGACCACCAGCAGCCCCAGATCGCGAAAAACCACGTCCTTCGACAACAGTCGATGCGTCCCAATGACGACATCGACCCCGCCCTGGACAGCCCCAGAAGAACGCGCTTGGACTGCTGGGGCGTCTTGAAACGGGACAGCGACTCGACAACTACCGGGGTGTTCCGAAAGCGTGCGGCGAAGGACAGGCGATGCTGCTCGGCCAGAATCGTCGTAGGCACCAGAACCGCAACCTGGCGTCCGTCCAGCACCGCCTTGAATGCCGCGCGAATCGCCACCTCGGTCTTGCCAAAGCCGACGTCGCCGCACACCAAACGGTCCATCGGGCGATCGCGGCAGACGTCCTCAAGGACATCCTCGATTGCACGCTCCTGGTCGGCCGTAGTTTCGTAGGGGAAGGTGGCCTCGAACTCCCGGAACTCGTTGTCCGGGGGCGACAAGGGTTCCGTGGTTGCCGCCAAACGACGCGCGTACAGCACCTTCAGCTTCCCGGCTATGTCGCGGGCGGCGCCTCGGGCGGCCTTCTTGCGCCGTGCGAATGCGGGACTCCCAAGGCGGTCCAGCGTCCGCGGCGCTGCTCCCTCGGCGGCCGACACATACTTTTCCAGAAGGTTCGCCCGCTCGACGGGCACGTACAGACGATCGCCTGCCGCGTAGGTCAGCACGAGGCACTCGGCGGTGCGACCGTCCAGCGTCATTTCCTTCATGCCGTCGAATACGCCGATGCCGTGCTCGCGGTGGATGACCAGGTCGCCGGGCGACAGATCCCGCAGGTCGGTCAGGGCCTTGGCACCCCGACGTTCGCCGCGCCGCCCGGCCACTGTGTCCTTGACCCCGAAAACCGACTCGGACGGAACGACCAGCAACCCCAGCGTTTCGATGCCGAATGTGGCCCGCACGCGCCCGACACCGACTCGGACCGGCGCCGACGTGCGCAGCAGCAAGGTTTCGGCCAAGCCGTCCCGACCCGCCACCGCCGGGTCCAATCCCTCGGCCGAAAGAATGGATCGAACGCGATCGGCCTCGGCGTCGGATGGCGCCAGGACCAGCATCCGCTGGCCGGATTCGGACAGGCGTCGTGCGATGCCAACCAGGCCCGATACACGCTGGGAGACCGGCACCTCGCCGTGGGTTGCCAGCATCAACTCGGCCGAGGACGCCTCGGGGTGAGCAGGCCCGAACACCCCGGTGGCGCCAGTCTCGAACCACAGGGTACGGGGTCGGCGCGACAGGCGGGACAAAAGTTCCTCGCCAGGGGCCGCAAGTTCCTCGGGAGATGAGACCAGACGCGGGCCGGCAGCCAGGGCGTCCCGCTCGGACCTTATGGAATCCAGTGCTGCATCTGCCGCGGCAAAACAGCCGGCAGGGTCCAGGATCGCGACAACCGCCGTCTCGCCCAGGTAGTCCAGTGGCAGGTCCAGCGGGCCATGAATCAGCGGCAGCATGGCGGCAAATGCCGGAGGCGTCCGCCCCTGCGCAAACAACGCCTCGACCTCGGCCACACGAGGGGCCGGCACGCCAGCGGCGGCCGCGGCGTCCCGCAGGCGGATCACGGCATCCCGCAGGCGCGCAGGATCACCAGGAACCTCCCAGGCCGGCACCACCCAGGTCCGCGACAAAGGCCTCTGCGCACGCTGGGTCGCGGCGTCGAAGACCTTCATCGTCGCAATCGTGTCCCCGTCCAGTTCGACGCGGATCGGGTCTTCCGCGTACGGCGAAAAGATGTCCAGCACACCGCCGCGCACGGCAAACTCGCCGACCTCGGCCACCGTCGAGGCGCGGTGGTATCCTGCTGCGACCAGCATTTCCACCAGGGCGGAAAGATCGATTTCGCGACCCACCTCCAGCCTGAAAACCCCCTCGCTGTAGGCGTCGAACGGCACGGTCCTGCGCGCAGCCAGCGCCGCGTCCAGGGCCACCGCGTAAGGCAGTTCCGACAGGCAGAAGGCGCCAAGCGCACCGGATCGGGCGGCGGCACTGAACGGCCCCTCGACAACATCCTGGTAAGGCGAATCGGCACCCCTGGGCCATCGGGGAAACGCGTACGGAGTCGGACCGGCCCCCAGCAGCCAGCGGGTTATCGAGGCCACCCTTTCGGCCAGGACCTGGGTGGGCGCAAGCACGACAAGAGGGGCTTCCAGCGCGGCGGCAACGGTGGCGGCAGCAACTGCGGCCTGCTCGGCCGTGGCGGCAAAGGCGCGAACCGGGCCCGTTTCGGCATCGGACACCAGACGAGCCACGTCCTGCGGCAGGACGCCCGCCGGGAAACGTCCACGGGCTGTGTTCACATGGGTATTGTCAGGCGGCATCAGGCGGTCCATACCCTCACGGCAACGCATCGGCCGTATAGGGTACCACCTCGACGGATATCACGCCCGGGATAGTCCGGACTTCGGCCTCCAGGTCCTTCGCGGTGCCAACGATGACGATCACGGCCTGCTTCGGCCTGTACTGGCGACGAAGTGATGCAGCGACCGCCGAGACGTCCTGGGCCTTCACATTTTCGACGTAGTGTTCCAGGAACCCGGCAGGCCGCTCGTACTGCAGGTCGGCCAGGGCCTCGTCGGCGCGCTTCCTTGCGGTCTCTATCCTGAAGGGGAACTGGTTGGCCAGATGGTCCCTGGCAAACGCCACCTCGTCCTCGGGGAGGCCGGCGGCCGCCGCATCGGCAAAAAGATCCAGGGCCAGCCGGATGGCCGGCACGGTGTCCTTCGAGTTGGGGAAGAACTGGACCGTCAGGGTGCCGAAGTCCTTGCCCGCCGAAATGCTTGACGATACGCCGTAGGACCAGCCTCGAACTTCGCGAATCTGGTGCATCAGGCGCGATGAAAAAGTACCGCCCATCGCGGTGTTCCCGACCAGCAACGGAAACAGATCCGGGTCGCTCCAGGCGATGGATGGATGGCCCCACGCAACCTGTGTCTGCGTACGGTCCGGCTTGTCGACTATCAGCGCCCTTATCCCATTTGCCGCCGCTGGCGGGGGCGGCAGCCGCGAATCGTCACGCGGGCCATCCGGAATCCCCACGGTCAGCGTCCGCGCCAGACCTGTTGCCTGTTCCAGCGAAATATCGCCCGCCACGACCACCACCACGTTCCCCTTGCGAACATGCTGGCGATAGAACGTCTCGCAGTCCTTCCGACGCAGCCTGGCCACCGACGAGGCATAACCGATCGTCGGCCGTCCCAGCGGGTGCCCCCGGTACAGAAAGCGCGCAAAGAAGTGGCGCGCCAGTTCGGCGTCGTCGTCGCGCAGGTTCCGGATGTCCTCCAGCACCAGCGACCGCTCCTGGGCGAAGGCCCCGGCCGGGAAGGTCGGATTGGCCAGGACATCGGCCGCGATGGCAGCCCAGCGGTCCAGATAGCGAGGCATCACGTCGCCGGCCAGGACAATCGCATCCTTCTGGGCCTCGGCGTCCATCGTGGCGCCCAGGTCGTTGACCGCGCCCATGATCTTCCGGTAGGACCTGGAGGCAGTCCCGCGCAGCAGCATCGCCGCAGTCAGGCTTGCAAGGCCCTCGCTGCCTTCGGGGTCCCTCAGAGATCCGCTTTCGACCACCACCTCGATCTGGACCAGACCCAGCCCGGCCTGCTGGACATGCACCAGCCTGATGCCATCGACCTGAATGACAGCCGCCATTGATTCTCCCGAAGGGACCACGGCCGCGAGCGCCAGCCCGAGAACCGCAACCCGGACTGCCGAACCAGTCACTCCACCGGCCTCCCATAGACCAGGACGGCCCTTTTTCTTGACAGATAGCGGAAGGCGACGCGTTTTACATCGGCCGCCCGAACGCCGCGAACCCCATCCACGAACCCGAACATACGACGATAATCGCCTGCCGTCCTTTCATACGTCCCAAGCTGGGTCGCACGCGCGCCGGCAGTCACCAGAGATCGCAGAAAGGCCGCCTCCAGGTGGTTTCGGGCGCGGTCCAGTTCCACTTTCGTGGGCCCCTGCGCGGCCAGACGCTCGATTTCCCGAAACACGACCTCGGCAGCTTCCGAGGCCGACTGGCCCTCGTTCATGGACACGTCCACCACGAAAACGCCGTCCAGAGCCATGGGCTCGGAGGCCCCGTCAACGTCGGACGCCACAGCCAGCCGTTCCACCAGCCGCTCGTGAATCCTGGACGATTCGGTCGCGAACAGCACCTCGTTGATGACATCCAGCGCGAAGATGTCGTTCGACACGGCAGGCACCGTCCGCCATCCCATGCGCACCCTCTGGGCAGCGATTGACAGCTTCAGCGTCTGCATGCGGGGGCCGTCCAGGGAATCCGGCTCGGCCGCCGGCACCCCCAGCGGCACATCGACCCGCGCCATTCCGCCGTAATAGCGCGCGACCAGGCGCAGCACGTCCCGATGTCCCACGTCTCCGACCACGACCAGGGTAACGTTCGAAGGCGAATACCAGGTCCTGTAGAACGCCAGGCAGTCTTCCAGGGTCAGCCCGTCAAGGTCGGCCGTGTATCCCAAAGTGGGCCTTCCGTAGGGATGGACCGGGAACAGCGCCTCGAACAGCGCCTCCTCGATCCGGCCGTCCGGGTCGTTGTCCACGCGGTACAGCCGCTCGTTCTTCACGACCTCGCGTTCGCTGTCCAGTTGTTCCTGGGTCAAAACAAGGTTCACCAGCCTGTCGGACTCCAGGCGCATGGCCAGTTCCAGTTCCGACGCCGGAAGGTTCTCGAAATAGAAGGTCCAGTCCAGCCAGGTGGCGGCGTTCGTCTGCGCCCCGGCCCTCTCCAGCAGACGGTCGAAGACCGAATGTGGGTGTTCGTGCGTACCCTTGAACATCAGGTGTTCGAACAGATGGGCGATCCCCGTGTGCCCCTTGTGTTCCTGCCGCGACCCTACACCAAGCCACGTCTGCATCGAGACAATCGGCGCGGAAGGGTCGTTCATGACCAGCAGGGTCAGCCCGTTTCCCAGGACATAGCGCGCGGCGGTCACGTCCCCGCCCCACCTGGCTACGGAATCCATGCGAATCCCGCCCTGGGCCGGAAACTCGGCAGACACCTCGCTTGCCAGGACCTGAAAATCGGCAGCGGCCGAATCGTCGGCCACAAGGGCTATCGCTGCGAATGGCATGGCCAGAAGGCACCTCCCCAGCATCGTTCGCACAAGACCTCGGCGTAACGACCGACCGCGGCAGGCCAGGACAGCCTTCACCGAGCCTCCCTCCACAGGTGGGCGTCCAGGTGACTGGCCAGGACTTCCACCCGCTCGCGAATCGACCGCCCGCCGGCTGCATCCGGCAATTCGATCAGCGGCAGAGGCACTCGATTGCGCAGCCGCTGGATGTGCGCGCGCTGCACCTCGGCCCTGTCGGCCATGAACAATGCCCCCGACACATCCGCGCACGCGGCTTGCGACCCTTGAATCCGGCGAAGGGCCGTCGCCAGTTGCTCGCGCTGGGCCGGACGCAGGATGCGCTCGCGAACCTGATTCACAAGAATTTGCCCCATCGGAAAACCCTGCCTGGTCGAGAATTCCTCGAACAGTTCCTCGCTCTCGGCAACCGGCATTTCCTCCGGAGTCGTGACAATGTGAAACCGCGTGAAAGTCCTGTCAAGCAGCATCGATCGCAATTTTTTCGCATCGTCCGCCATCGGGCCCGAAGGAACGGACGACTCGACGACGGAAGGCGCCGTCAGCAGCGAAATGCCGTGACCGGTCGCCGGGGCATCCAGGATCACAATGTCGGGCACCCCGATCCCGGGCAGCCCGTCCGTCACCGAATGCAGGATCTTGCCGATGACGAGGATCTCGCTGATCCCCGGGATCGCCGGCATCAGGCGTCGCATGAAAGGATTCTCGAAGACCAGGCGATACAGCGCGCGCACCTTCAGCTTCATCAGGCCGTACTCGCGCAGGGCGTCCTCCCAGCCGACGCGGTGCGTCCACAGGTTTGGCACGCACGCCGCCGGACGGTACCCAAGGCCAGCAACGCCGAAGATTCCCGGTATGACCGGATTCGCCGACACCTCGACGATCAGGCAGCGATGACCGCGACGCGAGGCCACCAGGCCCATTGCCGCCGCCATGGTGCTGCGCCCGACCCCACCCTTGCCCACCAGCACGGCCAGCCTGGGCAGTGAGACGGTCGTCAAGGCTGACAGGTGGGATGGCATCGCGAACCTCGTGATTGCGTTCAGCCAGGGTCGGCAAACCTTGCCCTGACATCATGGATGGTACCGATTGCGCCGAACAGCACATCAACTACCGCGGGGTCGAAATGGCCCACGGACTCCTCGCGGATGATGCGTTCGGCCTTGTCGGTCGAGAACGCCTTCTTATAGCAACGCCGGGTTGTCAAAGCGTCGTACGAATCTGCCAGCGCGACGATTCTGGCCTCGACGGGGATCGTGTCGCCCTTCAGTCCCTGGGGATATCCCCCGCCATCGAAACGTTCGTGATGAGAAAGTGCGATGTTGCCCGCCATGCTGTCGGCGCAGGCCAGACCCAGCAGCTCGAACCCGTACACCGTGTGCTGCTTCATCTGCCTGTACTCGTCCTGCGTAAGACGTCCTTCCTTCTTCAGGATCGCATCGGGAATTCCGACTTTTCCCACGTCGTGCAACGATGCGTATCGACGGATCCTGTCGGCCTGTTCGCCCGGAAGGCCCATTCGACATGCCAGCACGTGGGCGTATGCGCAAACACGCCGGATATGGTGTCCGGTATCGCCATCGCGCAGGGCGTTGGCTTTTTCCAGCACCGCGACGATGCCGATCGTCAGGTTTTCAAGCTCGGCCGTACGCTCGCTGACCAATTCCTCCAGCAGGACCTTCTGGTCGGTCAGCAACAGGTTGCGAGCCTCCAGTTCGTCGGCAAGCGTCTTTATGCGCATCATCGAGCGCACGCGAGCCTTCAATTCCATCGGGTGAAACGGCTTGGTGACAAAGTCGTCGGCACCGGCCTCAAGCCCCTTGACCTTGTCCCGAATGTCGTCCAGACCAGTGACCAGCACCACGGGAACTGTGCGCGTCAGCGCGTGCGCCTTCAGCGCCAGACAAAGCTTGAACCCGTCCAGGCCGGGCATCATGACGTCGCTGACCACCAGATCCGGGATCACTCCCGTTTCGACGCACGCCAGGGCGTCAGCCCCGTCGGCAAAGGTCCGGATCAAATACCCCTCGCTGGACAACGACTTGCGAAACAAGACGAGGTTGGATTCCTGGTCGTCCACCAGAAACACAAGCCTCTCCCGCGTACTCTTGCCCATATCTTCGGGCCTCCCTGACACCCCGGTGCGTCATTCTACTCGCGGACGCAGGCAGGGGCCAACGAGACGACCGGGTGGAAGGAAATGGGCCGAGCCGGTGACGGCGCGGATGGGAAAAGCCTCATGGCATGGGCTTCAGACAGCGGGCCCCGAGGAGCGCGAAGCGGCTGCCCGGCGAGACGCGGTCGCGATCCGACGACCGCATGCGCGACGCGTCGCCGTCGAAACCGCCGCCACGGAGAACGCGGTAGACGCCGGTGGGCGAAACCCACGCGCTGCCATCCATGGGCGCTCCGGTGTAATTTGGGTGGTACCAATCCTCGACCCACTCATACACGTTTCCTGCCATATCCAACGCCCCGCTCCAGGACACGCCAGCCGTCTTTGACCCTTCAGCAAGAGTCCCTCCTGAACTGCACCCATACCCTGCCGTCGTTCCGGCCTCGTTGAAGACCGCAGTAGTATTCGCGCACGTCGGCGCAGGAGTATCTCCCCATGGGTACTTCCGGTGCGTCGGACCAGTCGCCGCGTATTCCCACTCAGCCTCGGACGGCCGACGGCCACCCAGCCACGTGCATACCGCTCCCGCCTGGGCCCATGTCAGCCCATTCTGAGGATGAGTCGAACGGCCATTAGCCGAGGTGTTCGTCCCCTGCGTCATAGGGAAGCCATCCGCACTTGGTGGCGTACAAGTCCCGGGCAACGCCGCCTGGCAAGCTTCGTACTGAAGGACGGTCACCTCGTACTTCCCCATCAGGTAACCGGACGCGAACGTCACCGAATGATTTGGGTCCTCTTCGGTGCTACGTGGAGATTCGGTCGATGGCGATCCCATCGTGAACGAACCCGCCGGAACGTGGACCCACACATCCCACTGCTTCCAGCCAGTGGTATCAACGTTCGCGTATTCGCAATGTTCCTGGGAATTGCACGTGGCAATGTAGCCAGACACGGTCGGGCAGGCGATGCCGCCGCATGTTGACCTCGAAGTACGCAGCCCCAGGTGGTACATGCGGGCGCCCGAGATGAAGCGGAGGCCACGGTCGGCAGCCCGGATGCGCCCGGCGCTTCCGGACCAGCCCCCGCCACGAAGCACCGGGCCCGAGCCCGACGTGGCGCCCGTTGGATCCGTCACCGTCCCTGGATACGTCCCGTACAAATCCCCAGTCCACTCCCAAACGTTCCCTAGCATGTCGTACAGACCCCACGCGTTCGGCGTCTTGCCCTTAACTGCCTGAGTCTTACTGGCAGAGTTCCCATAGAACCAGGCAATCGTGTCAAGGACCGTGTTTGGCTGTTCGTATCCAATCAACGTACTTGTCCCGTTGTATGTCCCGGTCGTCGTCCCTGCCCTCGCTGCATACTCCCACTCCGATTCCGTTGGCAGGCGGTAGCCCGTGCAGGTGAGTCCCGCAAACGTTACCCCGGTACAGGTGTATCCCGACACCCCGGGAGTTCCCGTGCACCCTGTTAACGTGTAGCACTGCGTCAACCCCTGGTTTGACGACAGTTGGTTGCAGTACGCTATTGAGTCCCACCAGGACACCTTTTCAACCGGGCAGTCGCTCCCGCATGTCGAGAAGGACGACGGGTTGTTACCCATCAATGCCTGCCATTCACCCTGCGTTACCTCTGTCGCCTTCAGGCAGAATGACTTGGAGATCGTTACCTGATGCTCGGTCTCATCGGCGTAACGCCCTGGTTCCGTTGTCGGAGACCCCATCGTAAACATCCCGGACGGAACTAAAACGTATCCATCGGGGCATCCGCCAATTCCATTGCACGCACCTGCCGTGCACCCGTACTGGCACGTCTGCGCCAAGGCCCCCATGTTCCCGCAACTGTTGTACCAATAAACGCTCCCGCCTGAACATGCCTTGTGGTCGTTCGCGTTGCAGCACGTACCAGAAACGCACCCGCCGCCGGTGCCACAGGATGTGCCATCGGTCGCGTTGCTCCATGCGGTCGAACCATTGGTCGTCGTGCATACCTTGCACGCGTCCGTCCCGTTCGCGGCGCCCTCTGCATAACATGTCCCGGCAATCAGGCAATTCCCTGACTGCAACGCACTGCTGCATCCCGTCGCCGCCGCGCAGGCGTCGGTGGTGCAGGCTCTTCCGTCATTGCACGACGATACCGCGCCGCCCAACGTGCACTGTCCGCCAGCGCAGGTCAGAGGCGCCTTCCAATCCAAGCCGTTGCAGGAAGCGGCCATACACTGACCGCCGTCCGCGATGCTGCTCCACGCGTCCGTGCCGCTTGCGGTAACGCAGTTCTGGCATGTGTTGACCGGGTTGGGCTGGGCCTCGCCATAACATGTCCCGCCGATCAGGCAATAGCTGTCCTGCAATGCGTTCGCGCAACCCCCCGCGCTGCACGAGTCGGTCGTGCAAGCCTTGCTGTCGTCGCACGACGAAACCGCACCGCCCACGGTGCATTGCCCAGATGAGCATGTGCGTGGTGCCGTCCAGTTCAATGCCGTGCAGGACGCAGCCTGGCATTGCGTCCCGTCTGTCACGCTGCCCCACGTGGTCGTGCCCTGTGCCGTCTTGCACGCCTGGCATGCATTTCCGACGTTGATCGTGCCTTCGGCATAGCACGTCCCTCCGATCAGGCAGTTTCCCGACTGTATCGTCGCGCTGCATCCAGTCACCGCCGCGCACGCATCGGTCGTGCACGTCTTGCCGTCGTCGCACGACTGTACCGCACCGCCTGCCGTGCACTGACCAGAGAAGCACGTCTTCGCGGCAATCCACGTCATGCCCGCGCATGTGCTTGACTGGCATTGCGCCCCGTCGTCGCGATTGCTGTAAGCCGTGACGCTCTTCGAAGGAATACACGCCTGGCAGGCGTTGCCGAGGTTCGCGGTGCCCTCGGCAATGCAGGCACCTCCGATCACACAAAATCCGACGATCACGCCGTTACTGCAGCTTCCGGTAGCGGGATTGCACATGTCGGTCGTGCACGCTAGGCCGTCGTTACATCTTAACGGATAGGAACATCCACCTGTAAGGGGATTGCACGTGTCGGTTGTACAGAGGTCGCCGTCACCGCACTTCACGGAATGGACGCACCCACCTGAGTAATGGTTACACGAATCGGTTGTACAGGGGTCGCCGTCGTCACAGCCGTTTACGCTATGTAGGCAATCGCCGGACACGATGTCACACCAATCATTCGTACATTGGTTCCCGTCGTCGCAGGACTGGGGCTCGTTTCGACAACCGGATCCTGAACTGCATGCATCCGAGGTACACGCTTTCCCGTCATCGCACGACTGCGTCCCGCCGCCTACCGAGCATGCCCCTGTCAGGCACGACTTCGCTGACGTGAACTGCAGCAGGTTGCACGTACCGGCGCCACATGCGGTCCCGTCCGTCGCGTTGCTCCACTCGGAAGTGCTGGGCGTCGATGCGCACACCTTGCACGCGTTGACCGGGTTCAACTGGCCCTCGGCCCAGCACGTCCCGGCGATCAGGCACTGCCCGGCCTGCAGCACGTTACCGCACCCCTTTACCGCGTCGCACGTGTCGTTGGTGCACGCCTTCCCGTCGTCGCAGCCAGTGGTCGCTCCACCCGTCGTACACAGCCCCGACTGGCACATCTTGGCGGCAGACCACGTCAGCCCTGCACATGCACTGGCCAGACACTGGATCCCGTTCGCCAGGGGACTCCAGGACGACGTACTCGTGGCCACGGTGCACGCCTCGCAGGCGTTGCCTGGGTTCAAAGCGCCCCCGGCACGGCAGATCCCTCCGATCAGGCAGTTCCCCGCCTGAAGGGTGTTGCTGCAACCGGTCGCCGCGCCACACGCATCCGTCGTGCACGTCTTCGCGTCGTCGCACGATGACGTCCCGCCGCCACCCGTGCACTGCCCGGCCGCGCACGTCCTGGGCGTCGTCCACGTCAGTCCCGTGCAAGACCCCGCCAGACACTGTGTCCCGTCGGTCACGCTGCTCCACGCCGACGCGCTGCGCGTCGCATCGCATACCTGGCACGCGTTGGATGGATTCGGCTGCCCGTTTGCCCAACACGTCCCGTCGATCAGGCAGTTCCCCGCCGCCAGCGTATTGCTGCAGCCTCCCGAGGCGCTGCACGCGTCCGCCGTACATCCCTTCCCGTCGTCGCACGATGCAATCCCGCCGCCCACCGTGCATTGCGCGGCCGAACACGACCGCGGCGCCGTCCACGTCAGCCCCGCACACGATCCTGCCGCGCACTGCGTACCGTTCGACAGGCCCGTCCACGACGTTGTCGCGCTGGACGGAGTGCACACGTTGCACGCGTTCGACGGGTTCAACTGCCCCGACGCATAGCATGTCCCCGACACCAGGCAGAAGCCCGCCGAAAGCGTGCTGGTGCACCCCGTCGTCGCATCGCACACGTCCGCCGTGCACTCCTTTCCATCGTCGCAGTTGCTGGTGACCAGACTGCCGCACTGCCCTGTTTGGCAGGTCCTGGCATGCGACCACACCAGCCCGTCGCAGGACGACGCAACGCACGTCACGCCGTCGGTCAGATTGCTCCAGCCCAGGGTCGCCCGCGCGATGTCGCATTTCTGGCAGCCGTTCGTCGGGTGCATCTGGCCGTTCGTCCGGCACGTCCCGTCGATCAGGCAGTTGCCAGCCACCAGCGCGTTCCCGCAACCCGTCGCAGCCGTGCAGGTGTCAGCCGTGCAGGTCTTGCCGTCGTCGCAGTTCGATAGCGCGCCGCCCCCGGTGCACTGCCCCGTAACGCATGTCCTTGCCGCGTTCCACGAAAGCCCGGTGCAGGTACTTGCCAGACACACCGTCCCGTCACCGGCGTTCGACCACGACGTCGTGCTGGTACCAGGCGTGCAGACCAGGCATGGGTTGGTCGGGTTCGCCTGCGCCTCGGCAAAGCACTGCCCGTCGATGAGGCATGTCGCGGCCTTCAACGCCGTGCTGCACCCCGCCGCCACGTCGCACACGTCCGTCGTGCACGTCTTGCCGTCGTCGCACGACTGCAGCGCGCCGCCTCCCGAACACTGCCCCGACGCGCACGTCCGGGGCCTGGTCCACGAAAGTCCCACACAGGCCCCGGCAAGGCACTGAGTACCATCGTCCCGCCACGACCATGCCGTTGCGCTGGATCCCGTCTGGCACAACTGGCACGCGTTGCCGGGATTCGCCTGCGCCTGGGCATAGCACGTTCCCGAAATCAGGCACTGCCCCGCCTGCAGCACGTTGCTGCATCCGGTTGCCGATGCGCATGCATCCGTGGTGCACGCCTTGCCGTCATCGCACGACTGCGTAGCACCGCCAGCAGTGCACTGCCCGGTCACGCACGTCTTCTGGGTCGTGAATGTCAGGCCAGTGCATGACGACGACGCACACTGCGTCGCGTCCGCCACGTTCGTCCACGCCAAGGTTCCCTGCGCCGATGTGCATGCCTGGCACACGTTCGCAGGGTTTGCCTGCCCGTCCGCAAAACACGTTGCCCCGATCAGACAACGCTGCGCCTGCAGCGTGTTCCCACACCCCGCGACCGGATCGCACGAATCGGTCGTGCAGGTCCTGCCGTCGTCGCACGACCGCACGGCACCACCAGCGGTGCACTGCCCCGAAACGCAGGTTCTGGACGCCGTCCACGACAAACCGGTACACGTCCCCGCAGCGCACTGCGCCCCGTCTTCGCGAGTCGTCCACGCCGTCGTGCTGCTGGCAGTCACGCACGCCTGGCATCCGTTGCCCGGGTTCGCCTGCCCTTCCCCGTAACACACCCCGCCGATCAGGCACTGCCCCTGCTTCAGGACGTTGCCGCACCCCGTGCCAACTGCGCAGGTGTCCGTCGTACAAGTCTTGCCGTCATCGCACGACTGCAAGGTACCGCCGACACTGCACGACCCGTAAAGGCAGGTCATGCTGGATGTGAAGTCCAGTGCCGAACACGACGACGCAACGCACTGCGTCCCGTCCGCGATGCTGGTCCAAGAGGACGTCGCCTTTGCGACGTCGCACAACTGGCACGCGCTGGCAGGATTCGTCTGGCCCACGCCAACGCACACCCCGTCGATAAGGCAGTTCCCCGCCACAAGCGAGTTGCCGCACCCGGTCGCAGCACTGCACGCATCCGTCGTGCACGCCTTCCCGTCGTCACAGTTCCGGCTGCCGCCCCCTCCGGTGCACTCACCCCCCACGCACGACTGCGCAGACGTGAAGACCTTGCCAGCGCAGTTCCCGGATCCGCACACCGTCCCGTCCAGCACATCCGTCCAGGCCAGTGCGTCCACAACCGGAGCGCACACATGGCACGCGTTCCCGATGCTGGCCTCGCCGGCAACCAAGCATGTCCCGCCGATCAGACAGTTTCCCGCCTGCACCAGATTGCTGCACCCCGTGGCCGGGACGCACGCGTCGGTCGTGCACGCCTTCGAGTCCTCGCATGAAACCGGCGTCCCCGCAGCCCCGCACCAGCCGGACTCGCACGTCCGCCGCGGCGTCCACTGCAGTCCCGCGCACCCACTGGCCACGCACTCGGTCCCGTCAACCGCGTCCTTCCAGGCGCCCGGGCTGCCCACGGCGTCGCAAGTCTGGCAGGGATTTTCAGGGTTCTTGGCATGGTCCGCGTAACACGCCCCGTCGATCCGGCAGGACCCGGCCTGAAGGACGTTGCTGCACCCCGTGGCGTTACTGCACGCGTCAGCCGTGCACGACAACCCGTCGTCACACCCCTGCAGTTCGCCTCCACCGGCGCACTGCCCGACGTCGCACGTCCGCGGCCTGGTCCACTCCATGCCCAGGCACGAAGGCGCCCCGCAAGGCGTGCCGGGAACCGCGTCCGTCCAGCCCGTCGCCGACACCGTCGCCGCACACGATCGGCACACGCTGGACGGGTCAGCCTGGCCATCCGTCGCACAGTCTCCACCAATCGCGCAGTACCCGGTCTCGACTTCGTGGCCGCACCCCGTTGTCGCGGAACACTCGTCCTGCGTGCAGGAAACCCCGTCATCGCACCACTCGGTCTGCCCACCACCGGAGCATGTCCCGGATTCGCACGTTTTTGCAGCCGTCCACGTGGTCACCGCACACGACCCCGACACGCACACAGTCTTGTTGGCCACCGCCGTCCAGGCCGTCGCATCGAAGGTCGATGCACACGCCTCGCATGGATTCGCGGGATTCAACCCGTTGTCATCCCAGCATGCCCCGGCGATCAGGCACATTCCGGCCGCAACCTGGTGCCCGCACCCGGTTTCCTCGTCGCACGAGTCGGCCGTGCACTCGATACCGTCATCGCATGGCTGTACCTGGCCGTCGCCCGTACAGGCGCCCGACACGCACGACCGGGGCGTCGTCCACACCAGCTCGGCGCACGACCCGGACAGGCACCACGCGCCGTCCTCGGCGTCACTCCACGCCGACGAACTTTCCGATGCGCGACACACCTGACAAGGGTCTGCTGGATCCGCCTGACCCGCATCGAAACACGCTCCGGCGATCAGGCAGGCCCCCTGCTGCAGCACGCTGCCACACCCAGTCGTGGCATCGCACGTGTCCGTGGTGCACGACTTCCCGTCGTCGCACCCCTGCACCTGCCCGCCATCCCGGCACTGCCCCCCGGCACACGTCTTTTTCGCCCGCCACGTCAGCCCCTCGCAGGCGCTGGCCAGGCACTCCGCCCCGTCCTTGGCGGTGCTCCACGTCGTAACGCCATTGCCGGGGGTGCACACCTCGCATCCGTTCGCAGGGTTGGCCTGGTCGGTCGCAAAACACTGGCCGGCGATCAGGCAGAAGCCAGGCTTCAGAACGCTGCTGCACCCCGTGAATGCATTACACGCGTCGGTCGTGCACGAAAGCCCGTCGTCGCAGTTCCCAGCCGCCCCAGCCGGGCACACTCCCGACAGGCATTCCCTGCCTTCCGTCCAGGAAAGCCCGGCACACGACGGCATCTTGCAAACGGTCCCGTCATCCAGTTCGGACCACTCCTGCGTGCCGCGCATGATGTCGCACACCTTGCACGCGTTCAGCGGATTCGGCTGGCCGTCGTACCGACACACCCCGCCTATCAGGCAATAGCCGTCCTGCAGCGCACTGGAACAGCCCCCGTCCGGATTGCATCCGTCGATCGTGCATGCCCGCGCATCGTCGCAGTTCTGGGTGGCTCCGCCCCCGGTGCACGTGCCCTGCAGGCAGGTCTCGGGCTGGGTCCACCAGGATCCGACGCACGACCCGCTGGCGCACCGCACGCCGTCCCCAAGCACCGTCCAGGCCACGTCGCTGGCCAGCGGGTTGCACGCCTCGCACGCGTTCAAGGGATTCGTGTTCCAGTCCGACCGGCACACCCCAAGGATCAGGCACTTGCCTGGCAACACCGGGTTCATGCACCCGACTGACGGCTCGCACTCGTCGGCCGTGCAGGAAATCCCGTCGTCGCAGTCCTGCATCCCGCCGCCCGCCGTGCACTGCCCCGAAACGCAGGTCTTGCCCTGCTTCCACACTCCTTCCGTGCACGTAGAAGGGTCGCACACGACCCCGTCAGTGGCAGCGCTCCACACGGTAGGACCAGCAACGTGCGAACACACCTGGCACGCATTGCCCGGGTCCGGCTGGCCTTCGCCACGGCACTCGCCCCCGACAAGACACCACCCCTCCAGCACCTCGTGCTGGCACCCCTTGGCCGCACTGCAAGTGTCGGACGTGCACTCCAGCCTGTCGTCGCACGACCGGCTGGTGCTGGCACCAGTGCACTCACCCGAATCGCAACTCTTCGCTGTCGTGTAAACCTCGCCCTGACACGACCCTGGTCCGCAGGGGTCTCCGTCTTCGCGGACGGTCCACAACTCCTTGTTCAGTTCTGTCCGGCACCACTCGCACAGTCTCGACGGGTTTTCATCGCCCTCGCCACGACACGTTCCGTCGATCAGGCAGAAGGCGGGCTGCAGCGGATTCGTACAGCCACCAATGCCGTCGCACACGTCATCGGTGCACGCCTGCCCGTCCGAACACGAGAAGGACGTTCCCTTGCAACCGGCGTCACCGGTTCCACCCGCCGCGCACGAGTCGTTCTTTGTGCAGGCGTCCTGGTCGTCGCACAGCTTGCCCACGACGTACGTCCAGACAACAGTGGCCTTTGTCGGATCGCAGGTCAGGCACTTGCCCTGGTTCGCCCCCGACGCCACGCACGACCCGTTGATCAGGCACCAATCGGCCTGCAGAACATGCGTGCACCCGGTCAACCCGCAAACATCGGTAGTGCACGGAATCTGGTCATCGCATTCCGAAACATCCCAGCACGTCCGTGGAACGTCCCCCTTGTCCACGTCGAACGCCGACACGTCGGAAAAGCAGGTCAAACAGATCTCGCTGTCCATGCGTGCGTCGGCACAGGCCCCGCAAACGTCCTCGTCGTCGTTCGCGTCGAACCGATCGAGGTCATCCACATCGAACGGATCCGGGATATCGAGGTCTGCCGCGTCTGCCCCGTCCACCGCGACCTCGTCCCCGGTATCGCGCGCAACATCAGGAGCTGCAGGCATTGTGGGTATGGTCCAGCACCCGGCAATCGCCGTCGCCAGAACCATCACCAGTAAAACGGTTCGCATTCTCAATCCGCTCGTGCCCATGCTTCTACCACCGCACCAGCGCCGACAACCCGGCCCCGCCGGGACCACCCGGTGCCACCGTGACCTTGGACTCGGGAAGGAAGTACAGCACCAGCCCCGACGCAAGAGCGGCGCCCCCCAGGGTCAGGCACGTCAACGCCGCAATGCGCTTGGTCGTGGCGCTGTCCCACCAGGGTTGTACGTTCTTGCGGTATTCATCCTGGACGCTGGCAGAGTTCGGGTCCAGTCTGTCATAGGCGCTGGACATCTGTTTGAAGTCCCGGTAGGCCAGCCCGTACGACACTGAACCCGCCGCCACAAGTGCAATCCCGACGCCCATGGCACTCCACGCTCCGATCCGCCTTGGGGACATGCCTCGCTTGGCGGCCACCGTCTGAACGGGTGGCGGCACTTCGATGGCGACCGGTATCAGATCGGCACGCACCAACAGCGTCTGCCCCACGGCCAGCGTGACTTCCTGGTCCAGCGGCTTGTGCCCCGCGGCCTCGGCGCGAACCAGATGCGACCCGGCCTTGGTGCGAACCTCCTGCGGAGCAATACCCGCAAAAAGGCCGTCCACAAACACCGAAGCATCCTTCGTCCGGCTTTCAACCCGCAGCACTGTCTGCGTCGGCACCAACACCAGGGCAACCGACACCGGAGCCCCCTGCGCGACCACGACCGAGGACTGCGCAGGCTGGTACCCGGCGGCCTCGGCCAGAACTATGTGGCTGCCCGGAGTGACCCAGGCAGCATGCAGCAGCAACGTATCCGGAGCCTTCCGATCAAGGTATATCCGGGCGTCCGCAGGCGTCGAAGTGACCTCCAGTTTGCCCAGCGTCCTGCCCAGGACCGCGTCCAGTTTCTGCAGCAGATCGCGGGCCTCACCGCGTTCCTTGTCGTTACGAGCCACGGTCAGGTACCGGACCGCCCACGGGTACGCACGGGCAGGGTCCTGGACCGCATCCGTCAGGACCGTGGCGATGTTGTACAGGTAGGACGGATTCGGGTTCAGGGCATACGCACGCTGGAACCCGTCGACGGTCTCGACGTACCTGCCAGCCTGCGCGTCCTTCACCGCCTGCGCCGCCAGGGCCTTGCCCTCGGCCACCGCACCAACCGAGTCCTGGGCACTTGCAAACAAGGGCGCAAGAATGAACGTCAACGCGGCAAGCGCGGCAAGGCACCCCCGCAACAGCACCTTCGGCGCCGCGTCCCAGTGGCCATCCAGCTGCGCCGTGGAAGCATCGCAACAACAGCGCGTGACGTCGCCGTCGAACTTGCAACCACGGGTTGCGCTGATTCGAACCATTGGAATCCAGCCTCCGCCGGCAGTCTAGTCGAATTGGTCGTCTTGGGGTATCCCATCTTCGAAGTGCTACGACTGTCCTGATCTGTACGTAAGCGCTTGTAATGGTTGTCCGACTGGCCAGAAAGCGGAACGCGCCTGTCTACTTGATGTCTCCCAATGCGGCGACGACCTGGTCGTACACCTTCGGCACGCTCGCCACCTCCAGCCGCTCGTCGGGCGAATGGACGCTCTGGGTCGTCGGGCCGACCGAAATCATGTCAATCCCGGGATATTTCACCCCCGCCACGCTGCACTCGAGGCCGGCATGGATGGCAGCCACCGACGCGGCCACTCCGTACAAATCCAGGTAGGCCTGCTTCATTATCGCCAGCAGCGCTGAATCGGTGTTGGGCGGCCAGCTTGAATATGCGCCCTCTATCGTTACGGTGGCGCCAGCCTCCTCGAATACCGTGGCAAATCTCTCGGCTTCGGCGTCACGCTGAAGATCGACGGCGCTGCGCACGTACACCGTTGCAACGAACTGCCCGGCGCCGATTGAAAGCACTCCGATGTTGCCGGATGTCTCGACCAGGCCTGGCACGTCGGCGCTCATCGCAAATACGCCCTGCGGAGCGTCGTAGACGGCGCCGATCAGATCCGCCTGCGCCGAATCCTCCATCACCTTGGCCGGCAGATCGATCGCGGTCGCCTTCACGGCAACGCCAGGATCGCTGTCCGCCAGTTCGCCGGCCACCGTCGCGCCAAAATCATCCAGGTACACGCCGAACGCGGCTGCCTGTTCGGTTGGCAGGGCAACCACCACGCTGGTGGCACGCGGGATCGCATTGCTGAGGTTGCCGCCCACCAGGCTGGCAAGACGCAAGCCCAGCGAGGCTGGCGCTTCCACCAGCAACCGCGCCATCAACTGATGTGCGCTGCCACGCCCCTTGTTGATGTCGGCACCGGAATGGCCGCCGACCAAGCCGTCTATCGTAACCTGCAGCCCGGTCATGCCACCTGGTGTCGCGACCTCGACGTACGTCGCCTGAACGTTTACGTACACTCCGCCAGCACTGCTGATCAGAATCTGTCCCTCCAATTCGTTGTCCAGGTTGATCAATTTCCTGCCCACCAGCACGTCCGGTGACAAGGCGTTGATGCCTGTGAATCCGTCCTCTTCGTTGACCGTGAACAGCGCTTCCAGGGGACCGTGCGCAACATCGTCCGCCTGCAGCAGCGCCATGATCATTGCAACACCGATACCGTCGTCGGCACCCAGCGTGGTGCCGTCGGCATACACCCAACCATCCAGCACGTACGCCTCGATGGGGTCTGTCTCGAAATTGTGCGTGGACGCGGCAGTCTTTTGCGGAACCATGTCCATATGAGCCTGCAGAACGACACCAGGACGCCCCGCCATCCCTGACGTCGCCGGCTTACGGATGATCACGTTGCCGACATCGTCGACAATGGTCTCCAATTCCAGGGCCCGCCCGAAGTCGGCAATAAAGGCCGACACCCTCGATTCATGGTGCGAAGGCCGTGGAATCTGCGTGAGATCCTGGAAGTTTTCCCAGATGCTGGGGTATGGCAACGCCGCTGCGATATCTGCCAGCGGAACACGCTGATTTGACGACGCCTCATCGGACTCGCATCCGAGCGACCCGAACGCGATGAACATGCCAACTGAGATAGTCAGGATCGTTTTGTGGAAAAGCACATCCGCCTCCTTCCGTTGTAGTTTGACAGCGCCGCCTTGAAACCTATCGGACGCGAACCTACAGGCCATCCTAGGGGCGGATGCTAGGTCCTGGTGTACACGTGGTCAACAACGTTGGTTGCAATAATTCTTCACGTCATCGGCAGCACAAGTAGTCAGATACAAAGCGTCCAGAATGACCTCTGGCCCATCGGAACCTCGGATGTCGGCACTACCATTACGGTCTTTCATCGGCTGGGTAGACCGCCGCGCCATTGCGCATCGGCGGCCATACCCTTTGACCAAGCCACTTACTCGGGTATGCAAGGATTTGTCCCGACATAGCCCAGGAGATTGAGCTGTTCAGGTTGGTCGGGCGTTATCAGGATGGGCCGCTTCGACATTGCGCGCGTCAACTGACAGGCCGCTTACAGCCACAAGCGACCGATTCCTCTGTGACGGCGCCGGATCCTGCCACCATTCGACCTGTTCATGCTTGCTTGCCGTGGACACCAGGGTTTGATGAACTATAATGCCGCCAGGTTGCCATCGGGGCTCCCGTCAAGGTGAACGGAAGACGCCTCTGGAGTCGGCCTGGGCGTGAAAACTAAAGGGGACGTTATGAAAAACAAGGTTTTGGGTCTTGGCGCGATTCTGCTGGTCTTCGCATTCGGGGCCTGCTCGACCACCACGCTGACCCAGGTGTGGAAGGATCCGGAACTTAAGGCTGGAGCCCTGAAGAAGATCGTCGTGGTGGCGATTGCCAACACACCGACCAGGCGCCAGTTTTTCGAGGACGAACTTGCCAAGCACCTTGCATCGCATGGCATGAGCGTCATCAAGAGCTACAACGTGATGACCCTCGAGGAAATGAAGGACAAGAAGGGCGCCGCGGAAGTGTTCCGTGGCATGGGAATGGACGCCGTTCTTGCAGCGCGTCTGGTTGACAGGAAGACGATCGAAAAGAGCTCGACAACCCGCCACGTCATTTCCATTGGACACTTCTATGGCGGGTGGGAAGGCTATTACGAGACCGAGTATGCGTACATGCTTTCGCCCAGCCAGAACGACGTCGAAGAAGTGGCCAAGCTGGAAACCAACGTATGGGACCTGGCTACCAAGAAGCTGGCATGGTCGGCGCTGTCCGACACCTGGCTGGACAGGGCAGCAAAGGATGTTCTGCTTTCCGACTTCCTGGGCACATTGGTCAGTCGCATGAAGGCTGACGGCATGTTCCCCGTCAAGGCCGAGAAGTAACCGTTCGTCATTTCGGACGTTGACCCCATTTTCACAGGTACGGGATCAGGTGCTTCTGGAATACGTTTCCACCAAGAGGAAATCCATGCTCGACAGCTTTTGTTCAGGGCTTCGCGCCACCTTGATGATCGGCCTGTTGCTGGCCATTGCTGCCTGCGCCAAGCCGAAAGTACCGGTAGCAATGCCGCCTCCCGAGGTCCCGGTGGTGACCTTGGCAGGCAAGGACACGCCGCTGGAATTCGAACTGGTGGCGCAGTTGCGCGGCTTCGAGGACGTCGAAATTCGCGCACGCGTCGAGGGCTACCTGAAATCAATCGATTATCAGGAAGGATCGACGGTTCAGAAGGGAGCATTCCTTTTCAGCATCGACGACCGGCAGAACCGCGCCGCTGTTGCGCAAGCCGAGGCCTCGCTGGCCAACGTCGAAGCCCAGTACCAGAAGGCCGATCTGGACGTAAAGCGATTCACCCCCCTGGCGGCCGAGCGCGCCGTCAGCCAGGCCGAACTGGACAACGCGCTGTCGGCCCGAAAATCGGGCGCTGCGCAGGTCAACGCTGCCAAGGCAAATCTGGACGTGGCGCGACTGAACCTTTCATACACGGGGCTGTACTCGCCCATCACGGGATTGGCCGGCAGGGCCGAACACAAGGTGGGCGACCTGGTCGGGAAGGGCGAACCGACGCTGTTGACCACCGTGTCATCAATCGATCCGATCCGCGTCAGCGTGGCCATTCCCGAAGCCGACTACCTGCGTTTTGCGAAGGCGATCGCACCTGACCCGGCCGGCCCAGCGCCAACCCCGCCCACGCTGATCCTTTCTGACGGCACCCGACATCCCCACCCAGGCAAGGTGATATTTATCGATCGCGCCGTCGATCCCAAGACCGGCACGTTGCGCATCGATCTGGCTTTCCCCAATCCCGAAAAGACCCTCCGCCCCGGCTTGTACGGCAAGGTCAAGGCACTGTCAGACGTGGTCAGGAAAGCGCTGCTGGTGCCGCAGCGGGCCGTTCTGGAACTGCAAGGCACATACACGGTAGTCGTGGTCGGCGAAGGGGACAAGGTCCAGACGCGGAAGGTGAAGCCCGGCGAGAAGGTCGGCAGCCAGTGGATCATCGAGGAAGGCCTGAAGGACGGGGACAGGGTCGTGGTCGAAGGATCCCAGCGACTGCGCGATGGCATGGTGGTAGTGCCGAAGCCCGTCGGGGCGCCGGCAGCAGGCGCTGCGCAAACGGGTGCGCCGCCAACAGGTGCGCCGACAGCAGGAGCGCCCACAGCAGCGCCAACGGCGCCCGCGACGCCCGCCGCAGCACCATCGAGTCCCGCTCCGGCCGGAGGCAGGTAAGTCATGGGCGCCTTCTTCATCCGCCGGCCGATCGTCGCGATGGTCATCTCGATCGTCACCCTGATCGTGGGCGTGGTATCGCTGACGCGGCTTCCAATTGCGCAGTACCCGGACATAACTCCCCCGGTCATCCAGGTCGCCACAACCTACACGGGCGCCAGCGCGGTCGACGTCGAAGCGTCGGTGGCGGCGCCCATCGAGCAGCAGGTCAACGGTGTCGACGGCATGATCTACATGAAGTCGACGAACGCGAACGACGGCACCTACAGCCTGTCGGTGTCATTCGATGTCGGGTCGAACCTGGACATGTCCAACGTGCTGGTGCAGAACCGGGTTTCCCAGGCCACCGCGGCGCTGCCACAGTCGGTCAAGAACTACGGCGTCACGGTAAAGAAGTCCCTGAACTTCCCGCTGATGCTGGTGTCGCTGACCTCGCCGTCCGGCGCCTTCGACAACGATTTCCTGTCGAACTACGCGGCCATCAACATCAACGACCAATTGAAGCGCATCGCCGGCGTGGGCGACGTGTCCAACCTCGGCGGATCGGACTACGCGATGCGCATCTGGGTGCGCCCCGACCGCCTGAAGACCCTGGGCCTGACCGTCACCGATCTTACGAACGCAGTGCAGCAGCAGAACGTGCTGGTGCCTGTCGGCCAGATCGGAGGTGCGCCCGCCGCCAAGGGAACCGAGTTCACGTACGCAGTCCGAACCCGCGGCAGGCTGCTGGACGCCACCGAGTTCGGCGACATCATCGTGCGTTCAAATGCCGACGGTTCGCAGACCCGTATGAAAGACGTGGCCCGCATCGAGATGGGCGCGCTGCTGTACAAGTCGCAGGGGCGCCTGAACGGCAAGCCCGCTGCCATCATCGCGGTCTACCAGTCCCCGGGATCCAATGCACTGGCCGTCGCTGACGAGGTCAAGAAGACAGTCGCGGAACTGGCCAAGGCGTTCCCGCCCGGCGTCACGCAGGAAAACACCCTTGACACCACCCTCGCAATCACCGCAGGCATCGAGGAGATTGTCCAGACACTGTTCGAGGCTCTGCTGCTGGTCATCCTGGTAGTGTTCATCTTCCTGCAGAACTGGCGTGCGACTCTGATTCCGCTGCTGACGGTGCCGGTGTCGCTGATCGGCACCTTCATCATCTTCCCGCTTCTGGGCTTTTCGGTGAACACACTGTCACTGCTGGGATTGGTGCTGGCGATCGGCATCGTCGTCGATGACGCGATCGTGGTGGTCGAGGCAGTCATGCACCACATCGAACATGGCATGTCGCCCAAGGAGGCTACCGCCCAAGCCATGAAGGAGGTCTCGGGTCCGGTCATCGCCATCGCGCTGGTGCTGACCGCCGTCTTCGTGCCGGTAGCCTTCATTGCCGGTATTTCCGGGCAACTCTACCAGCAGTTCGCCATCACCATCGCGGTGTCGGTCCTGTTCTCGGCCATGAACGCGTTGACGCTTTCGCCGGCGCTGGCCTCGCTGATCCTGAAGCCCAAGGGCACGAAACAATCGTTCCTTCAACCTTTCTACAACGGCTTCAACAAGGTATTCGACCGCATCACGGGCGGCTACCTGACCATCACCGGGCATCTGGTACGCAAGTTGTTCCGCAGCGTGATCCTTGTCGCGATCGCGGCGGTTGCTGCAATTGTGCTGGGCGGACGCATCCCCTCGGGATTCGTTCCGGACGAGGACAACGGGTACTTCATGGCGGCCGTGCAACTGCCCGACGCGTCCTCGCTGGAACGCACGGACGCCGCGACACGCAAGGCCGAAGCCATTCTGATGAACGAGCCCACGGTGGCATACACCACGGCAGTGACCGGCTTCAGCATGCTTTCGGGCGCCTTCGCATCCAACACTGCCTTTATCTTCGTGTCGCTGAAGCCCTGGGATGAACGGAAGGGAGCCGGCGAGGGAGTGCCCGACGTGATGCGGCGCGTGAACGGTAAATTCTACATGGGCATCCCTGAGGCCGCCGCGTTCGCCTTCGGCCCCCCGCCCATTCCCGGCCTGGGAACCGGTTCAGGATTCTCGTTCATGCTGGAGGATCGCAGCGGAGGCGAGCCCGAGTACCTGGCTGCGAACCTGGACAAGTTCATGATTGAATTGAAAAAGCGCCCTGAGATCGGCATGTCCAACAGCATCTACCGCGCTGCGGTGCCGCAGATCTTCGCGGACGTGGACGGCGAAAAGGTGCTGAAGGTCGGGGTCCCCCTCACCGACGTCCTTACCACGATGGGATCGTTCCTTGGCGGCAACTACATCAACGACTTCAACCGTTTCGGACGCGTCTACAAGGTGTTCTTGCAGGCCGAACCCGAGTACAGGAAGTCGATCAAGGATCTTGGCCTGTTCCACGTGCGCGGACCTAACGGCGACATGATCCCGCTGGATACGCTGGTATCGACCAGACCCACCGCGGGCCCGGAGTACACCAACCGCTACAACCTATACAGGACGGCCGAGGTCACTGGCGTTCCAGCCCCGGGGTTCAGTTCAGCCGAGGCGATGAAGGCCATCGAAGAAGTGGCGGCCTCGGTCCTGCCCAAGGACATGGGCTACCAGTGGTCGAACGTGTCGTACCAGGAAAAGAAGGCCGAAGGCACGGCGACGATGGTGTTCGTTTTCGCCCTGATCATGGTCTTCCTGATCCTTGCGGCCCAGTACGAAAGCTGGACGCTTCCGGGCAGCGTACTTTTGGGGACCCCGTTCGCGGTTCTTGGCGCCTTCCTTGGCTTGTGGCTGGCCAGATTCACCAGTGACAGCTACGTCAACAACATCTTCGCGCAAATCGGACTGATCATGCTGGTGGGCCTGGCGGCCAAGAACGCCATCCTGATCGTCGAATTTGCCAAGATGAACGTCGAGAAGGGCATGGCGCCGGTCGAGGCCGCCATGGACGCCGCCAAGTTGCGCCTGCGTCCCATCCTGATGACCGCCTTCGCCTTCATCCTGGGCGTCATCCCGCTGGTTCGGGCACAGGGAGCAGGCGCCGAAAGCCGCAAGGTGATGGGCATAACGGTGTTCTCGGGCATGCTTGTAGCCACGCTGCTGGCGGTCTTCCTTGTGCCGGCTCTGTTCGTCCTGATCGAATCCCTGAATCGCAAGCGCGACACGCCTGCGAAGTCCGGCAAAGGCGAGGCGCCCGTGACACATCCCACTCAACAGCAAGGGACACCGTGACCAGAACTTTCAAAGCAGTGCTGATTGCCGCCATCTGGGTATTCCCGGCATGCGCCGTCGGTCCGAAATATCAGCGACCCGACACCGCGACGCCAAAGGAATTCCGCTTTGTTGTTGGCCCCCAGGAGGCGGCTTCGATTGCCGACCTGCCATGGTGGGAAATGTACAAGGACCCGATCCTGCTGGGACTGTTGCGGGAAGCGCTGGAAAACAACCAGGACCTTAGAAGCGCCGCAGCCCGGGTGGCCGAGGCCAGTTCGCTGGTCGGTGTGGCACGCGCAGATTTCTTCCCGACCGTCGGTCTGCAGGCCGAAGGGACATACGGCCAGCAGCAGGCCAAAAACTATCGTCCAGGCGTGGGCCCGTCCGGAAGCTTGAACGTCAGCCTGGGGATTTCGTGGGAACTGGACATCTGGGGACGTGTCCGCAACTCGAACGACGCAGCCAAGGCACAACTGCTGGCAACCGAGGAAGGGCGCCGCGCCGTCATTCTGACCCTGGTTTCAAACGTGGCCCAGACATACTCGGAACTGATGGAACTGGATGTCGAACTGGAGATCGCACGGCGCACCACCGTCACGCGACAAGGAACCCTGGATCTGTTCACCAAGCGATCCCTTGGCGGCGTCGGCAATGACCTCGAAGTGACACAGGGCCGCGCCGAACTGGCCGTGACTTCCGCTGCAATCCCGGCCACCGAGCGAATGATTGCACTGAAGGAAAGCAAGATGTCGGTGCTGCTGGGACGATCTCCCGGCCCGATTGCACGAGCACTGTCCACTTCCGACGACGTACCCCTGGTGCTGCCGATGGGCGTGCCGGCCTCCCTGCTGGAGCGGCGCCCCGACGTGCGCGCAGCCGAGGACCAGGTGATGGCGTCAACCAGTTCCGTAGGTGTGGCGATCGCCAACCGGCTGCCGAAACTTTCCCTGGAAGGCATCATCGGGCTGGCCGGGCCGACATTCCCAGCCACATTCAGCGGCAACGGCCTGAACTGGGGCGTGGGCGGCGGTTTGATGGCACCGATCTTCCAGGGCGGCCGGCTGTCGATGCAGGAACAGGCAGCCAAGGACCGCCTTGCCGGGGCCGTGGCCCAGTACCGTCAGACAGTCCTGACCGCGTGGCACGAGGTTTCGGACGCGGCCATCAGCGTCCGCAAGCTTCACGAGATAGCCGCCCAGCAGTCGATCCAGGTCACGTCCGCACTGACGGCCGAGCGCCTGGCACGCCTGCGATACGAGGGCGGGGTATCCGCGTACCTGGACGTTCTGGACGCGCAGCGTTCATCGTTCAACGCCGAATTGTCCCTGGCGCAAACCATGTCTGACGAGCGCGTAGCAATGATCCAGTTGTACCAGGCTCTGGGCGGCGGCTGGCAGGATCTGGTTCCAGTCCCGCAGAAGAAAAAATAGAGCACATCAGAGTCCGGCACCCGTCGGCACCTATGCAGACTGACCACCATCCGTAGAGCCAATGTCCGGGCGACACCAGAACTTGGGGCTGGCCACAATTCCCCCCGCCGTCCGAAGCGGGATAGGGCGGGCTTGATCCGCGAACTGATCGCGTCGGGGCCACGAGGGGGCTGTCAACCGCGGTGACGATCGTGAACGGCTGGCACGCTCTCGGTTCGCGGCCTGAACGAATCGGCATCGGCAAACGGCTCGCGCCCTCGGTCAAAGTCCGGTCGGTAGAAGTCCTGGGCCTCGATTTCCTGGACCAGGGCGTTGTCAAACCCCATGCGCTCGGCCAGTTCGACTACCCGCTGGTACTCGCCAACGGACGTGGGGCGCGAGAGAAGGATCTCGCCGGCCGCCCGGGCCGTCGGGAAGTACTGAGCCATCAAGGCGATTCGCAGACCGGTACCCAGTTCATCCCTCAGGAAGGACAGCGATTCGCGGATACCGGCCAGGTCGTTCGGCAACACCAGCAGGCGCACGATCATGCCTCGCCTGATCGTGCCGTCGGGACCAAATTGGTTGTCGGTGCCGACCTGGCGCGCCATTTCCACCAGGGCCGCCCGCGCCGCGGCGACGTACCCGTCGACCCCGCTGAGGTCCCTGGCCGTTTCCTCGTCGGAATACCTCAGGTCAGGCAGATAGACGTCAACCACCCCGTCCAGCAGCTTCAAGGTTTCGACCGAATCGTACCCGCTGGAATTGAAGACCAGCGGCAGCGACAAACCCTTGGCAGCGGCAAGGTCCAGGCCCGCCAGTGCCCATGGCACCACATGCGAAGGTGTGACCCAGTTTATGTTGTGCGCACCGCGACCCGCCAACTCGATGAAGGTTTCCGCGATGTCGGATGCCGATGCCGGGGTCTGCAAGCGCATTGCGGCCCCTTGGCTGATCGACTCGTTCTGGCAGTAGACGCAACGCAGGTTGCAGCCACCGAAGAAGACCGTGCCAGATCCGTGGGTCCCGGATATCTCGGGTTCCTCGCCAAAATGCACGGTCGCCGCCGCGATGATGGCACCGCATGGAAGGCCGCACGTCCCGGTTCGACCTTCGTGTCGATCCACGTTGCACGCTCGAGGGCACAGGCGGCACGGCGAGGCCAGCGCCTGCAGCACCTTGACCCTTTCAGCCAGTTCGCCCGACTGGGCCAGGGTCCGATAGGGCGGCAACCAGTTCATGAAGGCTTCCTTGCGACCAGGCCCGCCGAAACTGCCGAGTCCTCGATGCCGAAAATCGTGGAAAGCGCCTTTCGCAGCACGCGGAACGCTTGTCCCCGATGCGAGAAGCCGTTCTTCTGATCCGGCGTCAGCTGGGCGAAGGTACGACCGACGTCATCCCTGAAGAATACCGGGTCATAACCGAAACCGTCGTGCCCCCTGGGCTGGTCGATTATGCGTCCGGAAACTTCACCCTCGGCAGCCAGCAGCAACGTCCCGGGTGGCGCAAGAGGATGCCCTTCAATCAGGCGCACCCCCCCGGCATTCAGCAAAACCCCGTCCGGCAGGTCGACTGAACGAAGGAGGCAGGCAACGTGGCAGACGAAACGCGCGCTACGGTCCTCGACGCCATGCAACGCACGCAGCAACTTCCCGATATTTGCGCCGTCGTCGTGACCGTCGCCGCCGGCGTATCTGGCCGAATGCACCCCTGGCGCACCGCCAAGGGCGACGACCTCCAGACCGGAGTCGTCCGCGAACGTCGGCAAGCCAGTCGCGGCAAAGACCCCGGCTGCCTTCAAAACCGCATTGTCCAGAAATGTTTCACCCGTCTCGTCGGCCAGGCAATGGACTCCGACTTCGGCGGGACCCAGAACCTTGATCGGAAGGCCGTCAAGAATTCCCGCAACCTCACGAACCTTACCCGCGTTGAAGGTTGCAAAAACAAGGCGCCGCATCTCGATTTCCGGGTTCATGGCGCGGCCCTTATCGGCAACCTCAGCCAGGTACTGCCGTCACGTCGGTCGATGAAATCCACGGAACCACTCCACAAGGTGCCCGATGCTGGCGCCTTGGGAGTCGAAACCGCCTGCATTCGAACCTTCGTCTGAACGGTCGGCCACAGACGCACCCTCTGGGATCCCTCGACCGATCCAACCAGTGCCACGCGTTCGCGAGTCACAAAGCGCTCCGTAAGTTTCACCTCGCCGGACGGCCCGCCACGCACGGCCCTGCCGGCGCGGATTTCCAGGTTCCAATCGTTGCTGCCAGCCGCCGGCGGAACCTTCAGCACAACGGTCAACTTGCGGTTACTGAAGCCGGTCTGCACCGCAGCACGCCCCTCCTTGTCCAGAATGTTGACCGCGACATCCGTAAAGCGATTCCAGTCCTGAGGGGACATCTCCAAATCGAACTCAACGGCTTCGATCTCGGTTGAAGTCGTGAATCCATGCTTGATGAAGTCGCCTTCCAGTTGCCTGCTGAAAGTCCTCTCGTACCCGCGAATCTCGCCGTTGACCTCGCCGTCAAACGGCACCGACAGACGGTTTGCGACCATTATATCGGCAGCAGGTGCCTTGCCTGGATCGGCCCGCAGAACGCCGACCGGTGCGGCCTCCAGACCACCGAAACGAACCTGGACATCCACCGTGGACTGGACTGCCGGAACAAGAGCACCAACAAGATCCAGCTCGAAAGTACCACCCTCGCCCAGGTCCGAATTTGACAGGGTCCACAAAACCTCGCGACCATCCTGGGACGAGACCATGCCGTCGCGCGGCAGTCGGTGCCCGCCACCATCGTAGATTGCCGCCAGAATCGATGCCGGCTTCCCCCGCGAAGGGCGCACCGTCACGGCCCACGTTGTAGTGCCCGGTGGAGGCACCAAAAAGATGCGCTCGACGCCGCCAGGCTTGACCACGACCCCACGCCGCTGGACACTGGGCGGACCATCACCGGCCTCGGGACGATCCGGGACAACCACGGCCACCGGGAACCTGAAGGACAGCCCCCCCGAGGCCCGGCCCGTGACCACCCCCACGTGCAGTCCTGGTGCAGCAACCGCAGATCGGTCGACCCAGACGCGGAAGGTCGAAGATTCGGACCCTCGAAGCGCCAGGTTGTTCGAGGAGAGTCGAATGAAGCTGGAATCCGCGGACAGGGCGAACCTGGTCCACGACTGCGAACGAACCGACCCCGGGGCGCCTGAGAGGTACCGGGCCTTCACCTGCACATCCACAGGGTCGGCTGTGCCGGGCGCCCAGCCGCCAGCGCGCCAGAATGCCGCCCCAGCCTTTCGCCCGGCCAGAGTCGGAACATCCGTGACCGGATCGACGGACGCGATCCACCTGGCATCGACGTCCTTCGAACGCGCCAACAAGGATGAATAAGTCCTTCCGACATCCATCATGCCGGCACCCAGATCCAGGGGACCGAAACCTGGCACCGCACGTGCGCCGTCCTCAAGCGCCTGTCGAACCATACCCGAATGCCACGATGCGTCCTTTTGGCTGGCCTTGAAGGCAGACAGGACCAGCGCCGTCGCGCCGGCGACCTGAGGTGCCGCCATGGACGTCCCCCTCATGACGTCGCGCCGCTCCCACGGGGGAACAGACGAGGCCGCAATTCCGGGGGCCGCGACGTCCGGCTTGGCCACCTCGCCGCCACGGGAACTGAACGGGAAGACCTGGACGATTCCCGGGGCTCCTACCAGCCCCTGCGACAGGCCGGGCGTCAGTACCGCCGCAACCGCCACCACGCCACGCGAGGCGCCAGGAGTTCCGACGGTGGAAAGCCCTGGCCCCTGGTTGCCAGCCGATGTCACGACCACAACGCCAGGGTTATCCTCCTGAAACCGCTCAAGGAATCGGTCTATGTCGGAATCTCCTTCGATCTCGGACCCGACCCCATACGAGATGTTGGCCACGACTGGCACGCCCTTCTCGCGCCCCCAGGTTGCGGCAAACTCCAGGGCCTTCTTCATGCTCTCGGTCACGGTCGCGCCGCCGGCCAGGACGTTGTTACCGATCTTCAGCGACAGCACCTGTGCCCCGGGCGCGATCCCGTCGAAGCCGTCCTTCCCGTTCAGCCCGAAGCCCGCGGCGATACCTGCCACATGGGTTCCATGGCTGCCTGCCACCACGTGCAACTCCAGCCGCCGCGGCACATCGTCGCCCATCCGGACCGAGACCGGGACCTTTGCAGCATCGCGGGATGGGTCACCTCCGCCACCAAGTCGCACGTGTTCTTGCGCCTTCTCGAACGATCGCAGAACCGGCTCGCCTGCAAGGTCGTGGTCGCCATCGCGATCGATGACTGCCCTGAACTCGCCATCGGAACCCTTGAAGACGAACACGGCGATGCGATCATCGTTACGCCCGTTTCCTGTCAGGTCGGCAACCGGCGAATTCCGGAACCGCGATTCGTCAAGGAAGCCCAAGGTGGATTCGGCACCCTCGACATATCCAGGAACCTTGTCCACGCCGTGAACGTACGATCCGCCTGCCCGCCAAACCGTCCGCCCAGCCTCGTCCACTTCCCGGGACAGCGGCCCCAACTCCACGACCGATTCGCCTGTAAAATCCCGCGCATCTACCACCTTGACCAGGCCGGTAGTCGTGCGCAGAAGCCCCGGGGCGCCAGGGTCCACCCCGGTGTCCAGCACCGCAATCACCACACCACGGCCATCCCAGGTCGGGTTTGCGGCACGAAAAGCCGCAGCGCCGATAGCCCTGGTATCCAGGTGGTCATCAAAGGCTTCCGCAAACACCCCGTTTTCGACGGAAAATGCCGCGCAAGCCACCACCACCGCCGTCAACCACCGCTTCATTCATGCCTCCGGCCTGGAAACTGGCCGATTGTACCACCTCGATACGCCTCGATGCGCCTTGTTCAGAAGCGACCGACGTGGCATCCTCCCGACATGAACACAGTCATGCTGATCCTGCTGTCGGGATTCATAGGGACCGTTGCGGCACTGGCCCCAATCGCCTGCACGCTGGAGGGGCAAGCCAGTCGAGCATTCAGGGAGGCCTGCAACCAAGGGGACGTGGCCGGAAAACCGGCCATTACCAGCCGACCAAGTTGCGGCCCACGCGCCGATTCGGAATCCCATCTTGCCGCGGCGAGAACCCTGATGGTCCAGTTCCAGCGACTGAACCCGATGGTCGTCCAGCAGACGAACCCGGACGTACTGATTACCGACTACTCCTGGGACGGAGGCGGCGGGCGGGAACTGTCTCGGCAGGACGTCAACAAACTTCGCTGGAGACTGCCCCAGCGCCCTCGCATCGTGCTGGCATACGTCAGCGTTGGCGAGGCGGAAGACTACCGCTACTACTGGACACAAGCGGCAGGCGGTGGGTCGGCGTCGTTCCTGGACCGTCCGAACCCGAAATGGCCCGGCAACGTTCGCGTACGATTCTGGGATCCAGCCTGGCATCGCGTTCTTTACAGCGGCCGAGATTCCTGGATCGACCGGATCGTGGACGCAGGGTTCGACGGGGTGTTCCTTGATACCGTGGATGCTGCCGAGTCCTGGGCCGAGGACGGGCGCCGCGATGCACCAGACCAGATGAACCGTTTGATCGCGTCCCTGGCGGCACACGCCCGCAAGAAGGTCCCGGGTTTTCTGGTAATCGCCTCGAACCCGTTCGTCCTTCTTGAGCGCACGCCCGTCGCCGACGCCTTGTCTGGCATAGTCGCAGAAGACCACCTTCTGAAGGGCGACACGCTGCGGCCCCCAGAAGCGATAGAGGCCATCCTGACGCCACTTCGACGTGCCGCACGGGAAGGCCTGACAATTCTCGCGGTGGAATACCCCGGTTCCCGACCAGGCCGCGAACGCTTTGCATCCCTTTGTTCCCAAGAGGGTTTCCTTTGCTATTCCGGTGTCCGGGCGCTGGACCGTCCCGGGACGATGGTACCGTTGCAGACGCAATCGGAGGTATGGCCATGACCGAGCGACGGAGTTCCCAGCGACGACCATTCACAGGCGAGGTCGAGATTCTTGAACAGGTCCGGGGACACTCGGGAACAGCAATCGCCAGGGACATCAGCGCAACTGGAATGTTCCTGATGACGATGGCGCCCTACCGCCTTGGCGAATCGGTCAGCGTGCGCTTCCTGTTGCCTTCGTCTTCCTGTCATATCGAGGTCGCCGGGTGCGTGATCCGCTTACAGCCGCCAGAAGAGGGGCTGAATCCGTCAATGGTAGGGGTCGTCCTGAGGTTCGACGATGCCGACAATTGGGCGTTGTCCGAGGTAGGCCGCTACGTCGGGAAAGCCCCGCGCGTTGCCGCCGTGGTCATGACATCGGACGAGCCTTCCCTGCCGCGGTAGAGCCCGTTGATCGTCCCACCACCAGGGACATCGCCAACAGGAACGCCGGACCGCCGGCAAGGGCCCAGGTCAACCCGAATCCGCCGTCTGCCTGCCCGTCCTGAAGCCGCTCGGCCACAGCCCCGACAACCCAGGGGCTGATCGCGCCAACCATCCCGGCTGCCGCAGACAGCCACCCGATCACCGAAGTCTCAAGCCCCGGGAATGGACGCGCAGCAAATCCCTGCAATGCCGGGGCACAGATGCTCATGGCC
This sequence comes from uncultured Myxococcales bacterium, assembly GCA_903936705.1. GTDB lineage: Bacteria > Myxococcota_A > UBA9042 > DTJE01 > DTJE01 > CAIZWN01. The sequence continues at coordinate 123,160 of CAIZWN010000079.1, forward strand.
AGGCCGAAGACGGCAACCCCGATGAACGCCACGGCAATCTGCCCCGACAATAGGACGACTACCCAGGCCGCCGCGGCAATCAACGACAGCCGCGCAACAAATCGGCGCGCGTCGTCCAGATCCACGCGCCCCGCCATCAGCAATCGCCCCGCTGTCATCGACGCCCAGAACACCGCAACCGAGGCCGCAGCTACTGGCACCGAGGCGCCGAAGCGATCCCTGAACCATGTCGGCAGCCAGATTGAAGGACCCGTTTCGGCCGCAATGTACAACGCCATGGCCAGGGCACCGCGACGGAACTTTCCATTTTTCCACAGCGCCACGCCGGCCGACTGATGGACTGTCGCGCCTGTCGACTGCTGACTTGCAACCTCGCGCCCAGCGCCCGACAACACCAGCCAGACCAGCACCAGGGCATTCAGTCCTGCCACCATGGCAAACAGCAGACGCCACGTCCCTCCGGCCTCAAGCACGAATCCTGCTGCCAGGGGAACTATGACCGACCCGAGGGCGTAGGAACCATGAGCCAGGCTCAACAGATGCCCCCGCCTGGCCCCACCGGCCCTGGCCAGAATTGCCGTTGCCGTGACGTCGGCGACCCCGGCGGCGCCGTAAACCAGCGCCACCATCCGTGCGATCTCCAGGGATTGGACGGAAGCGAACGCCACTACCGCCACAACCTGCACAACCGCGCCCGACAGCAACAGCACGCGGGGACGAACCCGATGCCCAAGGGCCCCGACCGACATCACCGCAACCGCAAAACCGGCACAAACGGCTGCTACGACCGAACCAACTCCCTCATATGACGTTCCAAGAGACAAGGCGATCAGCGGCAGACACGGGGCAAGCAGCGAAGCCGAGGCTGCCCGCGATGGAAACACGGCCAGGAGCGGAGCGAAGGACATGATGCGGAGTTTCAACAGCGGTACCTAGAACAGCGTGATGTATGACCCGCGGGAAGAGTACTTCTGCAGCTTCTCCTTCAGCGAATCAAAATCGATCTGGTCGGAAACCATCTTCATCTGACCCAGGCGGGCGCGAACCCGATCGAAAATGGCGGCACGGTAGACAAGCGATTTCTCCTTGGCGATGGGAGAAATGTCAATCTCGGCCAGCGACGACGCCGCCACGACCATCCCCTTCTCGGCGCCAACCGGCAGTACGGCGTACTCGACCCCGCCGGTCCCCTGGCGCGGATTTTCCTTGTCGACGGCCTGGATCCAAACGGCCTTTCGCGCGGCATCCCCGACGGCGGCCGGGATCATGATGACATGGTTTGCGCCGACACCCTTTTCCTCGGTCTCGCCAACACGCTCGAGCGTGTCTGCTTCCAGCGCGAGGAGTACCGACTCGTCGTACAGGTTCTTCACGTTCTCGACAAAGCCGACGACCTGGGAGGCCAGTTCGCCGTTGAACACTACACCGGGGTAGACCTGATCCAGGACGAAGAAGGGTTTGCGATCACGATATTCCTGGGCCCGCTTCAGGAAGGCCGACATCTCCTTTTCGGCATCCAGCCTGACCCGCACGTCCTTGGATTCGCCCGCCCTTCCAAGGGTATCGATGACGCGGGCCAACTCGCCGACATGAGCCTGAACCGCATTCATTATGGTGGTTGGGGCCTTGCCGGTCTGGGCCAAGGGCGTCTCGGTGAAGTACTCGATCAGGTGCTTCGCCTCGCGAGTCTTGGAATTTTCCAGCGCCCGTCCCTTCAGCACACCGCCGAAGAAGATCCCCAGGATCGTCATCAGGGCAACGATCGCCGCAATCGCAACCACGTGCTTGCGCTCGATGGCCTTGGCCTGAACCGGTTCGCCCATATCGACCGCAGGCATGCGGACCGACGACGCCGCTGCCGGAGCGCGAGCCTCGGGGGCAACACGCTCGCTGAGCCCAAGGCCAAAGTCCGACGCCGATGGCGCCTTCGGACGGGCCGCATCGGCCGCAATGGCTTCCTCGGCCTTCTTGGTCTTCAGGCCCAGCTTGGCTTTCAGGTTCTCCACCGAGCGGGACGCATCATCGGTCTTGCCTGGCTCTGCTGCCGGAACATTGGCGTCTTCGGGGTTGATGGACTGGTCGTCACTCATGGGTTTTTCCTCCTTTGACGGACAGCCCAATACGGCGCCACGGAGCACCGGGACTGCCGGGTGCTCGGTTATACCACATGGGACCGGTCCCCGAAAACCGTTTCGGCCTGAACGAGGCTAGAACCCCAGTTCAACCTGGGTGCGGATCTGGTAGATCCCGCCAAGCTTGTTTCCACTGGCGTCCGCGAACGCTTCCCCTGGCTGGCACCAGCCGAACTGCACGGCCAGCTTCGCGAAGAACGGCCCCCAGAATTTCGGACTGCGGTACGAAATTCCGCCGTCGATTTCCCAGCCCAGGTCCTTCGATGGCCTGCCGTTCCTGTAGGACTTGGGATAACCGCCGTTGTAGATCGAGGCGCCGTAGGGATCAACGACTGGCGCAAGCCCCTGCGCCCACAGGAATGCAAGGCGCAGGTCCAGTCCCTTCATTGGCGACCATCGCAAGCGAGGATAGACGTACAGCGCGTTTGTAATCGCTCCGTTCGTCAGAGCCTGGTCGTATCCCTTGGGGTATTCCGAGTACAGGCCCCTGTTCGCGGCACGCGACACGGCCCAGGCACTCATGCGGCCCAGCACCTGGCGAAACAGGATCATCCCTGCCTGGAAATCCGGATCGAAGACCATCGCTCGAGCTTTGCCATCGCGGGAATCACGATCGCCGTTCGCAAGCCCAATCTCGAAAGACGGGAATAGATTGACCTTGGGCAACTCCAGTTCCGCACGCAGCACCATGCCCATCTGCAGCAGGTCCACGCCGTCCCTGGCGCGCTCGACAAAACGAACGGCGTTCGTATGACCGGTCGTCACAACGCCTTCACCCGACAGGATCAGCTTGACGCCATTGGACCCCAGTGGCACCACGTTCCTGGTGTACAGGTCCACGACGGTGGCTTCCAGACGATCCCCGTCGTCATAACGCTGGTTCCGGTAGGCCACATAAAGGCCGGTGAACGTGTTGAAGGTCCCGGGCACTGCCGCACCGTCCCAGAACGCGGCCCCGACAAACTGCCACGCACGGTCCCCCGCAACGAGGTTCGCATGGTCATCCCAGAAAACCAGGTCGCCAGCGACCGAAATATGCAGCCCCTTGGCCCATGCCTGGTTTGTGCCCCAGGTCGCCGGTCGGAAGGTGAACTGCACACGCTCGGTCCGGTCGCCGTACAACGTGTCCCCGAAATTGTCTTCCCGATCCTCGCCGTCGTTCGCCACCAGACCAAGCCCCCAGTTGGAGGCGGACTGACCGACCTTCAAAACGCCACCCTTTGAACGCCACTCGACGTACAACTCGCGCAGGGCCGAGCGCATCGTGAACGAATTGCGGTTCCGGGGCATCAATAGTTCGTCGGCCGCGACCTTGGTGGTATCACCCCAAAGCTGACCGGCCAGCACGTCAAGATTTGCGACGAGATCGACTGAAGGCGACAGCGCCAACCGCGGACGAATGCGCAGCCGGTGCTCGAGGTACTGGTCAAGGCCGTCCCTGGCGCCCGTCTCGTCCAGCGGGAACGCAGCCATCTTGTTGTAGTGCAACCACCAGTAGCCGCTGATCTTCAGCTTGTCGGTCTTGAAAAGAGAACCCATCTGCTGCGACAAACCGCTGCCGGACTGGGCTGCGGCCGCCGTGCCTGGGGCAGGTGCAGCGGCAGAGGCATCCTGGGCAGCAGGCGGCGGCACCACGTTCCCAGCGGTTGGCACAAGCTGGCCGGCCGGCGTACCGGGGTTGCCAGAAGGACCGGCCGTAGCCGGGATCTCGATGGTTCCGGAGGGGTTTCCAGGCTCGGACACGGCCGGGGCAGCCGAAGCGGCAGTCGGGGCAGGAGCCGGGGCAGCCAGGGCAGGAACCGGCTCCGCCGCGGCAGGGGAAGGCTCGGCGGCCAGGGCGGCCGAGGCGGCCAGCGTCAATGCCACCGCCACCACACCCCCGATTCGCCACGTTCGACCCGTCCTCATGACCCCTCCCGAGTGAACAAAACCCGGATGTTTGTATCGGGTTACGGAGGATGCGTCAAGCGCATCTGACTCCGTGGGGACATCATCGTTGTTTCTTGCCAAACCTGCCGTGTGCTAGAGTCTGCGGACATCCCCGGCATTGCCGGAATGCGGGGCGACAGGCGCATGATAAAACGTCTGAAACTGGCGGTGAAGGACGCGTTGGCTTACGGAATCGCCGGCGCCCTTCCCGGACGGGTCATGAAGGACAAACGCTATTTCCCCCTTTGGGAGCGCCACGGGTTTCACGTCCTGCCTGCCCATTTCTACGAGCCGGTGCCAGTCGCCAACGACCTGCCGGAAGGGCTGTGGTCGCACCCCACTACGATGCCCGGAATTCGTATGGACGCCGCACCTCAACTGGCGCTGCTGGCCGAGTTTACCTTGTTCAAGGCCGAGTACGACGCACTGCCGCACCAGCCAACCGGTGTGCCGGGCCGTTTTCATCTGGACAACCCGTCGTTCAGGTCCGTGGACGCCGAAGCCTTGTACTGCATGATCCGCCGTTTCCGGCCGCGCCGCGTGCTGGAAATAGGGTCGGGCAACTCTACCTTTCTGGCGGCCCAGGCGATCCTCAAGAACCGCGACGAGGACGGGCTGGATTGTGACCTGACCGCCATCGAGCCCTACCCTCGCGAGGAGCTCAGGAAAGGCTTGCCGGGACTGACGCGCTTGATGGCAACGCCCGTGCAGCAGGTCCCTCTTTCGGAATTCGAATCACTGGGCAAGGACGACATATTGTTCATCGACTCCAGTCACGTGCTGAAGATCGGCAGTGACGTCCAGTACGAGTACCTCGAGATCCTACCGCGCCTGAAACCGGGGGTTTTGATCCACGTTCACGACGTCTTCCTGCCTGCCGAGTACCCTCGAAAATGGGTGAAGGATCACCACGTCTTCTGGAACGAACAATATTTGTTGCAGGCGTTCCTGGCCTTCAACAGCCACTTTGAGATTATTTTTGCCGGTAGTTTCCTGCACATGCAGCACCCGGATCGGCTGGAATCGGCCTTCGCATCGTATAGACGCGACAAGGAATGGCCGGGCAGTTTCTGGATGCGACGGGTGCAGCCAGGCTGACTTCGGAGGGTACGGTCATGAGAATCCTGCTGCTGGGTGGCTCCGGATTCGCGGGGCAGAACGTCCAGCAGGCCTTTCGTGACACTGGTCACATCCTGCTGTCGCAGTCCCGCGCGACCGGCCTGGACCTGACCGACCAGTCGGCCACCGTGGCGGCGTTTCGCGATTTCGCGCCCGACGTGGTTCTGAACTGCGCCGCTGTGGTTGGCAGTTTGAACTACGTTACGCAGAAGGCAGCCGAGGTCGTTGATTCCAACCTGCGGATGATCCTGAACGTCTACCGGGCAACCCAGCTGGCAGCTCCCCGCGCAGTCGTGGTGAACCCGGTCGCGAATTGCGCTTTCCCCGGGGACCTGGAGGTCTACCGCGAGGATGATTTGTGGGCGGGAGAGCCGCACCAATCCGTCCTGTCCTACGGCAGCACGCGCCGCATGATGGTGGTCGTATCCCAGTGCTACGGAATGCAGCACGGAGTCCGGTCCGTGAACCTTTTCGTGCCTAACATGTACGGCCCGTTCGATTCCACCGACCCCAACAAGTCACACGCGATGAATGCGCTGGTGTCCAAACTGGTCAAGGCACGCGCCGAAGGCCTGTCGAGGTTCGAAGTTTGGGGCACCGGGGCGCCCGTACGCGAATGGCTTTATGCCGGGGACTTCGCCCGCGTGCTGCTGGAAACGCTGGGCCGAATCGGCACGGAGCCGTTCGACCACCCGATAAACATCGGTCAGCGCCACGGTTGGTCCGTCCGGGAAATCGTGGACGTTCTGGTGGACGAACTGGGATTTACCGGCGAGGTGGCATGGGATCGCACCCGCCCCGACGGCGCACCCCGCAAGGTCATGGATGATGCGCGCTTCAGGAAGTTCTTCCCCGACTTTGCCTTCACTGGACTTCGAGATGGCATAAGGAAGACCATTGCGTACTACGAGTCCGTCTATCCCTACTGAACGCGGAGGCTACCGATGAAGCGCAAGGCTCTGATCACAGGCATCGCCGGCCAGGACGGGTCGTACCTCGCGGAACTGCTGCTTGCCAAGGACTACGACGTCTTCGGCATGATCCCGCGCCGATCCACACCCGAGACGCAGACCCTTCGAATCGAGCACATAGGGTCGCAACTGCACCTGGAGTATGGAGACGTACTGGACCTGGCCAGCATCTACCGCGTGATGAAACTGGTCCATCCCGACGAGATATATCACCTGGCGGCCCAGTCGCACGTGCGCATCTCGTTCACAGAACCGATACACACCACCTCGGTAATATCGCTGGGCACCCTGAACATGCTGGAGGCCACTTCCGAATTCGCTCCGTGGGCACGGTTCTATCACGCGGCGTCATCCGAGATGTACGGCAACACGCCTGACTACCCGATCAACGAAGATTCGCGCATGATTCCTTGCTCGCCCTACGCGGCAGCCAAGCTTCAAGCCTATCACCTGACTCAGATCTTCCGCGTGTCAAAGCGGCTGTTCGCATCGAACGGCATCCTGTTCAACCATGAGTCGCCCAGACGCGGCCTGAACTTCGTCACGGCCAAGGTGGTCAAGGGCGCGCTGGACATTCGCGGCGGCCGGGCCGACCGCCTGGAACTGGGCAACCTGGACGCTACGCGAGACTGGGGGCATGCAGAGGACTACGTGCGGGCCATGTGGCTGATGCTTCAGGCCCCGCAACCCGGCGACTACGTGGTGGCTACTGGTCGCGAAGTGTCGGTCAGGGACCTGTGCGCCTACGTGTTCGACAAAGTGGGCCTGGGTGACTACCGGAAGTACGTTGTCACGTCAGAACGGTTCCTGCGCCCCTTCGAACTCGAGCACCTGCGCGGCGACGCAAGCAAGGCGCGTCGCGACCTGGACTGGCAGCCCACCTGGACCTTCGAGACGATGCTGGACGAGATGATCGAAGTGCTGGGCCGGCGCCTATCCGCAGCCGCTACCGCCGACTAGCCGTGCAGGCGAGCAGGCGAAGACGACGAGCGCCAGCCCACCCCAGCAGCAAGGCCGCAAGCAACCCCGCCGGAACCGGTCCGCCAGGGCCACCCGGGCCAGCCGCGCACCCGCCACCGGACGGGCCGACCGTTGCTCCCTCCTCGACCGGGCCGCACGCGTCGCCGTCCGAGCAGGCATCGCACCCCTCGTCGGTTTCGTCGTTACAGTTGTCGTCGATGCCGTTGCCACAGAGTTCGTCCGCCCCGGGGAACACGTTCGGATCCTGGTCATTGCAGTCCTTCTCGACGCAGACCCCATCGCCGTCCTGGTCCACGCAAAGCCGGCACCCGTCGTCCGTCGCGCCGTTGCAGTTGTCGTCCTTCGCGTTGCCGCAAATCTCCTTGGCGCCCGGGAACACGTACGCGTCGTTATCATCGCAATCGACGTCGGCACAGTATCCGTCGCCATCCGAGTCGGAGCACACTTCACAAACCTCGTCGGTCTGGCCGTCGCAGTCGTTGTCCTTGCCATCGCCGCACCGCTCGACCGCACCGGGATAAACCAGGAAGTCCCCGTCATCACAGTCACCTGGCTGGCAGAAGCCGTCCAGATCCACATCCACACACGACTCGCATCCATCGTCGGTCAAGCCGTCGCAATTGTCGTCAATCCCGTTGCCGCACCTCTCGATCGCGCCCGGGTGGATGGCCGAGTTGCCGTCGTCGCAGTCTGCCGGCGTACAGGTACCGTCCACGTCCCCGTCGGTACAAGCCACGGTCTCGCAAAATCCCACGTCGGTCCACGCCGCGACCACTGGCACCTTGCATGATCCGTTCGTCCCGCAATCCGCGGCCACCCTGCAGAGCTGCCTGCAGACCGTCGCCGCCCCGTCCACGGCACACCCCAGACCGTCGGCACAAGGCCGGGTCCCGGTCTTTGCCGGGTCACACGCAACCCCGTCACCCAGGCCGTCGCTGGGGAAGCAATCCGTGCGCCCGCCCAGCCACAGCCAGCAGGCCTGGCCATCGGGACAGGTCCCGGCACCAACCGGCTGGCAGTCCGCAGGCGGCATGCACGCAAGCAACTGGGTCACGCACTTCGACCTGGCACACTCGCGGAACAGGGCCTCGTCCTGGATCGATCCGCACATATCCTGGAAGCACTGGAACAGGTTTCCCAACTGACCCTGCGCCGCCGCCGAACCCTGGCCATAACAGTTGTTGACGCAGGTCTGATCCCCGTTGCAGTCGACCATGCAGCCGTAGGACTGTTCGCATGTAAGTTCACCGCTCTGCCCCGGGAAGCACGCGTTGATCTCGTTGCTGCAATTCGTTGTCGCACATTCCTGAAACTGGGCGTCCGGGACGTTGCACTTATCCTGGAAGCACTGCAGCATGGCATTCAGCATCGACTGGGCTTCCGGCGTGCCCCTCCCATAGCAGCCCCCCTGGCACACATCGTCGCCCTGGGTACAGCCGGTCAGGCACTCGTACGTCGTCTGGCAATCAAAGGTCTGGCACACGTTGTTGTTGCAGGTGCCGTCAGCCAGACAGGCGGTTGCGCACTCGCAAACAGTGGCATCCTTGCGACAGTCCGGGGGCGGCATCTCGGTGATGCTGGCAAGCCAGGTGGCGTAGAAGTCGACGCGCATGTGGTTTGCCATACCGCGACATGGATCCTGGCCGTCGTTCCCGACAGTAGAGTTCACGCCGATGACCGTCCACACGCCATCAACCTGGAACAAACCGGGGCCACCCGAGTCGCCAAAGCAGATACCCTGGCCACCATACTGGCTGATGTACTCGTGCGGGTCGATCTGGACCAGTTCCATCGTGCCCGACCGCTTGACACCTGATCCCGTCTGGTTGATGCCTTCCGTGGCACCAAAGCCGACGTAGTCCACCATCTGGTTCAGGAAGGAACGGTCCATCGCCTTCTGGTTCAGCGGCAGCGGTGTGACGCCCGTGACGGCACGGGCCAGGTGGACCAGGGCCACGTCGTTGTCGACGTTGGTCGTGGAACTGGTGTAGCCGGGGTGGGTATAGAACTTGTCGGCCTGGTAGAACGTTCCGGCAGCCGGGGGCTGGGGATTGCTCTGGGTACCCGTGGGCGTGGCGTCGTTCCCGATCAGAAACCGGGTCATCGCCGCCGTCAGCGGCATGTCCTGGGTCGGCGTCACGCAGTGGGCCGCCGTCAGCACCCACTGTGGGGCGATCAACGTCGCGGTACAGAACTCCCCGATGTACGTCCCCCCAATGAAGCCGGTCAAAGCTCCAACGGCCGGCCAGCCGGTTTCCAGCTGGCCGTTGACGATGAACGAGACCTGCCTATCGGAGGCTGGAACCGCTTCAGCCTTGTCCGCAACGGACTGGCACGCGGTCGATAGGACGATGAACGTCAAAAGCGGGACGGACCTTGACACAAAACGGGCTGGGATTCGATTCATGAAGCAAACCTCCGCAGGACCCGGCGCCCGGCCGGGAAAATAGTGATGTATTCAACGGTGTGGCAGCGCTGGTGTCAACCGGACATTCGATGTCGGAGTCCGTGAACGACCTGAATATCGTGAATCCAGATGCGGTCGTTGGCAGGTGTCCAGCACCACCACACCAAGCCATGACAGCAGTCAGCGTCGCAAGCCCGCTCGCTGCATGACCTGCAAAATCGCCCTGCGTGGATGCAGCCCGAACGAGTGCGAAACCCGGGCTGCGCGCCCGACCAGTTCGTGATAGCCGGATAGCGTCCACCGACGCTGCCAAAGCGCGTAGAGAACGTCGGCCGCACTGCCATAAGTGGCGTTGATGCGGACCACGTCCCAGGCGATCTGGAAGGACCTCGTGATTTCCAGGTTGTTTCCGGTCACCACGTAGTCCACCACAACCTCCGGCATCAGACCGAACCCGACGCCCCGACTGGCAGCGCGGACCCAGAACTCGGTGTCACCGGCCGTGATGTCCGTGCGATAGGGGCCAATCTGGCGATAGACGTCGCGCCGGATGAACGACGCAACGCTGTTCAGACCGTGCGTCTGCCTCAGCCAGTGGTGCAGGCTGGTTCGGCCCAGGTCCATGCAGAAGGTGTCCTTCAGGTGGACCAGATCGCCACCGCGACCGTCCCAGATCTGGCTTTGCCCGAACAGAATGCCTGTCTCGGGGTGTTCGGAAAAATAGTTTGCCGCAAGACGCAGCGAGCCAGGGCGCAACAAGTCGTCATCCGGCAACGGCTTGACGATATCACCGGTTACGAGGCCGATTGCCTTGTTCCAGGCGTCATACTCGCCGGAGTCAGGCTCGGAAAGATGGCGAGTGATCTTGGCCCCGTAGGACTTGATTAACTGGACCGTCCCGTCGGTAGAGGCTCCGTCCACCACGATCAACTCGCGGTTCGGGTAGTCATCCTCCAGCACCCGGTCCAGCGTCTTCTTCAGGTTAGCCACCCGATTGCGGGTCACTATCACGACCGAGATCTTCGGCCACCGATTCATCGAAGGATCCTCCTGGCTCCTGCCCATGCGAAAGGCAGGTAGACCGACATCACCAGAACAATGCGCAACCATACCGGCAAGGGCGTCGCTTGCAGGCCGAACGACATTGCCACCATACACCCGCCTCCAAGCGCCGGCAGCGTCCACGTTCCGAACTGCAGCGCGCCGATCGTCCGGCTGTAGGCCGGCAGGGAAACCAGGAAGCCGGCCATGTCCACCCCAGCCACGACAATCGCCGCCCCGGTGGCACCCAGGACAGGCACCGCCAGCAGACCTCCCCCGATTGCCACAACCGCCGACGCCACAACCACCGCCAGCATGACCCGGTCCCGCCCGAAGGCGATCAGACAGTTCGAGTATCCACAAATAGCAAAATTGAACAGAACTGCCAGCGACATGATACGCAGCAAGGTGACCGCGGCCAGATAGCTTTCGCCATACACCATGCCGATGATGGTGCCGGCCTCGGCCAGGAACATTGCGGCAACCGGGAAAGCCAGCGTCATGTGCACCTGTGCGAACAGCCTGGCCTCCCGCGCCGATGCTTCGGGCGAATCCGCCACCGACCGGTACAGACGAGGCAGGAACGCTGTCCCAAGCAACGCCGGAACCGTAGTCGCAAGCTCAAGCAGCCGATACGACGCAAGGTACATCCCCAGTTCCGCCTGACCCACGAAAGCACGAATGATCAGGTTGTTCGCGTGGTGCAGCACGACGACCAGCGCCAACGTGACGCCCAGGGGCGCCGAGGCCCGCAGCGCAGTCCTGAATTCGCGAGCCGAGGGCAGGATCAGGCGCACGCCCAAGCGTTTCAACAGAACCGCGTAGGTAATGCAGGACGAAAGAAGTCCAACGCCCAAACTCAGCAGGGGCACGCGGTAAAGGTGCTCTGGCGAGCGGATCAGCAGCAACAGCCCGGCTGTCGAGATGCATGTCGATACCAGCCCGATTCCCGCAGTCACGCGGACCAACTCCAGCCCGTTCAGCACCCACTCGGCCGCAAGGGCGGTCTGCAACAGCACCAGGCCGCTTAGAATGACGACCGTACGCTCGACCGGGTCGGACAGGGCCAGAAACGCGAAGGCAATCAGCCCCGAAAACGCCAGCAGCGCAAGGACCAACTGGGTCAGGTTGACTATCACCAGGTAGCGACCGGCATTCGCACGATCGCGCGCCAGTTCCCGCGCCCCCCAGGTCATCAGACCAGGCGAAATGACAATGCCGGCATATGCCGCAACCGACGCTCCAAACCCGATGATGCCGTAGTGCTCGGGACCCATGACGCGCGCCGTGTATCCCAGCGTTATCAGTCCTATCAGCCGGCTGGCAACCGTTGCGCCGCCCAGGGACGCAAGGTTCAAAAAGAAAGGTGACCGCCTGATGCGTGCGAACTGCGCCAACAACGTGCTTTTGTGGGGGATTGAGGCCGGTCCATCCATGCAGCGGGTCTCCGGTGGGAAGGTCCAGGGCTTTCACGCCATTCGCAGGCGCGCCTCCAACTCGAGGATCCGTTCCCGGGGGCGTTCCTTGAACGGCCGCGCCGGAACGCCCTTGCTGACGGTCCAGGGCGGCAGGCTCTTCGTGATCAGCGAACAGCTTCCTACGACGGCTCCCTCTCCAAAGGTCACTCCAGGATGCACCACGCACGAGGTGCCCAGCACAACGTGCTTTTCAAGTATCACCGGATCAAAATGAAGATCTGCGTGATACGCCTCTGGAATCGTTGGGTTTGTAAGACCGCTGCCAAGGTAGTCGTCGGACCCGCAGACCAGACGGCACCCTGCCGAAATGGCCGAAAAGTCCCTCAGTTCACACAACGCCCGACGGCCTCCGATGATTGTGCAATGAGGAGCGATGTGAACGTAGTCCCCGATCGTAATCGCAGTCGTGATGTAGCAAAAGTCGTCTATTGCCACGTGATCCCCGATGGAAACGAGGTCCGGATTCCTGATCACCACGCTGGCCGCAATCCTGACGTCGACCCCGCAGTGACGCAACTTCGACAAATCGTACCCTTCCATCAGCCCCCTCCAATCACCATCCCGCTCGTACGGCATCGACAACCTGCGCGACATCGGCGTCCGACAACCCCTCGTGCACGGGGATAGACACCTGGCGCATATCGAACTCAGCCTGCCCGAAAAGGTCGCTGCGTACTCCACCAAAAACACGATTGCGGTCGATCCGCTGGTGCACCACCGACGCCGGCACCCCGCGCGACGCAAGCGCTCGGATGAAGTCCTCGCGCCGATCAACCCTCAACTGGAACAGCCACCAGGCACTCTCGCGATCCGATGGACAAGGCGGCAGTTCAAGGCCATGGACTCCGGAAAGCGCATCAAGATACCTTGCCGCCACAAGACGACGGCGGGCCAGACGCTGGGGAAAATCCTGGAGATTACCCAGGCCGACGGCAGCCGCCAGGTCGTTCATGTGGTACTTGTACCCGACGGTGTCCAGGTCGTACTCGCGTTCGCCAAGCACAGACATCGGGCTGTTGGCGCGGTCGATGCCGAACCAGCGCCTAGCCATCACCTGCCGCGCATCGTTCGCATCCGTGCAGCACAATGCTCCGCCATCCCCCGTGGTCAGGTGCTTGATCGCCTGGAACGAGAACGCCGTGAACCGGGACAATCCACCGATCGGACTGCCGTGGTAGGCAGCACCCAGCGCGTGGGCCGCATCCTCAACAACCGCCAGGCCATGACGAGAGGCAATGTCCTGGATGTCGTCCATGTCGCATGGCAGGCCCGCCCAGTGAACGGGCATTACCGCTCGTGTCCTGGAAGTCACCTTCGCGGCAACCGACTCGGGCAGCAGGTTTCCGGTGCAGGGATCAACGTCGGCAAACACGGGCACGGCACCCTGCATCACGATGGCCAGACCGGTGGCAATGAACGTCTGAGGTGGAAGAATGACCTCGTCTCCCGGGCCCACGTTGGCAATCACCAAGGCCAGGTGCAGCGCCGAGGTACCGCTGTTCAAGGCCGCAGGGTTGACCAGCCCCAACCGATCGGAAAGGGCATCCTCGAACTCCTTTACCCGACGCCCCTCGCTGAGCCAGGTTGACATCAGCGTTCGGGTCGCCAGGCTGACCGCTTCAGGCGACACGCTGGTGTGGAAGAATTCGATGGCCATGCGTTCCCTCCGGGCCCAAAGCCCGATGCCCCTGGGTCGTGGTGGGATAAGATTCTGCCTTCGCCAGACTGGGTTTGCAAGAAGACCAGGGCGTCCATAATCCGCCGCCTGGCTCAGCGAGAATCCGTTCGGGAGTATTCAGAGACGAGTTTTAGCCACCTATGCGGCTTGAAACCATTGTCGCGGAGCGATTGTTGCCGCTTTGTCGCCTGGGTCGGTCATCAATGGCTGTTTTCGGTACCTCAAGGAATCGTTGTGAAGCGCGAGTAGGGACATGTGAGTATCTGGTGAAGGGGTCCGGGCCGAGGGGGAGCGGGGCCGCGCCGGTGCCCCCGCACCCGACTGGGGGCCGG
>CAIZWN010000080.1 GCA_903936705.1 uncultured Myxococcales bacterium
ACACGTCGCAGGCTGGTTCCCCCACGGATAAATCCGACCATCTGTGCCCCGAGCCGCCTTCTCCCACTCGGATTCGCTGCACAGACGCTTCCCGGCCCACGTGCAATATGCCCCGGCCTGGTTCCAGTCAATGCAGTTCACTGGGTGTTCCTCCTTGCCGACAACACCCCAGTAGCAATAGGGCGAATAGGTCGTGTCCCTGGGCGCAGAGCATGTTCCCGCGTCAACGCACGACTTGTACGCGGCAACCGTTACCTCGTACTTGTCGACATCGAACAACGGTACGTTCACCAAATGGTATGGGTTCTCGCCCGAATAGCACTGTGTGTCCACCGCAGAGTTGCACCCCTGCATGAACGAACCTGCGGGTACTGGCACCATCACGCTGACGATTGCGACAGAAGAGCACGCCCCATTCACATCGCAAGTCTTCCCTTCCGGACAAGTACCGCAACTGCCTCCGCACCCGTTGTCCCCGCAATCCTTACCTTGGCACTGGTTGGCACAGCACGTACCCTGCCAGCAGGTACCCAAGGCACAAACCGTCCCGTCGTTGCCAGGCTGATAGAGACAACCGAAAACCGTATCGCATGCATCTGTCGTACACGGGTTCGAATCGCTACATGACACGGAATTCCCGGCCTGGCACTTTCCCCCTTGGCACTTCTCACCCACCGTGCACGCATCCTTGTCATCGCACGCCTGACCCTCGCCGATCAGCACGTGCAGACAAGCCCCGGTAACGAAAGTGTCCTGGCTGCATGCATTGCAATCGTCACAGGACGCCACGTCAAAACCATCGCAATTCGAGTCCTTGCCATCCCCAGGCAGATCATCCGCACAAGGGTGAATGGCCGCGTCGTTATCGTCGCAATCCGTACCGCCGCACGCCGGGGTCTTCGACAAGTACGTGTCGTGATCCCGATCGCAATTATTCACTACGACCGTCACCAGACCGTAACCTGTCGCACCGTCCATACCGCTGCCAGACATGCGAATCACGTGTTCACCGTCCGCGACGTTGCCTGAGTCCCACGTGAAATCGAACGGAACTGTCGCGGCAGAACCAACCGACGTCCCGTCGATGAACAGTTCCACCGTCGACACCGCCCCGCCGTCGTCCCTGGCGATACCACGAAGTTGAATCGTCCCGAAGACCTCCTGCATTTCCCCTATCCCGGCACACGCCCCGACAACACAGGACTGAACGTCCACCGTCAACGGCCAATCAACGTTCACCGAAACCTGGGCATCGGCGGTCTGCCCAACCGAGTCCCGAGCGACCGCCTTCAACACATGCCCCGATTTCTGGTATGACGGGGTCCATTCATACTTCCCGTCCGAAGCGAACTGCCCTACGACGACAGCGTCCACCATGAAGTCCACGCCATCCAGACCAACGTCGTCCGCAGCCAGCACCCGAACCGTCATCGGACCCGACACAGTCGAACCTTCGCCCGGCGCCAGAAAACTGACTGTTGGCAACCGGTTCAATGACTCTAGCGGCCTGGCACAACGGAACCCCACCGCACTGTCGGAAAACGACTCGGCATAGCCACCGCGATTCGACGTACGGTTGGTGCTGTCGTTGTAGTAGAAACTGCCGCCACGTGTGACCCGGAACGGGCCGCTTTCTGGCCCAACTGGATCCGTGTCTGGACTACTGCTGTAATATACCAGGTCGTACCAATCTGATACCCACTCCCATATATTGCCTGACATATCGCACAAGCCGTATGGACTATCTCCGGCAGGAGACTTGCTGCAGACAGGCATGGAAAAGCCGGTACCGCAACCAAATCCACCGCCATCATCCATCACGGCATAGTCGCAAGTTGCAGTCTCATTGCCCCATGGGAACTTCCGGCCATCAATACTGCGCGCACCCTTCTCCCACTCCGCCTCCGTCGGAAGACGTTTGCCCACCCACTCGCAATAGGCTTTGGATTGGTTCCAGTCGACGCAATTCACGGGATGTTCTTCTCTACCTGCCATGCTCCAATTGCAAGTCGAATAGTTGGCGGTTGGTAACGTACAAACTCCTGCGGTAACGCACTCGCCGTACTTCACCACCGTCACTTCCATCTTGTCCATGAAATACCCGGACAAAGTCACTTCATGGTAAGGCGTCTCGCCCTCAGAACATTGGCTATCCACCGCAATATTACATCCCATCCAGAACGGTCCAGTTGAAATCAACGCCATGCCGTCGGGAACACATATGCCGATGTCATTGCATTTGAATCCATCATCACATGCCCCGCATGACTGCCCGCACATCGGATCCACGCCACACGCCATACCCATGCAATTCGAGATGCACACGTCATTATCGATGTCAGATGTGTCCAGAAGGTCCGGCACAAGATCGATAACGTCAGCGACAACATCGTTTGCAACGACATCCATAGGGACGTCCGGTACAGGCGCGTCTTCAATGGCTTCACGCGCAGCATCGTCAATTGCATCAACCATGACGTCTGGCTGATTACTGGAACCACCGCAGGCCGCAAGCAGAACAAGGCTGACAGCCAGAATCCACGAACGTCGAGCAAACTGATCAACCAGATGCATTTCGGACCTCCACAACAAAGCCAATGAACAATCAACTAGTTGCATGCCGCGGATGGGACGGAACGCCCGGCATCCTTGCGGACGGGATCGGGTTTTGCGTACTGCGGACCGTCCAGTGAGGGGCGAACGCAGGATTCTCCACATCAAGGCCTCCTACCGAACGATCGTGAGTTGAACCGGCAGGCAGGCCTCGGCCGTGGGAACGCTGTCGAGGGCCACGAGGAGCCAGACCGTCCCGGTCTCGGTCGCGGTGTACGTCAGGGTGCGTGTATTGCCGGTGGTCTGCAATGAGTGGCTCACCGCGTATTTCGTCAGCGGATCATCGCCAAAAAAATATCCTTTGAAGAGGTGGAGCGACACGAGGTTTTGGGCAATGTCCGTTCCACCGTCGAAAGTGGCCTGGACATTCACGACATCTCCCAGCACCACGTCGAACTTGAAGTAGTCCTTGTCCAGCCCGATCGCATCCTTGTGCAAGACGATGGACTGGTTGAAGGGCAGGAGGCCGTCGAGCACCGAGGCGCCGCTGATCCAGTCGTTCTCCTCGAAGGCGTCGTCGGGGCAGGCGATGACGTCGCAGGTGTTCGTTGCGGGGTTCCAGCCGAAGCCGCTGGTGCAGTCGCAGACGAACTTCGTGGCGTAGTAGTAACTGGTCTTGCAGGTCCCGGCGGTGTTGGCGATGGTGGCGCAGGGATCGGCGAGGCAGGGTGAGTCCGTGCGCTCCACGGTCACACTGTAGGGCGTACAGTTGTCCTCGTCGGGGTACCCGTTCACGACGCGAATGTAATAGGTCGTGTCACTCTCGGGGTAGAAGAACCATTGTGAAACATAGATGTCGGTACCGCTCCTGATCGGGCTTCCAAGCGGATCGGTATAGACAAAAAAGTGGGCGTCGTAGTACTGGTTGGACGTGTACTGAAGCAAGATTTGCAGCTTCTGGTGTGCCCCGGCCGTTACCTTGTACCAGTCATCATCGTCGGGCAAAGCCGCGCGGGCCACCACGGTAAGGCCCGTGGTTACAACCTTGGGCATAAAGGGGGTGAGGTCCACGGCAGAAAGGTAGTCGTCATTGTCCTCGTAGCCGTCGGGCGTACACAGGAAGGGGTCGTTCTCGCAGGCGTGGGCGTAGTCCTTCCAGTACCAGCCTGTCTCGCAGGCGCAATCGAAGGTCGAGTAGTTGTCGCGAGGCACACAACCGGTCGTGTGGGTCAGGCTGGCGCAGTCGTTGGTCGGGCCCAGACAGGGGTCCGTCGCTAGATCAATGGTGACGTCGTAGAAAATGCAGGTGCCAGCGACCGCGGTAAAGACGTTGATGTAATACGTGCCGTCGGTTGCGGCCTTGGCATAGAGGTCGACATCGCCAGACGAACCATAGAAACTCGCCAACTCGGTCCCGGCGGCAGTCTGGATGGTGAAAGCCGCGGTCACGTCGCTGGGCGTGACGGCCGCTGCGAGGTGCAGGCGCTCACCGGCAAGCAGGTCCACTTTGTACCAATCCCGGCTCACAGTCCACACGCGGCCCATGAAGTTGCTGGGAATCGCTAGAGGCGTGGCTGTGGCCTTGGTCTCGTTGCCCGGGTCGTACTGATCCGCGCAACTGAGGCTGACCTCGCACTGCTGGCTGGAAACGCTGTACTCGTAGCCGTCCTCGCAGCCGCAAGTGTGGTAGGTCCAGTCGTCCGACAGGAAGCACTCGCCGGTCAGGTGGGCGCCGTATGTGCAGGCGGTCGGCGTGCAGCGGTCGTTGCGGAACTCGAACGATAGGACCTTGTAGTTGGCGCAAAGGTCGGTAGGCAGCGAAACTTGGATGTCCGGAGCCACGCGCAATAGATAGGTGCCGGCGGCGAGCACCACATCCACCAGGCCGGTCGGGTCCTTGCTGGCCAGGAGGGTCGTGCCGTCCTCGGCGTAGATTTCTGCGAGAAGGGCCGGATTGTTCACTTCGTCGAACTGCATGAACACGCGATAGCGCCCTGGCGGCACCAAGAACTGGAACCAATCCTCATCGGCTACGTTCTGGTTCATGGCCATGACCAGGGATGCGCTGCAGATACCGCCGGGGAACGACCGGATGTCGTTCGGACTAACTGCGCTGTCGTTCTCCTCGCGCTGGTCATCCTCGCAGGTGAAGTCGCATCCCTGTGCGGTTTCGTCCCAGAAATGCAGATCGCGGCAACCGCAGGCGTACCCGGATACGGCGCTTGGTGCGGCCGAGCAGACGCTGTCGCTGACCGGGACCTCGAGGCATGGATTCGGATCGCAGCGATCGGTCGTACACGTCGTACCGTTGGCGGCGAGGTGGAAACCGTCGGCGCAGACGCAGGAACCGTCGGTCGGGCTGCACGCCTCGTTATTCGCGAGGTTGCATGGCTGGGGGTCGCAGGGGTCCGCCGTGCACGTCGTTCCGTTGGCAGCGAGGTGGAAACCGTCGGCGCAGGCGCACGATCCGTCAGCCGGGCTGCACGCCTCGTTATTCGCGAGGTTGCAT
>CAIZWN010000081.1 GCA_903936705.1 uncultured Myxococcales bacterium
CGCCCATCCCACGTGCCGACCACTCGTACCCCCTCCGCCATCCAACGTCAACAGCAGACGCTGCCGCTTGGCCTACAGGTCGTGAACGACGAACCTCGGCCTGCGGGGACAGATTTACGCAGTTTCTGGTGGGCGTTTACAGGCAGACGCCATACATGCCAAGGAAGTGGTTTATCTCCATACGGAACACCCTGATGCTGGCAAGGTCATAGCGGGGTAAAGGTGGACAAAGGAGGCCCCCAAGTCAAATCGTCTGATTGGCGCGGCCTTCGCAAAGAGACGGCTCTGTTGGGTCGCACCTCTGGCTATGGTGTGTTTGTGCAGTCGTCAGGGCAGTTGCAGGCGTTTTCGCCAAGGCTGCACTGCCCGTTACCGCAGGAGGTGCAGACGCTGGAACCGTCGCACCCCTGGCAGACCCCGTCGCCGTCGGGGCGTATCGCAGGGGACTTTCACTAGCCCATCGCAGCAAGGGGGCGCGTCGGGGACCACCGCGACGTTCCCGCCCTCGGCCACGCAGGTGTCGCCGCCGCAGACCCAGGAGCACTGGTTCGCGCCGCAGGCCCAGGCGCCAACGCATGCGTTGTGAACCAGCCCGATTCAAAACGTCGCTCCGGAAAACCTGGTCCAGTCCTCGGTGTTCTTACCTTGGAAAACAGGCAGTTAGAATCGAGGATGCTTGGAGGGAAATGCCGCGAGTGTTGCAAGGCTTCTCAAATAGTATATTTTTGGTCCATGTCTGAACCACATGTACTTCCACTGGCTATCGATTCCAAGATTCGGGTAAACCAGTCTTCATTCCGGCGTCTTTGGATCCCTGCGGCCGTAGTAATTGCCATCATCGGGGCCTTTTCGGCTAGTGTCGAGGCGCGGTCGGTCATGCAGGAAGTAACCTTCTTCCAAGCTGATCCTGCCTTGATTTCGCCCGATGCAGTCGAGAGTTCTGCTTTAGGCCTTACGGAAATCACAGGTCGATCATCTTCCGAGTTGGAAGGCAGCATGGTGTCTCAGGCGCTGCCATCGGATACGGCGGCTTCCGTGTCAACTCTTGAAAATACCTCGGTATCGCTCTCGTACGGTAGCGTTTTTGGTAGAGTCTCCGATTTTACCAAGTTTGTTGCCCATGCAACCTTTGTACTTGGGCTTCTGCTAGCGTCAGCGCTTTTCTGGATCCGATTCCGGAGGTTTGCCAGGGATCGGGTTACGATCGTAATAGCGTTGCTCTGTGGAGGACTTGCCTTCATTCTCGTGATGCTGGTTCTCAGTCAATTGGATATTCCAATCGGCATGATCAACGTCCTTCACGAGGGAGGCTCCTCCCGGCTAGTCCCGGAAATCTTCGGTTGGAACCTGAACAAGCACAATACTGGATGGATGAGACTTATCGGGATCTCAATGGTTCCGGGCGAGCTTTTCATCCGGACGGCTGTCCAATTGAACATTTTTCTTTCCTTCCTGAACCTGATCCTGCTGTGCGCAATCGCTTACTCCGTCTCAAGGAACCTGCTTGTTGCGGCTGTACTTGGCACAATAACGATGCATAGCACTGCCTTTTCGATGGCGATGCTCAGCAGCTCATCGGCTCCGTTCCTTGGGTTGCTGTTCCTGTTGGGCGTGGTTGTGAACGACACCTTCCGAGAGCCATCGTTCTTCTCCAAGTTCGAGCGGGCGATCGGGCTGAGTTCAGCCTTCCTTATCGGCGTGATAGCTGTGGGCTGCCGGGTCGAGGTCATTCTGGTTGCGCTGCCAGCCTTCGCAATACTTCTGGACCAGATGGCCCTGGATCGGGCGCTCACGCGAAAGGCGATCGCGGCTGTAAAGTGGGCGACGCACTTCTCGAAAGCCCTTCGACCGGCCTTGATCGTCGCGATGTTGATTGCAGTCCAGGTGGTCTTGAGTCACTTCGCGGCCGCGAACGAAGGTCCCTGGAAGTGGGTACTGGGCGTGATGATGCCATCGTCCCAGCTAGGCTTTCTGTGGTCGCTGGTGCTGATGGCGGTAGCGAGCAATCCTGGATTCCTGGTTCTCGAGTTGCTGGGTCTGGGATACCTGCTCCGGCATCCCGTACGCACTTGCCTGCTCGGATACACCTGGATCATTCTTGCGCATTTGTATGTCCAGGCGGGCCACAATGCGGCCTTCGAAATCATCAGGTACAATTTGAAGTCCCTTCCGGCCCTCGCCCTGTTCGGGTTGCTGGGCTGGATGGTGCTGGAAAGGGTCGCAGCGGCGCGATCCTGGCACCGAGCCTGGCGGGTGGGACTCTTGGTGTTGCTCCTTCTCGGCGAATACAACTATTTGTCCAGCAAGAGGTGGTTGTCCGGGTTGACCCCTGGAGGATGGTCGGAATATCCGAGTCCGAAAAGTGGGGATTTCGTGGTTCCCAATATGTCCAATCAATCGTCGGCACGGTGGATTTTGAATAATATTGAGAATTATCCGGAATGCATTTTCGTGCTTAGACCTCGATCGATGGGCGGTTCCAATGATGACGTCAGCAAGGAATACCTCGTGTTCGGAACGTCGAGCATCGACCAACCATTCACGCTTAAGGGCTTGCAACCTAAGGATCTGTCAGGGTCTGGAATTGACAGGCTGTTTTCGAAGGATCGTTGTGTGCTCTTTTACCGCGGGCTGGACTGCAACCTAGTGGGCAGCGACGGTTGCCTTGGCGAGATTGCCGGCGCTGACCCGGTGGCTGAGTCAATTATCACAGGACCACAGTACAGCGATAAGGATGAATACGGCCTGTTGCATGTTCCGATTTGCATCGGGCTGTATACCCTGCCTGGGTTCCGGCGGCCGGCTCAGGCCCAGGAGTCGCTGGGCTTGAATCAAGACGGGCACCATTTTGGGTCCGTCTCCCAGTGTGAACGAATCTGGAACAGTGTTCACACTCCTGACCTGCATACCGAGTTGCCGTTATCGGGCGAGTCGGCTTACGACTTCTTGTTCCCGTGGTGACGTCTGCCAGGTGCCGTAACTCCTCTTTCGGATTTGACACGCGTTCGACGGCCAAGGTAGATTGTCATTCGAATAGCTTGGACAGTTAACTTGCACAAGCGCAACGTATTGATAACAGGCGGCGCGGGATTCCTGGGCGCCGCGCTTGCGGCCGATTGTTCGCGCCGGGGATGGGACGTGACCTGCCTGGACGTCAGCCCGAGCGAACGCCTGCCCTGTGACGATCCGCGGATCCGATTCGTGGAGGGCGACGTACGCGACCTCGACCTGATCCCCCGATTGGTCGAAAATTCGAATGTAGTTTTTCACCTCGCGGCGGTCGTCGGTGTAGACGAATATATCCGACGACCCGCCGATGTCCTGGACGTCAACATCATGGGGACGCGAAACGTCCTTATGTCCTGCCTGCGCCATGACAAGCCGGTGCTGTTCTCTAGTACCTCCGAGGTCTATGGTCGGAACTCGGGGGAACTGTGCGAAACTTCGAACAAGGTTTTCGGCAGACTAACTAACACCCGATGGGCATATGCCATCTCCAAGGCGGCGTGCGAGGAGTACGCCCACTCGTTGGGCAACGAAGGACTTGTCTATACCATCGTTCGCTATTTCAACGTTTACGGTCCGTTGATGGACGCTCCAGGCTGCGGCCGTGTCATAAGCAAATTTCTTGGATGCATCCGAGACGGGCAGCCTCTTTCCCTGGTAGATGGCGGTCGTGCCGTCCGGTCATTCTGCTATGTGGACGATGCCATCGAGGCGACGGCTCGCATTGGGCTGAGCCTGACGCCCGAGGCTTCATATTTCCGGCGAGCCGTGAACATCGGGCGCTCCGAACCGATTACCATGCGTAACTTGGCACTCCTGATGATCCGGCTGACAGGGCACCAGGCTGGAACCGTGGACGTCTCTGGTACCAGCTTTTTCGGCACCGGGTTCGAGGAGATTGATCACCGTGTGCCGGACGTGACTTTCCTGCGGCAATCAATCGGGTTCCAGGCAACGACGTCGCTGGAGGATGGCCTGCGCAAGACGTTGGCGCACTGGGGGTTGCTGGCGCCGGCCGGTTCATTGCCCTTGCCGAGTACTTTGGAAGACGCCATTCCCTCGATCCTGCCGCAGGTTGAAGTCGGTAACGAACTGCAGCAACTCCTGACGCTAGTCTTGGGTAGCGGACGTCTTTCGAACGACGGTCCGGTTGTTCGGCGTTTTGAGCGCGAGGTGGCCGGGTGGCTGGGGACGGAGGATGCCGTAGCTGTCTCCAGCGGAGCCATGGCCTTGGAACTGGCTACGCTGGCCATGGGGCTGGGGCGGGGCGCGGCGATCCTGCCGTCCTTTACCTTCCTGTCGACCCTTGCCGCGATTAAGCATTCGGGTCTTGAGCCCGTGTTCTGCGATGTCGATCCTGACACGTTCACGCTGGATCCTGCGGACCTGACACGGATCCTGGCATCGCGCAGCGATGTTCGTCTGATCGTGCCGGTCAATGTCTACGGGGTACCGCCGGACCTCGAGGCGATCGCCGGGATGGCGGCAAAGGCCGGGGCTACCCTGATGTACGACAATG
Source organism: uncultured Myxococcales bacterium (assembly GCA_903936705.1). GTDB lineage: Bacteria > Myxococcota_A > UBA9042 > DTJE01 > DTJE01 > CAIZWN01. The sequence continues at coordinate 4,526 of CAIZWN010000081.1, forward strand.
CACATGGTTTTGGAACAGAGGTGGGCGGGGCGCTATGTTCAGTCGGTCCGGTGGCCACCACATTCAGTTTTCACGCGACGAAGATTCTGCCGATAGGCGAGGGCGGTTTGGTCCTTTCGCCGGACCCCGCCGTGCTGGCTGAGGTGCGGCGTTTGCGTAATCACGGACTAGCTGCGAATCCCCTTGAATCGACACCAGGGTACAACGCCAAGATGACTGAGGTTCACGCAGCGATCGGGCTGCACCTGTTGCAACTGTTTCCCAGTGTACTGCAGCGTCGGCGGGAGTATTTCTGGCGGCTCAACGGCTTTTTGCTGCGAGAGTGCGCCGGGACTTTCCTACCGCAACGGGTTCCTGCGGCCGTCCTGCCGAACGGGCTGAACCTGGGCCTGGCCTGTGCGAACCTGCCCGTGGGAGGGATCAACGAGGTTTCGCGTCGCTTTCTGGCCGAGGGTGTAGAGGCCCGTCGGTACTTCCATCCTGTACTGCATCACTTGCGTGCCTTCCAAGGAGGCCGGAACCTGCCCGTGACGGACCGCCTGTCCAGCTCCGTACTCGTTCTCCCGGTGCACAGTCGGATGCAATCTGCGACCATCGAACGGGTGGAAAGGGCTGCCAGGCAGGTGGCTGATTCGTGCCGCAGATGAGCGCTCCTTTTCTGAGCATTATTATTCCGGTGTATGACGAAGCTGAGAGCCTGGTAGAGTTGGTCCGGCGATGTCGTGAGGCGGCCGTGCGGACTGGGCATGCCTACGAAATGATCCTGGTGGACGACGCAAGTCAGGACACGACTCCCGAAGTTATGGCACGCATTGATAATCACGTAGGGCTGAGCGTCCTCCGTCTGAAATCGAACAAGGGGCAAATCGCCGCAACGATGGAAGGTCTTCGTGTGGCTAAGGGCCGAATTGTGCTGGTCTTGGACGGGGACCTGCAGGATCCCCCCGAAGTGATTCCGGAACTGGTCCATGTATTGGAACAGGCACCATCGGACGTCGGAGTTGTGTTCGCTGTAAAGGTGCCTTTGGGCGGTCCGGCCTGGTTCCGATTGGGTCACTTCGTTCATTCGATGCTGCTGGCAAGGCTGTCCGGAAAGCGACTTCCCATCGGAGCTGGGTCGTTCTGCGCGCTGCGCGCTGCTACGGTTGAACGTCTGGTGCGACGGAATGCCCGCTGGGGAAATCTGTCAGCGGTTATCGCAGCGCAAGATGTCCGATGGCTTGCGGTTCCCTACCATAAGGAAGAACGGTACCACGGCCAATCCAGGGTAGGTGCCCTGGGTTTGATCGTCGAATCCGTGGCCTCGCTGATGATCGTCGCCGCAGGGTTTCTACGATCCTCCCGGAATGGACGAGCACCATAGCTATACGACTCCCCTGGTATCTGTCGATTCGGCACAATGCAGCGATGTGCAAGGCAATTCTTCCCGGGCAATGTTCCGTCAGGTAATGGCTTCAGTGTGTTGGCATGGACTTCAAGCTATTGCGGGGCTTGAACATTGTTGTGAGATGCTTGTGAAGAAATCCAAGCGGACGGCGGCGGCAAAGTCCTGATTGTTCGCGGGAACGCGGGTCAGGAGGTTGATCCTGGCTGGGTGAGTTGCATACATTAGTTTGTACTAGTTCTTGCCCAGGGATTGAAGTAGTTCGGCGGCCTTGGTGCCGTATGTGATCCCGTCGGGATCGGTCTCGTTGGAATGTTCCGACACCAGTGTTGACCAAGCCGCCTTGGCGGCTGCCTGATCTCCCTGCTTCACGGCGATTTCGCCGGCCAGCAGGAGGGAATCGCACAGGGCCGGGGTGTCGTTCTTGAACACGCCGGGATGCTTGCCCTTGATGACGAAGTCCAGATAGGCACTTGCATCTTCCAGTTCTCCCGCATTTGCAAGGTCGCGTGCCAGTACAGGTGCAGCACAGCCGGCCCGGTTCGATTCGGGATATCGGGATATAAGGTCCGACAGGGCCACGCGGCCCCGGTGGAAGCCAGCGTTCCGGATGCCCTCGGTGTACTGGTCCTCGATCTTCTGCAGGGTTTCGGGACCGAATCGCTCGAGGTCGCGCTTGGCTGCCGCCTGGAATCGTACTTCGCCATCGTCCGCCAAGGTGACAGGAGGGGGCAGGGGTGTGGCAGGCGGTGGTGGCAACTTGGGTCGCCTGGTCGCGACATTGACCGGGGCTACCGGTTGGCGAGGTAGTGCCTCAGTTGCAGGTTCGGTAGGGGCAACAGGCTGATCCTCGGGAATGCTTCGGGCAGCAACGTTCATGGGAGGGGCGGGTTCCGGTGCAGGTGCCGAGGCTGGCGGTCGAAGGCTGCTCCATATGCCCACGCAAAGTACGACCAACGCAATTCCAGCCGCGATCAACTTCTTCATCGGGAGACCTCGTTTTCAGGCAGATGCACTGGTGGACCCAGCCTCCAGAATCCAACTTCGCGCCCGCCGATGATGGTTCGGTCCAGGCACGTTGAACCTACCGTGGCATCCAGTCGATCCATCCAAGCACTACGTCCGGAAACAGTGTTCACATATACCACGGGGCCGCCGCCGGATCTCGCAGCCGGTTCGGCCTGCTGGGGTAACACGGTGGGTAGGCCTGTTGAACTCCGGACGCTCCATGGGTTTTCGGCAACCAAAGTCGTCCCGGGTGGCAGTCTTCTTGCGGCATCGCGGAGGTATTCATACTCGGCAGTGAATTCAGGCGAGTAGACCCGGGGCAACTGCAGCCAGGAGCGCCCTGTCTGGAACGCAAGCAGACCGCATACGATCCAACCGACGATGCGGGTCCATCGCAGGTCGTCGTTCAGAAGGTGGCCCGATCCCATCGCCGCCAGGACGATGAAGACAGGCGCCGGGTTCAGGTTGTATCGAACAAAATCGCCTTGGTCCACCGCCGACCGCTGGACAAGGACGTGAATGACCAGGTACAGCCCCAAGATTGCCAAGGCCGTGGCAACCAGACGCCGGTGGCCTTCAATCCATGCGAGCGCCGCACCACCCAGCGCCATGACCGTCAGCAACAGCGGTTGGGCAGGATTCAGGAAGTAGAATGAGACCACCGAGTACAACGGGATCGTCCTATGGGTTCGTCGCCATCCGGCGTAACTGGATCCCCAGGACCAGAACAGGTTGACGCTGGTCCAACGCGCGGCGTATGTTCAGCCGGACTCAATGGAGATCCCGAATGCGGCGGCTGATCGGGATGTGTTTAGTCCTGAGGGCAGCGACTGTTAGTTTGGCCTGTCATTCGGGGAGTCTGTCATGAATCGTAGAGATGATTGCGTAACGGCAGGGATTCGTTGGGGAATTCTGGGAACGGCCGGTATTGCACGTGAGGCCCTGATTCCGGCCATCCGCAGCGGAGGGGCTGGTCGCGTCGAAGCCGTTGCCAGCCGCGATGCCAACAAGGCCCGTCGGTTCGCTGATGACCTTGGCATTCCGTTGTCGTTCGGTTCCTACGATGAACTGCTTTACTCGGGCGCGGTCGATGCAATCTACAACCCGTTGCCGAACATTCTTCATGCCGAGTGGACAGTGAAGGCCCTGGATGCTGGTCTTCCGGTCCTGTGCGAGAAACCTCTGGCCATGAACGCCGCCGAGGGACGGGCCATTGTTGATGCGGCCAGGCGGACTGGGCTGCCGGTTGCCGAAGCCTTCATGTACAGGTTCCACCCCGTCTTCGATTCGGTTCGCGCCGCGATTGCCAGGGGGGAAATCGGGCGCCCCTCCACGCTGCGCAGTGTATTTACCTTCATGCAGGATGACGGGGCTGCCACGCCGGCGTCGGCAAATCTTGGGGGAGGCTCCCTGCGGGACGTCGGCTGCTATTGCGTGGGCCTGTCGCGGCTTCTGGCAGGGACCGAACCGCTTACGGCCACGGCAGTCGAGCGGCGTGATGGAGTGGATTTCACCATGTCTGGCATCCTGGGGTTTCCCGGCGGACTGCTGGCCCAGTTCGAATGCAGCATCGAGAACCACGAGCGTCACGAGGCCGAGATCTCGGGGACCGAGGGGACGATCTGCTTTCCTGATCCATGGTTTCCCGGCGTCCAGTCCGCACGATACCTTTTGCGCCGAGGCGAAAGCGAACAGACGATCGCCATCCCAGGGGCCGACCACTATGCTCTTGAAGCAATCGATTTCGCCAGGGCGGTAGCCTCGGGTTCTGCGCCACGTTGGCCTATCCAGGATGCCGTTGCAAACCTGGCCGCCATGGACGCCCTTTTCGAAGCGGCAAGGAGCGGCCGGACGGTGAGAGTTGCTCCGGCCTGACGTGCAGGGCCGTGCAATCAAGCCGCGGTGAAAGGTCCTTATGTGTTGGCAGCGGCCAGTCACACCAGCGATTGGCAACAGCAGGTCAAATCAATCGATGTCGGCCAGGCGCTTGCGGGCCCAGGCACGTGCGTCGTCCGTTTCCCACTCCAGATCCTTCGGCACGTCGCTTTCGGCGACCTTGCGGAAGTAGAGGCGAGCGCTCTCCTTGTCGCCGTTCTCGAGCAAGGCCTCAGCCATCTCAAGCAAAACATCCGGGTCCCGCGGGTTTATCGCCTCGGCCTTTTGCGCGTGTTCCAAAGCCTTCTTGTCGTCGCCCCATGAGATTACCGACGGCAGTTCGCGGTACGCCATTGCCAGAAAAACGTGACCCTCGAAGCGGGTCGGTTCGCGGGTGGTCAGATCCTCCAGCATCCCGCGCACCGGCTTGACCGCCTTGAGGATGCCCACAGGGCTCAACGTGGCCCCCTCCTTGTAGTTGTTCATCAACTCCCAGTAGCGGCCATCGTAGTCGCCCTGTCGGATGGCCTGGGCTTGCCGGGCGCACTGGCTGCCCGCCTGGGCCGCGCGTGCGCAACCCTTCTTGTCGCCAGCCTGCACCAGTCGGTGGGCGTAGTAGAACGAGGTTCGTGCACACCAGATCTGCATGGCGTAATCGGAGGGCTGCGCGGTGGCGAGGCTGGAAAACGCCTTCCAGGCCTCGGCGTGCTTGGCGATTGACTCCCTGGCTTTGTAGGCGATCAAGGCTTCGGCGAAGGCCGGGCCGTCTGCACCCGACGCCTGTTGGCCGCTGGCAGGCAGGGCCAGTGCCAACGCAGCCGTGCCGAAGAGTGCCATCAGAAAATGTCGCATTATCGCACCCCGCTTCCTAGATTCCGCTGCCGGAGGCAACGTACCGGGGAAGCGGCGCATCGAAGTCTCCGTTTCCATCGGCATCCACGTAGACCGGATTGGTGATCGCGTACGGAGAGTCGCTCTTGACTGGCCAGTTGTTGCCTGCCCCGCGGACCTCCAGCACGTACCAGGCGTCCTCGGTTGAAGCAGGCAGGTCGATCGCGTCACTGAACCTTACCGCGCCCGCGCCGGCGACCCAGTCGGCATAATCCAGCGTGAACACAGGCACGCCGTTGCGCAGAATTCGGAAGTCCTTGAATGTCAGCCACGATGCGGCCTGGATCTCCACCTGGGCAGTCAAAGCGCCAGCCTCGGTGAGGGTCTCGCCGAAGCCCTTCCCGCCAATGGAGAACCGAACGAACGGGCCTGTGGACACGAAGACCTGCTGATGATGGTAGGCGGTCGCCAGCTCGGCCGGGTCCAGGTCTGCGGGCTGGTGGGCCGAGGCGAACCAGTTCCGCGGCGACCCGATTCCCCAGGGTGGGTGCGTGTCGCTGCCCGAGCTTCCGCACGTGCGATAGCCGCGTGACAGGAGGTCGAACCAGTCGCGAATAGGCTCGCGATCTCCGTTGTTGCAGCCGCTGTTGCACAGCTCGATGGCGTCGAAGTTGTCGCTCCACGGGCCGCCGTCGAAGTAGGTCCCCTTGGAAATGTTCAGATCTGCTGCCGTAAAGTAGTTTCCGATTGCCGCTCCTCGAGGGTGGTTTACCTGGATTACGACGTCATTATTCTCGGAGGCCCGAATCCGCTGGAACAGGGCAGCGGCGTCGGTATCGAACCAGTCGATGCCGCCATCGTTGACCTGATCGGGCTTCATTGTCAGAGGAAACGCATTGAAGTGGCCGTAAACGTAGGTTGTAACCTCGCTGCCAGGAAGAACCCTTATCCATCGGGAGGCGCCAGGGATGGCTTCCATCGTCCCCGAGAAGTCCTTGACGGCATCGTGCTCGGTCATCAGAAGTACGTCCTGGCCCTCGGCCATCGCGGTTCTGACCCGCAGATCCTCGGGCACGCTTGAGTCGGGGCTGTACATGCCGTGCACATGACAGTCGATCGAGAGCCAGCCGGTGCTGTCGACTGCCGGGGTGACGACGAATGGCAGATCGATGTCGGATTCGCCAGCCGTGACGTTGATAAAAGCCCGTTCGTACTCGAACCCGCGGGTGGCATAGACATCGTAGGTGCCCTGCGGGATGACCCCCTCACCGCTGCCGCTGGCCGAGTAGACCGTACGGGCCGCGCTCATCCCGTAGACTTCCTCGCCGTAGGCTACCGGCAGGAGATTTGCTGCAGCCTGGTCCCTTCTGAAGAAGGAGATCTTTGCTGGCAGGGGCCCGGTGCCGTCGGTGACCGAGAAGGTGAATCGCGTGGAAGGAGGCAGTGTTACCGCAGCATTGGCTGGCACTGTCTTCGAAATCACGACAGCGGAGGCGCTCGAGGGGTCGTGGCCGTCCGCTTTGGCCACCAGGCTGAAGCTGCCTACCGGCAACTCTGCCGTGAATCTGCCGTCGGCGTCCACGCGGATCACGGACTGGTGACCGCCGTCGGCGTCCAGCACATGCACGCGGATACCGGAGGCAATCGCATCGGCATCGGCGGTAACCACGCCCTCAACGACCCCTACATCGCCATCCGGATGGATCTGGCGCAGGATGCGCCTGGCGTCATCCACGCCCTTCTTCGTGGTGGACAGGTAGCGTTTCAGCACCTTCTTTCCCTTGGGTGGAATCGAGAAGCTTGAATACGAGCCGAAGGCGATGTTCGAGTAGTTCATTACCATCGTTATGGGACCATCTTCTGCCAGCAGGGCGTACGCGATGCGCCTGCCGAAGCCTGCCCAGGTTGGGAACTCGCCCTGGTGTTCGCTGGCATCAAAGCCAGGACCAGGGAAGTGGCTTTCGAGGCCGTCCCCCATGATGAAGGCTGCGGCGATCATTGTCGCGTCGAAGGACGTGGACAGGACGTTTGTAGCCGTCACCGTGATGGTCAGGAACTCGTCGTCTGGACCCAGGGAGTACTCGTAGTCCAGGTCCAGTCCCTGGTCCTCGGTGGGGACAAGCTCGATGAACGATCGCAGCCAGGGAAAGTCGCTGTCGTGACCATGGGCAACCACCACTGCCCTGGAGCCGTCCCTTCCGTCGTTGACGACCTCAATGGTCGCTGGTTCGAAGAGGCGAAAATTCCAGCCGAAGAACAGATCTCCCAAAGTGCTGCCGCCATCTTCCCCTGCACTTCGCACCACATCGGCGTCCACCGGCATTCCGCCGTATCGCATGTAGAAGGAGTGGATACCCACGTCCTGAATCACGTATGCAACCTTGGCGTTGTAGATCTTCCAGTCTCCAACAACTCCCTTCGCCCTGGGACCGGTCAGAAGGTCTCCCGGTTTTGCCAGCCGGCCCGCCGCCACCTCGCCAGGCAACAGACGGATTGATAGGTCGAGGGGTGGTGCTGGTGTGTCGGAAGTCGTGTCAAGGCCGGTCGAATCGCCGTCGCCTTCCGTAGTGTCGTCTGCGATCGCGACATCCGTATCGGCACCGACGTTGTCGTTCGCCACATAGGCGTCGGAATCTGGAACGGCGTCGGCTGATGAATCCGGACGATCAAGCGAGGCATCAACAGGAGTACCATCGCCATCCGACGAGCATCCAATCGCCAATGCCAGAAGAAACGCAGCAACGACTGAAGGGAGGACCTTCAACATTCCAGGCTCCATATCATGGGAATCTTTATAAAAAAGGATTGATTCATTCAAGAATCCCGGCCGTTGATACGGTGTCGCGAAGGATTGTCGGCAGGTGCGGACGGGAAGTCAAATTTGCAAAGAATGCGGGGAACTCAATGTGGCCGGAGTTCACCAGGGTGGCTGGTTGGTAGAGCATGGCAGGACCCTCAGGCGCATTCCCAGGTATCCTTGCAAATTGATCATCAGACTGTCGGGTAATAAAGGCATGCGACTCGGCTTTCGCGACCTTCCGTTGGGGGTGGCATACGTCTTGACCCTGGCGATATGTCATGGTCAGATCCCTCAGTTGTCGGATTCCAGGAGGCATGGTGGATCACTTGAAGCAATTTGTTTGGCTGGGAGTCGTTCTGATGTGGGCCTGTTCGGGCGGATCGAATGGCGCCGTGGACACGGACCCGGGAACGGACACGATGGCGATCGCCGACCAGTTCCCGGATGGCGCTGGGCTTGACGTTGTGACGGGAGAGGACGCGTCTGACGTCGTTCGTCCGGACCTGGTTGGAACCTTTGACGTTCCGGTCGTGACGGACGAGGTGCCCGGTGAGACGACACCCGGGGACACGACGTCCGGGGATACGATCGCACCGACGACCTGCGTCACGGACGAGGAATGCGGTATCGACCGGCACTGCTGCATGTCTGCTTTTGGCGGCGGCGGGACCTGTTATGCGACCAGCCAGCAGTGCCCGGGCGGCGGCATGACGAACTGCACGACCGACGAGGAGTGCGGCGGTGGCGGCAACGTCTGCTGCGACTTCTATGGCGCCGCCATGATGTGCATGCCCGACACCATCTGTCCTGGCGCCCAGGGCGGATGCGTCGAGGACGCAGACTGCAAGACCGCAGGCCAGGTGTGCTGCAAGTTTGGCGACATGGCCAAGACCCCGACCTGCATGGCCGACGCCATGTGCCCCAAGAACTGCGTGACCGACGACGACTGTCCCAGCACCCAGGAATGCTGCGATCTGAACACGAGCGTCGTATGTCTGGACAAGGGGCAGTGCCCCCAGAAGTGCTTCCATTCGACCACTGAATGTCCGCTGGGCCAGGCCTGCTGCGATTCTGGCGACGGACTGCTGATCTGCGTGAACTCGTCCGAGTGTCCTGGGTCTGTTCTGTGCACGGCCCCGACCGACGTCTGCAAGAACAGCCAGGGCGAGGCGAACGGCGACACGTGCTGCGAGGTACCGGAACTTGGGTTCAGGTGCGTGGGCAGCGCGGGCTGCGCCGACTGGCAGACCTGCGCCACAAGTGCCGACTGCCCGACTGGCCGCGAGTGCTGCGCTCTTGAGGCTGGTCTGACGTGCGTCCCGACGGGGGCCTGCCCGATCCAGGGGCCCCAGTTGCCGCCCTGCCAGAAGCACGCCGACTGTACTGTCGTGGGCGACGTGTGCTGCATCGTTCCTGGCAGCGGCACGGTCTGCGCGCCGTCGGCCCAGTGCCCCAGCCAGTGCCTGACCGACACCGACTGCAGTGCCGGGATCTGCTGCATCAAGGACGGCAGCGCCGCGTCCTGCCAGGCCGCCGCCCAGTGCGAGATCGGCAAGACCTGCCTGATCGACGGCGACTGTTCAGGCGGCAACACCTGCTGCGACATGGGTTCGTCCAAGTCCTGCATGCCCGACGGGCAGTGCATGGGAAAGCCCTGCACCCTGGATGTCGACTGCCCCCAAGGCGACAAGTGTTGCTCGCTGTTCGGCCAGCCCCAAATGATTTGCATGCCAGGCGCTTGTCCATAGGACGATGTTTGTTCGCTAGTCCCTTGCGCTTGCCGTGCGGCCGCAACCATTCAATCAACGTGAGAGTGAAGATATCCAGTGTCTTGGAAAGGAAAGCTTTGCGGTACGCGAGGTGACATCGAATTTTTGCGGTAAGTTCATTGCCCACTAACGCTAGCGAGCCTGCGGGAGTGGGCGAAGCCATGGTTGATAAGTCGTGGTTGAAGTTTGCCCTGTTGGCAAGGGTGTCGGATGGGCGATACTCGCCGTGGGGTCCGCAGGCTGGGTGCGCGGACCAGGCTTTCAGGTCGGGGGAGCGGCTCTCATGAACTCGGATTCCGGTAACGACACCCCGTCTTGCTCGGCGCGCGTTCGTGCCGTCGTCGGTCCCTTGGCCGTCATCTGCGGAACTTGTGTTGTCGTGGTTCTTGCTTGCCTGGCGTGGAATCGGGTTCCGTCGATGTTCGGGGCGGTCAGGCAGGAGAGTCGAATCGAGGCCGAGCTGGGCCGAAGAGTCAGGGTCGAACCCGAGCGCTTTGCATTCCAGGATACGATGGCCTGGCAGTTCATCGGACCGGCGCTGGAGTCATCGGCCAGGGCCTTCAAGGAGGGCCGCCTGCCATTGTGGGAACCCGCGATGAGCGGCGGTTGGCCGGTGCTTGCCAGCGGCAGCGCTGGTGTCCTGTCGCCCCTGAAACTGCCTCTGTACGTGCTGGACGGCCCTGCCGGGGAATCCATCTGGCTGCTTCTGAAGATACTGGCGTCGGGAATATTCGCTTTCATGTTCTGCCTGCGCATGTGCGCCCGGCCATGGGCGGCCGCCCTGGGGGGCGTGGCGTACGCGGTTTGTGGATATTCGGTCTGTTATGCGCCTTTCGAACACGACCCGGTAGCCTTCTTTCCTCTGGTTCTGTGGAGCGCCGATCGCGTCCTGGATTCGGCAGGTCCTGGTCGAATCGCGTTGATGGCCTTGGCGATCGCGCTGGTGCTGGTCTCGGGCCATCCGGTTCTTGGCGGGATGATCCTTGTCGCCACCGCCTCATGGGTAGTCATCCGCCTGTTTGCCCGTCGGGAATCTCCGGTGGCCATGGTTGATCCGGGTCGCAGGATTCTGGCCGCGTTGCTGATCGCGTTCGCCCTTTCTGGCGTGGTTGTGGCCCCGTTCGTCGAGTTCGTGGCGAACGGGTGGAGCTACAAGATGTCATCGGGAGTCGAGGTGCCAGAGGCGACGGTCGAGCGCACTTTTCCATTCGGGCTTCGCAGGGCGGCCTCAACCATCGTCCCTCATCTTGTTGAGGCCTGGCGAGGAGCCGACCTGCCTGGTGGATCCGGCCTTTTCGGCAAGATGAAGACCTCCGAAGGTCCGCGATCCGTGTATCGGTCGTTCCTGTATGCCTACGTCACCTGGGTTGGCGTGATCCCCATGCTTCTGGCCGGCTGGATGTTCATGCGGTCGCCAAGGCGCTGGCATCCTTTGGTTCCGTTCGTATGCCTGCCGGCGCTGGTCGTTCTGGCCGTTCCTGGTACGGGATTTCTGGCCGGTGTCCCCCTGATGTCGGCGGTCCTGCCTCGCTGGTTTGCCTCGTGGCTGTGCCTGGGTATCGCTGCCCTGGCTGCAGTTGGCATGGATCGCCTGTTGCGGGACCCTCCAAAGGCCGCGCGCCGCCTGGCCCTTGGGGCCTTGTTCTACTCGGTCGTTGCCATTGGCGTGGTGGTGGTGACGTTTGTCTTGGCGCGCGGTACCGGTTCCGAGTGGGGGCCACCCCCGGTGCCGGAGCTTGCCATCGAGAGGCTGATGCTGCCGCTGTGCCTTGCATGGCTGGCCCCGCTTGCAGCCTTCCTGCTGTGGCGATCGCCAGGCCGGCTGGCTATCGTCCTGGTGATACTGACGTCGTTGGATCTCGCGATCCACGGTGGATGGATTCTTGGGACACCGCCGCGTGAGCCTTCTGCCGCGGGTGAGGTGCAGCCATTGCTGGGCCTGCCAGGCGATCCGGCTGCACGGGTTGCCGCCAAGGGTAATTCGGTGGTTCCGAACACGGCGTTGTACTACGGCCTTAACGACTTCCAGGCGACGATCCCGCTGTTCGTGAATCGTTATCACAGGTTCATGGAGGTTGCGGTTCCCGAGTTGCGCGAAATGTATCCGACCAGCGTGGTCGTGCGTGACCCAAATCCGACCCTGGACCTGGCCTCCATAGCCCACTACCTTGTGCCGTCAACGTGGAGCTTCGGTCGCGGTTTCCCTGAAGTCGTTTTCGAGGGATCGGCGCTTCGCGTGATCGGGCGTGCCGAGGCCCTTCCAAGGGCGTACGTCGTTACGCGAGCGACAGCCGTTGGCAGTATGGATGAAGCTGCTGACTTGTTGCGTGCCGATCCGATTGCGCGGCGCTCGATACCGGTGGTTGAACCAGGGGAAGAAACCGGTCCCTGGGACGCTGATACAGGCGATGCCGCAGCGCCGACTGCGCCGTTCCCAGTCCGTATAATGCGCTACGACAGCAACGAGGTGACGATCGATGTGTCGCGGGCCGGCCCCGGACTTCTGGTTCTTACCGACGTTTTCTATCCTGGCTGGAGCGCAGATGTCGATGACCGTCCAGCCCAGATAGTCCCGGTGAACGTCGCCTTCCGCGGCCTGGTGCTTGCCGGCGATGCCAGCGTGGTCACCTTTCGGTATCGTCCCTATAGTGTCGCCATCGGCCTGGTGTTGTCACTGCTGACCCTGGCGGTTATGGCAGTCGTTCTCGTCATGCGCGCCAGCGTGCATCGTCGGCAATCCGTTGATCCATCGGGGGGAACGCGATGAGGCCGGCCAGGGCCGCAGTTGCTGTCTGCCTGTCTGTCGCCCTGGCCATGATCGCCGTTGTGGTTCTTTTCGTGGGACCATCCGTTGCACTGGGCGATCGGCTGTTTTCCACGAATGACATTCTTCGGTCCGACCTTTGGCACTTTCACATCCCATGGAAGGCGTTCATGTCCCGCGAGCTGGCGCAGGGGCACCTTCCCTTCTGGTGCCCCGGGGCCGGCTCCGGTTTCCCGTTGCTGGGAGAAGGTCAGGCTGGGGTCTTGTACCCGCTGCACATCGTCCTGTTCGGCCTGCTGCCGTTGCCAGTGGCCCTGAATTGGACCGTGATTCTGCACCTTGCCCTGGCCGGTTTTTTCTCGTTCGCCTGGATGCGAGAACGCGGCGCCAGTCTCGCCGCAGCATTTCTAGCCGGCGTGGTGTTCGCTCTCTCGGGATCCCTTGTCACCCACATCAAGCACATGAATATGTTGGAGGCGGCATGCTGGATGCCGTTTCTGCTGTGGATGATTGATCGATCTCTGCGCACTGGTGGCGGCAAGACATCGCTTGTCGGTCTGGCAGTCGGGAGCGCCATGGTGGTGCTTGCGGGCCATCCCCAGATGGCCTACTACAACCTTCTCCTTGCCGGGGCATATGCCCTGGCCCGGTCGTTCGGATCGACAGGCATTCTTGGGGCTGGCGGCGGGCTGGGGGTTGCAGGCGGGCTGGAGGCTGCCGGCCGACTGGAAGCTGCCGGCGGACGGGGACGTTTGCTGCCGGCGTTGCGATCGTTCGTGTGGATCGCGACCGCCTTGATTCTTGGGGTGGCCCTGGGTGCTCCGCAGTTGCTGACCACGCTGGAATACAGTCGCGAGACATCGCGGGCCAGCGGGTTGACCTTCGCTGAATCGACCGAGGTTGATTCCCATCCGTCGTACCTTGGATTGTTCCTGGATCCATCGGCTAGGGGAGAGGCCGGGCGTCTGGATGCTGGACCTGAAGTCGGCGGCGCCGATGGTGCAGAAGGCGGCGCGGTGCCTGCGGCGAAAGTCTCGTCGGGGTTCAGACGGGCTTTGGGCAATACGTCGTTCGACTGGGAGGTCAATGGCTACGTTGGTATTCTGGCGTTGCTGCTGGCCCTGATGGCCCTCCTTCCCGGACGTGGTCGTCCCCAGGTTCTGCCGATTGCCGGCATTGGATTGGCATGTCTGCTGCTGACTCTTGGCGAACACGGGGGCCTTGCCTGGCTGTTTCATCACGCGGTCCCAGGCTTCAGCTATTTTCGCGGTCACGGCCGCTTTCTAGTCCACGTGGACCTGTGTTTGGCGGCGCTGGCGGCGTTTGGGTTGGACCGAGTACTGCGCCGCATGGCGGGAGTTTCATTGCGCCTGGTTCCTGTGGCTGCAGCGCTGGCTGTACTGGTCTGTATGGCCGAGCTGTTTGGAAATCTGGCCGGATACAACGGTACCGTCGAGTCCGACAGGTGGTTGCGTCCACCACCCACAGCGGGCTGGATAGCCGATCAGAAGGACCAGACAGATCCAGTCAGGATCTGGAGTTACGACAACGATCGTCTGGTGTTCCAGAACGCATACCGTCGGGCTGGGGGGTGGACGGGAAGCCAGGCGCCATATGATCCTGCGATGGCTATGATCCAGGAAAACCTGGCTGTACTTTACGGCCTGGAATCGGCTGACATCTATAGCCCGGCAGTGTCCAGGCGCATGGTTCTGGCCCTTGAATCCTTGAAACGCGATCCGGTTGCGCAAAAGGGGGTGGCGTCCCTCTTGAACATCCGATACGTCATCAGCGCCGATTCGCAACTGGGCCGAAGCTACCAGCCTGCGATCAGCTTTCCTGGCGACGTAGTTGGTTTGCCTATTGCCGTTCGCGGCCAGGAGTATCGGCTGCGAATCTTCAGGAACGATGCGACGCTTCCCCGGGCCTTCCTGGTGCCGCGCGCACGCCTGGTTCCGGCATTTTCCGCAATTTCCGATCGGGGCAAAGGACCCGAATCTCCAGATTCCATCGCGCAGGTGCTGGCGCCCAGGTTCGACCCTCGAACCGAGGTGCTGGTCGAGGCGCTGCCTGGCGACCAGCCGTTCCCGCAGTCTTCGGGCCAGGATGTGGCGTCAGGTTCGGTCGTCCTGACCCGTCCGGATCCCGATAATCTGCGCCTGATCGTCAACGCGTCACTGCCATCGTGGCTTTACGTCGGCGAACTGTGGACCCCGGGTTGGACGGCCAGTGTCGATGGCGAAAGGACGCGCCTGTGGCCGGCAAACCTGGTCGGTCGCGCCGTGCAGGTCCCGGCCGGCAACCACGAGATCCTGATGGAATATCGTCCTCCGGGTCTTTCGACCGGAATTGCGGTCGCGGCGTGTTCGCTGGCGATATGCGTGGCGATCCTGCTGGGGGAATGTATCCAAAGGCGGCGCCGGCGGCCGACAGGTTCCGCTGAGGGATCAGTCCCCCCAGCCCTTCTGCAGGTTCAACCCGGGCATCGGGAAGTGCTTCGTGTTTTGGGTGACCAACCTGCCCCCAGCCTTGAGTACGGCCGCCGCCAGTAGGGCGTCGTGCTCGTCGATGCCGTGGCTGGCGTGCCAGCGCTGGAAGAGCTGTGCCGCTGCATCGACGGCGGAACCATCCACCGCGGCCGTCCGAAACTGGTCCAGCAGTCGTCGCGTGGCTTGCAGTTCGTTCGGGCGTGCAAAGAACAGTACCTCGGCCCGCTGCATCGCGCCGGTCCACAATTCGTTCCCCTCAGCATCGCGCAGGCCGCGCAGCAGGTCCAGGGCCCGGGCGTCGCCGCGCAGGTGCCAGATAAGCAGGTCGGAATCTACGAAGACCTTCATGCCCGTCTCCGCGAGAAGGCCGCGCGAGAGCGCGTTCTGGCAGCCTCAATGGTGGTCTCGGGGGACTCGTCACGGGCCCAGGCACCGCTGGTGGCCTCGAATGCGTCGGGCTGCATATTGGGCGCGACCCGCGCCGCGTAGTCACGGATAGCCTGCTCGATAATCGCCTTGCGGGTCGTATGCAGCGTCGCTGCAACCCGCGCGATCTCCCGCACCACTTCCGGATCGAGGCGGGCTGAGATGACCTGATCCATGGCGTCCTCCCAGGGAATTTGAAACCTGTAAGAACGCTACTGTAAGAATGCACCTTCGTCAATCTAGAGACGGCGGATCGCGGGTAACCATAAAGTTCGGCGCCGATACCATCTGTTGTGCCTCGCTTTCAGGGCTCCCCAGGATCCGGGGACCAGAACTCACCACGCGGAGCAGGTTGAGGTACTTGCGGATGTTTACCCGCACCTGTCACGGGGACTTCGGCGTCTTTCTCCACTCGCGGTCGTAGTGTTCGCCGTACTTGAGCATGCCCCCGAAAGGTTTCAGGCGTCCCTCGGCAATGGCCCAACGAATCCACAGGCGCCCCCGCGCCTTGCCGGCCGCGTGAAGGGCCGCGGGCGTCGCGGTCGGATCCTTGGTCTTGGTGGCCTGCAGCCCCGCGTTATAGGCGCTGCGGTATTCCGCCTCGCATTCGATCCCCTTGGGACCAGGCGTGGCCTTTCCCTGGAACTCCAGATCCATCACCATCTCGAACTGGAGGAACGTCCCGTCCTCCTCCTCCTTCACGTGTGCCGCAACGAACTCGTCCTTGTTCCCTGGCTTTGCCTCGACCGACTGGCCTGTCTTCTCCATCTTCGCGTGGTGCATTTCGTGGACGAAATATCCGGCCGCCGCGGCGCGCGGCTTGGCCGAGTCCAGGAATACGGTGTTCCCGGACGGGTAGTACCGGTTCGCAGTGCGAGGCATCCAGACGACCTTGACGGCGAAATCCTGGCGCGACTTCAGCGCGGCCTGCCCCTGGGGCGTCTGGTTCAGCAGCGCCTCCAGTTCAGGCCAGTAGTCAGGCTCGCCGTCCTGCGATGGTGCCTTGTCGCCGGACGTGGAGGCCGGCCCGCCCGCCAGCAATGGCGCCCAGGGACCCATGCCGGGCGGCATCCCAGTCGGTGAGTCTCCTTCCGGGTACATCCCGACGGGCCCCTGCGGCAGGGTGGTGGGCAACGGGTTGCCAGCCGAGCCAGCCGAGCCAGCCAGGACAGATTCCCCATCATCGTGGGCGGTCTGCTCGCGCAGCGCGCCCCAGGTTTGCGGACCCACGACCCCATCCACCAGAAGTTTGTTCCGCGACTGGAACTTCACGACTGCGTCGCGCGTCTTCGACCCGAACTTCCCGTCGGCATCAAGTTCGGCCCCGAGCGTGTTGAGAACCGTCTGCAGCTTGATGACATAGACACCCTTGTCGCCGACGCGAACCAAGGGCATCCCGACGGGAACCTCGGCCTCGTCTGCCGTCCCTGTGGCGGCGCCGCCCTCGGAAACAAGGGGCGCGATCCCGTCCGGTGACGGCTCAGACGCCGCGTCGCCATGGGCCCCCTGCACGGTCCGCGGGCTCAGTTTTGACAACTGTTCCCGATACGACATCCCCCGCAACGCCTCACGTGGCGACGGGCCTTCCGGGGTCGAAACGCCAGCCGCCCGTGGGTTTGCACGGTCCGGTTCCTGCCGGGCGCGACGTTCCTGCACCTGTCTCATGACGTATCTCCTGGTTGACTGAGTTTACCGCACCCGGTTCTTTGGGCACAATTCTGTAGTCACGATGTCTCATGAGTGGGAGTGTAAGACACATCAACCACAAAACGTCATCGCTAGCCAGGTATCACAGAGGCTGAACCAGTTACTCGTGCAGTCGCAATCCTGGTCCCCTCGACCTCATCATTGGGAATTTCGTGAAATTCCAAACCTGACGTCCGCTTGCGAACGCAGTTGTTCATCAACCGGTGAATGCCGGGGGCTCAATGGGGCTGCTGTGGGTGTCCGGGGGCGGCGCTGGCTTTTGTTCCCTGGACTCGCGGAAGGTGCGTTTGTGCATACCAGGAAAGCGGATGGACTCTGCGGTCGATGCACGCAAGGGCAGGGTTGCCGGGTCGATGCGCAGCGGTCCTTTCTCGGCCCGTTTGACCTGGCGTCGAACCAGGATTGTCAGCCTGTCGGTCAGCCTTGTTGCCAGGTCTGCGAATTCCTGGTCGTTTGTGCCCTCGCCGTGGCAAGGAACTCAGCCCAACCTGTTGCTGTGGTCTCGGTGGGGGAGGCGCGGCACGAGGGGTCGAAACGCTCGGGGGCGAACGGGCTACCTTCGGCTCAAGGCTCCCCGTTCGCTCGAGAAGATGGGAACGCCGGAGCCGTAGAGGGTCAGCTCCGCCTGCAGGCCCGATGTCCCGCTCCAGATGACGAGGCGTCCCCCTGCGAACGTCCCGCTGCCGTGCGATGGATCATGACGGGCACCTCGCGTGACTGGCATGAACGTAGCACCCGCCTGCCAAACAGACAAGACGACCCTCCGCCCCGTTTCATCCGGATCGAACAGCCGCTTGCGAACCTGGGCTGGCGAAAGCGCCGCACAACCGCTTTGCGACTTGCGAACAGCCGCCTCCACGCGAGTCCTGGTCCTGTCCGCGCTAGAATAGGTGCAAAAGGAGATGCCGATGAGGACGATCTTTTCACGTCTTCTGTTGTTGCCTTCGCTGGCGCTGTCCCTGGCGTGCTCGACTGGGGCAGGGGGAGGGATGGACTCTGGACCAGATTCGTCGCCCGATTCGTCGCCCGATTCCGCCTCGGGCGAGTCCGGAACCTGCGTCCATCCCAGTCCCGTGAACGGCGCGCCGGAGTGCAAGGAATACGGGACGGGCTGGACCCGGGCCGCAGCCGAGGCCGATTGTGCCACGCTGCGGTCCGGAGTGGCCGGGACCTGGGACGCGGCGACGTCCTGCGACGTATCGAGCGTCCTGGGGACCTGCCGGATCGAGGCGTCGGGTGGGCTGTCCCACGCCATCGTGACGTCAGGGAACGACAAGACCCGGTGCAATCTCGTGCGCACGGCCTGCGTCGTTGGGTCAGGCGGCGTCTTCGAACCCGGCGCGTTGTGTCAGGGCCTGGGGGCCCCGGACGCGACCTGGGGATCGGTCCCCTTCGTCCCTCCCTACCGGATGTGCGTCGACTCGAAGCCTGGCGAGGAGCCCGGCCAGACCGATGGCCTTGTGTGCACCTGGACGCTGATATCGGGCTGCACCGAGGCCGGACGCCGTTTCGACGACTACGGTTACTGCCCAGACGTGATCACTCAGCGCCCCTACGGCCCGTCCTCGGCCACACCCACCGCTGCCAACGATTCGCGCCTGTCCGATGCCCCCTACATGGCCGAGGTGGCCTGGGCCGCGTCGCAGGTCGATGCCTGCGGGTGCGCCTGCTGCCACACGAAGCGGCTCACCCCCACGGGGCCCGCCAACTGGCACACCGATGCGCCAGGAATCTGGACCGACGGCATCCGGACCTCGGGTCTTGCCCTGATGCTGGGGCTGGCCGATTCGAGGGCGTTGGGCGCCTTCCCGCCCGGTCGGAACAACGGGTTCGACCGCACGCAACTCGGGCTTCCGACCAGCGACGTCGCCCGGATGAGGAGGTTCCTGCAGGCCGAGTGGGACCGTCGCGGACTCACCGAGGCAGAAGGGAAGGCTGTTCCTCCGTTCGGCGGGCCCCTGGTCGAGCAACTCTCGTTCGTCCCGGATGATTGCAGCGGAGGGGAGGGCGTGGCGGCCGACGGATCGGTTTACTGGGGTGGCATTGACGCACGCTATCTGTACATCCTCGAGGCTGGTTCGAAGGGGCCAGTCGTACCCCCTAACCTCGACCTTCCCGACGGGACGATCTGGAGGATCGAGGTCCCGAACGTGTCACCGCCGTTCCAGGATGCCCGTTACGGACAGGTCACCGGAGACCAGATCCAGGCGTTTCCCATCAGCGGCGCTCCGACCGCGCTTGTCAGCGGCACGAAATACTACCTGTACGCCCTGATCGACTTGGGTTTTCCCGCGATGCGCTGCCTGTTCACCGCACCCTGATCGGAGGTTGAACGGCGGCGAGCCGTTGATGGAGTAGTTGAAGACGACGAAGCGCCGCGCTCGTACCCCTCGCGAGCGGCACGTTCCCGATCGCGCCGGCTCGCGGCCTCCAGCCGACTCCAACCGCGGTTCCATGTTCCCTCCGTCCCCCCTTTCGACTATCGTGGACGCGTCGGAAGCGCGGATTCGGAATGACACAACCGCTGGACAGCAACATCCGCAGGGATGCTACAGACATGCCTTCCGAGGAGGACCCGGCCCTGCCTAGAAGCTGGTCGGGCTTCCATGACCTGGCCGAGAAGCATCGCGGACCCCGTCTTTGCCTTCGATGCCGGTTTCCGCTACGCATACTGGAACAGGGCCTCCGAAATCCTGACCGGCATTCCGGCCGGCGAAGCCCTGGGCCGCTCGTGGGAGGACGTCTTCCCGGACCAGCAGGGATCTCCCGCAGACCTGGCCTACCGCGAGGTGATGCGGACGCGACTGCCCCGCACGGTGCTCACGCAGTGGAGCCATGAGGGCCTGACACACGCCTTCGAGATCCGGATCGAACCTGCCGAGGACGGCATCCTGGTGGTGGCGAAGGACGTGACGGCCCGGGTCCGGGCCGAAAATACGCTGGCCGCCAATGGCGCGCTGCTGAAAGGCGTTCTGGACAGCTCCCTGGCGGGAATCATGTCCTTCCGATCGGTCCGAGACGCTTCCGGTACCATCGTGGACTTCGAATGGACCCTGTGTAATGCCACGGCCGAGCGCATCGAAGGGCGAGCCGCCGGCGACCTTCAGGGCCGGAGGCTCCTGGTCGAGATGCCTGGAAACCGGGAGGACGGCCTCTTCGGGCGGTACGTCACCGTGGTCGAGACCGGTCTGCCCCTGCAATTGGAGCATTTCTACGAGCACGAGAAGGTCCGGACGTGGTTCGAGACCAGCGCTGTCCGCCATTGTGACGGGTTGGTCGTCACGTTCACGAACATCACGGCCCGCAAGCAGGCGGAACAGGGGCTGCGGGACAGCGAGACCCGGTACCGGACGCTGTTTGACTCGATGGACGCCGCGGTGCTGCTGATGCGCGGCCCGGAGTGCATCGCCTGCAACCCCGCGACGCTGAAGTTGTTCGGCCTCGAGCGTTTCGACCAGTTCCTGGGCAGGACGCCGCTGGACTTCGCGCCGATCCTGCAGCCGGACGGCACGCCCTCGGCCCTGCTGGTCCAACGCAACATCGAACTGGCCGTGCAGCGCGGGACCCAGACCTTCGAATGGCAGTCGCGACGCGCGAACGGCGACCCGTTCGAGATGGAGGTGCGTTTTACGCCCCTGGCGATCGGCGAGGACTTCCTGTTCCAGTGCATCGCGCTGGACATCACCCAGCGCAAGCGGGCCGAGGAGGCGCTGCGCGAGAGCGAGGAGCGATTCCGCAAGATCTTCGAGGAAGGGCCGCTGGGCATCGCGACCAGCGGGCCCGACTTTCGGTTCACCCGGGTGAACCAGGCGTTCTGCCAAATGACGGGCTTCAGCGAAAAGGAACTGCTGGCGATGACCTTCCGGGACCTCACTTTAGCCCAGCACCTCCGGCCGGACATCGCCGCTCTGCGGCAGCTGGCGGCCGGGGAGATCCCGCTGTACAACACCGAGAAGCAGTACCGGAGGAAGACCGGCGAGGTCATGTGGGGCGCGGCCGCAGTCGCCGCGCTTCGGCATGCCGACGGGGAATTCCGGGCCTACCTGACAATGATCGAGGACATCACCGACAGCAAGATCGCCGAGGCGATGCTGGCGGCCGAGAAGGAACGCCTGGCGGTCACGCTGCGCTGCATCGCGGACGGGGTGGTGACCACCGATATCGAGGGCCGCGTTGCGCTGCTGAACCGGGCCGCCGAGGAACTGACCGGGTGGACGCAGGTCGAGGCGGCAGGCAAACCCCTTCGCGTAGTCTTCCCCATCGTCGACGACCGCGATCGACTCCCGTGCCCCGACCCGGTGGAACGGGTGCTGGCGTTGCGGCGCACGATCGATCTCGAGGACGGCACGCTGCTGCTGGCCCGCGGGGGGGCCGAGCGCGCGCTGACGGCCAGCATTTCCCCGATCCACGACCGGCAGGACCGGGACGTCGGGACCGTGCTGGTCTTCCGCGACGTGACGGACAGGAACCGGATGGAAGCCGAGGTCCAGCGGG
Organism: uncultured Myxococcales bacterium; assembly: GCA_903936705.1. Taxonomy (GTDB): domain Bacteria; phylum Myxococcota_A; class UBA9042; order DTJE01; family DTJE01; genus CAIZWN01. The sequence continues at coordinate 26,073 of CAIZWN010000081.1, forward strand.
CACAGAAACTGGAGTCCGTTGGCCTGTTGGCCGGGGGAATCGCGCACGACTTCAACAACCTCTTGACCGGGATCCTCGGCAGCGTGGCGCTGGCCCGGATCCACGCCACGCCGGATTCTCCGCAGGCCGATTGGCTGTACGACGCCGAGAAGGCCGTGGACCGCGCGAAGATGCTGACCCAGCAACTGCTGACCTTCGCGAAGGGCGGGGCGCCCGTGCGCCGGCCGACCCGCCTCGGCGATCTGATCCGGGACGCCGCCGGCTTCTCGCTGCGGGGCTCGGACGTGCGGTGCGAGTTCTCGATCCCGGCCGACCTCTGGCCGGCAGACGTGGACGCCGGCCAGTTGGGCCAGGTGATCAGCAACCTGGTCATCAACGCGGACGAGGCCATGCCGGGCGGTGGCACGATCCGCGTGAATGCCCGGAACCTCACGCCGGAAGCCCCGCTGCCGGGTGCCCTTCCCCCGGGACGATACGTCGAGATTGCGGTGGAGGACCAGGGAATCGGCATCCCGGAAGAGCACCTGGCGCGGATCTTCGACCCCTACTTCACGACCAAGCGCCGGGGCAGCGGCCTGGGCCTAGCGACCAGCTACACGATCGTCCGGAAGCACGACGGCCAGTTGAGCGTGCGATCCGCCAGCGGGCAGGGATCGTGCTTCACGGTGACCCTCCCCGCCTCGACCCGGGAGCCGCCACCTGCCGACCGGAAGGAAGCCGCGGTGACGGGCCATGGACGGATCCTCGTGATGGACGACGAGGCGACGATCCGCGACGTCTGCAGCCAGATCCTGGTGCAAATGGGGTACCAGGTCCAGACCGCCAGCGACGGGCAGAAGGCCGTGGAGGCATTCGCGACGGCCTTGTCGTCCGGCCGCCCGTTCGACGCAGTCATCGTGGACCTGACGGTGCCGGGCGGGATGGGCGGTACGGAAGCCCTGCGGCGCCTGCTGGAAATCGATCCGGAGGCCCGGGTCATCGTGTCCAGCGGCTACTCCAACGACCCGATCATGGCGGACTTCCGGAGCCACGGCTTCCAAGGCGTCGTGGCGAAGCCGTACGAACTCCGTACGCTGGGCACGGCGCTCAAGGAGGTTCTCGGGGGCCCCTTTGTTGCCACCGCCGCCGGTACTGGCACAGGCTTCGCCTTCGGCCTTGGTGATGGACGCAGGCCAAAGCCCGATCACGATGCAGGCGACTGACGCGACCGACACCGGTAAGGGTACGCTGCCATCAGCATCGCCATCATCACTTCCGCCCAGTGAACGACGCCCAAGGCGACTGTCCTGGGCTTCCCTGTTGAAGCGCGTCCTGGACGTGTACGCTCTGTCATGTCCCAAATGCCACGTCCCAATGGTCGTGCTGGCCTTTCTTACCGACCCGGACGTCATTCACAAGATCCTCAAGCACCTCGAACTGCGAATCATTTCGCCTCCGCTTCTGCCGGTCCCGGAGTTGTTCGACCGGCCCATCCGAATCCAACGACAGCCGTTCCGGGCGACGTTCCTGCCGACCGGTGCTCCCGGCTCGGCGGTGGCGGCAGTGTTGGAAGCCTGGGACGCCTGGCTGGCGGAGTACCACCTTTGATGCGCGATCGGCCACGAAGCGTGTCGCACCCCTGGGCTAATGTCGGAACATGAAGATGACCGACAGCGATTCCGTGCTCCTCGTGACCCACACCGACCGTGACGGTCTGTTCTCTGGCGCCGCGCTACTGCGCGCTATTGGCGACCCGGATGGCCCCCACGTCCTGCTGACCCAGGGCAGCTACCTGGCCGACGAACTGGAGGAACTGGCAGACATGGGACACCGGTACGACCGGATCTTTGTCTGCGACACCTATTGGCATTCACCGCACGCGGGGCGGCTCGTCGACGTCATCCCCCGCCTGCAGGCTCCGGGCGGGACGCTGGCCTGGATCGACCACCACCCGGAGACGGTGGAATACGAGCCGCACATGCGCGCCGCACTGGGGCTGGACCAGCGATCCC
>CAIZWN010000082.1 GCA_903936705.1 uncultured Myxococcales bacterium
CCCCGAATCCTGCGCCTGTCCAAGCAACAGCTTGAACACCAACTGAATCGTTGAATCGTGACCGCCATGGCGGAAGGATAGATCTGCCTTGCCGCGACACGCAGATGCGGTTTACCGAGCGCTTACGAACAAGGCGCGTAGAAACGATCTGCAGATCAGGACTTTGCGGGTCGGTCGGCCTTCCGGGGGACGCGACGGGAGTCGAGGCGGACGTACTTCCTTCCGCTCCGTTGTTCCTGTTTCTTCAGGTCCTGAAAAATGCTCTCGAGGTCGTAGTGATGGAACCGCGCGTGCGCGTCCCGGGCTGCGCGAACCTCGGAGACGATGGGATCAGACCACATCGTTCGACTCCTCCATCAGCTCAAGCGGGGTGCAAAGGACGGGCGGCACCAGCCCCGCTCGCCGGCACTCGGCCTCAATCTTACAACGGATCGTAGCGTTCGCAATGTGCTTGCAGTTCCACGTCAGGAGGTACTCGGCACCGTTCACAGCGGCAAGCGCAACGTGGAGCGCGTCCTCGGGCGCGCTTGCGGGAATCGCGCCGCTGGCAATCAGGTTTCGAGCGAGGTTTAGTGCATCCTGCGTCGCCTCGACGAGTTCGATGGACTCCAGGATCTCGACGCGTCTTGCGGCGGCTTCCGGGTCACCAGCAGCGGCCTCGGCGAGCACCAGTTGCGATGCGACCAGGCGGAACGCATTCCGCCGCTGCTCCCACCACTCGTGGGTGACCTCCTGGTGGGCGGCCACGACGATGTCCCGGTTAGCGCGCGCGGTCAGGTAGCTGATGACCGTGGTCTCGATGTACACAAGGGGCTTCGTTCTTGGCATCCTTAAAGACCTCCAACGTTCCTGGATTCTACACCAGGGGGCGAATCGCGCCCGATTCGACATCAAGGGGCGGCTTGTCCGTTCCCGCGCGTCCGACGCTTGCGGCGACTCGAACCGGAAGACCAGCATGGTTGCCGTCGCCGACCGAACGGAAGCGGTCCTGTATGCACGTGTGTCTACAAAGGAGCAGGAAAGAGGCGGGTTCTCGATCCCGGCCCAGCAAGGGCTCCTGCGGTCGTACGCCGGCGAGCACCGTCTGTCTGTCGTCGCAGAGTTCCCGGACGTGGAGACCGCGGGCAGGGCAGGGCGCACGGCGTTCGGCGAGATGGTTGCCTACCTGGGCCGGCACCTGTCCTGGGGCCTGCGGTAACGGAAATCGCGCAAGCCGGTGCCGCCCGGGAAGGTCCACGCGATGCTCCGGACGAGGCTGTACATGGGCGAGTTTGAGTGGAAGGGCCTCCGCTACCCAGGCATTCACCCGCCGTTGGTGCCGCGCGCGGCCTGGGATCGCGTGCAGGACATCCTGAGCGGTAGGGCGCGGCCGCGGCGCCGTCGTCGACGGCAAGAACTTCTCTTCTCGGGCATCGTCTACTGTGGCCGGTGCGCGACCGATGGCCGGCGTTTCCAACTGGTCGGCGAGGTCCAGAAGGAGCGGTACGTCTACTACCACTGCGAGGGGTGCCGCCGTCGCGGCCGGGCCGAGTACGTGCGCCAGGAAGTGCTCGTCCGTGCCTTCCTGGAGGCCCTTGCCGGGGAAGGTCCCAGCGCGAGTGCCGTCGCGGCCGCGACGAACGTTCTGACGGGACGCGAGCGGGATCGTGGCGAGGACGACGACCCCGACGATGCGCTTCGCTACGAAATTCGCAACCTGCGGTCCCGGCTGGACCTCGCCTACGACGACCGGCTCACCGGGCGGATCGATTCGACGTACTTCGATCAGAGGTCTGCGGGCTGGCTGACCAGGATACGTGCGCTGGAAACCGATCTCGCCGGCCGCGAAAGTTCGTCTTCGGTCACGCAAAGGGTCCCAGGCGGAAAACCCCCCATATTCGAACTCGTGGAAGTACATAGGTTGATGAAGGAATCAACCGACTTGGTCGTGTTGCGGGCCGCGATCCGCGAACTGTGCTCGAACTCGATCTGGGGGGAGAAAAAGCTCAACGTATCCTGGAGCTAACCTACGGAAGATGCAAATGAAACAAGGCAGGATGGAAACGGAGGGGAGGGCGTCCAAACGACCCACACCCCAAGGGGCTCCTTTTGCGTTGGCGAAGGCGAACAAGGGCGAGAGCGAGAGCGGGAGAGCGGGTTTCGAATCACTCCTTCGTGGCTTCGCGGGCCTCCAGCCAGGCGCGGCCTTTGGGGGTTAGCCGGTACTTCTGAAGGCGGCTGCGCGGCTTGTTCGGCACGGTCATTTCGATCCATCCTGCCTGGAGGACAGGGGAGAGGTAGGCGTTCCGGAAATGGTCCTCGTGCCTCAGACCGAGAATTGCCTGGAGTTCCTGCCGGCTCTTCGGTTCGGGAAGCGATTTCAACAGTCGCGCGACTTCTCCGGTGACTTCCCCGGTGACTTCCCCGGTGATGTCCGGATGGGCGGCATCACGCGCCGCCGGATGCACAGGCAACCGCACCATGAAGTAGCTGTGGTCGTCGTCGAACGTGAACTCGGGCGGCGGTGACCCGTTGTTCTTCATGGCCCGCAGGATCTTCGGAATGCCGGTCGACCGCCCCTCCGTGAACTCCAGTTCCTTCAGAAACTCGCCGATGCGCCGGTTGCGGTAGCGACGCGGGCGCGCGCGGCCAGCGCGCAGTTCGTCCAGGCGAACCGACCGATCCGGGCCCGGGTAACTCAGCACCACCAGTTCCTCGCGATCGATGCGGACCTCGACGGGCTCGCGCACGTCGTATCCGCGGTGGTATATCGCGTTGACGACGCACTCCTCGATGGCGGTGTAGGGGAAGTTCTCGACGTGGGTTGCCTCGGCCCGGCCCGGGTGCTTGATGATCGTCTCGCTGATGTAGTTGCGCCGGATGTAGTCCAGCGCCTCGCGGATGATCCGCGGCAGCGGTCCCCGGAACACCTTCTCCGTGAGCCGGTCGCCCCCGGCGCCCTCCGGGAACCAGACGACGTCGATCTGTGTGACCGGGAAGAATCGGTGCGGCTCGGGATTGAAAAACAGCAGCCCCACGTTCAGCGGGAGCGTGAACTCGGCCGGGCCGGCGACCACGTTCATCTGGCGGCCGAGATCGACCAGCGGAAGGGACGTTGCTGCCGTCGCCAGCTCGGAGCCCACCTCGACGAGGTACTCGTGCATCAGGTCGCGCGACAGATCCTCGACGCGGGCCCGCTGGTTCATGCGGTCGTCGAACGGCACCGTAGCCGCGAGCGACAGCAATTCCGTCTCATCCGCGCCCCGCGCGTGGACCGTGCTGGACCCCTTTCGGATGAAGTAGCCGTACTCCCTGTCGTTCTTGCCGAGGGACAGCCGAGCCTTGTAGGGCCGGGTCTGCCCTCCCGACGCCCACAGTACCAGGACGTGCCGCCCGTCGATCTCGTAGGGCACGACGATCGGATGGTACATGGGCTGGATGGCGTCGTGGCCGAGGTTCAGTATCTCTTTCTGGATCGTGTCGATCTGGCCGGCGTCGAGTCCGACCGGCGGCAG
>CAIZWN010000083.1 GCA_903936705.1 uncultured Myxococcales bacterium
GTTCCTGCGGAAGAAGAACCCGCATGCCAGGACCTTCAGGACGCCGAATGACCGGTTCGACTTCGAGGTGGACGATACCTTCGAAGTCCATCGCGACTTCATTCTCTTCCCCCGGCTCGTCGAGGAGCAGCATGTTCCCCTCGTCGTCTTCTCGGTCCGGGTGAAGCGATCGCTGACAGCCCGCAGTTGTCGCCAGAAGCAGTTCGCCTTTGCCCGGAACTGTATCCACTGGTGTCTGAGGAATCTGTCGCGCGATCTGGCCGTTGATCTTGACGGCAGCGTCCGCCAAGGCCTGTTCGTCTTCCACGACGACCAGGGGAACTTCCGACTCAGCTTGCTGACTGAGCGACCCAAGGACGGGCGTGTCGAATGGAGCCACTACCGCCGGCAAACGTTCTTCGTCGAGCGGGGGCAGCCGAACCGCACCTTCCGCGAGCGGATGGGCCTGACCTGGGATTCCGTGGCCGCCCTCCGGGATGCGTTCTCGGTCGAGGCCCTGAACAAGGAGTTCTACAACGAACTCTCGAACTGGTACTTCCACGCGATCGACAAGGTCCGCTTCCCTGACGACGCCGGCCCCACCCGGGAGGAGCGAAACGCCACCAGCCTGATCCGCTTGATCACGCGGATGATGTTCGTCTGGTTCATGAAGCAGAAGGGGCTAATCCCGGATGCACTATTCGACAAGAAGTCCGTCGACGCGATGCTGCAATTCCGGGACAAGACGGGCAGCACGTATTACAAGGCCATCCTCCAGAACCTGTTCTTCGCAACGCTCAACACCGAGATGGGCCCGGAACGCAAGTTCGTGGAGGACCTGCCCCTGGCCCCGGACGGCAGTTCCGAGGGCCACCGGATCCAGTACTACTACCGTTACAAGCGCTTCTTCAGTGACCCGGCGCGCTACCTCGATCTGACCCGCAACGTCCCGTTCCTGAACGGCGGCCTTTTCGCCAGCCTGGACATCGACAAGAAGCGTGTCGACTGCTTCAGCACCTACGAGGCGAACGAGGACAAGCTCGCGGTGCCAGATGGTCTGTTCTGGGAAGGCTCGGGTGAGAAAAGGGTCGACTTGAGCGGTATCACCGGCAACCAGCACCAGCGCGCGGTCAAGATCGAAGGCCTGATTCCGCTGCTGAAGCGCTTCAACTTCACAGTGGACGAAAGTTCCAAGAACGACGAGACCGTGGCCCTCGATCCCGAGTTGCTGGGCCGCGTCTTCGAGAACCTCCTGGCCAGCTACAACCCCGAGACCCGGAGCACGGCCCGCAAACAGACCGGGTCCTTTTACACCCCGCGCGAGATCGTCGACTACATGGTCGAGGAGAGCCTGTTCCGGTACTTGAAGACCGCCATGGACCTGCACGACGAAAAGTCGGACGGCCTCTTGCGAGGTCTCGTCACCGGCTCGGAAGCAGGGAACGCATGGTTCGATCAGGAACGGAAGGCGGAGATCACGCGGGCACTGCGGACGTGCAGGATCCTCGACCCCGCCTGCGGCTCGGGTGCGTTCCCAATGGGTGTCTTGCAGGCTATGCTGCGCGTTTGGGATGCGCTGGACCCGGTGGGCAGCGACACCGAAATCTACCAACGGAAGCTCGAACTGATCGAGAACTGCATCTACGGCGTGGACATCCAGCCCATCGCGGTACAGATCTCGAAGCTGCGCTGCTTCATCTCGTTGCTGGCCGAGGACGAGGTTGACGAGGGCGCGGCCAACCGCGGAATCGAGCCACTGCCGAACCTGGAAATGCACTTCGTCGCGGCCAACTCGCTGATTGGCGTTTCCGGCACGAGCCGCGGGAACGCGGCAAATGCACCCCGGCAGATCGAGATTGGGGACGACCTCGTTGACCGAATCAAGACCCAGTTGACGAGGCTGCGGCACGAATGGCTGACCGCCCGGCGCAGTTCGGACAAGAAGCAGTTGCAGCAGAAATTCACCGAAGAACAGAACAAACTCGCGCGCGAACTCAGCCGTGGAGGCTGGTACGGCAAGGCCGACTCGATCCTGCTGGCTGCCTGGAACCCTTTCGATCAGAATACATCGTCGGCGTTCTTTGACATGGAGTGGATGTTCGGTGTCAACGAAGGGTTCGATCTGGTTGTTGGGAACCCTCCCTATATCAGCGCAATGGACTTCAAGCGCATTTACGGCGAAGGCCTCCGCGCTGAATTGAATCGTCGTTACGATAGTGCCGTTGGAGCGTATGACTACTTCGTCCTGTTCATGGAACTAGGGCTGAGACTCTGCGGAATTCGTGGTCATGTCTGCTTCATTACACCGAACAAGTATCTTGCCGCGAAATACGCAAGTGGCTTACGGAACTGGCTGCTGGCCAATGCTTCTCTCCTCAGTGTTCTCGATGTCTCGCATTTGCGAGTGTTCGAGGATGTGGCGGTGTACCCAATCGTTTCGATGTACGCCAAGAGATCGGCTCTTCATGGGAATGTTGCTGTCAGTTTGCCCGTGCTCAGAGATGCTGAGTGTTTCGACGCTCTCCAATACTCGACGACACTCGTACCGTCGTCATGGTTAGGTTGGCTACCAGAGAAGATATGGGGCTTTCTTCTGTCCCCCAATGTCGATCTTCTGCCACAAATAATGAAGGCTTCCAAACCCCTGTCAAGCTACGGAGAGGTCAACGCGACTTCGACTGCCGCAGAAGCAGACGCATATGGCCACTTTCTTACGACAGGTTGCGAGCCCGACGCGTTGAAAGTGGTCAATACCGGGACAATTGATAGGTACGTTTCTCTTTGGGGGGTGTCGGAACTGACCCACCAGGGCAAGCGTTTTCTTGGTCCTTACCTTCCGCTTGGACGTGCCCGCGTTAATGCTCGTCGCGCCGCAATGTATCGTAGTCCGAAAATTGTGTTCGCGAAGATGGCAAGAACCTGCGAAGCGGTAATTGATACTGATGGAACGCTCGCATCTATCAATACCAACTGCTTCTATAAGCCGACGGGACAGGCCCAATTGGAGTACCTCTGCGGCGTCTGCAACTCGCGTGCTTTCATGGTCGTCTACGATCTTCTTTTTGGCGCGTTGAGAATGAGCGGCGGGTATTACCAGTTCCAAGCTCCCCAACTCAGGGTGGTGCTGGTTCCCACCGCCGATCAGGAGGAGCAGCGAAAGATCGGAGGTCTGGTTGAACGGATCGTGGGTCTCAAACTGGGGGATGCGGGCGTAGACACTTCTCCCTTGGAGGCCCAAATCGATGAGATCGTGTGGCGGTTGTATGGTGTCGATCCGCAAAAAATTGAGGCCGCTGAGAATGTAGCAATTGCGGGAAAGGGGCAAACCAGCGCGGCCGTCTCGTCGATTGCCCTCGCCTTGGAACTGGTGGAGGCACCAGAGCCCGATTTCGACGCGTTGGATTGAACGGGGAGAGATTGATCGATTCTAATGGAATGCGAACACTCCCGTTCTCTGAACCGTTTGCGAACGGGCGACCATTTCTAGGGAGCCGGGACTGTTCTTAAAGCCCAGATCGGTCCCAGGTCGAAGCGACCTGGGTCGGTTAAGAGAACTGGGGAGTTCGGATGAACAACCTCCTGACCAATCGGAACGGGGCCCTGGTGCGCAAGCGCCTGTCGGAGCTGATCCGCCTGAGCGGTGAGATGAAGATCCTGGTTGGATTCTTCTACTTCTCCGGGATCAAGGCGCTGTACGAGGCTCTGACAGCAAATCCGAAGATCCGCCTGCGCGTATTGGTGGGACTCGAGACCGAACGCATTCTGGGTCGGCTGGTCGAGTGCTCGCTGGACGAGACGGACGACTTTGGCCGTCGCGTGCCCGTCTCGGATTTCGAGATCGCCGAACGCTTCCTGGCTTCGCTCCGGAGGACCGTGAACGCACCGGAGTTGGACAAGCAGAACTTTCACGAACGTTTCGGATTCTTCCTGGAGCTCCTGCGGAGTGGTCGCCTCCAGCTTCGCAAAACCCGCGAGCCGAACCACGCCAAACTGTACCTCTTCGACTTGGCCGGCGATGCGGCCTTGTTGAGCAGGTCTGCCTGGATTACGGGCAGCAGCAACTTGACCCTGCCCGGCCTGACTGCGCAGGCTGAACTCAACGTGGAGATCCACGACTTTGGCAACGACGAGGTGCAGAAGCTCTTCGAGGAGTTGTGGGCCGACGCCGTACCGCTGACCGAGAACGCTCAGGTTCTCCGCGAGATGATCCAATTGCTAACCGAGGAGTCGGTCGTCGCGCCCGTAACGCCGTTCGAGGCATACGTGATGGTGCTGAAAGCGTACCTGGACCAGCAGTCGCAGGCGGCGGCTGGCGTGCGGCTGGAGCGGCTCCTGGATGGGAAGGGATTCCGGCGCTACCAGTACCAGTTGGACGCGGTGAGCCAGGCTCTCACCATTCTGAAGGAATACAACGGGGTGATCATCGCGGACGTGGTCGGCCTGGGCAAGTCGGTCATCGCCTCGATGATTGCCCGGGCCAGCGCGAAGCGCGGCATCGTCATCGCGCCGCCGGGACTGCTGGGGGACGAGAAGAAACGGACGTCCGGCTGGCAGCAGTACCGCAACGCATTCAAGTTGCACGGGTGGGAACTGTTTTCGAGCGGCCTGCTCGAGAACGCCCTCGAATATGTGCGCAATGAAGACGACATAGAGATGGTGGTCGTCGACGAGGCCCACCGCTTCAAGAACCAGGACACCCAGGACTACGAGACGCTGTGCAACATCTGCCGCGGCCGGCAGGTCATCCTGTTGACCGCCACGCCATTCAACAACAAGCCAGCCGACATCTTCGCGCTGCTCAAACTGTTCATCCTGCCGAACAAGTCGAAGATCACCCTGGACAACCACTTGGCGGACCGGTTCACTTCCTACGACGCGATGTTCCGGCGCCTGTCCGACGTCCAGAAGCACTTCCGCAGCGCCGACCCCGACAAGCGCAAGCGTGCGCACCGTGCCTACGCGGTGCTTCACCGGCACCTCCTGGGGTTCGAGTGCGGTGACGGCGCGGCGGTGAACCCGTCGCTGGTGATGACGTGGGCGCGCCAACTGGCACGCGAGATCCGGCAACTGCTCGAACCCGTAATTATCCGCCGCAACCGCTTGGACCTGCGTAGTGATCCGGACTACTGCCAGGAAGTACGCGAACTTTCGCAGATGCAGCCGCCGGTGGAGCAGTTCTTTGAATTGACTCCGGCCCAACTCGAGTTCTACGAGGACATCATCCACCGCTGCTTCGGCGAAGGCGGCGCGTTCAAGGGGGCGATCTATCAGCCATTCGCGTACGAGCGCCAGGCGCTAGGCGAGTTGGACGAACAGGCGAACCGGGAGTTGCACCAGCAGAGCAACCTGTACGATTTCATGCGCCGCCTTCTAGTGAAGCGCTTCGAGAGCTCGTTCGGATCGTTCCGCCAGTCGATCGAGAACTTTGAACGGGTACACCTGAAGGTCCGTCAGTTCATTCGGAAGACCGGGAAACTCATCCTGGACCGGACCGTTGTGGAACGGATCTATGACAAGGACGAGGACGAGATCGGCACGGCGATGGAAGCGTTCTCCGCCGCCATGGAGGAGAGCACCCGGCCCCGGAACGCCCGGATCTACGAAGTTGGGGAGTTCGCGGCGGCGGATCAGTTCCTCGCGGACGTCGATTCGGATATCGAGCTGTTTGGCGAGATCCGCCGCCGCATGGACGAACTCGGTCTGTGTGCCGCGGATCCGAAGCTTGAGAAACTGATCGAGGTCGTCGGCACTGTCCTCGAGGGGCGCCACCCGGGCATCCCTTCGCTCGCGGGAGAGCCGCCCCGCAAGGTCATCGTGTTTTCGGAGTATGCCGACACGATCCGACACCTTTCGGAGGGACTGGCTCCCCGGTTCCACGGCAGCATGCTGTCAGTCGCGGGCAGCCTGTCCGTCGGGCTGGCCGAGGCCATCGAGCGCAACTTCGACGCCAGCGTCAAGGCGGTCGACCAGCGAAACGACTGCCAGGTGCTCCTGGCAACGGACAAGATGTCCGAGGGCTACAACCTCAACCGGGCCGGCGTCGTCATCAACTATGACATCCCCTGGAACCCGACCCGCGTGATCCAGCGGGTCGGACGCATCAACCGCATCGGCAACAAGGTCTTCGAGAACCTTTACATCTTCAACTTCTTCCCGACCGAGGTGGGCGCGCCCATCGCGAAGAGCCGCGAGATCGCGACCCAGAAGATGTTCATGATCCACAACACGATTGGCGAGGACGCGCAGATCTTCGACATCGACGAGACGCCAACGGCGTCCAGCCTTTACCAGAAGATGCAGCAGAACCCTGAGGACGCCGAGCAGGAGAGCTTCCTGACGCGTGTCAAGAAGGCCCTGGCCCAGGTGAAGCGCGACCACCCGGAAGTCCTAGAGAAAGTCGCACGCCTGCCGTTCCGCGTGAAGACCGCGCGAACCGCAGCCGACCGTCCGGGCCTGATCGTGTTCAAGAAGAAGGGGCTCGGATTGTTCGCCATCCATGTCGAGGACGGCGAGGCCGCCAAGGTCGAGGCTCTTGCAATCGTGCATGCGGTCGAGTCAATTCAATGCGAGTACCCCGAGCCGAGACTCGAACTGGGGCCGGCCTTCTGGCCGCGGTACGCCAAGGCGGGCGAGTTCCATGAGAGCTTCCGTGGCAGCACCCGTAGCTCGATCTCGCTGGAGTCCACTGCGCGGAACAACCTGTCCAGCGCCGTCAGTCTGGCCCGGGAATCCGGCCACGGCGAACTCCTGGCATTTCTGCGCACCCTCCTGCACGACATCCAGAACTACGGTTCTCTTCCGGACTATACGCTGCGCCGGATCGTCCGCAACGAGGCGCGGGCGGACGCTCCGGCTTCGTTGGAAAGATTCTTTACCGAGATCGCGAGGATCCGTTCCGAGGTCGGCGAGAACTACCTCGAAAGCATCAAGCGCACGCTCAACTACTCGGCGAGTGAAATCATCATCGCGGTGGAGAACCGACGGGAGGGCGATTCAGCGGCTACTTGAAGCAGGGAAAACTCGGAAGCCGGACCACTTCGCCTTCGCGGTGCCCACCTGGCCTCGCCCAGCATCAATCCTGGTTCGAGTCCAGCACGTCCAGGTCCCGCACCTCGTCATACACGGTCGATAACGTCTTGCCCTTGCTGTTGCCCGACGTGAACACCCAGCAGTCGTTCCCGTTCCTCGGGAACGGATAGTTGAAGAAGGTATAGATCTTCCGGAGCAGTCCGGTCGCCGCGTACTGTCCGGGCACGTCCGCCGGTGACAAGCCCGCCCCGGACACGAACTCGAAACCAGCCCGGTCGCCGCTGGCCAGCCTGGCGACGACCTTACCTTCGAAAAGGGGCTTCTCATCCCCCTTCCGTTTTCGGGCCGAATGCTCGAGCGTGTCGCCAATCGAGGCCAAGTTGCTGTCCACCAGCAGCCTGGGAACCAGCGATTCGGTACGCTGGGCGTCGCTCGCCTCGGCGAGAAGTTCCCCGGTCCCTCTCAGTTCCGGGTCCGACGAGTCGGTCAGGACACGTCCAATGATGCGGAAGGTCTCCTCGTGCTTCTTGCGCAAGGCTTCGACCAGCAGAAAATGTTCGTCAGTCGGCTTCATGGAAAGTTCCTCCGCAAAAGCAACGTCGAGATAGGACCGCACCAGGGGCAGGGCGGCCTCATCCAGTTCCGGGTCGGCCATCAGCGGTTCGAGGATGGCGGAGATCAGGTCCCGGTACCGGAGGGCCTTCCAGGGCGGAACGAGGGTTCCCGGGGATTGGGGAGGCGGCGGGAACTCCCTGGAAAGGAACACTCCCAGGGCCCGGATGTCGCCCCCCTGCGCGGCCCGGGAAAGAATGGCCTTGTACCCGTCCACGAATTCGAGAGCGGACGGGGTTCCTCCCTTCAGGCGATCAACCGAGGGATCCTCGTGCAGCCAGGACGAATACGTGGCGAGTTGCATGTGACTGTACCGGTGGTTCACCTTCAATTCCAGGACCACGACCAGGCAGATGGGACCCTTGGGGCCGAGCCCGTCGAGGGCCAGCAGGATGTCGAAGCGTCCCGCGTCCCCGTCCTTCTTCATGCCGGGTGGAGGCTGGACCTTGGGACAGATTTCCCGAAAGCCCGATTGAGGCCCGGGTGCGACGATCGACCGGCTCACCTCGAAGGTCAGAAGGTCCCTGGCGGTCAGCTTCGGCGCCGAAGGGTCGGGGGACCAGTGGCCCTTTCCTGCGGGCCGAAGGCAGGTTGCGGGAAGCGTTCCGTCCTCGTCCAGCGCCCGGAGCAGGAGTTGCCGGATGGCGAAGTCGCCCTTTCCGTGGGACCCCTCGGGGTCGACTAGCCACGACCAGAACGCGGAGTGCCAGCGTTCGGCGTCGGTCTTTCCGACCACCCGGAACAGGTTCGTCCGGGCCTGGGACCGGCGGAGCATACGGAAGGCCGGATCCGCCTCCAGGGAGGCGAGACGTCTTGCCAGGTCGCCGATGAGAATCGGGGGGTTGTCCAACGGGTCCTCCTGCTTGTCGTGCCGATCGAATCGTTCCGGCAGCGTCGGGTCATGGCCTGCATCCCTCAATCCGAGGCGTGGTCCCCCGTCGCGTCGTTCCCCAACCCGCCCCCTTCCCACCCGACCAACTGGCCGGTCTTCAACCTCCAAAGCACGACGCGGGTGACCGGCACCGGCGGTTGGAGTCCCGGCAGGGAACGCCCGTACAGCGCCACCTGGTTGAAGTGGTCGCTCAGGAACTTCCCCATTCCTCCTGCGAAATGGCCGGGATCGGGGTGATCGGTCTTGTAGTCGTATACCTCCCAGCCACCGTCGATGCGTCGCACCAGCAGGTCGATTGCGCCGACCACCCGGCAGTCCGCGCCGGTCACGACCAGCCGGACTTCGTGGTGAAGACGCCGGTCGGACGCGGCCTGGCCCAGGGCCCGGACCAGGTCGGGCTGGGTGTCGATTGCCGCCGCAAGGAAACCGCCCAGCCATTGGCGCTGGCGGTCGCGATTGCCGGTGCCCGGCACGGCGTCCAGGGCCCGCTCGATCGCGTCGGGCGACATGTCGCCGAGATACCCCCACTCCTGGAAGGCCCGGTGGACCAGGGTCCCTTCGATGGTCGCGGGCAGGCCCGTGCCCGCGAGCGCGGCTCGGACCTGCTCGGCCACGGGCCGGACGTTTGGCGCAGGGCAGGGACCGGCGGGCGGTGCGGCGCTGGGACGGTCGATGCGCAGCGGCGGGACTTCGACCGTCGCGCACGCCCGGTGGATGGCTTCGGAGGCTTCTGGCAGGCGGGTCGCAATGCCGGCGGTCAACGCATCGGCCCGGGTCAGGTCGGCCGGGGCGTACTCGACCCACCGAAAGTCCCGGTTGGCCTCCCAGACGTCGCCGGGGGTGCGGCCCTGAAGCTGGAGGGCGAAGATTACGTCGGCCATCCAGGTCGAGGCGTGGCGAAGTCCGACCTCGAGGCCCGAACTGGCAGCGGCGAACCCGGCAGTGGCGTCGGCCGCAGGCCAGTCGGCGGACAGGACAAGACGTTTCTTCGCCCGAGTCATGGCCACGTACAACAGGCGACGGGATTCGGCCCGGTCCAGGGCGGTGCTTGCGTGGCCCAGGATCCGCGCAGCCAAGCCGGACTGGCCCAGGAAGAGGTCCCTGGCCGCTTCGACCTGGGAGCCTGCGACGACCCGCGCGGGGGCCCCGGGTGCGAGGAATCCGGGGGCGAATCGAAGCAGGCCCATGCCGGACGCCTGGGACTTCACATCCACCCGGTGAAGGTCCGGCACGATGACGATGTCCCATTCGCGGCCCTTGGCCTGGTGCACCACGGTGACGGTCACGTCCTGGGAGGCATCTGTAGACCCGACGCCGGCCGAAGCGGGATCCTCGCCGGCTTCCAGCAGGTCCGCCAGGCGCGTCAGCACTTCCCTGGGCAACAGGGTCCCGCCATCCTCGGTGGATCGCAGCAGTGCCTGGAAGCGTCTCAGGTTCGCGAGCGCCTCGAGGCCGTCGGGCCGGGAGGCCAGGATGGCTTCCAGGCGAGTGTCCCGAACGATCCCCTCTACCACCCGGGAGACCGGGAGGAATCCGTAGGCATCCGTCGCCTGGGCCCACGCTTTCTGGAAGCCGTCCATCGACTCCTGGTCCCGGTGCAGGGCGTCGATGACCGGCTGAGTCAGGGGCGCTCGCGAGACCTCGGCCAGGGCCTGGGCAGCGGCCTGGGCGTCGAACGCAAAGCCGAAACGGAGGGAGGAAAGAGCCCACGTCGTCCGTGCAGCCTGGAAGCCTGCCCCGAAGGGCTCCTGGACCTTCAGGCCGAATCCTCGCCGCAGGCAGTACAGCCCGGGGTCCGACAGGCCCACTGTCGGACCGCGCAACATGCCGGCCCACGCCAGATCGTCATCGGACGAATCCAGCGTCTCGAGCCAACGGGTCAGCGCCGCGACCTCGGGGGTCTCGAGCAGCCCGTGCCCGCCCTGCACCCGGGCAGGAATGCCCTGGTGGCGCAGGAAGGCCCCATATCCAAGGGCCCGTTTCCAGGAATGCGTCAGGATGGCCATGGAGGCGTCAGGGGCCTCGACCCGAAGCCGGCGGATGTGCTCGGCCAGGGCAAGCTCGAGGGGATCGACCTGGAACGGCGCTTCTTCGTCGGCCCCCGCCTCGGCTGGGGTCGCATCGGCTTCCTCATCCTCGCCGTCGTCATCACTGGACTCGCTCGCGGCGGCCGGGACCGGGACGGTCGCATCCGGGACCGCGACCGCCGCGAGCAGTTCGATCGCCGGCACCTGGGTGTCGGCCTTGGGAGCCATGGGGGTCCAGGGCACCGACGCGTCGGGATCCAGCAGATCGGGCAGGAGCCGGGTTTCGGGGGCCAGCGGGTCCGCCAGGACGGAGATGCGACGCCCGTCGAACAGGCGTTCGAAGAGTCGGTCGAACGCGCGCGTCAGCGAGGGTTCGGCGCGGTGACACCGGGGCAAGCGAACCAGCCCGTCGGGGCCCGCGGCCTCCGCTTCGCGCCGGAATAGGTCCACCTCCGCGCCCCGGAAACGGTAGATGGACTGTTTGGGATCGCCCACGACGAAGCGGCGGGACAGGACCCCGGCCCGTTCCAGCGTGGCCCGCAGCGCTTCGATCAGGTCGAGCTGGCGGCCGTCGGTGTCCTGGAACTCGTCCACCAGCACGTGCCGGAACGGGAACCGGCGCGCGAGGTCGGCGTCGGACGGCGTCTGGGCCGGGGTCCGCGCCGCGCGGGCCCAAGGCGGCAGCGGGCGTCCGCCGGCAACCTCCAGGGCGGCGGCGACCACGTCGTCGAAAGTCCATCCGGATCTCTGGCGCCGGTCGTTTCGCAGGGACTGGACCCAGGCGCGTGCCATGGCGAGGGCATCGGACGTGATCTCCGCCTCGTCCGCCAGCAGCCGCATCATCACCCGGACGCCGTCGGCGGGGTCGGGTTTCGGAGCCGTCTTCGGATCCTCGCCCCTTGCCAGGATCTCGGCCTTCAGGGCGGCCTCGGCCTTTTTCCGGAAAGCTTCGAACCAGGTCCCGCGACCGGTCCAGCCCTGGCGCCAGGCCTTCAGGACCTGAAGGAATTTGACCTGTTCCGGGGCCTCGAGCTTGACGCCCCTGGGATCTCTGAACCACACGTCCCAGAGGGCCGCCAGGGCCTGCTCGGGGCCTCCTGCGGAAAGCGTGGACTGCAGGCCGTCGAGCCAGGTCAACAGTTTCCCGGCCGGGGGCGCCTCCTCGACGCCGGGCGTCCGGAAGCGGGCCGCCGTCTGCAGGAGTTCGGCAAGATCCCGTGCCAGGTCTCGACGGATGATCGCCAGGATGTCCGTCCATTCGGCGAGCAACTCGTCGGGCGTCGAGGCCGGGACCTCGTCCAGGCGTCGCTCCGATTGCAGCAGGTCCGCCAAGCTTCCCGCCAGCGGGCCGGGCGGAAGCGCATCGAGCAGCCGGAGCAGGACCGGGGGCGGATCCTTGAGGGCTGCGTCCGATGCCAGTCGGTCCTCGACCCATTCCCTGACCCAGGCGCCGACGGCGGCCCCCATCGGCGGCGCCTCGCCACGCGATTCCGTGACCAGTAGCCGGGCAAAGGCGTCGAAGGTCAGGATCGGGGCCGTGCCCAGTTCCCGGAGCCATCGCCGCGCCGCGTCCGGGTTCTCGACCGAGATCTCGCGGACCCGTCGACGGATCCGCACGCGCATTTCGGTAGCGGCTTTCCGGGTGAACGTGATGCAGAGGATACCGCCTGGGCTCGTCCCGGCCCGCAGGGCGGCAAGGTAGCGTTCGACCAACTGGAAGGTCTTGCCCGACCCCGCACCGGCTTCCACGACCAGGTCCCGAGAGAGGTCCTGGATGGCACGGTTCGCCGCGGCTTCCGCGTCCTTGCCCGTCCGGGCATCAGGGGGAACCGCTACGGCCGCAGCGGCCTCCCAGGCGAAGGGCAGGTCGGTCTTGTCCTTCGGGTCCCTGGACGCCTTCGTCAGCGGTGCGAACGACGGTTGCGGGTCGTCCTCGACCACCTTGCCGAGTACATCGGGATCGTGGCCGCAAACGACCGCGAAATCGCAGGCCTGGTTGCCGGAGCCATGGAGCGGGCAGGACCGCGGGATCAAGGGGAGCCGCCCGTCGGCCAGCCGGCCCACGGCATGCCGCAAGTGCTGCCGAACCGCGTCCCGGACGGTCAGGGCATCAGCCGCTTCGTTCCGCGGCTGCTCCCCGTCCCCGGCGTCGTCGGACACTGGTTCCAGCGCGGGGGGCGCATCGTTGGCGACCTCGAGTTGTGCCCGGCCGCCGCGGGGGTGGTCAAGGGCGCCCTGGGCCACAGTGATGGGGCCCCCATCCAACCCCACCGTTTCGAGGGCCATTGCGTACAGGGGCAACTGCAGGTGCAGGCCGGCGCCCACGGCCTTTAGCAGCGCGGTAGCCCCCTTGGCCTTGCCGGTCTTGTAGTCCACCACGGCGGCGGGCCTCGTCGGGTCGGCGCGGTCCACGCGGTCGATTCGTCCACGGAA
The DNA here is from genome assembly GCA_903936705.1 of uncultured Myxococcales bacterium. Classification (GTDB taxonomy): domain Bacteria; phylum Myxococcota_A; class UBA9042; order DTJE01; family DTJE01; genus CAIZWN01. The sequence goes on from CAIZWN010000083.1 coordinate 12,973, forward strand.
ACCCAGCGCGAGCCCGTCCCCGAGGTCGATGCGGCAGGGGCTTTCCGGTGTGCCTATGGGCGTCTCGGCGGCGACCGCCAGAAGGGGAAGGAGTTTCCGGTCCCTGGCGATGATCTTCTGCAGGGAGGCCGCGAGTTTGTCGCGGGCCTTCTCGACGATGCTCGGCGCTTCGCTGGCGATCTCGTCGCAGGCTCGCATGCGAACCACGTCGTCGGTCTCGTTGCCGATTAGATCGAACTTCCCGGCTGGAATCAGACCGGCCTTGTCCACTGTCTTTCGGGCTTCGACTGCCGCTTTCTTCGTGGGATGGGCGGTCCGCGCAGTCGCCGCCAGGAAAGCCAGTATCGGACTCAGGCCGTCGCGCTTGGCCTGCCAGTTGTCCAGCGCCTTCCTTGCGTCGTCGTTCCCCTGAACGAGGGCCGTCAGCAGTCGAGGGTCCGCCCTTTCGGGGTTCGGCGCGACCTGGAGGTCAAACACCGGACCGGGCTTCCCGAGGCGCGAAAGCCAGCCGTCCACCGTCCGTTCCCAGCGGTGTCGCAGCGCCTTCAGCAGGCCGGCCGAGAACGACGGGTTTCGCCTGGCCAGCTTGCCGGACTCGACTTTGAGAGCTTCATGGAGCCGCTGGCTTTCGGCCTGGAGCCAGGCCGGCCGATCCCCGGGATCCTCGGGGCAGCGCAGATCCCAGGTCCCGGTCTCGCGGACGCAGTCAGCGAAGGCTTCGTGGATCAGCGTACCTTGTTCCGCAGGTTCCAGGCTGACGCCCGAATCCGATTCCGCCTCGATCCCGAGAACGCGTCCCAGGAAGTACTTCATGCCGCACTGACCCAGGGCCTCGAGGCCCGTGGCGCTCATCGGCCGGCCGGAAAGGTCCGCGGCCACGAGGCCCGAGTAAGGGCCGACGGGAACGACGCCGGCCCGGGGAGCCCGCGCCGAGGCGACGGCCGCGGCATGCTCGGCGGCATGCCTTGCGCGGTCTAGGTCGTCCCGGAGGGCCACGGAAACCTCGGGGCTTGTTCGGGCCTCGCGGGCCAGGGTCAGGTCGGCCGGCATCAAGACCTCGGCCGGCGCCAGAACTTCTGCATCGCCTACCTGAGTCGCCCGGTAGCCGCCGGGGGAAGGCGATACCCTGGGGGCCCGGGAAGTACGGTTATCGGCTTCGAAGGCCGCCAGCAGTGGGCCCGGGAATGTCTCCGAACCCGCCTCGTCGGCCCTCGACGACGACACCACGAGCAACTCGCGCGTCACGGCGGCTGCCGCGGCGGCGATGGCGGCCTGACGCTCCAGTTCGTCGGCGGGGTCGGGGAGCCCCAGCGCCTTTGCCCACGCCTCGTCGTCCTCCGATCGCCGGTCGGGCGCCGCGGGGTAGCCTCCTTCCTCGAGGCCCGCAAGAACCTGGATCGCTGCGGGCGATCCGTCCCATGCCAGGTAGGTGGCCAGGTGGACACCGCACCGGGGTGTGGTGTCCTGGCCCAACGTGCGCGCGGCCAGACCATCCCGGATTGACCCGAGGCGCCGTCCCAGGGCCTCCTGGGGGGACAACCCGGCGACCGCGGCGTCGGCCTCGCGATCATGGGCCAGGGAGTCCAACAGACCGAGACACTGCTGGGTCGCTCGCAGGTTGATGCTGTCGTGGCCGGGCCGCGTGTGGCCCTGCCACGACTGCCTGACGAGGTCCCGCACGCGGTTCAGATAGCCCTTCGCCTCGGGTCCCTCAAGGGCCTTTGCCCATTTCCGGCTCTGATCGACGAGGGCCACGCATCGTTTCCGTCGATCTTCTGCCCCGTCGGCGTCGTCGTCGCGCCGTTGTGCGTCTGCATCGAGGTTGGCGAAGTACCCCTCGACATGATCGACCCACCCCGCCAGGTCGACCTGATGGCGGCGCAGGCCCCGGAGGGCCCGGCGCAGGTCGGCGCGCCGTGCGTCGCCATTGAACCGCAGGAACGGCGAATCCAGGACCACCTGTAGGAGCGACCGCTCCTTCGGCCCGCGCGACCAGTCGGCTAGGTCCAGGAGTCGCAGGAGCCATCGGGCGGCGCCCGTGTCCAAGAGGGGTTGGCGCGGCGGGTCGAGGACAGGGATGCCGGCCCGGGTCAACGCGCTCTCCCAGGCGTTCCGTCGTGCCCGGCCGTCGGGAAGGAGGATTCGGATATCGCCCCAGGCCCGCGGCCAGGAATCCGGGGGCAGCCGGTTCAGGCGCTCCCGCAAGAACCGGGCGACGCCGTGCGCCTCCAGGTCTCGGTCGGAGCCGTCAATCCAGGCGACTCGTGTCGGATCCCTATGCCCCAACAGGCCCAGGGGATCCTGCAGCACCCGGGCCGCATCCGCGATGGCGGGCAGGGCCGTCGGCGGGGCAGGATTCGGTAGGAACTCGGCCTGGCCGCCCAGCCGGGCGACGACCCAATCGACGACCTTCCGTTCCCACGACGAGGGCGCAACGAGTCCCCAGGCGACGATCCGGGCCGGACTGCCCATGCCGGCGAAATTCCCGGCAAAGCCGACGGCCTCGAGGGCGCGATCCAGGGCCTCCGCGGCGGAAAGGCCATCGGGCGCGGTTGACCCCCCACCCTCCCGGATCCGCCGGGAAGTCGGCGGCGCAGGGATCGACACCACCCAGCCCAGGTAGTCGCCGGGGGGCGTCGCTCCCGGGCGGACCAGGAACAAGGTGGGCCAGGGGAACGGTGCCGGGGTGGTGGTGGCTGACCGCAGGGTTGTCATCAAATCATCCACTGGTGGGCGGGGGGACTATAGCAAGCGGCTGGGACACCGCAAGATATGTGGGCGACCTCGACGTCAGCGGTTGGACTCATTCTGCTGGCGCTTTGTTGCTGGCGCGTGGTAATCGTCTTCCACCCCGCCCCGGAGGCTCCCCGTGTCCCGCATGTACCCGCGCCCCCTCCCCGACAGCGTCCGCCAGGACCCGCGGCGCTCCGCCGAGGTCCGGACCTGGGAGGCCCTGGACACCCTCGATGACGACTTCGCGTGCTTCTGGAGCGTCCGCTGGCAGTCCCGCGACCCCCGGGCTGCGGCCCGGGACGGCGAGGCCGACTTCGTCGTCGCCCACCCGCGGATGGGACTGCTGGTCCTCGAGGTGAAGGGCGGGCGCATCGGCCGCGACGGGGACGGGTGGTACAGCATCGACCGCGAAGGAGTGCGCCACGGGATCCAGGACCCGGCGGAACAGGCCCGGCGGAACCGGTACCACCTGATGGACAAACTGCGGGAGTTCCCGGGCTGGGCCGGGCGGACCCTGCGCGCCGGCCACGGCGTGGTCCTGCCGGACTGCCGCGTCGAGGGCGCGCTGGCCCTGGACCTGCCCCGGGAGATCGTGCTGGCCCACGACGACCTGGTCCGCTTGCGGCAGCGGATCCCGGAGCTGTTTCGGCACTACACCCGGGAGGGCGACGACACGCCGGGCCTGGGCGCCGACGGCGTAGATCTGCTGGCAAGAACGATGGCCCGAACCTTCGCGCTGCGAAGCCCCCTAGGCGCGGAACTGGCCGAGGACGACCGCCGGATCCTGACCTTGACCGAGCAGCAGTTGGACGTGCTGGACCTGCTGTCCTGCAACCGGCGGGTCGTGGTCCGGGGCGCCGCCGGGACGGGCAAGACGGTGCTGGCCGCCGAGAAGGCGAAGCGCCTGGCGCTAGAGGGCTTCCGGGTCCTGCTGACCTGCTTCAACCACCCGCTCGCCGACCTGCTGGCCGCCAGCCTGCGCGGCGTGGCCGGCGTGACGGTGGCAACGTTCAACACCCTGTGCCACGACCTCGCGGTGGAGGCCGGGCTGCCCGTCGACGAGCACGTCCAGGGCCGGGCCGAGCAGCAGGAATTCTTCCGCTGCGTCCACCCCGAGCTGCTCATGAAGGCGCTGGACCGCATGCCCGAGCGGCGCTTCGACGCCATCGTGGTGGACGAGGCGCAGGACTTCTGGGAGGAATGGTGGGTCCCCCTGGGCCTGTGCCTGGCGGACCCGGACCACGGCATCCTGTACGCGTTCCTGGACGCGAACCAGCGCGTCTACCGCCGCCCGCAGGGGCTCCCCGACGGCGCCGTCGAGACGGTGCTGACGAAGAACCTGCGCAACACCCGCCTGATCCACGCCGAGGCGGGCCGGTACTACCAGGGCGCACCCACCGTGGCGGTCGGCCCCGAGGGGCGGGAAGTCGAGCGCGTGCCGATCCCGGAAGGATCCACCCTGGTCCGGGAGCTGTCCCGGGTGCTGCACCGACTGATCCGCGACGAGGGCATTCCCCCGGGCGACATCGCCATCCTGACCGGCCGAGCCCTGTCCCACGGGGGGCTGGACGCCGTGGACAGGATCGGCGCTTTCCCTGTCACCCGGGATCCCGCCGCCGCCGGCTTCGTCGTGGTCCAGTCCGTCCACCGCTTCAAGGGCCTCGAGCGCCCGGTCGTGATCCTGGCTGACCTGGAGTCCCTGGCGGCGCCCTTCGCGGACCAGGTGATGTACGTGGGGCTGACGAGGGCGCGGGGCCATGTGGTGGTGGTGGGCGGGGCCGACGGCTACTCCGCCAGGAACGGCTCCTCATCCTGAGGGAACTTCAACTCCAGCGAGGTTGGGGTCCTGCCAGAGCGCAACGAGATCTCCGACCGGACGGCGTCGAACGACCGAGCCCGGGCCTCCAGAGGCAGGTCCGTCTCGCCCAGGCTCCTCAGCGCCTGCCACAGCGGCAGCGCGGGCCCGGGATATGCGGCGCCGATGCAGGCCCCGGTGATGTCGTAGGGCGTGCCGGCCAGGACCTGCCGGGCGCGTTCCCGCACCCGCCCCAGGCCGCCGACCACCACCCGGTCCTCGCGGTCGCAGGTCGGGCAGACCACCACTGCGCCGCCGACCGCGAGGAGGCCGCCGAACGGGACGGGCAGCATTCGACCCCGTGGGTGCAGTCCCGTCCCATCGCGTGGGCGTCCTACAGGACGAAGAGCGCAGCGACTGGAAGCAGCCGCTTGCCCGCCCCGAACAGGAGGCACGTCGAGCCCTGCGGTAACGGCAGTCAGCGGTCGAACGCCAGGAGGGCGTCCCGGTTTCTCAGGCAGGCAAGGACCAGTTGCGCCATTCCGGGTTCAGGCGGCTCGCTCGGGATTCGCGGCTTCTTTCGGTGGGCCATCTCGTCGTCTCAAGTTTCCCTCTGACATCAAGTTGCGCCACCAGCCAGTACGCTACGTGCCGTCGGCAGGAATTTCGGTCCATCGGCGCCTTCTCGTCCGGCATCTCCGGCCTACTCGATCCCCCAAACCCCCTTCGCCATCTCGGGCAGCGGGCTCCACAGCCGCGCCATGCCCTCGTCGGCCCCCAGCAGCAACAGGTACAATGACCCACCGAGCGCTTGGAACGCCTCGCCCACGCCAGCTTCCAGCTCGCCGATCCCGTCCGTGATGATCACGATGCGCCGGTAGCGGTGTTCCAGGGCGTGGCCCAGGACGCAGTCGAAGTCCGTGCCGCCGGTGGTGCGCTTCAGGCCCCGGGCCAGTTCGTCCAGGGTGGCGTCGGCGACCTGGTTCGAAAAGAGGTGGACCGTGGAGCCGACCTCGTCGCCGAGGGCCAGGATCAGGCCGTACACCCGGGAAAGGAAGGCGTCGAACGAACCGGACACGTCGATGTAGACGTGGGCCCGGAGGTCGTCGTCCGAGGTGTCGAACCGCGGGCCATGGAACAGGGTCGGCCAGAATCCCATGGACAGGGAAGGCCAGTCGGAACGGCCCGGGGAGAAGACCGGGGATGTCACCGCCGTGAACGCGGTTCGGCGCCGGGGATGGTTGGGGTCCTCGATCAGGGCCCGCTTGACGGCCAGGGCCAGTTCCGGGGACAGTGCCGGCTCGACGGGGTCGCTGGTCTCGTCCTCTTCGAGGTCATCGCACTGGCCGGCCCCGAAGGCACCGTCCTCGTCTTCGGTGCCCCAGGGGAGGTCCGGCAGTCGCTCGCGATCCGGCCGGTGGTCGCCCAGGAACGTGACGTCGCAGGCGCAGTGCGCGGCTACCACCAGGCTGCGCACCATCCCGGCCAGCGCCTCGAAGGAACTCTGCTGGAACCAGCCCGCCTGGTAGACGTCCCAAGCCATGTACGCCAGGGGAAACGCAGCGCCCCCCGCCTGCAGGTTCGCCAGGAAAGGGCCCATCGTCGTCTTCATCGAGCCCTCGGGCGGCCGCAGCAGGGACCCGATCAGGCTCTTGCGGTCGTACATCCGGGCCAGCAGGGGGACGCCTCCCGGGAAGAACCGCTCGCACACGGCCCGGTTCACCAAGATGTCCGCAGCGATGTTCGCGACGTTCTGCATTCGGGGCGATCGCAGCCATGGGGGCAGTCCGACGAGGTGCCCCAGGACGTGGTGGAAGGCCTCGTGCAGCAGCACGAACAGCAGGTCCCGATCGTCCTGCAGGCTGTCGCGCAGGAAGGCGTCGCCGAACTCGATCCGGTAGCGGCCACCGGAGCGCCGGATGCAGGCCGTGGGAACCTTCGACGACACGGCCAGCGTGCACTGGGGCAGGAAGAGGTCCAGGTCGGCCTGGAGCTGGTCCGGCTGGGCGCAACCGCGCACCGCCTTGAGGATCCGGGCCTCCAGTTCGTCCCGCGTGCTCATGGCTGCCTCGCCGAAGGAATGGCCGGGGGCACGCAGGCGACGACGTACTGGCCGGCCAGGGCGCGGAACGCCTTCGGAAGCGCAGTCGGAGCCGCGTCGGGCATGAACACGCCGCTGGTGGTGCGGAGCAGCACCGCCCAGGCCTCGGCGGCATCGTCGATGACCGGGAGGTCGGGCCGCAGGACGACCGGGCTGCGGCTGTCGACCAGGAAGACCCCGGGGAACTGGGCCGCGATGCCCTGGACCCCGCCGGAGGTCCGCGCGTCCCGGGGGGCGGCCCGACGGGGCACGCGCACGACGAAGCACGCGTCCAGGGCCTCCCCGACCAGGGGATCCCCGTCGGCGATGGCGACCAGGCGCCCCGCCTCGTCGAACCCCTCGAGGATCCGCGGGTCCAGGCGCGAGAAGGGCTCCTGGAACCAGCGCCCGTCCGTGAACCCGCGGGCGACGATCTGGCCGTCGTCGGTTTCGCGGGGGATGAGCACGTCCCACTGGGGCACGCGGTGGGTGCCCACGATGCGGCATCGCTCGACCACGGCCGCCGGCCGCGCCAGGTCCTCGTTGGGGAACGAGCGCATCCGGCCGGGCAGGTACAGCGCGTGGGGGCGCGCGGGCACCTGCTCGAAGAACTGCTCGAACGCCTCGCGGGCCCAGACGAACTGGGGCCGGCGATGACGGCGTCGGGGCCTCCTGCCCGTGAAGGGATCGTCGTCGTCCTCGCGCCGCAGCAGCAGTTCCTCGAGTTCCTTCACCCGGACGTGACGGGCCGCCCGCCGGGTCTGCAGCTCGCGGATCGTGGCGTCCGGCTCACCCTCCCCGCACGGCTCCCACCGTTCCAGCAGGAACTCCATCCCCTGGGCCACCGTCTGGGCGACGACGATGCCAGCGCGGCCCTGGTGGATGGCAGGCATGCCCCGCAGGTGCAGGGGCGTCAGGTCCAGGTGGTTGCTGGACTCGGACACGTCCTCCGGGGCGCCAAGCGCGGCCGAATCCAGCCGGACGGCTTCCAGGGCGGCGACCGGCATCCGGGCCAGCCGGCGCAGCGGCACCTCGGCGCGGGCGCGAACGAACGCCGTCACGCCGCCTTCCTTCAATCCGACCCTCAGTCCGTCAATCTTCATGCGTCACCTCCCTGTTCGACCAGCGCCAGCATCTTGGGCGCGAAATCCTCGAAGTTGCAGTTGACCGAGGGCTGCCGATCCAGGCGGCCCGCAAGCTGGAAGGCGATCCGCAGGACCCCGGCCAGAACGGCCGCGGGAAGCCTGGAATCGAAGTCCCCGGCCGTCATCCTCCCCGCGAATTCCGACCCACGGTCGGGGCTGAGGGTGGCGACCTCGCGCCAGCAGGAGAGCAGGCGGTGGCGGGCTTCCGGCCGGACTCGGGCCAGCACGTCGGGGCGGCTCACCAGTAGGACCAGCGCGGCCCCGGCCTGCAGGGCCGGTTCGACCTTGGTGGGGTGCTCGACGGCACCGGCGACCCGGGTGACCAGCAGCGAGAGTCCGTCTCCGTCGGCGAAGGCGGCGGGATCAGCCAGCAGCCCGCGGGCAGCGGCCAGGAGGTTGCTGTGGGGCAGGCTGCGACGGGGGCTGCCGCTGAGGGTCGCGGACGCGTGGGAATGCGCGCCGTCAATGACCAGGCGGCCGACCGGGCGGCCGACGGCACGGAACGGCATCGTGACGTCGAGCCCGTGCCGGAACAGGTCCAGCGGGATCCCGGCGGATTTCGGGGACAGGCGGCCCGTGGCGCGATGGACGGCCACCAGGGCCACCAGCGCGCGGCGGATCATCCCCAGGCGGCGCCCGTCCAGGTGGATTTCCTTGGCGTCGAGGTACGCGCCCACGAGGTCGGCGTAGGTGGAGGCGGCCGCGCCGACACGGGATTCCGCCCAGGCCATGTGGGCGCGAATCGACACCAGCAGGGTTTCGACGTCGGGCAGGTCCTCCGGACACGGGAGCGGGAGGGTAGGCTCCATCGCGACGGCGTCGGCGGAGGTGCGGTTTTCGATCACCTTGCGGCGGTCCGCCGGGTTCATTTCACGGATTTCCGGAACGTCGATCAGGAAGGTGAAGCGGCCGGCGAGGGCCTCGTCCAGCGGCGAGGTGCCGAGCATGCCGACGGGATTCATGGCGGCCAGGACGAACTTCAGGGCGGGCAGGGCCATCCCCATCACGCGGCGCGAGCGGATGACCTCCAGCCACTTGTTCTGCATCCCGATGGACGCCCGGGACAGTTCGTCGATCAGCACGAACTGCTTGTCCCACAGCGTCAGAGGCGTCTGGAGGTAGGCGATCCGGCCTTCCTGCATCGACCGCGGATCGGGGAAGCCGACGACGTCCTCGAACATGGCCTTGCTGGCGTCGTAGGCCCAGAAACCACGTCCCATGGCTGCGGCCAGCCGTTCGGCCAGGGTGGTCTTGGCCGAACCCTGCGCGCCGATCAGCAGGATCGGGTCGCCGAGGGCGAGACCCGCCAGCACGGCGTCCTCGATGGCGTCGCAGCCGAAAACTCCGAGTTGATCCAGGATCGACGGGGTGCGCATGGGGATACTCCGCGATGCTATCAGGTGGAGCATGCAGCAGGATGCGGCATGGAACGTGCCGGAGGGTGCGTCTCATCTTTGAATATGGGAGATCGCCGAGGTGCGAACCTGTGACGTGGAGAAACGGGGTTGGCAGGTATAGACGGTCTGGCCGAGCGGATGAACTACTCGGACGAGGCCATCGTGGACTCACCCGCCTGGAACGAGACTTGTTGGTTATCGGCAAGGGGGGCTTCGACCACGCCCGCCGCAACGTTCGGGTCGAAGAGCACCCGAAGACGGAGGGGGCGCGTGCCCAACAGGAACCCGAAGGCCTCGGAGGCGATGTAGGCGTCCAACTTGAAACCCGGCGGGACTGCGGCGGGAGCATTGGCGAGGCTGGCCTCGCCGATACGGTGCAAGGCGAACTGCGTCGGGTCGTCATGGCCCTCGTCGGTGGCGACCGCTGCTGGCGCCCTCCGCGGAGCGGTAGGGGGCGGCCATGCGCCGGGAGGGGCCTGGCTGGCACATTTCCCCCCGCCGCACCCGGTGGTTCCGGCCCCGTCCTCCGGCCCGTCTCCCGGATCCTTTCGGCCGGAAGATAAAATCCTTCAGACGTCGTACCCGCGATCTACCATCCTGGGACATTCCGGGTGGGGGCGAGGCGTGGTCGACATTCTAGAAGGGTCGCTGCTGGACCGGATCCGTACCGAGAACCTGGACGTCTACCGGGCAAGCCACGGGCAGCGGTTCGACGAAGACGTGCGCCAGGAGGCGCAGATCGCCCAGGACTACCACGGCCGCCTCGTCTTCGAACTGCTCCAAAATGCGGACGATGCAGGGGCCGGGCAGCAGGCCGGCTTCGAGGACTCGGTCCTGTTTCTGCTGACGGATCGGGAACTCTGGGTGGGCAATTCCGGCAGGCCCATCACCGAGTCCGACGTTCGGGGCCTGTGCGGTGTGGCGGCCAGCCGCAAGGGACTAGCCGAGGGCCGGCGCAGGGCCTCCATCGGCCACAAGGGGATGGGATTCAAGTCCATCCTGGAGATCACCGAATGCCCGGAGGTCTACTCCGAGACCCTCTCGTTCCGCTTTGGCCCACACCTGGCCCGCGAGGCGCTCCAGCCTCTGGCCGGCGTGGTCATCCCCAGCGACCTTCGCCACGTTCCGATCCTGCGATTCCCATGGGCCTGCGTCGAGGTCTCCGAGACCTGGCGGAACCTCCAGGCCCGCGGGATCCGCACGGCGTTCCGCTTCCCGTTGAAGGCGAACGGGGACGGCACGGACTCCCTCGTACATCGCCTCGCCGATGACCTGCTGCGCATCCCCCCAAGTTCGCTGCTGTTCCTCAAGCACCTGGACGCGGTGGGCGTCGAGGTGTCCACCCGATTCCAGTCGGTCCGCCAGGCCTGGAAGATCCGGCGCCAGGTCCTCCTGCCGTCGGGTTCCTGGGGCCCCTCGACGGGTCTTGCCGCGTCGGGACGATACCAGGTGTCCGTCGATGGCCCCGACGGCGCAAACGATTTCCTGATGGCCCATGATCCCGACATCCCCATCGGCGAGCACCGGGGGGGGTTGACGGATCCGAGCTGGGACGGCATCGAGTACTCCGAGATCTCGACGGCGGTGTCCATGCGAATGGGCCGCGCAGCGACGCTTCCAGCGAGCCTGCGGCGGTTGCACGTCTTCCTGCCGACCACCGAACCGGCGCCCTATAGCATCCTCGTTTCTGGGGCTTTCCTTTCGGACGTATCCCGACAGGCCATCCGGCTGGATGCGTCTTTGTCGAACTACAACTCCTATCTGATGCAGTGCGCCGGCCGCCTCATCCGGGAGGGGCTGATCCCGGCGTTGCTCGACCTGGGCGTGACCGTTCCTGACATCCTCCGATTGCTGGACCGCCATCCTGCCGCACCTGGGGAGCCCTGCCAGACCCCGGCGGCGGACGCGCTGTATCGTGCAACGGTGCGGGAATTGGCCGGCTTCCCGTTCCTTCCATCGGGGGACGGGACCCTTCTGTCCCTGGACGGGTGCGCGGTTCCCCCGGTCGTGCCTACGATCGACGAGGCAGGAACGGAATTCCGCCGCCTGCTGGGCCCGGTGGCCCGATCCGGCGACCGGGCCCTGCCGGATACCGGATTGTGCGCTTCGACCCTCGCGCGGGTCCTGGCCGACCACGGTGCTCGCGTCATGGAACCCCGAGAGGTCGCCCAGGCCTTGGCGAACCTCCCTCCCGACAACGACCACCTTCTAGAGGATCCGCGGGGAGGGATCCGGATCGACCCTGTGTTGGCGATCGTCGAGCAGTATTGCGAGGGTCTCCCGCCGACGCTCAGCGGGCAGATGGTGGATGCCGTTCGCGACGAGGCGTTGTTTCCCGTCGGAATCCATCCGGACGGTAGGGTTCGCCGGATCCGAACGAGGGGGTTGGCCTGCTTCTATCCGCCCAGGTCGCTGGCCGGGGAACCTCCGTTGAAGAACCTGTGCTTCCTGGCCCACGACATATTCTGGGGGACCCTGTCGGCACCCGTACGAAATGCCCGGCTGCAACGCCAGATGCGGGCCTGGACCGCGATCTTTGACATGCGGGAATTCAAGTTCCCTGTGGTCATGCAATCCGCGGTCCTCGGTGCCCTGGGCCTGGACGATACGGGGACGAACGTGAGTCGCGAGGATCTGCGGACGCTGGGGCAACTGTCCGCGATCTGCCAGTTGGCCAGCGGGACCTCCGAGCCGGGGAATCCCTTGCCCTACCAGAGGCTCGGTACGAACAAGGCGTTCTGGCAACTATGCCGCCTTGACGTGCCCTGCCGTCCGGATGGGGAAGGAGCGGTACGCTGGCTGCCAGCGTACCGGGTCTATTTCGGCGAGGATTGGATCGGCGACGAATCGGTCGAGCGGGTGCTGAAGGCGGCCCGGGCGTCAGGGGCCGAGAACCTGCCCGACATTCCTTTTCTCGTATCTCCCCGGGAGTTGGGCGGACAACTCGACTGCTTCCGCTACCTGCGCCCCCGGGACGAGGATGGGGCCGAGGTTGAGGACGTGCAGGATCTCGAAGGCGAGGGAGAAGATCTCGACGCCGAGGAACCTGCACGGTGGCGAAGCTTCATGTTGTGGCTGGGGGTCAACGCCGTCCTGAGACCCGTGCACTTTCACGATGTGGAGGATCGTGCGTCGGGATGGCTCGGAACCGGCGGCCTGCATCGTCCGGACGGCTGGGCGTTCCGGAACATCCCGTCCGAACGATGGGACGAATTCGTCCGGCAGATCCGGGACGCTCTGGCCGAGGAGGCGTCGGGTCGCCCCCGGGAGGAAACGCCGCACTTCTACGGGATCCATGACCTGGAGTTCTCGATACCTTTGTTCGCGGCCGCCGCGAACGATGCGTCCGGGGCGGTGGCGCGCACCCTCTTCGATCACCTCCAGTTGAACCACAGGATCCTCGAGCGCTTCTCGCAGGCGCTCATTGCACTGCTTCCTCCTGGAAGGCACACGCGCAAGGGAGCCAAGACCGCGCAGGATTTCAAGGGGAGACTTGTCGAAGCGGGGCCCGATTTCTGGGTACGGCGGGTCCATCAGTCGCCGATCTGCCCGACTCGCCTTGGCCCGCGGCGTCCCGGGGAGACGTGGCTCCCGGGCCCGGAGGTGGATCGCCGGTTTGGATGGGACGCCGGATCGGGGCGGGCGAACCTCCTGCCGACGCTGGAGATCGATCCTCGCGACCAGAAGAAGGCCGGGGGGTTCTGTTCGCTGGTCGGGATTCGACAGGAGTTGAACCCCCTGACCTTCGGCGTCGAGGACGCCCGTGCGGTTCTGGAGAATCTCCGCCTCCTGCTCGAACCCCGCTGCACCGCGGGTGAGGACCTGCGCCGCGACCTGCGCGAGATCGCCAAGCCCGCATACAGCAACCTGGTCGAACTCCTGGTCGGGGGCGGTTCCGGTCGGCCTTCTGGAGCGCTGGTTCCCCTGGGGGACGCTCCCGTACTGGCCTTCGACGGTGCTGGACGGTACCGCTTCCTTCAGGCGCGGTCGGTCTACTTCGTGGAGCGGGCGGATACCCGGGACCGGCTGAAGATGGAGAAGCCGGTATGGACGTTCGTGGTTGAGGCCCGCCCCTCCTTCAAGGCGACCCTGAGGGACTGGTTCGGCATGCCGGTGCTGGAGGACGAACTGGAATGGGATCCACTTCCCGCGGATCCATCGTTGGATCCCACGGACATGGAACGCTTCCGGATCGGATTGCGACGACTGGCACCGTTCATCTTGGCAAGGGCCTGCGCGGGCCGGGTCGATGAGAAGGCCGCCCGCGTGGACGCCCGTCGCATCCGCCAACTCGTCGATGCCCTTGAGCCAGTCGAACGGATCGAGGTGCTGTGCTCCCTTCGCGGACAGCCCCTTCAACTGGCCTCCTCCGAGCGGGAGGCCTTCGTGCAGCGTGAGGCGGATCGCGTGGCGAGCGCCTTTGTGCGATGGTCGGACGAGCCCTGGCCTCCGGCCACCCATCAGGTGGCGGCGGCCCTGGCGCGGGCGTTCTGCGAAGCCCTGCCGCCGCCCTCCTTCTTCGAGGCCTTCCTCGCGCTGGCCTTGACGCCGGAAGACGACGACCGCTGCGCGCTGCTCAGAGACGTCGGCATCGGAGAGGCGGAGTTGCACGAAGCGAGGAGCCTGCTGGAGGACAGGGGAACGCCGGAACCCTCTGAGGTAGGCCTGCCGCCTGCGCCTTCACGCAGCGCGATGGCCTTCGATGAAGAGCCAGCACCGGCTCCGATGCGGCCGCTCGAGGAATCGACGCTTGCCCGAAGAACACCGCTCTTCTCTCCGGAAGAACTACTACTGGACGGCATCCCGATCTCCCTTCGCCTGCCCGGCAACGACGATTCCGATCATGCGCAGACGGGCAGGACGGCGCGGCACGGGGGGGAGCACGGCCACTCGGCCTATGGAGGCCGGACCGACCTCGGGACGCTGGACGCCTTGGGGATGTATATTGCGATGAGCTTCGAGCGGTTGCGGTTGCAGCGGGCCGACGTTGCAGGGTCGCAGAATTGCAGCGGGGGTGGGCCTGTCGCTCCTTCGGAGGAACGGGTCTTTGATGTGTCGACCCCGCAGGCGGTTCGCGAAGCCCTCCGGGATTCCGAGCTGTTCCGCCGGACATTGTCGCTGCTTGGGCAGGAGCGGATAGACCTGGAGCACCCGGGGTTCGACATCCTGGTCGTGGACCCCGCGCGAGACGATCTCGTCGATCGAATGATCGAATTGAAGTCCTCGGGAAACGCGGCCCGGCGGGTGGAGATGACCTGGAACGAGTGGAAGTCCGCGAGCCGATTCCGGGAGCGTTTCTGGTTGTACCTCGTCGGCGGGCTGCGCTCGGACCTGAGGATGGGACGGCCGTTCCTCCGGGCCTTCCGCGATCCCCTGGGGCAGCTCCGGTCGCGGATCCAGGATAGCCAGCGGCGAATGGTGTCTCTCCAGGTGGGCACGTTCGAACAAGCCGAGACGCTTGACATCACGGTCCGTCGTCAGGCACATGCAACGGTGGCTCTGGCATCCGGCGACCCGGTGAAATCCGCGTCGCGGACAGCAGAGAGGATCAACGAGGAATAGAGGTAGGAGGAGGGATGGACACTCAGGATCTCCAGGATGTCGGAAGGTTCCTCAAGCGCACGGCGGCCTTTCTGGTGGCCGCCACCGAGATTCTCGACCAGGATGAGCGGGTCAAGACGTCCGAGGGTCTGTCAATCTCGGACGAGGGCTACGGGAAGAGCGAATTCTGTGCCGGGATCTACATCGAGGCCAAGGGCCGCAAGCCGAAGGTCGCGGTCTGGATGGGCCTCTGGGCTGGTCCGGACCCGTTCCTGGGCTCGGGGGGGCCGCCCCTGTGGATCGAGGACTTGTCCAAGGACTCGTTGTTCTCGAAGCGTCTTCAGGACGAGTTCAATCCCGCCCCCGCCCACGCAGCGAACGGGAGAATCGGCCTCGAGTGGACTTTCGACACCGAAATCGCCGCGCATGATGCAGGCGCGGCGATCGGCCAGCGCCTGCTGAAATGCTTCGCATTCGACGCAACGACCTAGCAGCGCTCCGGGTCGAACCTTCCGAAAGCTCTCGATCGTCACGTTGCGGGACGACAAACCCATGCAGTCCAGGCTCCAGGGCGCCTACCCGGGGAACATCGTCCGGGAAGATGATGAATTCAGCATCGGACTGCCGCTGGACATCTCGTCCGAGGCCACCGAGACGGAGATCGTCGCCATGGCCAAGACTCTGGCGGACAAGGTCATCGCGGCGATGGTGCCGGCGTAAGTGTATTGGCTCAACCGATTGCTGTTTCCAGACCGTGACCTGCCAAGCAGCCGATGCAACCACCTAAGTAGCTGTCCCAACTGCAATAACACCCTCCAGAATGGGCATAAGACTAGTGGGCCAGGATTCGCGCCCACGCTGAAGCCCTGGCCACGGCCGTTCCCTCCGTTTCCCATTTTCACAAGGAGTCCCCAATGAAGATCAAGGTCCTGAAGCTCGGCTCGTCCGCCCATGAAGTCGAGGCCAACCCCGGCTCGACCGTCCAGGAGGTCCTGGACAAGGCCGGTGTGCCTTACGGTGGCCACGCGATTTCCGTGAACGGCCTGGGCGCCGGCCTGTCCACGGCCCTCGGCGACGGCGACATCGTCACCCTGGTGCCGAAGGTCGAGGGCGGCCGATAGCATCCGGCCCCCAGAACCGCCCTGCCTGACCCCGCTCCCCGTCATCCCGACCCCGGACACCCACATCAGCCCTGTCAGCAGCCGGTTCTCCGGCACAAGGGCATGCACGCGTCAGCGCGTGAAGGGAATCCCGGGCGGGTGCGCGATCGCGGTCAGGCAGGGCCGCCCTACAACGAGGAGGTCCAGACCATGTTCGACAACGTGATCCACCCGGGCCTCAAGGCGCTGCTATCGTTCGAGGCCACCCGGCTCCAGGTCCCCGTCGAGTACAGGGAGACGACGGACTTCCCGCCGTCGTCCACGCCGTTCGTGCCCCGGGTCGAGATCGTAGCGTACTGCGGACGGGAGGTCGGCGGCCTCTCCCTGTCCCTGTCCGGCGGCACGATGGCCTACAACGGACCGCTGGCTGCTGCCTGCGGGCTGCTGGATGAGGAGGTCCGCGTCGGCGACGTGCTGGTCGGTGGCGTTGCCGGCAACCGCATCGTGCTGCGCCTGTCCCTGGAATCCATGTTCCAGCAGGCCGACACCCCTTCGTCCGACACGCCCGACCCGACGGCCCCGTCCGTCAACCTGGCCCACCAGGTGTTCGACACGATCTTCGGCCAGGCCCTGACCCTCGCCGTGCAGAACGTCCGCGCCTACGACTGGCGATCCGAGGCCGACACGTACGTGCGGATGAAGCTGGACGTCCTCGACCGCAGCACCCGCGAATGGCGGGAGGAGATCTCCAGGAACGACCGGAACATCGACGAGAAGACCTGGGAGATCATGGGACTCGTCACCCGCAACGAACGCCTCCGGGAAGCCCTGTCCGGCTTCCAGGACGCCACCCGGATGCAGCACCGCCGCCGGGCAGCCGAAGAACATGGCGAGATGATCAAGCTCCTGGCTGCCGGCGCCATCCACAACCTGCGATGCACCGACGGCCAGGTGGACTTCGAGACCGGCAAGATCACGGTCGACCACGACGACTACGACTACGTGCTCGGACCGTTCCGGGTCGAACTGAACCTGGCCGAGAGCGCGGTGCGCATCACCGGGCTGCCTGGCGCCCCGAAGGTCGACGGGTACACCCACCCGCACGTCGCGTCGGGCGGCACGCCCTGCCTAGGCAACATGGCCCCGATCATCGCGAAGACGATGGGCGCCGGCGACGTGGTCGGCGCGATCGGCACGGTTCTGGAGTTCCTGCGGTCCTACAACCACGGCAACGGCTACGTGGACCTGATGCGCTGGAACCCCGACTGGCAGGACGACGACGACAAGCACGAGGCCTGCTTCGACAACAGTTCCAGCCACGACTGCGTGGTCTGCTCGGATAGCGACTGCCCGTACCGGGATGGCTGCGAGCACCGCTGCTGGGAAAACCACGAGCGGCAGGACTGCATCGACTGCGGGGACTGTGGATACCGGGACACGGCCATCCAGCAGTGCCGCGAGGAGCACGAGAACGAGCCCTGGGTCTGCACTGAGTGCTCCAGTTCCTGCAGTTATGCCGGCGACCTTTCGGAATGTCATGACGCCCATGACGGGGATCGCTGCGGCGACTGCCCGCAGACGACGTGCAGACATCATCCGCACGACGACAAGGAGAACGAGGACGCGCCCGAGGCCGAGGCCCCGGCGGCTTGAAGGAGGCCAGGATGAAGTACACCAGCGCGATCACCCAGGTCTGGCTCGACCTGGCGGCCCACGAGAAACTGTGGGCGTGGACCCGGATGGCCAAGGGCGAGGTCTCGATGCTGGGCCTCGTCGAGGACGGCGACGGCGGCCCGGTCATCACCGACGTCTTCCTGATGCGGCAGACCTGCACGGCGGCCTCGACCGACATGGATCAGGCGGACATCGCCCGGCTGCTGTTCGACCTGGGGGCCGCCGGCATCGAGGGCCAGCTGCGTGCGTGGGTCCACAGCCACGCCGAGATGGCCGTGTTCTGGAGCGGCACGGACGACAAGTGCATCGAAGGCCTGGGCGGCGATCCGTACATCGTGTCCCTGGTCGTCAACCGGAAGGGTGACGTCAAGGCCCGCATCGACGTGTTCCAGCCGATCCGGTTCGTGATCGACGACGTGCCGGTGAAGCTCCGGGTCCCCGACCTGGGCTTGGAGGAGCCCTGCAAGGCGGAGTTCATGGCCAAGGTCACCGAGGTCCATGCCTTCTCGACCCTGGGGATCGGCCTGCCGGGCAGCATGTTGTCAGGGCTCCCCAGCAACGAACAGCCCGACCTGTTCGGCAGCCGCCTGCACCGGCGGTCGTTCGCGATGATGGACCTGGACGAGATGGAGGCCGCCGTCTACCGCGGCGAGATGTCGGTGGACGAGTACATGCGGGCGACGGGGGACGACTCCTTCATCGACCCATTCGTGGACAACGGCGAACCTGGGGAGGTGGCCAATGGCCGGCATGCGTGAAGCCGTGCTGAAATTCCCGGAACCCGACGGCGTTCGGGAAGTCGTCGTGCTGCCCGAGGCCGGGTTCGTCCGGCAGCGGGACATCCTGCCCTGGGAGAAGTTGCAGGCGGCCAGGATCACGGTCATCGGCGCCGGGGCCGTGGGGTCCTTCACGGCGCTGTCCCTGGTGAAGATGGGTGTCGGCACCGTCGAGGTGTACGACTTCGACACCGTTTCCGTCGAGAACCTGGGCCCCCAGTGGTTCCGGGTGTGCGACCTGGGGCGCCCGAAGGTCGAGGCGCTGGCCGACCAACTGGCGGCGTTCGGCGGCAACGTCGTCGCCCACAATGAGCGGTTCCTGGCCCAGCCGGTGTCGGGCATCGTGGTCTGCACGGTGGACTCCATGGACGCCCGGATCGCGATCTGGAGGCACATCCGCAAGTGCAGGCGGGTGGACCTGTATCTGGACGCCCGGATGGGCGCCGAGGTCGGCAAGGTGTTCGCCATCCGCCCCCAGGACCCGGAAGACTGCCGGGCCTACGAGGCGGAACTGTACCCGTCCACCGAAGCGTTCCGTGCCCCCTGCACGGCTCGCAGCACGATCTACTGCGCGTCCGGGCTGTCGGCATTCCTGGCCGCCACGGTCGGCAACCACCTGGCCGGGCGCCGGTACCGCCGGGAGCTGGTCGTGGACTTCCGGCAGGGGCTCATCGTCTGAACCTCCCCACCTGTGGATAGGTTCGGGACCGGGCCACCAGTGCTCTTGGCCGGTGACCCGCGTCCCGCCTCACCCAGGGTGCCTTCCCCGGGCCTGTACCCGACATCGCAGGCCCGGATGGGCCGGAGCCTGCGTCTCCAAGGCCTTCGCCGACCACAAGGAGGTCTCGATGAGCATGCTCGCATGTACTGCGCCGATTCCGCAGCCCCTTCCCGGCCTGGCTCCAGGCCGTCGGCGCGGCCGCCCCTACAAAGTGGTTCCGATCCGGCCGCTCCTCGACACCCGCCCCAGCAGCGCCGTGGTGCTGCGGCCCATGCCGACGTTCGACGAATTGATGGTGCTGGTCAAGAAGGTCTCCCGCTGGTTCGAGCGCCGCTACGGTCTGCCTGCCGGGTGGAGCGAGGACGACATGCTGCAAGAAGGTGCCGTGGGGCTGGTCCGAGCGATTGCGAAGTACGACCCCACTCGGCCCTGTGCCCTGGAGACGTACGCGGGCTATTGGGTGCGTGGCTCGCTGTGGAGGGCGCTGAAGGAGCGTTGGACGGAACTGAACCACGAAGCACCACCGCCGCCGGACGACCTGGAGGGCCCGTGGCCATCGCCAGAGACATACTGTCTGTATCGCGAGACCCGCGACGCGATCCTGGACGAACTGTCGCTGGCCGAGCAGGTGCTGGTGTTCGGCGCGGCGGACGACGAGCCCCTGTCGTCGATGGCGCGGGAACTGGGGCTCAGCACGTCGGCCGTCTTCCGGTGGCACCGGCGCGCCCTGAAGAAGGTCCGGGCGGCCGTGGGTGCGCGGCACGACGATGTGCCACCGGCGGGATGACCGAGTCCACCAGGCTTCCTGTGTGCGGCACCTACAAGGAGGTGGACGTTGGGTAGACCTTGTCCAGACGAGGCGCTCGATCCGGACGACGTCCTGACGCCGGGCGAGGCTGCAGCAGTCTTGAAGTTGCCGGTGAAGACCATCACGCAGTTGTGCCGTCAGGGCAGGGTGCCGGGCGCCGCGAAGGTCGGGCGCCAATGGCGGGTACGCCGCTGGGCGCTCGACGTGCTGCTGCCCCGACAGGACACCTGGGCAGCTCTGCAAGCACCCGGGGACGCAGCGACCGAGGTGCCCACCCCGTGCGGGAGGCGCCCACATAGATACAAGGCCGAGAAAGAACTGACACGCGCCGAGGTGCTCAAGCGTCTGCGGTGAACAGTACCGGCAGGGAGGTGGCCACGATGGTGCAGAAGGACCAGGACGACAAGTCCGCGGGGGCGCCGCCGCCGGACGCAGCATGGTGGACGCACGCCGAGACGTGCCACCACCTGCGGGTGGACGCAAGGACACTCGTCAAGATGATGCGGCAGACGCCGGAACACATCGACCGTCCATGGGTCAACTACGGTATGCCAAGACGGCCCTTCTACCGGTGGCGCGCCGAGGGTGTGGACCGGTGGTGGGTCGCCGTGAATGAGTGGCGGACGTCGGGGACACAGAGCACGAAACCCGCCAGCACTCGAATCCGGACTCGTGCACATCCGGATCGTGACGATCGTGAACCGGGCCAGAGCCTCGCGGAATACGTGCGTTCACTTCGCACCGGGCGGACCTAGTGAACCTTCCTCGCGGACGGGCCCCAGGCTTTCCGCGCTGCTGGCTGCGAACACCGGCAACGACCTGATCGTCTGAACCACGCAGGCTACTCGCCGAACGGTCACCACCTTCCCGTGGGAGTGGAAGCGGGCGGGGGGAAGGAGGTGATGCCGATGGAGAAGATCCTGGTCATGCTGTTCCTGACCTTGATCCAGGCCCTGTTCGACGAGTAGCCCCCGGGACCGGGGCGCCGGTGCACCCGGCCGGC
Organism: uncultured Myxococcales bacterium; assembly: GCA_903936705.1. Classification (GTDB taxonomy): domain Bacteria; phylum Myxococcota_A; class UBA9042; order DTJE01; family DTJE01; genus CAIZWN01. The sequence goes on from CAIZWN010000083.1 coordinate 33,746, forward strand.
GTCCCGCGTCCCGATGCTTCCTGCCATCACCGGACGATCGCGCTGACGATCCTGGTTGTATGGGAGGCGTAAGCGACCCACAATCCACCCTGGAGGCACGGATGCCCAGCAAGCCCCTTCGTCTGGCTGTTCTTTCCGATCTGCACATCGACTGCGACGCCGACCCCCAGTCCTGGGAACTGGCGAAGGCTGCTTTCAGGGCTGCCCAGGCCGAAGGTGCCAACCACATCGTGGTCGTCGGCGACGTGTTCGACTGCTCGACGGCCATGGCGCGGGACCAGGGCGTTGTGCGCACCTACCTGCGCCGGCGCGGCGCCTGGCATCGAGACCGGCTGACCCTGGTGGTCGGCAACCACGACATCTTCCACACGGCCCACCGGTCCGACCGCTTCATCGAAGGCATGAACATCATCCTGCAAGATGCTCAGCAGATGTACGAACTCTTCTGCCACTGGGCCGGAGAGCTCGTCGACGAGGACGACCGGTTCGGCGAGTACAACCTCTTCCCGACGACCAAGTTGCTCGGGCACGTGCGTCTTTCCTGCATCGACACGACCGAAACCAACACGGCGGATTCGACGAACGGTCGCGTCGACACGGCCGACATCGGGTTGCTCTCCGGACTCGGCGAGGGTGTCCGGCACGTACTGGCGATGCACAACGCCCCGCTCGAGGGTCGAATCAGCACCATCAAAGCGCTGGACGGGTATGCGGGAGGGTTCGCGAAGACGGATCTGCGCCGGCTGCAGAGGCTCGTGGACGGTGCCGAGGTCGAGGCGATCGTCTGCGGGCACATTCACAACAACTTGGGCGACCCGTACGAGTGGGAACTCACTGGCGGGCAGCCGGTCTATCTGATGGGCCGCACCGGCGGCGTGCACGATACGACGCCCGTGATCGGTCTGCTCGATGTACCTCAGCGGGGCAGGATCCGCTGGCGGGAAGTGGAGATCTGACGACACCAATGCCCGGCGACCGCGGTCGCCGGAATCCACCCTCTTCGTGATCCAGCCGATCGCATCGCTGCCGGTGTTCGTGGCCGGCGTCCCGCGTCCCGGTCATCCCCAACACCAACATGGAGGTCGTCGTGAACGAAGTGAAGGAGCGTCTGCTCGCCTTCGGGGCGGGGTGCATGTCGGACACCGAACTACTGGCCCTGGTCATCGGCGGCTCGTCCGGTGCACCTGCGGAGTCGACGGCGCGCACCCTGCTCGAGCAGATCGGCACTCCCCGCGGCCTGGCATCCCGCCGCGCGACGGAGCTGGCACGGGTCCCCGGGATGAACCCGACCCGGGCCCACCGGCTCCTGGCCGCCATCGAACTGGGCGCCCGCGCGCAGGTCGCGGTGGACGCCGGGCAGCCCCTGATGACGGCGGCGGACGTCGCCGCCCGTTGCCACCGCCTGAAGTCCGAGACCGTCGAGCAGTTCGTGGCGATCAGCGTGAACGCCCGGAACCGCGTACTCGGCGAGTGGGTCGTAGCCCGGGGCTGGGAGTCCGGCGTGAACCTGACCCCGCGGCAGGTGTTCACGCTGCTGTCCAAGGAGTCCGTTTCACGCGTGATCCTGGTCCACAACCACCCCTCCGGGGACCCGACCCCGAGTCCCGAGGACGTGCGGTTCACGCAACGGCTCCTGGAAGCCGCCCGGACGCTGGACATCAAGGTGCTGGACCACGTCATCGTCGCCAGCGGGGGCTTCGCCAGCATCCGGGAGCAGGCACGGGGCGACGTGGAGTTCGGGTAAGTCAGAGCAGGAACCTCTACCGACCTCATCTGATCAATTCCACTTGGTGGCCGGTAGTGACTTCGAGGGTAGCCACACGGAGCGCCCGCCGAACCCGACGACAACCACGGGGCAGAAGGGCCCGTCGTACTGGACAATGGCGAGCCCGACCTCCTCGTCAGGTCCCTTGAGAAGTGAGGAATAAGCCCGGCGATCCACGATATCGAGGCGCATCACCTGTTGCGAAGATGGGATGCTGCGTCTCGCCTCGCTGATCTCATCTTCAGGCACCCCGAAGGATCGGAACGAGTCTTCGCCCACGTGGAGGAGGATCAGAGACTCGCGGGGTCTATCCATCGAGCGATAGTTCGCGAGCAACGCCTGTTGCACCTCAGGCTGCAGAGCCAGCTCGCGACGACGGGACTGTCCGTTGCGACCTGCTCCTCCAACATGAACCTTCTTTCCAGCCACCCGGTCCTCCTCCGCGCCATCAGGTCCCCATGGTATCCCATCGGGGATTCCAGGCTCCGCTGATCGTGCTCCCCGAAGGCGGTGGTCGCCCACCGTAGTCGGGTCAAGGCCATGATCAACTGGTGCGACATCCACGTTGAGGTCCCCGCCGTGCCCTTCCGTGATCTCGCCCGGCCCGGCGGCGGGGAGACGTCGGAGATCGCACGCATGCGCGTCACCCAGGCCCGGGAGCACCGTCGATCCCGGGACGAAGAACTGTCCCGACGTCGGGACACCACCGCGAAGGCATCGCTGCCGCCCGAGGCCACGCGCCTGCTGGAGGCCGCCCAGGAGCGCCTGGGCCTGTCGCCAAAGTCCATCGACGCCGTCCTGCGGGTCGCCCGCACCATCGCCGACCTCGATGGCAATGACGACATGCGCGTCGTTCACGTCAGCGAGGCCATCCAGTTCCGGTGGCTGGACCGCCACATCTGACGAATCAGGTCTTGGCCGGGACCCATTCCATGAGGACGGGGCTCCCGGGATTCCAGCCGGCGGGACCCTCCTGCTGAAGGTCACCGTCCGAACCCAACCCCCAAACCCAAGGAGATCCCCATGACCAACGTCATCCGCCTTCGCACCACCCGGACGCCCGATGCCGGGAAGATGCCCGCGTCGGACGCCCCGAACCCCGTCGCCGCCCTCGTGGCGACCATCGACAAGGCCCTCGGCGACACCTGGTCCTTCGATCTGGTGCATCACGAGGTCGTCGGCGACGAGACCATCGTGTTCGCGAACCTCGTGGTCGACGGCAAGCACCGGATCGGCATCGGCGGCACCAGCGAGAAGGGCACGCTGGTCCACCGGCTGAACGCCGCCACCCTGGACGCCCTGACGCGCGCAGCGGGGTGGATGGGGATTGCGACCGCGGAGGCGATCACGCCCCAGGCGATCCCCGAGCCCGAAGCCCCCGGCCCGGCCGAGGCCGGCACCCGAATCACGCGGAAGCAGCTGGACTACGCGATCAGCCTGGCTCGTGACCGCGGTATCGCCCGGGACAAGCTGGCAGCGCGGTGCCTGGCCGAGTTCAAGAAGAAGCCCGAGTACCTGACGAGGGCCGAGGCCAGTGTTCTGATCGAGACCCTCAAGCAGGAGGCCGCGTGATGAATGCCATCATCCGCACCGAGCCCCTGGCCGCACTCCGGCAAGGGCTCCACACGTCCGTGTCCCAGGTCAAGGCGTTCCAGACCTGCGGGAAGCGCTACGAAATTCAATACGTGCGCGGAGTCCCGCCTTCGCACCGACCCATCGCCCTGTCGTTCGGTTCCGCTGTACACGCAGCGTTGGAGACGTTCTACGAGCGCCTCCGGGACACCGGGGAGAAGCCCCCGGTCGAGGAACTGCAGGCCGCCTTCGCCGACCGGATGGACGTCGAGATGGCCGACGCTAGCATCCCGATCCGGTTCGATGACGGCCAGGACGCCGGGACCGTGAAGGGCCAGGGGATCGCGATGCTGGCCAACTATCACCAGAAGGGCTTCGTGCCCGACCGGGTCATCGCCGTCGAACAGCCGTTCGCGGTGGACCTCGCTGACCCCGAGACCGGCCAGGTGCTGGACATCCCCCTGATCGGGGCCATCGACCTGGTGGCCGAGCACCAGGGGCGGGTGGTTCTGGTGGAACACAAGACCGCCGCAAGGCGCTTCGATGCCATCCGCCTGCGGCATGACATCCAACCGAGTTCGTACCTGTTCGCGGCGAAGTCGTTGCAGCTCGCCGGCGCAACCACCGCGTTCAACCTGCTCTTGAAGGGGAAGGGGACGCCGACGGAGTACATCCCGCTGAGCCGGACGAGGGCCGACGAGATCGAGGCCCTGGAGACGATCACCGCAGTACTCCGAGCGATTGAGTCCCAAATCTTCTTCAGGACGAGGGGGTGGGCGTGCGGGGATTGTGGGTTCAAGAGGGCGTGCGGAGGATAGTCCCTTTTCTTGGCGGTTGGCCTCGGTACAGGACAAGATCCGGGAAGTGCAGGTCGGCCAGATCCTAGTCGATGCGATTCGGATCGGCCCCTGACCTACTCGTTCTCGGGCGGGACATCGCAGTATGGCCATGGACAGGAAAAGGCTGGCAAGAGAGCCTAGACCGAAGACTAGACGCGAGGAACGGCCCCTTGAGGATCCCGAACTGAAGGCGTTGCTTCAAGCACTTCACGTCGACCGCCCGCTCATCTACCGGATCGTCTGGTTGGAGGACTGGGCACAGCAAGTGGAACTGGCGAAGACTGCGATCTACAAGCAGACCCCGGGCTCAAAGATGTTCTTCGACGCAGGCGCACACTACCTCCGGCTGGTCGCTCTGCTAGCCGAGTTCAACGCAGTGCGCGAACCACAGGTCCCCTTCCCCGACCCCTTCCCCGCCGACCCGGTGCAATGGCACCGGGGGCCTGTGCTCCCCACGATACCTAAGATGCAGCCAGAACAGCCTGGCGCTCCCCGTCACCGAAACCCGGAAACCGTCATCGCTAGGCTGGCCTCCCGGTACTTGAGGAATGGCGAATACCCGGACAGTCAGTATCCGGTCGATCGACCGGATCTACCAGTTCCCCAGCCCCGGTGGACCCTGAGCGAGGCCAAAGCCGCCCTGGAGGCTTGCGGATGGTCTCCGCATGCGGCGGACCAAGCCAAACTCAAAGAAAATCGGGGTCACCGGGGCCTTCAGGGAAGGACCGTTGAACGCCGGCGGTATCCAGGCGCCAAGGACTTCATCACGGTCATCAAGCACCTCTTCGGGCAACCTCCGACACTGTTCTCGACACTCTCGGCAATCGCCACGTTGCCGCAAGATCCAGGATCATGGCCCCCCGTCGTCGGGTTTGAGGGTGACGCCTTCACGGCTGCAGTGCGTAGCGCCCTTCGCATATCCGAAAGAGTCAGTACCGAAAAGTAGGCTTCAATCCAGCCGCCCCCGGACGTGACCAACCTAAGCGTGTTCGACTGATTTCGGTTGATTTTGGGGCCCGTCCAAAATCAACCGTTGAGTTGCGACAAGCGCGTAAATCAACTATTTGCCCTGCGATTTCCATATGTTAAATGAATACCAGGCTGGTGCGAGACCGACCGTGGCGACAGGAGCGAAAACAGGGGGGCAGAAGAAGGGCGGTCGCACGACCATGCCCGGACAGCAGCCCAATGACCTCGAGAACATTGTGGTTCAGACCCATGCAGATTGCAATGCGACGGAGATCTCGGATGCGGTGGAACACGTCGACCAGGTGGACCGTGTCGGTCTGGAAATCGGCCCCTCCATGTTTCCCGGACAGGGCGACTCAACGGTGCGGGTTGAGGCCCACACGCTGCTCGACGGTTCCACGAAGGGGAAGACCGGCCTTGTTGGCCGGGACGCTTTTCTGAAGGCTGCCAAGTACCGCGAGGACGAGACACCCTACCTGACCACGGCGGAGGCCGCTGTCTATCTCCGGTACAAGACCCCCGCGGGGGTGCGGATGCTCAAGTTTCGAAATCTCCTCAAGCCGGTTGGCAGGCGCGGCACTACGGACATCTACTTGCGGTCAGATCTCGACACCTTCCTCGGTGTCGGCAAGGAGCTTGGACATGGGAAAGCCGAAGATGACTCCCACGGGGCACCGCGGGATCTACCAGGTGCCGGGCGGGTTCCTGCTCCGTCCCCGGGTAACGGATCCGCGTACCGGAAAGGAAGTGGAACGCGCCCGGACCATCAAGGGCGTCGGGCTGAAGACGGCGAAGGCCGAGTTCGCGCACCTTCGCCAGGAGATGCAGGAGGAGCTCAGGCGGGGCGGCCTGCAGAAAGAGAGCCGGGAGACCGTTTCGGACTACGCGCTGTCCTGGTACGAGCGCGGCCTGCCTAACTGGGCGCAGTCGACACGGGAGCGCTATCTGGTGGCGCTGGAGCAGCACATCCTGCCGTCGCTGGGAAGCATTCCGCTTCGTGATGTGCGACGCGGGGACGTTGAGGACTGGCGAGTCGAGATGACCCGGAAGGTGAACCCGAAGAATGGTAAGGCCTACGACAACACGACCATCAATGGCTGGCTTCGCGTCCTGATCCACATGCTCAAGGACGCGGTGGCTGGCGGCCTCACCGAACAGGACCCGACGTTGCGGATCAAGGCGCTGCCGGAGGTCAGCGGGTCGCTCGACCCCTCCGGCAGCCAGGAAGATGGCGCCTACGACGCGGACCGGAAGAGCCTGTCCTGGAAGGAGATGGATGTCTTCCTGGCGAAGATGAAGGAACTCTATCCCCAGTTCTACCCGCTGGTTAAGTTCGGCATGGCATCTGGTCTTCGCTGGGGTGAACTTTCGGCGTTGATGTGGGGCGACAAGCTCAGCCTGGTCGGGGAGGGCGGCCGGGAGGTTCACTTCATCAGTGTCGTCAGATCCCAGTACAAGGGGGAGCTCAAGGGCCCGAAGACGCCGAAGAGCGTTCGGACGATCCCGCTGATCCCTCTGGCGATGGCTGCGCTGGAGGAGCAGAAGGAGACCCTGGTGAGGACCGGCAGACCGGTGGGACCCAAGGACTGGATCTTCCCGTCCACGAGGGGGACCTGTCGGCGTGGGTCGATCCTGACGAAGCCGATTCGGAAGGTTCTCGAGAAAATGGGTCTCGACCGGCGGTTCACGCCCCACGGGATGAGGCACACGTTCAACGACCTGGTTCGGCGCACGGCCCAGGACGGGGTGCTGGTCCGGAACATGACCGGTCACACGGACGCGCGGATGACCGACAAATACAGCTTCCCCGACCTGCTCGAGAAGAACGCTGCCGTTCACCGAGCCTTCGAACAGCCGAAGCCCAATCCAGGGGACAGCCGGCCAGAAAAGGAATCATCGGGGGTCAGGGAGCCGCAGGAGGAAACGGGGGACCAAACGGGGTACCGGCAGAAAGCGGCGTGAATTGGCTACGAGTTGTTCTTTGAAAACTGAATAAAGTACGAACAGTTACTTGGAGCGGGAGACGAGATTCGAACTCGCGACGTCGACCTTGGCAAGGTCGCACTCTACCACTGAGTTACTCCCGCAGATTTTCAAGCTGGGCAACCGGTGGCTGCCCTGAAATGACGGGGGAAGGTTACCGAGGGTCGTTTTTGCTGTCAAGCGGAAATTGGCGCCAGCCTGCGGTTGCGGACGAATATTTGCAACTGGGCTACGATGGCAGCGTTCGTACCCGGATATTCGTGCCTGCCGGCAGGAAGTCCGTGCCGGCTGGCACCAGGGTCAATCCATCGGCACGCGCAAGTGCCACGAAGTCTGCCGAGCCGTGGTAGTCGATGGTCTGGGCGCTTCCATCAGCGTCGATCCTGACCGGAATCCATTCGTCGCGGTCCAGGCTGCGGCGCCGGACGTCACGTGCCAGTGGCGCCATGGTCCAGCGCGGCATGAACGTGTGGCCAGCCATCGCAAGCAGGAACGGTTTGACCAGGATCTCGAACACCACGTAAGTGGAAACTGGGTTACCCGGCAGACCGAAGACTGCCAGGTCGTCGCGGATGCCGAACGTCGTCGGCTTGCCGGGCTTGATCGCGATGCCGTCGAACAGCGTTTTGACCCCCTCGTGCATCAGCATTTCAGGGACCCGATCGAAGTCGCCCTTCGACACGCCACCCGACAGGATTACCACGTCGCTTGTGGCTGCCGCCTCGCCAAACCGGCGTCGAAGACCCTCAAGATCGTCGCGGGCAATACCGCAGTACGTCGCCACCCCACCAGCCTGCGTGACCTGGGCCGCAAGTTGCCAGCCGTTCGAGTTGCGAATCTGGGACGGCCCTGGCTTTACCCAGGGTTCTACCAGTTCGTCGCCTGTTGCAAGGATCGCCACTCTGGGTCGCACGGTCACCAGCGGCCTGGCCACTCCCACCGCAGCCAATACCGCTATGTGCCGCGGATCCAGTCGCGTTCCTGCATTCAGGACAATCTCCCCGGCCCTTACGTCCTCGGCGCGGCGGCACAGGTTCGACCGTGTCATCGTTCCGGAAAAGCGGACGGTTTTATCCGCCATGGTCTCGGACTGTTCGATCATGAAGATCGTGTCGGCGCCTTCGGGGACGCATGCTCCCGTCATGATTCGCGCGCACTGGCCAGGACCTATCCGGCAGGTCGGCATGGTCCCGGCTGGCAGCGTCTCGACGACCGTAAGCGCCTGGCCCAGGTCCTCGGCGCGGCACGCGAACCCGTCCATCGAAGCCTTGTCGAAGGGCGGGAAGTCCAGGTCGGAAGGGACATCCCGGGCCAGCACGCGGCCCGCGGCATCGCCCAGCACGCATTCCTCTTCCCCGGTGCGGTAGGTATGTTCGAAAACGATCCTTTCAGCATCGGCTAGCCGAATCATGTTGCAGTACCAGATGCGGCGTCGGCTGGCGCGTCATTTGCCTGCGAGGGCTGTTCGACAATCACTCCCAGCGGGCACACGGGTACGCAGGCCCCGCAGGACGTGCACCGCTCGGGGATGATGCGGTTGATGACCTTGCCCATCTCGATCGCATTCAGAGCGCACTCGACTATGCAGAAGCCGCACCTGTCACATTTGTCGAGGATCACGAACATCGGTCACCCCCCGGCCATCGGCGGCATAAGGACAACCAAGTCCCCGTCTGCCAGCTTGGTTCCCTTGCCCTTGAGGAACGCAACGTTGGTGCCGTTCACGAGGATCTTGCAGGTCTTCACCTGGGCGTCGAACGGCGCGCCGAACTGGTTCGACAGCGCCGAAAGCAGTTTTCCGACCGTTTCAACGTCGATCTCGGTTTCCTGAACACCGACAGCCCGCCCCAGGTGCGTCAGCAATTTCACCTTGATCACAAGTCACCTCCTGCAGTCGGCCGGGCCGCAGGCGACGGCGCCACCGCTCGGGCCTCGGTCACGATGGCCGCCCACTTCGGCGGGCAGACTTCCTTGCAGCGCCCGCAGGCCACGCATAGATCGTCGTCGATCCAGGCCAGTTCCTTTTTCTGCCAGGTGATTGCGGTTACCGGGCACTTCTTGAAGCAGATGCCGCAGCGCTCGCACTTTTCGTCAATGACACGGTAGGCGATCCCGGACCTGTCCAGTTCGGCGCTGGTCCGATCAAGGACGACCGCGTCGTAGTGCGGCGGGCAGGCGATCCAGCACTTGCCGCAGCGGATGCATTTTTCCTGCACGATGGCGGCCTTTGACCCCTCGGCCCACACGATCGCATCGACCGGGCATGCCTTGAAGCACAAGCCGCACTGCTGGCATCTGTCCTGGTCGACCTTGAACGTCGACTGCCTGATTCGAATCGCCTGGTCGATTGCTCGCTGGCGGTTGAAGGCTGCCTTCAGTGCCTCGCGAGTCCCTTCGGCCTGCTGCGCCCACTGGCGGGCCGAAGCCAGGACGTCCTTCAGCACCAGCGCTTCGTTGGCGAACAGGGCGGTCCGCCGCGGCTTGAACACCAGGGAGTCCGCGTTCAGCGCATCGACGACCGACCCGGCGTAGGGCATGCCCAGCTTCTCGACCAGTCGCGGCCTTGGAACGCCGAATTCGTCCCAGTCGCGGACCTCGTAGTAGACGGGCAGCATCTCCTTCAAGGGCACAACCGAGTCCGCGCGGTCCTTGCGCTGGGGCTCGTCCGTCAGGCGCTTGGGCAGCGAGTCGTCCTCGGCGGTCAGACCCTCGCGCAGGTTGAACAGGCGTTCCAGGGTAAAGCCGCGTTCGCCGACGGCGGTGAAGGACCCCAGGCGGATCTTCATTCCAGTCAGCGTTTCTATGGCCTTCGTGTGCGGGATCAGCGGCAGGTGGAACGACAGGCTCTTCGGGGACATGCGTCCCTGGCCGCCCAGCAGGCAGCGCGACATCTTCAAGACCTCGCCGAAGATCCGCGCTCCAGTGCCGTGGGGATTCGCCGCCCAGGCCGGCATGTCGGGCAGAATCGCGTAGGTCGGGAAGATACATCCCCCGGATGCCGCGACCGCCTCGAAGGTGTTCTGCTGGAAGATCGCCAAAGCCGGCTTGGCCAGCGGGGTTTGTGGGTCGATGTTCACCGGGCCCAGCGCCTCGAAAAATATCAGATAGCCGCCATTGATGTGGCAGCCGCCGCGGTTTGATGTCGCATATCCCAGCCCGTGCCCCACCGCGCCGCGCGGCTCGTACGCCGCGAACTCCATGCCTTTGGAGTGCATGGCGACCTCGGGAGCGCCGTACCGCGCCGTCATGCGCATCGACCCCTCGGCCATCACATCGCCAATCCCTCGCCGCCATGCGATATCGTGCAGCAGCTGATCCATTGCCTGGCTGTCGCCGAACGACACTGGCAGATCGGGCATCAGTCCCCGTTCCTTCAGTTCCATCGCAGCGGCAATCGTGGAACCCAGGCTGATGGTGTCCATGCCCAGCAGGTCGCAAAGCCGGTTCCAGTCATAGATGCGCCTGAGGTCGCGGTTCTCGATGTTCGAGCCGAACATCCCTACCGTCTCGAACTCGGGGCCCTTCATGTGCCTGCTGGCGTGTTCGACCATGCGCCCGCAACGAATCGGGCATGATGTGCACCCGTCGTTCATGACCAGATCCCGTTCCGCCATCAGTTCGCCGCTGATCTCGGGGGCGTGTTCCCAGTTGCCCCGCTGGAAGTTGTGCGTTGGCAGCGTGTTCGTGGCGTTCGTGCCGGTGACCATCGCGGCGGTGCCATAGCTGGGCAGCTGCCGTCCAGTTAGCGAATGCTTCTGAAGTGTCCCAATCCACTTCCGGATGGACTTCTCGAAACCCTTGGAATCGTGAAACCGCATGCGCAGAGCGCCTGTGGCGGTGATTACCTTCAGGTTTTTGGAACCCATGATCGCGCCCACGCCGCCCCGTCCCAGGACGCGTTCGCCGGACAGGATCGCCGCGTATCTGACCAGGTTTTCACCGGCGGGGCCGATTACCACATGGCCGACGTTCTTCGGGAGTTCGTGCTGAACCTGTTCGGTATCCAAACCCCACAGGTGCCGTGCGTCGAGGAACCTGACCCCGTATTCGTCGATCTCCAGCCAGGCTGGCTTGTCGGCACGGCCGCGCACGATCAGACCGTCGTACCCGGCACGCTTGAGGTGCAATCCGAAATCCCCACCGCAGTTCGACGATATGATCCCGCCGGTCAGGACGTTCTTGGACGAACAGTTGAAGCGGCTTGCTGCAGGCGCGCCACTGCCGGTCAGTGGACCCGTCGTGAAAACCATCACGTTGGCAGGCGACAGGGGGTCTATGCCAGGCTCGATCAGGTCCCACAAGATACGGGCAGCCAGCGCCTTGCCTCCAATGAACTTTTCGAAGGCGTCTTCGGGTATCGGGTACAGACACCAGGTGCGTGTCCCGAGATCGACGTCGAGGATCCTGCCAGCATAGCCTGCAAACCGGGTTGCCATGGGACCTCCAGAACCTTGTCGCGGCCGGATGATACTACATTCAACTCGGGTCAATCCATCGGGTTTGCCGTCCCGGAACAGGGATTCACGCTGTTGACGTCGGAAGCCGGAAGGGCTAGGAAGTCCTTACAGGCCACGATTGCGAATCGGAGGGTGCATGCCGGAAACGCGCCGATGGGAGAACACCTCGTCAGTCAAGACTTCTCGTGCCTTGACGGACATCATGCGGCGCCTGCCACGGATCTGGCTGGACCGCTTTGCCGCCCGCAGACTTGCCCCACAGCTTCCAATCCTGGCGGGCGATATCCCCCTGCCCGACCCGGGGATGCTGGAATCCTGGATTCGGGACCTCTGCCAGACGCCTCATCGCCGCCCGGGGACGCCCCAGGGGCAGCGTGCCGAGGATTGGGTGGCCCAACGCTTCCGGGAAATCGGCCTGGAGGATGTCAGGCTGGATCCGATTCCGATCCCGGTCTGGACCGCTGACCGGGGCGAGTTGATCGTTGCCGGGCGGGCCGTGCCCTGCTTCCCGGTGGTTCACACGGCCTTCACGCCGTCCGGCGGGCTGCGTGCCCCCCTGGTCTGGGTGGGAACGGGGACGTCGCGAGATTTTGAACGCGTGGATGTGAAGGGAAGGATCGCCGTTGCGGACGTGCCGTTCCCCAGGATGCCCACTGGCCTGATGATGCGTGCCATGAAGGCCTGCTATCACGTGTCCGATCCCGACGGCCAGATCTCGCTGACCACGTCTCAGTACCTGAATTTCGTGCGCCAGAACTTCATCGGGGGAGCAACCTCGCCCGAGGAGGCCCCAGCCACCGACGTTTTCTGGCAGGCGGTTCGTCGCGGCGCGCTGGGCGTGTGCCTGATCCTCCGCGACCAGCCTGGCAATTCCAACACCCACTACGGCCCCTACGACGGGATCCTGAAGCCCGTTCCGGCCATGTGGATCGGACGCGAGGACGGGATTGTTCTGCAGCGGCAGGCGCGTGCCGGAGCCCTGGCTACGTTGACCCTGGAGGGAAGCATCCAGCCCGGGACGATGCGCAACGTCTGGGGCGTGCTGCCTGGGCAGTCGGACGAGGTGATCCTGGTTACATCGCACCACGACAGCCCGTTCAAGGGCGCGGTCGAGGACGGGGCCGGCGTTGCCCAGGTGCTGGCCCAGGCCTGGGCCTGGTCGCGGGTGCCCCGGGAACGCAGACCGAGGACCATGGTGTTCGTGGCTGACGCCGGTCATTTTCACGGGTCGCTGGGTGCCCACGGTTTTGCCAGGTCGCACCCCGACCTGATGAAGCGGGCGCGCATCCTGATCACCCTGGAACATCTGGGGGGCAAGGAGGTGGTCGGTACCAACCAGGGATATGCAGAAACGGGGCGCCCGGCGCTGACGGTGATGTTCACGTCCCGGGAACCGACGACGATAGCGTCGGTCGTCCGGGCGCTGACAGCATTTCCGCCCCGGCGCACCGCCGCGATCCCATCAGACCTTCTGGCGCCAGTGCCCACCTCGGATGCGTCGGGATACGTGGCTGAATCGGGCGTGCCGGTCATCTCGTGGATCGGTTGTCCGTATTATCTGCTGGACGAATACGACACCCTGGACCGGGTCGATTTTGCCGATCTGGTGCCCATCGCCCGCACTGTTACCGAACTGGTGCGAATCCACATGGCTTTGCCCTGATGAAGCGATCCAGTCAGCCTTCCATGCCAGTTCGTGTCGACGGGACCTTTCATTCCGGCCCACGCGGCTGCGGGTTCGTGACTCCCGACGGTGCCGTCGCCGATAGCGACGTTTACATTGGCGCCGGTGAGACCCTTGACTCGATGACGGGAGATCGGGTGGCCGTCCAGATCGTCGGTCGCGGGCATCGCGAAGGTGGCGTCGCGGGTCGCGTGGTTGAAATACTTGGTCGAGGCACCAGCCAGGTCGTCGGACGCCTGGAAAAACCGGATGGCCGTTGGGTGGTTATTCCCCAGGGCCGTGCGGCGGCCAGCCCTGTCCTGATCGACGATGTGAAGCCAGCGGATCAGGCTGGGGTCAAGGTCGTAGTCGAGATCGTCCGCTATCCGCAGGGCGACGAACCTGCTCATGGAGTGATCATCGAGAACCTTGGCGCCGCAGGGCCGGTGGACGTTGAAACGCGGGCCATCATTCGGGAGTTCGGGCTGCCTGAGGCCTTCACCAGCGCCGTGCTTGAGGAGGCTCGTGCCCAGGTGGCGTCCTTCGATGGCGGACTTCAAGACCGCGAAGACTTCACTGGCCTGAACGTGTTCACCATCGATCCGGACGACGCCCGGGACTACGACGACGCAATCGGCATCCAGCCTGCCGGTGATGGCTGGACGCTGTCCGTACACATTGCCGACGTCGCCGCCTTTGTGCCGGCCGGGTCGGCCCTGGATCTTCAGGCTTCCCTGCGCGGGAACAGCGTCTACTTCCCGCGTCGCGTCATTCCAATGCTGCCGGAGGTTCTTTCGAACGGCGTATGTTCGCTGCAGGAAGGCCAGCCCAGGTGGGTCAAGAGCGTCTTCATGGATTTCGATCGCGCGGGGGACATCCTTGGCGCGCGTTTCGCAAACGGCATCATCAAGTCAGCCCGTCGCCTGACCTACCGCCAGGCCCAGGCCGTGCTGGACGGAAATGGCGCAGGCCATCCGCATCAAGTCGTTACCGATCTGGTTGAAATGGAACGTCTGGCCCTGGCCATTCAGGCCCGCCGTCGGGTGCAGGGTATGCTGCACCTGGACCTTCCCGAGGTGGACCTGGTCCTGTCCCCCGATGGCCGGGTGACCGATGCGACCCCGCCGGACGCCAGTTTCACGCACACGCTGATCGAGATGTTCATGATCGAGGCGAACGAGGCCGTCGCCCGCCTGCTGTACTCGCTGAAGGTCCCGGCCATTCGCAGGATCCACCCTGAGGGTGCAACCGACGCAGCTCGCAGCCTGTCGAGTTTTCTGGGTGTGCTGGGGATTCGCATGGGGCGCCGCGGCGGCCTTCATTCACTGCAGGACATCCTGGAAGCCGTGAAGGGGCGACCGCAGGCGTATGCGGTCAATCTTGCCGTGCTGAAGACCATGAAGCGGGCCGAGTACGGCGTTGCTGCCATCGGGCACTTTGCGCTGGCCAGCGAGCATTATTGCCACTTTACCAGCCCGATCCGTCGCTATCCGGATCTGACCATTCATCGTCTGCTGGACGCACACCTGCGCGGGCGGCTGGACCCGCGGGCCGTGGACCAGGCGACGCTGACTGAAGTTGCCGGGCACTGCACGATGACCGAGCGCCGTGCCGAGTCGGCCGAAAAGGATCTGAGGACCCTGCTGGTTCTGCAACTGTTTGCCGGGCGCCTTGGCCAGCAACTGGACGGCGTTATCACGGGAGTCATCGGGCCAGGCCTGTTCGTCCAGTCCACGCGCTACCTGGTGGAAGGGTTCCTGCGGCTTGACGAGCTTGGCCCAGACTGGACTTCGGATCCAGAGAGGTGTCTGGCGACAAGTTTCAGATCCGGCGACCGCCTGCGTCTGGGCGACCCGGTGGCCGTGCGCATCCTGCGAGTGGATCTGGATCGGCGGCGTCTGGACCTGGCACTTGCGGCGCGGCCCAAGACGGCGTTTCACCCCAATGCATCTCGCAAAAAGCGTCGCAAGGGCCGGTGACAAGACGTTCCGGCATCAGGACCGCATTCAGCCACCGGTACTCAGGGATCCCTGGTGCTGACTGCTGCTCCGTACCAGGTGTGGCTGGTGGTGACGTACGGCTGGAAGGTGGCGGCGCCTGACACGTCGCCGATGTAGATGGTTCCCGACGAATCGAACGCGTAGACCTTGTCGGCATACCCGGCCAGGCCGTAGATGTTTTCGCCAGGGATCGTGCCCAGTTCCTGCAGCGCCTTGCCGCTGACTGGCTCGACAGTCACCAGCAACGTCCCGCCGCCGCTGCCATTCACCGCGGCCCAGGTTCCATGGTCACGAATCGAGTATGCGTCTCCGGCAGAAGTGTACCCGCTGCCATAGTTCCCCTGATGCGTCAGGACCGCCTTGGCACCCACAACCTCGACCCTGTACCAGCCACCTGCGTTCGAGATCGCGATGATCGTCTCTTTGCCAGACTGGATGGTCCCTTCCGGCACGATCGTCATGCCGTTGAACTGTTCGTTGAACGACGCCATGTTCAGGCACCTCGCGGTGTCCGCCATGCAATGGTACAGCCCGCCGAACGTCACGCCGTACAGGTGGCCGTCGTAATCGATGGCCATGTCGGTCATGGTGTGGTCCAGGCCGTCGTTCGGGAATACAAAGTTCCCGATCTTTATCGGGGGATTCGTGCTTGCGTCCCAGACGAACAGTTCGCTGGAAGTATGTGCGTATATCGCCCGGGGAAGGGTCAGACCCGGCTCGGTGTGCGAGGTGTCGATGCCTGGATCTGCCAGTGCCGCGTCAGGCAACGGTTCGTCAGTCACGTCCGTCGCCGGATCAAGCGAGGCATCCACAAACGAGTCTAAGGATGGATCGTCGGCAGGGTCGCTTGTCGTGTCGCTTGCCGGGTCAGGCGCCGCCTGGTCGGACGCTGCGTGGTCGGCGCCTGCCGGAATATCTGCCCCGTCCTGGTGCTGCGCGTCAACCTCGGAATGAACGATATCGAACACGACGCCATCCGTGTGCGCGAAGGCGTCCTGTTCAGCGGTTGCTCCACCACACCCGGCAGCAATAATCCAGGCCGTCATCAGAACAATGCCCTTCAACCAGCGCACCAGCATGTCTTTTCTCCCGGGG
Organism: uncultured Myxococcales bacterium; assembly: GCA_903936705.1. GTDB lineage: Bacteria > Myxococcota_A > UBA9042 > DTJE01 > DTJE01 > CAIZWN01. The sequence goes on from CAIZWN010000083.1 coordinate 50,089, forward strand.
ACATTCACGCGAAAAAAAGATACCACGATTGCAGCGCGGTGTACGATTCGTCCGTCCGATTCAACCTGGTTAGGAAAAACCCGGAGGGTCCATGCGAGACGTCAGCAGGAAGCCGACGACACTGAGGATGGCGACGGCCACCTCGTCGGTGACAATGTCGCCCGCCACCGCGGCGATGGTTCAGGCAGGCGAGGGGCCCAAGGGGGACCCTCTGCCAGTGGCACGGGTCGCGGCCGTGATGGCAGCCAAGGACACCAGCCGTATCGTGCCGTACTGCCATCCGGTTCGCATCGACCACGTGGACGTTCAGTTCGACGTGACGCAGGACCGGGTTGACATCACTTGTCGAGTGACCGCCGTGGATCGGACCGGCGTCGAGATGGAGGCGCTGTGCGGGGCCATGGTGGCTGCCCTCACGATCTACGACATGCTGAAGCCTGTTGACGAAGGGCTGGTTATCGGCCAGACGTGCCTGAAGAAGAAAAAGGGGGGCAAGTCCGACTTTCACGAGGAGTTTGATCGGCCCCTGCGCGGGGCGATCCTCGTGGTGTCAGATTCGGTCGCGGGCGGGACGCGCAAGGACGGATCGGGCCAGTCCATCGGCCAGCGCATGGTCGAGGCTGGGGTCCTGGTGGGAGATCCAATCGTGCTGCCCGACGATCCTGATCTTGTTGAAGCCCAGTTGCGGCGGCTGGTTGCGGACAAAGTGGATCTGGTTTTTACGACGGGTGGCACCGGCCTGGGTCCCAGGGACCTGACCGTCGAGGCGGTCCGTCGGGTAATCGATCGCGAGGTGCCCGGTATCACCGAAGCAATGCGCGTCCACGGCTATCTGCGGACCCCGCGTGCCGTGCTGTCCCGCGGCCTGGCGGGTGTCGCAGGGACGACACTGATCGTGACGCTGCCAGGGTCCACTAAGGGCGTGCAGGAATCGCTTGACGCCCTGTGGCCAGCTCTGTTGCACATCTTCCCAATGATCTGGGGCGGTGGTCACCAGCCTATTTGAATCCACATTGAGGCGTTGACAGGATTCTTCGCCTGCGCTATTCCCTAGCGGGAATAACGGACGCGGCAGGCGCAACCATGGCTTATCACCGGAATCGAAAGCACGTTGATGGGGATGGTTGGGCTTCATGCGCTGCCTCGGGGCTTCGCCTGGCTGGACGTTTGTGGATCGAGTGCGATGGCCAGACTCTGCTGTCCTGGAAGCGTATCGATCTGCTGGAGTGCGTTCGCGACAGCGGATCCATTTCGCTGGCGGCGCGGTCCATGGGAATTGCCTACCGGCATGCATGGGAACTGCTGGAGGACATGAACCAGCACAGCAGGCAACCGCTGGTCGAGCGGGTCGTCGGTGGCAAGGGCGGGGGTGGAACCAGGCTGACGGCGGCGGGCCATGAAGCGATTCGTCGATTCCACGCCGTGGTTCAGCAGTTCAATGTGTTTCTGGAAGCCGAGTGTTCGGAGTTCTTGGATCTTTTCGGCAAGAGGCCGGAAGTATAGGAGGTTACTTGTGATGCGCAGTAGCAAAGGGATACATGCAGTTCGGTTGGTTTTGCTGGCTGGCCTGGTTGGTGCGACGTGGGGTTGCGCGGCGGATGATGGCGGGGAGATGTTGACTTCGTCGCGTGCATACAAAGGTCACGAGAATGACCAGGACATGACCTTCTTCGTAAACGTGTACGGGAAGACTCAAGGCACGCGTCTTGACGACTGCCAGACCTGCCACGGCGGACGCGAGTTTACGTACACGTCGCAGGGCCAGACGAAAACCCTGTTCAAGAACGCTTGCGACCATTGCCACCTGATCATTCACCCCGACACGACGTTGAACGAGCCGGGGCCGACCACGTACGCCGATACGTTGAACCCATACGGCGCAGCCTACCTTGCCGCAGGCCAGTCGCGGGCCGCTCTGCAGTCAATCGAGGCCGCCGACAGCGACGGCGATGGCGCTTCCAACAAGGTCGAAATCGAGGCGCTGCGGTATCCGGGCGATGCCGGCAGCAAGCCGGGCCAGCCCTCGGCACCTTCCCGAACCTTCACCCTGGCCGACTTGAAGGCCATGCCTGCCCACACCGAATTCCTGCTGGCTAACTCCAACAAGCAGCAGTACGACACGTATGCCAGCTATGGCGGAGTAAAGCTGGCCGACCTGCTGGTTGCGGCCGGGGTGGACCTGACAGACCCAGTTTTCGAGGGCGTCACGGTCCTTGCTCCCGACGGCTTCATGATCGACCTGAATGCCGACGAGGTTAAGACCGTCTACCCGGCCCAGGTCTTTTACGCCGGTTTGGCCCCTGCCACCCTTGGCACCGAGTGCGGTTTTGTAGAGTACCCGGACACGCTGCCAACGGGCCTTGTCGATGGGGCTGCCATTGCGGGCGACGCCTGGCTGCTGCTGGCCTACCTGCGAGAAGGGTTGCCCATGGACGTGTCAATCCTTGACCCGGTGCTGGGCAAGATCAACGGCGAAGGCCCGCTGCGCCTGGTCGTGCCGCAGTCGACGCCCGGCAAGCCCGACAGAGGTTCGAAGTTCTCGCCGACCGACTGCAACGACGGCAACGACTACGATGCCGCCAAGGACCATAACGCCGGCGACATGGTCCGCGGCGTCGTGGCGATCCGGGTGAATCCGCTGCCCGCCGGTGTCGAGGACTTCGACTACCGCTATGGCGGATGGGCGTTCATCGACTCCCAGAGTGTGATGGTCTACGGCCACGGAGTCACTGCTCGATGAAGTTCGTCCTTCGAATTGCCCCCCTGTTCGTACTGCTGGGATCCTGGCCCGCGTGGGCCGTCGAGGTCACGCCTGGCGTTGACGTGACGGCCTACGCGGGTGTCAGGATCACCCTGTACGAGCAGATGGAGGAGGTGTCCGGCCTGGTGCAGCAGCCCCAGGGTGACAAGTCCGAAGGGTCGGCCACCGGCTTTGCGATCGACCAGGCGCGCATCCGTCTGGCAGGAAGCTTCCTGAAGGACAAGCTGGGCCTGGTCCTTGAACTGCGGCTCGAGAAGGGGCCTGCGTTGCTGGACGCGTACGGGGAGTGGCGTTTCGGCAAGTGGCTGGCCGTGCGTCTGGGCCAGTTCCGGATCCCCAGCGGCTGGGAAAACCTGGTTGGCGATCGCGACCTCGATTTTTCGTCGAGGCCCCAGATCCAGCAGGCACTGGCAGATTACGCGCTGTCCAGGACCACTTACGCCTCGTCCCTGTTCTACGGGAACCGTTCCTGGCGGCGCGACGTGGGCCTGGGCCTGTGCGGCGACATCGACATCAAGATCGGGACCCTGCGCTATCTGGCCATGGTCAGCAACGGCCTTGGCGCCAACCTATTCATCGGCGGCGCGACCGAGCGCGAGTACCTGGTGTCGAACAAGGCCCAGTTCTTCTACGGCTTGCGAGTCGACCTTCTGGACCTTTTCGGGGTGGCCAGGGTAGGCGCCCACGTCAGCTATAACCGCCATGATAACGTGGTCTTCAACAGCGGGCGGACCGTGCTGGACCTGAACCGGTTGACGTGGTCGGTCGATGCGGGATTCGAGATTCCCAAGACAGGACTGCGGGCGCACGGGATGGTTGGACAGGGCTTCATCAACGACGACTACGATGCGAACAGCAAGCGTGACTACAAATTCTTCGGCGGTGAGGTGCGCTTGATCTGGCGCCTGGACCCGTTGATCCGGCTTCTGGCAGGTACCTGGGACGATAGCCAGCACCTGGAACTGGGGGTGCGTTACGATCGATACGATACCGTGGCGGACGAATCAGCGTTTACCATACGGAGCCATGTGGTGACGACCGGCATCCAGTGGATCTACGATCGGTATCTGAGGGTCCACCTGGACTACGTTGTCAGGCGCACGCAGGATCCTACCCAGAAAGATCTGGATGACGATGCGGTGTTGCTCAGCACAATCATCGGCTGGTAGAAGAGTGAAGCACTTGAGAAAACCATGGGTCCCAGTTTTCCTGTTAGCCAGTGTCCTGGTCGCTGCGGGGTGTGGGCGCGGCGGCGGTTCCACGGACCAGCAGCCGCGCACGATGCGCCTGGCAACGACCACGTCGGTCGAACAGACCGGGCTTCTGGGCGACCTGCTGCCAGCGTTCGAGAAGGCAACCGGCATCTCGGTCAAGGTACTGGCGGTGGGCACCGGGCAGGCGCTGAAGCTGGCCGAGAACGGCGACGTGGATGCGGTGCTGGTGCACGACCCCGAGTCCGAGGAGGCGTTTGTGGCAGCCGGTTTCGGCCTGGCCCGCCGGCCATTGATGCACAACGATTTCATTCTGGTGGGTCCGCCAGACGACCCGATCGGGTTGCGGGGCAGTCGTGATGCCGTCCAGGCGCTGCAAGCCATCGCCACGAGAGCGATGCCGTTTGTTTCGCGCGGCGATGAATCAGGCACGCATCGGGCCGAGAAGCGTCTGTGGAAAGCGGCAGGCCTGACGCCTGCCGGTCCATGGTACATCGAAGCCGGGCAGGGCCAATTGCAGACGCTGGTGATCGCTTCCGAACGCAAGGCAACGACGTTGACCGATAGATCGACCTTTCAGACCGCGCGTGGCAAGCTGGCGCTGGACGTGCTGGTCGAGGGCGATTCGCGACTGGTGAACCGGTACAGCGGAATCGCCGTCAACCCATATCGCCATCCTGCTGCACACGTGGTCGAGGCGGCGGTTCTGCTGGATTGGCTGGTCTCGCCCGAGGGGCAGCGGCGCATCGGGGAATTCGCGAAGAACGGCCAGAGGTTGTTCGTTCCAGATGCCATTCCTTCGTCAGAGCCTTCTGCCACGCCGGGAGTTCCATGATCGTCGAAGCGCTTCAGCAGGCTGTGATTCGCCTGGTCACTCTTGACCCTGAGGTTTGGGACGCGGCACGTGTATCGCTGTCGGTATCGGGCGTGGCCACGATTGTGGCGATCCTTCTGGGGCTTCCCCTGGGAGCGACCGTGGCCCTTTCGCGGTTCCGCGGCAAGCGCGCCCTGGTAACGGTCTTGAACGCCATGATGGCCCTGCCGACGGTCGTGGTTGGCCTGGTGATCTACGGGCTTCTAAGCCGCAGCGGCCCGCTGGGCGGGGCGGAACTGTTGTACACGCGCGGTGCGATGGTCATCGGGCAGACGGTTCTTGCCCTTCCGATCGTCGCGGCGCTGGCCATTGCCGCATTGCAGCAGGCGGATCCACGCCTGCGGCCAACCGCCTGGTCACTGGGCGCCACGCCATGGCAGGCTCGTTGGACCGTGGTCCGGGAATGTCGCGGGGGATTGGTGGCTGCAGGTGCGGCTGCATTCGGGCGCGTCTTTGCCGAGGTCGGCGTCTCGATGATGCTGGGTGGCAACCTGCGTTTCGAAACGCGCAATCTGGCGACAGGGGTCGCCTTCGAAACCGGCAAGGGCGAGTTCGCGGTTGGACTTGCCTTGGGGATGGTGCTGCTGGCTGTCGCCCTGGGGGTGAATGCCCTGGTGGCTGTCCTCCAGCCGGCCAGAAGGGTGCATGGATGATCGACGCCCTGCTGCACCTGGACGGCGTCAGTGTCACCCACGGCACGTGCCGGTTGCTGGACGTGCCGTCCCTCACGATCGATGCCGGCCAGCGCGTGGGCGTTACCGGGCCCATCGGCGCCGGCAAGACCACGTTGCTGCGGGCCGCAGCGGGGCTGGTCGATCTTTCGTCCGGTGTTGTCACGATGTCGGGCAGGCATTTCCATTCGGGGCGCGCACCAGGTGCCCTGGAGATGCGTCGCCGGATGGCCTTCGTCCAGCAGGAACCCTGCCTGTTCGCAACCTCGGTGGAAGAAAACATCCTTGCGGGGCTTTCCTATCGTGGTGTGAAAAATGCGGAAGGTCGGAAGCGTTGCGCCGCCTGGCTTGATCGCCTGGGACTTGGCGGCCTGGCGCGGCGGGATGCTGCCCATCTGTCAGGTGGAGAAAGGCGCCTGGTGGCGCTGGCCCGAGCGCTGGTGCTGGAACCGGTGCTGCTGTTCCTGGACGAGCCCACGGCCCACCTCGACCAGGCCGCTGCCGCAAGGGTTGAATCCCTGCTGCGCGAGGCGCTGCCTGGTTCGACTACGCTTGTTCTTGCAACCCACGACATGGCGCAGGCAGAAAGACTGTCCTCCCGCGTCCTGCAGATGGAGTCCGGAAAAATACATAACGCAGCGCCCCTTCCCGCAGCCCCCTACCATCCACATAATTGAACACGGCTTCGTGCGGGAGACCTCGTGGTTGTCACCATCGATGATCTGATTCGCAAGGTGGAAGCCTACAATCCGGGCGCGAACCTGGATGTACTGCGTCGTGCCCACGACTGGGCCGATGCTGCGCATGGCGGGCAGGTGCGCCTTTCCGGAATCTCCAACATCCAGCATGCGCTTGGGGTTGCCGACATCGTCGCGACATTGAGGCTGGACGTTGCCAGTTTGTGTGCCGCCCTGCTGCACGACGCCGGTGCCGACGACCCAGGTCGCGGCAAGGCGCTGGAAGATGCCTTCGGTCGCGAGATTGCCGTTATTGTCGAGGGCGTCAGAAAACTGCAGCGCTATCAGTTCACCTCCCGCCAGGAAAGCCAGGCCGAGAACTTCAAGAAGATGCTGGTCGCGATGTCGCGCGACATCCGGGTTCTGCTGGTCAAGCTGGCCGACCGTCTGCACGACATGAGGGACCTGGAATATCTGCCCGTCGAACGCCAGCGCGAAATCTCGGAGGAAACGCTTCGAATCTACTCGCCCTTGGCCGAGCGCCTGGGAATATCGTGGATCCGCACCGAACTGGAGGATGTCGCTTTCCGGCTGCTGAACCCAGAGGACTATGCGTCCCTGAAGGAACAGTCTGAACTGCGCCTGAACGAGCGCGCGGACTTCATTCGCGACGTCGTTGATACGATAACGGCGACCCTCGCCCGTGCCGGACTGAAGAATTTCGAGGTTTACGGGCGCCCGAAGAATCTCTACGGCATTTTCCGGAAGATGTGGGCGCAGGCCATCGACCTGGACCACGTCTATGATTTCGTGGCGTTCAGGGTGATCTGCAAGGAGGTTGCCGATTGCTGGCAGGTGCTGGGCCACGTTCACAATTTGTGGACGCCAATACCGGCAAGGTTCAAGGACTTCATAAACGTCCCCAAGGCTAACGGGTACCGCAGCCTTCACACCTCGGTATTCGGGCCGCGTGGCGAGCCCATGGAGATTCAGGTCCGTACGTTCGAGATGCACCGGGTGGCGGAATCCGGCATTGCCGCCCACTGGACCTACAAGGAGGGCGGCGCGGTCCAGATGAAGGACCAGGAGCGGTTCAACTGGGTGAAGCAGTTGATTGACTGGGCCAAGGAGGCCCGCAATCCCGGCGAGTTCATGGAATCTGTCCAGGGCACCTTGTTCGTGGACGAGATATTTGCGTTCACCCCGAAAGGGGACCTGCGCGTCCTTCCAGTCGGTGCTACCGCGCTGGACTTTGCTTACGACATCCACACCGAGGTGGGCCATACGTGCGTCGGGGCGCGGGTGAACAGTCGGCTGGTGCCGCTGGGCACGGCGTTGCACTCGGGCGACCTGGTCGAGATCATGACGTCAAAGAACGGCCAGCCCAAGCGGGACTGGATGGCATTCCTGAAGACGTCAAAGGCGCTGAACCGGGTTCGCCAGTTCTTCCAGGCCGAGGAGCGAGCCCACGCCCAGGAGATCGGCCGGCAGATGCTGGAAAAGGAACTCAGGCGGGCCGGCACGAACCTGAAGAAGCTGTTCGACGGCGGGGAGGACGAGCGCAAGGTGCTGTCGCACTTCAAGTGCGGCGGGCCGGATGACGTCGTTCACGGGATCGCATCGGGACGAATCAAGGCATCGGATGTGGCGGAACTGCTGGTTCCGGACCTGGCTGCCGCGCTGCCCGAACCCGAGTTCATCGAGCGTGACCCCGCTCATCTGCGCGAGATCTTCAAGCATCGTTCCGAAGGCATTGCGGTGGACGGCGTCGAGGACATGCTGCTGCACCTTGGGAAGTGCTGCAATCCGATTCCAGGGGACGACATTGTGGCCTTCGTGACGCGCGGGCGCGGGGTGACTATTCACGTTCGTTCGTGCCCGTCGGTGGGTGGCCTGGACCGCGAGCGCATGCTGGATGCGCACTGGGTGCGCGCGACCGGCGGCGTCTTCGGGGTGCCGGTGTCACTGTTCTGCGTGGACGAGCCGGGTGTGCTGGCCAAGGCTACAAAGGAGATAGGCGATCGGAAGGCGAACATCGCGTCGATCATGATGCGGACCTTGCCCGACAGCCAGACCGAGATCCGCATGGTGTTGCAGGTCGAGGACCAGAAACAGTTGGATGGCATCCTGCGCGCCCTGCGTCGCGTAAAGGGTGTCGAACAAGCCGATCGGTTGAGGCAGTCGGTCGGGGCAGATTGATCCGCAGCTTTCAGGTACAATCCCCACGGTCCGCAAACGGGGCGACCCATGAAGAGTCTGTTGGGCATCATGGTGTTTGTGGCGGTCTGCGTCGGGCTGGCCGCTTGCGGCGGGGGCAAAGGAGCCACTGGCGACGCCGGGATTGACTCGCAGGTCGTGTACGACGATGGCGCGGACGACGGCATGGTCGCCTCGGATCTTGAACAGACCGATGAACCCACCCGTGACATCCTGCGTCTCGACGTGTCGTCGGAAGTCGAAGGCGGCGATATCGTGGAAGTTGCCCCGGGGGACGGTCAGGACTCCGATTCCACAGGGGTGGATTCGTGCGTCGGGCCTGCGTGTGTCCCGTGTCCCGACGACGGGCTGGTCTGCACCCGCGAACAACGCGATCCCGAGACCGGCGAGTGTGTTCCGGTCCTGCAGCCGGACTTTTGCCTGATCGATGGCCAGTGCTGGTTCACCTTGCAGCCGTCGCCGCAGAACGACTGCCTGTTCTGTGTGCCTTCGAAGTCGATCGTTGCGTTTTCGCCATCGGGAGGCGATTTGCCGTGCGACGACGGCGACCTGTGCACGACAGGCGATTCGTGCGATGAAACGGGCAAATGCGTTGCTGGGGTTCCGACCGATTGCGAGGATGACAACATCTGCACGCTGGATCGCTGCGACCCCGGGGTCGGATGCGTCTACACCAACTACGACAGCGAATGCGACGACCACGATGCATGCACCTATAACGACCAGTGCAGGAACCGGCAATGCGTCGGCACCCAGATCTCGTGCAGCACCAGCAACTTCTGCATGACGGCATCGTGCGATCCTGCGCTGGGGTGCCAGATCGTTCCCAATACCCTTCCCTGTACCGACAGCAATGTCTGCACCGAGAATGACGTCTGCGTTGACGGGGAGTGTATAGGTGCAAGAATCGCTTGTGATGACGAGGACCCCTGCACGGTTGATTCGTGCTTCGACGGCCCGAGTGGAGGTTGTCTGCATCAGGCGATGGCTGGAATCGATTGCGACGACGGGAACGAGTGTACCGTGAACGACTACTGCACCAGGCCGGTCGGGCAGACCGATCCCGTCTGCGTCGGCTATGAAAGAACGTGCGATGACCAGATTCCCTGTACTCTCGATACATGCGACAACGTAATCGGCTGTGTTTTCACGCCCTACGTGCCGGCCCAGAATCCGTGCTTCGACCTTCCGTGCGTCATTGGAATGGCCTGCGTGGACGGGAGTTGCCAGGGCAGGCCGAACCCATGCAGCGATCCCAACCCGTGCACTCTGGACCGGTGTGATGAGGTTTTCGGCTGCCGCCACGATGCCACCAGCGGCGCTTGTGACGACGGTAACGCTTGCACCACTGGCGAGACCTGCCTTACAGGTTTCTGCGCGCCACCGGATGGGTCGCTTGGCAGGACCGACTGCAACGACCACAACGAATGCACTGCCGACAACTGCCTTCCCTCGGTCGGATGCCTGCACACTCCGACTTCCGGCAGTATCTGCCTGCACTCGGACCCTTGCAGTAGGGCGTCGGCTTGCCAGGAAGGCGTGTGCGTCAGCACGGAGTACGTGAATTGCGACGATCACAATTTGTGCACCATCGACTCTTGCGACCAGACCGGCCAATGCACCTACGTGGCAGATGAGGGTGCCCCGTGTTCCGACGGGAACGCCTGCACCATCGATGCGTGCGGCTCTGACGGGATGTGCCATTCTGTGCCGAACATCGGGGGAGAGTGCGACGACGGGAATGCGTGCACCCTGGGCGAGAAGTGCTCCAGTGAGGGGCTTTGCGGAGGCGGCACGGCGCTGCAATGCAATGATGCCAACGTATGTACCTCCGACCGGTGCGACACGAAGGTCGGATGCCTGCACACGCCGGTTACCGGAAGTTGCGACGACGGCAATGTGTGCACTGCCCCGGACACGTGCTACAACACGAAGTGCGTTGGCAAGCCGATTACGTGCAATGACTTCAACCTCTGTACCGACAACCTGTGCGATACGAACACCGGCTGCTACTACCCGCCGAACAGCCTGGATTGCGATGACGGAGAACCCTGCACCTCCGACGACATGTGCGTTTCCGGGAAATGCCTGGGAGTGCCGAATTTCGAGGATCCGTCCGTAAAGGCTGGAAAACTGTCGCTTGGGCAGTCGGGCAATCCGGGCCAGGGCGTCGACGTCGACGGCCTGGAATTGACGTGCGCGCCCAAGGGAAAGTGCGTCAGCGGGATCGACAACGCGTTTGCTCCTTTGGCATGGCTGTTCAACCCGCAGATAGTCGCTGCGAATGCGGCCGGGACACTTGCCCTGCTGGTCGAGGCGGAAATTCCGACCCCGACAAGCGGTACGTTCCGCGTCAATCTGTACTGGGGCGAGCGGGCGGCGCCTGTCTCGTGCGACCCGACGGTTGCGGGGTGCAACTACAACATCCCCCTGGACGAATTGCAGCCGGTGTGCGAGCCGGTTCATGCGCTGGACAATGCCAAGCTGACGGGATCAAAGCTGGTGGCTGGCGGCAAGGACTATGATTTCCCGGTGTTCCTGGTTTTCGGTCCGCGATTGTTGCCGCTGACCTTACAGTGGGCCAAGTTGCAGGCCACCGTCACCCTGACCAACGGACACGTCACCTCGGGCGCGGGCGCGCTTGGAGGGGCTATCAAGGCGCAATCGATTCTGGACGGCGTTGCGGCTATTCCTCTGAACCAGTTCCCGTACCCTTTAAGCCGGGAAATCGTGCTGCTGTATTTGAACATCGACCTGAAGCCTGATCTGGACGTTGACGGCGACGGCATCAAGGAGTCTGTCTCCATTGGCTGGCCGGTAACTCTTGTCTCGGCCCATATTTCCGCGCAATTATAGGCCTCGCCTGCCCCGGGGGTTTCCTGGCGATTGACAGTCGATCGGCTTGGTGGCACACTGCGCCGCCATGTGGGGTGCCGGGTTTTTTCCCGACGCCGCGAGTTCCTATTCGCAACAAGGCCGACAATGAACCGGTTCCTGCGTGGAATTGTGTTAGCGGCGTTCGCGGTGGCATCGATGCCCCTCGGCGCTGCCTCCCAGAACCCTCGTCCTGACTATGGCGTCTATTGTGTCCAGGGGCGTCTGGTCGTCGAACAGAAGCACATCGAGGAACTCAAGCGTGCATTCGGCGAGGACGTTTGTCGGCTGGACCAGGACCCCAGTCCTGCCGGCGCCAGGGAAAAGGTTGTGCGCATGGGTGGGGTCGGCGCCGAGTGTTCCTGCTCGATATAGATTGTCACCACGAAATTCGGCGTGGCTTTTCCAGCCTTTGTACTTCCGCAGAAAATCATTGGTCAGAGTCAGGGGGTGTTCGCGCCTTCCTTCTTGTGGGCAGCGTCGTTATCGGCGCCTCCAAGAATGGTGGCGTTTGCGTGCACGGTTGCCAGATTCTCACGCAGTGTCCCAACCCACGGCAGCTCCTTGGCAGGGGCCAGAAAGATCGCAGTACGCCAGGCCCCTGCTGCGTCGGACATCAACTCCAGGGTTTCACCCGACTCCAGAACCAGGGTTGCCTTGGCCCCCGACATTTCGACCCTGACAATGTTGCGGGCCGAGGGATCCTGCGGGGCCTGCAGGCGTCGCGGGTCCAGAAAGTGCCCGAACAGTGTGGCGCCGGTTGTGTTCGCCCCGACGAAATCACCGGCAATCGCCCGTCGTGCGGCAGGTCGGGCCGCCTCGGGCCAGTGAGCGTCGATATCGGCGATGCCCTCGCGGGTTTCACGTGCCAGTTCGTCGAAGAACACATGCGTTTCGTCGTCGGCCAGCGCCCACAGTTGGTTGGGATCCGCTCGATCCAGGCCCTCCAGGAAATTCTGGAAGGCAGCGCGAACGGCCTTTTCTTCGGATGACGGGCCGCAGGCCGCCGCCGGGACCAGCAAGGCACCCAGCAGACACGAGATCAGGATTGTCGTCCTGCGTTTCATCGGCGGTATTCTAGAACTCCAGGGGCTTTTGGTCCAGTCGAGTGCCAGTCTGGCAGGATGTCGATGGCGACAACGTTTTCTAGCGGATGATTCGCAGGCGTGACGGTGCGCCTGCCTCCTTGGGTGTGGTGGCTGCAGGCCGCGGTCTTGCTGCGGCGGTAGATCCGGGTTGCTCGTCGTCCAGCGAATTTCCGATGGCGTCCAGGTCGCAGTCAAGCCCGTACGCCTCCAGAATGCGCGAAACCTCGCCGAAATTGCGTTCGAGATCCTGGCGGACCGAGTTGAACCCGTTGGTCGCTGCCTCGTTTCTGTTCCAGAAAGCCAGCGGATTTATCGAGAAGAACTGCGCGTCGGTCTCGGTAGGCTCGATCAGGATGACATCGCCTTTGAAAGATGGATCCAGCCGCAGCTTCTTCAAACCTGCAGTCAGGCGCGTGTGAACCATGGTCCGGACCGTCTGGTTCAGGACCGTGCCCAGGCCAAGGTCGGACAGGCTGGAGGCGGTTGGAACCAGTTGATATCGGTTTCGGTTCATGAACGGCCTGAACGGGTTGTAGATGATGATCAGGTCGGCGCCCCGGTTCACCGCCAGGCTGGCGTTGGCCGTCTTGCGGACCATGGCGTCCAGGTAGTCCTCGCCGTGGATCCTTGGCGGGACGTAAAACCCAGGGATTGCGGTCGAGGCCTGGACAGCCTGGGAGATGGAGGCCGTTGGATCGGCGTCGTATCCGAAGACGACGCCTTTTGCAGTGTTCAGGTTGGTGGCGACGATGTACAGGGCGCTGTTGCGCTCGCGATGAAGCATCCGGAAGTCGTTGGGAATCCCGCTCAGCGCCAGGTTCTCGCGGACATAGCGTTCGATTCTGGAATTGTCGAAAATGCCCGACGGAACATACGTGCCGGCGTGGGGCAGGGGAGTGGCGTTCAGCAGTTCGGACACGAACGGGCCGATGACCTTCTCGGCCGACCCATAGCTGGGATGCAGCAGTGCTTCGGCGATCCGTTTCCCGATTACCTCGCGGTTTGCCGAAACGTGGCTGATCGCCGCCTTGATGACGCGCGGCCAGACGCGAACCGCATCCTTGCCCAGACGTCCCGCGCGGTCAGCGAACTCGCCGAATGCTGGCCAGTAGAAATCGTAGAACTTGAACTGGTTGAAGCGAGTCGACGTTCCGTTCAGGGCTTTCAACATCTCGTCCGGAGGCACGCCTCCTGCCAGGAAGCATCCGATGAAGGCACCCGCCGACAGGCAGACATAGATGTCGAACTCGGTTACCTTTCGGTTCCGGATGAAACGGTTCAAGGCGATCAGGCCGCCCAACTTGAACGTACCGCCCGAGATGGCGCCGCCCGCCAGCACCAGCGCAATTTTCGGGTTCTTGCGCGGCTTTGACAGGTCACTCTTCTGCAAAATCGTCAGGCTCATCGGACCTCCTCGACGTCCCATTCTAGTCTTCGACTGCCGCAGTCGCCAGTTCGCGTTCAAGGCGTCCTATAATCCCCTGGGTTCACCGGAGATGTTCATGCGCAAGCCGCGTCCCATGGTCCCGGGTTCGATAGTGCGACTGGCGGCGACCAGCGGCCCGGTGCCGGCCGACCGTTTTGCCGTTGGCGTTCAGGTGCTTGAGGGATGGGGGCTGGTGCCACGGTGGGAACCTCGTCTGTTCGACAGGCACGGATATCTTGCGGGCTCGGACGAGGCGCGGGCCAACGAACTGGTCGAGGCCTTTACCAGTGAAGGCGTTGATGGCGTGATTGCGGCCCGCGGTGGCTATGGTGCGATGCGATTGCTGGATTCGTTGGTCGGTAGGGGCGCAAGCTTGCCGGCCAGGCTGTTCCTGGGATTTTCCGATCTGACGGCCCTTCATCTGCATTTCATGGGCGTCGGTGACCTGGTGACGTTTCATGGGGCCAATGTCACCACGCTTTCGCAGCTTGACCAGGAATCCAAGGATCGCACCCGCAATGCGCTGATGGGTCTGCATCGCCAGACGAACTTCAGCTGGGATGGCCTGCGGCCGGTCGCATCCGGTCGGGCTGCCGGGAGGATGGTTGCAGCAAACCTGTCGCTGCTTGGGGCGATGATGGGAACGCGGTTCGCGCCGAAGCTGGCCGGTTCAATCCTCCTGCTGGAGGACGTCGGCGAGCCGGTCTATCGGCTGGACCGGTTGCTGACACAGATTGCGTTGGCTGTCGAGGCGGCCGGGATAGCTGGCGTTGTAATTGGGGATCTTGGTGTCCCAGCCGCCGAGAATGCCCAACTGGAAGCGGTTCTGCAGCTTTTCGCACGGGCGATCGGGCGACCTGTCGTCACCGGTTTTCCTGCGGGACACGGCACCCGCCTGCACCCGGTTCCCGAGGGTGTTCGCGCCGAACTTGATGCGGATCAAGGCATCCTTCGTGTGATTGAGGACCCTTACGAGGATTCGAATGCCTGATTCTTTCGAAAAGGTAAGGGAGATTCTGGCCGCCGGCGTGGGGTCAGTTTTTTCCGGTGCGGTGCTTGGATGCTGGCGTAATGGGCAGCAGGCATTCCTGGGTTCGGCGGGGACGACGGCGTTCCACGATGTGACTGCCTTACCGGGGCATCCTGTCGTGGTTGCGTCGGTCCAGCCGGACACGGTATTCGACCTGGCATCTCTTACGAAGCCGCTGGCTACGCTTCCCGTTCTGCTGTCGCTGGGCGCATCGGGGCACCTGGATCTCGACGGTTCAATCGGCGCCAGATTGCCGGTTGTTCGAGGCACTTCGTGGGAGACGGTGACCACTATCCAGCTGTTGGCGCACGTCTCGGGCATGCCGGCCTGGTATCCGTTTGCGGCCGAACTTTTGGCCGCGCAGGGAGAGATCGTCGCTGGGACAACGCAGGCGCGGGATTGGGTCTTGTCCCGTATTGCCAGCCTCCCGGCCGCATCCAACCCGGGTTCCGTCTGCACTTACAGTGACCCTGGGTTCATCCTTCTGGCCGCCCTGGCCGAGGCGGCTGGTGGGACCACCTTAGACAGGCTGTTCGCCCAGCGTGTCGCCTTACCTCTGGGCCTTCGCCAGACGTTCTTCGTTCGGCACGTGTCCGGCCAGGCCGAGGTGGCCCCGGTTCCGCAGTCGAGGATCGCGGCGACCGAAATCTGCCCGACCCGCCGACGCTGCCTTCAGGGCGAGGTTCACGACGACAACGCCTGGGTCCTGGGAGGCGTTTCGGGTCATGCCGGCCTTTTTTCGACGGCAGGGGAGGTTGCCAGGATCTGCCTTGCGCTGCGCGACGCCTGGCTGGGCGATCAGCGTTTTCTTTTGCCGGCGCTGGCCCGACGCGCGCTGTCATGCGAGGCTACTCCGCCAGGTTCCACTCGTCGGATTGGCCTTGATACTCCGTCACCACATGGTTCGATGGCTGGTGACCTTGCCCCGACCGGCACCGTGGGGCATCTGGGCTTTACAGGGACTTCGTTCTGGATGGACCCTGGGACCGGCAATCTTGTGGTTCTGCTGACGAACCGCGTTCACCCAGAACGTGCTCGGATCGGGATACAAGCGTTCAGGCCTCTGCTGCACGACGCTTGCTGGCAAGCGCTGAATGATGCAGTTCGTTAACCCTTTTGCCAGCACTCTGCTAGTCTTGATGCGCGTATCCGGAGGTTGCAGCCCGCGTGGGTCCGTACGGTTTCCAGATATTCGTCATCTTGACCCTTATCGGCTTGTCGGGTCTTGTCTCGGCTACCGAGACCGCGTTGCTGGCCCTTGGGCCGGGTGGCATCCACCAGATTCTCGACGAGGAGCGCCGCAAGAGTCGCCTGCTTGAGCAATGGCGGCACAAGCCGAACAAGGTCATCGCCGCCATCCTTGTCGCCAACAATGTAATCAATATCCTGGCTTCTTCGATGGCCACCAGTCTGGCGGCCGAGTTCCTGGAGTCCCGCGGCATCATCGGCGCTGCGGGCTGGAGCGTCGCCCTTTCCGTCGGTGTGATGACCTTCCTGCTGGTCCTGCTGGGCGAAGTCGCCCCGAAGACGTATGCCAAGCACAACGCGCGAGTGCTGGTTCCCCTGTTTCCACTGACCTCCATGCTGTGCTGGGTAGTTCAGCCGATTTCGTGGTTGCTGGAGCGCATCGGCGCTCGCCTCATTGCCGCTGCCGGTGGTTCGGTAGGTACCGGCGGCAGCCCGGTCACCGAGGAGGAGATCGAATCGATGATCCGCCTGGGCACAGCCCAGGGGTCGATGCCGACCGAAAAACAGGAACTGCTGACCTCGATAATCGAGTTCTCTGACACCATGACCCGCGAGATTCTGATCCCTCGGACCGACGTTGTGGGTTTCGAGATCGATACCTCGCTGGAAGAGGTCTTGAAGGTCGTGGGCGAGCATCAGTACTCGCGCTACCCGGTGTACGAGGAGGATCTTGATTCGGTCGTCGGGATCCTGACAGTCAAGGATTTATTGCGCCACCTAGGCAGCCGTGGCACCGAGGCATTCTCGTTGCGCCGGATGGCCCAGGGGCGCCGGACGTTGTTTGCGCCAGGCACCAAGCAGATCGGCGAACTGCTGAAGGAATTCCAGCGGGAACACGTTCAGATGGCGGTCGTGCTGGACGAGTTCGGCGGCACCGCTGGCATCGTTACCATCGAGGACGTGCTGGAAGAGATCGTCGGCGAGATATACGACGAACATGAAAAGGCTGAAGCCCAGATCAAGGAAATCGAACCCGGCCGATACACCGTGCAGGCAAAGGTGGCGATCGAGGAGATTGCCGACCTGTTCAAAGTGGAACTTGCCGAGCAGGACGTTTACGAGACCGTTGGCGGGTTGGTAATGACTCTGGCCGGTCATGTTCCCCACAAGGACGAGCGCGTCGAGTTTGCCGGTCTTGAGTTCCGAGTTCTTGACCGGACGCGTACTCGCGTGATTACTCTCGAGGTTGGGCGGGTGGCTCGGAATGGCGGGGACCAGGAAGCATCGGCCTGACGTTGTGTTCACAAACGGGCGATGAAACCGTGGTTGTCATTGAAAGTGCCGGGATCAGGCGGCCAAGCGATCGTTGCTGGAGGCCGACGTCCTGTCGATGGAGTCGATCATGAAGGTCGGTGTGATCGGGACCGGGTACGTCGGGTTGGTGCTGGGTGCCGGCCTGGCCGAGAGCGGCAACCACGTGGTGTGCGGTGACATCGACGCCCGCAAGATCGACCTGCTGAACTCGGGCGGGATCCCGATCTACGAACCCGGCCTGGACGACGTAGTGCTTCGTAATCGCGACAAGGGGCGCCTGTCATTTACGACCGACATCCCTGCGTTGGTTCGCGAGGCCACCGTCATTTTCATTGCCGTAGGCACGCCCCCGCAGGAGGACGGATCTGCCGACCTCCAGCACGTGCTTGCGTGTGCCAGTACCATCGCTTCCAGCATGGACGGGTATCGGCTGGTGGTGGTCAAATCGACGGTGCCGGTAGGCACGTGCGACAGGGTACGTGCGTGCCTTGCCAAGGCTACTGATCATCCATTCGACGTTGCCAGCAACCCCGAGTTCCTGAAGGAAGGCGATGCGGTTCACGACATGATGAAGCCTGACCGAATCGTTTGCGGTACGGATTCCGATCGGGCTGTTGACCTGCTGTCCGAGGTTTATGGAACATTTGTCCGCACAGGCAACCCGATCCTGTTCATGGATGTCAGGTCGTCCGAGATGACCAAGTACGCCAGCAACGCAATGCTGGCTACGCGCATTTCTTTCATGAACGAGATCGCAGGGTTGTGCGACCGGATCGGGGCCGATGTTGATCGGGTTCGGGCGGGCATGGGTGCGGATCCTCGCATCGGGTCCAAGTTCCTGTTCGCCGGCGTCGGTTATGGCGGGTCCTGCTTCCCGAAGGATGTGAAGGCGCTGGTCGCTACAGGTCACGAACAGGGCCTGTCGATGAGGGTCCTTGAGGCTGTCGAGGCGGTCAACGCGGATCAGAAGCGCCTGCTGGTCTCGCGCCTTGTCGGCCTGCTGGGCGAGGACCTGACCGGGGTCACCTGCGCGATCTGGGGACTGGCTTTCAAGCCGAACACCGACGACATGCGCGAGGCGCCGGCGGTCGAGATCATCCGTGGCTTGCTGGCCAGGGGGGCGCGCATCAGGGCCTATGACCCGATCGCGATCGACAACACGCGGGAGATTCTTGGGGAGACGTCTGGTGTGGAATTCGTGGATGACCAGTATGCCGCCGTGGATGGCGCCGATGCCTTGTTGCTGGTCACCGAGTGGGGCGAGTTCAGGCAGCCGGACTTCGACGTGGTAAAGGCCCGGATGCGCGGTTCGATAATCCTGGATGGTCGGAACATATGGACCCCTTCCAGGATGCGCGAGGCGGGATTTACCTACCTTGGGGTTGGCCGGCCATAGGTCGCGCCGTCAGGGTCCAGTCGCATCCCTCCCAGAATCAGCGACAACATCCCTTCGTATTTTGTTGCCAGCAGCGTGTAGCAGTTGAACGCAAGCGTCCATCGGCGGTCCAAAACCAGCCAGCGTCGCGTGACCTCGCCCTCGGATTCCCCGATGAACGAGCGCAGCCCGTACTCGGCCGTCATTGACGAGTCCAGCACCACACCTGGGACGACATCGACGGCCCTTCCAAGGACGAGGATCGAACCGTACGGATCGGTCGCGCACAGAGGGCCTTCCATCGCCAGCTCCTCGGTCGGCACGACAGGTTCCGATACGCATTTGTGATCCCTGAGTCGGCCGAAGGACCAGCGCGATGGCAGGGGCAGGGACAAGCCCGGAAGGGACGTCTGGACAAGACCGGGGTCGGTGAGGTCGGCTCGCATCGTCATGCCACGAACCGACATCGCGAACGAGACTGCCATTGCGATCAGGCACAGCGAGGCCAGCACCAGAACAGGGCGGGGTGTGGGCAGCGGTTCGGGTTCGAACAGCGGGATCCTGCGTCCCATAGCCAGCGACAAGAAGGCACCCGAAAGGAAACCGCCAGCGTGGGCGGCGGTATCCGTCGTACGCGAGGTGATGGCGAACACCACCGACATTACAATCCAAAGCCCTGCAAACCCGGCCAGCCAGCGCCATGGAGCCTCGGGCAGCAACCTTCGGCGGCTTATGGCCGTGGTGATCAGGGCGCCCAGCAAGGCATATACCCCCCCGGACGCACCGACAGAAGGGGTGCTGGACAGCGCGGCGCTGGCAGCGAAGGACAGCGCTCCTCCGGCGACGAAAATAACGATTGTTCGCGCGGATCCCAGTACGTTGTCGGCCATCTGCGACAGGAACCAGGTGCCCGTTGCGTTGACCGCAAAGTGGGCGGCGCCGGCATGCAGCAAAAGGGCCGCTACCAGCCGCCAGGGCTGGTCAGCCAGCAGCACGTCCAGATTGGCCCCGGCCAGCAGCAGTGCAGCAGGGTGCATGGTATCCTTGCCGTTGCGCGGCGCCAGCAATTCGAAAGTCAGCCACGCAATCAACAGGATGCCTGTCAGGATGGCCGGCAGTAACGAACGGCGCACCAGACGCGTCAGGAAGATCGCATTCCTCAGTCGTTGGACCAGGGCATTGGCTTCCTGGTTGACGGAGGAAATCCCCAGTTCCTCGTCATCCAGTTGCCGGAGTTGGTGTCGATTTTGGTTCACAGACCTGGGAGGTACACCAATTCCCTTAATGGGGCAAGGCGTGCGGGTGTGGTTCGCCCTGTGGTACGATTCCGCGGTGCCGGTGGGCGACTGCCGTGTTGGGGAGGTGCCGTGAGCACTCGGGGGAAAATCCTGCTGCTGTCGTTCTTCGGGGTGTGCGTTCTTGCCGGTTTCGGCGTGTACCAATGGCACGAGTCTGCCCTGGACGACCTGGCCGTCGAGGACCTGCCTTACTCCGGCCCCCTGCTTTCGGTGATTGATGAATACTTGACGGCGGTTCCGCCCGATCGCGTCGGCGCCGAGGCCCGCCTGACTGGGATGCCAGACTGGGATAGGGACCGGATCGTTGCTGTCCTGGCCGCGCGCGGGGACAAGGACTCCAGGTTGCTTGCCATTGCCGTGGCTCGACGTTTCAGGGACAGGCCGATCCCGCGAATTGTGCTGGCAAAACTGGTTCTGAAGGATCCTGACGCCAAGGTCAAGGAAGCTGCCAAGAAGGCCCTCAACGGCGAACCTCCATGAGGGTTACGGGCGCGTTCCTGGTTTTCCTGGTCACGTTTTGCAGTTTTGCCTACTTCTGGCAGGGGACCGGCCCGAACCAGAATTCGCGGCTGGACCTGACCAGGGCCATCGTTTCTGCCGGGTCTCTCGAGATCGATGCCTACGCTGCCAACACATTCGACCAGTCGACGCGGAACGGACACGTGTATTCGGACAAGGCGCCGGGACTGTCGTTTGCAGCCGTACTGCCGTGTGCCGCCTACTATCTGATGACCGATTCTGCCGATTCGGGCCAGCCGCCGATTGATCCCGTGCTGGCCTGGTTCCTGACCGTTTCAGTTATCGGATTGACGTCGGCCTTGGCGGCCAGCGCTATATTTTTTGTGCTTTCCTCGCTGGGTGCAGGGGTGTGGGCCTCCTTTGCGACGACTGTTGCCTGGGCGTTCGGGACGAATGCCTTTGCCTACTCCAGTCTGTTTCTGGCGCACCAGTTCGTCGCGGCTCTGGTCACGATATCCTTTGCGGCGTTGTGGCGCGTCCGATCCAGGCCGTCGCAGTCGCCTTTGTCCCAAACGATGCTGCTGGCACTTGCGGGGTTTGCCGCATCGTGGGCGTCAATTTCCGAGTATCCGGTCGGCTTGATAGCGGCGGCTCTGTTCCTGTATGGATTGGCTGGTCTTGGGCCGCGGCGAATGTTTCCGTTCGTCCTTGCTGGCCTGCCTCCTTTGCTGCTGCTGGCTGCCTACAACCATGCCTGCTTTGGTTCGCCGTTCCGCCTGGGATATCAGGACCTCAGCGTGCCGCAGTACCGGGCGATCATCGAGCGGGGCTTCTTCGGGATCGGGCTGCCGGACCCGGCGGTGATGTTCCAGATGGCATTTGGCGAGTTTCGCGGCCTGCTGCCGCTGTCGCCGTTCCTGGTTCTTGCCCTGCCGGGGTTTGTGCTGATGCTGCGATCCCGCGACTTCAGGCACGAGGGACTTTTGTGTCTGGCCAGCGCCGGTTCGTTGTGGCTGCTTTCTTCCAGCTATCAGCGTTGGGACGGCGGAATGTCCATGGGTCCCCGCTATTTCGTGCCGGCGTTGCCGTTTCTGGTGCTGCCTGCCGGGCTGGCTATTGGCGCAATCGGATCGCTGCGCAGGGCCTTCTGGAGGCTGCCTGCAATAGGTGTGACCGCCGTCGCAATTCTTTCGTCGGTGTGCGTGTGTTCTGCGGCAGTGGCCGTGATGCCCGAATTTCCGGACGTTACCCTTCCGGCTGCACCGGTTTCGGGAATGGATGTGCCTGATGTGAAGCATCCGTTGACGCAATTCGTGTTCCCACTGCTGGCCCGCGGCCAGGTCGGCATCAAGGCGTCGCTGCCGAACGGGAATCTGTCGTTTGCCACATGGATTCCGGGGCACGAGTCGGACGCAGCCAACGTGGGCGAGGCCCTGGGCCTGACCGGGCTTGCCAGCCTGTTGCCACTGTTGGCGCTTTGGGCGTTGGCTCTGGGTGCCATGTTGCGGTGCCGCCAGTCGTCCAATATTCCTTGACTTCCTGCCTTTGAGGAAGCGGCTCAACCTGTAAACGGGTTGTTTCCCGCGGCATACGCGGGTGGTATCATCATGCCGATGTCGGTTGATTGGCCCATCAGCGAGCACGATTTCGCGGCGTACTACAGGTTCGCGCCGGCTGCCCTGGCCCTGCGCGAGTGCGTGAGGCTGAAGGCGGTGCGGGGGATCGAACTTCCCGAGCCGATCCTCGATATCGGTTGTGGTGATGGCCTCTTCGCTCGCATGGCGTTCCCGGACCGCCAGTCGTGGGGGATCGACATCAATCCTGCCGAGGTCAAGCGGGCCCAGGCCACGCGGACCTACAGCACCCTGATTTGCGGCAGTGTCTGCGATGTCGATCTGCCGCGCGGATTTTTTGGCAGCGCCATCGCGAACTGCAGCCTCGAGCACGTGCCGGACATTCACAAGGCGCTGTCGAACGTACGTCCCTCGCTGAAGGACGGTGCGCCATTCGTGTTGATCGTCCCGACCCCGGAATGGACCGCCCAGTTGGCTACTGTCGAGTTGCTGCGACGTGCCGGACTAGGCGATCTTGCTCGTGCCTACTCCGAAGGGATTGATCGCGTCTTCAGGCACATTCACATGCTGGACGAGGACGGCTGGGCGGATATCCTGCGTCCTGCTGGTTTCGAGATTGTGGAATCGCGGCCAATAGTTGATCGGCGCACGTCCTGGGCGTTCGACGTTCTGCTGTATCCCAGCGTCATCGGGTGGCTGGTGAAAAAAGCCACCGGCCGCTGGGTCATTTCCCCGCTGTTGCGGGATGCTTCTGAAAGGGTTGTCTGGAACCTTCTGAACACGATGTCAAGTCGGGTGGAAGCCGGCCCGGGGCAGGGCGAACACCTCCTGATCTGTCGGGCGATACCTTCTGGCGGGACCTCGCGACGATGACCGAATATTTCGTCAACCATGCCCGCCGGACAAGGTTTCCCTGGAGCCTGTATCACGACGACATCTCGCGTCGGATTGCTTCTGCCGTCCGGTCACACGGTCCCAGCCCGCACGTGCTGATCGTGGGTTGCGGTCTGGAGCCGCTGGTTCCGGGTGTGGAAGATGCCGTCTGCTTTGCGTGCGACATCGATGCCAGGTCGATCGAGGCGTGCCGGCAGTGCCAGCCTGCGATGGCTGCCCGGCTGGCGGTCTGTCCTGCCCCAGACGTGCTGCCACAGGATCCAGGGTTCGAGGGGCCGTTCGATGTCGTCGTGGCAAAGGAGGTCGTCGAACACGTGTCGGGCCCCCAGGCATGGGCCCGAGTTGTTTCCAGGGGGCTTCGGATCGGGGGGGAACTGGTTCTCAGCACTCCCAACTACGGCAGGTTTTCCACGCTGCCGCTGATCGAGTCCACGATTCTCGAGGCGCTGGCCAGATTGGACGGGTATTCACGTCGCGAGATTCATCCTTCGCGATTCGACCGCCGGACGCTGGCTTTGCTGAATCCGTCGCCTGACATGGAGTTGATTGACGTCAGCGCAAGTTTTCTTGGGTGGGCGCTGGTCGGGCGATGGAGGCGGGTTCGTTGAGGCTGGTTGAAGCGTATTTTTTCGATTTGCCGTCCACGATTTGCCGTTTCAATCATTCCGGAAGTCAGCACATGCATGAAGTCGGCAGTTAGGTCGATGTCCGACGATTGATCCCTGAGGGTTCCTCTGCTATTTTCCTTCGGCGTCGGACACCCGGCCATTGCGGCATCTTGACGGTGGTCATCGGGCCATGCGCGATGCCGGACGTGCCGGACCAACCGGAGGTCCCAGTGGAGTCGCAGACACTTCCATACATCGCCCTGGGGATTACCGTCGCATTCTCGGTGGGAATCGCGATGGTGATCCTGGTGCTGAACCGGTTGCTGGGTCCTCATCGCATGAACGCCGAAAAGGGCGCACCTTTCGAGTGCGGCTCGGATCCCGTGGATTCGCCCGGCAAGCGCGTGAACGTGCGCTTCTACGTCGTAGCGATTTTCTTTGTCGTTTTCGACATCGAAGCTGTCTTCCTGTTCCCGTGGGCAGTCCTGTACCGCGAATTGCTGGCCACGCCCGCGTTCGGGATGTTGGCTCTTGCCGAGGTTGTCGTGTTCCTGGGCATCCTGGCCATGGGTCTGTGGTACGTCTGGGGCAAGGGCGCGCTGGACTGGGCCTTCGACGCGCCGGCTTCGAGGAGGAACCATGGTTGAAACCGGGAACATCGCCACGGATGGCGTTGTGGATCTCAAGCTTGACGGTGCTGCGGATTGCAAGCCGGACAGCATTCTTGAAAGTGTCGGAGAACGCTTTCCCTATCACGTAATTTCGGCTGCGAAATCCAACGGTGACGACGTGTTTGTCCTGCATCGCGAGGGGATCGTCCCTGTCCTGACATTTCTTCGCGACGAACTGGGGTTCACGCTTCCGCTGGACGTCACCGCAGTTGACCTGGTGGCCATGGCGTCAGGCAAGCCCGTCCATTTTGAGGCGCCGCTGCATCCCATGCTGCACACACGTTCTGCGCCGCCGATCGGCGTGGTCGAGGACCATCGCTTCGAGGTCGTCTATCACGTCAGGCGAATGGCCGATGGCGCCCTGGTCCGTCTGAAGGTTCCCGTTCGCGAGGACGACTGCGTGGTCCCCACTGCCACCGGCGTTTTCAAGGGGTTCGACTGGTTCGAGCGGGAGGTGTTCGACATGTTCGGCGTGCGCTTTGATGGCCATCCGAACTTGCGAAGGATCCTGAACTATCCCGAGTTCGTTGGACATCCGCTGCGCAAGGACTACCCGCGGCGGGGCCACCAGCCTTTGATCGACATGCCACGTCTCGAGGCCGACCCCGTGCCTGGGCTGGACGACGCCGGGAGGGTCCAATGAGCGCGATTACCCCCGAGGTTGGCGGCCAGTTGGACGATTTGCATGGCGAGACCATGACGATCAACATGGGCCCTTCGCACCCTGCCATGCACGGAACCGTGCGCATTCGACTCAGCCTCGATGGCGAGGTGGTCAAGGACGCCGACATCGAGATCGGTTTTCTGCACCGCGGCTTCGAGAAGATGTGCGAGGTCGGTACCTGGAACCAGGTCATTCCATACACCGATCGGCTGAACTACGTGTCGCCGTTGATAAACAACGTCGGTTACGTGGGTGCGGTCGAAAAGCTCCTGGGCATCGAGGTCACGGAACGCTGCAAATATGTGCGGGTGTTCGTCAGCGAGGTTGCGCGCATCGCGGATCACCTGACGGCGGTGGGCGCGCTGTCGCTGGAGATTGGCGCCTTCACTCCATTTCTGTGGGCGATGCAGGCACGAGAGGAACTCTATTTTTTGATCGAGTTCATCACCGGCGGGCGCGTCACCAGTTGCTATACCCGAGTTGGAGGGCTGCGCTACGATCTGCCCGAGGGCTGGCAGGACCGCTACCTAGCGGCCGAGAAGGTCGTCGAGGCCATGTGGGTCGACATGGACGCCCTGCTTACTCGCAACAGGATCTTCATCGACCGCATGGCCGACGTCGGCTCCATCGGGCCGGTTGATGCGGTGGCCTACGGCTTCACGGGGCCTTGCCTGCGGGCATCGGGCGTGGACTACGACGTTCGAAAGAACCTTCCATACCTGGTGTACGACCGACTTGATTTCGACGTCCCGATCGGCACCAAGGGCGACAACATGGACCGATACCTGGTCCGCATGGAAGAGATTCGCCAGAGCATCAGGATCTGCCGACAGGTCATCAGGGACATTCCGGAAGGTCCTGTGAATATTGATGATTGGCGGGTGATATTGCCGCCCAAGGAAGATGTCTACAACACCATTGAAGGCATGATCGCCCATTTCGAGCTGGTCATGAAGGGCACGCCGGTCCCGAAGGGGGACGCCTACTTCGCTGTCGAAGGTGGCAACGGCGAAGTCGGCTTCTACGTGGTCAGCGACGGTTCGGGCTTCCCGTACCGCGTGCACTGCAGGGCGCCGTGCTTTGCCATCATGCAGGGCCTGAAGGACATGATTGTCGGCGGTTCGGTTGCCGACGTCATCCCGACCTTTGACGGGATCAACATGATCGGCGGCGAGATCGACCGCTGAGCGAGGTTTCGCATGCCCACGTTGACTATCGACGGGCGGGAGATAACGGTCGAGCCGGGGACGCGGATCATCGAGGCTGCGGACCGTCTGGGGATCGATGTCCCGCGCTTCTGCTATCACCCGGGCCTGTCCGTCGCGGGAAACTGCCGCATGTGCCTGGTGGACACGAACCGCAGCCCCAAGCCCGTGGCCTCATGCTGGGATCCCTGCCAGGACGGGCACGTGGTCACCACGAATTCGCCTCGTGTCCTTGAGGCCAGGCGAGGGGTGCTGGAACACATCCTGCTGAACCACCCGGTAGATTGCCCCATCTGCGATCAGGCCGGCGAATGCGAGTTGCAGGACCTGTACTTTGCCCACGACGCCAAGCCATCGCGCCACGGGTTCAACAAGCACCACAAGGACAAGGCGCGTGTCATGGGTCCGCAGGTGGTCTACGACGCCGAGAGGTGCATCAATTGCACGCGGTGTGTCCGGGTTTGCGATGAGGTTGCGAAGTCGCCGCAGTTGGTCCAGGTGCAGCGCGGCGACCGTGCGTTCATCGACGTGTTTCCTGGGCAGCCACTGGATCATCCCTATTCGATGTGCACCGCAGACGTCTGCCCAGTTGGTGCCCTGACAACCAGGGACTTCCGCTTCAAGTGCCGATCCTGGCTGACCCACGGCATCCATACGGTGTGCGGCGAATGTTCTCGCGGATGCAGCATCCGTGCGGACGTCTACCGGAATGCGGTGCAGCGACTGGTGCCCCGCCACAATCCTTCCGTGAACCGCTACTGGGCCTGCGATTCTGGGCGGCTGGCGTACCATCGTTTCGAGGCCGGCCGGATTGAAAAGATGCTGGTTGGCCAGTTGCCTGTGGATGCGGCGCAAGGCCTTCGCGAGCTTGCCGAGACCCTCCCTGCGGCGGCGGCGCGCGGCCTGGCTGTCGTTCTGACGCCGTGGATGACCTGCGAGGATGCCTGGGCGGTGGTCACGGTGTTGCGCGGGGTGGCCGCGGACGCCGTGTTCTCGGTTGGCGGGAACGCGCCGGGCGGCCAGGATGCGATCCTGGTGTGCGCAGACAAGAATCCGAATCGGAACGGGCTTGCGCTGGTGCTGGCAGGAATGGGTGTGGTCCCGGTCCCGGTGGAAAGGGTTGTGGAGAGTGCCTCATCGCTTGGGGCACTGTGGGTATTCGGGGCGGACCAGGCCCATGCCGAATCGCTTGCCGGGGCGCTGCGTCAGGTGAAACTGTCCGTGGTCACGACTGCGCAGGAAGGGCAGATGGCCGCCTCGTCGCGGTTCGTGCTGCCCGGGCTTTCGTCATACGAAACCGAAGGGACGTGGGTCAACGAGGCTGGCGTCATTCAGCGCGTTCGCCGGGCCATCCTGCCTGCGGGTGAAGCGCGTGGATATGATGCTTGGGCGTCTGATCTTGCCGACCGGCTTGGTGTGCCGTTGCCATGCCGGGACGTAGCTGGGCGGTTCGCCCAGGTGGCGCTTGCGGTGCCGTCCCTCGCCGGGCTGGCGCTGGACGCGATTGGCCAACATGGGGTGGTCCTGGATAAGGCCGTACCGCGCTAGCGGGGGGAAACAATGACGTTGGAATTTGTCCTCCTGACGCTCGCGAAGATCCTGGGGTTCATCCTGGTCTTCTGCGTAGTGCTGGCTGCGATCCTGACCTGGACCGAGCGAAAGATGTCGGCCATCATCCAGGACCGGATCGGCCCCAATCGGGCTTCCATCCTTGGCATTCGGGCCTTCGGGCTGCTGCATCCGATCGCCGACATGATCAAGTCGTTCACCAAGGAAGAGTGCATCCCTACCGGGGCGAACAAGACGTTGTTCTTCCTGGCGCCAGCCATCGCGCTGATCCCGACCCTGTGCGCCTTTGCGGTGGTGCCGTTTGGCCCCGGCGACCTGGTCATCGCCAACCTTGATTCAGGGATGCTGTTCGTGTTCGCAATCATGGGCTTCGGTATCTATGGGACGACGCTGGGCGGCTGGGCCTCGGCCAACAACTTCGCGTTGCTGGGCAGTCTTCGAGGCGCGGCCCAGATGGTGTCCTACGAAGTGACCATGGGCCTGAACCTGGTCGGCATCTTCATGGTGTTCGGCACGCTCAGCCTGACGCAGATCGTGCTGGGCCAGGGCCAGCTTTTGTGGGGCTGGCTTCCGATGTGGGGCATCGTCGTGCAGCCGTTCGGGTTCGTGCTGTTCCTGGTGGCCGCCATGGCGGAAAACAAGCGCGCGCCGTTCGACCTGCCCGAGGGAGAATCCGAGATCATCGGTTACTTCGTCGAGTACTCGGCAATGGGCTTCGCCACATTCATGCTGTCCGAGTTCGTCGAGATCGTGGTCATTGCTTGCATCGCGGCAACGCTGTTCTTCGGTGGCTGGCAGATCCCGTGGGTGGACCCGGCGGGGATTGCGGGCGGTTGGATGACGGTGGCCCAGGTCGCGTTCTTTGCGTTCAAGGTGCTGTTCCTGTGCTGGTTCCAGATGTTGATTCGGTGGACTGTGCCGCGGTTCAGGTACGACCAGGTGATGTCGCTGGGCTGGAAAGTCCTGCTGCCGCTCAGCCTGGTTAACATCCTGGTAACCGCCGTGGTACTGGCCCTGCTGGTGTGACGGGACGGCCCGTCGGAGGGACTTTCATGGTCAAGGTCAAGGTGGTTGAACGGCCCCCGGCCGACCTGGTGGTGCAGTCATGGCTCCCCGAGCTGTGGAAAGGGATGAAGGTCACCGGGCGCCACTTCTTCGTGAACCTGCTGACGCGCAAGGGTATTGTCACTTCGCAATATCCCGAAGAAAAGCGCCAGTACCCCCCCAGGTATCGCGGCAAGCATCGGCTGATGCTTCGCGAGGACGGCACCGCGCGATGCGTGGCGTGCTTCATGTGCTCGACCGCGTGTCCGGCCGACTGCATCAGGATCGTGGCCGGCGAGCGGCCCGACGAGAACGAGAAGTTTCCGGCTGTGTTTGAGGTGGACTTCATCAAGTGTGTTTTCTGCGGGCTGTGCGAGGAAGCTTGCCCGTGCGATGCAATCAGGCTGGACTCGGGCGTGCACCGCGCACCTGCCTATACCAGGGCCGAGGAATTGAATGGCAAGGAGGATCTGCTGTCGCTGGGTGGCATTTCGGTGTCGCGGCAGGGTGGCGAGTTCAAGTAGATCGCTTCTTTTCGAACGCTCTGTAAAGCCTTGCCATTACGACGTAAAAGCCGTTTCCAGGTTCCCTTGTGGGACTGTCTGGAAGTACGATACCCAGAATCCGAGTTCGGTGGATTGAAACCAGGGGAGATCCGGCATGTCGAAATCGCGAACGGAAGCATATGTTGACGTGGCCCTGGTGGGTGGAGGGATCGTCAGCGCCACGCTGGCAAACCTGCTGACCGAGCTGATGCCGGGCTTGTCCATTCAGGTCTTCGAGCGACTTGGCGCCGTGGCAGCCGAAAGCAGCCAGGGAATGAACAACGCGGGCACCGGCCATGCCGCTTACTGCGAGTTGAACTACACGCCGAAGAAGGCTGACGGCAGTGTGGACATTTCAAAGGCATTGAAGATCAACGAGGCCTTCGAGGTCTCATTACAGTTCTGGTCTCGGCTGGTCGAGAAGGGTGTTTTGCCGAACCCCAGGGCGTTCATGAATCCCGTGCCTCACCTCAGTTTCGTCTGGGGCGAGGACAACGTTCGTTTTCTGCGCACCCGGCAGGCCCTCCTTTCTGCCCATCCCATGTTCTCGGACATGCAAATCACCGAGGACCAGGGGCGACTTGCGGAATGGATGCCGCTGGTCATGCAGGATCGCCAGGCGGGAGAGCCACTTGCTGCAACCCGCGTCGATCGCGGCACCGATATAGATTTCGGCGTTCTGACAAGGCTGCTGTTCGAGGGACTTGCCGGCAGGGCCGATTTCCAGCTTCACCTGAACCACCAGGTCAAGCGTTTGCGGCGGGATTCCGACGGCATGTGGCGTTTGACAGTCAAGGATCGGGTTGCTGGTGAATCGCGTCAGTTGCGCGCCAGGTTCGTCTTCCTGGGTGCCGGTGGCGGCGCCCTGCCGCTGCTGCAAAGTTCCGGCATCCCCGAGGCCAAGGGCTATGCCGGATTTCCGGTCAGCGGCCAGTGGCTGGTTTGCAAGGATCCGGCCGTCGTCGAACGGCATATGGCCAAGGTGTACGGCCTGGCCGCAGTCGGGGCGCCGCCGATGTCCGTCCCGCATCTGGACACGCGTTTCACGAACGGGAGTCGGGCTCTGCTGTTCGGGCCCTACGCCGGTTTCAGCACGAAGTATCTGAAGGAAGGGTCCTTTTGGGACCTCCCTGGCTCGCTGCGCTTCAACAACCTGTGGCCAATGCTGGCGGTTGCGCGCGACAACATGGACCTGACGCGATACCTGATTGGCGAGGTGCTTCAGTCCGAAGAGGCGCGCATGCGAACGCTGCAGACGTTCATGCCGACGGCCCGCATTCAGGACTGGAAGCTGGAGGTCGCCGGTCAGCGGGTGCAGATCATCAAGCGGGATCAGAATCGAGGCGGGCGGTTGGAATTCGGGACTGAAGTCGTAGCCTCGGCAGACGGCACGTTGGGCGCCCTTCTTGGTGCGTCACCGGGGGCATCGACCGCCGCGGCCACGATGCTGGAAGTCATCCGGCGTTGTTCCGGCGCCACCCCTGGCGCCGAGGAATTTGCGCGTAGCCTGCGGTTGCTGATTCCGTCGTATGGTCGTTCGCTGGCCGCTGAACCGGACCTTCTGCGCACCGTTCGCGACCGCACCAACAAGGTCATGGGCCTGAATGCCTAGAAGCCTGGTTGACGTATTGTGATAACGACCATGACTGAAGGTTACTGCACCGCCACCTCGACGAAGCTATCCGGATCTCCGTACACCTGCAGGTAGCCCCGGCCTTCGTTGGTGGCAGGCAATGATGCCAGACCGGATGCCTGGCCGCTGGCAAGCAGCGTAAAGCCTTGGTCGTACAACGCCCAGGCGCGGGCAGTACCGACCTGGACCGTTCTTGCCGACGGGCCAGTCTGGACTGCGCGCCATTCGGCGTTGCCTTCCGGCCCTATGGCGATGGTGGTTGAAGCTGCCGTTGGCAACTGTTGTACCGACGCGATCGGGCGGTTGAGGAAACTGCCGTGGCGCATCCACTCCTCGCCTTCGCGGGGGATGACCACGAGGTTATTCAGGTCCCGCCCGGTCGGCTGCAGGATTCGGGCGACCAGGTCGTCCGTCGAGGGATCGAGGATAGTGAAGTCACCTCCGCTGGGCAGGACGGCTATACGACCCGGGAGTTCGATAACTTCGGCGACTCGCAGCCTTGGGTCGCCCCGAGGCCAGTACACGGAATCCGGGCTGTCGTTCACGACCAGCCACGACTGGCCGATGCGCTTTGCCCAAGCGTCCGACAGCGGCTTTCCCGCTGGGATGATCCGGTCGCCGAACTCGCTTTCGTCCAGGTAGTGGCCATACCCTGCCGGAGCTCGTCTGACCAGGTACTGGCCACCCTGCGCGGCGACTACGCGGTACGACTCCAGCGGGTTGGCGTCCGGCGAGAACGTCCCGTCTGGTCGGTAGGGGAGGGCGGACAGAGGGACCCAGACTGCCGGTGAGCCTCCTGGATTTTCAGGGTCAGGGAACGCCCGCAGGATCAGAAGGGAATCTTGCGGACCCGGCTGCAGTTGAAACAGGGCGCCCTCGTTGGCGTAGACGCCGGCCATGCTGGTCAACAGCCCCTCGGGAACGGGCGCCGGCCCGGGAAGCATTTTCTGGAGTGGCGTCGGGAAAGCAGAAATCCGCCCGCTGTCGACCAGCGCTCGCAGCATCACCCGCTCGGCGATGGCTGTCGCCCCCGTCGATCCCAGTCCGGCCGTCCCCATCGCAACGACCGCCAGCCCGGCTTCGGGCGCCACCAGGATAGCGACGCCGTAGTGCCACAGTTCGGTGTCCCCGCCCTTGATCCACCCTTTCTGGCCTACCGCAGCCAGCCCCGGCTGGGACACGGAATCCCAGCCCAGGCCGAAGGCCATCGCGTTTGACCGTACTGGATGGAACCGGCCTGCAGTGCCGTCCTTGCCCATGGTGGCGATCGCTTCGGGCGATAGAATCTGGATGCTTCCCTCGGGCTTGTGTCCCAGGAACATCCGGGCGAACCGCCCCAGATCCTCCGCCGTCGACCAGACTCCTCCCGAGGCCTGCGCATTCAGGAAATCCTGGCGCTGCGGCTGGCCCTTCGCGTAGGCCTTAGCGTACGTTCCGTCAGCGAATGGCTGCAGGGCGAAACGGGTCTGAGTCATGCCCAGCGGCGCGAAAATCCGGTCGTGGACATAATCGACATAGGACGTGCCGGTGACTGCCGCGACGAGGGCCTCGATCAAGGTGAAGCCGTCGTTGCAGTAGACGTTCGTGAACCCAGGCTGTGCCTTCAGCCACTCCTGGGACAGCGACGCCATCACCTGGTCGAGGTAGTCGGTCCTGGGCACGCGGCCCTGAACGTTTCGGTAGTCGGTGCCTGGAATTCCAGACGAGTGATCAAGCAGCATTCTCACGGTGATATCAAGGTATTCGGGCGACAGCATCCGGAACTCTGGCACGTACTGGACAAACGGGGCGTCGAGGTCCACGAGGCCTCTGTCAACCAGTTGCATCACGGCGACCGCTGCCAGCGTCTTGGATGCCGACGCAATGCTGAAGAGGGTGCTGCCAGTGGCTGCCGCGCCTGTTTCACGATTGGTCAGCCCAAAGCCCTCGGACCAGATTTCGTGGTCGCGATCCACAAGAACCACCGCGATGGCGCTGCCCCGGTCCTGCGACAGCATCTCGATTGCCGCCGTCTGGCCCTCCTGGATCGCCGTGGCGTAGGTCGGTCCCGCAGAGGATTCGCATCCGGAGACTGGCGGCAGCGTTGCCAGTGTCGCGACAAGGACGACTAGCCGACGTGCGTGCGTCATGTAACTACCTCCGGGACTTCCTGGAACCGGCCATCATCGCCACGGCTTCCCTGAACGACAATTCCCGGAGCATACCGGGCGGGGACGACAAACCTCAACCGCAGCATTCAGGTTTTCCCTGTTTCTGGTGGTGTCTACCGGGTGATGACCGCTGAACCACATATGAACGGGTCATGTGTGGTTCAGCGGGCGGTCACGCGGCAGCGGGCATTCTCACTGGTGGGGCGTCAGCACGATTTCGTCCGTGCAATCGGACCAGCTTGACCCGTGATAGGCACTGCATTTCTCGACCTTGACGGTGCCACCGGCAGGATTGCTGTAGCCCATCGTGACCTTCAGTTGGTCACCGCAGGTGCTGGTGCCATGGTGATAGGAAAGGTACGCCTCCTCCAGGCCGTTCTTCATGATCCAGAACTCGAGGTTGCTGGAGAAGCAGTCGCTGTTGCTGAGGGTGAAGCTGATCTGATGGTCCTTGTCGTCCATCTGTCCGTTGGGCAGCAGGGGCAGCGTGAAGTTCTTGTTGCCGCTGAGCGACCCACCGGACTTCGAGCTGAGGTTCAGGAACGCAGCCCCATCGTTCAGGACTACCAGTCCACGATTCATTTTCAGGTACTTGAAGTTCCACGTCGGGATGACCGGGATCACAACGCAGGCGATCTTGGTGAAGTTGGCGCTGACGTTCGTCGCCACCGGGACATTGTTCAATAGATACTTTGCCGTCAGCTGCAACGGGACACCGGGATTGGTCACCGAGAAGACGTTGTTGCTAGAGAAGATGGCATAAAGAGCGTCCGCCGGGTTGTCGGGATCGATGGGCGCGAAATCGGAGCTTCCGCCGGACACCCACAGGGTGATGGAGGAATTCTTCAGGGTCGTGGCGTCTTCGACTGTGATGCCAGCGCTTCCCCCGCCGATTGCCCCCTTGATCGCGACACTGACGCTATCCACGCTTTCCGACGATTCGACCGCAAGGTAGATCTGTCGCCCGTATTTGACTTCCGAGATGTATACGGGCGGATTTCCCACCGCGACTTCGGGAGGGGTGACGTCCACGAAATTGGCACCGTCCAGGAAGACGTTCTCGAATGCCGAATTGCCCGTATTTGCATCGACTGGCAGGGCGAACTGGACACCGTAGAAGATCTGGGAGTACTGCACCACGAAATGGTTCTTCGTTGTCGTGTTCTTCAGCTTGGCGTCCAGTTTCACCGCGAAGCCTGCGTCAAATGCCAGGCCCAGGTTGATTCCCGCCTCCTTGGCAGAACTCGCCTGCGTGACGTCAACGACCACTGCCGCCGGAGTGGCTTCGACGGTCACGGCGTGCAGCGCATCGTTGATTGCCTGCCGGACCTTGGCAGGGGTGACCTGGTCCACGGTAAACGAGTAGGGGGCTGTCGCGTTCAGCGTCGGCCCAACCAGGGACAGCGTCCCGCCGCTGCGGGCGATGCTGCTTGCAATGAAATTGCCGGCGGGCAGTCCCCATCCCTGTATAACCGAGCCGGGATAGACGACGCTTTCATCGGGCATGACGATGGTGCCGCTGGACATCGTAGCGACGGTTGTTTGCGAGAACGGCTGGCTGGTGCACTGCACCACTTCGCCAGGGTCACCCTGTCCCGGATAGGTTTCGGCATCGTCTGTTGGTACCGGGGCTCCCGAGTTCGGGTCGTAGGGCAACAGACCGGCCGCGCAGATGCGCTGCCGACCGGAATTGCCGTACAGAGAACAATCGGTGGCCGGCGCGCTTGTTGTCCGCAGGGCCCACCAGGAAGACAGTCCGACCGGGCTGTTCGAATCCACAACTCCAGTAACGACGTGGGTCGAATCGGCACTGTGGTCCCCGAGAATCTTCCCGCGCCAGGTCCCGGCGCCTTCTGGGACCCACTGGACCTCGGCGTAGCCGTCCTCTGTGATGCGCGCGTTGGCAATGATGTCGCCGTTGGAACCATCCCGGATGACCGCCGTATCGCCGGTCTGCTCGACCTTGATGGAACTGAGGTTCAGCTCGCCGGCTTCACCCGAAGTCTCGTATAGTCCGTAGGTTCCCGACATGTTGATCAGTCCGGGCGAAGCGTCCTGCCCGGCGTCCTGGCAGCCCATCATGCCGAGGCCTGTGAAGGCAGCGGCGGCAAGAAATACAATGGCTCGTTTCGCTTTCATAGTCTCCTCTCTGTTTCTGCATATGCCCAACATCGCCATTCGCCATCGGCGCCGCGTTTGAATCTCCACCGAATCGTCCCAATAAACAATGCACAACTGGCGATTCTCTAGGTGAAATGCCGTCCTCCCTGTCCGATTGGCCGAATTGGCCTGCCTGTTTTGGGCCAAGAAAAGGCCAGCTGGACGGAAAACGTGGCGTTGTTCAGCGCGACTCTATGCCGTCCGCGACCATGCTAGAAATGCGTCAAGCACTGTTCGCCATAAAGTTGAATTTCATGGCTACGCATCCCTCCTTGTTGTCCACAATCAAGATGCGTGCAAGGTCCAGGCAACTTCCTTTGGTCGCATACGCCTTCGGCTTGTGACCAGGGACTTTCGACCGCTGCCCTGCTCCAAACGGCGTTCGGCGACCGGTGCAGCGCCTTTGATTGAATCAAGGATGCTTCCGCTTCCGCTCCGGTTCGCCAAGGGGTCTAATCGCCGCGCAGGAGTGAGATATGTTTGACGTCAAATTCCGATCCGCTTCGAGGACGACGTTGTGTCTGCTGCTGGTGGTGGCCGGGTGCGCTTCCGGAGCAGCCGGGGACGATCCACGCGTTGAACGCCTGTTGGCTTCAATGACCGTCCCAGAAAAAGTTGGGCAGGTCATGGTGGGCTTCTTCCAGGGGCCGACACTGTCGTCCCAGCAGCAGCAGCGTATCAGGGATCTGCACCTGGGCGGATTGATCCTGTACAGCAGTGCCGGCAATATCGAAAACACGGCGCAGGTGGCGGCCCTGGTGCGGTCCATTCAGCAGACGGCCGTCGATGGTGCCCTGGTCCCACCCTTCGTGTCCATCGACCAGGAGGGCGGCATTGTGGCGCGCCTGACCCAGGGCGTGACGGTTTTTCCGGGCAACATGGCCCTTGGCGCGGCCGGTAGTGCCGAACTGGCGGCCCGGGCTGCGTCGGTGACCACCAGGGAACTGCGGATCCTGGGTATCACAATGAACTTTGCTCCGGTGGTGGACGTGAACAGCAACCCTGCCAATCCGATCATTGGCATCCGCTCGTTCGGGTCCTCGCCCGACGAAGTGGCGCGCCTGGGCACGGCCTTCATCGACCCCTGCCGGTCCAGCGGCGTGTTGTGCGTGGCGAAGCACTTCCCTGGGCACGGCGACACCGACACTGATTCCCACGTGGGCTTGCCGGTCGTGTTGCACGACCGGGCCAGGCTGGATGCGGTTGAGTTGCCCCCCTTCCAGGCCATGGTGGACGGGGGCGTCCCGGCTGTAATGACGGCCCACGTGGAGGTCCCGTCGCTGGATCCATCCGGTCTGCCGGCCACGCTGTCGGCACCGATCCTGAACGTGCTGCGGATCGAGATGGCCTTCGACGGACTGATTCTTTCCGATTCGATGGGAATGGCGGCCATCGCCGCCGGCTGGGGACAGGAAGAGGCGGCGGTACTCTCCGTTTTGGCCGGGACGGACATCCTTCTGTACGGGGCCGACAAGCTGGCCGG
This sequence comes from uncultured Myxococcales bacterium, assembly GCA_903936705.1. Lineage (GTDB taxonomy): Bacteria > Myxococcota_A > UBA9042 > DTJE01 > DTJE01 > CAIZWN01. The sequence goes on from CAIZWN010000083.1 coordinate 86,752, forward strand.
TCCCGAGGCCCAGGACTCGGTCCACGCGGCCCTGGTCGCTGCAGTGCAGGAAGGACGGATTCCGCTGGACCGGCTGGACGCCTCGGTTCGACGAATCCTGCGGGCCAAGGCGGCGTATGGGATCCTGGACAATCCGTGGCCCCGGGAAGGGGAACTTGCGTCCCTGGGCTCGTCTGACAACATGCAGGCTGCTATCGATGTGGCTAGGGGCGCCGTGACGCTGGTGCGCAACGACGCGGGACTTCTTCCCCTGGCAGGCGAGGGCAGCATCCCTGTAATCTGGCCGGCGGAGGTCGAGGCGAACATGAAACCACTGCTGGACGCCCTCCCGCGGCTGACGCCGGTCCTGGCGCCACTGCAGCCCACGGCCGATGACGTGGCCCGAGTCCGGGAGTCGGTGCGTGGCGCGCCGGCCTTCGTCATCGGCAGCTACAACCTGGACAAGAACACAGGCTGGCGCGACCTGGTTCTAGCCTTGATCGACGAGAAGGCGGTCGTGATCGCGGTGCGCTCGCCTTATGACCTCCTGTACGTCCCCGAGGCCACGACATACGTCGCCTCATACAGCGATCGTCCGGCGGCCCTGCAGGCGCTGGCCGAAGTGCTGGGAGGCCAGCCACCGCGCGGGCACCTGCCGGTCGATCTGCCAGACCTGCATCCGCGGGGGTGGGGGTTGGATGGGTTCTGACGAATGGCCGGCATGATGGACGAATCGCCGGCTTGCAAAGGCCTTGGCTGCTTGCATCCCAGAAAATAGCCAAGTATTATTGCTACGGGCATTGTTCGAGGCATTAAATGGCCCATCTGAACATATCACTTGACCAGGGGCTGGCAGACGAGCTTGTCAGGACGGTCCCGCGGCGTCAGCGCAGCGCATACGTTGCCGCGGCCATTGGCGAGAAGATTGCCCGCGATCGGCAGGTTGCCGGGATTCGTGAGTCGGCATGTGCCTGGGACAACGGAGGTCGCGGGGACGCCACCCAGGAAGTTCAACTTATGCGCGAGGCCTGGGTGGGTCGAACCGACAAGATGGGCTGAAGCCATGGCTGACTTGATCCTCGATTCCGACGTCGTCATCTGGCACCTTCGCGGGCGGCCCGTTGTCACCGAATTTATTCTGGCACTGGCATCACGCCTGCGCCTGGGGATATCGGCCGTGTCGCGGGCGGAGGTGATGGCCGGGGCACGGCTGTCGGAGGAGTCGGGCACGCTGCGTTTCCTGGATGCCTGCCAAACCATTGAGGTCAATGCCGACATCGCCGACATGGCAGGTCGGCTGGTTCGTAATCAGCGTGCCGACGGAATCACCATGCACCTTCCGGACGCCCTAATCGCGGCCTCGGCCTTGGTTTGCCATGTGCCGCTGTATACCTGCAATCCGCGCCACTACATCGTCGATGGTCTTGAAGTGAGGTCTGTGGCCCACTGACTGACGGTGCTGACTTTCTACACCGTTGATCCGAACGCCATCAGTTCGTATACGGATTCCCCTTCCAGATGTTCATGCTGGCCGTTGCGCGTTACATCCAGTCGAGCCGCGCCCCGAAAGCGCAGGTACCACGGCCGGATGCCCATCAGCCTGGCCGCGGCAGCCTTCCAGCGGGGGAAGTAGTCCAGCAGGTCCAGCGCATAGATGTCGCTCTTTCTCTGAAGCTCCAGCGCAACTTGCAGGGCGTCATCGCGGTAATCGAATACCAGCCGGTTTTCGACTTTCTTGCGGCTCTTGGGATGTATGAACGCGTTGTGGCGGTGCAGGATCATCCTGGACCCGTCGTCCGTCAGCATCCAGTCTCCCTTCGCCAGCATGAACAGCGGGGACTTCACTCCTCCGTACTTGGCCGAGGCAATCAGTTCAACTGCAATGATCGTGTACTCGCCAAGCTGGGTGCGGGACCACCACCACGACTCCACCAGTTCGGACATCGCGACGTTGCCGTAGTTATGGTCGTGATATCCGGTACCAGCCACCTCGCGGGTCAGCCCGCCGGTTGTCAGCCGGCCCTTCACGCGCCCGAACGGTACCGGCACCATCCACCCAAAGAACGAGGTCTCGTCCTCGCCGTAGTACATCTTGCCGCACCCCGGCCTCCACGGCGGAGCAATCCCGTCCATCGCGAAATCCACCACGACGTCCTCTGCCACGGCATGGACCTCGTAGTGGTGCAGGTCGCCGGAAACCGTCGATTCTCCCATGACGACATCGCACGTCTCGGCAGACGCTCGAAACGCACCTTCCCCCACCCAGTTCTCGACGCGCCGCTCGCGCCCGTCCGGGCTGGTAACCGTGATCTTCACGTGCGGCCGGATGCCTTCGCCCACCCGACTCATGGGCTTGGTCAGAAAGTTAACGACGACGATGGTCCCGTCATCAAGATGAAAATCGAAATACCACCACTCGAAAGTCCCCGCTCGTGCAGGAACCCTCTGCCCGTCCTCGCACGCGGCCGGTTGACGAACAATACCCTCGCGAACAAAATCCGAATCCAGCAATCCCATCCGCATGGGCAAAGGCCGCCGATCAAGTCGCCTGGCCACGATTCCTGGCAGATTCATCGAAACCTCCGACACGGCGAAACCTGGTGCGAAAGCTAACACCATCCCCGAAACTTGAGAATCAATAACCGCCGGATAAGACCCAATTCAGAATCAGGAACGATCGAATCAGGTGCGTAAGGCGAATGAACCACGAAACCGCGTCGGGAGTCGGTTTTCGCCAGCGTTAAGACAGGCGGTCATTTCGTTTCTGGTGGCCGCTGCCGTTCTCCAGATTCAATTCTGGAGCAGCGCGGACATCGGCTTGAACGGGCGGACCTCGGGCGCGTGGCCCACTATCTTGAACTGCTGGAAGGGGCCGGACTGGCGGGTGGTCTGGACAAGTACGCCGGGGACATTGCTCGCCAGCGAGGGTCCAGTCCAAAGCTGCTGGCGCTGAACCCTGCGCTGGCGACGGCGGTTGACAGCCGCCTTCCAGCCGAGGTGCGTATTGACTCGGAGGCGTGGGGGCCGCGTTGAAACCGCAGTCGGGGCGCATCTGGTCGCCGAGGCCGGAATGGCAGGTGCGGTGGTGCACTGGTGGCGCAATCGGAACTTCGAAGTTGATTTCGTATTGTCCAACTACAGGCGGACGCTGGCCATCGAGGCGAAGAGTGGTCGGCCACGTGACAACCGCCCCGGACTGGACGCATTCATGTCTGCATTCCTGGGTTCGCGCGTTCTGATCGTCGGCAGCGGCGGGATGCCCCTGGGGGAATTCCTAGCAGCACCGATCGAGGCTCTGCTGGGCTGAAATCGCCTTTCACGAAGTTGCTTACGCTGTTTTGCCAACACTGTTCTACCGGAAAACTCCGTACGCGCTTGCAATCAGCAAGTCTCAGCCGACGTCTGGGCGTCGAAATTCTGGCTCCCTCCGTTTCATCATGGAAAATTCCTGACCTGACGCCCCCCGGCGAACGCGGTTGTTCATCAGGCGGGGGCGCGGCGGGTTCCGGCGAGGGTGAAGCTGAAGGTCGCTCCTTGCCCGATTCCGGCCGACTCCATCCGGATCCGGCCTCCATGCATCTCCACGATCCGCTGGACCAGCGCCAGCCCGATACCGGAGCCCTCGGCCCGGGGGTCCAGTTTCTTGAAGGCGCCGAACAGTTCCGACGAATCCAGCGTCTCGATTCCGATGCCGTTGTCACGGACGAAGATCACTGGTTCTGGACCTTCGGAATCCACGCCGATTTCGATCCTTGGCGCGGACTGTTCACCCATGAACTTCGAAGCGTTGTCCAACAGGTTCTGGAACACCTCGATCAGTCGCTCGGTGTCGCCCGTGACGAGGTACGGCTGAACCGTGACCACGACCGTGACGTTCCCGTCGGCGATCTGCCCGGCCACCAGGGCCAGAGCCTCCTGTACGATCGATTGCAGCGACACCTCGACCGCGACGTGAGTGGTGCGGCCGATGCTCGCCAGTTCCAGCAGTTCGTTCAACAGGCGGCCCATCTTCTCGGTAGCGGTCTGGATGAACCGAAGATCCCTGTCTATGAGCTGCGCATCGTTTGCCGCCAAATCCCGTCTCAGGAAGTCCAGGAAGGACCGTATGGTCACGACCGGGCTCTTCAGGTCATGGGAAACGGCGTAGGAGAAGCGCGTCAGTTCCTCGTTCTTGCTCTTCAACTCCAGGCCGTAGGCCCTGAGTGCCTCCTCGTCCCGCTCGCGCTCGGTGATGTCGTTGATGCTCGACAGGACGTAGTCCTCGTTCTCGATTTGCAGAACCTCGGCCGAGAACAGCCCGGGAAACGTCGTTCCGGATTTTTTCCGGAACTGGTACTTCCTCCAGTGTACCTTGCCGCTTTGACGCAACTCGGCAGCGGCCTCGGCACGGTCCTCGGGCCGATCCCAGAGGTGCAGTTCGGTCGAGGTCCGATGGATCACCTCGGCGTGCGGGTATCCGGCCACGACGACGAAGCCCTCGTTGACGTCCGTGATAAGTCCGTCCGAAAGCCTGGTCAGGGTAAGAACGTATGGCGAGCACCGGAATGCCTTGGAAAACTTCTCCTCCTGGGAACTGACCTCAGCCAGCAGGCGTTTGTTCACCATCAAGACCAGTGTGACGGTGTGCAGAATCAGCAGCATCTGGTACGAAACGAGAACCAGCGCCTCGAAAGGGCCCGATAGGAAATAATCGGTGCTGTCGTGTGAATAGATGAAGAACTCGGCAATTCTGACTCCGCTGACCAGGCCATAGCCCACGAACACCGCCCCGACGCCGCGCGTGAACCCGCGCATGGAACGATCGACCCGGCGCAAGGCCAGCCACGCGCTCTGGACAACTATAATCAAGATGCCCAGGGACACATTGAGGTTTCTGACGGCCAAATCAGGCTGGACGAGTACGAAGTACGTGTGGATGGTGGCAAAGACCCCAAGCAGCACATAGTTGTGGATCTGGGGAGTTCTCTTTCCAACGAAGCGTCCCAAGCCCCGGTAGACGAGCATGGCTCCAGCGATCACCAGCGTGTTCGAAGCGACCATAGACATCATGTCGGGGATGTGGCCGCGCAGGGCAATCAATAAAAGCGCCCCAAGTTGGCAAGCGAAGCCGAGGATCCAGTGTCCCGTACCAGCAAAGCGGTTGCGGCTCTGACGCCACAGCGCCGCCACGACGAGTATGCAGACGGCATCCGTGATGACGTTGCTGACGAGGATCGTTCGCAGGTCCAGCGGCATTCCTGGTTACCTCGGCCACTGCTGGCCACCCTACCGTGGGGACATCTGCAAATCTTCCGTCTTCGTACCCAAAACCTTGCAGAGAGTGCAGATATCCGTGGACTGTACTCCGCTTTCGCGGCGATTGCCCAGTCCGTAGTTGGAGCCCCGCCTTCCGCCAAAGGCGTCTCAGGTGACGCCTTGTGGTCGTCCAGGCCCAGCAGGCGCTAGAATGCCGGCATGGCGGAAACAGAAAAACCACGCCGCCTTGATCGGACGTTGACCAGTCGACTGGTCGCCTTGCTTGGCCTTCTGGTCTTCTTGGTGTCAACCGGCACTTCCCGGCCGTCCCTGGCAGCCACGTCGTGGGCACTCGAATTGTTCGCGTCGGGTCTTGGCGGATTGATCCATCGGCACGCGGCGTACGGGTTTGACGCCGGCCTACTGGTTCAGGTGTCGTCGTTCAAGATTGCGCTTCTGGCGCCGATGCGTTTTGAGCATCGCGGCCTGCGTCATCGCGACTGGGACGAACGTACGGACTTCGGGCGGATTGTCGGGGAACTTTCCTGGGGTGAGCCGAAAGACCCTATTCACGTGCGTATTGCTGCCATCTCGTCACTGACCGTTGGCGTCGGAAACCTTGTCTTCAGGTATGCATCCACGGTCGATGTTGACCACTGGCGCACCGGTCTTGTTGCAGCCATCGATTTCAAGCCGGCTGGCGGTGTTGTGTTCGTTGACTCGGTCCTGGATCCCCAGGTCGCCGGCGGTCGTATTCATGTCAGGCCGTTCTTCTGGGCGGATGACCGTGGGACCTTTGGCCGCATGGAAATCGGCCTGTCGATGGTCGGTGATGCCGCCCAGCCTTCGGATGTTCTTCCTGGAGCTCCCGACGCTCACGGCCTTCCGTCGTCGCGTACGACTGCTCTGCTGGCCGGAGGAATCGACCTTCGTTGGCCTGTCTATCGAAACAGGGTTGCGGAAGTGACGCCGTATGCGGCCTGGTCGCGCCTTGGGAAGGCCGATGGAGTCCACGTCGGGCTGGCCCTGGATTTTGCGCCGCACCGCGACGTGCGCCTTGCCTTCCAGGGAGAGTGGCGCTGGCTGGGTTCCGGGTACGTCGCCTCGTACTTCGATGGCCTATATATGGCTGACCGATACGACTTCAACGGTGTCTCGAAGGCGGTTGCCCGGCGGCGCGCCAATTCGTCCAGAATGGGTGGTATGGCCGGAGCCCTTCTGGCATTCGAACCGTACGTGTCGCTGGGTGCGGTTGTGGAATGGGATGCTCGTTCCGAGTTCAGGAAGGTTCGCGGGGACCTGATCGTGACCGTGCCTGAAAGGATGCGTCTGGCGGCGTCGATCGGGGCTCGCGGCTTTGTGACGGGGTCGGACCTGGGTCACCCCGTGCGTCGGGTCGCTGCAGCGTCGGTGGACGTGTCGATCTACAGATCGATCGCGGTGTTTGCTGCCTATTCCCGGGACCTTGTCGTCGTACCGGCAGGGCAATCCTCGTCCAGGTATACGACATCCGACAGCGTTCTTGCCGGACTGCGCCTTGGTCTGGCCTTTGGCAGCGGGGATGGCAAAAAATCGGGGAACTCGGCCGGGGATTCGGGGACTCCTCAGGGTGCCAAGGTTGAACACTGACAAATGGATCACGCATGTCGGGTGCGCCAGGACTGGATGAATGTTCAACTGGCTGATATTCAAGTGTTAAGTTGTTGGCACTCTTAATGCATCAGAAATTGAGCATCGGAAACCGGGTGGTTGTGCTGTTTTCAGCGACCCGGTAGAATATTGCTGCGAATGAATGGGGGTAGAAATCATGCGTTTCACCAGTCGGCTCACCCACGTTTCGAAGGCTTTTGGTCTTGTTTGCCTGGGAGTGTTCGTGATGGGGGCGGACAAGGGGGGCTGTGGCGCATCGGATATCCCGACAGTGACGGGGGACCAGTGTTCCGCCGCAGCGGATTGCGAAGGGCTGCCGCATCGCACTTGTCTGGGCGCCTGGGCCTGTGACGTCGGCGCCTGCAATTGGGAATGCTCGACTGCTCCCGTCGATTGCACCGATGACAGCCAGTGCAAGACCGGCCAGGTCTGCAGGACCCAGTCGGTTTGTCCCGCATGCACGACGGCCGTTCCTCCCTGCGCCTCTCAATGCCAGATGCTTGGGCGTTGCGTTGTCGAAGAACCGCTGCCGAAGTGCATTACCGGCGGTTGCTCGGGCGAGTTGTGCGTTTCCGAGGATTCTGGTGGCATGGCGTCGCCCTGCTGGTACGCCGAATGGTTCAAGTGCCTCGGGTTCAGCACCTGTGGCAATTTCGGCGACAACGGGGCCTGCGGCTGGTCGAAGACTGCCGAATTCCAGCAGTGCATGTCTGGCCTGTCTTGCGACTCGGATGCGGCATGTGCGCCCGGATACGTCTGCATGAACGGGGTCTGTCAGGAAGTGGTGACTCCTCCCGTCGGTTGCTTCTCGGATTCGGAATGCCAGCAGGGTCAGCACTGCTCGATTTCGGACGGCCTGTGCGGCCAGGATCCGAACTGCCCCATGTGCGACGTGTGCTATGGCGAGTGCGTTCCTGACGTCGTTCCGACCGACTGTTCCCAGGACGCTGATTGCGGCCTCGGTTACGTGTGCGAGTTCACGCCTGATTGCCCGCCCTGCGTGTACCAGGTTCCTTCTTGCAAGATGGCTTGCTTGATCAAGGGACAGTGCGTGCCGGCCACGGTCACGTCCTGTTATGCCGACACCGATTGCCTGGACGGGCAGTATTGTGCGATGGGCGAATGTCCCTCCGGCACCAAGTGTTCGGACCCGTCCATGAAGTGTCTGTGCGCCGGAACCTGCCAGACGAAGGTCGAACCAAACCGTTGCCAGGGCGATGCCGACTGCCCGGAGGGCCAGAAATGTTATTGGACCGGCGGATGCCCCGTCTGCGACTGCAAGGCAGATGATCCGGCGTGCGTCTGCGCGCAGTGTCCTGTCGAGGCGTTCGGGACGTGCGGTCCCTATTGCGATTCCACACAGGCCGAGATCTGCGGAAACGGCATCGACGACAACTGCAACGGCCAGATCGACGAGGGTTGCTTCCCGCCAGTGTCATGCCTGACCGACTCGGAATGTTCGCCCTACGAGTTCTGCGATTACCAGGGGACCATTTATGACGACGCGGGTAATCTGATGTGCTGCCCCGCCAATGCACGCTGCACCGCTGCCCTGCCTCCCTGCGGTGGCGGCGTCTGCCGGCTGCAGTCGGGATACTGCTGGGTGGACACGGATTGTGCCTCTGGCGAGCAGTGTGTCGGGGCGTTCCGCTGCCCCGAATTGTCGGCCTGTTATGCGGCTGACAACCCAGGCAAATGCACCCCGGTCGAAAGGATTGCCTGCCAGGGCGACGTGGACTGTCCGAAGGGGCAGACGTGCGTCTGGAGCACGGGTTGCCCTCCGTGTGACTGTTTTGCTGGCGATCCGAGTTGCATGTGCATCATGTGTTCGCCTGCCGCCAACGGCTGGTGTTCGCCTGCCTCCTGCGTCGATCAGGATTTCGACGGGTTCTGCAATGATGTGGATTGCGACGACCTGAACTCCGGTGTGTATCCCGGCGCCTTCGATGGTTGCGACGGGATCGACAACGACTGTGACGGCCAGGTGGACGAGGACTGCAAGCCGGCATGCACCCGCGACGCCGATTGTTCGATGTACGAGACCTGTCAGATGGTCCTTCCGGTAGCAGGAGCCGGAACTGCCTGCTGTCCCCCGACCGCGCTGTGCGGCCCGGAACTTCCCCCCTGCCCGGGCACGGGTGTTTGCGTTCTTTCGTCCGGTCTTTGTTGGAGCGACGCCGATTGCAGCTACGGTCAGTCTTGCGAGGGAGCGTCGGTGTGCCCCCCCGGTGCGATGTGCCTGGTGGCTGACCGGCCCGGGAAATGTGTTGACGCGGGCGTCAAGTGCGTCGGCGACAAGGAATGTGTGGCCGGCGAGTTCTGCGACATGACGAAGAACCCGATTTCGGCGTGCTGTTTGCCCGGCCAGCAGTGCGGAAATCTCCCTGTTTGCCAGGGCATGTGTTCCTTGCTGGAAGGCTATTGCCGCGTCGATGCCGACTGCCTCGCCTACCAGTTTTGCCAGGTTGTTCTGTGCGACCCGACCACTGGCACCCTTTGTGCCGGACCATACCAGTGCCAGTATTACCTGGACTGACAATCCCAGCGCCTATCGACCTTCCCCGACCAACTCCCATATCGACCAGGCCCCTTGCTGCCATGCCCTGGTCAGGCCGGGGACGTTCGGAACCGGCCCCATGGCGGCTTCGCGAGGGCCGTGGATGATCCATCGGATGTCAGTGTTGCGCAGGAATTCCTGGCGTTGCTGCGTGGAGGCTGCGTTGCCGAAAAACCAGGCTACCAGTTCGGATTTTTCGGGATAGCGAGTGCTCATGAACCAGTGCCCGACAAAGACCGGCTTGCGTGACCGGGAGGGCACCCTGATTCCAGTGAGAGGGTCGCAAAGGACGCCTCCAGGCCCCAGTTCGCGCAAGGCGTCCAGTGCGTCCAGTTCCTCCTGTGTGGTCTCGCTGGCGTCCCGCAATGGGCCGTCGCGGGAATCCAGGAACAATCCCTGTGCGCTGTTGATCGACAGCAGCGCGATCAACCCGGCAGTGCATGCAATCGGGCGCCAGCCAAACGCGTCGTCGGGGATGCCCGGATTGCCCGTTCGCTGGCGGCGCCGCCGCTGCACGATTTCGGCAAGGCGGTTCAGTCCGCGAGCCTCCAGCAGCAGCAATGGAACCGTCAGCAGGAACTGGAACTTCGCACCGGCGATCCACGGGTTCTGGGACAAGACCAGGGCCACGGCGGCCCATGCCTGGATGATGACAAAGCCGCGTTCGCCATTGCGGTCCCTGCCCAGGCCCCAGGCCAGCAGGACCAGTTGAGGTCCGTAGGCAATCGGGAACAGGTACAGCGGGGTGCTGGCCATCCAGCGGGATGCCTGGTCGTTCGTCGATACGAACACCTGGTCGCCCGATGCCCACAGGAGATAGGCTGCAACCAGCAGGAATCCCGGAGAGGCCAGCCCGATATCACGCGCCAGCAGCTTGAAACCAGCCAAACCTCCCTTGTTCCCACGGATGCGGTTCAGCAGCAGGACCGCCAACAGTAAACCCAGTACCAGTGCCGAATACGGGTGAATGGACCAGGTCAGGGCAAACAGGGCGCCTCCCAGCAACGGAAACGAGATGCCGGTAAAAATGCCGGTGGAAATGTCGGTGGACGTGCCGGTGGAAATACCGGTGGAAATACCGGTGGAAATGCCGGTGGAAATGCCGGTGGAAATGCCGGTGGAAATGCCGGTGGACGTGCCGGTGGACGTGTCGGTGGACGTGTCGGTGGACGTGTCGGGTGCGTTGGCCTCGAGGATTGCCCGCCGTACAAGCAGCATTACAGGGATCAGGGGCAGCACCCAGGTCAGGATGCAGCCTCCCCAGAAGAAACTGTAATTCCAGGGGTTTTCACCCCAGCCGGTGGCCGATTGTGCCCCTGTGGCCAGCCATGTGGTCAGCCGAGGGTACAGCCAGTCGATGCCACCAGCGAACAGCAGGAATCCATAGGCGATTCGCGAATCTCGCCGGGCGCGGAACAGGACCTTGCAAAGCCCCCAGGCCATCCAGCATACGACACCCAGAATGGCCATTCGTGTTCCGTGCCAGGCCAGTGCGTCGGACAGGCCGGTCAATCGCCCCAGCCAGCCGACCGTGGTCAGTCCGGTCATCAGGAATCGGCCGTCCTGCGGCCGGGTGGTAAACAGGTTTCTGTAGAATGGTCCGTCCCCCTCGCCAGCCTGGTTCGAGACCATCGTGTATGCGAAATGGTCGGTCGGGATATGCGGAAATCCAAGGAATATGCGGCCCTGGGTCGTCGACAAGGCCGGCAGGACGACCAGCCATGCCTGGCATGCCAGGAAGACCACGGTCAGTCCGATGGCAACCGGATCCCGACGTGCTTCGCGGTGCAGGTAGCCGGGGGTCGTTGCGGGTCTTTCCATCCTTCGGTCGTCAATCCTGGTTCGTCGGTGCGCTGCGGTCTGCTCGGCGCGATTTGACAAGCAGCAGTCCGCTGTCGTCCGCGAACGCAACCTTCATTCCCGTCCTGGCCAGGAAGGCTTTCGTGGCATCCGCGTCGGTGAACAGGGAGGTCCACAGCGGATACAGCGCCGGTTCGCCGATATCCAGCCTGGTGAACAGCACGCCCGACACTGGATGACGGTTCCACAGGGGCTCGGCTTCCTCCGGCCTGGTCGTCATCAGCAGGGCAGGGCGGTCAAGATACCAGCCAACATGCGTTGGAACGTTGGTGAAGATCGGCAGATCCTTGTCGATGGTCCGATCCGTGTCCAGGCGTGCCAGCGCTGCGGCCATAGGCAGGTCCTGGAATCGTCCGGCAGTCGTGTACACCTGTTGCAACGGTGTCCAGTAGCTTGCGAAAAACGCCAGTTGGGCGACGGCCAGCAACATCAGCACCAAGGCCCTGACCACGCGGGAACAAGGGGCCAGGAGCCTTGTGGCCTCGTCAACCGCGAAGGCGATCAGCACGGGCATGAACCAGATGTAATAGCGATAGCCGAATTCGTGCCCGCCGGGTGCGCGAAAGCTCTCGAATCGGAACAGGCACAAGACCAGCATCATCGCCAGGAAACCGAAGGCAGCCAGCGCCAGGAATCGCGTGTTCGCAGCGCTGCGGTCGCGGCGGAACAGAGCGGCAACGAAGAAGGGAAACGGAACCAGATACAGCAGGATCGTCGGCAGTCCCTTGGCAGCCTGGAACAGGAAATACGGGTACTTCTGAGTCAGCAGGTTCCACCACAGGCCGGAATCGATCACGTCGGCCATGCCAAACACCCGGTATTGTTTCCAGGGGGATTCATAGCCCGGGAAGCCGTCCAGCAGATTCCACAGCGTCGGCGGGCTCTGGGTGGAGCCGAATGTCCAGGTGTGCCACGACTCGAATGGGATGCATCCCAGCCAGAACCCCAGCAGCAAGGCAAGTGCCGCGGCTATTCGCTTTCGATCCGGCCGCGGCATCAGCAGGGAGGCGGCACCGATGTACAGCAGCAGGCTGAAATTGAACCGGACCATCCAGGCTGCCGATCCGACCAGGCCCAGCAGGAACCACCGCCACGGCGGGGCGGCAACCGGATCATCCGCGCTGGCGCATCTGTCCAGGAATACCAGGACCAGGGCTGCGAACAGGATGTCGGCAAACCCGCCCGGCAACAGAAACTGAAGGAAGACCGGGTTCAAGGCCACAAGCATGGTCGTCGCAAACGCTGGAATGCGGCCCAGGCGCCTGTCGATGACCAGGAATACCAGAAGGGTCCATGCGGCAAAGAAGAAGGCGAGGCCGAAGTGGACAGCGCGGTCGCTGTCCCCGAATGTCGCAATGAATGGCGCTAGAGCCAGCGAGAAACCCGGGTGACGGTTCATTACCGGGTAAGTGCCACCCGGTTCGGCCCTTGTCCCGGTCGAGTCCCCGAATGCCAGGACCGATGGATACAGCACGTGGCTGGTGAAACCGTTCCCTCGGGTAATCTCGCGTGCGATATCGGCATATTCCCCGAATTCAAACGTCTGTCCCATACCCTCGCGGGTTTCGAGGGTGGCTGCAGCGATGCAGAACGTCGCCAGGCCGATGGCACCTGCAACCAGCCATGAGGAACGTCGAACCGACTGCATCGCGCACGCTCCGCAAGGTACCGGCCCGCCCGCACTCACGGAGGCGCTACCGAGTAAGTGCATGTCTTGCCGCCGGGCGGGTCGAAGGCGCCGTTGCCATCAACATCGACATAGATCGGGTTTGTCACAAAGCGCGGGGACGCTGCCGAGAACCACGGCCAGGCGAACGTGCCCGGGAATGAGTTGCGGCCAAAGCCGGCTACCACGACGTGCGCATCGGCAGTGACCGGCACCTTGACTGTTCCGTCGTACTTCACGACATCGCCGGGGGCCGTGGCGTTCACCTCGAGAACCTGATCACAGTTCACGTACACGCGGAAAGCGACTACGTCGATTCCGGCCATGGCCTCGATATGCACGGCCAGATCGACTTCCCCTGTGGTGTTCGTGACCGTCTCGCCAAGGCCGGCGCCATCGACCGTCACGCGGGCGAAAGCACCCAGGCTGACGATGGCCTGGCCGTTGTGGATGGCATCGACCAGGTCGTCCAGCTGGAAGGCCGAAGGCTGGTCGGTGGGGGATGCGAAGAAGGTACGTGACAGGCCAGGAAGCTCGTAGTCGTGGGCGTCGGATGACCCGACTGCAGTTATTCGGTGTCCCAGGTTCTGGAAGGACATCCAGTAGTCGAACATGCCGGTATTGCCGGTCTGGAAGACATTGCCGCCGGTACCGTTCATCAGTTCGATCATGTCCATGTCGAATGAAAACAACTGCGCGTTGGGTGGAAAGCCCAGGGTTCCTGGGTTCACCAGGCCGACGGTTCCATCAAGGACGTTGTAACGAATGTTGTTCAGCCAGCCGCGCGGGTGGTTCAGCCCCAGCAGACGGGCGCCGCGGGCTCGGATGGCGTCAAAAACCTGCTGCATGTCCAGGCCGTACCAGGCGACGACGTCGCCTCGGGCGCTGACTTCCGGACGGGGCTCCACGCCCAGCATTGTAGTGTGCTCGGGCATTGTGGCGGTCACTTCCTGGCCAACCACCGTGGCTACCCAGTCCTGAAGGCCTGTTTCAACAACCCCGAAGTTCCAGTCATCGACGGCCTCGTGGTCGGTCGATACGACGACCTCCAGGCCCTCGCCGGCAACCGTCCGGATGCGCTCGGGGATCGGGATCACGTTGTCTGGGCTTGGGGCGGCGTGGCAGTGTGTGTCCACCGACATGAAGCCGGTCGTATCCACCACGCGGGACAGCGATGCGGCAATCTCGGATTCCTGGTTGGGCAGAACGGTTACGTGGTCCTGGACCATGGAATATTCGAATCCGCGAGTCACGTAGACGTCGTATTCGCCAGGTGGAATCGTGGCGCACTTCCTGGTTCCGGTTGGGAAGATGCGCAAGCTGAGATTGCTGCCGCTGCCCAGTACGACCCGGGCTGGCAGGCCGTTGCCGTCGGAGTCGGTGACCGTTACGCAGACTGTACCGGCAGGGTCCATCACAACGTCGTAAGGTCCTGGATTCGAAGGGTTGACCAGGACCTTGTCCGGCAGCGGCCTGCCGGCAAGATGGGCCGAAAAACGATATTCCGATGGGGACGAACCGAAGTCGGGAATCTCGCCGCCGAAGGTGCCATCCAGGCGACTGGTGAAACCGTCCAGCACCATCCAGACCGATCCGGAATTCTTCGCTTCCAGGTCGATTGTCACGCCGGCAATCGGCGTTCCGGTTCCGCGCTCCAGGACCCTTCCTGCCAGCGGCTTCAGCGTGTAGGGACTGTCGGGGACCGGGGTCGGGTTGACTTCGTGCAGGTGTCGGATGGCGCTGTTTGGATCGGTCGGGCCGGTCGCGACGTAGTACGTGACTGTCGCCGAATCGCCTTCCTCTCCGGCAGGTGCCATTTCAAGCGGGCCGCCAACGACTTGCGCAAGGTCGATCAGAGCCGTGACGCCCGAGATGTTGGTTGTCGCCATGTTCGTGCCGTCCATGGCGAAGGCCCAGGCGCCGTCACCCGCCGAGGCCATGACCCATGGAACTTCGGTCTCCAGCCTGAAACTGCCCATCGAAAACTCGGAATCCGTGAAGTAGGTGATCCTGGTCGACAGCCCAAACAAAGTCTGGCAGCCGGCCAGAAGGGTCTTTGCTTCGGTGCCAGTGTTTACGAAGGTGGCGTGCACCTGCAGGACGTTCGAGTTCGGTGGCAGGACATAGTCAATAATAATACGCAGCCCCAGCGGTTGGCTGCGCGGATTCGGCACTGCCGGATTGAATGCCGCAAGTGCCAGTTCATCCTCGACCAGCCAGAAGAAATCGTCGGTTCCCGAGGCGCGCACGATTGCCGGCCCGCCGTCAGATCCATCTGCGACCACTTCGACAGTGTCGGCGCTGAAGGCTCGCAGGACCGACTGGAAGAAGTCGCCCAAATCCAGGGTACCCATCATGATGCCCAGTTCCTGGAATCGTTCGGGACCAGCCTGTCTGCAGCCGTCAACCGCGACGGCATCAACCAGGATTCCGCCGTACAGGTAGTATGCGTTGCGGTGTTCGGCTGACTCGATCACGTATGCAACGCGATCGTTCGCCAGCAGGAAGTCGCCCGGGCGCGCGATTCCGTCGGGCCCGTGGACGCTGAAAGACGGGTCGGTGGCACGACGGGCGAAGGCCTTGCCTGGAACCGGGCAGCCCTCGATGAAAATCGGGTCCCGCAATTCGGGGGGGACATCGACGCTGACGTCCGGCGTAGGGGTGTCGGGAATGACGTTGTCGGCCGGTTCCAGATCCCCGGCAATGTCGGGGGCGTCTTCAATCGCGTCATTGGCGTCACGGGCGTCAGGAACGTTCGGGACGTCGGCAACCGCAGTGTCGTCAGCGGCGGTATCGGCATTGAACCCATCGACCGCCTGTTCGTTCGACGAGCTGCAAGCGACCTGTGCCGTCGCCAGCACAAGAATCAGGAAATAAACCTGCCGTCGCAGCCGCATGCCGCCTCCGTGTCGCAAGAGGGATGGCCGGCCCGCGCCGGCGAACGGGTGAAGGTACCATTTTGCCTGTTGGAGGTACAATCGCGGCAGTTCAATTGGTTGGAAGTGCCTGGCAGGAGGGACATGATGAATTTTTCGGAACTGGTGGCCATGCGTTACAGCGTGCGGGACTACCGGCCCGACCCAGTGGATGAGGCGGACCTCGCGATGGTGCTGGAAGCGGCGCGACTGGCACCGACCGCCTGCAACAAGCAGCCGTTTCGTCTGGTGCTGATCAGGACCCACGGCCGTCAGGAGGAGTTGCAGCGCATCTATGGCAGGCCTTGGTTCGGCGCGGCGCCGCTGGTCCTGGGTGTCTGCGCGGTCGAGGCAGAAGGTTGGGTGCGCAGGGACGGCAAGAACCACGCCGAAATCGATGCAGCCATCGTGATGGACCACATTATCATGGCTGCGACCGAACGCGGGCTGGGGACCTGCTGGGTCTGCAATTTCGATCCGGTGGCGACGCGCGAAGTGCTGCACCTGCCCGACGGCGTCGAGCCGCTGGCATTCACGCCTCTGGGATGGCCTGCCGACCAGGCCAGGGCGAAGGTTCGCAAGCCTCTTGCTGAACTGGTCCTGAACAGGTGAACGGTATCGGGTCATCAGTGTTCGCAATCATTGAAGAGTGACAGCACGACGGCAGTGGCATCACAAGATGGCTGTGGAGTCCTCCTCGTCGTGGCGCCCCCCCCTGGTCGGCATCCAGCACCGAACAGGTCCCGCGTCAGGATTCGCGTGCAGTAATCGAGGCTTGCGGATTCGGCAGTCCAGTCTGCCCCCAGTGCGCTGGTAGACTGTCCACTCAATTCCACGAGGGACGCCTTCATGGCGAAAGACACGGGGACGCACCGGTGGCGCTTTTTCCGCGCCGGCAACGTGGACCAGGCCCGGATCGAAACGGGAGCCGACGTCCTCGGCCTTGGCGACCTTGACATGAAAATCTGGGTGGCGCTGGCTTGCCCGGTGAGGGGCCTGGAGTTTGACGAGCGCACGCTGGCCCTGCTGGACACGGACGGGGACGGCCGCATCCGTGCGCCCGAAATCCAGGCGGCTGCCGCGTGGGCGTGCCGCGTTTTGAAGGATCCGGAGTTGATGATTCGTGCCCCGGAAGCGCTGCGCCTGGAGTGGATTGACGACGGAACGCCCGAGGGCGCACACCTGTTGGCCACGGCCCGCCGGATCCTGAACGGCCACGGCAAGGACGACGCCGGCGAAGTCACGATCCTGGACGCGACCGAGGCCGGCGGCGTGCTGGCGAAATCGCGGATGAACGGCGACGGGATCCAGTCGCCCGCGGCCATCGACGAGCCGGTCCTGAAGGCCCTGGCGACCGACATTCTGGCCACCCTGGGCGGCGCTGCTGGCGCCGACGGCGAAGCGGGAGTGACGAAGGCCGCCCTGGACACATTCCTGCAGACGGCGGCCGCGTACATGGCCTGGCTGGATAAGGCCGGACCCGATGTGAAGGACGTGCACCGTCTGGGCGAGGACACCGTTGCCGCCGCCGACGCGTTGCGGGCGGTCCGGGCCAAGATCGACGACTACTTCACGCGCTGCCGCCTGGCGGCCTTCGACCCCAGGGCCGGCACAGCCATGAACCGCCCCGAAGAGGACTGGAAGGCGCTGGCCGCGAAGGACCTGACGCCGACATCCCCGGAAGTGGCGGCGTTCCCACTGGCACGGATCGAGCCGGACCGAGCCCTGCCGCTGTCCGACGGCGTCAACCCCGCCTGGGCCGCCACGATCGCAGCTTTCCGCGACCGTGTCGTCGAGCCACTGCTGGGAAAGGGCCGGACCTCCCTGACCCTGGCCGACTGGCATCGGGTCACGGCCGAGTTTGCCGCCTACGAGACCTGGCAGGCCCAGAAGGTCGGCGCGATCCTGGAACCCCTGGGCGCGCCCCGCGTCCGTGAGATCCTGGCCTCCGACGCGGGGGCCGGTCTGGCCGCCCTGATCGCCGCCGACGCAGCCGTCGCGCCCCAGATGAAGGCGATCGTGGACGTCGAGCGGTTGGTCCGCTATGTCCGCGACCTGAACCTGCTGCTGAACAACTATGTGTCCTTCACCGATTTCTATGCGCGCCGGAAGGCCGTGTTCCAGGCAGGTACGCTGTTCATCGACGGGCGGGCCTGCGATCTGTGCCTGCGCGTGGACGACCCGGGACGCCACGGCACGATGGCCAGCCTGGCCAGGATGTACCTGCTGTACTGCGACTGCACGCGGCCCAGCGGCGAGAGGATGTCCATCGTCGCTGCGATCACGAACGGCGACTCGGACAATTTGATGGTCGGGCGCAACGGCGTGTTCTACGACCGCAAGGGTCGCGACTGGGACGCGACGGTCACGAAGATCGTTGAAAACCCGATTAGTCTGCGGCAGGCCTTCTGGTCGCCCTACAAGAAGTTTCTACGGATGGTCGAGGAGCAGGTGGCGAAGCGTGCGGCCGTTGCCGAGGCCGCGTCGGAAGCTCGGGTGGTTGGGGCCGCCCAGGCGACGGTGGGCGCCGACAAGGCGAAGCCCCCAACCGAGCCGAAGAAGATCGACATCGGGACCGTAGCCGCTCTCGGCGTCGCGGTTGGTGGCATCACTGCCGCCATGGGCATGCTGCTGCAGTCCTTCTTCGGCCTGGGGATGTGGATGCCGCTGGGCATCCTGGGACTGGTGTTGCTGATTTCTGGCCCGTCGCTGTTGATCGCCTGGCTGAAGCTTCGCAAGCGCAACCTTGGACCGATCCTGGACGCGAACGGTTGGGCCGTGAACGCCCTTACCCGGGTCAACATCCCCTTCGGCGCCGCCCTGACTAGTTTGGGACAACTGCCGCCAGGCGCCGAGCGGTCCATGAGCGATCCCTACGCCGAAAAGCAAAGCGTCTGGCCAAGGCTCCTGTTGATCGCGCTGATCCTTGCCGGCATCGCCTTCGGCCTGCACAAGACGGGAGTTATTGGTCGGTGGCTTGAATCCGGCCCGACGCCGACGGAGGTCGCTCCTGCGCCGGATCAATGATCGCCGGGCACAGTTGGTGCGATATGGGCTGCTGCTGCCATGGCCGATGCCTGTCGGCAGGCCCGGATACAGTTGAAGCGGCCCGAATTCGTGAAGCGGCTTGCCGCTCTGCCGCCAATGCATCGACACGTGAACGAAGGTGTCTCGGCGGACTCGGAATCCATGTCCCAAGGGGCATCGGGAAGGAGACGTCCGTCGGACTTGACGTGTTTCTACCACGAACGTACGATTCGGATTGACTGGTACGTACGAGGTCGTGAATGGCCGTTTCAGCCTCGCACCTTCGTTCCGACCTCTACCGCTTGCTGGACCGGGTGCTGGAGTCGGGCGAACCCCTGATCATCGAGCGAAAGGGGCGCCGGTTGCGCGTCGTGCCGGATGCGCCACCATCCCGCCTTGCCCGTCTCCCGCTGCGTCCCGACTTCATACGGGGCGACCCGGCGGACCTGGTCCACATGGACTGGTCAGGGGAATGGAAGCCATGACCCATCTGGATACCCACGTCGTGGTCTGGCTGTACGCCGGGGATGTTTCGCGTTTCCCCGAGGCCGCCCGCCTGGCGCTGGAGCGGGACACTCTGGCCGTGTCCCCTGTCGTGGAACTGGAACTCCAGTACCTGCACGAGATCGGCCGACTGGCCGAACCGGCCCGAACGGTGCTGGACGATCTGCGGGAACGGATCGGACTGGGGTTTGCAGAAGCCGATTTCCCCGGGGTCGTCTCGAAGGCATTGGCGTTGTCCTGGACCCGGGACCCCTTCGACCGCTTGATCGTGGCCCATGCACTGGCAGATGACGCCCCCCTGATCACCGCGGACCGCCTGATGCGCGAGCACCTTCCCACGGCGTTCTGGGACCGCTGAACCCGCCTGCCCCTTCTTTGCAACCGGTGGCGAGGCCATTGGGTGTCTGCACCGGTTGACCAGTGGTGGCGCCGCGACAAGCTTGAGGAGCACCGGTATGTCCTGCGACCTCGCTTTTTCGTGCTACCCTCTCTGCCAGCAAAATTGGGACTGACACGATGGATGAAGTACCCGATTCTCCTCCCGATCCAGGGGCAACACCCCCGTCAGACAAAGCGGTGCGGCGATTTCTGGTCGCTGCGGGGAGGTCCGTTGCGGCCTCTGGCGCGTTTCTGGGGCGGCAGGCCAGGGACTTGTACAATTCGCTGGATCCCGACGTCACACGCCATCTGGCCCAGGTGCCCCTGCTGACGGTCACGCTGCTGTCGGCTCGCGATGATCCTATCGAGCCGGGGGTTTCCGACGGCCACCCCCCGCTGGTCTTTGTCCACGGCCTGGGAGGGTCGCGAGGCGATTTCGTGCCGATGTCCTGGTACTTGTGGCTGGCCGGCCGCCGCCGAACCTACAGGATCCGGTTCGCCGCCGACCAGAGCGTGGACGAAATGGCCAAAGCCCTTGCGAGGTTCGTGCGCAAGGTTCGCAAGGTGACCGGTCAGTCGCAGGTCGATATCGTGGCTCACAGCCTGGGGGGCGTGGTGGCGCGAGTTGCCGTTACCCGGAATCGGCTGGGCACGGCAGTCCGCACGCTGGTCACCCTTGGTTCTCCCCACCGAGGAACCTGGTCTGCGCGCTTTGCATCGACGACGAAAACCCGCGATTTGCGTCCCGACAGCCCCGGCGTCCTTGCGATCAACGCAAGACCGTGGCCGCGGCACATCCGGGTGGTCAATGTCTGGAGCCGCAACGACCTGGTCATCCTGCCACACGAATCGGCATGGACGGACGGGGCCCAGGTCATCGACGCCAGCCCGTTCACGCACTACTCGTACTTGCTGGATCCGGCTGGATGGGAACTGGTGAAAAACGCTCTCGCAGACTCCTGAAGATTCCCGCGAAGAACCTTGTTCGTCTGGTCTTCGTATTCCCCGAGGTTTCTTGATTTCAGTATGCCTTTGACGTCGGGGGCCCAGGTTGCCCAGTAGCCCCATACTTCCTTCATCTTGCCCAGGATTGGACCGGCGCCGCCCTCCATCGTGGCGCAGTAGCTTTCATACAAGTCGTCGTGAAAGCGTGCCAGCGCCGGCAGATTGCATTCTTCCAGTTCGGACCAGCCGCCAACGATCGCGGCGGGAAGCCAGGGATTAGTGACGGCACCGCGACCGATCATCAGACTGGACAGGTCGCAAAAGCGAGCGCAGATATCGCTGCCCTGGGCTGCCGTTCGGATGTCGCCGTTGTAGGCCACGGGATGACCAAGTCGGGCCTTGAGATCTGCAAAACGCTCAATGTCCGCCTGACCCTCGTACTGCTGGCGGCCTGTGCGTGGGTGGATTGTGATCTCGGCGATCGGGTACTGCCTGAGGCTGTCAACCAGTTCCAGGTAGTCGTCGTCGCGATCGGAACCCAGTCGCATCTTGATCGACAGCCTGCAGCGCAGACCTGTGCAAGCTGCCTCCAGAAACGATGCGACCCGGTCCGGGTACCGGAGGATGCCTGCGCCGCGACCGCGCGAGGTGACCGTCGGGGAGGGACAACCGATGTTCCAGTTGATTTCCTGGTAGCCCAGTTCGTCGTGGATGAAGTTGGCGATCTCGCGAAAATCGTTGCCGTCCTTTCCCAGGAGTTGCGGGATGATCGGCAGCGATTCCTGGTTGCTTTCCGGAAGAATATCCTTGAAATACTTGAGGGGAGGCAGTCGTCCGTGCGTCGTTGGGATGAACGGCGCCATTGCACGGTCTATTCCGGAAAAGTGGCGCCTGAATACCCGGCGAAAGATCGCCGTAGTGACACCCAGCAGCGGGGCAAGAACAATCGGTGGGATGCGAACCGCGAGGGGCCGGCAGCTTGCTTGACCGCTCATGGGGGGAATTGTAGGCAGGGTCCTGCCTTTACGGCAAGCTGACCAGGTCACGATGACACGGGCATACCTGTATGTTCCAAAGGATCGTGGACTGTTACAGCGGCGTCATGAAATATGAATTGCCCGTCGCGGTAGCCGGGGTGTAGCATGCTCGACTAGGGTACGAAGCGACTTGCGACAAAGAGGAAAACAACATGGCGATGCGGAACCGGAAGCGACTGGCTGGATGCGTTTTGATTCTTTGGGCGGCGGCTTGCAGCGCCACGTCACCTAGTGGCGGGGACCTGCCGGTGGACGGCGTGGTGGACACGGTAGGTGATACAGCAGCCGACGTGGTCCCGTCTGACGTCGCTTCCGATGTCCCTATATTGACGGATATCCAGTCCGAAGAGGTTACTGGCACCGACGTTCTGCCCGCCGATCTTCCCGACGCGGACATCCTGTCCGATCTCGGGCCGGACGAGGGCCCCGACACGTTTCAGGAAAAGATGGACCAGCTTTTTGAAGGCATCCGTCCCGAGTGCCGGCCGAAGGATCTGGGTTGCCAGCTTGACTCCGAGTGTACCGATGGCAAGAAGTGCATCGGCACACGTTGCGTCGCGTCCGCACCCACTGCCCAGTACGCGTTCGGGGGGGACGCCTTCGCCGTGGTCGGTCTGGCCATTCCCTCGGCGGGTGCCGGTTCCGGTGTGGACCTGAATGGCGATGGCAAGCCGGACAATCTGCTGGCCGAGACCATCGCAACCTACTCCGGCGGCACCGAGCTGGTGAACCGTACCATGCAGCAGTTCGTCGATGCTGGCGCCCTGGGCATGGTTTTCGAGTTGAAGAACGTGCCTTCCGACGGCTGTGGGCCCATCGAGATCGCCATTCATCGCGCCACGTCGGACCTTGACGGCGACGGCCTACCCGACGGTAGTGCCTTCGCCGTTCGCCCCGACAGCTTCCGTTCCGACGGCTTTGGCCCGTCTTGCCAGTTCAACACCGGGGCCATGGACAGCGGGAAGATGGCCTCCGGCGAAGGCGTGGCCATCCCACTGCACATTGTCCTTCCTGACGGGTCCGCCCTGGACCTGCCTCTCGAGGGCGCGCGCATCCAGGCGACGCTGGACGTAGCCCCCACCGGGAAGATGGTTTTGCGCACGTTGAACCTGGCCGATCCCGCGGCCCCTGCCTCGACCAATGCTGTTCTGGCCGGGTTCATCCGGATTTCCCGGTACTCCGAGAGCATGAACAAGTCCTCGAAGGGCTGTGTTTGCGCCGGGGTTAATCCCGACGTGCCGGTCTCCAGCGTCAAGGTCGTCAGCGACGCCCTCCTGGCGGAGTGCATCCCCGGTCTAGACAGCAACCCGTGCATCATGGATACCGACGGTCGAGTTTGCGTGAATCTTGGCGGCAGTTGCACCGCCCTCTGGGTCATGGGCGGCATTGCCGACGTGGCCACGGGTGATACCGTGGACAGCCAGGGCGATCCGATCAAGGACGCCATCTCCATGGCCATGTACGTCACGATGGACGCCGCCACGTTCGCGGAACCGCCCCTGGCGCCCGAGTTCAAGGCCGTTGGCGACATCTACAAGACGCAGAACGATTGCGACATGATCCGCAGTAACGTGAAGCGCCGGATTGGCGTTCTTGCCAACGACTTCTACGACAGCAGCCTCAGCAACGTCATCCAGTCAGTTACCCAGGGCCAGTACGGTATCGTCGATATCGGCGCCACCGGTGACTACGTCTATTACACCCCCGTGGTCAACTACGCCGGCTTTGACCGTTTCACATACACCATCCAGGACGGCAAGGGTGGCACGAGCTCCGCGAACGTCGATGTGCGCATGAGCCCGATGGACCGCTGCCAGGCGGGCTGGACGGTGGCCCAATACTGCACGGCATCCTGCGAGCAGGATCGTATCTGCGACCCTGACGGCCACCAGAACACCTGCCCGGCGGACTGCCTTGCGCAGTACGGTTCGGTATGGAACTCGGGTAACGAGTGCTCGACGGCGCGTCGTGACCGGGCGTGCTGCCGTCTGTCGATCCCATGCGCCCAGTGGATCGAGTTCAAGCAGGGCGAGGCCGCCGTCCAGGCCGGGAAGCCCCCCTACGCCATGGTCTGCAAGAGCCAGATCGAGGACAACTTCTCGACCTGCGGCTCATGCGCCCCCGGGACCTGGGGCACCCAGTGCAACCAGTGTCCGATGAATGCCGACGGTGTCTGCGGCGGCATCGGGTCCTGCAACGATGGCTTGACCGGCGACGGCACCTGCGCCTGCCCGCCCGACACCACGTGGGACGAGGTCCTGGGCACCTGCAAGAGCACCAACCCCTGCGCCCTGGATCGCTGCCAGGGTGTGATTGGCGCGACGTCCGGTTCGTGCACTCCAGTGGGTGGCGAAGACTGGGCATGCACGTGCGTAGGCACAGGCTCGACGTGGGACCAGACGGACCACGTGTGCCTGGACGCCTGCACTCCAAACCCATGCACTGGCGTCGCGAACGGCGACGGGACCTGTGCAGTGGTCGTGGCGGGCTATTCCTGCGGTTGCCTTGGCGACTACGACTGGGATTCCGTCGGCAAGACCTGCAACTTCGACGCCTGCAACCAGGATCGCTGCGCCGGCGTGTCCGGGGCCAGCGCCGGAACCTGCGTGGCCGTCGGGCCGACCGATTGGTCCTGCACCTGCGCGACCGGGACCTGGGAACAGGCAACCCACGTGTGCAATGCTCCCGACGCCTGCAGCACGAACCCCTGCACCGGGCTGGCCAACTCGACGGGTGTCTGTTCGCTGAACGGGCCCGACTACGAGTGTGGGTGCAACTCGACCTACCAGTGGGACCCAGTGAAGTTGACCTGCTACAAAGTGGTGGAGTGCTGCACTTCAACCACGTGCGCTGGGGGCGGGACCTGCATCTACACGGGAACCGAGACGCCTGTCAGTGTCGGCTCTGACTCGTTTACGTCTAATGCGGATGGGAACTGGACTCTTTCCGGGAGCGCGACTTTCGACACGGCGGTTGGCATGTTGAAACTGACCGACGACACGACGGACCAGGCCGGTTGCGCCTGGTACAACGGCAGTGCGGTGTACGCGTGCCAGCTCAAGGTGGGCTTCACGATGAAGATCTCCGGGACCGCCAGTAATGCCGCGGACGGGATTGCCTTTGTCCTGCAGCCCTCGCCGCTGGTGAACGCCGCTTGCGGTGGGGTGGGTGGTGACGTCGGGGTTGGCGGTATTCCTGGCGTCTCGGTGCGCTTCCAGCATCTGAAGGGGGTGTTCACCAACGTGGGATTCTGGGAGAACGCGACCAACACCCAGCGCTGCACCGGGACGTCGGTCCCTGTCTTCCAGGTGGACCATGCCTACGCCGTCGAGGTCAACGTCCTCGCTGGCCGGGTGATCGTCAACATCGATGGAACGAAATACCTGGACTGTGATGCCAGCCAGTGGCTGCCCACGGGCAATTTGATTTACGGGTTCACTGCTGCAACCGGGGCCCAGCAGGCGGCACACTTCATCGATGACCTCGTGGCCACCGGCGCCCTCCTCTTGGGCGGCACGGGGTTTGGCGCCCAATGCTCGGCTCCATGACACGGCTTGTCCTGGCGGCTGTGTTCGTATCCACGAAAGACCCTTGTCTACCTAACCTGGATTAATTTTCTCCGGAAGTTCTGGCCGTGGTGGTCCGGTTTGCCTCGCGTTCCGATACAATGCAGCATGTTTGCAGGCGGCGGAGGCCCGGGAAGATGTCGTTCGTTCGCGTGGTTCCGATTTTCGTCTTGTTCGTGACCTGTCTGTCGGGGTGTCAGTCAAAGACGCTTCGAGGGTGGGATTACGGGATCAATCCGGATGCTCCTCCCATCTACATAAACAGGGACTCGGGTTTCTGGGATCCGGAAGGGGAGGGCGTCAGGGACGCCTTCGGTGAAGTCCCGCAGGACTTACCTGCGGCTTGCGAAGGGGACGGTTGCCCGGACACGATATGCTCGCCTGGCGTGCGCACCTGCGACCTGAACACGGCAGTCATCTGCCTGCAGGACGGAAGATCGTTCCACGAGGTGCCATGCAACGAGTTGATATGCATCGAGGGCCAGTGTTTGGCGTGCCTGCCAGGCGAGAAGGAATGCTCGGCCGAGAACCAGGCGCGTCGTTGCCAGGCCGACGGGCTGGGGTGGGACGAAACCACCGACTGCGGCGACAAGAAGTGTGTCAGCGGCGAATGCGTGTTCTGCATCCCCGGTATGAGAACCTGCGTGGGATCCGAGGTGCACCAATGCAACGCCGGCTCGACTGACTACGAACCTGTCGAGGATTGCGACACCGAAAACACGGGGCGTATGTGCCATCTGGGCATGTGCATCGACCTTTGCGCCTACAACGACAAGTTTGCGACCAATCTGGGTTGCGAGTACTGGGCCATCGACATGGACCAGAGCGAGGAAAACGACGGCCAGAATTCGCCGTTTGCCATCGTGGTATCCAACACTAACGAGTTTTTTACCGCGACTGTGAAGGTCGAGAAGTGGGACGGAGAGGAGACTACGATCAAGGCCCCTCCCAAGACGGCGACTGTAATTTCGCTGGAGCCTTACAACATTGTCGGTGTGCGTCAGGAAAAGTTGGCTCGGAGGGTGACGTCGAATCTGCCCATAGTGGCGTACCAGTTCAATCCGCTTGAGAATGTCGGGGTCTTTTCGAACGACGCATCGTTGCTGCTGCCGACCAACGCGCTTGGCACCAAATACATCGTGATGTCCTGGCCGCATCGACCGGGCCTGGGGACGCTGGCATCAAACTTCGCGGTGGTAGGGACTTCGCTGACCCCCACGACGGTCACGATCCGGGTGTCCGCGAAGACGGCGGCTGGAGGCACGGTCCCGGCGCTGAACGCCGGGGATACGTGGACCACGACCCTGGCGCAGTACGAGGTGCTGAACATCGAGACCTTGGATTCGTTCACCGATCTGACCGGGTCGTCGGTCGAGGCAATTGACGGGCGCGTCGCGCTGTTCGGCGGGCACGTCTGCGCCAACGCTCCCATGTCCACGTGCAAGATGGGCATGTGCAGTTATGACGTCATGGGTTGCTCGTCCGACTCGGACTGTCCCGTGATTGGCGCGTGCGACCATCTGGAAGAACAGATTCAGCCTCACGCGGCGTGGGGCAAGGACTACGTGATCGGTCGGACGTTCCCGCGAGGGAAGGCCCCGGACCTGGTGCGGGTGCTGGCCGGAGAGTCGGGAACCATTGTGACCGTGATGCCACCGGTTGCTACTGTGCCAATTCTCCAGAAGGGCGAGTACTTCGATTTCGAGATCCAGGACACTGTCCGTGTTGTGGGCACAAACCCAATTTTGATAGGGCATTTCCTGGAAGGCCAGGACGCGCCAGGTTCGGCACACGAGTCTTGCCAGGAAGCTTTGTTCAGAAAGACATGTGGCGGGGGTCCGTTTGGTTCGGACTGCAGTTCGGATGAGGACTGTTCGCCGGGTGACGCGAATATCGGTGATCCCAGTTTCATTATCGGGGTTCCTATCGAACAGTTCCGTACGGAATACGTGTTCCTGGTGCCGACGAAGTACGCATTGAACTACGTCAACGTGATTGGTCCACCTGATGCGGTGGTCACTCTGGACGGGGGGCCGTTGCCGTCGCCGCTGACCGCCACCCCGGTTGGGGGCTGGTCCCTGGCTCGCTTTGAGTTGCCGGCAGGATCCCATTCCCTGTCCTCGGACAAGAAAGTGGGGATCGTGGTTTACGGATGGGATCAGTACGTGTCGTACGGCTACCCGGGCGGCATGAATGTCGAGTCGCTGTCCGTTGTTCCGTAGGGGCAGGCTGTTGTTCAAGAACCTGTAAAGGCTACAGCGCAGCGATATCCAACCCGCCGACCCGCAGGGCGCGAACGCCTTCCAACGCCGCGAGGGCGCCTTCCAGGGTGGTGATGCAGGGGACTCCGGTCATCAGGGCCGCACGACGGATTGCGCCTGCATCCGTGCGACCGCGACCGCCACGAGGCGTGTTGAAGACCAGGCCGACATTCTCGCGGCGCAGCAGTGCAACCGCATCCGCGCCGCCCTCGCCAAGCTTGGCTACGACCTGGGCATCAACGCCGTGATCTGCCAGGAAGGCGGCAGTGCCATCGGTGGCATGGACCGGCAGTCCCAGTTCCTTCAGACCACTGGCAAGTTCAATCGCGCCGGAACGCGTCTTGTCGCGTTCGTTCAGGCTGACGAATACCGGGGCGTTTTCGGGCAGGCGCATGCCCGCGGCGCGCAGGGCCTTGAACAGCGCAAGACCAAGTGACGGACCCGACCCCATCACCTCGCCAGTCGATCGCATCTCGGGACCCAGTACCGGGTCCACGCCCAGGCGATGGAACGGGAATACAGGCACCTTCACCCACACGCGGCCCCTGGGATCGGGCATCGGAGCGTGAAGATCTGCCAGTTTGCGCCCAGCCATCAGCCGTGCTGCCAGCCGAGCCCAGGGGGCGCCAGAGGCCTTGTGCAGGAATGGCACTGTGCGCGATGCGCGGGGATTGACCTCCAGCAGGTACAGCCGCCCGTCGGCACGCGCGAATTGCAGGTTCATCAGGCCAACCGCGCCGACCTCGCGGGCCAGAATTCGTGCGATTTCCAGCATGCGCTGGGCGTCGGCATCGCCAAGTCGCTGGGTCGGGAATACCTGCATCGAGTCGCCCGAATGAATTCCGGCAGGTTCGATATGTTCGAGAATGCCGCAGGGGTGAACGTCCGTGCCGTCGGAAAGGACGTCCAGATCCAACTCCAGCGCGTCCTCGAGGAAGCGGTCCAGCAGCAGGGGGCTGTCCTCGCTGACACGCATTGCCGTTGTTACGCGGCGTCGCAACTCGTCCTCGTCGAACACGATTGCCATGCCTTCGCCACCCAGCACGAACGAGGGGCGCAGCATCAGGGGATAGCCCAATTCGCCTGCCGCGCGGATTGCTTCGGCCTCGTTGCATGCGGTACGGCTTTCTGGGATGGCGATGTTCAGGCGATCGCAGAGGTCTGCGAACAGACGGCGGTCCTCGGCCAGGGCTATGCCCGAAGGCTGCGTGCCCAGGATCGGTACCCCTTCCCGATGCAGTCGTGCCGCGACCTTCAGAGGTGTCTGGCCGCCCAGGCCAACGATGACTCCGCGAGGTTTCTCGTGGCGGCAGACGGCCAGTACGTCCTCGCCAGTCACCGGTTCGAAGTAGAGCCTATCGGCGGTGTCAAAATCGGTGGACACCGTCTCGGGATTGCAGTTGTACATGATGGCCTTCAGGCCTTCGTCACGCAGTCCCTCGACGGCTGACACGCAGCAGGTGTCGAACTCGAGCCCTTGGCCGATGCGGTTCGGTCCGCTGCCCAGGATGATTACCGCCTTGTCGCCCAGACCCTCTCCCTCGCCCTGGACGCCATATGCGCTGTAGAAGTAGGGGGTGGCGGCTTCGAATTCGCCGGCGCAAGTATCGACGCCGCGGTAGGCCGGGTCGGGGCGCATCGCGGCCAGTTGTTCCTCGGAGATGCCGGCCGCTGCGGCCAGTTCCGGGTCGGACAGACCCAGAGACTTGGCTTCCTGCAGAAGAATTGGCGACAGTGGCCCGCCGCGGCACGATGCAACGCCGGTCAGTCCGTCGACGACCTGGGCGATCTGATCCAGGAACCATGGGTCCCATTCTGTGGCGCGGTGAATCGCGGTCCGTGGCCATCCCCGCCTGAACGCCTCGATGATGTGGAACAGGCGGTCGGGGGTAGCCTCGCGCAGCAGCGCGGCGAGTTCCTCGTCAGACAGGTGCGCAGCCGGCCCCAGCAGGCGCGGGTTGCGCGTTTCCGTGCTGCGGATCGCCTTGCCCAGCGCCTCGGCAAAGGTGCGACCCAGCGCCATCGCCTCGCCGATCGACTGCATGCGTGTGGTAAGGCGTGGCGCCACCCCAGGGAACTTCTCGAATGCCCAGCGAGGTACCTTGACGCACACGTAGTCCAGGCTGGGCTCGAAGGCGGCCACGGTCGTCTTGGTGATACGGTTCGGAAGTTCGTCCAGAGTGTACCCCAGCGCCAGCAGCGTAGCGACACGCGCAATGGGATAGCCGGTTGCCTTGGACGCCAGGGCCGACGAGCGGCTGACGCGAGGGTTCATCTCGACGACAATCATGCGCCCCGTTTCCGGGTGCAGAGCGAACTGGACGTTGGATCCGCCGCACGAGACTCCGATACGGCGCAGGATGCGCAGCGACCAGTCGCGCAGCGTTTGCAACTCTCGGTCGGTCAATGTCTGGGCGGGGGCGACCGTTATGCTGTCACCGGTGTGCACGCCCATCGGGTCGACGTTCTCGATGCTGCAGACCATGATGCCGTTATCGGCCTGGTCCCGGATGACTTCCAGTTCGAATTCCTTCCAGCCGATCAGCGATTCCTCGACCTGCACGCTGCCGACCGGAGATGCCCGCAGGCCCGCTTCCAGCAGGGCGCGCGCCTCGTCCTCGTTGGCCGCGACGCCGCCGCCCTCGCCGCCAAGCGTGAACGAGGGACGCAGGATGACCGGATAGCCCAGTTCGGCGGCGTGCCGAAGGCCTTCCTCGATGGTGTGCGCCATGTCGCCGCGGCTGCACTGAAGTCCAATCGATTCCATGGCGTGGCGGAACAGTTCGCGGTCTTCGGCCATCTTGATCGAAGCAATTTCTGCGCCCAGCAATCGGACGCCGAATTCCTTCCACAGGCCGCGTTCGTCACATTCGACTGCAAGGTTCAGGGCTGTCTGGCCGCCCAGGGTGGTCAGCACGCCATCGACCTGCTCGCGCTCGAGGATCCTTCGGACGACCCAGGGGCGCAGAGGTTCAACGTACGTCGCGTCGCACAGCCCTGGTTCGGTCATGACCGTGGCGGGATTAGGGTTGAGGAGGACGACGCGCAGGCCTTCCTCCTTCAGTGCGCGGACCGCCTGAACGCCGGAGTAGTCGAACTCGCACGCCTGGCCGATGACGATCGGGCCGGACCCGATCATCAAAATGGTTTTCAAGGATGGGTCACGGGGCATGACGGGCCTCCATGGCCTCGACGAAGCGATCGAACAAGACCAGTGCGTCCCGCGGGCCGGGGCTGGCTTCTGGGTGGAACTGGACGCTGAAAACGGGTCGATCGCGCAGTGCAATACCTTCAACGGTGCGGTCGTGCAGCGAGACATGTGTCACGCGGACATCCGCAGGCAGTGTGTCAGTATCCACGGAAAAACCGTGATTTTGACTGGTGATCCACACGCGTCCCGTCGCCAGTTCCTGGACCGGGTGGTTGGTGCCGCGATGGCCGAAAGGCAGCTTGAAGGTCCTGGCGCCCAAGGCCAGGCCAAGGATCTGGTGGCCAAGACAAATGCCAAAGATCGGCAGTGTCTTGTCCGTCAGAAGGCGACGCACTGTAGATATGCCGGCGCCGACCATCGCCGGATTGCCTGGACCGTTGGACAGAAAGACGCCGTCCGGAGCGAAATCAAGAATATCCCGAGCGTCCACTCCGGCCGGGAAGGCCGTCACGTGGCAGCCGCGCCAGGACAGGTTGCGAACGATGTTGCGCTTCATTCCAAAGTCGATTGCCGCCACGCGGGCCGGGAAGGACGCGCATCTGCAGGCAACCGGGCTTTCGGTTTCTCCGTCGGTCAGCAGGAACGGTATCGGCACTGGAACGGTTACCCGGTGGGTCAGATCCTCGTGGTCTATACCCGGCCACTCGGCGAGGGTCCTGCGTAGCTCATCAACGGGGGTACCGTCGGTGGCGATGACAGCCTTCAGGGACCCTCGGGTACGCAGGTGGCGAACCAGCGCTCGAACATCCACTCCCTCCAGGCCAGGTACGCCCTGTGCCCGCAGGTAGTCGTCGATCGTGCCGCGGGCACGCCAGTTGCTGTGCAGGCGAGCCCTGTGGGTGATGACGAAGCCGGCCAGGTGGATGCGACGGCTTTCCACGTCCTCGGGGTTGACACCATAATTGCCGACGTGTGGCACGGTCAGCGAAAGAATCTGCCCGCAGTACGAGGGGTCAGTCAGGGCTTCCTGATAGCCGGCCATCGCCGTGCTGAAGACGGCTTCGCCCACCCGGACGCCACGCCAACCGAATGGGACCCCGTGAAAAAGGGTGCCGTCCTCAAGCAGCAACACGCCGTCGCCGGTCCAGGGGGGCGCGACGGGTTGTCGCTGAAGATCGTTCACAAACCCTCGTCTCGGGGGAGGCGTCAGTTCGGGCGCGAACATTAGTCGAGTGACATCTGGCTGTCAACGACGGTCAGCAAACGTATCGGAGTGGTTCAAAAACGTGGTGGTCGTGGGGGGTATGACAGGATCGCAACATTTCACGGCAGTTTAGCCTCCCGCATCAGGGCGGCAAGGTCACGTTCCCAGCGCCTGGAGGCCCAGCCCCATTCCCGTGCAGCCAGGGCCGTACTTGCTGCGCTGAGGCTGGCTGCCACCTCGTCTTTCACTGAATCGCCGTCCACATCCCACATGGCTCGTGCCAGAAAGAAGTGGTTCAAGGGATGCTCGGGATGAATCTGCACGGCCTTGCGCAGCAGATCGATGCCCTTGTCCGAATCGCCGATTCCCTGGGGCCATGACGGCGCCTTGACGTACAGCATGCCAAGCACCCGCAGGGGCCCGCCCTCGTCGACGTCCGGAACCGCCTTTGCCGCCTTCTTCAAGGCGGATTCCATCTTGGACAGGTTCCTCAGTGCCTTGATGGGATGGCGGATCATCAACTGCCCAAGATTGACGCTCATCCAGTACAGGGCCGTCGGGTCGTTCTGGTGGTGGAACAGCGCCCGTTCGGCAAACCACTGGCCTTCGCTGGCCAGCTTCTCGATGCGATTGACATCGGAGTCACCGGCCGCCAGTTCTCCCGCCGCGCGGGCAGCCAGGAGGTCTTGTTCCGGGGTCGGAATGATTACCTCTCGGATTCCAGATAGTACGCACTCCAGCTGCTGTCGAGTGGGAGCTACAGGAATGGAGACTGGTCCGTTGGGGTCGATTTGGCAATCAGGCGGAATATCGAACCGGATTCTTCCGGCGACCGGGGCGCAGGCGGCAAGCCCGCAGGCCAGTGCCAAGGCCAAGGCCTGGATAATCAACCGTGTTCGAACGGCGTCGATCCGGGCCGTTGCGGACATCAGGGTCCTCCGCTGCCAACGACGTTCCGGTGGTTGTGAACAGGAAGAATCCTTGTTCACGGGCCTGGAATCGAAGGCCGACCGATTCTTGCCGCGGGATCGTCCCGTGTCAAGGCTTGCTACATGCGGGGGCGGTCGGACGCGTGCTGCGTGCAACGTTGTTGACCTCGATGACTGTTGGCCTAGAATGTGAACCGAGCAAACAATTGCATGATTAGGGAGATGTCCATGAGGAAGAACTCTTGGTTTCTGGCGCTTGCTGTTGCGTTTGCCTTGGTAAAGTGCAGCAGTGACAACGGAGGCGCGACTGCGACCCCCGACCCCAACGAGGGAAAGACGTTTACGCAAGCCATTTCGGCGGCAACTGGCGGCACCTTGAGAACCGATACCGGAAGCGCCAGTCTGGTTGTGCCAGCGGGCGCCCTTGCGTCGGACACGGATCTTACGCTGGCTGTTGAGGCTGCCTCCGGTACCGAAGCCTCGGTCTACAAGTTCGGTCCGGACGGTACGACGTTCCTGGTCCCGGTCGATCTGTCGATCAAGTATGACGGCACACCGGGTGACAAGAAGAAGGCTGTTCTTGCGTGGTTCAACGGCACCGCG
Organism: uncultured Myxococcales bacterium; assembly: GCA_903936705.1. GTDB lineage: Bacteria > Myxococcota_A > UBA9042 > DTJE01 > DTJE01 > CAIZWN01. Next base: position 120,219 of record CAIZWN010000083.1, read on the forward strand.
TGGGAAGAGGTCCCCGGATCCTCGGTGAAGGATGGCTTCGTCAAGGGTCCTGTGTCGCACTTCTCGAAGTTCTCGATCATCCTGGTAGGCGACGATGTGGTTCTGGTCAGCGAGTGCGCCGATGTCGCAACCGGTTTCAAGCCGTGTGGCGGTGCGGTCGAGGGCACTTGGAGATTCAAGGACATCTGCATGGACCAGTCCGTTATCGGCCAGAACCCCTTCGCGGATAAATGTCCGACGGCCAGGGTCGACGTCGAGATCAACTGGGACGCCGTCGTCACTTTCGGCACTGACGGCACGTACAGCTTGACCAACAACGGCCAGACCATGTCAGCGACGTACACGATCCCGACGAGTTGCCTGGTGCAGATCAGTAGTGCCAAGGGGTGCGTCGCGGGTCTTGTAGGGGACTCGTCCACGTGTTCGGTGGATGGCAGCAACTGTGTCTGCTTGAGCAGCCAGACTGACCCAAACGAGAATCCAAACGAATCAGGTACATTCTCGGTACAGGGCAACTCACTGGTAATGACAAAGACCGGCAGCAGTGCCGGGGATCCTGCGTACTACTGTCGCAGTGGAAACCAGACCGTGGTCGAGGTCCTTTCGACCAGTACCGACAGTAACGGCCAACCGGTTCAGCGCAAGTTGTACATGGTGCTAGAGAAGCAGTGAGCGACCTTGCCATTTGGGGCATGGTCGAATTCACTTGGCCCGCTGGGCGGGCCGAAACCTATTTCCGAGGAGGACTTCATGCGCTTGTCTCTTGCAACCCTGACTGTTTCAATCCTGGCGTTGTCCGCAGTCGCTTGCGGACCCGGTCTCAATGCCCCAAAACTGGCCGATGGACAAAAGATCGGCATCTATGTGGTGCACGACAGGAACATTCCTGGCGATGCGGACGGTGACAAGGTCAAGATGCGCAACCAGGTGTCGGACTACCTCGAGGCCAACTTGACTGCGGTTCTGACGAGGTATGGATACGAGGTTTTCGCGATCCAGGCGGCTGACCAGTTCGTCCCGGGGCCGAACAAGTTCCTGCTGAACGTCAAGGTTCAAGCCTACAACCCGGGCAACAAGGGCGCGCGCGTTGCCGCCGCCTTCGTGGGCGGTTGGACAGGGAATGCAATGACCAGTCAGAGCCAGGCGCATCTGTCAGCCGAGTACAAGTTGACGGGCGAGCGTGGCAAGGTGGCCGGCAGTGACCTCAGCGAGGGTTCCGGAACTGGCGACTGGCAGATGGCGTGCCAGAATGTAAATTCCCGAATCATTCAGGGTACCTCGAAGTCTCTTCAAGCGTTGTACGGCGCCAAGAAATAGGCGTCGGTCTGCCTGCCTTACCGTCATCCCTCGGTTAACATTTCTTTGGCGCCGCAATGTGGGCGACCTGCAGTGGGCATCGCTTGGTCGTGCCATTGTCGGAAGCTGGCGCCTTGACACCCGGACACGTCCGGTTTACAAATCCCCTGCATTTGGCCATCTGGGCCGCGCGAGAGTGGTGGAAATTGGTAGACACGCAAGCTTGAGGTGCTTGTGGAATTTTTTTCCGTGGGGGTTCAAGTCCCCCCTCTCGCACCAAGTCGCATTGTTCCTGGATTTCTGAACAGGATCTTTTTTCTGGGCATCCTTCCTATTGCCGGTCTGCTTGCCTGCACTCCCGATCCGGCCGACTTTGCTTCCGGCATCGAGGCGGAATTGAGGGCATGCGAGGCGGCGCCCTCCACTGCCTTTCTAGGTGTCTTGACCTTCGAATCCAGGGAACTTGTCGAGGGCGCGGCCAGGGCCGGGTCATGGAAGGACATGCGTCGTCGTCTGCTGGTGGATCTGAAAGGGGCCGCTGTTGATGCAGCCGAGGCTGCCGGCCAGAACATCGTGCTCAGGCGACCCGGCGGCGGGGGAATCCTGCTGGTGCGGGACGGGCACGGCTGGCGCCTGGATCTGGCGCTGTCCCAGGCGACTTTTGCAAATCTTCGAGAGGTCGAGTACCCGGCACCCTGGTGATATCGACTGGAGGCTGAATGCCGGAAAGTAATGGCAGGATTGGTGTTTATGCCCTTTTTGTCTGCCTGGCCGTGGGCCTTTCGGCCTGCGGACGTTCGCCATCCAGGGAATTTCTGCGTCTTCAGGAGGCCGCGCGCGCCGGAGACGCCGAGACATTTGCATCGGGGTTTGTGGCGGACTCGCAGCCGTTCGCACGTGCGTTGCTGGCGTTGTACTCCAGCCAGTATCCTGCTGGAAGCCCTGCTCCCAGACCGCTGGACCAGTTGACTGTCGCCGAGGTCCGTTCCGAGTCCATCGAGGGAGACAAGGCAGAGGTCATAGTCGCCGTTCCCGCTGGGGCCCCGGCCATCCTGGTATTCATCCGTGAGTCGGGATCTTGGAAACTTGACGTCCGGCTGACCGATCGCCACATACGAAACAGGCCAATTGACGACGAGTGAACACGTGGCTGATGCCCCCCACCGCATAGACGAAGGCGTCGCGCGTGAACAGGTGGCAGAGGTCTGCCGTCGGATGCACGAGCGTGGCCTGATTGCAGGAGGCGAGGGCAACGTCAGCGTTCGCCTGTCCCCGACGCGCCTGCTGGTGACCCCTTCAGGTGTCAACAAGGGTTTCTTGCGGCCATCGGATCTGGTGGTCACCGACCTTATGGGGCGTCCCGATGTCAGGGCGTCGAAGGTCAGTTCCGAGGTTCGCCTTCATCTGGCAGCGTACAGTGTTCGTCCAGACATCGGCGCGGTTGTTCATGCTCATCCTCCAACTGCCGTTGCCTTCACCCTGGCTGGACTGTCGCTGGACCAGCGCCTCGTGCCCGAGTCGGTGGTGGCTCTTGGAATAATTCCGACGGCTGCATATGCCACTCCGTCCACCGACGACCTTGCAGACGGCGTACGGCGCCTGTTGCTGGAACATGATGTTGTCATGATGGAGCGCCACGGTTCCGTATGCGTCGGATCGACGGTGATGGCCGCATACGACCGACTGGAGTCGCTTGAACACACTGCGCGCATCTCGTTTCTGGCCCGATCGCTGGGATCCCCGCAGCCGCTTCCGGCGGAAGAGGTAGCCCGTCTGCACCGGTTGGCTTCGGTCCAGGGAGGTGCCCGTCGCCCGCAAGCCGCATCCGATCCCGATGCGTCGGCGCTGGTCGATGAGGTTCTGTCCAGGGTGCTTGATGCGATGAAGAAAGGCGGTTGAGCCGGGGTGCCAGTGTCAGCCGTGGCCGAAGTGCCCCAGCGACAGTGTCATTGCTCCGATTGCCAGCAGTAACAGGCCGACCAAAAGCCGTTCGTGGTGAGCTGCCCAGCCAAACGAAAGGTTTCGCGAGCCGCTCCAGGCCAGCGAAGCCAAAATCCACATGACCGCAACAGACAGGGCCCCCGACAAGACCGCCAGGGTAAGCAGGTAGGTCGCGTTGCCCATGGGGGAAGCGCTTACAAACACGGGCACCATCGCCTCGCATGGAGAAAGTGCCAGAGTCAGAATCAGCGTGGTCGTGGCGGTTCGATCGGACATGCCGGAAAGCGCGGCCCGATGGACGTTGGCGTGATGATGATGGTGGGCTCCTGTCCGCAGGTCCAGAAATACGTAAACCAAGCCGGTTCCAAGAAGGATCAAGCCCGGCAGAAGATGTGCCACTGGCTCGATGACATGAGTCAGCGTCATCCCCAGTAGAAGTGTTACCAGGGACAGTCCGGCAGCAACCGCCATATGCGCAATGCCGGCCATCAGCAGCACCCACAGCGTGCGTCGGCGCTTCCAGCCCTGGGCCCGGCCAATCAAAACGAATGGCGCCCAATGGTTAGGCATCACGCCGTGAACTACCGCCAGCATCGCGGCGCCAGCAAGAAGTCCCGTTCCCTCGGGGCTGATGGAAGATTCAAACATCCGGCCTCCGACGTTACTGACCCGGCTTGCGGGTCGAAGCTGCCTTTCCAAGTTCCAGCGCACGGTCCCGCGCCTTCAGGACTGCGGCTTCAAGCAGACCCAGAAAGTGCTGGCTGTCAAGGTGTGACATCGCCGCGTGGGTGGTTCCTTGTGGCGAAGTCACCTGTGCACGAAGCTGGGCAGGAGTCCTTGGGGTCTCGACAACGAGCTTGGCTGCGCCGTAGGCCGTCTGGCGTACCAGGGCCCTGCTGAGGTGTTCCGGCAGGCCCATCGCCTTGCCCGCCTCGATAAGTCCTTCCAGAAGATAGAATACGTACGCCGGACCGGTGCCTGACAGTGCCGTTATTGCGTCCATCATTCCTTCCTCGACCTGCACTGTGACACCCACGGCCGAAAAGATCTGGGATGCCACCAGTGCCTGCGCGGCAGAACCGTGCTGGCCCAGGCAGTACGGCGATACGGCTTGGCCCACCAGGGCCGGCGTGTTCGGCATAACCCGAATGACCGGGATGTCGTTTCCGGTGAATGACTCGATGTATGTCGTTGTGATGCCGGCTGCGATGCTGATCACCACCTGACCCGGTCGGAAACAGGGCGCCACACAGGCCAGCACGTCGCCCATTACCTGCGGCTTCACAGCAAGCAGAATGATGTCGTTGTCGCGAACCAGTGCGCAGTTGTCGGTCGTCGTGGAAATTCCCCAGGTCCCTCGCAGGGCCGCCAGGGCAGAATCGGACCGTCGACTTGCGGTGATCTGGTGTGCCTCGACGATGCACGCCTTGATTACGCCGCCAATCAGAGCCTCGCCCATGTTGCCGGCACCCAGCACTCCGATCCGAGCCTTGTCCAGCATCCTCGCGTCTCCTATGCCGACCATATAGGCCAGGCTGCTACTGAGGCAAACCTACCTTGAATAGCGCCAGGGCAAGAGCAATCAGCACCAGGACTCCGGCGCCGATCAGGATGTTCCGGATCCCGGTGGCCGAGGCAGCTTCGACCGTCACACGTGTCGTGGCTGGCCGCTTCACTGGCTTGGCTGGGGCGGCCTTTTTCGAGCTGCCGCGTCCGCCAGAGGTTCGCACGACCGCCGCACCCATGAGTTCCACCAGGGCCGCGCGACCGGTCTCGGCAGGGTCCGGAGCCGCTTCGGACAGTGCCTTCAGGAATTCGTCAGCCGATGAGTACCGATCGGCCGGCCTTGATGCCGAGGCCTTTCGCAGCGTTTCCTTTAGCCCGACATCGCAGGCAAGTGAATCCAGTCGTTCCGCATGGAGGCCCTTGGCAGCTTTCTCGCGGACCTCCGACGTATCCTTTCCTTCAAATGGAGCCAGACCGTCCAGCATGGCAATCGTCGTCAGTCCCACCGAATACAAATCTGATCGCAAGTCCACGCGTCCGCCAGTCGCCTGCTCTGGTGACATGTATCCGGCCTTGCCCTTGACGATGCCCGTGCGGGTCTTGTCGGTTCGCCAGCTGCCGGTCGCGATCCCGAAGTCGCAAAGCTTAACGCTGCCGGACCTGTCCAGCAGGATGTTCTGGGGGCTTACATCGCGATGGACAATGCCCATTGGCTTGCCGTCGGGTCCGTCCAGCGTCTGCGCGTAAGACAAAGCCTTGAGGATCGAACTCGCCACATGCACGGCTGCTGCCGGGGGTACGGCCTTCCGCTTCTTCCCCTTTTGGCCCTGCCTCACAAGAACCGAAAGACTCATGCCATCAACGTATTCCATAGCCAGGAAATAGCGCCCGTCAGCCTCGCCAAATTCCAGGATGCCAGCAATGTTCGGGTGGGAAAGACGAGCGCCAAGCCGTGCCTCGTCCACGAACATGCGGACGATTTCCTCGTCGGCAGCAGCCTCGTCCTGAAGGATCTTCACGGCGACCGGTTTTTCGAAGCCCATCGGGCCGGACAGCCGAGCCCTGTAGACCGTGGCCATTCCTCCGCTGCCTATGGCTTCGAGGATTTCGTATTTACCCAGGGCAAGAATCGGTTCGCGCAGCTGGCGTTTCACGGGGTGATCTTCTCCAGCATCCGGGGAAACGGGATCGTTTCTCGGATGTGTGGCAGGCCGCAGATCCAGGCTACAGTGCGCTCGACGCCCAGTCCGAATCCCGAGTGAGGCACGCTTCCGTAACGCCGCAGGTCCAGGTACCAGCCGAACGCTTCCATGGGAAGCTTGTGCGCTGCGATCGCCGCCTGGAGGACACCAAGGTCCTCCTCTCGTTGGCCGCCGCCGATGATCTCGCCGTAGCCCTCGGGGGCCAGCAGATCCATGCTCATGCAGTACTTTGGGTCCTCGGCGTCCTGCTTCATGTAGAACGCCTTCACCGCCGACGGGTAGTGGTGGACGATGATAGGGCGGTCGAACTGCTTCGTAAGAATCGTTTCGTCGTCCCCTCCGAAATCGTCTCCGTCGGGTATGTCACTGCCGTTTGCCCGAAGAATCTTGACGGCCTCCTCGTAATGCAACCTCGGGAAAGGCTTCTGTACCGCCTCCAGCGGCTTGATGTCTCGTTCCAACGTGGTCAATTCGAAGCGGCGTTCGTCAAGCACCCGCCCTACCACGTAGGCCAGGAAATCCTCGGCGACCTCCATGTTTTGCCACAGGTCGCAAAAGGCCATCTCGGGCTCGACCATCCAGAATTCCATCAGGTGGCGACGGGTTTTGCTTTTCTCGGCCCGGAAGGTCGGGCCAAAGGCATAAACCTTCCCGAAGGCCGCCGCAGTTGCCTCGTTGTAAAGCTGGCCGGATTGCGTCAGGTAGGCCTTCTCGCCGAAATAATCCAGTTCGAACAGTGTGGTCGTTCCTTCGCAGGCCGCCGGCGTCAGGATGGGTGTGTCGACCAGGAGGAAGCCTCGGTCGTCGAAATAGTCACGGATGGCACGGATGATCGAGGCTCGTACCCGAAGAATGGCGTGCTGACGGCGCGAACGCAGCCACAGGTGGCGGTGCTCCATCAGAAAGGCGGTCCCGTGCTCCTTGGGCGAGATGGGGTACGGTTCGGATGCCGACACGGTGCGGTAGGACTTCACGTCAATCTCGTAGCCGTTTGCCGAACGGGCGTCCTGGCGCACGGTTCCGGTGACGGCCACCGAGGATTCCTGAGGGCATCGGTCGGCCGCCTCGAACTCCTCGGGAGAAACCTGGGCCTTTACCATCACGCACTGAATCGTGCCGGTGCCGTCCCGTACCTGAAGGAAGTGGATCTTCCCGCTGGATCGCTTGGCAAACAGCCAGCCCAGAAGGGTGACCTCGTTGCCGACATGCTGGGCGATCCCTTCCACCGTGGCCCGTGTCATGATCGCTCCTGAAATCCTTAGGGCGCGCAGTAATCTAGCAGGGAGGCGGCTTGTTGTCCACGGCGAGGCCCCCCCCTCCAACAAGCAGACGCTTGGGCCGTAATAGGCGTGGCATTCACCTTGACAGTCGGCAGTCTTCTGCAATAATCCTACAACCCGAGGACTTTGAAAGGGGTATGGACATGCGGCATTGCACGATCGTCGGGGCGCTTGCGTTCATCGCTGTTGCGTGGTGCGCTCCGGCCAGCGCGCAGGACTCAGTGCCACCGGCTGACCAGCCCCCTCCGGCGGTCGCCCCAGCGGTGGTTCCGACCGAGGCACCCAGCGCATTCACCCTCGTGCTGACCGAGGGTAAGCGTCTTGTTGCGCAGGGCAAATTCGCGGAAGCCGCGCTGATCTTCAACCGGGTTCTGTCCGAGGGCCAGGAGTCGTCCCAGTATTTCCAGGAGGCCCAGTACGAGATGGGCATGGCGCTCTTCTCGATGCAGTTCTACGTCAGCGCGTTCGGCTACTTCGACCGCGTGGCCGAGGCTGGTACGTCGCATATCCGATACGCCGACACCCTGTTGTGGCTTGTCCGGATTCACCGGGAGATTCCTGGCGAGACGAACACCCTCTTTCGCATGGCGTCCTATCAGGCGGACAGCTACCCGATTGATCTTGCCGAGGAGATCTCGTTCTACGTCGGCCAGTACCATTACTACGAAGGCAATCTCGACGCTGCTCTCGAGAGCCTCGGGCGAGTGGGCGCCAGCAGGCCCGAGTTGTTCGTCAAGGCGCTGTATCTGAAGGGAGTTGTTCTGGTGCGCCGCAGCGAGCCGATGCCGGCGGCGGACGCATTCCGTGAGGTGCTTCGTTTTGCCAAGGCCGCCGGTCCGTTTGACGGGCGTGAAAAGTATCGGGAAATGGCCACGCTGGCATTGGCGCGTGTTTTCTACAGCGCCGGCTTTGACAAGACCAATTTCATCCCGGGCAATGTCGAGACGGCAATCAAATTCTACGATCAGATTCCGGAGACATCGAACCAGTGGCTGGACAGCCTGTTCGAGAAGTCCTGGGCCTTCTACCAGATCGGCAATTACTCCAGGGCGTTGGGTAATATTCTGACGGTGAATTCCCCCTATTTTGAAGAAGAATACTATCCCGAGGCATCGGTCCTTCGGGCCGTGATTCTTTTCAAGAACTGCCGGTACGACGAGGCACTTGCGACGATCGATCCGTTCTACAAAGAGTATTTCGAAATTCACAAGGAGCTGGAAACCGTCATGGGCGGGCACACCGACCCGTCGGATTTCTACCAGTACCTTGCCTCATTGTCGAAAAGGGGAGGCGCCTACTCGCTGAAGATCAAGAAGATTTTCAATGCCGCTCTTGCCGACGCAAAACTTCGCCGACTGTTCGGTTTCGTCATTACGATCTCCAAGGAAATTCAGAGGTTGGAGTCCCTACGCGACAACCCTGTGTCCAGGGAGATGGGCAATTTCCTGCTTTCCGACCTGCTGGCTTACCGGTCACTGACCATGAGCGAGGCCGGCCAGTTGGCACGCGAGCGCCTTTCCCGCGTTCGCCGCGAGCTGAAGGCCCTGCTTTCGCAGTCACTCAAGGTCAGATTCGAGTGTCTGAATGCCCAGAAGGGTATGCTTGAGGAACAGGTCAAGAAGCTGCAAGTCTCGTCCGCCGGGCCCAATGCGCCGAAGGAAGGCTTCAATGTCGATAACGAACACATCTACTGGGTCTGGGACGGCGAGTACTGGAAGGACGAATTGGGTTCCTATCATTATCCTCTTCAGTCGGCTTGTGGCACCGTTAAGTGACGTTCCCGGCCCGGTGCCCCCGGGCTGAACGGAGGCCTTCGATGACGCTGCTGTCCCGTATTTTTGGGTTTGTGCTTGTCGTAATCCTCGTCTCGGCTCCGGTATTCGCGCAGGCGAAGGATGCCAAGAAGGGCAGCGCAGAGATAAAGACGTATTCGTTGCCTGACGCGGGTGTCCCCAAGAATGCCACGACGGATGTTCTTGGGGATCAGAAGCCGAAGGGGCCGGCGAAACCGCTGGGCGTCAAGGCTATCGCGGCCCGGCCCGAGCGCATGGCCGACGAGAAGCTTGAGCAGGCGATTTCGACCCTTAACGAGCTTATCGAGACCACTGATGACGACGACCCCGGGAAGCCTGATATTTACGCCAGACTGGGCCGCCTTTACTGGGACAAGGCCGAAAATTTCTTCAACAAGGCTTACGGCAACGAGACGTTCAATCGGCTGAAGAGTGCCCAGGACTCGGGCGACGAGGGCGCCGTAGCCGCCATCCAGGCGGAACAGCAGGCGCTGCTGAAGCTGCGTACTTCCTGGCAGGAAGAGACTGCCAACGCTTACATGATGGTCGTCGATCGCTTTCCGAACTACCTGAATCTTGACCAGGTCCTGTATCTGCTGGGCTACACCCTGGTCCAGATGGACCGCCAGGATCAGGCTTTCCCGTATTTCGCTCGCGTCATCCGCGAGGCTCCGAACAGCAAGTACGTCCCCGACGCGTTGTTGAACATCGGCGAGTTCTACTTCAACGGCGGCCGCATGGACCAGGCCCTGCAGATGTACACGGAGGTCGAGAACTTTCCGGCGGCATCCGCTTACGGTCTGGCGATCTACAAGAAGGGTTGGTGTTCCTACAACATGGGTCAGCACGAAGACGCCATGAACCAGTTCCTGAAGGTAATCGACTACGCAAAGAGCACCGAGGCCAAGTCGATCGGCTACGGAAGCCAGTTGCTGCGCGAGTCGCAGCGCGATCTTGTCATGGTCTATTCACAGGTTGGCAGCCCCGAGAATGCCATCAAGGTGTTCAAGGTCATTGCCCCGACTGGATACATGGATCTGGCGGTGCGCCTGGCCGAGGGATATGCCAGCCAGGGCGAGTACGACAAGTCGACAAAGCTGTTCAAGAAGATCATCGCCGAATACAAGGATGCGCAGGACCAGTACAAGATCGTCGAGTACCAGCGCGCCATTCTTGAAAACGCCTACAAGATGGGATCCAAGTCGCGCGTTGTCGAGGAGACCCGGCGCCTGATCGGCCTGCTGGACAAGTTCCAGAAGGATGCGCCTCAGGCATTCGTCAAGTCCGAGATGGCCAAGGCCGAGGAACTCGTCCGCGTCATTGCCACGACCTATCACAAGGAAGTGGCCGTGACGAAGGAAGAGGCGACGATGGAGTTCACCCATCTTCTGTACAACGAGTACCTGCGCCTGTTCCCGGAATCCCCCGAATTCTACATGATGACCTTCAACTATGCTCAGTTGCTGTTCCAGTTGGAGAAGTTCAGCGAGGCGGCCGAGCGGTTCACGACGATAGTCAACCTGAAGCCGGATGCCCCGGTTGCCGTCGAGGCGGCCCACCAGGCCGTGTCGTCCTACTACAAACTGATTGACCTTTCGAAGAACAAGACCAAGTCCGACGACTCGAACGACACCGAGCCCAGGGAGCTTCCCGAGTTCGAGACAAAGCTGGTCAATGCCTGCGAGCGCTATCTGTCGATGGCACCCAAGGGCGCCGCGGACGTGATCGAGGCCCGTTTCGCCGCCGCGATGGTCTGGTACCAGTTCAACCGCTTCGACAAGTCCGAGGATGCCTTCCGCAAGATTATCGAGGACGCCCCGGAACACGCGAACGCCCCGGATGCGGCAAGGATGCTTCTGTCGTCACTGACGCTGCAACGCAACATCAAGGGGCTTTATGCCGCGACGGAACTGGTCGCCAAGAGCCCCAACCTGATGCAGGGCGACGTTCCCGGTATCATCTCGCGCATCAACGAACAGAAGGACTTCAACAAGTGCTACGAGTTCGAGCAGGGCGGCCGTTACACCGTTGCGGCCGAATGTTTCCTGGACTACGTGAAACACTTCCAGGGTACGCCGTTGAAGGACCGGTCGTTGATCAACGCCGCCAACAACTTCTTCAAGGCACGGCTGGTCGAGCGCAGCCTCAAGGCCAACGAGCAGCTGGTCAACGAGATGCCCAACTCGCCGCTGGCGATTCGAGCGCTCTACAACATCGCAGACACCTACCGTCGCCTGGCTGTCTATTCCGAGGCCGCTCGAATCTATGAGGTCTTTGTAGGAATGCAGCCCTCGCACGAGTTGACCGAGGAGGCGCTGCGCTACGCGACCATCTTCCGCAGCGGCCTCGGCGAGTACGACGCCGCCATCAAGGATCTGCGCAAGTACTCGACATTGTTCCCCAAGGCGTCATACGCGATTTCGGTTGCGTTGGAAATCGGGAACACCCTCGAGAAACAGGGCAAGCATGCTCTGGCTCAGAAGGAATACGAGGCCTGGCTGGCAAAGTTCGGGAAGTCCAGCCTGGACCTGTACCTGAAGGCCCACCTCAGGATCGGCCTGACACTGCGGGCGCAGAAGAAGGAAGCCCTGGCTCTTGACTGGTTCAAGAAGACCGTCAAGGCCTACGAGGACCTGGCCGACGACGAGAAGGCCAAGGTCACGGCGGTAGGTCTGGCGGCCGCGGCCGAGGCCCAGTTCTACAAGGGCGAGGCCGTACTGGCGGATGTTCGCGCGGTCCAGTTGAAGCTGCCCGAGAAGGTCCTGGCCGAGGCGGTTGCCAAGAAGATCGGTCTCATCAAGGAGGCCATGGACCTCCTTACCAACGTCGAGGCCTTTGGACAGCCGAGTTGGACGATTGCGTCGCAGTCCCGCAAGGGCGCCGGCTTCCAGGAACTGGCCGAGGCGATCGAGAATTCCCCGGTTCCGCCCCAGTTGAATCAGGACCAGAAACTGTTTTTCAAGCAGGGTATGGCAGACAAGGCCGGCCCGATCTGGGAGCGTTCTAAGGAATCTTTCCGGCGTTGCGTTGACCTGGCCCAGCAGTTGAAGTGGTACAACAGTTACTCGGCGCAGGCCGAGGAACAGTTGCTGCGCCTGGATCCCGAGTTCAAGGTCTTCCCGGACATTCGCCCGCAGCCTGGGTACTATTCGCTTAACCAGAGCCGCGCGACCCTGAAGCCCGTCAAGGAAGGATCGGAGGCTCCCAAGTGGAGCGATGCTGGGATCGATGACAGTATTCGTCAGGCCGCGGCAGCGTCCGACGCCTCATCCAACGTTCTGTACAATCTTGGGGCCCTGCTTGAGTTCAACGGCGACCGGGCGGGGGCCAGGTCGGCGTTCGAGAAGTCGCTGGCCAAGGATGCCACGCAGGCTGATGCCCTGGGCGAGCTGGGGCGGTTGGATCTGGCAGACGGGCGTCCTTCCGACGCGGTTGCAAAGTTCGACAAGGCGCTGGCGATCGATGCCGCGAACAGCGTTGGCAACAGCTACTATGCCGCAAAGGCCCACCGCGAGCGGAACTACCCCGAGGCGATCAATCTGGCTCGGAAGGCGCTGGTGTCCGATCCGGATTCGATGGATGCATACGCTGTTCTGGCGGGTACGTACCTGGAAATGGGGCTGACGGACGTCGGTGTGCTTGTCGGTCGTAACGCACTGGGTCTCAGTCCAAGTGACGGACCTATCCAGAATCTTCTGGGTCTCACGTTCCTCAAGACCGGCGAGGTTCGCCAGGCCGTTCAACTATTCCAGAAGGCAACCCGCGATGATCCCAGGCTGTTCGATGCTCGGATGAACTTCGGTGCTGTGACCCTGGGGTACAAGGATGCTGCAACGGCAGTCGAGCAGTTCGGCGAAGCGGTCCGTTTGCGACCGGCTAGTGTCGAGGCTCGGCTGGGTCAGGCGGTCGCATTGCGCGGGCTGAACAAGGGCGAGGATGCTCAGAGGGTTCTGGTGGACCTGGCCCGCGACCCGAATTTCGCCGACGCAAGGTTCAACTTGTGTCTGACGTATCAGGAAAATCTCAACCGCCTTGACCAGGCGCTGACCGAGTGTGACGCCTTCCTGCGGCTGGCGCCGACCAGCCATCCGAAGCGGAAGGAGGCCACGCGCAGGCTGGAGTCCTTGCGTCTGGAAATCGAGGCCGCGAGGTCCACCACCCCGATGCCCGCTCCGGCGGCCCCAGTGCCTGCGCCGTCTGCCGATGGTGGCAAGGCCGGGAGTGGAAAGTGAACTGTTGCGATGAAATCTGTGCCAGTCGTAATGGTTGTATTTCGATTGGTCCGGGTTTAGGATTCGAGCCGCGAGGTGTCCAATGAAACGTTTGCTTGCGGCTGCCGCTGTGCTTGGGGCCGTGCTGGTTTTCAGCGTGTCAGGCCTTGCCCAGTCCCCTAAGGGGGGCGCGAAACCCGCCTCACCTGCGCCCAAGGCCGGCGAAGTGAAGAAGGGCGATGCAGCCGGCGTGATGAAGACGTTTGATTTCGAGGGTGATATCGTCGAGGCGCAGTTTTTGCGTCCCGACCAGGGTGTTGCGGAAGTGGTCCGGCTGGACGAAGGTCCCAGCTTGATCAAAATTCGCACTGACTTCGTCGACGAGATCCTGAAGTCCGCGGAAGATCTCTGATTCGGACCCCGGGGGGAGACATGCTCAGCCAGACGCCGACGATCCGCATCAGCCTTTATGAAGGCGACAAACTTATCCGGGAGGATGTCTTCAATCAGAAGACCATCCGGATAGGAAAGGGAGGGCAGGCGCATCTGCGTCTGAACGACCAGAATGTTTCGCGCCAGCATTGCGTCATAGAAGTTTCCGATTCGGGTGAAGTCCGGATTACCGATCTGGAAAGCACCAACGGAACTCTCGTGAACAATGCGAAGGTCGCGCAGGCTGTCCTTAGGCCCGGTGACGAGGTGCGGGTTGGCGACACGCGTCTGGTTATTGACTTCGAACACAACGTTGGAAGAAAGCCGACCGACGCCTTCTTTGCGCCTGCGCATGCCTCGGAAGCGGCGAGCGTAAAGGTGGGGCTGGAGACAGCGCTGCTTTGGGGCGACAAGGTTCTGCAGGCCAAGTACTACCCGGAAGGCACTACCCTGACTATCGGTACTACACCGCTGGTCGATTTTTTCATTCCCGATGAACTGGTGGGCGTCGAGGCTCTGGAATTCGTGAAGCCCGATGGGCGCGAGTTCCTGGTTGACGTGGGCAGTCCCAATATTGATGGCGACTTCCTGGTGGATGGGAAGATCGTTCGGCTGCCCGAGATGCAGCGGCGCGAGAAGGTCGAGCAGGGTCGTTTCATCCGTATCGACCAGAAGACCAGGGCGCGACTGAAGTTCGGAGAGTTCACCTTCCTGCTGGGCTTGACCTATCTGCCCCAGATGCCGCGAGCGTCCTGGTGGAAGAAGTTCAACATGCGGGACCACATGTTCCTGGTCCTGTCATTGATCCTGCACCTTTTGTTCCTGGTCATGGTCACCTTGGTGCCCGAAGATCAGTTGAGGGCGGTTCGCGACCCCTACGAAAAGCGTACACAGGCGTTGAAGAAGATCCAGGTCGCACTGCTCGAGCGCAAGGTCGAGGAGGACAAGAAGAAGGTCGAGGACGCGAAGAAGCTGGCCGAGGCGCAGAAGCCTTCGAACGATGCGATCCGGATCGAGGAAAAACCGACCTCGAAGATTGTGACCGAGGATATGGTCGAGAAGAACAAGCAGATTGCCGATACGGCGCTGACCCGAGTCATGGGCCAGCAGCAGGATCTGTTGAATCAGGTGCTTGACGCTGCGGGCCCTGGGTTGGGTGGCGGCATGATGGGCATCCGCGTCATCGGTGATCGAGGGATGGATGCTGAACTGGCCCTTGGGCTGGATGCGTTTGGTGGAACCCTGGGTGGCGGCGGCGGCGGCGGTTTCCGCGGCACCGGCGCGTGGGGCGGTGGTTCGGAATTCGGTCCTGCGGATCTGCGAGGGATCGCTGGACTTTCGAAGAGCGATGCCGAGGGCGCAGGTTCCAAGATCAAGTTCAAGGGTGGCGGCGAACCGGTGGTCTACGCAGGCACCTACTCGGTGTCGGGCGAGCTGGACAAGGAGACCGTGCGTCGATACATCCAGACCAAGATGGATCAGGTTCGTTGGTGCTATCAGCAGGAAGTCCAGAAGAATCCTGACCTGGCAGGCCAGGTCAAGATCGAGTGGATCATCCTGGCAACGGGAAAGGTCACTGCCGTGAAGGTTGCCGGGTCCAGCCTGGGCAACACCGCGGTTGAGCAGTGTCTGACCAGCCGCGTGGCCACCTGGCAGTTCCCGTCACCGAAGGGCGGGGGCACGGCAAAGGTTGCTTATCCGTTCATCTTCCGCGTCGCGGGCGGCAAGTAGCCGTTATTCCGCACGGTTTGGAGGTGTTCATGCGCACGGCGGTCATTATTGTTGCGGCGTCGGTCATGGCGTTCGGTTGCTCGAGGGCGAGGACCGAGTCGATCTCGATGACCAACAAGGGGATCAAGGCGTACCAGAGACATGAGGTCGCCGAGGCGCTCACCATGTTCGAGGGTGCGGTGTCCATGTATCCGAGAAACGACCAGGCTCACTACCAGCTTGGCATGATCCTGTTGCACGACAAGAAGAACCTGGAAGCAGCAGACCGCGAGTTGAACGAGGCCGCCAAGATCAATCCCAAGGATGCAGAAATCGTGTTCCAGTTGGGACGTCTGGCCCTGGCCAAGGGTGACATGGATGGAGCCCTGACGCGATACCAAGAGGCCGCGAAGCTGGACCCAGGGCACGTCGGTGCCGTTTATTGGATGGCTGACATCCTGGCACAGAAGGGCAAGTTGAACGAGGCGGACGACTTGTTCCGCAAGGCAATAGCGATTGATCCGTCCTACGCAAGATCCTATTCGGGACTGGGCACGTTGTACCTTGAAGCCGGGGCCGAGGCCGAGGCCATGGCGGTATTCAGGGAGGCGATCAGGCTGAATCCCGACGATGCCGAGGGCCATCACAACCTTGGTCTTACCTATCTGTCGATTGGCAACGTTGATGCGGCGATCGAGGAACTGACCAGAAGCCTGGAATTGGACCCTGAGAACCTGAATGGAGCCTTCAATCTGGCCAACGCCCTGATCAGAAAGCAGCGCCTGCGCGAGGCAATGTTCTACCTGAAGAAATTCATAGTGACGGCAAGCATCGTCGGTGACCGGAATGATCTGATTCAGCCTGCGCGCCTTGTCCTGCAGACCGTGCAGGTGGCGTTGAACGAGGAAGGAAACTGATCCGGGGCCTCCCCGCCTTCAAGTGATTCAATCGTATTGTTGTCGATCGTCATGCAACGCGGCGCCCCAGGATCCAGACACCGTCGGGTCTGCCTGCAAGCTTGATGTTCTCAAAGGGGCTCCATCCGCATCGGGTCGCCAGGTCCTTCTTCTTGACGGTCCATGTGGAGGACGGGTTCCACAGGTACATGTCGGCCCGGAGTCCTTCTGCAATAAGCCCTCGATCGGCCAGTCCCAGAATTCGGGCCGGTGCCGTGGAAAGGGCATCAACAGCACGCGCCATCGAGAGGCAACCCTGCTGGACCAACATGAGCGTCGATGGAACCATGGTATCCAGGCCAGGGACCCCCGAAGGGGCGATAAGGTAAGGTTGCGATTTCTCGGCCAGCGTGTGCGGTGCGTGATCCGTGGCAACTGCGGCTATCGCGCCATCAGCCAGGGCGCTTCTCAGGGCAGTCCGATCTGATTCCACACGAATCGGTGGGTTGACCTTCAGAAGATTGCCAGCCGGGACCGCGTCGTCCGCCGTAAACCACAAGTGATGGGGGGCTACCTCGCAGGTCAGGCCGGGCGTCTCCTCCAGCACGCGCAGTTCATCGGCGGCGGAAAGATGGCAGACGTGCAATCGCATTCCAGGCCGTGCCAGAGCAGCTATGCGGCGAGCGCCTTCAACGGCTGCCTGCGCGGGCCTTATCTTGTGGTGGGAAGTCACGTCAGGGGTCGGTCCCGCAATGCCTCGATTTCGTAAAAGGACAGACTCATCCTCGGCGTGGAAGACAAAAAGGACGGGCAGGGCATCAATGGCACGTTCGAGAATGCCGGTCTCAGTCAAAAGCTCTCCGGTCGTGGCCCCAAGAAAAACCTTGACCCCCGCAAAGGAAGGTTCTCCGATGCAGGTGGCGATGTCGCCGATGTTGTCCTTGCCCAGCGCGACAAAGAATCGGATATCGCACTGGGCAACCTCGCGAGCCCGGTCCGCCTTTGCCCTTAGTGTCGCCAAACTGATTGTGGGCGGAAGCGTGTTTGGCATGTCGCAGACGGTCGTGACCCCGCCCATCACGGCGGCTTTCGTGCCAGAGGCAATGTCCTCCTTGTGGGTCAGGCCTGGGTCTCGAAGGTGGACATGCATGTCAACCGCGCCGGGCAGCAGCCAGCGACCGGCGCAAGCCACGTCAATGCGGGAGGTGCCAGCAACGCAGGGGCGAATCGCAACGATTCTTCCGCCCTGTACCGCCACATCGGCCGTCGTATCGGCCCCGTTCTCCAGGATTCGAGCCTCGCGGAACACCAGATCGAAATTTGGCATCTTCAGGCTCCAAACAGGTGCCCTCGAATCCTAGCCCGGATACGCAGCCAACGCACCAGTATCAATGCCGTCAACTGTTAAAGTCGCGGCCCGTCGTTTTCTTGCATGGTCGTAAAATGCTCCACTACACTACGGACAATGATACAAAAATCGATACGCGAGATGGTTGAGCGGTACCCCGTTGGGCCTTTGCTGTCTGGGGCAGTGCTGCTGGTGGATGACGAGCCCGAGAATCTCGAGGTGCTTGAGGCACTGCTGCAGGACGACTACGTTGTCTTTCGGGCGGGGGACGGAAAAGAGGCGCTGGGGATTTTCCGCGAACATGCCATAGACGTCATCATTGCAGACCAGAGGATGCCGGGCCTTTCCGGCGTCGAATTGCTGGAACAGGTCGGTCTGGAACGGACCGACGTTGCCGGGATCATACTTACGGCCTACACCGATTCGCCTGCGATTATTTCGGCCATTAACCGCGCTCATGTCTTCCGGTTTCTGACAAAGCCCTTTGAAGCCGAGATGATCGTTGGTGCCCTAGCGGATGCCAGCGATCACCTTTACAAACACCGTGCAATCGCGGCGCTGGTGAAACTGGTGAGTGAGCGGAATGACGAATTGCATAGTACTCAGCAGCACCTTCTTCACCTGGAACGACTTGGCACCATGGGTCGCATGACTGCCGGGGTCACCCATGACTTGCGCAATTTCTTGATGGGGCTTTCGTACCTTGAATCGGAAGTCGATTCGTTCGGCGTGTCGGAAGAGATCAAGGAGTCGGTCCAGGTAGGTCTTTCCGGGGTCAGGAACCTTCTTGCCAGCCTTGAGTCGATGAACCAGTTTGCCAGAAGCGGTCGGCTTGGGGTATCGATGGCGGCTATTCAGCCGGCACAGGTTGTTCGCGATGCCATCACCGTGATGCGCATGGATCTGGACTTTCGTCGTCGGCTCCTGGACCTCCGATTGGGGGCGGATCTGCCCGAGATCATGGGAGACGCCCGAAAGCTGACCCAGGTGCTGGTGAACCTGATGCGGAACGCCATCCACGCCACGAATAGTGGCGATTCGCTTGTGGTAGAGGCCTTCAGTAACGGATCTGGGGGCGTCGTGCTGGCTGTCGAGGACCCGGGTAGCGGAATTCCGGCAGAGATTCGGGCGCACCTGTTCGAACCGTTCATGACATCCAAGGGCGAGGGTGGCATGGGAATGGGACTGTACATGGCGCGACTGGTAGCAGAGTCGCATGGCGGGCGGATTACCTGCTCGGACCGGCCGGGCGGGGGTACCAGGTTCGAGATCGTCATCGAATCTGTTGTCTGACGGAAGGTTTGATCGCGCAGTGGCTATGATTGAGGGTGTATATGAAGACTACGCTTGCGAATGAGGATCGACGGGACTTGCAAGACCTGCCGGCAAGGACAGCCTTGCGGGCCGCGATATTCAAGGAGAACCAGGGAACCGCGAGTCCCAGGGAATACGAAGATCTTGATGGAGGCCAGGGGCGGGCGGTTTTCTTTCGGCCTCAACGGTACAGGCCATCCGATCTTGGTCTGGTCGAGCCGACCGTCGTCATCAACATCGAGGGAACATCATACGGTTGCTCGTTGTTTGACGTCTCCCAGAACGGAGCCGCCTTCGAAGTGCCTCCCGAGCTGCCGATGCAAGTGGGCGACTTCATTCCCAGTCTGACCGTAAGCTTTGATCGGTATGACGCCTACCACGGGGAAGCTCGCGTCGGTTCCGTTCGTGAAGACGATGGACGGCGCATCGCTGGTGTCAGCTTTGTCGATTCCTTGATGAACATTGATGACGTTCTGCAGCTGCGGGACGTGAAGGCTTGCCAGCAGCAGACGGAAGTCAACCTGGTTGGTGCCCACAGGCCATGGAGTGTGGAGGGTCTTGACACCTTCAAGTCGCGTGTTGCCGAGTTCCGCCTGTTCCTTGAGGATGCCGACGTTGAGTTTGCCAAATTCGAGGCCGCCCTTCCTTGGAGCGTGGTTCACGGAGACACCGATTCGCCCGCGCGAACGGAATTGATTGCACAGATTCGCGACAGCTTTGTTCCTGAATTCATCCGTTACACCGAGGAAATCGACGAGGCGCTTCGCCTGGCGTCCCCTGCCGAATCGGACAAGCTGAAGGAATTCTCGTTGCGGCACGTCCACGAGTTTTTCATGCGCGCCCCGTTCATGCACCGGTGTCGCACGAAGCCACTGGGTTACCCAGGTGACTTCGAGGTGATGAGGTATTTGTACGAACGGCAGTTCGAGGGCCAGACGTTGCTGGGGAAGGCGATTCACCTTGCTACGGTGCACACACGAGGGGCGTGCGCCGTCCGTAACCGCAAGGACCTTGTGAAGGACCGTATCCGTGAAGCGATAGCCGCCCACAAAGGTTCAAGCAAGCCATTGCGGATTGTTTCCGTGGCGGCGGGCCCGGCCCAGGAATCTTTTGAACTGGTGGGCGAATTGGGTCGGGACGCGCCCGAAATGGAACTGGTGCTGTTCGATCAGGACAAACAGGCGTTGTCGTTCGCACATGCCCGTTTGAGTCGATTGGCTGAGGAGACTCTTTCCCCGATCAAGATTATTTTCCTTCACGACTCTATCAAGCGGCTTCTGGGGGATCCCGGAATATTCTCGGAGTTCGGTCCATTCCAGGTGGTTTTCGCGGCAGGCCTGTTCGACTATCTGCGTTTTCCGACTGCTGCCAGGCTAAGCGGTAACCTGTACAAGAATCTGGCGCCCGGAGGGACCGCGTACATTGGGAACATGGTGCCGACAAACCCATGTCGCTGGTTCCTGGAACATCATCTGGAATGGTTTCTGCTGTACCGGACTCGCGAGGAGATCCTGGAGTTTGGCCGGGCGGCTGCCCCCGACGCGGAACTTGGCATCGTGGAAGAACCGACCGGAGTCAACCCTTTCCTCAGCATGAGAAGGTCCTAGTCAATGGCCTTGCGATTCGACGAAGAGGTCGAGAAGCGCTGGGCCGACTGGCTGGTCGAGCGCAATCGCCGCAGTGCGCGCGTAGTTCTTACGCTCATCATCGTTTTTTATCCGTTGTTCGGCATTCTCGACTACCTGGTCGGACCAAGGCAGTGGCTGTGGGTCCTCTACTCAAGCCGCGCCGTGGTTACCGGCTGCACGATCGCGATGTTCGTGCTGCTGCGCAAGGAGTTCTTCGCAAGGCACTCGATCCACCTTACGGCCGCGTATATGGCGATCGTTGGTTGCGGGATTGCGCTGATGATCATGTTCATGGGGGGGTTCGCCTCGCCTTACTACGCGGGGCTCAACCTGGTCATGATCACTGGCGGAACCCTTTTCGTGTGGCCGCCAGGGGTGGTAATCGCGACCCACGGTCTGGTTCTTCTGTTGTTTCTGGTCCCGAATTTGATCGGGGTTCAGACGGATCAGATTCTGCCCGGAATCATGAGCTTCTTCTTCATGGGAACGACGGCGGTCATCATGATGGCCTCCCAGATCTTCTCGTACCGTTCGCAGCGGGAACAGGTGGGTGGCAAGATCATCCTTGAGCACACGTCTGCGAACCTCGAGCGGGCGCATCATCAGTTGCAGCAGCTTGATAAGTTCAAGTCGCAGTTCTTCGCAAACATCACGCACGAACTGAAGACACCGTTGGCAATGATCCTTTCGCCCCTGGAACTGATGGCTTCAGGCGATATGGGGCGTTTCAGCGCCGAGCAAAGCGCCACCATCCAGACCATGCAGCGTAACGGAATGAAGCTGCTGAAGCTGATCCAGGACCTGTTGGATCTGTCGAAGCTGGAGGAATCTCGCATAAGGCTGCGAGTGGCCGACAACGATCTGGTCGAGTATCTGCGCACTCTGGTGCAGTCGGTAATGACCTTGACCCAGCGAAAACACATCGAAATGACCTTCGAGTCCGAGGTTGATCAAGTTGTTCTGCTGTACGACCAGGAAAGGTTGGAAAGGGTTTTCGTAAATATTCTTTCGAACGCTGCGAAATTCACTCCCGAGGGGGGGCACATCCGGGTCACCCTGCGAAATGCCCTGGACCACGTAGTGGTATCGGTAGTTGACGATGGGCCTGGTTTCCCGGCAGACAAGGCAGAACAGGTCTTCGAGCGGTTCTACCAGGTGGATATGGCCGGTACCAGGCGCTACGGGGGGACTGGCATCGGATTGGCTTTGGCTCGCGAACTCGTGCTGCTTCACAGCGGGAAGATCTGGGCCGATTCCGAGGAAGGGAAGGGTGCTGCCTTCCACGTTCAGTTGTTCAAGGGCCGCGATCACTTCCGGCCCGAGGCACTGGATCGACGTGCCGAGCGGCGCGATACATCGAAAGGTCAACGGGCCGAGGACAGTGGAATTGCCGACTGGTCGGTGCAATTGGCCGCACGCAGCGACTATCGCCTGCTGGACATTGCCGAGGTAACCGAGCGTCGGGTCGTTGAGCGCGATATGAACGAGGACTCCCGGCCATACACAATTCTGGTCGTCGAGGACAACCCCGACATCATCCGCCTGGTTCACATGAGCCTGCGCCAGAACTTCAAGGTTCTGGCGGCCGAAGACGGCCTGAAGGGGCTTGAACTTGCGCAGCGTTTGCGACCCAACCTGGTCATCACCGACTACATGATGCCAGGAATCGACGGGATGGAACTGGCCCGTCGGCTGAGGGCTGATCCCAGCCTGAAGGCCGCGCCAATCATCATGTTGACGGCCCGTGGTGACGTCGAGGATCGGGTGTCGGGCATGGAGTCCGGGGTGAACCTGTATCTGACGAAGCCGTTCCACCCCAAGGAGTTGCTGCAGATCGTCAGGACCTTGTTGAACATCGAGGGAACCCACGCGGACATGTTGATGAACCAGCAGGCCGATTCGCTGGAAAGAGTTGCCAGCGGGATGGCGCACGAGATTAATAATCCGTTGAACTACATCAAGAATGCCGTTGCCATGGTCCGGACGGATATGGGAAAGGTGTTCGCGGTGGCCAAGGAGTCCTGCGGCAGGCCCATGACTCCGGAAGAGGTGCGGATCTTGGAGGTCGCCGAGACTCGTTCGCGCAGGATGGTCGATACCGCCGACGCCGGTGTGCGGAGAATCGCAGGAACAGTCGAGTTGATGCGAAAGTACAGCCGCGAAGGGTATGCTCGCCGGGTCGAGTCGTACGACGTATTCGCGGCGGTTCAGGACGTGATCGACATCGTCCTGCCGGCGACAGGAAGAGATGTTCGGGTTGAAACAAACCTCTTGGGCAAAGGAATCGTTGAATGCGTGCCCGAGGAGTTTCATCAGGTCTTGACGAACCTGCTGCAGAACGCCATCGAGGCAGCCCCGGAAGAACATGGGTACGTGCGTATCGAGGGGCGGCTGGTCGACGGGCAGGTAATGATGGTGATTCGCGACAATGGCCCCGGAATTTCGCGTGACGAAAAGGACCGTATCTTCACGCCTTTCTACACGACGAAGGGGCCAGGAAGGGGAATGGGTCTGGGCTTGACGATAGTCTGGCGCGTGATTCATTCGATGAGGGGAACAATCGAGGTCGGTGGGGAGGAGGGGGCGGGGGCCGTGTTCACCATCCGGGTCCCGCTTTCAGCGGATGCCGCAAACGCGGCGAAGGAATAAGCGACTGTTCGGACAGATTATGTCCAGGGTGATATCAGTTTTGCATGTGAGCCGTTTGGAACCGCTTGACTTTCATCGTTTGACTCTGCAATATTCGGGCGGTTTGACGGGCGGGCTTTGCCCTTGTTTTTTTCGTCTCGAGGAGTGGATGTGATGAAGCGAGTATTGGGGATCTGCATGTTCGTGGCGTTGTCCTGCGTTTTCGCTGCCTGTGGCTCGACCACTAGCGATAATGACGCAGACATTCCTCTGGTCGGCGACTTTCCTCATGGTGGTGATGTTGACGTCGCAGCGGACCTTACCGGTTCTGATGTGATTCCATCCGAGACCAGCCAGGACAACCGTCCGGCCGACAACTCCAATGTCGATATCGCGGGTGAGACGTCTGTCGATACATCCGTGGTTGATACTGCGGTGGTTGATAACCCCGTAGTGATCACGTGCGAGGCCGACAAGCCCGGCTCGTGCAAAAACACGTTCGCCTGCATGAACGCCTGCCCGACGACTGGCGGACAGACGGATCCTGCTTGCCGCGCCGACTGCGAGAGCCAGATGAACTCGACCGGTTCTTCGCAGTATGCTGCCATCAACACCTGCATCAAGCAGAACTGCGCCTCCGCGACCACCCAGGACGAGTTGAATACATGCATCGATGAAAAGTGCGGAGACGTAGTAACTGCGTGCTTCTCCGGTTGCGACTACGAGAAGTGTGGCGACCTCTTGAAGTGCCTCAATGCCTGTCCCGATGATGTTGCCTCGACTCCGAATATCGACGAGTTTCAGGAGTGCGGCAGTGATTGCTTCGGGAACGCAACCCCCGAGGCCCAGAACGCTCGCGCTGCGTTCATCACCTGCGTCAGGACGAACTGCGTCGATTGCACTGTCGCGAACCCCACTGCCGAGCAGTCGGCCTCATGCGACACCTGCTACGGCACGGTGCAGGCTGGTGTTTGCAAGACCCAGGTCGAGGCGTGCCAGTCCTGGGGCACCCAGACCTGCAGCCAGGTGCTTACTTGTGTCAACAATGCCGCGGATGATACTGCCGTCCAGGTGTGTTTCGGTGGGGCCACAAAGACCGCGGCGACCCTGTGGGACGAGATGAGTTCGTGCGGGCGCGATGCTTGCACCGCCAGTTGTCCCACCAACCCGACGCCCGAGCAGACAACTGCTTGCAACACGTGCTTCACCGATACGATCAACACCGGTTCGTGCAAGCCCAAGCTGGATGCGTGCATCGCCGATGTGGCGGTCCAGTAGGCCATCGGTTCGGTCTTTTGGTCTGAAAGGCGGGGGGCCGGCGGCTGGCAGTCGCCGGCCCCCTGTTTGCATGGAGGGGGCATGAAGACGCTTCGTTGGTTCATGGTCCTGGCGTTGGTACTGTCTGTCGCTGGCTTGGCTTGCGACAGCAGCAGTTCTACGCCCGGGGATGTCGGGGTGGCAACGGACAACGGAAGCGATGTCGCGCCGCCGACGGACACGACGGTTGACCAAGGCAAGACCGACGAGGGCCTCACCGATATCCCTGGTCTGACCGACAACGGCAAGGACCAGGGCACCCATGACGTGACTTCTGTGGACGCTGTCATCAGCGATGTCCAGGTCGGTTGCCAGGTGGTGGTCACCGGTCCCGCCTGCCGCCAGATGGCCGCTTGTGCCCTTCAGTGCAATGAATCGGGGCACGAAGCCAAGTGTGTTGGTGCCACGACTGGTGACGAGAAGGCTAGATTCGAGGTCGTTCGGGATTGTCTGGCCACCGCGGCATGCCCCGTGATCTTCGAGAACGAGCAGTTTACCGAGTGCGCGACGACGGCCTGCGGCAACGAGATCGACGCCTGTTTCCAGACGACGAACGGCAAATGCTGCCAGGTGGTCAAATGTCGAAAGAAGTGTGACGCAGGCGACCCCTCTTGTCCGATGAGTTGCTTCGGGATGGCGACCACGACTGAACAGGATAAATTCATCGCCTACAAGGACTGCCTTTTCGGTGTTGAATGTGCCTCGACCAATCTTTTGGACAACGGATGGCCGACCCAGAGTTGCGAGGATAATGCTCAAGGCAACTACTGCCCCACGTTCACCCAGGATTGTTTCCCCCTCGTTGGCTGCACCTGATTCATTAGTTGGTCGTGCAGTTCATCTCCTCATAGAGAGCTGTGAACAAATGGACAGTCTGCCAGGACGTCCAGCTCTACGTGTATCTTGACGACCGCAGCCGCAATAGAGAGGCTTGCTGCGTGCTCGTGGTATTGACGCCCTCGGAGTTTCATACCATTCTATCTTGTGCACAGATGGAGGGCTTGATGAGTGTAGCGTGGCTTGTGCGGGCCTTCGTCATTGTGGTCGCAGTGGCGGTTTCCGGTTCCGCACGTGCCGGGACGATGCAGACTCTGGACGGGTATACCTACAACGGGGTCGTTGAGCAGACTACCGATACGGGCGTCAAGTTTCTTTGGGAAAAAGAGCGCGATCAGGCCGATGAGATCATCAAGATGAAGGCTGACCGTTTATTCGAAGCGAAGGGAAGCCGGATCGAGATGCGGGACATTCCATACACGTCCATCGCGAGGATCGAGGGCGTCCCGGTAGACAGATTTCCAATGTTGTTTCAGTACAACCTGTTTTTCAGGACGATCCAGGAACTGGAAGCTGGCAGGATTCGGGTTGCATCGTCGGGCGATTTCATACGTCAGGTGAAGTCAGCCGGCGTGCTGTTGCTGTCCCTGGGCGTGCTGGTGCCGCTGCTGCTGGTTCTGGTGGCGTCGTTGTTGCCTGGCGAACGGCTGACATTTCTCGGGGGCCTGGTTTTCGCCTTTTTGTTCACACTCGTTGGCATGGCCATGTCGCTTGCTTCCGCAATGCTGACATCGGCGATTCCGGCGATGGCGTCAGGCGGTGCCCAGATAGGGCTTACCGTGGCGATCGCGCTGTTTCTGTCAGGCGCGACGCACATGTCCACACGACATTCATTGTGGCAGGGGCTGGGTTTTACGCTGGTGTGGGGCGCTTCGTTGTTTCTGGCCGGCAGACTTGCCGCGCGTCTGGCAGGCGTTGGAGACTTGGGGGTCTAGCGATCGTCTTCGGACGATGGGGCTCCTGCCAGTGCTGTTTCATCCGAATCGTTAAGAATCCTGGCTAGTTCTGCTCGTATTATTGCCTCGGCGAGTTCGGGAACCAGGCGTAACACAGCCACCTCAATCGCCTGCCTGGCGGTATCGGACACCAGTCGTTCCACTTCCCGTCTTATGATTTCAGTCATTGCCTCGGTGGATGGCACTGACGCTGGAATATTTGCGGTATCTGCCGGCACGTAGGCGGGAGACGAGTTGGCTGGGAAAGGCGAATTGAGGGAGGTCGGCTGTGTCGGTATGTGTCCTGCCGAGGAACCGAGGGCCTCAAGAAGGTCACGGGCGGTGAAAGGAATTGGAAGGACGCGCGTTCTTGGGCCGGGCGGTTCGGGCAAAGGACGGGCTGACGAAAGCAGGATGACAGAGGTCGATTCCCCCACCAAGCGTTCAAGCAGAACCGGGTCCAGCCCAGCAGCGGCGACATCGTCTGCGGCCGCGATGACCAGTCTGGGGCGGTTCTCGTCCAGGGACTTCCGGAAGTCCGCAAGGCTCGACGCAGGCAGTGCCACCCTTCCGTGCTGTGACAGTGCCATCCGCAGCATTACAAGAAGGCCGCGGTTTGTTGTCCACACGGGGATTGGACGCGCGCCATCACCGAACATCGGTTGCCTCACCTGCTCGCTGGGTACGGGTCGTCGGTCATGGCGGCCCGTAAGCCGGGTTCTGTCCGGGGGCCTCGTTACCGCAGCCCCCGTGGCGACCATTCCTCTGGTACGCACGTTGCCGTGCGTCTCAAGCGACGCAACCCGGGGGCATCAGACGGGCAGCCCGCCCCCTGTTCGGTCTTGCTCCGGGTGGGGTTTACCGACGACCTTGTCACCAAAATCGCCCGTGGGCTCTTACCCCACGTTTTCACCCTTGCCGGCGCCTTGCGGCGCAGGCGGTCTGTTTTCTGTGGCACTGTCCTTGGGGTTTCCCCCACCGGGCGTTACCCGGCACCCTGCCCTGCGGAGCCCGGACTTTCCTCCAACGGCACTAGGCCGCCAGCGGCCGCCTGGACCACCATGACCGACTGGCGGAGGATAGCACAACCTTCGTGGTTCAGCGCATCGGCTTGAAGACGCCGGGAATCTCCCTTTCGATCTGGCGCAGTACGTCGTCCGGCACTCCGGTTACCGTCTGTGCCTGGCCGATAATCTTGTAGGCCAGGACACCGAATACGACGGCCATAAGCGTCCACCCGAAGACCTTTAGGGCCGTGCCGGTCCTGCGTTCGTGTTCAGCAAGCGATTCCTCGGCCAGGCGGGCCAGAACTACGTCCAGGTCTCCCCCTCTTTCGCCGCCAGTGATGGACAGCAGCATTGCCGGAGGCAGGAAATCCACGGCGGCGAAAGCGGATGAAAGGTCTGAACCGGCATCGACGCGTCGCGCGATCTCGCGGCAGGCATCAGCTGCCGACGGGTCCCCAGAGGCTATCGAAGCCAGCCGAAGCGTCTGGGGTAGCCCGAGCCCTGAGGCGATGCCGATTGCAGCTGCCTGTAGCGTTTCTGCACGAACGCCGGGGCGGTACAGGAATCCGAATACGGGAGCTTTCCAGGCAAACCGCCGCAGGCCCGTTCCCAGGTCGCGGCGTGCCATCAGCCTCGGCGCGAAAATGACCAGGCAGACCAGGCCCACCAATAAGGCCAGACCGCTTCCAGCCTGAACAAGATAGCCTCCTATACCGCGTGCAGTCACCAGTTCTGGCAGAGGCAGCGAAAGCGTTGCCATGACAAGAAGGAATACGGGGTATGCGCTTGATTTCAAAAGGTTGCGGCGAACTGCGGCGCGTCGTGAAAGCGCGGCAGCCATTCTGGTCAGCACCTCAGGAAGACGGCCGGTGAGTTCTCCTACCTCCAGCAGGCCCCTTTCGCCAGGGGGGAAAAGTTCAGGAGCACTTGCTGCCGCGTTCGACAGCAAGGCTCCTCCTCGCAGAGCAGCGCCGATCGTATGCAGGGCGGTTGTAAGTCGGGCATTGCGCGATGAGACCCTAAGAACATCCAGTGCTTCGACCAGGGAAAGTCCTCCCGACAACATGCTGGCTAGTGACTCGATGCAGCGGATCCGAAGTGCAAGGGCGATGGGACGCACCGAGGCTTTTGCTGCGGGGGACCCTTGCGCAGGGGAGGGCTGGCGTCGTCGCGCGCTGATCACCGGGGAACGGAAACCATCTCCTCGACCTTGAATCATTGCCAATCGTACACCGCTGTGGTTGCGGGTGTCATCACCAGTGCTGGTCGCGATGATACTTCGGTCCAGGCCACGATGAGTGCCCCCATTCCAACTTCTATAGGCCTTTGACGTCACCCGTCGGTAGGACGTACCATTCTAGGGACCGGGGAACGAACGTGTCAATCGGCCCTTTTCGCAGCAGGTCCTTGTCTGTCAACATCTTTCGCGCGGTGGTGTACGCGAGTTGTATCAGCCTGTCCGCTTCAGGCCTACTGGCGTGTGCCGGTGTGACTCGCGCTGGGTTGCTGGAGGGGCCTGTTCTCAGTCCCTTTGCCGGCTCCACCGACCCGGTGCTACCGGTTCCAACCGGCGGTCTACCAGGCCCAGCCACAGAAGAATCCGGGAAGGGCTCCCAGGCGGCCGTGGGCGTCGAGGCCGAAGGGGAGGGTGTTCGCGACAAGTTGCGACCACAGGCACTATCAGCGACGGTACCCTCGATGGTGCCTGCGCGGGGTGATGCTCGCGCACAGGCGGTTGCCTCGGCGGTTAGATTGCTGGGCATCTCGGGGTCTTTTGACGATCGGTCGTTTCTTGGGCATGTTCTGCGCATCAACGACATCCTGCCCCAGGGCGCTTCGGCCACGTCATATCCCGCATCCGAATACCTGCGCATGGCGAAGGCTGCCGGGGGCTTTCGGGCCGCCGAATCTGCGCGTCCGGGGGATCTGATGTTCTTTGAATGCCGAAAAGGGTGCGGTGCGTCGGCATCTGACGGTATTTCAGCGGGCGTTGTCGAATCGACGGACGGCGGGAATACCATGATCGTCGCCTATATCGGCGGCGCTGTTCAACGGTGCGCAACTGGTAAAGTGGCTGCGGACCGTCATATCGCGGCGCTGGACGCAGCCTTGGGAGTGGTCGATCCCTGGGCGATCGCCTCGGGTGGGAATGCTAGTCGATGAGCTCTCTGACCGCGATCCAGACGTCCTCGGCAATCTCGGCAGGAGGGCGATCTCCTGACAGTACAACTACGCGACCAGCGGGATGGCATTTGAATGCCTCCCGATAGGCGATGGAAACGTGGTTCTGAGATTCCTCGTGTTCGAAGATCTCGCGGCCAGGACGCGACGCATCAACTCGAGCCAGGCCTAAGCTGGCTGGGACTTCCAATGCGAACACAAGGTCTGGTTGCGGCGCATATCGGTTGACAATGTCCACCCAATCCATTGGAGCATCGATCGATTGGTAGGCCAGCGATGACCAGACGTACCGGTCTGAAATGACCAGCCAGCCAGCCTGGACCAGTGGGTCAATCTCACAAGCAACATGGTCCAGGCGGTCGGCTGCAAACAGCAGCGCCAAAGATTTGCGATCGAAGGGAATGACCTCGCCGCGGGCCGTCATTCCCACGGTTCGCCCCTGTAGAATCTGGCGAATCAAGGATCCGATCGGACCGCTGGTCGGCTCGGCTGTCGATCGTACCTTGAGATTGGGTCGTTCACGGGACAACCGTTCGGCCAGAAGACGAGCTTGGGTACTGGTGCCAGCACCATCGAGACCCTCGAAAACGACGAAAGCGCCGCGTCTATCGTTCATGGCTCTCCTTCACACGGCATGACCCGGATCTTGTTTGATTCGGGGCAGTCCACAGTCCAGTCGCCAGGGTCCATCTGGGGGTTCGTCTCGATATCCTGGTATCGAATGGCAAGTTCCGAGTCTCCAGCGCCCCCCTTCATGATTATCTTGCGGGCCGGAAGTCCGGGGGTGGTTGCCGGTTCTGCTATCTCAAGGCGCAGCAGGACATTTCCAGCAAGGGATCTTTCGTAGGCGAGTGCGGTTCCATCCTCCCGCAGCCACAGGCGCTGGACTTCGGCATCTTCAAACGAAGATTGCAGCAGATACGCTCCGACCCTGCGGTCGAACGACAGTCGCCACGGGTGGATGACCGGCCGAAGCGGTGCGATCCCCATCAGCGCGTGCGCAAGGGAAGTCAGGTCCCAGCCTTGTGGAAGAAACCGGCCCAGGTTCGACTGGCACGTCGGACCGACGAGACATTCTGGGTTGCCACGTTGGAAGTACGTGAAGCCATCAGGGCCTGCGCCGATGAATGCGACCAGGACGTCCGTCGATGTCCAGGCGTCCACGCGAATTCTTCCTGCCTTGTCTGCAAGTACGGTAACTCGCCCTCGAAATGTGCCATCGCGAGTCCGGCTTTCGGCGCGGCCGACGGCGGAGATGGTGTCCAGGCCCGCCTGTCTCGCATGCATTCTTCCAAGAAGAAGGTCAGGGTCGGCCTGCGGGTGTTCCGGAATAGGGTGCAACGCAGGTGCGCATGCAACGACAAGAACAAGCAGAAGCAATGGTCGGGAATGGCGGACGCCCCTCCACGGAGGCAGGCGGCAGAAAGGATTCATCCCTGCTTCGGCAGCTTCAGGAGTTCGCGAACGTCACGCCGGAAGGTGACCTTGCCGGCGGCGACCTCGCGAAGAGCGGTGACAGTCTCGCGGTTTCCAGACTCGACCATTGGTTTGGAGTCGTCCAGGAGTTGGCGCGACCTTTTTGCTGCCAGCAAAGTGAGGGCAAAGCGGTTGTCCACCGCGTCCAGGCAATCTTCGATAGTGACTCGCGCCATGGGACACCTCCGACGCAGCATAATGGGGGAAACGGGATGTGTTGTCAACCTTCAGACCCCTTTCCTTGACATCGTAGCGGTGCCTCCGCTACCTTGGTGCCGGCCCTCGAAAGGAGATCTCGAATGCCAAGCGCGGCGAAGGTAATGTCGCTGGTCGCTCTCCTGTTCCTGGCTGCGTGCGGTGGATCAACTAGATCCTATCTTGGGACAGCTCCCGTCCTGTCAACCCGTGGGCCGGACGGTACGGTTTCCGAGACCACAGACCTTAATGGTGATGGAAAGCCGGATATTTGGACCAGTTTTCGCGAGGTTGAGATCCGGAAGGACGTCAAGCAGAAGGTCTTGATCAGCAGATCCACTGATCTTAATGGCGACGGTCGTGTCGATCTGGTTACGGCCTTCGATGACAAGGGGGACGTGTCCCGCGAGGACGTGGACCTTGACTTCGATGGTCGCGCCGACGAGGTTCGCTATTTCAAGAAGGGGAAGCTTGAGCGTGTGGACATGAGCACGCAGTTCGACGGCAAGTTCGACGTGCGGAAGTTCTACGAGGACGGAGCGCTGGTCGTCAAGCAGGTCGATACCGTTCGAAACGGCAGTTTCGACGAGTTCCAGTATTTTGCTGGTGGCAAACTGGCACGCGTTGGCTGGGATCGTGATGGCGACGGCAAGCCGGAAGTATTCGAAGAGAACCCGGCCTTGGGCGAGTGACCGCGGCCAAGAATCCTTGTCAGCTCAGGATGGACCGGACGTTGACGCCGGCCTCGCGGAACAGGTGGCCTGCGGCTTCAGGCAGTGGGTAGGCCGTCCTGAAAATGACCTCGGCAATCCCTGCATTCACGATCATCTTCGTGCAGAGAATACAGGGCTGGAACGTGCAGTAGAGGGTAGCTCCCCTCAGACTGACGCCGTGGTACGCAGCCTGTACTATCGCGTTTTCCTCAGCATGGCTGCAAAGGCAGTCGGAAAGACCGGACCCGGAAGGGGCAAGATCCAGGCAGCGAGCGCAGCCGCCCTCGTTGCAGTTGCGTGTCCCTCGCGGTGTGCCGTTGTAGCCTGTTGACACGATTCGGTGATCCCTCACCACGACGGCGGCAACCCGGCGTTTCGCGCAGTTGGCTCGCGTCGACACCACCTCGGCTATTGCCATGAAATACTCATCCCACGTCAGACGACGCATACGTCCCGACGCAGTTCGGAAGATATTTCGTACCTTGTCCTGCAGGTCGGGGATGTTCCCATCGTTGACAATCGTATAGTCGGCAAGGGAAATCGTGGCGACCAGTTGCTGGGCGGCAGGGTCCGAACTTTGCAATTCGCGGGCCTCGGCTTCCCCGAACGCGGCCACGTCTACAGGGTCCCCGGGCCTGGCGCGCGCGAGGGCTCGCTGGAAGCGGACATCGACCGGGGCCTCCACAGCCACAAGATAGAAATCCGACAGGGTCCTGAGGAATTTTACCTCTTCGGGGTTGCGAATCGAATCAACAACCTGGTTCAAGCCATGCGTGAACCTTTTGGTCACCCTTCTGGCCAGGGAGTCCAGACCCTCCTCGTGCCGGACTCGTCGGCCTTCCGCGATGAGTTCATCGCGAGACGTTCCCGCAGACCTGGCCCGCAGTCCGTCCCGCAATTCGTCCGAGAGGCTCGAATACTCGAAACCTCCCTTCACCAGGAATGCGGCAACCTCGCCCTTACCAGATGCATTGCGACCAGTCAGTCCAAGAATCATAATCTTTTCGCCTCTTTCATCCCTTCTGCTGGCAACCCGCGTCACGGGTTGCCTTGACACGTCATCCGGCGGTCGGAATAATGCCCAACACGCGGCCGGGTGGTCGCCCGGACGCTTGCGGGAGTTTGGTTCCGATGCCGCAGAAAGTGCAGGTTCGCCTTGACGCTCCCTTCTTCTGTAAAGGTCTGCGTTCAGAAGTCCACATCCAGAAATGCCTGGATGCGTTCGTCGAAGCCAATGCCTTCTCGTTCAAGCAATCCACCTGCTACAAGTGCGTTCAGGGTCAGCGCGTCAGGAACCTGATTGCGCGCTCGTGATTTCCGTCAGCGATGTCCCGACTTCGTGTCTGGTTGGCACGTCTGTCTGCAAGCCGTAGGGCAGCTCTGCCGTTGGTACTGTCGTTTGCGTCTGTGTGCCAGTTTGTGCAGTTGGCGCACGCACCACAAAGCCTTTCTTCGTGGATTTCTTGGCCGAGTACAGCGCAGTATCGGCCATGTCGATCAGCGCCTCTGGATCAGACGGGTCGCATTCTGGGCAGGCGGCAATTCCTATGCTTACTGACGGAATTACTATCGATGTGCCGATCTGGAACGAGCGCAACCCGACCTCATTGGCCAAGCGCTTTGCTACCTCGGTCCCTTCGTCGATTTCCATCTCGGGCAATAGGACTGCAAACTCGTCGCCGCCCCACCGCCCTGGAACGTCCATTCCGCGCACGGATGCCCGCACGCCCTGTGCCACCGACTGAAGGAGACGATCGCCGGCAGCGTGGCCATGGCGGTCATTGATCGACTTGAGGTTGTCCACATCGATCATCAGCAGGCAGAAGGAACCGCCCGAGCGGACAGAGCGCTCGAATTCCTCGCGAATACGGGCCTCTACATAACGCCTGACGAACATACCGGTAAGTCCGTCCTCTGTGGCAAGCGTATATAGCCGCCAGTTGGTTATTGCGATCGTTCCCTGACGGGACAGGTGCTCGCATAGGCGGCGGTCAGAGGCGATGACCCTTGTGCCCGGACGCAGTACGACGGACAGCCAGCCAAGCGGGGCGGTGCCTCCCTGGCCGGGCAAGGCAAGTGAGATCACTGGGCTTTCCAAGGGACTGGTGACAGGAAGGTCCCCGTCCGGTAGTGACTCCGAGGGGACCCCGAGTTCCCGATGCAGGGACCAGCGTGCCGCAAGGACGACGTTGCTCTTATCGCGACGATCGACTGCTCGCACCAGGTGATTTGCCTCACCGGCCTCGCTGGTCGCAACCGTCAGGACGACGCCCTGGGCGCGATCTATCGCTGCCAGCAACGATGTGCCTATCCGTCGGCCGATCTCGGCGATATCCAACGTTGATGCAGTGGCCCGACCGGCCTCTTCCACGACCTCGAGTTCCCTGGCCTGTTCTCGGAGGGATTCGGAATTCCTCCACATTCGGCGAAAGACGTAGGTGAATATCACGTACGAAACCGCCACGGCCGTAAGGGTCAGGGGGTCCCTGTCCCTGTACGAGAAGGTCAGTGCAAACCCCATCGGAACAAAGGCCAGTTCGGCCAGAAGGCCGGGGCCGACGACGTCGGCAAGCAGCGTACGCCAAGGTATTCCATTGAGGCGATAACTGATCACCATCAACGTGAACTGTGGCAGAACAAGGCCTGCGGTCGTTCCCAGGAACAGGCCAACTGAATGAACGACCTGCAACTTCATTTCGGAGGCGAATGCCTCTGGCGAGACCACAAGCCCCAGCAGGGACAGAATTGCGGCGGTCAGCGCCGGGCCGAAGAACAGCCTCAGCAGTGACAGCGAGAACGGCCAGTGGACACCGCGCCAACTGCGCCGGATCCAGTCGAAAAGGCCGCGCCCAAGCGTGGCTATGAGAATGATTGTGATCGCCGGGCCTACCCCAAGCGTCAGCAGAGTGGCGACGAAAACCGAGGTGTCCAGACCGAAGCTGCCGGTACCGGCCACTGGCAGCGCCATCATTCGGGACGCCACTGCCAGCGTGAGGAAGGTCAGGAATGCCACTACGTGATGGCGCAACGGGTGCGTCAACAACCTGGGGTCGGACATCAGAAGAGCTGCGAGCCAGGCACAGGAAACCACGGTGAGGACAAATACGTAGGCAACGTGGGCCGGTGTGAATGGCCCTGTACCGCGCAATCTCAACCGGACCCTCTTCACCAGTGTGCCGGACATTGTACCAGAACAAGCCTGGAACGCATCTTTCCTTTCATCATGGTAGCCATGCTATTCGTCCAGCAGCCTTCGGAGAGATGCGTCCGAGCCGGCCCATTCTTCGTCCACGCGGACGAAGAGTTTCAGCATGACCTTGCGTTCCAGCAAAGCCTCCAGGTCCACGCGGGCCTCGGTGCCGATTTTTTTCAACATGCTCCCGCCCTTTCCTATGACAATGCCCTTCTGGGACGAGCGCTCAACGTGAATCGTTATCTCGATGGTGACCGCCAAAGGTGGTTCTGGCTCGGTGAAGGTGTCGATCGTGACGGCGGTCGAGTATGGGATTTCCTTGTGCGTGAAAAGTGTCAGCTTTTCCCGGACAATTTCGGTTGCCAGGAAGCGCATCGAGCGGTCCGAGAGTTCATCCTCGGGGTACAGAGGCGGGCCGAACGGAAGATGCTTCATCACCTCTTCCAAGAGGACGTCCAGTCCGTCACCAGTCGTGGCGCTTATCGGGATGATCGTGGTCATGCCAGCCTTGTTGCCGTATGCGTCCAGCAATGGCAGCAGGGCCGGTTTGCCCAGCAGGTCAATCTTGTTGATCGCCAGTATAGTCGGCTTGTCGGCGGCCTTGACCCGCTTCAGGACCAAGGCGTCCTCGGTAAGACAATGGCTGGCGCTGTGCCCATCGGTCAGCATCAGTATGACGTCCGCATCTTCGAGAGCGGCTTCTGCCTCGAGCATCATGCGCCTGTTCAGGGGTTTTGGAGGCTGGTGTATGCCAGGGGTGTCCTGGAACAGGATCTGCACGCCCGGACGCGTGAAAATACCCAGGATGCGATCACGGGTTGTCTGCGGCTTGGGCGTTACGATTGCGATTTTTGCGCCCAGCAACCGATTCAGCAATGTTGATTTACCAACGTTGGGCCGTCCCGCAATAGCAACCACGCCGCACCGATATTCCTCGCTCATGGAACGACTCCTTCTTGGGCCTTTACGGCCAGAAAACCGCGTGAAATCCTGGCGATATCGGTTATCGGATTGACCGCCAGATCGCCGAACTGCCGGCGCAGGATCGTTTCCACACGGTCCCGCTGTGCTACCGTGCCCGTTTCGACGGCAAGGGCGCCTCCTGGTCGAAGGCGCTGCCATGCCTGTCTGGACAGCAGTTCCGTGTGCAAGGTGCCGCATGGCCCCGAGAACAGCGCCAGCGAAGGTTCAAAATCCCTGGCACTTGCGTCCAGCAGGTTGCGCTCGTCCTCGGCCACGTACGGTGGGTTCGACACTACCATGTCGAGAACTGGTTCATCAGGTACTTCTGCCAGCATGTCCGACAGGATGACCTTCACACGGTCGGACAATTCATGGGTCCTGACGTTTCGGGTTGCAACCTCGATCGCGGCCTCGGAAATGTCCAGGGCCACGATATGCGCGGCTGGGCAGCCAACGGCAATGGCGCATGCTATCGCACCGCTGCCTGTTCCGACATCCACTACACGCGGGGCCTCACCCCCGTTCGATAGCAGCCATGCCAGGGCAGCATCGACGATGGCCTCGGTCTCGGGTCGGGGAACAAGAACGGATGGAGATAACTCGAAGTCCAGTCCGTGAAATTCCTTGCGTCCCCGCAGATAGGCCACCGGCTCGCCCTTTGCCCGTCGCAGCAACAGCTCTCGAAGGCGGTCCCTCTCGGCGGTCGAAAGGGGGCGATCAGGTGCGAGGTAGAGGTCCAGGCGGCGGATTCCCATGACTTCGGCAGCCAGCAATTCGGTGTCCAGGCGGGCCGATTCAATGCCTTTCCCTCGCAACCAGCGTGCCGAAAGATTCAATACCTCGCGTACGGTAAGGGGATCAGCCAATCGCGCCTCCGTCCGGTTCGCGGCGGCATCTTGCAAATGAATCTACTGCCATTCTGGCTCGTGCCTCGAACTCGCCCGCGACCAGGAGTTCCGCGATCATGGCTATTCCTGAAGCCCCGGTTTGCCGGACGGCCGCTACGTCAGCAAGGCCGATGCCACCGATGGCGACAACCGGCAGACTTGTCGCCTCTACGGCGCGCCGCAGTCCAGCAAGCCCCAATTCGGGGCGGCCAGTGGACTTCGTTCGTGAGGAAAAGATCGGGCCGACTCCTATGTAGTCGGGTGCCGAGAGTCCGGCTCGACCGGCTTCCTCCGGAGAGTGCGTTGATAATCCGACAAGGCGAGGGCCGCTTCTTTCGGTCGCAAGGACCATGCGTGCATCGGACACCAGGATGTCCTGGTCCCCCACGTGGACGCCGTCAGCGTCGGTTACGCGGGCCACATCCGCCCGATCGTTTACCAGCAGCACGGCATCGTCGGGTAACGCCGCGCGGATTTCGCGCACCAGACGTGCCATCTCGCCTCCTGGAACCTCCTTGGCTCGGACCTGAAACATCCGTATGCCACCTGCGGCCAGGGCTGCAGCAGCGGCCGGTAAACTGGCGAGCGGCAGTGTTCCTGTGTCCAGGATCGCGTAGATTCCGATGGGCGACGGCATCCGGATCACGGTTCCTCCATCGGAATGTCGTCATCCGGTACGGGCCCTTCCAGGGGAGGCAGGCTCAACTCGTCCTCGACTACGCGGTGGATTGCTGCCATAAGGGTCGCCCTGGAACCAACCTCGGCCAGGCTGCGTCGGAGGCCGACGGCACCCCTCATTCCTCGCGCATACCGTGCCAGATGCTTGCGAAACAGCTTTGCCGCGATGCGGTCGTCGCCGCCGAGGTCCTCGGACAGGAGGTCAAAGTGTCGCATGACCGTGCGCAGCCAGGTCTCCCCTCCCATCGGCCGGCTGACCGGCGGCTGCCCCTTCCAGGCTGCCATGAGGCCAGCAAAGATCCAGGGATTGCCGATTGCCCCGCGCCCGACCATTACCCCATCACAGGAAGTTGTCGTCATCATCCGCATGCCGTCGGCTGCCGTGACAACGTCGCCGTTTCCGATCAGTGGAATCGACACCATCCCCTTGAGGCGGGTGATGTGCGACCATTCGGAGGATCCGCGAAATCCTTGCGACCTGGTGCGGGGGTGCAGTGTCAGACCAGCCAGCCCGCAGTCGGAAGCAAGCTGCGCGATTTCCTCCAACACTATATGGCCGGCTGCCGGGCCTGACCTGACCTTCAGGGTCACCGGAATCGTGACCGAGGCGCGCACCGATTTCATGATCCGTTCAAGCGTTGCCAGATCCGATAGCAGAGCCGACCCGGCCCCGCCGTTTGTCACGCGTCGAGACGGGCATCCAGCGTTGACGTCCACGAAATCGGCCCCGGCTTCCTGCACCATTGCAGCCGCCCTGCCCATGATTTCCGGATCCCGGCCCTCGATCTGGATGGCGATCGGGTGGTCCTCGGATCTGCACTTCACGCGGCGTCGGGCATCGTTCGCGCCGAACGTCAGGGCGATGGCCGGGATCATCTCCGAGAAGCACAGGCCCGCGCCGAATTCGCGGCACATGGATCGAAACGGCCAGTCGGAATAGCCGTCAAGCGGGGCTGCCACAAATGGAGTTTTTTGCAGAATCGTACTGATGTCGAAGGGTGTCCTGCGAGACGATGCTGACGCATCGGGGCGCATTCGGGAGATTTGGGAGGACGTAGAAGGACTCCTTTCCGGGCGGGTCCCGCCTTCTCGCGGGTCCAGCCCCAATCAGCGGCCTGTAGCGCCGCTAGCAGTGCATCCCTTTCCTGTGATCTTCACCCGGTCCACCAACCAACCTCTGAAGCCGTTGTTTGTTCCATCGACAGAGTCGAACCGGAATCGCAGTCGAATCGAGGTACCGGACCATGCAGACAAACTATATCGGTACTCCCTCCAGGCAGGGGAGCGCCCTATCCCCTGAGATGACATTCCAACTGACCAGTTCGTTCCCGGAGCCGAGCTTTCGTCCTTCGGACTTCCGACCAGACTCCAGGTGTTGGCCGATTCCATTGCCGGGGTCTGGACCTCAATCAACAGGCGGTCCGCTTTTGGATCGTACGATTCTACTTCCCAGGCGCTGGACAATGATAGGGCAAGGTCTTGTACCCATCTTGTCGGGATCCATGGCGAAGTCAGGCTGCCCACGATTCGAGGCCCGGCCTCGTCGCAGACTTGTGAATCGGAAAGGTAGCAGGCCAGCATCGGGTTTCCGAACCACCAGGCACGCCTGCCGCTGACCGAGTTGGGTATGGTTCCCGAACCTGGTGGGCAGCCGGGAGCCGAAACGCTGGTACACAAGGCGCATCCAGGCGACCCGGGCAGACAGTCCTCCTCGCCAGGCAATGCGATGCACGCATCAAAAGACGCATCGTATTGGATGGCGTTGGTTCTCCATTGCCAGCCAACGCCCAGCACGGCAGCGTCGGCTGTCCAGGGTTCGCCAAGCGGAATGCCGGTGTCCATCCCGTCGCCGTCCGTGGAAGACTCGAAGTCGTCATCCAGACAAGCCGTCTCGGTTGTCGGAATGCCTGCAAGAGCAAAATCCGTGATGGCAATAGTGTTGGTCAACGGTAAAATGTCTATGGTTTCAGGGATATTTCCTTCCTTCACGGCCTCGATGGTCGCCGAATATCCTGTTTGCGGATCGACTGCCCAGCCGGATACGCAGTAGAGGCCGTTCTGGTCGGTAACCGTCGAAAAGGTGGAAGAAACGGGATTCGTGTGTGAAGTTTTTGCTGTCACGAGTACGCCGGCCATGGGAGTTACCATCGAACCGGGTGCAGGCGCAGTCACGCGTCCGCATGACGTGCCTATCCAGGCAGTGGCTTGCGCAGGTGAAAGAACCGCTTCGATGGGGTAGTTCTCGCTCTCGCCAATACCGAAAACCTGGGAGTTGGAATCCTGGAATCCGCTTGCCTGGATGACCACGCACGTATCGCCGGGCAGGACTGCAATACGGAAGGAGCCGTCAAGTCCGGTAGTGGCTTCGAAAGAACCGTCGGTCGGAAAGGGGCTTGTCGCGCAGACGGCGCCTGAAGCAGCCAGGACCCTGGCTCCGGCAAGGGGCTGTTGTGCGGTGACAGACCTGGTCATGGACGCCGAAACAGCTGCGATCCTCACCACTCCGCTTACCGTGGAGGAGCGTTCGCAGACCTGGTCCTCGTCGGTCAATCCGTCGCAATTGTCATCGATGGGACCGCATACCTCCCGTGAAGGCTGCCGGCCCTCGCAGCGCGTGCCTTCCTGATCATCGCAGACAGTCATCCCCTGACAGGTCCCGAACTCGTTCTGGATAAAGCATTCCTCGCCAACCAGACCTTCGTCCGTCAGGCCATCGCAATCGTCGTCCAGGAGATTGCACGTTTCGGCTGTGGGAATCTGGCCCAGACAGATGCGGGTACCGCCAGAAGCAGCGCAGGCCCATGTGCCGGGGCATGAACCGAGTTTGTTGGTATTGGCGCAATCGCCGCCGACAAGGTTTTCATCGGTCTTGCCGTCACAATCGTTGTCCTTCCTGTCGCACAAGGTTTCCGAGGCCTGCCAGTGCGGAATCGTCTCGTACAGACAGGCCCAGACTCCGCTTCGGCATTCGACGTCAGGGTCCACCCCGGGTGCCCCGCATACTCCCAGCCTGATGCATCCCCCCGATCCGGGATTCGGAAGAGGATCCTCGTCAGTCTGGCCGTCGCAGTCGTTGTCGAGGCCATCGCAGGTGATTTCTTCCAGCTCCCATCCCTTCACGGCCTGGTAATCGCATTGGATGATGACATTGACGCAGGTTGCTACAACGTGTTTTGGGTCGGTTCCGCAGACACCAACTTTCGTGCAACCCAGGCCTACCAGCAGGTTCGCGTCAAGTGTCGCTACGTCATTCTGTGGATCGTACTCGTCCGGAATGCAGT
Organism: uncultured Myxococcales bacterium; assembly: GCA_903936705.1. GTDB lineage: Bacteria > Myxococcota_A > UBA9042 > DTJE01 > DTJE01 > CAIZWN01. Next base: position 161,067 of record CAIZWN010000083.1, read on the forward strand.
CTCGGTCGGCGTCTGCCGATGGCAGGCGTGATTCCATGGCGTCGATCAGGCCGTCCCCGTCGATATCAAGCGGTCGGTTGGGATCTGGACCAACCTCGACGCCGTCCGGCACCCCGTCGAAATCGCTGTCAGCCAGCAGAAGGTTGGTGCCCGTAACGTTTCTTTCGATGCCATTCGCAAGTCCGTCCTTGTCAGCATCTGCTTCCGGGTCCATGCAAGTCTGTTCGGTACAAATGTCGCCTTCGCATTCAGCGTCTTCCCAGCAGGCGTCCCCGAAAATCTTCCTGGGTTTGTCCGCAGAGCAACCCATGACGAGGCTCGTCGCGGCAAGCACGATAAGGATCTTTCGAGCGATTGTCCGGACGGGCATCCGAGCTCCCCCTCCGATCCGCCGGTCGCGGTCCACGGGAGGCACGTTTCGCCACGGCCGCCGTCTAGTCCACGATCGCGGCCAGATCCAGCCCACGCTTCCGCGCGTAGGCTACCAGTCCGACCTTCGTGATTGTACGGATGGCCCGGGTGGAAAGCGAGAGACGGACGTACCGCCCAAGCTCATCGACCCAGATGCGCTTGGACTGCACGTTCGGGTGCTGCCAGCGCTTTGTGTGGTTATTCGCGTGCGACACGTTCATCGCTGGAATTCGTCGCTTGCCGGTGATCACGCACTGAGCCATGGTAGTCCTCCCGGGTCAAGGGCGGCGCAATATAACCGAAGGGCGTGGCCGCGTCAACAGGCGTCGCTCGGATGCGTTTCAAGTTGCCTGTGAACGTGGACGGCCCCATGCGTGCTACAATTCGCGGCCATGTTGGGCCGGCTTCTAGGACTCGCCTTCGGGCGGGTGTTGGGTCTTGTGGAGGGGTTCGGCTCGTGCCTGATCCTGTTGGCAGAAAGCTTTGTCTGGCTGCTGCGCCCCCCGTTCCGCTGGCGTCTTTTCTTCCAGGCAATGGAGTTTACGGGCGTCGGTTCCCTGTTTATCGTGATTCTTACCGGCCTTTTCACCGGCATGGTTTTCGCCGTCCAGACCATCAACACGTTCAGGCTATTCAACGCCGAGACCCTGGTAGGGTCGGTTGTCTCACTGGCCCTGATGCGGGAGCTGTCCCCGGTTCTTACTTCGCTGATGGTGACGGCTCGAGTCGGTTCTGCGATTGCGACCGAGCTTGGAACGATGCGAGTCACCGAACAGGTTGATGCGCTTTACACGATGGCGGTTAACCCGATCCAGTACCTGGTAACGCCCCGTGTAATGGCTGCAATCCTGATGCTTCCGGTACTTACCGGCTTTTGCGACCTGGTTGGTATCGGCGGCGCCTATTACGTCAGCGTGCATCTGATGGGCGTTGATGGTGGCATGTTCCTGGATAAAATCCGGATGTACGCCGATTGGTGGGACGTCGTGTCAGGCATGATCAAGGCGTCCGTTTTCGGAATGATATTGGCGGTGGTAGGTTGTCACAAGGGTCTGAATGCGTCAGGAGGTGCCAGGGGAGTAGGTATGGCGACAACCGAAAGCGTGGTGGTGTCGTCGATCCTGATCCTCGTGGTCGATTACTTCCTGACCCTGCTGCTGTATCGCTGAGGTTTTTGGCATGGGCTGAATGACCTTGGCAGTCCGGTGTACCAAAGGGTATTCTGCCGTGGTGCGTGGTTTGGAGGTTTTCATGGCCGTGTTTGCGAAGGCGTTTCGTTGGGTCGCATTTGTGGCTGTCGCGTTTTCGATTGCATGCGGTGGGGTTGATGGACCCACGGCGGACCTGTCGGATGTTCATGAGGTTATCGACACGGTCGATGTTGCAATTGATGTCGCGGTCGATCTGGCAGATTCATCGGATGCCGGTTCCGACGTCCTGGGCGAGGAGTTGGTTCAGCCGAAGTGCAGCCCGGAAACGGTTGGGACTGACTGCTCGGCCGAGTGCGCCGGCGCGGAAGCGTGCCAGTATTGCAGGTGCAACACCGAGCTGAACGGCGGCACATGCGAGGTGGTGGAACGGCCTGACGAGTTTGCCTGTGACGACGGCGACCCATGCAGCCAAGATGATCGATGCGCCTTGGGCGCCTGTGTGCCTGGCACTTCGGTCTGCGACTGCAGGAAGAGTGTTGACTGCGTACCGCTGGAGGATCGCGATCTTTGCAACGGGACGCTGGTGTGCAACCTGCAAAACTTTCCTTTCAAGTGCGAGGTGGATCCAGGAACCGTAGTTGTCTGTCCAACGGTGGCGAATTCGGCTTGCATGACCAGCCAGTGCGACCCTGCCACTGGTGCGTGTGCTATGGCTAGTGCCAACGAGGGACTATCGTGTCCGTTGACTGACAAATGTACTGCAACGGCACAGTGCATCCTGGGAAATTGCGTCAGGTCGACCGACAAGTTGTGCAACCCCGACGACAATCCCTGCACCGACGCGATCTGCGACGAGATCAAGGGGTGTGTCCAGGTTGCAAATACGGCAGATTGCGATGATGGGAACAAGTGCACCGAGAATGATCACTGCGCACTTGGGGTCTGCAAGTCGGGGGCGGAACTGATTTGTGGCGACGGCAACTTCTGCAACGGCATCGAGACGTGCGACAGGGGCATCGGGTGTGTCGCCGGGACCGCTGTCAATTGTGATGACAGCATTTCGTGCACCGACGATTCGTGCAGCAACGATCTTGGCAGGTGTGTTCATGCATGGAGGCTCGACGCGGTCGAGGGACCCAGAGGGGCGGCAAATTGCAGCGACGGCAATGACAACGACTGCGATGGTCTCAAGGACGCTGCCGACCCGGAGTGCCAGTTCGGCCTTGATTCGGTTAACCCGGTCAGTGGTCCGACAACCGGAGGCACTGTGGTGCAGTTGTTTGGCGCGTCGCTTGGTCTTGTGACGAAAGTGTTTGTCGATGGCGTCAGGGTCGACGAGTTCTCGTTGCAGTCGGCAAGCATCATAAAAATAGTCATGCCGGCGCATCTGGCGGGCTTCGTGGATTTCAGGGTCGAATCGGACGACCTGTCTGTCGATTTGCATGCCGTGTTCCTGTACGTGACGCGCAGCGAGGACCCCGATGTAGTGGCGTCCCTGCTGGGTCCGACGGGTGATGCCGAGATCGTCGAGGGTACGCCGGGGCCGCTGTACGAGTCCCTGGTCTCGGTGCCTGGAGTGACTGACGTGGTCCCTGTTCCTGCCGGGGCGCTGCTGGGACAAATTGGGTATGGCCCTCGCAATTCGGCACCGTGGGTCAATCCGTCATGGGTTTGGTCGAACGCGACCGGTGTCTCAACGGGTTTTGGCACGGTGAAATTCTCGGGTTCATTCTCCCCGCAGGTTGGCGGTCTGATGGACGTTGCCGCGCGGTTCTCGATCGATGGCGGAGCGTCGTGGGTCTATGCGGATCAGGATGGAACCGCGAATGGCTACGCGGCAGCGCAGGCGCTGAAGCTTGTCGTGTTCGGGGCACCGCGGCCTGGCGCCATCGTTATCAACGAGTTGATGTGGATGGGTTCCTACCAGGACGACTACGACGAGTGGATCGAGCTTAGGAACATGACAGCGGCCCCCTACCGTCTGATTGGCTGGAAGATCACCGGAGCGAAGTACCCTTCCGGCGACATCGTTCTGGGCGACTCCCCACAGGTCGTGGGGAATGCTGTAATTCCGCCCAACGGGTATTTTCTGATTGCACAGTTCGAGAGATCCAAGTCGCAGGTCGATGCGCCCCCGGACATCGCGATCCAGCCTGCCAGTATGTCGCAGAAGGTGCTGTCCTTGAAGAACTCGGGGCCTTTTGTATACCAGTTGAAGGGAGCTGACGGCACTATTGTGGACGAGGTTCACTTCACTGCCTTGGTCGGTTTCCACGATCCGGCGGTCAATGGGCTGCCATCACGTTCCATGGAACGCAAGGCCGTTCCTGGCAGTGGCATGTTTGATTCGAACTGGCGGACGGCTGCCGTTGCGACCGGCTGGAAGGGCGACCCGTTCCAGGTAAAGAACTTCGGTACGCCGCGAGGCCAGAACAGCGACATCCCGCAGTGTGCGAAGGATGACGAGTGCGCTGGGGCCTTTGCGCCGGGGGTTCTGGGACTGTGCCAGCGACCGTTCTGCCAACTGCCGGCTGGGCGTTGCGGCGGGACTTCGAAGCAGGATGGGGACTCATGTAACGACGGGGACTTGTGCAGCGAGGGAGATCTTTGCCAGTCGGGCACCTGCGTTGCCGGTGCCAACGTTTGCGGGTGTCGCAAGGATGCGGATTGCGGGCCGCTGGAGGACAACAACCTTTGCAACGGGACGCTGGTGTGCAACCTCCTGGTATTCCCCTACGAGTGCGTCGTCGATGCCACAACGATAGTGGCGTGTCCGACGGATCTGGATGGCGATTGCATGACCAACCAGTGTGACCCGGCTGATGGTTCCTGTTCACAGAAGCCTGCCAATGAAGGGGGCTCATGCGTTCTGTTGGACAGTTGCACGTCGACGGCAGAGTGTTTTGACGGGGCTTGTACCAGGAAGACATCAATCCAGTGTGCGGCCGATGAAAATCCTTGCACCGACGCGAGTTGCGACGAGTCGCTGGGTTGCGTCCAGGTCGCGAACACGGCAACGTGCGATGACCTGAACGCATGCACCGAAAATGACTATTGCGACGCCAGCGAGTGCAAATCCGGGTCCCAGAAGGTTTGCATCGACAATCTGTTCTGCAACGGTATCGAGACGTGCGATTCGTCAAGCGGGTGCGTCGCTGGCACCGATCAGCTTTGTGATGACAGTAATGCATGCACGGATGATTCGTGCAGCAACTCGCTTGGCAAGTGCGTGAACACCTGGAGGACCGATGCGGTAGAGGGACCGAGGGGATCGGCAAATTGTACCGACGGTCTGGACAACGATTGCGACAATCTGTTTGACGCGGTCGACCCCGAGTGTCTGTTCGGACTGGACTCGGTGACCCCTGCCGACGGTCCGACGACCGGAGGGACCATTGCAACGCTGATTGGAGCATCCCTGGACCTGGTGACTAAGGTCTTCGTGGATGGGGTCGAAGTCGCATTCGACTTCCAGTCATCGACGGCCATCAATGTGACGATGCCGGCACATGCTGCAGGTGCCGTGGGTTACCGGGTCGAGTCCACAGTCCTCTCTGCTTCGCTTGATGGGGCCTTTATGTACGTGACCCGCAGCGAGGATCCAAGCGTAGTTGCGTTCCTGCTGGGTCCCCTGGGCGATGCGGAAATTCTGGCAGGCCAGTCGGGGCCGACATACGAGGCGGAAGTTACTGTGGCCGGGCTGACTGACCTGGATCCTGTACCTGTCGACGCGGTCCTTGGCCAGATGGGATATGGCCCGCGTGATTCGCTGCCCTGGTTCGAGCCATCCTGGATCTGGTCGGATGCTGCAGGTTCATCGACCGGGCTTGGTTCCCTGAAGTTCTCGGGCGCCTTCGATGTGCCGATTCCGGGCGTATTTGACGTCGTTGCGCGATTCTCGATCGACGGCGGAGCCTCATGGGTCTATGCTGACCTGGACGGAACCGCCAATGGCTACGATTCTGTCCAGGCGCTGAAACTTACGGTTCTTGGGACCGCAAGGCCCGGTGCAGTCGTCGTGAAATAGTTCCTATTGATCACATCACAGGGGGCCTGATGAGCAGCCGTTTCCTGCCGGCAGTGGCAGCAGTGCTGATCTCTCTATCCTTGAATTCATCGGTGCCGGATCTTGCGGAAGGGCAGTGGGTCCCGGAGGCTGCCGGGGCCGCGCGGAAGAAGGCTTCGTCGAAGGCTCCACCGAAGGCTCCACGTCACGCACATGCCGTCCGGTCGGCTGTTCCTTCACCTTCGTTGCCGGATGATCCATCGGTTCCCCTACCCCAGGCCTGGGGGCGTCGCGTTGACGCATTCCTGAAGGCGGCGCGTCCGGCCCATGGGGCCTTCGTGGCGCTGGACCCAGCTACCGGCAAGGTTCTGGTGTCGGCCGAGTACGCCGCCCCTGGTGCCAGATTCCAGCATCCCGCCACCGACGCCGGCTTTCCGGCGGCTTCGGTGTTCAAGATTGTCACGTCCTCGGCTCTGCTGGAGAACACGACGGTTGGTCCGGGCACGACCACGTGCTACCACGGCGGGTCGTCATGGCTGGACGTATCGAATATCGCCGACAGCAGGCGCGACAAGGCCTGCCGCACTCTCAGCGCGGCATTTGCCCACAGCACAAATGCGATTTTCGGCAAGTTGGCAGTGAAGCATCTGGATGCGGATGTGCTGCTGCGCCAGGCCGAGTCGCTTGGATTCAACCACCAGATTTCGACGGATGGGTTGCGTACACGTTCCGTCGCGCACAAGGCACTGGGGGATCTGGCCCTGGCCCGTATGGCGGCAGGCTTCATCAATGCGAACATGTCGCCGCTGGCCGGCGCGGTCATGGCAGCCATCATCGCGAATGACGGTGTTCGTCCAGCCGGGATTTCCCTGGACGGCGTTCCCGGGACCGAAATGCGTGTCCTGAAGCCCGAGACTGTCGAGCGTCTGCGTGGCATGATGGTCGAGACCAGCAGCGGCGGCACTGGAACCAAGTATTTTTCGGGCCTGCCTTCTCGATACGGAGGGGGGCGTGTCGCGGTGAAGTCCGGGACGTTGAACAGCCGCGATGGTTCAGGACTGCACAACACCTGGATGGTCGGCTTCTTTCCGGCCAGCAAGCCGGAATTGGCTTTTGCGGCGCTGGTTTCCAGCAATGGACCAGGGCCTGTCAAAGCCGGTCACCTGGCACGATGGGCTCTCGAGACATTCGTTACATTGAAGAAGAATCGACTTCCCGGGTCCTAGGTTTGTCCTTCAATGCACCTCCTGGGAGGTGCCATCGATCCATCGTGCTATTGGAGCAGCCTCGGTCGACCATGCATCGACGTCCAGGCGCAGTCGCATGAACCGTACGAACAGTTCGTGGACCGCGTCCTCCAGTTCGGTGCACAGGCCGGCCTTCTCGGCCATTGCCTCGACCGGATCCAGCGCCTGGGTTTCGGGCAGCTTTACAGAACGCAACCCCAGCCCGGCTGCATCCAGGACGAACGCGAACTCACGTCCATCCTTGATCAACTGGAGCCGTGCGCGACTGACCTTCTTGCCAAGCCGCAGTGACAGCAGCACCTCCTCGGATTGCGTCGGGTCGTCAACTTTCAGGGCGCTCATCTCGCGGGCCGGATTTTCGCCGTCCAGGGTCAGCGCTCTCTCGAAGAAGACCTCGATTACTTCGCCGTTATCGAGACTGAAGACGCCTTCGTCCCGCGATGAACGGAACATAAGCCACGTCAGGAACTCGCGTCCCAAAAACGTAGTGCGCCGGATCTTGTCCGCCTGGCTCATTTCGACCATCACGCTTCCTCCTCGTCGTCCGTCAGCGATCCGCCGGTCCCGAAGCGGAACGGCAGCAGGTGGAGGGCCTCGATCAATTCGTGTTCGTCCAGGCGCGACTCAAGGACGCCAACGGTATCCAGGGCTCGCAGTTCCAGGCCCAGGAACTCGTGGCACCGCGTGACGAATTCCTCGCGCACCGCAGCAGACGTGGAGAACAGGCGCAGGCGCCCGGACGTCACGTCCCACACGACGTCAAAAGCAGATATGGCCGGAATAGCCCTTTTCAGCAGGTCGTGGCGCACCTGTTCGGTAAGCTCGTCCCGTTCCACCCGAGGCATCCTTTCGCGCCTTGTCGCAGCAAGGTTTTCCTGCAGTCGCTTGCGCACGTACAGCTTCAGCGTCGATGCCGGTACAGTTAATTTGTCCATGCGAAAACAGAACAGAACCAGGGGGTCGAAGAAGACGTTGCCCTCCAGAAAGGTGGTTTCGAGTGGGTCGTCGAAGACCGTGAAGCCGGCCGCACGGTCGCGACCCACGTCCACGTCGATACCGCCGATGCGGCCGCGTACCAGGCCGTCCAGCAGGTCCTGCCGGTGTTCCGGAAGGGGCGATTGGATAACCTGCCAGGAGGAATAGGACATAGTGCTTGTTGCGAATCCCATGGAAACTCCTTTCTCGGACTACCGGACCAGCGCCGGCGAGACCGGCATGGATATCACGAAAGTGGCAGGTCGTGGAGGGGAACTTCGCTTACGGTAATGATTCTTCGGTCTCCGGGGCCGTCGAACTCGATCTGCACCCACACTGTGACTTCCGCGCCGGCATCTGGAAAACGGTCGGCCCACTCGACCAGGGACACACCGTCCCCTCGTGCGAATTCGTGGAAGCCGATGCCGTCAAGTTCCGCCCCGCGGGCCAGGCGATACAGGTCGAAATGGAAGATGGGAATACTGGCCGAATAGACGTTCATCAGAGTAAAGGTGGGCGAGCGAACCTGGGCTGGGTCGCCACCAAGTTGCCGGACTGTACCGCGGACGAAGACGGTCTTGCCGGCGCCCAGAGGTCCAGCGAGACCGATTACGTCACCGGGCTTGAGGCCGGCTGCGACCTGGGCGCCGGCGGTCTCGGTTCCGGCCTCGTCCTGCGTGTGGATCGTGCGCATGCTTCCCCCTGGGAAACCCTGAATTCAGACGTAGGTGACTGTAGTGACCGACAAGTGGCGGATACCGCCGGGCGCCGTGAACTGGATGTCGTCGCCTTCCTCCTTGCCGATCAGGGCGCGTCCCAGCGGGGCAAGGACCGATATCTTGCCACGGTTGATGTCGGCTTCGGGGTCTCCGACTATCTGGTAGGTGACCTCCTCCTGGCGCTCTTCGTCGAAAAGCGTGACAGTCGCCCCGAAGCGGATTTTCGGACCCTCGAAACGACGAGGGTCGATCACTTCGGCACGTCCCAGGACGTCCTCCAGTTTGCGGACGTTTGCTTCGAGGATGCCTTGCCGCTCGCGTGCGGCGTGGTATTCGGCGTTCTCGGACAAATCCCCGTGGGCGCGAGCCTCGCCAATCGCCTTGATGACCAGGGGGCGCTCGTCCTTCCACTTCCTGAGTTCGGATTCCAGACGGACCAGCCCTTCCGGAGTCAATGGGACCCGAATGTCTTCGGACATGGGAGCCTCCTGCGTGGCGACCGGCGGCTAGTATATCCGAACCTTCGTAACAGCGGGTTCGGGGGCTTCCTGGCTGGCTGGCAGGTTGACACGTCGCAGGACCGTGGTAGTGTCTTGGACTTCATGGAGAACCTCATGGCTAATGACGCTGGGTTGCACCTCCGCCTTCGTTGCGAGGAACCTGAAGTCGTACTTAGGAGCCTGTTCCATGCTTCCCCGGTGGCTCTGGTTCTTGTGGATTCGGATGGATTTCTTGCCGGCTTCAACGATGCCTTTCTGGCAATGGTGGGTTTGACACCAGCTGCCCTCCTGGATGGTCAGGCTGTTAACGTTCGGCAGTTCATCCGGGCGTTCCAGCCCCACCTTGTTTCAGACCTGGAACGCGCATTGCGCGGCGAGATGGTGGATATTCCCGAGTTCTTCCTTAGGCTACCCGAGGGGGGTAGGGGGGGGCAGTCCTCTGAACGGTTGGCCAGGGGATTCCGGATCTGGGCCAGGGCGTGGCCGGTGCGGGATTCGACTGGCGTTGTCAAGCATGTTGCTGTTCTGCTGGACGACGTGTCCGACAGGCGCGAACTTGAGGCTCTGGTGGTCCAGGGTCAGAAGATGGAAGCCATCTCGACGATGGCTGGCGGACTGGCCCATGACGTCAATAACATCCTGTCGGGGGTCGTCGGGTATGCCTCCCTTCTGGCCAGTCGATTGCCCAGGGGATCCACGGACTACGACGCGGCGATGACCATTCTTGATTCGGCGGACCAGGCGGCGAATCTGGCCAGCCAGTTGATGATTATTGCCAGGCGTTCGGCTCTCCAGTTGCAACCTGTTGATCTTGGAGACCTGCTTCCAAGGGTGGCGGCGCTTCTTGCCCGCACCCTTGGTTCGGCCCACACGTTGACGCTTGACTTGGCCTCGGACATTGGGCCTGTCGATGGGGATAGGCCGTTGCTCGAGCAGGTGCTGACGAATCTTTGCCTGAACGCAAGGGACGCCATGCCCGAAGGGGGTACGGTGAGCCTGCGTGCCCATGATCGCAAATTTGGCGAATGGGAACGTCGTCCTTTGGCCAGCATGCCTGCCGGTGACTACGTACAGATTGACGTGGAGGATCTGGGAGTTGGCATGACGCCGGAAGTGTCCGGGCGGATCTTCGAGCCGTTCTTCACTACAAAGCCGATGGGGCCGGCCACTGGTCTTGGGCTTGCGGTCGTGCATGGCATCGTGAAGGCCCATCGGGGTTTTGTCGTGGCCGAAAGTCACCCTGGACGTGGCAGCGTCTTTTCGGTGTTCCTCCCGCATTGCCGCCCGATTCGCGAACAATTTGTGGTTGCCCCTGTAGTGCCCGAGTATCGCCCCGAGCCGATCGGCTCTCTGTCGGTTCTGGTTATTGACGACGAACCGATTGTGCGTCGGGTGATGACCGAGATGCTGGCCCGCCTGGGCCATCTGGCCGTTGCCGTCGATGGGATGGAACCAGCGATGGACCTGCTGATGCGGGATCGTTCCCGGTTTGACGTTCTGATCGTCGATGTCTTTCTTCCAGAGAAGTCAGGGCTGGAACTTGTCGAGACGCTGCGGCGAGCCGAGTTGAACCTGCCTGCGCTGGTGTGTACCGGATATACATCGCCCGAGGTCCAGGCGCGGGTGCAGGCGTTGTCGGGCACGATGATCCTGCCCAAACCATTCAACGTTGATACGCTGAAGATTGCCTTGAGTCGTATCATCGGGTCGGTTTCGCCTTAGTTCGCAGCCTCGGGTTGCGTCCATGGCCAGATTCAGCAGAAGTTTCTTCCTTCGTGCGGCGGGCCGCCTGACAGTGCGCGGAAACGCTCGGCGCGGATGCTTGTCACCCCTTCGCGGTTCTGGGCCACTCCCTCCACAAGAATGAACGGTTCAACAGACAGTAGGCGGCGGTTCGCGATGAAGAGATCGGGTGTCACCACCAGGTTGGAAAGGCCAGTTTCGTCCTCCAGGGTGGCGAAGAACATGCCCTTGGCCGTGTAGGGCCGTTGCCGCACGATGACCATGCCGGCCACGCGCACCCGGCGTCCGTCGGGCACACTGGGCAGGTCTGCGGATCGCAGGGCACCTGTTCGGTTCAGGCCTGCACGCAAGAAGGCTACAGGGTGGGCGCCGGTGGTTATGCCGGTGCGAGCAAAGTCGGCGGCCATCGCGTCGCGATCTTCCAGGACGGGTAGTGCAGGCTCGGGTTCCTCGCGGATCGTCCCTGCCAGCAGGTCCTTTGTGGCCGGCAAAGCAAGGGCCTGCCACATGGCGTTTCGGCGGTCCGTTCCAAGGGCGCCTGCTTCGGCCAGACCGAAAAGTTCTGCCGACGTGGCGTCCGTGCGCCGTCCCAGGTCCGTGACTCCCAGGAATGGGCCGCTGTCACGTTCCTGAACGATGCGTTTTCCGGTGCGTTGCGACAGACCCTTGATGTACTTCAGGCCCAGGCGTACGGCCGGGCCCTTCGCTGCTGGCCGTTCAGGCCGAGCCGTTGCCCCTTCGTAGTCGCCTCCGGACTCCAGCGTGCAGTCCCAGGCCGACAGATTTGCGTCCACTGGTCGTACCTCCACACCGTGACGTACAGCGTCCCTGACAAGGGTGGACGGGTGGTAGAAGCCCATGGGCCACTGGTCCAGCAGTGCCGCCAGGAAGGCCGCTGGGTGGTGGTGCTTGAGGTACGCGCTGGCGTAGGCGATCAGGGCGAATGACGCCGAGTGGCTTTCCGGGAAGCCGTACAAGGCGAATGACGCGATGGACTCGACGATGCGATCCTGCGCATCTGGGGCGATGCCCCGGGCCGTCATGCCTTCGCGCATCTGGACCACCATTCTTTCCATCTGTTCCTTCGACCGCCTGGAGCCCAGTGCGCGTCGCAGTTCCTCGGCCTGCCCGCCAGTGAAGCCTGCGACGGTCATTGCCATACGCATCAATTGCTCCTGGAACAGGGGTATTCCGAGTGTGCGGGCAAGAATAGGTTCCAGACACGGGTCGTCGTAGGTGACAGGCATCCGGCCGGCGCGGCGTGCGAGGTAGGGATGGACCATTTTCCCAACGATCGGGCCGGGACGGATCAGGGCGACCTCCACGACCAGGTCATAGAAACGCCGGGGCTTCAGGCGTGGCAAAGTGGCCATCTGGGCTCGGGACTCGACCTGGAACACGCCGACAGTGTCGGCCCGGCGCAGCATTTCGTAGGTACCAGGGTCGTCGGGCGGCAGGTGGGCCAGGTCCACATCGACGTGCTCGGCGTGTCGTACGAGTTCGATCGTCTCGCGTAGGACGGCCAGCATCCCCAGGCCCAGCAGGTCCACCTTGATGATCCGCTGGTCGCAAAGGTCGTCCTTGTCCCACTGGACGCAGACGCGGCCGGGCATAGCGGCGGGCTCCAGTGGCACCACGCGGTCCAGGCGCCCCCCGCAAATCACCATGCCTCCGTTGTGTTGCGAGAGGTGCCGCGGCAGGTGCCGGACCGCGCCCCAGAGTTCCAGGAAGTTGCGAACGCGGGTGTCGGCCACGTCCAGGCCTGCCTCCTTGATGCGCGAGATACGTTCGGCCGGATCCTCGGGGAATTCGAAATGGCCGACCAGGCCAGCCAGGCGCCCGATGCGTTCCGGGTCAAGGCCCAGGACCTTGCCAATGTCCCTGGCGGCCCCGCGGCCGTGGTACGTGTTGACCGCAGCGGCCATGCCGACCGAGCGTTCGCCGTAGCGTCCGTACACGTACTGGATGACCTTTTCGCGGTCGTCACCCGAGGGAAGGTCGAGGTCGATGTCCGGCCACTCGCCGCGCTCCTCGGACAAAAAGCGTTCGAAGAGGAGATCGAAGGCGATGGGGTCAACGGCCGTGATGCCAAGGGAGTAGCAGACTGCGCTGTTGGCCGCGGACCCGCGTCCCTGGGCCAAAATGCCACTGTCTCGGCAGAAGCGGGCGATGTCGTGAACCAGCAGAAAGTAGCCCGCCAGGTCCAGTTTCTGGATCAAGTCCAGTTCGTGAGTGACCTGGTGCATAACCCGGGGTGTCACCGGGCGGTAGCGGTCCCGGACGCCCTGCTGGACCAGTTCATGCAGCAGGCTGAATTCGGTTTCACCGGATGGCGTGGGAAACCTGGGAAACGTGTAGCCAGGGTCGGCCAAGGTGAAGTCCAGGCGCGCAGCGAGACTTGTCGTGGCCGCCAGTACGCCGGGCAGGTCGGCGAAGCGTTCCGTCATGTCGGCGGCTGACGGGAGGTGGCGCAGGCGGTCGGCCGGCAGCAGGCGGCCGGCGGAGTCGAGGGAAACGTGGTGCCGCAGGGCCAGCAGGACGTCCAGGACCGGGGCCCGGTCGGGGGTGGCATAGCGGGTGTCGTTGGTGGCGATGCAGGCCAGCCCGAGTGACGATGCCAGGTCGTGCAGCAGGCGGTTTGCGTGTTCCTCGTCGCGACGGCCGTGGCGTTGCAAATCCAGGGCGACGTTCCGGCGGCCGAAGGTTCCAGCAAGCCGGTCCGCCACATCCCGGGCGGCCTCGCGACCGGCCGCACGGGCGGCCGCGATCACAGGTCCGTCCAGGCCGCCGGCCACCGCTATCAGGCCGCCGGAGAAGCGTTCGAGATGTTCCTGCGTGGCCAGACAGTCACCCTTTTCGCGGCCGCGGTGGGCCTCTGTCAACAGTTCGCACAGGTTTGCCCAGCCATCACGATCGCGGCACAGCAGCAGCAGCCTGGGGCGGCCGGCGCCAGGGGACGTTGGAGGCAGCGTGGCTGCCTGGTCGGGGCGGACGGGAGATCCGCCTAGCAGTGTTGGGGTTGGGCGGGCGCGTGAAGGGGAAGAATCCGGCGTGGTCAGGCCGGCTGATCTGCCCGAGCCGTCTGTACCTGCAGCCAACCGCGGGGCTCCAGTGCCACCAGAACCGGTTGCCGGACCTCCTCCACCAGCGCTCAGCATGTCGCCAAGATCCAGCGGAACGGTGGCGCCCAGCAGGGGGCGGATACCGGCGGCCCTGGCCGCCTTGACGAACCGGGGTATCCCGTAAACCCCGCCGAGGTCCGCCAACGCCATGGTCGGGTGCCCCAGTTCGGCCGCTCGGGTTACCAGATCCTCGGGCAGGGACGCAGCCTCCAGGAACCTAAATGCGCTGGAGGCCCGCAGCTCAATCCATGGGGGAGTTCCGCCGTTTGCCATGATCGGATCTTGCTCCTTGCCAGGCGGGCGTATTTCTGACCCCGCCTGGCAGCGTCAGTCGTACTGACCGTCCACGAACCAGCGGCCCGTCCCAAGCTCATGCCACAATCGGTACAGTCCGTGTCCCGGGATCTCGATGTCCCAGCATGCTCCTGCTTCCGGTGTTTCCGTCCACCACCTTGCCTCGGCGTACCAGGGGCCCGCGGCTCGCGTCACGACGCCCGAGGGTCCGTCGCCCCGGACGTCGGCAGGCCGGCCCGCCCGCAGTCGGACCGCCACCTCCAGCGGGGGTCGGAATCGCCGAAGGGCGAGGGGGGGCGCCGTCTGGCCCTTACCGCCCGGCAGGGTGGGGCAGGGGGAACGGATTTCTGGGAGGGCCCGTGGCGCAAACGGGGCCAGGGAGGTCGGGTCGGCGCCGGCACCGTCAAGGACCACGGGCGCGCCGACGTCGTTAGGTCCGGCCAGGGCGCCCAGACGACCTACCAGGATGGCCAGTCGTGACGGTGGCGTGACCGGCGGCCCGAACAGATGGCCTTGCCCGCCGGCCACACGACCGCCATCGGCCCGCAGTACGAAGCCCCGAACAGGGTGGGGCGGCGGGTCGGCCTCGATAGCCAGTCGGACCAGGGCCAGCAGGGATCGCAGATCGCCGGTTGGTGCCTGCGGCGATACTGGTACGGCGTGGGTGCCATCCGGGTCAAGGACCAGTTCCAGCCGCAGGGCTCGTGGCACCATCCCCCTGTCCTGAAGGCGCGCGGACACTCGGTCAAGGGCCGCGGACAGCAGGAAGATCAGGGGTTCCACGCTGTCCAGGGTCCATTCCAGTTCCACTGCTTCCTCGAACGATTCCGAGGGAGGCAGAGGTGTGATCACCGATTCGTCGATCCCCCGGGCCAGTCGGTGACGGTCCATCCCCTCGGGACCCAGGCGGATCCCAAGTCCTCGCTGGTCGATGCGGGCCAGGTCTCCGAGGGTGCACAGGCCCAGGTGGGCCAGTGTGTCCGCCAGGGCGGGAGATGGATCCAGTGCGGCAATCGGCAGGTCAGCTGCGGCCTCGGCCTCGCCTCCCGGGGGCAGGACCGTGACGCCCGGCCGGGCTCGTGCTGCTATTCGGGCCAGGCGCGGACCACGTGCGATACCGATCCTGACCCGGAGTGATGCCCTGGCACATGCGGCTTCCAGGGCGCATCCCAGAGCCTCGGGCGTGGGGTAGCGGCCCCTGGTCCCACGCGTGTCCAGCACCACGGCATCAGCATCCCGAGGTTCGACGTCGGGAGAAAAGGCGAGCGCCGCGTCCACCAGGGCCTGCCTGGCAGCCTCGACCACCGCTGGGGCGACGTGTCGCAGCACCACGGAAGGGGCAACCGATCTGGCCTGGGCAGGGGTCATGCCTGGCACAGCGCCCAGGGCAAGTGCGCCTCGGGAGGCGTGGACCAGGACGGCCCTTGTTCCCTCGCCAGCCATCACGGCCAGGGGCAGGCCAGCGAGGTCTGGTTCGGACCGCAGCAGTGCCTGCAGTGGCAACGCCGTTGCCAGGACGCAGGCGTATTCGCGCGGCAGCACCCGTCTGTTAGCCGCCGGCTTCATGCCGAATCCTTCAAACTGCCGGGAGACTGGTCGTGGTGCGCCTGGGAAGCGCCCACGGAATTTGCACTTGAATGTGTTTTGGATGTGACTGCCTGGTACGTGTTGGGACGAGGTCGCGAACTGGCTGCCAGGTGAGCACTGGAATGCGGTTGCGAATTGGCCGCCAGGTGTGCGTTGGAATGCGGTCGTGGCGAGACTGTGGCCCAGTCGCCGCGTTCCAGGGCATCAGCCACCGACAGGCAAAGGTTTGTGGAGCCTTCGTCGGCTTCCACAGCAACCTCGGCCCCCACCAGGAGGCAACCTGGCCCTGGCATGCCCGCCCAGCGGCCACGTAGTGTGCCCAGGTGGACCACGACGCCGCCGGCCGCCGCCGCCGTCCCGCCCCGATCCAGGACCAGCAGGACGGTGCGTCCCCGCTCGGCTCCCCGGGCCAGGCGAATCCAGCCTGCCGCCGCCCCATTCGAGCCTGCTGCCGGCCAAGCCGACCCCGTCCGTGTCGACCTGTCTGGCGGGCGGACCACTGTAACGGCGAAATCGCCAGCCCCCAGGACTTCCTCGGCGGCCGAGAGCGTTGCGTCCAGGGACAGTGGCCCCCGGACCCACAGGACCCTCGACAAGTCTGCTCCGGCCGCAGCCAGCGAGGCTGGGTCCAGCGAGGCGTCTCCATCGATCCACGCAGCCGTCCGTCCTTGTGCCGTGGTGGCAGCCACGGCCGCCATCGCCATGGTAGTCCTGCCGGCCGCGCCGGGTGCCCCAGCCCGCAAAACAGCCATTCGCCCCCTGGGCCAACCGCCGCCCAGCAACCCGTCCAGTGCCGGCATGCCAGTGGTTCGGCAGGGAAGCGTCTCGCGTGGCGCCGACGCTCGGCGAACCCAGCCCGACGGCAGGTCCTTCAGCACCCTCGCAACGGCCTCTTGTGAATTCATGTCCCGCCTTGCGCGACCGTCCCGTTTCGGGAGGTTGCTTCCTGGGCCTGGCAACGGCCAGCGTCGGACGAATCCGATTCAACCCAGGCTTAATCTACTAAACGGATGTTCAGTTGTCAAAGTGGTTGCTTTCGGTGGGCGCAAGACATTGTTGTTGATCACGGAATCAATGATGGTTGATTAACAGCAGGTCGTCATTCCACAGTGACCGCGAATGTCTCGGCAGTGCCAGCAACCTCATCGCCAATCGTATTCAGGCCGATCACGTTGATGTCGTAAATGCCTGGGGCCATAGCGTCGAGAAACTGGTGCTTGTACTCGTAGGTTGAGTAGGTGATGGTCGTTGGATTTGCGGTGTCGTAAATCCTGCCAAGGCTCAAGTCCTTCGTGACCGTATTGACCATCACGCCATCAAGGTTCACCGAATATTTCATCTGGGTTATGCGATCGTCGATTGTGTACTCGCCGTCATGAGCCCCCGCTGTGACCGACGATGGGATTGCTCGTACGACGCCGAACAGACTGAACGAATCGGCAGTGGTCATGATGAACCCGTCGGATAGATCAAAATCGATAGCCTTTGGCGTCACGTCTGCGACGTTGTAGATGTTCTCCTGCGCGGCGCCGTCCTTCACCTGCACTTCGGCGCGTACCAGTACGTGCCTGTCGGCCTGCGCAAAATCCGAAATCCTGCCTTCGACCGATTTGGTGACGCCGTTTTCGTCGACGTAGTTGAGCGTCGGTTCACCAACGTCGTAGAAGTGCCACACGGTCGATGTGCTTTCCGTCAGCGCGTTCTTGACCAAAGCCGCGGTTTCTACAAGGTTCGTTGCCGAAGTGGGCTTGACGTTGTAGACGAGCACGTCGTTACGGGCCGCGGCCACGTTGTCTATAGTCGTCCCTTCCAGATCATTTGCGACCTCTATGGAATTGTTCGGCATCCAGCGGTTCTTGATCTCGTACAGGTTGCTTTTCCATGCGAAGTATCCTGGGAAATTATCCAGGTAGATGCGGTATCCCATCTCGTTTGCGAACGCCGTCAGCTTGGCCAGTGAGGCTGCAGGACTGAATCGCCCCAGTGAGGCGTGCGTCAAGCCGAAATGGACCTGCCGGGTTGCCACCATGTGCTGCGTGTCGCACGAAAGACCGGTGACCTTTACGGTATAGGTGCCGGCTGTCAGGTCCTCCAGGGGGGTTCCATCGGGTCCTTCGTAGGTTGTGTCGAAGCTCTTCGTGGCTCCACCGAGGATGATTCCTGCGTAGTAAGTATCCGTCACGACAACCTTGTTGTTCGGGTCCAGCAAGCCGTTCGGCTCCTTGACTATGTCAGGTACCATCGTGACGCCGTAATTGCTGCCGCTTGCATAGGTCAGGTCCAGCGAGCTTTCGAGAGTGACGCAAGAGGTCGGGTCTACCTGGCTTTGGATCGTTCTGATCGGGGTGCCCGAAGCGGTTTCTCCCCGGAACAATTCCATCCTGATGTTCCCTGGCCGTGTGACGCCTTCAGGATATGAACCTATGACATAGAAATCCCGCATTTCGGCATATGTGGTTTCCGAGGCACTGGGCTGGTCAATCACAAGCATTGCGCCAATTTCGTCGTTGGATGAACAGCCGGCAATCAAATACAGCGCGGTCAGCACCAGTCCCGTCGTTCTCATCCGATCCCCCGCGTCAGTCGTGTGGAACAGTCAAGAATTCACTGAGCAGCACTATATCACGGCGGGTTGAAGGGACGTTTGATGAGGGATCAATCGCTTGGGGCAGGAGTTTCCGACGATCGAGTCGGGAGCGTGTATTGCAAAGCTACAGGGGAGCGTTCGGGCACATGTAGTTCCACGTCGATGGGTCCTCGGCACCGTAGGCCTCGGCGTAGCTGATCGCCATGTTCCCGCACGTCTCGTCGCAGGATTGCTCGGGCGGGATGTTCGCGCAAATCTGGTTGATGGTGACCTTGTAGACCATGCAACCGTACTGCGGACCGGCCGACTTGCACCTGCACATCCAGTCCTGCGCGGCCTGGCACGCCTCCGACAGGTCCGATGTGCTGTAGGTCATTGTCACCGTGATTGTCGCGGGGCCGCCTCCGCCCTGGACCAACAGCACCTTCCCGTTCGTCCACTTCTGGGCGACGTCCTTCAGTTCCACCTCGGATCCGTCATAGCTGCCGATCCTGGCCTCGTCGGCACTTTCACCGTAGTTTTCGCCGAACACGAAGATCGACACTTGTCCCTTGGAAGTTTCGGCCTTGAATTTAGCTTTAAGTGCGGCCTGTTGCATGCCAGTGGGCATCTGGTTCTTGTCCACCCAGTCGGCCAACAGCACCCGCGCCGACAGCGGAGGGACGTCCTTCAGCGTGACCGTGCAGACGGCGTCTGTTTCCGACACCGTGCAGTCCGATCCTTTCAGGTCGTATGCTGACGGGAACAGGGACCGGGCCAGCATGTTGGCCTTGCCCGCGAACTCGGCGTCCGGTTCGTCCGTCCACACGTACCCTGCGGAGGTGCGGATATAGGCGCGGTCTGCGACGTAGGTGGCGTAGAACTCGTGGAATGTGGCCGGAAAGCCGATCGACGCGGTCTCGAGGGCGGTGGCGTATGGCTCCAGCGACTCGGCCACGGAGGCCGGGGTGCCTACCGTCGCCAAGGCCAGCGCCTCCACGTACTGGCGGATCGTGTCCAGGCCGCTCATTCTCAGCAGGTACACGTAGAAATCCTGGTTCTGGTATGCAGCGGCGCTGTTCGCCGTATCGAACCAGCCGTGGGGCAACTCCAGGGTTGTTGCGGCTGGCGAGGGGCGCGGGACTGCTTGACCCTGCTCCAACTGGTACGCGACTGCCGTCGCCAGGCCCTCGTTGAACCCCGTGGTGCTTTCGTAGCACCACTGGACGCCGTTCTCGGTGTAGTTGAAGCACGTCCTGGGAACCTGGTACGCCTCGAAGACCGAGTGGAACAATTCATGGGCCACGATCGAGAACCCGCCGCCGTACGAATTCGTCGTAGGCTGCCGGACGTCATCAACCGCCAGGTTGATGCGCCCCAGTTTGCGAGCTGCGTCGGCCGACTTCGTGTCCTCGGGCTGCTTGTAGTGGCTTCCGGTGGCGATCAGGTTCACGTGCCAGAACTGCATGCCATTGGTTTCCATCGCGTTGTACAGCAACGGCGCCTTGAACCCGGCGTCGCTGTAAATCCCGGCGGCCAGACTGCCCCAGGCCAGAACGCTTTTCGCCTCGTCGTCGGTCAGCTTCTGGCTGTCGTAGTCGATTTGCCAATCGAGGGTCGGCCAGCCACCAAGGGCCGAAACCTTCTTGGCGAGGATGGCGAACAACGGGCCGCTGTCGGTGGATCGCAGTCGCACGATGTTAGGGTTGAAGCCTACGGAGAACGAAAAGACCGGGGGCACAGACAGTAGTTCCGCGACGAACATGCCTGTGGTCTCCTCGTAAGTGCCGTCGATGGGCACGATGATCCCGCGGATGGCCACCAGCAACTGCAGGCCCGGGTGATCCATCGAGCCGGCCGGCGGCGTGATCGGGACCCTGATCTCCACGGGTGCGGACGGATCGACCGCCAGGTCGGATCGGGTCGCCCCAACGTCGAACCAGCCCGACACCTTCGACCACCCAGATGGCATCGACGGCGCGTTGCCAGACGGGCGCAATCCCACTTCGGCCTCGGTGGAAAGGGTCCAGGCGGGTATCGTCAATGAAGGGCCTCCCTCAAGCTCGACCGAACCTCCAGTCGTGCCGACCGGACCCGACGATGCATACGAAGCGACATCGACGCCGGAGGTGCCGTCGCCCGGTGTTCCACCGTTTCCGCCTTGTCCGTTTCCGGCGCTGGAACAAGCCAGACCCAGGGCAACCAGGGTCCAGGCCAACCCAAGGTTCGCTGCAGGCATGCGCATTTGAATAGGCTCCATTCGAATTGATTCATTCGAGGATGGCGGGTCTGCTGCCGCCTGTCAATCCTGCGTGTGCCATGGAATCGGTCAATGCCGAAGCCGGTTTCGTGGGAAGCCTCTCAGAAATCAATCTGTGTGATTTTGACCAGCGCAGGACCGCTGAATCATCTGAATTGCGCGCAGGAATTGTGAGGTGAAGCGCTGCAAGAAACCTGGCGTCTTGCAAACAGGACCAAGAATCACCAGTTTCTTCAGCGAGGGCGATTAGTGCCCCGTGTCATTGTGGTTTCGAGGACGAACATGAAACGCGCCGGGTTTCTGATGCTTGGGCTGTTGGTTGCGTTGGTCTTGGTTATTGCGGGGTTGGCGTGTGAACCATCGTCAGCGGTCGCCGGGGACCGTTCCGGTGGTCCGGAGGAAACACGGATGGGCTGGAAGATTCTGGATCCGGACGAAGAACAGGTCATTGTGCATAAGGGTACCGAGCGTCCTTTTTCCGGGAAGTATTGGCAAAACCACGAGCCGGGAACGTACACCTGCAGGCGCTGTGGGTCGTCACTGTTCCCGTCGTCGTCGAAATTCGATTCCGGTACCGGATGGCCGTCATTCGATCAGGCGTTGCCGGGCGCCGTCAAGGAGGTTCATGATGCTGACGGGGCGCGCACCGAGATCGTCTGCGCAAGGTGCGGTGCCCACCTGGGCCACGTGTTTCGTGGCGAGGGCTTCACCGCTGCAGATACGCGCCACTGCGTGAACTCGATATCGCTGGGCTTTACTGCTGCCGGGCGGGACGGCATCCCCGGAGGGGAAGCCACGCTGGCAGGGCCGGTCGTGTCGCCAGCCGCCACAACCTCGGCAGGAACCTGCGCGCCTGGGGGCGGTTTTGGTCCGGCAGTCAAGGAGGACGCCGTGGCCTACTTTGCCGGAGGCTGCTTCTGGGGCATCGAATACTGGTTCGACCGGGCGCGGGGCGTGATTCTGGCCGAGTCAGGTTACATGGGTGGTCACACCGACAATCCGACCTACGAGAATGTGTGCGCCCACGATTCGGGCCACATCGAGACGGTTCGCGTTGTCTACGATTCGACGAAAACTACCTACGAGGAACTGGCCAAGCTGTTCTTCGAGATCCACGATCCTACGCAGGTGGATCGGCAGGGGCCGGACGTCGGCCAGCAGTACAGTTCGGTCGTGTTCTACTCGGATGACAAACAGAAGCGTGTAGCCGAGGCTCTGGTTGAAAGGCTTCGGCGTCGCGGCCTGGCGGTGGCCACCAGCTTGCGGCCAGCGGCGACCTTCTGGCGTGCCGAGGAGTACCACCAGGATTTCCTGGTTCGGAATCACCGAGAAGGCCAATGCCATTCGAAAGTGAACCGCTTCGGGGATGAGTAAAGGGCAGCTTTTCGCATCAGGCGGCGATCCTGTCGCCATCCGCGTCTTCAGTTACTTCCGGGTGATGGCGCCGTTGCCCAGTTTGGAGTCGAAGGGCTGGGCAGACGCAGCAATCTATTGCGACCCAAGGTAAAGATCGCGCATCGCCTTTTGCTGGGAGGCATCGATGCCGAGGGCTTCGGAGAAGTAGTCTTCGATCGTGTGGTAATTCGTTGTCATCTCGTCGAAGGCGGCTTCCAGGTATTCCGCATGCACGCCCAGGATGGCCGGGGGAATCCTGGCTTGTCCGCCCGCTGCGACGAATTCGTCGATGATGCCCTGGTACTTCGGGAGGATATAGTCGTTGCTGCGCAGGTAGTCCACCATGACGATTTCCTTCGATACGCCCATCAGCGTCAGGAAGGCGGCGGCGGCCCATCCGGTTCGGTCCTTGCCGGTGGTGCAGTGAAAAAGCGCTGGCAGTTGCTCCCGATCGCCCAGCGCAAGGAACAGTTGCCTGTACGACGCCTGCGCGCTTGGCAAGGACACGAACTGCCGGTAGGTTGCGATGAAGTTGGCCTCGGCTTTGCCATCACCCAGAGCGGCATTGGCCGCGATCGGATTGCTCAGCAGTTTTTCCAGGTTGGCTGCTCCTGACTGTCCCGCGTCGGCCAGTACGTCCAGTCCAACATATTTCACGCCGGATGGCAGTTCGTCCGGGTGCAGTGCGATTTCCTCGGCGGTACGCAGGTCGAAGTCAACCTTCAGGCCAAGGCTGGCAATGTGTTTCATGTCCTTTTCGGTAATGTCGCACAGTTGGTTGGATCGATAGACGAGCTTGCCGGCCACCTTCGCGCCATCGCTGTTCGCATAGCCCCCAAGTTCGCGCAGGTTCGGTACGGATTCGTTGCCAAGGCTCAAACCCGGCTGTGTTTCGTTGGTGTCTGCCGAGCTGCAGGCGTTCGGCAGGATGATGCACGAAACAAAAAGCCCGGAAAGTGCCATTCTGGATGCCATCTTCAAGACTGACCTCATTATTTCACCTTGTTTTCGCATAATTCCGAATCGAAATCGCCTCGCCGTTTGAACAAATCACGGAAGCACGTTCTCCAATGGTTCGATCAATTCCTCCGGCGCCAGCCGAACGCTACTACTGTCAGGGAAAAGGTCCATTGAAAAATCGTCATTACCTGCCTGCGAACAGGTACTTTCAAGTCAGTTGACATCAGCCTGACCAGTGGCGTACGACAGTGTCGAAGGAGGGCGGCTGCCCGACGTGCCGCATACCAAGGTCAGCAAGGCAACTTACGCCACGGCCGATCGCAATCGTTGGGTCTTCATGGAATCTCTTTTAAGAGCCGATTATCGAGTGCGGCAGGGCCTTTCCAGCCCGTAGTTCATCTTGCGGTCGTCCGCCTTCAGCATTGTCGCGAACACCATGGCCAGGACCCCGAAACCTACGAAGATGGCCATGGGAATCATGTAGTCGTAGTGGACGATCGTGACTTCCTGCGAGATACCATCAACCATCTGCTGCACCTGCTCGCGGCTGGTGACGCAGTACTCGTCAAGGACCCATCCGATCAGGTACGGGGCCCCCATCAGGGCCACGAGGTTCTGGAGGTAGAAAATCAGCGAGTACGCGGTGCCCAACTGGCGCTCGGGAATCAGTTTCGGCACGGAGGGCCACATGGCAGACGGGACCAGCGAGAAGCCAACTCCCAGCAGCAGCACAGCGAACAGGGCCACCAGCCAGTGCGAAAGGAACGGCAACGTGAACAGGACGTGCGCCGCCATTATAAGGGCAGATCCCAGGATCATGATTGTGGCGCCCTTGCCCTTCTTGTCGTAGAAGTTGCCGAAGACCGGCGTCAGCAGCATCGTGCCGAAGGGCAGCATCGCCGGAATCAGGCCCGACAGCCCCTCGTCGACCCCGAATTTTTGAACCATCAGGTCAGGTGCGTACTTCAGGAATGGGAATACTGCGGAATAGAACAGCGCACAAAGGATGGCGATGTACCAGAATCCGCGGTTCGCGAGGATCGACCCGATGTCCGACAAGCGGAAGGCGTCGTCAGGGTTTGCAGCTCCCTGTGCGGGTTCCGAGGCGTCCAGACGGCGATCCATCACGCAGTAGACCAGGAAGGCGACCAGTCCCACCGCCAGCAGCAGGGTGCCGAGGAGGATGGGCGTCGAGACCTTGAACGCCTTTGCGATCGGGGCGCTGCTGCCCAAGGCAAGGCCGGTTCCGATGCGTGCTACGGCCACCTGTAAACCCATTGCCAGCGCGACCTCATAGCCCTTGAACCATCGAACGATGATTTTCGTGGCGGTGATGCCGATCAGTTCCAGGCCCATGCCGAAGGTCGCGTAGCCCAGCGAGGCCATCATGACCTGCGCGTTTGCGCCCAGCATCGTCTGGCCGTCCAGCGAATGGGTGTTTATGGCCCACCATTTCACGGCGCAACCCAGCAGCATCATGGCCGAGGCCAGGATCCCCGCAAACCGTGCTCCCCACTTGTCCAGGATGATGCCGCCCAGTACCAGCATGCCCAGGAAAACATTGAACCAGCCGTAGGCGCTGGTGAAGAAACCGTACTCGGAACTGGTCCAGTGCAGTTGCTGTTCCATGAACGGCTTCAATGGCGACGCAACGTCTGCCACGAAGTACCCGCACAGCATCGCGAACGACACCAGAAACATCGCGGCCCATCGAGCCGCCTTTGAATCGCGCAGGGTCTTCCGGACGGCATCGACCATGTTCGCACCTGTTAAAAGTGGAATCGGACGCGCGTCCCGGAAGATCCCGCAGGCGCTTTCGTCCGCCGGGGCCAGTGTATTCGGGCATCGCGACTCAGGCAAGGCTGTCGGAGGGAGCCGGTCCCATTCCCTTGGACGTCCGGCAAGGCACGTCCTAGAATGCATGGGAATGTTCGAGGGGTAAGCCAGTGACTTCCAGGTTCCCGTTCGTATCGCTTGTTCTTGTTCTGGCTGCCGGTGGATGCGGGGCAGGTGGCGGCCACGGGTCGGACGACCTGCTCGATGCGCGGGATGCAGGCGCTGACGGTGAAATTTTGGCGGACGTCCCAGACACCAGGGATTTCATTGACGGCCGCGATCAGCCAGAAGAATCGACCGAAGTCCTGGATGTTCGGTCCGATGCAGCAGCCGATGTACCGGACGCTGCCGTGCCTGATCCCGCTTTCAGGCGCATCGACCTGACTGCCGTCGGAGATGTCATGGGCATGTGGTCGGCGCCTGGCGGGACCGCTTGGGCCGTGGGTAAGGCCGGACTGGTGCTTCGGTCCGATGGCGACGCATTCCTCCCGGTATTTCCAAGGCCTCCTGGTGATGCGGATCTGTTCGGCATATCGGGTGATGGCGACACGATATTCGTTGTCGGGGCTGGCGGCGTCGTCATGCGGCTCAATCCCGTCGACGGCTGGACGGTGTTGCGCCAGGCCGACGGGTCAGACCTTTACGGCGTGTCGGCAGTTTCGGCAACCGAGGCGTGGATGGTAGGGAAGGGCGGTCGGATCCTGAAATTCAAGGATGGCGAATTTACCGCCGAGACTACCGGCATTACCCATGATTTATATGGAATCAACGCATCGGCAGCAGGCGGCGTAAGGGCGGTTGGTGCGTTTGGTACGCTTCTCGAACGTGGATCGGCGGCCTGGGTTCGATCGGATATCGCAGGCCCGGCCACGACGCTGCGCGCCATCTGGCGCGCTCCCGACGGACGGATGGTTGCCGTCGGAAGTCGCGGTTCCGTCGCCCTTTTCGATGGCATGACATGGTTGCTGCAGGTTACGAACGATCCCGAGGAACCGGGGCGAGATCTTTTTGCAATCGGCGGGACGGCATCGAACGACGTTACGGCCGTAGGTGATCGGGGGGCGCTGGTGCACTTCGACGGCGAGCGTTGGTCCATGATGACCGTGGCCGGTCCATATAACGGACAGGCCGATTTGCGGGGTATCGCGTCGAGGATCGGGTCAGCCGGGAAAGCTGTTTCAGTAGCTGCCGGCCTGGGGTCGACAGCCTTGGAGTTGCAGGACGATGCCTGGTATGACCGTATGCTGGGGGTCACGACGGACCTGCGCGGAGTCGCCGTGGACGGCGGAGGATCCCTGGTCATTGTCGGTGCGGGCGGGTTGATCCTTCGCGGTCCAGCCGATCGCCTGGGCGCCATCAGGCAATCGGTACCGGGGGCTTTGAACGCCGTGTCCCTGCCATGGGTCGTTGGCGATGGTGGCGCGGTGGTCGATCTGTCCGGAGAATTCCCAACCCTGCTTTCGGCGTCTACCGACGAGGACCTTCTGGACGTGTGGGCCGACAAGGGCGGTGCCTGGATTGTAGGCGCGCGCGGCTCGGTGTTCCGCCTTGCCGCAGGCGCGTTGACCCTGAACGCCAGCAGATCCTCGCCCTTGTACGCCACGTGTTCAGACGGCGAAATGGTGTGGATAGCGGGCGATGGCGGCATCGTTGAAGTGGATGCCGGCGAAGGTTTTCGGGCGCTGACCTCGGGCACGTCGTCAACTTTGCGGGATATGATGCCGCTGGCCGGTGGAGGTGTGGTGGTGGCCGGGGACCACGGCCTGATCCTTGAGTGTGACGTGTCAGGTTGCCAGCGCGTGGTGGAAGAGCCCGGGACATTCTTATACGGGCTGGGCGACATGGCCGGCAGCGGCATGGCGGTGGGGTGGGCTGGCACGGTGCTGCGGCGCGCCTCAGGTGGCGGCTGGTACCACCTTGATTCGGGGACGAAACGGGTGTTCAACGCGGTCGCAGGTTCTGCCGATGGGACCTTCGCTGCCCTGGCCGGGTCGGACGGCGTATTGTTCATATACTCCAACGCTGCGGTGACCGCCGAATGACCCTCCACTTCCCGCTGTCACTGTTTCTTGCAGGCCTTCTGTTCCCGGTAATGGCGATATCGCAAGTGGCAAGGGTGCCTGTTCCGCCACCTCCGCCGTTTGTGGCCCGGTTCCTGTCGCAGGACGAGGCATCGATCGTTGCCGTGAGGATCCTTGGTGCCAGGTCAAATGTCGTGACCCGGGAGCCGAAAGGATTCGCCTTCGAGACTGACGGGTTTCGCGACGGGCGCCTCTGTCCTCTGGAAGGCGCCAGGGACCTGCGTTGCGGTTCGTTCGCTTTCAGCCCGTCACGTGTGTTCGTGTTCGGGCAGGTGCTTTCCGGCGCCATCTCGGGGCATCTTGGCCAGAATCTTCTTGTTCGAGTCGAGATGCTTTCTGACGAGGCAACCGTCGCCTTCGGTACTCTCCACGGTGTTCTGGTATTCTCCGGACCTACGGTGGATCCAGGCGATCACCCTGCTTTTGCCTGGTATCCCGGTCGCGATGCGCATGCCCTGTCGGTAGACCTTCTGGACGTGGATCGCGACGGCACCCTGGATGTCATCTATACCTATTCCCAGCGATTGCCCGGTGGGCGCAGGGTCGTGGCGCGTGACGTGTGGACGTTCGTGGGGCTGAAGGCCGAAAAACTGATTTCATCGGGGGAAAAACTGTCGGGAGTCGGCACCAGCACCTTCGACGGCGTGCCGTTGCACGAGGACGGTCCCGATATGGCCGTCAGGGGACAGTTTCGGTTTGAACCTATGGTCCCGGGCAAGCCACTCGCAGGCGTGTTCGAGCGTGCTCGCCTGGCCGGGATGGGTTCCGGATGGGACCTGCGCCTGATTGCCGACCTGGGCGACGGTTGGCGCGAAGTTCTGGCAGGAACTGGCCCTCAGGAAAACGAGGATTCTGAAACAGCGGCCGAGTCCTCGTGCCATCCTGCCGATGTGCCGGTTGATGCTGATGTCGGCGTACGCCGTCGTCTGCTGGACATCGAGACTGCATGCAGGGCAGTCCTGATCGCATTTTCGGATGCGCGGACGCCTCCCTGGCGCGCCCCGCTCCGACTGTGGGTCTCGTTGGGACTGTCGGCAGTGGGCCTGCCAATGGCAGCCTTGAGCCTGCGCGAGCGGGTCGCGAACGACATCGCCGCGATTTCTCCTCGGGCGTGGTTGGTGGCGGCAATATTGTCGGTGTCGGCCGCCTTGCCGGCCGATTGCGCATTGGCAGATGCCCTTGGCCCCGGTTCCGCCGCACGGCGCTGGGACGCCCTGGATGCCTTCCAGGTTCTGTGGCCGCTGACACAGCCAGTCAACTGGATGCTGCGTCTGTTGTGGATCCTGGAATCCTGGTTGATGCCGAATTGATGCCTTTCGGGGGGTGTTTGACTTCGATATCCCCTTGGGGCACACTGGCCCCCTCGCGCGGGCCACCGGAGGGTTTCGTGGGCGGACGGAAAGTTGCCACCACTGTGTATCTGACGCCCGAGCAGGACTCGCTCTTGAAAGTGGTCCATCAACATACGCGTCTGGCGGTGGCTGAACTGGTCAGGCAGGGCGTGGATCTTGTCCTGGAGCGGTATTCCGACGCGATGGCCGAGGTTTCCAACGGCAGGCTAGTGGCGCCGTTCCCTCCGCCGCCAAGGGTCCGCAAGACTTGAGCCCTCCCGCCACCTGACGTTTTTCCGGCGCCTGGCTGCGCGAACGGGCAAGGAGGATGCAATGAGAGTTCTGATTACAGGTGGGGCCGGGTTCATCGGTTCGCACCTCTGCGAACGATTCCTGAACGACGGTTACGATGTAATTGCCATGGACAACCTGCTGACCGGGAAGCTCGAGAACATCGCGCACCTGTTCGGGCGTGACGGGTTCGTCTTCGTCAAGCAGGATGTGACGAATTATATTCATGTTTCGGGGCCGCTGGACGCGGTGCTTCACTTTGCCTCTCCGGCCAGTCCGGTCGATTACATGCGTTGTCCGATCCAGACCCTGAAGGTGGGTTCGTTGGGCACGCACAAGGCGCTGGGTGTCGCCAAGGAAAAGGGCGCGACCTTCCTGCTGGCCTCGACCTCCGAAGTCTATGGGGATCCTCTGGTACATCCGCAGCCCGAGTCCTACTGGGGTAACGTGAATCCCATCGGTCCTCGCGGCGTCTACGACGAGGCCAAGCGTTTTGCGGAAGCAATAACCATGGCCTACCATCGGTATCATGGTCTGGATACCCGAATTGTCCGTATATTCAATACGTTCGGTCCGCGCATGCGAATTGGCGACGGCCGAGTGGTGCCGGCGTTCCTGTCCCAGGTCCTTCGTGGCGAACCGCTGACCGTTTACGGAGACGGCTCTCAGACGCGTTCGTTCTGCTATGTGACCGACCTGGTCGAGGGCGTCGTGCGTTTGTTGGGTTCGACGTGCAGCGACCCGGTCAACATCGGCAACCCGGAAGAACGCACGATTCGCGACTTTGCCCAGACGATTCTTCGCCAGTTCGACAGCAAGGTTGGAATGACGTTCCTGCCGCTGCCCCAGGACGACCCCAAGGTCCGTCGCCCGGATATTTCGCAGGCCCAGGAGCTCCTCGGGTGGGCGCCTAAGGTGTTACTTGAGGATGGCTTGAAGGCGACATGCGACTACTTCCGCAACGAGATCAACCGCTAGACTTTTATTGTCGGCCCGAAAAGTTGGTCCAGCCGGGGATTGGCCCTGACTGGTTCAGGTCAGACCGTTGAACGGGTCGCAACTAGAGTCTATTCTCTCGGTGATCGCGGAAGACTTGGAGGCTGATTTCATGCAACTCGGGCGGTTTGACTTCCCTGGTCTGGTTGCGATTTGTACGAGCCTCTTGTTGTCAGTCGGGTTGGCGGCATGCAGAACCGGCGGGTCAGCATCGGCAGACGATCTTCCGGTAGTGTTTCTCGATACCCACCATGCGGATATCTCCCGGACCGATACGGCAGCGGACGGGGGCGATGCCGGCCGCGACCAGGGCCACGAGGGTGATGCCGTGTTCGATACAGTGGCTGACGAGGGTGCGGATCCATTGACGGTGCTGGATGTTGCAGACGACCCAGGACCGTTCGACCAGGGACCATCGGATCCTGGCAGCCACGATCCGGGACTGGATCCCGGGGCGTCGGATCCTGGCGCGGAAGCGGCCGGTTGCGGTACCGGACCGGCATGTGCCCAGGGGACAACATGTATCAACGCGATTTGCGAGTCCTGCCGGTTCCAGTTTGCTTGCGGCCAGGATTGCGTGGAATGCACGGGTACTGCCACACCGTTTTGCCTGGACGGCAGTTGCGTGCGTTGCCGGGTCGGCTCGGACTGTGCGGACGGGTTCTGGTGTGACGGGGCGACACACGCCTGCCGGCAATGCGGCGTGGATGACCCGGTACATTGCGGTGCTGAATGCAAGACCTGCCCGGCCGACCTGCCGGTGTGCCTGGGCGGTGCCTGCCTGTGCAACCAGACGTCCTGCGGCGCCCTGTTCTGCGTGGAAGGGGCCTGTCAGGGCTGCGACAACGACCTGGCTTGTGGACCGTCCTGCGCTGCCTGTCCGATTGAAACCCCGCGGTGCGTTGGAGGGACCTGCCTGACCTGCCGTGATCCGGGCGACTGCCCCGCGGACCAGTGGTGCAGCGCTGGAACCTGCAGACCGTGCACTGCAGACGACCCGGCACACTGCGGTTCTGCTTGTGTCAAATGCAGCGGGGACATGCCGGCGTGTTCGGCAGGTTCTTGTGTTTGCGATGGATTTTCATGTGGAGAGGGACGTCGCTGCACGGCCGGTACCTGCGAGAACTGCAACCTTGACGAGGCCTGCGGCCCTGCTTGTGTGAAGTGCGAAGGCGCAACCAAGTTCTGCATTTCCGGTTCGTGCCGACAGTGCCGCAGCGCCACCGACTGCCCGGCAGACTGGGCCTGCGGTGCCGACGGCGCATGCATTGACCCGTGCGCTGGCACGCTGGGCTGTGCGAACGATTTTGCACCGGATGGCAGGAAATGCGGCACCGCCCGAGTGCTGGGGCGCACCGTCCTGAACGCCGGGACCACGGTTGCCGGGGACACTACCGACGAAGGAAACGATGACGACCTGCCGTCTATTGGAGGTCCCGATTGCTGGGATGCCGTCGATGACGTCATGTACAAGGTCTGGATGCGGAACGGGGACACGATTCGGGTCACCGCCGATCCCATCCCATCGGTATTCGACTTGTCGCTGAAGCTGTATCGAGGTACGACCTGCAAGAGCGCCTGGAAGACCGACTTGATCGTCTGCCAGCACGCCGGTTCCAGTGGCGCACCCGAGTCGGTCCAGTATACGGCGACCGCCGACGGTTGGCTGACGATCGTGGTAGATGGCGAGTCCGGGACGGACATAGACGATTTTGGCCCGTTCAGCATGACGGCCAGCCTGGCCTGTGCCGATACCGGCTGCTGTTGCCGCTGACTTTTCCCGAAAGTCAGTGGGTTGTGGTTGCCGGTACAGGTGGGTCGTCGCGATCAGGTGTGAAGGGTCGGTCTCTTCCAGGCAATTTCAACGCCGCAGCACCTGTGCCTGCACGAAGTCGTCGCCCAGTTCCTTCTTCAGGAACTCGCGGAACTGCTTCTTGATTCGTTCTTCCAGTTGGCGGGAGCGCTCGCGGCTGACACCGAACTTCTCGCCGACCTCCTGCAGGGTCACGGGGTCGTCGGACAGCAGCCGTTTTTCCCAGATATAGCGGTCGCGCTCGGATTCGATTCCCTTGCCAAACTCGGCGATCTTCAGTTTCAAGCGCAGGCCGACCTCGTTCTGAGCGGTCTCCTCTTCCGGGTTCGAGTTGCCGGCCATGGTGCTGAGGTAGGTGCTCTTGTCGTCGCCGGATCCGCGCGGCGCGTCGAGGTACAGGTCGGGCTGGTCCATGCGCTCCATCATCTCCTTCACCGTGTCCTCCGGGACGGACAGGTTCTGGGCGATCAGGCGCGCAGTGGGGTCGAAGCCCATGTTGATCAGGCGCTGGCGCTCGCGGCGCAGGTTGAAAAATATCTTCCGCTGGGCCTGGGTGGTCCCCAGCTTCACCATCCTGTGGTTGTTCAACAGGTAGTAGATGATGTACGACCTGATCCAGTACTGGGCATAGTGCGACAGGCGGACGCCACGCAGCGGATCATAGTGGTTCACCGCCTGCACCAGACCAATGTTACCCTCCTGTATCAAATCAAGTACTTGTGACGTGAAGGTTCTGTATTCCATCGCGATCTTGATGACCAACCGCAGGTTCGCGGAAATCAGGTGAGACCCCACCTTGGGGTCTTTCGTGGTCGCAAACTGGCGGGTAAGTCGCAGTTCCTCCTCGGGGGTCAGCAGCGGATGCCTCTGTATGTCTCGGATGTACCTGTACAGCAGATCAACGCGGGTTTCGCTGCCACCTGACGTGGCCGGAAGCCGTGAGTTTATGACCGGCTCCATCGCCGTATCGACAGCTTCCTCGTCCGGTCTTGGTGCGTCTTCCTGGGTTTCGTCGTCGGACAAGGTGTCTCCCTTGTTGGCAGTAGATTCTTGCGACGTCATGATACGCCGCGGGTGCCGGATGGTCAACGCGAAGGGCTGCCCTTGCGACCACGTTGGGGGGGCTCGCTGTTCTGCCCAGACTGGTCCGGCCCGGGCTTCTTGACCACGACGTAGAAGAAGTTCTGGCCCCTCAGCAGCAGCAGGAGGATCGAATCGCCGGGTTTGATCTTCGACACAGCGTCGGCGAACTCGGCTGGCGAACCTACGGGTGCGCGATTGACCTCCATCACGACGTCCCCGGGTCTGACGCCGGTGTTTGCCGCGGCGCCCTCGGAATCGACATCCTCGACCTTCACGCCCTGTCCTCGTTTCAGTTGTAGGCGTTCGGTATCCTTCGTAGTCAGAGGGGCCAATTCCAGACCCAGATTCGATTGAAGTGAACCGCTGTCGTCGCTTGAGTCGAGACCATCCTTGCGCTCGAACGCGCCTCCCTTTTCGTCTCGCTCGACCACCCGGACTTTCAGGATTGTGTCGCGGCCGTCGCGTACCACCTTGAGATCATAGTCGCGGTCCGTTTCCGACAGCCCGACGGTTCTGGTCAGGCCGGCAGAGTCCTGTATGGGCTTGCCAGCAAACGAGATGACCACGTCCCCGCGCCGCACGCCTGCCTTCTCGGCCGGGCTGCCCGGGAAGACCTGCGACACAATCACGCCCTGGCGGTCGCCAAGACCCATGCCCTGTGCAAGTTCCGGGGTCAGTTCCTGGATGCCTACGCCCAGCCAACCGCGGCTGACCCGCCCCTTCTGCAGGACGTCGCGAATGAACTGCTTGGCCATGTTGACAGGTACCGCGAACCCGATGCCCTGCGCCGCGGCGTGGATGGCGGTGTTGATTCCGACGACGTTTCCCGAGGCGTCGAA
Organism: uncultured Myxococcales bacterium; assembly: GCA_903936705.1. GTDB lineage: Bacteria > Myxococcota_A > UBA9042 > DTJE01 > DTJE01 > CAIZWN01. The sequence goes on from CAIZWN010000083.1 coordinate 194,273, forward strand.
CAAAGGGCCCCCGGAATTACCTGGGTTGATGCTGGCGTCCGTCTGGATGAAGTCGTCAAACGGTCCAGCGCCGATAACGCGGTCCTTGGCCGACACGATGCCGGCTGTGACCGTGTGCGCGAGACCGAACGGGCTGCCGATGGCGATTACCCAGTCGCCGACCTCCAGCAAGTCCGAGTCACCCAGCAACGCGACCGGCAGGGGTTCCTTCGAGTCCACCTTTATCAGTGCGAGGTCGTACTTCTCGTCGCGACCCACGATCTTGGCCTTGAGTTCGCGCTCGGGTTCAGTCAGGCGCACATTGATCTCGGTGGCGCCTTCGACTACGTGGTTGTTTGTCAGGATGTACCCCTCGGCGTTGACAATAAAGCCGGAACCCAGCGAGTTGCGCCGTTGGGCCGGGACGTCCATTCCTTCACGGTCACCGAAAAAGTGGCGGAACATGTCATCCATGGGATCCCGGGAATCTCTCTGCCCGCCACCCGGATTCCGCCGGAATGATTTGTGTCCCTGGACCTCGATCGAAGTCGCGATGTTGACTACGCTTGGTTGGAGGCGTTTCACGAGGGGCGCAAACGAGCGGGCCGGCTGGAAATCAGGACCCACCGCAGGTGCCACCGGGGCGCTGTCCGACCAGATCTTCCACTGCTTTTCGATGGCGGCCGGACTTTCGGACGGTCGGCAGAACGTGACGAGACCCAGGAGCATCGTGCCACCGGTAATGGCGGCAATCTTAACGAGGCGGCTCATCAGATCCTCCGTATTGGCAATGTGCGCCGGGGACCGGCGACGCCCCATGGCAACCCGAATGATGGGGTTGTATTCCCCCCGGGGCAAGAGGCTGGCGTCCAACCTGACGGCCTTGTGCTAATCTCGCCCGCACCGGGGTGCCTGGTGAAAGGTTGGGGGGTTGATTCCAGGTGAAAAGGACTGCTTGTCCAGCGGTGGTCGCGTCGCTGTTCGTTCTTGCAGCATGCGCCGGGCCGCGTCTGGATCCTGTGCGGGCGCTGCCGGTTGATGTCGATGCGATTGCAGTGCTGCGGCCGGCAGGAGATCTGGCCGATCGGACGACGGCATTGTTCCAGCGATTGCCCGAGGCGGTCGGGGCGGCAGACCTTCTGCGTTCGGTTACCGGGTTCGACCTGCGTTCCGCCGAAGCGACCCGCCAGCAGGGGCTGGACCCGCAGCGTTCGCTGGCCATAGCCTGGTGGAAGGGCGCCTTGGTGGTGGCGATTCCGGTCGACGATCGGGATATCGCATCGCGGCGTCTGGGACTGAGGATGGCGCGCCTTGGATTCGTGGAGGAAACGACCGGCGAAACCCAGATCCGCCGTTTCCATGACCTGCGCGACAAGGGGCGTGGTGCCCTGCTGCGGGTGGATAAGGACGTTGCGCTGGCCTGTGTCGGCCCGACGAAGTCGTGCGCCGGCCTTCAGACGCTTGCACCTGCTGCTGCGGGCGGTGGTGCCGGTGATCTGGCTGTGGCGGCGGCGGTTGAGGCTGGCCTGGCCGATGGTGACCTGTCTGTATGGGTTGGCAACGACCTGCTTATGGCGCTGGCCAAGCGGCAGTTCGGCCTGGTGCCGCCCGGCGGGGCGGCTGGCATCCTCCTGCGAGCCGCCATCGGGGATTTGCGTCTGGTTGCCTCGTTGGACCAGGGGCTTCAGGTCCGGGCAGTTTTCGGGCCAAATGGCGACCCGCTGGCTTGCCCGTCGGCCCCCGCCACGCTGCAGTCCGGCGTTCTGGCGCGAGCCGACGTGGACCTGGGGTCGCTGCCGGACGGTCTGATGAACGGCTTGCTGGACGCCTGTGGCCCTGCTTGTCGTGCCGATGGCCTTGGCGATACGTCGGCTATTCTGAAGGCATGGGATGGCCGTGCAACCGTCGCGCTTCTTGTTGCCAGTGACCCTGCTGCCGGTCCAGTGACCGGAGTGCGTGCGTTCCTGCGCCGTGCGGTGGCCGTCGCGGGGGCCGGATTGCGCCCCTCGAATGGAGCCAGCGTGGGGCTATCGGCAGCGGCGCTTCTGGCCTCCAGACTTGGGGTATCAACGCTTCCATGGGCTGACAGTGATCTCGAGGGACTGGCCGGAGTTGCCCAGGACGGTCTTGAGGTGGCTGCGGCGACCAGGGGCGACATCCTGGTTGGCGCAGCAGGCCGCGGTGCCGAGGCTGCCGGGAGGAATCTGGCCCTGGGTCGCCTGGCTGGGCTTGCCGGGGTGCCGCCGGTGCTGGCCTCCGGGAAACTGGTTCGTGTTGCAGTCGATCCCAGCGGATGGGTTGAGGCTTTGGGCGGTCTTGGGATCGAATTCGTGCGGCACCTGGCATCGGCGGTGCGGATTGTCGGGGTCGAGGCGTCACTTGCGGACGGGCGCCTGACTGTTGATGCGATCATCCGGTTGCGGTGAGGAAGTCTTGATTCGCGTGGAACATCTTGTGAAGGCGTACCCTGGTCAGGCTGCTGGCGATGCTGCCCGTGTTTTGCCGCCGGCACTGTCGGACGTGTCTCTGTCGGTTGCCAGGGGCGAATTCCTGGCCGTTGTGGGTCGATCCGGTTCCGGAAAGACCACGCTTCTGAATATTCTCGGCGGACTTGACAGGGAATGGACGGGCCGGGTCGAGGTGAACGGGCAGGACCTTGCCCGCCTGCATGATCGCGATCTTTCGATGCTGCGTAACAAGACGATTGGTTTCGTGTTCCAGGCATTCCATCTGCTGCCGCACCTGACTGTAATCGAGAACGTGACGCTTCCAGCCTGGTTTGGCAACCAGGACCGTGACCGGGCCGAGGCTGAAGGGCGTGCCATGCAGGCGCTGGATCGCGTCGGTCTGGCAAACCGGGCCACCGACCGGCCGACTCGGCTGTCGGCGGGAGAGCGGCAGCGTGTCGCGGTTGCCAGGGCGCTGCTGAACCGGCCGATGCTGCTGTTGTGCGACGAACCTACCGGTAATCTCGATGCGGCAACAGGCGCAGCGGTGCTGGACATCTTTCTGGAACTGAACCGCAGGGACAATACGACACTGGTCATCGCGACGCACGAGTCCAGGGTCAGCGAGGCAGCGAGCCGGCAGATAGTCCTTGAGACCGGCCGGATCGTGGAGGCATAGGCAGCAGATGACTGCGCGGGCACAAGTCGGCCTGATTGCACGCTTCCTGGTGCGCAGCAGGGGGCATTTCGCCTTTGCGCTGGTCGGTCTGGTGGTCGGCAGCGCCACGCTGGCATTTTTCCTGGCCCTGTCCCTTGGCATCCGCGAACGGGTACTGAACCGGTTGTACCCCGTCAATCAGGCCGAGTTGCAGATTGAAACGGTGCGCCTGTTCGGGCTGGGGATCGAGGTGCCGTCACGCCTGGACCAGGCATCGCTGGCTGCGCTGAGGTCCCTGCCTGGAGTGACCGGCGTCTATCCCAAGCAGCGCTCTCGATTCCAGGCGCGATTATGGGGCGGACGCGAGGTAATCGGGCATGAGGCCCGCGTCGAATCCTTCTTCGATGGGCTGGAACCCGAGTTGCTTGGCAACGAGTTGCGACTTTCCGAGGCCGAGGTGCTTGGTCCCGAGATGGGTGCCGTGATCTGTTCGGCTGATGCCGATTGCGGGATTGGCGGTCGTTGTAACGAAGGTGCCTGCCACAGGCGCGTCTGGTGGGACTCCTTCCGCGACCCAGGCGGAAGACTTCCGTGCCGTGCGGATTCGGGCTGCCTGCCAGGGCAGGCCTGTTTCGATGGCCAGTGCATGATTTCGTGCGCCGAACCGTGCACGGCCGGCGCAGCCTGCATCCAGGGGGCTTGTCTGCGAACCTGCACCGGGAATGCGTCCTGCGACCCCGGGGAAACCTGTGTGCAAGCGGCAGCCCTAGGCGTTTGCCGGCGACTGGCCTGTCGCCTGGACGACCCACGCGACGGGGCTGGCGACGATCCCGAAAAAATCCGCGGGCGCCTGACTTCGCGTGCTGGCATGCCAACACCTGGAGGCGGCGAAAGGTGTCCCGATGGTACCTACTGTGCGACCGATAACATCCTGACGGCGTCCGGCGCCTGCGAGGCGCCAATCCCGGTCCTGGTCTCGCCGTTCCTGCTGGAGGTCTACAACCGTGTCGCGGCCACGGCGCTTGACTTGCGTCGCCTGTCGGGCCTTGAAGTGCTGCTTGGCGTGTCGTTTGCGATGTTGTACGGCGAGTCGTATTTCGTCGCCGACGCTGCGTTCGATCAACGCACGATCAGGCGATGTCGTATTGTGGGCTTCTCGCAGAAGGCCATGGATTTCGGTGTAACGATGCCTCTGGCTGCCGTCCAGAGGGCCAACGCGATGCTGCGTGGACGTGATGCTGCCTCCGAATTTACTAGTGTCGTGCTGACGACCGCCAGAAACGAGCAGCTTCCTCAGGTTATCGAGGACGCGAAGATTCTTGGCCTTGTACCGGCGCCGCGCAGCGAGGACGCGCGCAAGGCATCCAGCATGCTGCTGGTCCTTACCCTGGTGTTTGCACTGGTCAGTCTGGTGATACTGGGTATTTCGGCCATCAACATCACCCACACGTTCCTGATGCTGGTGACCGAGCGCCGCATCGAGATTGCGGTCTATCGTGCGGTGGGCGCCCGGCTGCTGGATGTGCGCATGCTGGTCCTGGGCGAAGCGGCCGTCATGGGAGCGATCGGCGGGATTGCTGGCTGCGCGGGTGCATGGGTTTTGGGCCGCCTGGTGAATGTGGGGGCCAGCCGCGTGCTGGGCGGAGTTCCTGGTATGCCAGCGGATTTGTTCCTGTTTTCACCAGTCGTATTGCTGGTTGGATTCTCGTGCGCGGTGCTGTTTGCCGTGATCGGGGCGTGGGTTCCATCCGGCCGTGCTGCGCGAACCGACCCCGCAACGGTCCTTACCCAGGGCTGAAATCTTTTCCGGTTTTTCTCCATTTCCAGCCATGCCAGGAACGTTATTTTCTTGACTCCACACCATCGACTGTCCCTGGGGGGATGTCGCAGTGATTGTTTATATGTAATTACCAGTGGTTGAACGTACGATTGAACACCCTGCGACGAAGGTATGCGGGGATCCGCTGTCCGGAAATCATTCAACTACCGGAAATCATGAGATACATTTACAAACTAGACAGGCAAATTTGCGCGATGGAATCGGTCAGGCGCCGACACCAAGGAGACGTCTAAGTGGCTGTAATGACGTGAAATGGATCTAAATGGTTGGTAATGGGTGGCCTTGTCTCGATTCTAGGATTAAATTCGATCCGTTGAGGTGAGGTTTGGATCTTGGCTGATGGCGACGATATCCAGGGGCTGTTCGGGACCTTCGACGCGAAGGTTGACCTGAACTCGGGTCGTGTGACCCTGTCCACCGATCTGACGTTGCTGAAGGGCAAGCAGGTCATGATCACCACCGAACCCCTGAAGCGCTACCTGGAGGTGCGCAGCCTCCCAACCTTCAACCGTTTCCAGGAGAGGCTGCTGGCAAAGGCCGACGAGCTTCCCATCCACCTGGCGAACGCGCTGCGGTCCAATTATCTGGGCAGCGCCGCCCTGGCGCAAGTAGACAACAATTTCCGCCTGGTTCTCCCGAAGAGGACTCGGGATTTCCTGGGGAACCGAGGCGACGTGTTCATCATTGGCGTCGGGGATTGCCTGCAAGTGTGGCCCGCCGACCGCTGGGCTGCCGTGCAGGCGGACCTGGAAAAGGCGCTGGTCGAGAACTACGAGGCCTACGCGACAGAGATTCACCGGACAGGCCGGCGCGACATCGCGCCCGCTACCCAGGGGGCCATATAGTGGATGGCGTGCATGTCACGGTCCTCCTCGAGGAGGTTGCCGCGGCGTGCGCTGACCTCACTTCTGGTTGGGTGGTGGACGGGACCGTCGGCCAGGGGGGGCATGCCGAGGCCATTCTCGCCCGTACTCCCCCTGCCGTACAACTGATTGGACTTGATCGTGATCCCCAGGCTCTGGAGGCCTCCTCCCGGCGCCTGGCTGTTTTCGGGGACCGGTTCCATCCGGTCCATCGGGGGTACGATTCAATGCGCGAGGTTCTGGACGAGAAGGGGATCGCGATGGTGGACCGGGTCGTCCTGGACCTGGGCCTTTCGACGACCCAGCTCGATTCGGACCGGGGTTTCAGCTTCGAGGGCGATCAGCCCCTGGACATGCGCTTCGACCCCACCGAGGGGCGCACCGCAGCACAGGCTATTCGCGAGACATCCGAGAACGAACTGGCCCAGGTGCTTTTCTTTTTCGGGGAAGTGCCGGCATCCCGCAGGCTGGCGAGGCGCCTGAAGGAGGAGTCGCGCGTAAACCGCATGGAGACTACCTCCGACCTGGTGCGGGTGTGTCGCGAGGTGCTTGGGCCCAACGTGCGAAAGATGCCCAGCCCTGTGTTGCCGGCGCAGGCTCTGAGAATCCTGGTGAATCGTGAGCTTGAACGCCTGGACGGCTTCCTGGCGTCCATTCCGACGTTCCTGGCGCCTCTGGGCAGGGTCTCGGTGATCTCGTTCCACAGCGGCGAGGACCGACGGGTCAAGCTGGGATTCAGGTCCCTGGCGTTGACCCGCGAATTTACCCTGCCGCACCGAAAACCCCAGTCGGCGGGACCCGAAGAGCAGCGTCGCAACCGGCGATCCCGGGCGGCGCATCTGCGGGTCATCGAGCGGATTCCGGAGGACGAGGCATGAGAGCCCCAGAAACATCCGTCAGGCGCGGCGGGAATGTTCGGTCGGTTCTTTGGATCGTCGTTGCGACGGTCGTGCTGACGTCTGCCGGCGTTTTCCACGTCTGGAATGCCCAGCAGTCTCTGGCGATCAGGCGCGCAATCTGGGTGCAGATTCAGCGGTCCAGGGAACTGGACGCCGAGCGTACGGATCTTCGTCGCGAGGAGGCAGGGGTCACCGCGGTGCCACGTGCCACCGTCAAGGCTGCGGCGATGGGACTGCACCCGCCGCGGGCCGACCAGGTGATTCGAGTCGGCGGGAACGAGGAGGCTGCGCAGTGAGGAGTGACGGGATGCTGATGGCCCGATGGGTCTGTGCGGCGCTGGCACTGGCCGCTGCCTGCAGTTCAGGTCCGACCCAGGACGACACGGCAAAGTCCGACTTCCACTACCGCCTGGCCCGCAACTACTACAACGACCCGAACATCGCGATGGTCCAGCGCGAGCTGCACGAGGCGTTGAAGCTGGACCCCCGGAACCACGAGGCCCTTCATCTTCGCGGTTTTGTCCGTATGGGCCTTAACGACCTGCTGGGCGCCGAGGCCGACTACAAGGCCGCGCTGGGTATCAAACCGGATTTCCAGGAATGCCGGAACAATCTTGGGACGGCGTTGCTGGCCCTTGGTCGCTTTGAGGAGGCCATCGAGGTTTTCAAGCCGCTGCTTGAGGATCCTCTTTACCCCACGCCGTCCTTCGCGCAGGGAAACATTGGGTTCGCATACATGAACCTGAAGAACTTCGAGGCGGCGCGCCGTCACATGGAGATGGCGGTGTTCCTGAACCCCCGATTCTGCGTTGGATACAACAATCTTGGAAAGCTGTTCCTGGAGACAAGAAATCCAAGGGCTGCCCGGGACGCTTTCGAACGTGCGACACGGACGTGCCCTACGTATGCCGAGCCCTGGTATCACCTTGGCGTGATGCTGCAAGAGTCGGGCGAGTCGGCGAAGGCCGCCGAGGCCTTCCTGAAGTGCAACGAGGCGTCTCCGGAAACGGCAATTGGGCAGCGCTGCGCTGCGCGGCGCTAGACGGGCTGGCGAACGGGGTGCGCGACCGGTCGGTTTCGATCCAGCTGCGGATTCGACGGGCATTGCCCGGTTCGGGAGGGGAGTAATGGACCTTCGGGGGACGTGGGTGCGCATATCACGCGTCGTCACCGGGACGGATGACACCGCCGGCGGCGGGGTGGTTCTGCGCATGGCCTTCGTCACTGCAATCATGCTGGGCGGCCTGGGCTGGGTCGTTGGTCAGGCAGGGTGGTACCAGTTCGATGCAGAAGGGGTGCGAACGGCGCGCCATCTGTCCGCCTCGGTGGGATCAGAGGAGGTCCAGGGCAGGCGTGGAGAGATAAGGGACCGGACTGGACGGCGCGTCCTGGCAATGACGGTCCCTGACCCCGAAGTGGTCTACATCGGGGCGCCGTGGGACGTGGATCGTATCGAGTTGTCGTACACGTTGGCATCCGCGCTGAACCTGGAGCCGGGTGATGTCATCTCGTCGATCGTCACGGCTGGAGAGTTCGCGCGCATCAAGTCGCATGTAACGCCCGAGCAGATCCAGGCGCTTGGAGTGATGAAGGTCGACGGGATTCGGATCGACACGAAACCCAGGCGTTTTTATCCAAATGGAGATTCGCTTGGTCCGGTGCTGGGGTTCGTCAGTCAAGCCGACAAGACCGAGGAAGCCAGGGGGCTGCACTTCCTTGGACGCATGGGTGTGGAAGCCCAGTACGACGCGATTCTGCGCGGCGAGGTCCGGGACGTGACGCTGCTGCGCAGCAAGGATCGCGACGGCTATTACAAGGACGCGTTGGGCGTCGCCTGGGATCTGGACGGCGCGGACCTCGTGCTGAACGTGGATGCGCAGTTGCAGGAGATCCTTGACGGCGAGTTGCTTGCCCAGATGGACGCCGAGAGTGCACCGGCGGCGATGGGGGTGATCCTGGATGCCCGCACGGCCGAGGTGCTGGCCATGTCGTCGTTGCCGGCAGTGGACCCGAACCGGTTCGAGAGCGCCTGCAAGGAGGATAAAGCAAAAGTTGCCGAGTCCGGCCTGCCGGCCTTGCTGCTGAACCCGTGTGCCAACAAGGTTGTCGGGTATCCCTTCGAGCCCGGGAGCATCGGGAAGATTGTGACGGTCGCCACGGCTATCGAGGACGGCATCGCAACACTGGATACCATTCTTGAAGGTCACGGAGGGAGCTGTCAACTAGGTGGGCGAACGGTCAAGGATGTCCACGCCGTCGGCCAAGTGACGCTGGCCGAGGCGTTCAAGTTCTCGTCGAACTGTGCGCATCTGGACCTTGCGATGAAGATTGGCCCCGATCGAATGTTCGAGGGCCTGAAGCGTTTACGCATTGGGAGGACAACCGGGGTAGATCTTCCGGGCGAGGTCGGAAGCTCATTCCAGGAGTCGGGTGACTGGAAGAAGACCGGATACCGGACGGCGGGCTATGGATATGGATACACGGCGACACTCCTGGAAATGGCAAACGCAGTAGCGACGATCACCAACGATGGAGTCAGGCTGGCGCCCAGGATCGCCCGCGAATTGCGTTCATCGGACGGCCGCCTGCTGCGGCGATTCGAGTCGGGAGAATCCAAGCGTGTGCTGTCAATTGCGACTGCGCAGCAGGTTCGCGACGTCATGCGACTGGTAGTGATGGACGAGCGGGGCACCGGAAAAAGGGGGCGCCCGATAGGCTACAGCGCGGCGGGAAAAACGGGCACCGCGCGCCTGCTGATTCCTGGACAGGGGTATTCGGAAGACAAGTACCTGTGCAGCTTCATAGGATTTGCACCAGCCGAAAACCCGCGGATCGTGGTCGCGCTGACGATGGTCAACCCGCGGGTGCACAAACTGGCTGGCGCCGTCGCGGCCCCGGTTTTCAAGAACGTGGTCCAGAGGAGTCTTCCAATCCTTGGGCTGATGCCCGAAACGACAGCGGAAGACACACAGGTGGCCAAACGATGAGCAGTTTCGTCCTCGACGAGGCCCTCAGGATCGGCATCGGCGCTGTCGCCTGGAACGATGGCGCCATTGATGCCGGCTGGTCCAGGGTCACGTCGGACTCGCGCAGCGCAGGCCCTGGGGTCGCGTTCGTTGCAGTTCGCGGCGAGAAGGCCGACGGGCATGATTTCGTGAGCGCTGCGTTTGAGGCTGGCTCCCCCGTTGTCATTGTCCAGGACGAACGGTCGCTTGAAGGCGCACCCGTAATGCGGGTCGCAAACAGCCGCCGCGCTCTTGCCGTGCTGGCTGCCCGTGTCCAGAACGATCCGTCATCTGGTTTCCTGCTGGCCGCCGTTACCGGGACCGACGGCAAGACATCCACGGCGATGTTGCTGGAGGCCGGGTTTGCCGCATGCGGCCTGGTTCCCGGGCTGGTCGGTACTGTCGAATACCGATACGGGGGCGTGCGTGAGCCTTCGGAAATGACAACGCCCGGCCCTATAGAGCTCCAGGCGCTGTTTGCGCGAATGCGGGATCGGGGCGTGAATGCCGTCGCGATTGAAGTCTCCTCGCATGCATTGGACCAGGGTCGCGTTGAGGCGTTGGACTTCACGGTAGCGGTGGAAACGGTTCTGACGCGGGATCACCTGGATTACCACAAGACGATCGAAAACTACCGCGCCGCCAAGGAGAGGCTGTTCCTTGAACTTCTGCCGGCCAGTCCGCGTGCGAAGGGAGCGGTCGTAAACGGGGACGAGCCGTTCGGGCAGCATCTTGCCAGGACTTGCCCTGTGCCAACGGTCACCTTTTCCACGCGTGAGGGTGGCGGCGATCTGTGTCCTCAGATGGCGACGTACGATCTCGAAGGGATCAGGGCGCGCATTCGGACGCCCTGGGGATTCTTTGATATTGCAAGCCCTCTGGTGGGTCCGCACAACCTTGCGAACCTCCTTGCCGCGATCGCGGCCGCTGGCATGGCGGGGTTGGACCTGCCGCGGTTCGTCGAGGGGGTCTGTGGTCTAGCCTGCATCCCCGGACGTTTGGAGCGGGTCCGTGGCCGGCGCAATGTGCGGGTCTACGTCGATTACGCGCATACCCCCAAGGCCATCGAAAACGTGCTGACGGTGCTGAGGCCGATGGTCGGTTCGTCTCGCCTGACGATTGTGATGGGTGCAGGCGGCGATCGTGATCGCGGAAAGCGCCCCTTGATGGGACGTGCGTCTGCTTTGCTGGCGGACCGGGTTGTTGTGACATCGGACAATCCGCGCAGCGAGCAGCCTGACGCGATCATCGCCGAGATCCTGGAAGGCATTCGGGCGGTTGAGGCCGAAGGTCAAACCTTGCCGCCCTTCGAGGTCCAGCCGGATCGTCGCGCGGCCATTGATCAAGCCATTCGGAATGCAAGGGATGGCGATGTTGTCGTGATCGCCGGTAAGGGCCACGAGGATTACCAGATTCTGGGTAGTCATCGGATTCACTTCAGCGACGTGGAAACGGCAAGGGAGATCCTTGACGCATGACTAGAACTTCGATGTTCCGCCTGTCCGGAGAGTTCATAGCCGAGTCGACCGGGGGAACCCTTGTGCTTGGGCACGGCTTGTGCGCGGATGCTGGAGCCTCCATCGATTCGCGCTCGGCTGGGGCGGGCGAGGTGTTCTACGCCATTGTCGGGGACAGATTCGACGGACACGACTTTCTTGCGCAAACGGTTGAGAAAGGAGTAGCCGGACTGGTTGTACAGCGAGGCAGGGAGACCGACGCGCTGCGCGCCGTCATGGCATCGCCCGGACACGTTTTCGTGGTGACGGTGGAAGACACCGAAGCTGCCCTGGTCAGGACTGCTGCGGCCTGGGTGGAGGTGCTGTCGCCTGTCGTGATCGCAGTTACAGGTTCGGTCGGAAAGACCACTACCAAGGACCTCGTGAGGGCAATTGTCTCGTCAGGTCGGGAAACTCATGCAACCGCAGGAAACAGGAACAACCGGTTGGGACTTTCGCTGACCTGCCTGCGCCTGCTGCCGCGCCACGAGGTTCTGGTTGTCGAGATGGGAATGAACCACGCAGGTGAAATCGCTGATCTGTGCCACATAGCGGCGCCGCGAATCGGCGTGGTCACGACCGTGGCGCCCGTTCACCTCGAAGGTCTGGGAACCCTGGAGGCCGTGGCCATGGCCAAGGCTGAGTTGGTCCTGGCATTGCCTCCGCACGGCACTGCTGTGCTGAATTGCGATGACGTGCGTGTTGCGGCCATGCGGGATTTATCGCGCGCCCATGTCTCAACCTTTGGGACGGCCCAGGGTGCGGACGTCAGGATTATTGACGTCGTGCTGGATGCCGACGGCCGGCCTGCCGTGACGTTCGAGATCGCAGGGTTGCGCCATGTTGCGCAGTTGTCGCTGGTCGGCGGGCATCATGCAATGAATGCGGCTGCAGCGTTGGCAGTCGGTCTGGTTGTTGGAATCGAACCGTCGGCGGCTTGCGAGGCAATGGGCTCGGTGCTGCCTGGCCGTCATCGTATGGAGGCCCTGGCGGCCGGAACCATCCGGATCCTGGATGACTGCTACAACGCATCGCCAAAGTCGGTGGCTGCCGCATTGGACGTCCTGGCCGTCATGGCCGGCGGGCGGCGAGTGGCCGTGCTTGGGGACATGCTGGAACTGGGAGACGCCAGCGCCGATGCCCATCTCGAGGCTGGACGAGCGGCCGCAGCAGCGGGCGTCGCCCTGCTGATTGCGGTTGGAAAATCGAGCCTCCTGGTGCGGCAGGGAGCCATCGGTGCCGGCATGTCAGCGCATCAAGTGTTCGAGGCCCCCGATGCAATCGCGGCCGCCACGGTTGCGATGGCGGTCGTGCAGCCTCGTGACACGGTGCTGGTAAAGGGCAGCCGGGGGATAGGACTGGAACTGGTTGTCGAAAACCTGGCCACGCGGTTCAAGGCCGGTGTTTCGGAGTCGGGAAACTAGGGTTACTGGAGCCCGGGCGCCGCGCCTGGCGGCCTGACGCAGGAGGCCTGATGCTGTTCCACCTGGCCGAGTTGTTGAGGGATCAACTGGGCTTTCTGAACGTCGTGCGCTACGTGTCGTTTCGCGTAATGGCAGCGTTCATTACGTCGCTGGTCATCTGCCTTGTACTGTTTCCCTGGCTTATCCAGACCTTGAAACAGAAGGACGTCGGTCAGGTCATCCGTGACGACGGGCCGATCTCGCACCACTCCAAGGCAGGTACGCCAACGATGGGAGGCGTTCTTATCCTGCTGTCGATCCTGGTGTCATCCGTCTTGTGGTGTCAGCTCACGAACCGTCTGGTCGTGATAACCCTGGGTCTGGGTGCGGCTTTTGCGACCGTGGGTTTCGTCGATGACATTCGCAAGTTGCGCGAGAAGTCTTCGCGGGGGGTGCCTGGGAAGGTCAGGTTGGCCCTCGAGTTCGCCGTTACATCCGCGGTGCTGGGCGTGTTCATCTGGTGGTTCGGCGCGAGCGTCAGATACGATCTGCGCCTGTTCATTCCATTCATGTCGGCCGAGCGCTACTGGTTCGATCTGCCTTTCCTGGTCTATCTGGGCCTGGGATCCTTCGTAGTTGTAGGGACCGCAAATGCCACGAATCTGACAGATGGCCTTGACGGCCTGGCCGCGGGGCCGATAGCGATTGCGTCGGCTGCGCTGTTGATCCTGTCATACGTGTCTGGCGCCCGCCTGGGATCGCTGGATCTGTCCCGCTATCTGCTGATCCCGAATGTCGTTGGTGGCCAGGAGCTTTCGGTCATTTGCAGTGCAATGATGGGGGCCACGATCGGGTTCCTGTTCTACAACTCGTATCCCGCAGAGATCTTCATGGGTGACACCGGCAGCCTGGGGCTGGGTGCGCTGCTGGGGTCCATGGCTGTCCTTACAAAAAACGAGCTGCTTTCAGTGGTCATCTTCGGGGTCTTCGTGTTCGAGGCACTCAGCGTCATAGCGCAGACGACGTCGTTCAAGCTGACTGGGAAGCGAATCTTGCCAATGGCACCAGTCCATCATTCGTTCGAAAAGATGGGTTGGAAGGAACCAAAGATAGTCGTTCGATTCTGGATAGCGTCACTGTTGCTGGCGATGGTCGCGCTGGCATCGATCAAGGTGAGGTAGGCCGATGGGTATCCGGGCGGTGCGCTTCATGTCGTCGATTCGGCGTCTGCGTCATGCGAGACCGTGGGCCCCATTGCCGGCCGGGGGCAGATTCGACCTTGCCTTGTTCGGAGCGGCGTCGGCACTTATGGGTGTCGGGACGATGGTGGTCTTTTCGGCCACTATTCACATGGGTTCGGAAGGCACCGAAGAAGTCCTGCATACCGGCTCGCTTCTCAGGCACGTCATTTCCATCGGTGGCGGTGCGATCGTCTTTTTTCTGGCGCTGCATGCATCGCGGAATGTCATCAGGTGGACTTCAAAGTGGCTGGTGTGGATGGCGGTCCCGTTGCTGCTGGCCGTCTGGCTGCCGGGAATGGGACGGCAGGAACTTGGGGCATCGCGCTGGATAAACCTCGGGTTCATGACGATCCAGCCGTCCGAGGTCGCCAAGGTTGGCGTGGCGTTGTTCCTGGCGCGCTATCTTGCCAACAGGAAGTCGGTTCTGAGGGACTGGAAGATCGGGCTGCTGCCCGGGGCCGGAGTGCTTGCCGTGGTGCTGGGGCTGTTGCTGCTGCAGCCGGATGTCGGATCCGTGGTGCTGATCGCCGGGCTGGCCGTGATGATGGTGATGGTTGGCGGGACTCGTCTGCGCTACATAGCCTATCTGGCTCTGACCGGAGCCGCGGGTCTTGGCGGAATCCTCATTTTCAACCGCGTGAAATTTGCCCGTCTTGTCGGGTGGTTGTACCCGAACCTGACCTTCCTGGGGGTCGGGCATCATCCGCATTTCGCCATGCGGCTTACAACCGCAGGCGGTCCCATCGGCCAGGGGTTGGGCGAGGGCCAGGGGCATTCGTTGGGCTTCCTGACTCAATCCAGTACGGACTTCATCTTCACGGTGCTCAGCGAGGAACTGGGCTTTGTCGGGGTGGCCTGCGTGGTGATGCTGTACATGGTTATTGCCATCCGGGGGTTTGCCCTGGTCAGGCGATGCCGCGAGGATTTTGTGCGCTTCGCGGCGTTCGCGCTGACGCTGCTGCTGGTGTTGCCTACGCTGATTCACATGATGGTCAACCTGGGCATGCTGCCTACAAAGGGTATTGCTTGCCCGTTCCTCAGCTTTGGTGGCACGTCCATGCTCGTGACTCTTGGGACACTGGGGTTGCTGCAGCGGATTCACCTGGAAGAAACAGCCAGGGACGCGCAGAACGTTCGGGCCGAGGCGGGTGGATGATGGCGAACGGACATAACCAGCGCATCCTGCTGACCGGCGCGCAGACTGGCGGGCACCTGTATCCCGCGGTTGCACTGGGCGAGTGGTTGCAGGCGAGGGGACTCGAGGTTGTGCTGGTCACTTCTGGCGAGGCGGCCGAGGCGGACGTTTTGAAATCGGTTTCGATCGAAACAAGGACCTTGAAGGTCGGGCGTCTGAAAGGCATGGGATTGTCGGCAAAGTTGAAGGGTATCGGGACCCTCCCGGTTGGCCTGCTGCGGGCGCTGATCATGGTGCGCCAGCTTTCTCCTGCCGCCGTGGTCGGCTTCGGGGGGTTCACCAGCGGGCCCGTTGTTCTGGCAGCAGCCGCGCTGGGTATTCCGACCGCAATTTGCGAGGAGAACTCGATACCCGGGCTGACCAACCGGTTGCTTGCCCGTGTCGCCGGCAAGGTGTTCGTGGCCTATGAGGAAGCGGCCATCAGGATGAAGGCGTCCGGGGCAATCAGGACCGGTGTGCCAGTCAGGCCAGCCATCATTGGCGTGCCAGCCAAGGCCTATAAGGGGCGTGGACGTCGCATTCTGGTGCTTGGAGGCTCCCAGGGGTCGAGATTCCTGAACAGGCAATTGCCTCCAGTCCTGAAGGAGGTGGCTGCCAGCGCTGAAGGCATCGAGATTCTTCATCAAACCGGCCGCGGTAACGGGAGCGAGGTTCGCGCGGCCTATGACGGGCTTGGGGTCGTTGCCGATGTTCGCGAATACCTTGACGACGTGGCGGCGGCGTATTCGTGGGCGGACATTGTGGTTGCAAGGTCAGGGGCCGGGACCGTGTCCGAGATAGCTGCCATTGGGTTGCCTGCGCTGTTCGTGCCTTTCGCTGCGGCGACGGACGACCATCAGGCCGCAAATGCGAAGCCCCTGGTGGATGCCGGGGCGGCGTTGATGATTCGGGAAGGGGACTTCGTGCCAGGTTCGGTTGCGACCTCGCTGATCGCTGTCCTGTCGGACGCAACTCGCCTGCAGGCCATGGCCTTGGCGAGTCGTGGTCAAGGAAGACGTGATTCGCTGGCCGTAATGGGAGCCGAGGTGTTGGCGCTGGTATCGAATGATCGGATTCAACGGAATGTTCCTGGGGCGGGAGGTTGATTCAAATGGCACTCTGGGGTGGAAATCGGAAGCGCAAGACGATCGCGCAGCGGTGGGCCTGCTCATGCACGTCCGTGCGGCAAGGTGTGCGGCGCGCGGTCGGCCCCACCCTGGCAATGCTGGCCGGATTCGGCCTGGTCGTCGGAGGCGACGGCGCCTGGAAGATCATTGGCGACAGCCCGCATTTTCGTCTGCAACGGACAGATGTTACGGGTGCCAGCACGATGGGGCGGGAAGAGGTGATGGCCGCCTGCGGGCTGGTGCCGGGTTTCACCCGTCTGATGGGCCTGGATTCCATGGACGTCGCAGCGACTTGCGAGGCTGATTCGAGGATCCGATCGGCAAGGGTCGAGACCATGTTGCCCGACGAGGTCCGCATCGTTATCGAGGAGCAGCATCCCGAGTTGGTCGTTGCCACGGACAAGGGGCTGTGGCTGGTGAATTCCTATGCCGAGGCGTACGCGCCCTGGGATCTGGACCAGATCTCGACGTTACCTCTTCTTGTCGGATCACCCGAGACATCAAGCGCGGTCGAGCGGGCGCCGCTGCTGCGACAAGCGGTTGATCTGTTGCGAACGGTTCGACGTGACTCTGGGCCGTGGCAGGATTCAGACCTTGTTATCGAACATGACCCGCATCTGGGTTTCAGGGTGATCCCTGTGTCTCGGGGGATTGCGGCGCGCTTTGGAGGCGGCCCGTTCCCGGCCAAGATGAAGCGCTTGAAATTCGCACTTGAGGCCGTCAGGCCAAGGGGACTCCCAGTGGCCGAGGCTTTTCTGGATGACGCAATTCGTCCCGACCGTGTGACCCTGAGGCTGGGCGGCTTCGGACCCTTCGCCGAGGTGGAACGCGATGGAACGGCGTGGAGGGTTCCATGAAGAACCGCAGCGAGATTGTCGCGGCAGTCGATTTCGGGACCACCAAGATATCGGTTCTGGTGGCGCAAATCGACGAGACAGGAATGACGGTTCTTGGAGTCGGTACCGCCGAGTGCGAGGAGGGGCTGCGCAAGGGAATGGTGATAGCCATCGGAAAGGTGGTCGAGGCGATCCGGCAGGCGCGGCATGATGCCGAACAGATGTCGGGCTGCATCGTCTCGGACATTCTGGTCGGCGTTGGTGGCACCCATATCGTAGGCGTCAACAACCAGGCGATGGTGTCGCCCAAGTCTCGCGAAATCAACGAGATGGACGTTTCCAGGGTTCTCGAAATGGCTCGTGCTCTGTCGATGCCGGTCGATCGGCAGGTGATTACCGTGTTGCCCAAGCAGTACGCGGTTGATGAACACGACGGAATAAAGGACCCCGTCGGGATGGCAGGCGTGCGATTGGACGCCGAGGTTCACCTTGTCACTGCGGCGCGCTCGGCGCTGGACAACCTGCGTCGTTGCTGCGAGCGCTCGGGTCTGCATGTCGTGCAGTTTGTCGCCAACCCGGTCGCATCGGCTTTGGCTGTGCTGGAGGACCACGAGAAGGAATTGGGTGTGGTGGTTCTGGACCTGGGCGGTGGAACCGGCGACCTCACGATCTGGCATGGCGGAAGGCTTGTTCATACAGGCGTCATAGGGGTCGGCGCCGAATTGATAACCCGCGATATTGCGACAGGCCTGCGAATGCCAATGTCGCGTGCCGAGGAACTGAAGGTCAAGTTCGGATGTGCCTGGGGCGAGTTGGTTGGCGCCGGCGAGCAGATCGAGGTACCGGGGGTCGGCGGACGCGAGGACAAGCCCATGTCCCGCCGCGTATTGACGGAAATAATCGAGCCGCGCGTCATCGAGATCTACAGCCTCGTCAAACGGGAGATCCAGAAGACGCAGTACGACGACAACCTGGCCGGCGGCCTTGTACTGACAGGAGGGGCGTCCCGGATGCCCGGGATGGTCGAGCTGGGAGACGAGATCCTGAACTTGCCAGTGCGCCTGGGTCAGCCGCGCGGAATCCAGGGGCTGAAGAGCATTCTGGAAAGCCCAGGTCTTGCGTCCGTATACGGCCTTGCTGTGTTCGCGTCCCTTTCATGGAGGCCGGATCTGCCGAAGTCGATGTTGCCGGTGACTGACATGCAGCCGTCAGGCGGAATACGAGGGTTCCTGAAACGGATCGGGTGGTGATTCTGGCGTTATCCGTTCCGGCCCAAGGGGGGGCGGGACGGTTGGCACGGTGATCGAAGTTACGAGGGGGGGGCACGATGGAGCGACTGTTCGAAGTTGTGAACGAAGTTGACGAGCTGGCAGACTTCCAGGTCGAAGAGGCGGTAATCAAAATCGTGGGCGTCGGCAGCGGCGGCGGCAACGCGATCAACTCGATGATCGACCACAAGGTGGCCGGCGTGCAGTATGTCGCGATAAATACCGACCTGCAGGCACTGCGGCAGTCGCGGGCCGAGGTTCGCATACTGCTGAAGGGACCGACAAAGGGGCGGGGTGCAGGTGGTGACCCACAGGTGGCCAAGGAGGCGGCCGTGGCCGACCGCCAGCGGCTGGACCTGCTGTTGGAGGGGACAGACATGGTGGTTCTGGCCACCGGTCTAGGTGGGGGAACTGGCACCGGCGCCACGCCTGTCATAGCCGAGATCGCCCGCAGCAAGGGGATTTTGACGGTTGCGGTCGTGACGCTTCCGTTTGCGTGGGAAGGTCGTGCAAAGGGCCAGAAGGCTTGGGATGGCCTGGAGGCACTTCGCAAGGTTGTCGATGCCTACATTGTGATTCCGAACGATAAGCTGTCGCGTGTCGCCCCCGAAAACCTGCCGACCATGCAGGCATTTCAGATGATCGATCAGGTGCTTTGCGATTCGGTGACAGGTGTAGTTGACCTGATATCCCGCCCGGGATTCATCAACCGGGACTTTCGTGATGTGAAGGCGGTTCTGTCCGGTTGCGGCCAGTGCGTGATGGGTACCGGTGTCGCGTCGGGCGAGGGCAGGGCGCTGACGGCCCTGACGCAGGCGATCAGCAATCCGCTGCTTGAGGACACACCTATCGATGGCGCCAGGTCCATCCTGGTCAACGTGGTCCAGGGACCTGACGGGACAAACGCCGAGAACGGGCTGATCGGCGAACGTGTGAACGAGTTGCTGGCGAGCGACGGGAACCTCACCTTCGGGCTGGCCTTCGACGGCTCGCTGGGCGACCGCATCAAGGTCACCGTCATCGCGTCGGGACTTGAGGACATCGAGGTCATCCGGGCCGAAGTCGACCTGCAGGAGCAGGTTGTCGGGGGATTGGTCAAGCAGGTCTCGTCCAAGTTCGACAGGTTCTCGGCGCGTCCAAGTCTGGCCGAGAACGAGGAACCTCACGCAAGAGGATATCGGACATCTCCCCTGAACCCGACCCAGTTGAACGAGGCAATGCTGCCCTCGCCCTTCGGGACCCAGGTTTTCAATCCACTTGAGGGCGAAAGCGAACTCGAGCAGACCCCCGCCTACCGCCGGATTGCCCCGTGGTCGCGCCCCTTCGCTTCGAAGGTGGATCAGCCCTAGATTCGGGCCGGGCGCCTTGACGTCATCGGAAAAAAAGGCCACTTTTGCGCGGGTGCTTTTCGACGCCGACTTGCGTTCAGCGAGGGCCGAGGCTGGATGGACCGTCCGGGAATCAATTATCTGCGGATGTCGATCACGGACCGGTGCAACCTGCGGTGCGCCTACTGCTCGCCATGGCAGGACCGTGTCCGCGCGGGGCGCGACGATTTGCTGACCTTGGAGGAGTTCGGAACAGTGGCCCGGGAGGCCGCTCACCTGGGCATCACGAAATTGAGGGTTACTGGTGGAGAGCCTCTGGCCAGACCGGGCGTTGGGAGGCTGCTGTCCGATCTGTCAGACATCGGCGGGATCGCCGATCTTGCCCTTACCACCAACGGGACGCTTCTGCTGGCCAGGCTTCCGGACTTGATCGCGTCGCGATTCCGTCGCGTGAACGTGCACTTGGATACCCTTGACGAGGCCAGGTACGCCGAAGTGTGCGGGGCGGCTGAACTTCCTGCGGTGATAGCTGGAATCGATGCGGCGATATCCGCTGGCATGCGGATGAAGCTGAATGCGGTTTGCGATGCTGGCATGACTGTGGATGGGGCCTCCAGCCTGGCACGGTTCGGTATGCAGCGCGGGATCGACGTCCGCTTCATCGAGGCGATGCCCGTTGCCGGTGCGGGCGACGTCTGTCATCCGGATGTGGTGGGAGGCGTCGAGGAGTTCCTGCGCGACGCGCTGGGCCTGGTGCCGGACGGCCAGGATGGTGTTGCGCGGCAGTACCAGGTCCCAGGTCAAGCGTCACGCATTGGATTCATAACACCATCGCACAAGCAGTTTTGTGTCGGTTGCGGCAAGCTGCGCGTTTCCAGTCGCGGGGTGCTTAGGACCTGTCTTTTCGCCGGTTCCGGAACCGATCTGCTGCCGATGCTGCGAAGCGGGGATCTGGTTGGCGTGCGCGAGGCCTTGGTTGGGGCCATCGAGCGCAAGACCAGTTGCAACGGCCGTGAGGGGTGCGAAATTTCCACGATGGTCGGAATCGGGGGATAGGCGCATGGCGCTTTTCGAAACCGCAGTGGCTGCCGTCGCCGTGTCTCGGGAAAAGGGCACGCCCAAGATATCGGTTGATTCCGCGGTGCTGCGGCGCGATCACGGCCTGGTGGGGGATGCCCACGCTGGTCCCGGCGATCGACAGGTGTCGATCCTGGCCCTTCCCGGCATTCGCGACATGGAGGCCAGGTTTGGATCTCCGTTGGGCTTCGGGCGTTTCGGCGAGAACCTCGTGCTGACCGACGCCATTTTGGGCTGCCGCCTTGGTGATCTGCTGTCTGTGGGCGAGCGAGTCGTCCTGGAAGTCACGGCCATCGGCAAGGAATGTCATCTGGGATGCGCCATTCGCCAGCAGACGGGCGACTGCATCATGCCGCGTGAAGGGGTGTTTGCCAGGGTGGTTGCCGGTGGGACCGTAGTGCCTGGCGACAAGGTGCGATCCCTGTGCCCCGCGGACGATCTGACTGTTGCAATTCTGGCTGGTGGGCGTTCGGGGCGCTTCGGGTCGGACAAGCGATTGGCGCAGGTGGACGGTCGCTCGATGTTCGAATGGTGCGCTGAGGTGGCGCGGCTGGTATCTCCGAACGTGCTGGTGTCCCTGGCGGCTGGCGACAGGTTCCAGTTGCCGCCGGGGTTCGTGCCGGTCTTCGATGCCGAACCTGATATCGGTCCGCTTGCCGGGATCCTGGCGTGTCTTCGAGCGGCAAGGACGGGTCGTGTGGTTTTCATCCCGGTAGATATGCCCATGGTGTCAGTCGATCACATCAAATTTCTGGCAGCGCGCTGCGATGGCGCTGGCGTTGCCTTTCGCAATGGTGATCGAATGCTTCCACTGCCGGCCTGCTACGACCGCGGTGCGCTGGGTGATCTGGAATCGGCGTTGGCGAATGGCGATAGATCGCTTGGCGTGGCTTCGGCGCGTGCTGGCGTGTCGTTCCTGGATGCATCCCGTTTCCGGGACGAGGGTGTTTCCGACCGTTGGTTGTGCAACGTCAACACCCCTGCCGACCTGGCAGCCGTTTCTTCCTCGCAGACGTGAAGATCTTGTTTCAGAATTATGTCGTTTCCCACAGTTTCAGTCAGATTGGTTTGTAAATATCCAGATATCACGATATGGCGGAATTTGAAGATATCTGGAATCAAGGCGTAACTGGTGGCTGACTTGGAAAACTCGACGGTTGATCATGTCCTGGACGACGACCGCAAGGCCGAACGGGCTGCCGGACTGCTGAAGGCCTTGGGCCACCCGGCCCGACTTCGGATCGTGGCGGGGCTGAGCCGCCTGGGCGAGAGGTCGGTAGGTGACCTGGGGCGGGATCTTGGCCTGCCCCAGGCGGCGCTGTCGCAGCAGCTAGGGATTTTGCGGATGCACGGCCTGGTCGCCGTGCGTCGTGCCAATGGATTCCGGTACTACTCTCTGGCGCTGCCACAAACTACCCAGTTGCTTCACTGCGTCTCGACGTGTGCCCTGGTCACGGAAGCCTGACGGGCGGGGAGGTGTTCATGTCCGGCCTGACGCGAAGGCAGTTCATCAAGATCGGCGCTGCTACCGCGGGTGCCGCGGCTGCGGGATCCGGACTCGTTACCCGCTGGTGGGGACTGGACGACGACCCGGTTCACAACCCTGGCACTGACGGCGATCGTGTCGTGCCGACCTTCTGCGAACTGTGCTTCTGGAAGTGCGGCGTCCTGGCGCACGTCCGTGACGGGCGGGTCACCAAGATCACCGGCAATCCGGCGCACCCGCTGTCCCGTGGTCGCTTGTGCCCGCGCGGCACCGGGGGCACCGGCCTTCTGTACGACCCTGACCGCCTGAAGAAGCCCTTGATGCGGCGCGACAAGCGCGGGGGTGAACAGGTCTTCGAGGAAGTGTCCTGGAACGAGGCGCTGGACTTCACCGCCCAGCACCTTATTGGCCTGAAGGACAAATACGGCCCCGAGGCGCTGGCTCTTTATTCGCACGGCTACGGAGGATCGTGGTTCAAGCACCTGATGCAGGCCTACGGGTCCAAGAACATCGCGGCCCCTTCGTATGCGCAGTGTCGTGGTCCTCGCGAGGTGGCTTTCCAGTTGACGTTCGGGGCATCCCTGGGGTCTCCCGAAGTGCTGGACCTCGAGAACTCCCGGGTCATCACCCTGATCGGATCCCACCTGGGCGAGAACATGCACAACACCCAGGTGCAGGATTTTGCTTCGGCCATCGATAAGGGCGCGCAGTTGATCGTCGTGGACCCCAGATTTTCCACTGCCGCAGGCAAGGCCAGGTACTGGCTGCCCATCAAGCCGGGGACCGACATCGCGTTGCTGCTGGCGTGGATGCACGTCCTGATCAACGAGGGTCTGTACGACCGCGAGTACGTTGAAAAGTACGCGATCGGTTTCGATGCCCTGCGCGAGCACGTCAAGGACAAGACCCCCGAATGGGCCTACACCCATACGACGATCGCGCCCGACGTGATTGTCGAAACAGCTCGCGTAATGGCGGGCGGGCGACCGGCTTCGCTGGTGCATCCCGGTCGCCACGTGGTCTGGTACGGTGACGATACCCAGCGCAGTCGAGCCATCGCGATCCTGAACGCCCTGCTGGGATCCTACGCGCGCAAAGGGGGCATCTTCGTTCCCTCGCAGTTGAAGCTGCCGAAGTTCCCCTACAAGGCGTACGAACACCACCCCAAGGCCCCGCCCGATACGCCGAAGGGCAGTTCATACCCGTTGGCGGACGAGACTCTTGCCCACGGCCTTTGCATGGCTACGATTCCCGGCACGGCCAACTACGATATCAAGGGCTGGCTGGTGTATGGCACCAACCTTCTGATGGCGTTGCCACAGCCCGAAGAGGTAAAGCGGGCGATCCAGGCCCTGGACTTCATGGCCGTGGTTGATGTCCTGCCCGCCGAGATCACGGGATGGGCGGATGTGGTGCTGCCCGAGGCCACCTACCTTGAGCGCTGCGACGAGATTGACAACCCGCCCTGGAAGGTGCCCTTTGCCGCGGTCAGGCAGCCGGTTGTCGAGCCCATGTACGACTCGAAGCCCGGTTGGTGGATCGCCCGAGAGATTGCGCAGCGCCTGGGCCTGTCGGACTTCTTCCCGTGGAAGGACAGCCTGGAGTACGCGATCCATCGCGTCCACGAGGCGGGCTACGACTGCGAGCAACTTCGGACGACGGGTGTGGTTTTAGGCAAGGCAAAGCCCACGACGATCGAGGACGGCCTGGAGCCAGTTTTTGCCACACCGTCAGGAAAGATCGAGCTGTTCTCGCAGCGGATTGCGGATGCCGGATTCGACCCGATACCCTGTTTTACGCCGCCCGAAGAACCCCCCTCCGGCCAGTTCCGCCTGTTGTTCGGCCGGGCGCCGACGCATACCTTCGCTCGCACCACGAACAACCGTATGCTGGGCGAGATCATGTCCGAGAACGAGTTGTGGGTGAACGCGACGGTCGTCGCCGAACTGGGGCTGCAGCACGGCGAGAAGGTCGTTGCGATCAACCAGGATGGCGTCCGGTCGCAACCGATCCGCCTGAAGGCGACCCAGCGCATACGCACCGATTGCGTCTACATGGTCCACGGCTTTGGGCACGATGCAAAAGGGCTGACTTTTGCTCGTAATCGCGGGGCCGATGACGCCCGCCTGGTGACGCGCGTGAAGGTTGATCCCCTGATGGGCGGCACCGGCATGAATGTGAACTTCGTCCGGGTGGAGAAGGCATGAGCAACAGCATCCAGAGGTTCGCGATGGTGGTCGATACGCGGCTGTGCGTCGCATGCAAGGCATGCGTCCTGGCCTGCAAGGCCGAGAACGCGGTTCCGGACGGATACGCCCGGGATTGGCTGATCGAGGAGGTGCGCGGTCAGTTCCCGCACCTTGCGGCCGAGAACCGTTCCGAACGCTGCAATCACTGTTCGCGCCCGCCGTGCGTGGCGTCCTGCCCGACCGGAGCAAGCCACCTGGCCCAGGGGGGCGCGGTCCTGGTGACGCACGGGAAGTGCACGGGCTGCAAGGCGTGTATCGCGTCCTGCCCTTACGACGCCAGGTATCCGCATCCTGCCGGCTACGTGGACAAGTGCACGTTCTGCCTGCACCGCGTCGAAGCCGGGAAACTGCCGGCGTGCGTCGAGGTTTGCCCGACGTCCTGCCTGCATTTCGGGGACCTGTCCAACCAGGACTCCGACGTATCGCGGTTGTTGCGATCGCGCCAGGGGAAGGTGCTGCACCCCGAGACCGGTTGCCGGCCGAACGTGTATTTCCTGGCGTGAAGGAGGTCCGAATGAACGACGCGATGCTGGAAGTCGTCCACGGACGGCACAACGCGCTGATCGACCCGTCGTTGACGATCTGGAACTGGGAGATACCGGTGTACCTGTTCCTGGGGGGCCTGGCAGCCGGTCTGCTGATCCTGCCGGCCCTGCTGGAACTGCGTGCCGGCGACAGACTCCGTTCGGCCGCCCTGCGATGGGCGCCATGGATTTCGGCCGGCCTGCTTTCCCTGGGCATGCTGGCGTTGTTCCTGGACCTGTCATACAAGGCGCACGTCTACCGGTTCTACCTTGCGTTCGAGCCTACGTCACCGATGTCATGGGGATCGTGGATCCTGATGCTGGCATATCCCGTGGCGATCCTGCTGGGGCTTGGCGGGCTGTCGAGTGGCGAGCGCGAACGCCTGTCAGCGTGGCTGGGTCGATTCTGGCTGAAGGCCCCTCTGACGTTCGCAATCGGGCTTGCAGACTCGATGCGGCGTTCCCTGTTGTGGGCTGCGATCGCCGTTGGCGCCGGACTTGGCATCTACACCGGCGTCCTGCTGGGCGCGATGTCGGCCAGGCTTGCGTGGAATTCAGGCGTGCTGGGTCCGTTGTTCCTGACGTCGGGACTTTCGACCGGTGCGGCACTGCTGCTGCTGCTGCGCCTGGACCACTCCGAGCGCCATTCGGTGATGCTTTTCGATGCGGGCGCGATTGTCGCCGAGATGCTGCTGATCGCTGTACTGCTGATCGGTTTCGCATCGGGCGACCGCACGGCCCAGCACGCCTTCTGGCAGTTGACTTCCGGTCCGTGGGGCGCGGCCTTCTGGGCGCTGGTAGTCGTAACCGGCCTGGCGGTGCCTCTGGTGATGGAGGCCATTGAGTTCAGGCGGCGGCTTCCCATGGTGGCGTTGACGCCGGTGCTGGTGCTGGTGGGAGGCCTGGCGCTGAGGTTTGTCCTGCTGGCGGCGGGCCAGGCGTCTGGCTTCCGGGATTTCTAGGTGCCAGACGGTTGGCATTCTTGACTGACCCCGTTCGGGAGGTGCGTGATGCAGGAACCACGTCCGTTCTGGAATCCCTACGTGGGAGGTGTTGTCCTGGGCCTGGTGCTGCTGGGATCATTTCTGATCGTTGGCAACGGGCTGGGCGCCTCGGGGGCAGCCAACCGGCTGGGAATTGGCGCGGCATCCGTGGTCGCACACGACGCGGTTGCGGCAAATGCCTACTTCAGTGAGTACGTCGGTCCTGGAAAGAACGTCCTGGACGACTGGCTGGTCTTCGAGGTGCTGGGCGTGGTGCTGGGTGGCGCCATCGGAGCCTACTCGGGTGGCCGTATGCGCCGTGGCATCACGATGGGCAAGCGGCCGGTTTCGCCCTGGACACGGCTTGCCCTGGCCTTTGCCGGCGGCTTGATCATGGGCGTCGCGGCGCGATTCGGTCGCGGGTGCACGTCGGGCCAGGCGCTTACCGGGGGTTCGGTCCTGTCGCTGGGTTCCTGGGTCTTCATGATGTGCGTTTTTGCAGGCGGCTATCTGGTCGCTCCCCTCGTGCGGAGGCAGTGGCGATGATGTTTCCCCTGTCGGTGCATTTCGGGCACGAGGCCGGCCTGATCCTGGGAACGCTGATAGGCATCGGTTTCGGGTTCACGCTGGAGCGATCGGGATTCGGACAGGCTCCGATTCTGGCCGCGCAGTTCTACGGTTCAGACACGCGAGTTCTGAAGGTGATGTTCACGGCAATCATTACGGCGTTGGTCGGAATGACCGTGCTGTCGGGTGTCGGCCTTCTGGACATGTCGACCCTGCAAATCCCGCCGACCTTCCTGGGCCCGCAGATCGTCGGCGGGCTGCTGCTGGGCGTTGGTTTCATCGTGTCGGGATACTGCCCGGGTACGTCCTGGGTGTCGATGGCCTCGGGAAACTGGGACGGTCTGGCAACGATCCTTGGCGTGATAGCCGGGTCGCTGGGCTTTGGGCTGGCGTACCCGCTGGTCGGGGATTTCTATCTCAGCGGATCGATGGGAGTGGTCCGCCTGCCCCAGTTGCTGGGCGTGCCGCAGGCGATCCTGGCAGCCGGCGTGGTCGCAATGGCAATCGGGGCGTTCCTGTTCGCCGAGTGGGTTGAAACCACACTGGCCAGACGACGCAACGAGGCGCCTCCGGCTGCATCGGCAGCGACCAGAAACAAGGTCTTTGCCGGCCTTGGAATCGCCACCGTCCTGGGACTTGCATCGATGGCGTTGCCTGCGGTCACGGTTCCTGAGGCACCGGTAAAATCTGTGGCCGCCTGGGACGCCCTTGCGCTGGCAAAGGCTCTTGTCGAGCGCCCTGGCGCCGTGCAGGTTGTGGATCTGCGGGCCCCGGAAACTTGTGCCGAAAAACGCATCCCCGGGGCAATGTGCCGCCAGGCAGGAGATGCCGACGCCGCGTTCCTGTCGGATCTGGCGGCGACGCGCACCCTGGTCCTTTATGGTGATTCGGACATCAAGGACCTGCCCGCTGGCGCGCGGCGGTTCGGGGGTGAGATTGCGTTGCTGACCGGCGGCTTTTCTGCCTTTGAGACCGGTATTCTGGCGATTCCCGCTTTGGCCGTCGGCGCGACTGCCGAAGCGCTGGCCGACTGGCGGCTGAGATCGGCGCTGGGGGCCTGGTTCAGTGGCACGAAGGTCCAGGCTCCACCGCCAGTCGTCCGCCCAGCAACCCCTGTCCCTTCCGACGCTCCTGTCCGCAAGGGTGGCGGCTGCTGAGAAGCAGCGCGGTTCGCCAGGTGACCCTTGTATTCGCCCCTTATCGTTCGGTCGCTGTCGCTACCGTTGGTTTCGGCAGAACGGCCTTGACGGCCTGCATGAAGTCTTCATCCAGGGACACGCCTACGGCGCGGATGGTTCCATCTGCGCCCACCAGTACCATCGTGCCCAGGGCCAGGGAGTTGTCATCGTAGATCCAGCGCTTGCCGACGTCCTCGAAGCGGTCCAGCACAACCGGGAAGGGCACTGGGCTTCTGGCCAGGAAATCCCGCAGCTTCTGTTCGGCTTCCCTGTCCTCGGAAGCCAGCAATGCCACCATCACAACCATCAGGCCCTGGCTGGCTTTTTCGTTGTGCAGCGCGATGACCTTTGGCAGCTTGGCTTTGCAAGGCGGGCAGTGGGTCCCGAAGAAGTCCAGCAGCACGGGTTGACGTTGGTGGCCTGGACGTTCGGGTCCCGGATAGGCGATGTCCGCCAGTGAAAAAACCCGCCCATCAAGGTCCCGCAGCATCAGTCGCGGCGCTGGCTGGCCGACCTTGGCCATGTCCGCGCTGGCGGCGGCTGACAGCAGCGATGCCGACAGTAGTATCGGCAACGTCATCGTAAAGGTGCCGGAAGCGAACCTCATCAGTGCCTTTCTCCTGCCGCGCCGTTGGCTGGAAAACCGTCGAACATCAGGGTTTCGGAATCCGGTCTATGGCCGCGTCGATGGCCTTTCTTGCCGCATCCTTCAATCCCGCCGCCGCCTTCAATGCGGCGTCACGTGCCGTTATGTGGCCGCCCTTGCTGCGGCCCAAATCGTCACCCGACACGATGCGGCCGGTAGACGTCTCGATCAGGGAAACCGTTCCCGAGGCCTCGGCGAAAAACTGACCGTGGACTTCGGAGGTCTGCCGTGAGTCGATCCGAACGATCAGCAACCACGCGGCTCCCGAACGGCTTCCGACCTCTTCGGCTGCGGTCGTATCGCCACTGGCCGCAGCCAGCAGTCGCAAGTCGTTCACTGTTGGCCGGGCAGAAACGATCCCGCGTGCGGCGACCCGGCCGGGCAACTCGCCGTCCAGTTCGGCCGTGGCGCCTCCGGGTGGTGCGACCCGCTCGTCCATCACAAGGATGACCTTGACAGCGGCCGTGCGGGCTGCCCGATCCACTGCCTGGCGGGACTTGTCGCGAGAGGCCGCGATCTCATGGGCCAGTACGTCCGTGTTGGCGATATCTCCCGTCAGGGCCACCGTTGGCAGGCCATCTAGAGCCTTGCTGGCGGCGTCCAGGCGCTCGATCGCCCTCACTGGCTTCCCCTCGCCGATGAGGATCTTGGCTTCACGCCAGGCCGAAAGTGCCGCCTGCGCCTTGGTCTGGTCGTTGCGCTTCATCTCGGCCAGGGTGGCTTCGTACACGGACCTCGGGTACTCGACCAGCGCGTAGCCGTTCTGGCCCGACTGTCCCGGCTCGGCCATCACCTGCTGGACCCTGAACCCGCTGACCGGGATCCTGCGGCCTTCGACCTGCAGGGACACGTCGATTCTTTGCTGGTGTTCGCGATCGTTCTCGACTATCACGACCTTCGTCTCGCTGCGGACGTTCTGTCCGAAATAGCGGCACAGTTCGGACAAGGCGCTGGCGATGGCTACTTCGCGTGCCTTTGTCGGGGTCGGCGCGTCCGAGGCTGTCCCGACGAAGTACAGCATGTCAGTGGTGAAGGCCGGGGGACGATCGACCCAGACGGGGGGCGCGGCAAACGCGGGGCAAGTCAGGGCGGACAAAAGCAGCACGAAAAGCGGCAGGAGAAAGCCACCGCCTGACCCCGGGCAAGACCACAGCCCGAGGTTGACGTGGGCCAGAGCGCCCCGTTTCATCGCCCCTGCCTCTCATAGGTAAACCGGGGCGATTGTGTCGGACCGCAAGGGTCGTGTCAAACCGGCCAGGGTACAAGACCCGTGATTTGGATTGGAGCCGGGGCACGTGTAGGTCTAGAATGACCGCCGGTCGAGACGATGGCGGGGGCGCGTTATGTGCAGCCGGTTTGTGGTGCTGTTTTCGGGGCTGGCAATTCTGGCAGTGGGATGCGGTTCGGGCGGTTCCTCCGGCATCGACGTCGATGCCGAAATTGTGGACGCGGGCGACCAGGGCGTTCAGGAGGTGGCGCCGGATGTTGCCGGCGGCGATCTGCTGGACGTCGCGCCGGATGTTGCCGTGGGCGATCTGCAGGACGCTGCGGCTGACGTGCCCGAGGTGAGCCAGCCTGACGCCGTGCCTGATTCAACGCCCGAGATCATTCCGTTTGTAGGCCCGCTGGACGATGTCCTGCGATTGAACCATCTGCAGGTCAAGGGGACCCATAACTCCTACCATGTACAGTCCGAGGGCGCTGTCCCTCAATGGTTCTACACCCATGCCCCCCTGAACGTGCAGCTGCAGGACCAGGGTGTGCGTCAGGTTGAACTGGACGTGCACTGGGACCCGGAATTGCCAGGCTTCACGGTCCACCATCTTCCGTTCGTCGATCCGGGTACGACGTGCGAGACGTTCAAGGAGTGCCTGTCGGTACTGAAGGGCTGGTCTGATGCCCACCCGGGGCACCAGGTGCTGTTCGTCCTGGTCGAGCCGAAGGACGAAATCGATGACGAGAAGATCACCGGCCATTATGACGACCTGGACAACGAGATCCTGTCCGTCTGGCCGCGCGATCGACTGGTGGTGCCGGACGATGTTCGAGGTGGCCATGCGACGTTGCTGGAAGCCCTCCAGACCGATGGGTGGCCGACCCTGGGCCAGACCCGCAGCAAGGCGTTCTTCCTGATGCTGGACAACGGTGCGCACCGGGACGCCTATCTTCAGGATCACCCGAACCTGGAGGGTCGTGTGATCTTCGCGCGAGGCGACGGCGGCGAGCCATGGTGCGGCGTGGTCGAGCACGGCAACCCGGTGCGCGACGAGGAGGCTATTCGCAAGGACGTAGCCTCCATATATCTGGTCAGGACAACTGCCGATGCGCCCGATGCCACCGAGGAATCGAACCGGGCAGGCGCCGAGGCAGCCATGCGCCTGGGCGCCCACCTGATCAGTTCCGACATTCCGGCCAGGAAGGACACGGGCGGATACTGGTTCAACCTGACAGGTGGCACTCCATCGAGGTGCAACCCGGTGACTGCTCCATCCGAGTGCACGTCGCAGGCGATCGAGGCTCTTGCCGACCGTCCGCCAGACATCATCCCTGCGACCGCGTGCAACGGGGCTGATGCCTTGTGCGGGCGGCGTTTCAACGAGGTCTCGTTCGCGACTACCCACAACAGCATGAGCAACGAGGCCGAGGGCTGGATCGCGCCGAACCAGCCCTTTGGAATCGAGAGGCAACTGGCTGACGGGGTGCGGGCGATGATGCTGGATCTGCACTACGGGGACGGCGACGAGACGGATGCCTCGCTGGTCTATCTGTGCCACAGCGAGTGCCTCTTGGGAAACAGGCTGTTTTCCGAGGCGCTTTCCGCCATCCGAGGGTTCCTGGACGCGAATCCGCGGGAGGTCGTCACGCTGATCTTCGAATCCTACGTGACCGCCGCTGACGTCGCCGCCAGCTTCGAGGTCGCAAAGCTCGGGCCGTACCTTCACACGCAGCCGGTCGGTGATCCCTGGCCGACTCTTGGGCAGATGGTAGATTCAGGCCGGCGTCTGGTGGTGTTCACCGACAGCGAACCAGGTGTGCCGGCGTGGTACCAGGACTGCTGGGCCTATGCTTTCGAGACACACTGGTCTGCCAAGGTGCCGTCTGATCTCGTCTGTGACCCAAACCGCGGCAATCCTGACAACGCGTTGTTCATCCTCAACAATTTCCTCACCGATCCGTTCGCGCAAAGGGAACTTGCCGCGCAGGTCAACGCAAATCCGTTCTTCATCGACCGGGCCAACCAGTGCCAGTCCCTGCGTTCGCGCCTGCCGAATTTCCCAACCGTGGACTTCTACGATGTCGGGGACGTGTTTGCCGTGGTGCGTACGCTGAACGGGCTGGATGCTTCCCTTTTCCCGTGACGCCATGGTCTTGAAATACGCGGTTTCGACCTACATCGGCATCTTCGAGAAAGAACTTTAGGGGGTCTGAAAAATATTTTTTACCCAGGGTGGCGGGGTGAAGGGGCACCGGGTCCCAGGGCTGCCGAGTTTCACAACTGACCCCTGGAAATCAAGGTAGATAGGGTCAATCGACTTCGGATGGCAGCCGAGGCAAGGACCAACACGCAACACTCGAAGCTGTTCAGTTGCGTCCAGTGATCGCAGGTTCAGGCGTGTGCCAGGGGCAGCCTCGGTCGGGAACAAGCCAACCCATCCGTCGCTTGCCGTTGCGGGATCATCCGGTCCGGGGTGGTCCGGCACGAAAACAGGTTCGTCGGATGCCAGGTTCAGAATTCCGGCTCCAAGTCCCAGCGCTTGCGACGACAGATGGCAGGATGCGCAGGTTCGCGATTCCTTGCGGGTAGTGTGCGGGTCTAGGGCGGCGTACAGGCGCCGCGAAAACCGGCCACCGCCCGCTGCCGTCGCGTCGCCGGTGACGATCATCCCTGGAATCGCCGGCACCACGCGCTGGTCACGAATCGCGAGGGTCGGTTCGCCAAACTCGTAGGTCTGCGCCTCCTCTATCCAGCGCCCTTCCTCCACCTTTCCTGTCCCGAAATCCCACTGGCGCCCCGTCGCGTCGTATCGGGTGTGGCAGGTTGTGCATCTCGGGGCCCAGGCCGAGTGGCAGGCCTGGCATGACAGCCTTTGGTGTCCGGACAGTCGATGGTTGGCATCAACCGGTGTTTGCCGAACCGGGTGCGGCCGGCCATCCAGCTTGCCGGTCAACGTCCATGGAGCGGTCATGCCAGTTGCTTCCGGCCGTAATCGTTCGGCAGGCGGCAGCAGCCCTGTTGGCTGGAGATTCCATGCCAGAATCCGTGTGCGACCACCCCTTGCTGGATCAAGCGGCAGTCGTGCAAGTCCCCGCAGGCGCAGCATGTCTCTGGAGATCGGATCGGGGAAGCTGGCGAACGGCATTTCTCCGGCCTCGTCAACAGGCCCGTGGCAGGTTTCGCAGGTGATTGTGACCTGCTGCTCCTGGTGCGGATAGGAGACCCCGTCGCCCATCAAATCGGAATGAAGATGGCAGTCGATACAGGCCATTTTCTTCTCGCCGTGCACGTCGGGTTTCAATTGCACGACTGGGCGCCCGTCGGGCAGTCGCAGCGTCCCTTCGGGCGGGGCCTGGCTTTCGCGAATCTCGGCAAGCCCTTGGTATGACAAACTGATCCTGCCGCTGCGGCCGTGGCATCCCCGGCACTGTTGGTCGGGTACACGAGCCTCGACTGGCGGGTGGGGGCGAATCGACAGCGGTTCCTTGCGGGTCGAGTGGCATGCGCCGCAACCCGAACCTATGCCCGAAACGTCATCGTCGCGATTGTTCCCACGGGTGCGCAGGTGGCATCCAGCGCACAGGCGGCGCAGGTGGTCGTCGGCAGGCGAAGGTGTCCGGCTGGCCAGCAGGTCGGCGAACGTATCCTGACCGTCCGGTGCTATTGTCTCGCCAAAGACCCATCTGTCGACGGCGATCAACCCTCGTCCCGTAGCCATCAGCGACGTGGCCACGCGTGCCGCTTCCCGCGGATGGCATCCGGCGCGGCCGCAGGTGCGCTGCACGGTGTCAAGCGCCCCGGGGTCCCGTTCCATACCGGCGTGGGCTCGTTGCCGGTCGAAGGCAAG
Organism: uncultured Myxococcales bacterium; assembly: GCA_903936705.1. Taxonomy (GTDB): domain Bacteria; phylum Myxococcota_A; class UBA9042; order DTJE01; family DTJE01; genus CAIZWN01. The sequence continues at coordinate 227,610 of CAIZWN010000083.1, forward strand.
CGGGTTTCCCAGGTGGCATGGTTCGCAGCCGACCGCCTCGGCCCGGTGAGCCCCGCCAGGGCTTTCGTCCGGACGGATGTGGCAGGTCAGGCATCGTTCGGTGTGGCCGCCGGCACGGTCGGGTCCCTCGCCGGTGCCGGCTTCCCGGAGATCCTCCCGAAACCACGCCACGGCGAGGCCGAAGCACGCAGCGGTGACCAGGACGATAGGCAGGCGAAACTGCCGCGTCACATCAGGCCTCCGCAGCCAGCAGTCGAACCGTCCAGGCGGCCCAGGCAAGGACCGCCAGCAACAGCCCGCCCAGCAGGGCCTTCCGTGTACGGCCCTGGGCGTGCGCCAGCAGCCCCAGCCCTGCCAGCGCCATCGCCGGAATCAGCCAGGCGGCAGGAACCGGCAGGTCCAGAAGAAGACCCTGGAGCCCAAGCAGATACCAAGGGCCCAGCAGGCCGGCCCCGGTTCCTTCAACCTGGCCCAGCGAGACCGGAACGACCCCAGCGACCGCCACCGAAGCCAGCAGCGCTATTACCCACGACCGACGATCAGGCCAGGCCCTGCGACCGTGTTCGATGGCCAGCAGCCAGGGAAGAAGCGTGAACGTGCCTGCGTGGTGTACGGCCACAGGCCCAAGCCCCGCTCCGGCCGGACCCATCAGAAACGTGGCGATTTCGCTGCCCAGAAAAGGGATTGTGCCCATCACTCCGCGTGCAACCTGAAGCGCTGCCGAGGCTTCTGCGTCGCCGCGCAGCAGGAATCCGGTCAGCATTCCGGCCAGCGCCAGCGGCAGCAGCAGGATACTGCGCCACCACACCGCAGCGGGCATGCGCAACTGGCCTCCCTTCCAGACCACATCAACCAGATGGACTCCGGTCGCCAGCAGAAAACCGACAGCGGAGTATGCGTGGACACCGCGCAGCATCCATGCCCATGCAAGCCCTCCCTGGATTGCCTCCACGGATTCCAGCGCTGCCTCGGGGCGGTAAAGCGGGGCCAGGGCTACACCGGAAAGCGCCGTTACCGCCAGGAAGCCCAGCGAGACTGCCCCGAACGGATACCTTTCAGCGCCTGCGGAGTTCATTGGATCATGGCCCTGGGATACCGCCTCATGCATCGTTGGCCTCGATCGTCGCGACCCATCCCGTCGCGACCTGTCTGGCTGGAATTCGCGATAGCGGTCGGGTTGCCGGACCGGCAGCCACGTTGCCGTCATGGTCATAGCGACTGCCGTGGCACGGGCACGTGAATCCGTCCCGGACCGCGTCCCAGTTTACGCGGCAGCCCAGGTGGGTGCATCGCAGGCGAATCACGATCGGGGCGCCGTCAAGGGAGCGGACCAGGACGCCCCCAATTTGGACGCCTCCCTCCAGGGCCGCGCGATCCATGATTGCCGGTGTCAATGACAGATCACGCGATCCAGTCGGAACCAGGCGCAGGATTCCCGCAAAGCCCAGCAGCGCCGCCCCGGTAGCGCCGATGGCGGCCCATCCCCAGACATCCTCAAAGAACCTGCGTCGCGACATCCGGGAATGCCAGTTCATCTGCGGTCTCCGGTCGCAACGACGATAGCACGGGCATTGCCAAAAACCGATTCATGTCCGCGGTGAATCGATTGGTCCACGTGGCTGGGATGCGGCCGTATCAAACTCGCCGGACGTTCGGTTCCGGAGGATTGCGACAGTCCGCTCCTGATCCCAACTGCGAATGGCGCGGGTGATGATTATCCCGTGGCGATGATCGTGTATTCTCGGCCTTGATGCCGGCGCTGCCTGGAAGTGGTTTGCCGAGCGTCGGGGGTTTGCCAGCGTCCGGAGACAATTCAACCATGACACATCAGCATCTTGAGGTTAGGGACAAGTTCACGGGCGAGGTGATCGGCAGCGTTCCTCTTGCGGACCGGGATGCCGTCGATCGCGCCGTGACCGCGGCCAAGGACGCTTTTCCGGCGTGGTCACATACCCCAGCGCACAGGCGTTCCGACGTTCTTTTCAGGGCCGCCGATATGCTTGAGGCCCGGCGAGACGAGATTGCAACGACGATCGCTCGCGAAGCCGGCAAGGCTTGGAAGTACGCCGTTGCCGAGGCTGAACGCGGCGTCGAGACGTTCCGCTTTTCAGCCGAGGAAGCCAAGCGCATACACGGCGAGACCGTGCCTATGGACGCAAGCGCTGCCGGCGAGGGCCGTTGGGGTTTTTGGGTCCGTGTGCCGGTGGGTGTCGTGGCTGCAATCACGCCCTTCAATTTTCCGTTGAACCTGGTGGCCCACAAGGTTGGCCCGGCTTTGGCGGCTGGCAACTCGGTAGTGCTGAAGCCGGCCTCGACCACTCCCTTGACGGCCGCGCTGCTGTGCGACGTGCTGCGCCAGTGCGGTCTGCCCCCGGGAGTTCTTGAACTGGTGGTCGGTCCCGGTTCCACGGTGGGCGACTGGCTGGTGACTGACCGGCGCGTCGCCAAGGTGTCATTCACCGGGTCGCCGTCGGTTGGAGAGTCCATTGTCCGGGCTGCTGGTCTGAAGAAGGTCACGATGGAGCTGGGGAACAACTCGGGGACCATCGTGGAACCGGATGCGGACCTGACTGCGGCCATTCCCCGCTGTGTCATGTCCGCCTTTGCAAACTCGGGGCAGGTTTGCATCTCGCTTCAGCGTCTTTATGTTCATGCGTCGATTTTCGAGGATTTTACGCGTCGCTTCGTGGCTGCAACCGCCGCGCTGAAGGTCGGCAATCCCATGGAACGCGATTGCGACGTCGGGCCGATGATCAGCCAGTCCGAGGTTGCAAGGGTTGTCGCCTGGATTGCCGAAGCGGAGCAAGACGGTGCGCGCGTACTTGCCGGTGGTCGCAGCGATGGTTCCATGCTGCAGCCTACCGTGCTGTGCGATGTTGCTGCGTCAATGAATGTGATGTGCCAGGAGGTCTTTGCTCCTGTCGTTTGCCTGGTTTCCTACGACGATTTCGACGCTGCGCTGGCTGCATTGGATGATTCCGAATACGGCCTGCAGGCGGGCGTCTGGACCAACGACCTGCGCAAGGCCTTCCGGGCAATCGAACGTCTGGATTGTGGCGGCGTGATGGTGAACGACACGTCGATCTTCAGGGTGGACCACATGCCCTACGGCGGCAACAGGCGCAGCGGCCTGGGTCGCGAGGGCGTGCGTTTTGCGGTAGAAGAGATGACGAACATCAAGATGGTCGTGATACGGGCCTGAAACCGGGGCCGAATCTACTTGATATCAGGAGCAGCCTCGCCGCGTTCGGCCGGACCGCGGATCTGGTACGGTTTGCCCATCAGGCGCTTGCCGGCAATGGCGCTTTTCCAGCCCAGGTATCCCTTGTTGAAGGACACTGCTTCTTTTGCCGAAAAGTACGGATTTTTCGTCCCGCCCAGGCTGACCAGAGCAAGCACCTGTTCTGCAACGCTGACGGGGCATCCCTCCAGGCGCACGTGACCGTGCTTCCTGGTGCTGGAAAGCCTGGCGGCCACCTTGTACATCTTGGCGTAGATGTCTTCATGCGTGGCCTTGTACGGGTCCAGCGTCGATCGGTCACGGTAGACGCAAGGGACATCGACCTCGGAGCCGTTCAGCATGCCCTTCCAGGTTGCACAATCGCCGATGAACACGACCTTTTCGCCCGGCTTGGCATCGATCGGTCCCTTGTACGCGCCGAATACGACGTGCATTCGAGGCATCTTTTCGTCGCACTGGCTGTCATAAAGACGAAGAATCTCGATGGCTTCCTCGATGGCTCCGGGACAGCCACCCCAGCAATAGTCAGTCAGTTCGGGATCCGGTGGCGGTCCTGCATAGGCCGTGATCTTCGAACCCTCGAAGTATTTCTCGACCCGGATCAGACCGACCTTGAAGCCGGCGGCCAGCGACTGGGCCTCGGCCAGCAGGACGTCACCGGATATCTGTATCGATTCAAGGTCAATCGGGCCAAAGCCGCGTTCGTGCGCCATGCGAAGGTGATCGACGGTGGCAGGGTCAATGCCCAGAATATGGCAGCAGACCGAGTCGAATGCGGTCTGGCAGTTCCCCATGATGACCAGGCCAAGCTGAACGGGCGATGGCGTCAGCATGCGCCCCTCGCCGGCGGTGATCGCGTCGATGGCGATGAACTGCGGTTGGATGATGTACTGGAGATCCGCAATTTTCTCGTTCAATCGGTGATCGTGGTCGATCAGCCGGTGCCGGTCATCCTGGATTCCTATGTAGTTCTTCAGCGAGAAGGTCACTGTCGTCCATGGATGCGACTTGAATTTCGGGCAGTTCACGAAGAAATCGGCGCGAGCCACCGGCTGGGGGGTGAACACGTAATCCCGCAGCCGTCCCTCGTGGGACAACGCAATCTCGACTTGGGGCTCTTCCTCGAAATGGTAGTGCTTGACGCCCGTCCGCTTGAACATCGGATAGTAGCCTGCGCCATCGAATGCCCTTCGCGTCGGGATGGTGATTCCGCAGCGCTCGCCGACGGCAAGTTCCTCAAGTGGTTCAACGGCGCGGTCCTTCAGTGCCAGCAGCACGCCCTCCAGAAACTCGGGTCGAGTGTAGGCATGCGGGAACGAGTCCCCTGACGCAACGGTGTTGGGTTTGACCAACGTTCTTCCATGCGGAACAAGGTCCAGTTCCTCGAGTCCCTCGCGGATGATCGAGCGGATCCGCTGGACGTCATAATCCGGACACCGACGGATGATCACTTTCGGTCGAATTGGTATTTTCATGCCTGAAGAATAGCGCAGTTCAAGGAACCGATCAAAGTAGTGATCTTGCCCTTTGCGCCACGATCCTCCGGTGGTTGATGAACACGTCAACCACCGAAGAGCTTCTTTTTCAAGGGACTTGAATTTCTGTTCCTTGTTGGGCGCCGCCTTCTGTGGTCAACTTCCCAAGATTCCAACCTGTGCGCGGTGGGTATTTTCCCCGATGACTTCCGACGGATGAACGTATGAGGATATTTATGAGGACCTATGTCGTGCTGTTTGCTGTGGGCTTCCTGGGTATGGGATGTCAGGGCTCGTCAGGTCCGACGATGGACCTTGCCAACCCGGGGGAGGACTTGCGGGATGCTGACGGCATCAAGGACGGCGTTATCCAGGACGCTGACGATCAAAGTGAACGTGATTTTTCGCTTACCGATACCGTTCCCCCGGACCTTCTTGACCCTTTTGACACATTGACAGAGTTGGATGCATGCCTTCCGGCCTGTGACGGCAAGGAGTGCGGCGACGATGGGTGCGGTGAGATCTGCGGGAAGTGTACGGATGGGAAGGCCTGCCAGTTGGGAAAGTGCGTCTGCAAAGCCAACGACTACAAGGCATGCTGCGATCAGGCCGTATGCTGGTTCGACAGTTGCGGGACGAAAGGCGACAAAGTCGCCGATTGCCAGTATGGGTGCAAAGTTGAGTATGAGACAGCAGTCTGCGAATCGTGCATCCCGAATTGTTCCGGGAAGCAGTGCGGGGAGGACGGATGCGGAAAGGACTGCGGATTGTGCCCGGCTGGAGCCTGTGATGGTCTTGTCTGGGTACAGCCGAAGACGTGCGAGGCTGGGGTGTGCGTCGGAACTGGGGTGCTTGCCTGCGACGATGGCATGGGATGCACGACCGATACGTGCGATCCGGATGTGGGATGCACAAATGTCCTTCAGTCCGCGCATTGCATGATTGCCGGGGGTTGTTACGCCAGCGGCACAATGAACGGGAAGTGCCTGCAATGCATGCCATTGGCCAGTGCGACGTCCTGGACCTACGTGACGGCAAAACCGTGTGACGATGGAAATTCCTGCACTTCGCAGGACCAGTGCGTCTTGGGTGGGGCAGGGGACGCAGGGTGCAAGGGGACCGATTACTTGTGTGACGACCAACTGGAGTGCACGACAGACGTTTGCGACGGCCTGGGTGGGTGCACCAATACGCTTCTATCGGGTCAATGCCTGATTGGGGGGATTTGCTATGGGGACGCGCAGGCAAATGCCGGTGAATCTTGTCAGGTATGCAACACGACGAAGAGCACTTCGGTGTGGAGCAATGCGATTGATGGCACAACCTGTGGCACTGGTGGCGGGTGTGTTTCGGGAACGTGCTGCAACGCGAACGACCACAAGGCTTGTTCAGGCGGGAGCGTTTATTGGTACGACTCGTGCGGGAACGTAGGGTCCTTGGCGCAGACGTGCCAATACGGATGCA
>CAIZWN010000084.1 GCA_903936705.1 uncultured Myxococcales bacterium
CCGGATGTGCGCGAATTTGCCGCTCTTACCCCGACTGCGCTTGCCAACCTGACGATGAGTACGCTGTCCCGCGCCTCTGAAGGTCGCCCGGCAGACGGTGCCGATCTGGCAGGACTTCTGGGCAGGGTTGATACCCGGCCGCTGCTGCCAAAGTCGCAGAACATGGCCGAATACTCGGCCGATTCAACGCGCCTTGGAATTGACTTGAATTCGGTGACCGGTAAGAAGCCTGCCATGGATAATGGGTCTGGAATTGAGCGCAGCTCGCCTACGCCTGGTAACGTGAAATTAGTTCCGAAACAGGAAGATGCAGACTCATCACTAATTGGTCTGGACCTGCCTGGTGCTGGTGCTAAACCTCGCGAAATGCCTGTTCATTCAGCTCTGGAGCCAGCCAAGGAAGGACGCAAGGTTGATTCTGTCAAAACGGTGGTAGAACCAAGTCAGAGCCGGAAGTCTTGGCGGTTGCCGGCAGTTCTGGCAATTGCACTTCTATCCGTAGTGGCCGTAGTCGTAGCATTGGCTGGCCGGTTGAACGTTACCCAAGTTGCAGATCCTCAGCCCTCGGTTGATCCTATTGCCAGCCAATTGGTCTCTCCGGGCGAAATCAAGATGGCTTACGCGAAGCTCATCGAATTGCAGAAGGCGGCGAGCCCGGCTTCCGTGGACGTAGACCCGGCCGTTAAGATCAACGCTGACTTTACCCAGAAGCTGCAGGCGCTTCAAAGGTCTCAGGCCTGGGCGTTGAGGGCGATCGACGACGAGCAGGCCAAGGCGAAGGACGCCCTGCCGAAGGCGAAGGGCAAGAAGGCCGAGGCTTCAAGCGCTGCCGCCGCAGCGAAGCTGGACGAAGAGTTCAACTGGAAGAAGAACGATGCGGCTCAGGGCTTCGCCCCGCAGTTCGCCAGCCTGAACAAGGCCAAGGCTGACGCCCTCAAGGCCGCTGCCAACGCGAAAGCGAAGGCCGATTCGGACACGAAGGCCCAGGTGGACAAGGATCTGGCTGCGTACCTGGACAAGGCTGTTAAGGACAGCACCACCAAGGCGAAGATCGACTGCCAGATGAACGCCGCCAAGCTCGACGACTTCAACAAGTGCAAGTAATGTTCTGTCGATTCGCCTGGGGGCTGTGGGTTTGGAAGGCGTTCTGTCGGGACCAGTTGTCGAGTACCAGGAACTGGATGGCTTGGGACAAGCGAACGGCGCGCATGCTGCCGACGTAGTCTAGGTCCGCGATGGTGTTGGCAACACGCAGAACGGTGTTCAGAACCAGGCCCGGTGCATGGGGCTCCTCAATCAATTTATACCCACAACGCCAGGGATTCACCCGGCTACATGGTCACAAGGGCCATCGGCGGACGGCGGTTCGCCGTATCCCAAGGCGTTGGATTCGATTAGACTGCCTGTCCCTAGCCAAAAATTCCGACCGCGTTGAAATCGTGACACTTTCCTGTTCTCCTCAATTTCGTCAGACGCGCTGTTGAGGGGCCTGGCTTCGATCAAACGGGCGAATTGTTCAGGACGAGCAACCTTCCACTTGATCCCAAGATGGGAACGGCGTACTGTTGTTCCCAAGGTGGAGCTGATGCGGATTATTGCTCGAAAGACGCTGAAGGAATTCTGGGAAGCGGGGCACTCGGACGCCGAGCTGTCGCTGAAGGCGTGGTTCGCCGAGGTGAGCCGGGCGACCTGGTCGTCGATGGCAGACGTGAAGGCCCGGTACAGGCACGCGAGCGTGATCGACGGGGAGAGGGTCGTGTTCAATATCGGCGGGAACAAGTACCGCTTGATCGCGAAGATCTGGTTCCCAGGCCAGGCGGTCTGGGTGAAGTTCGTCGGCACCCACCGCGAATACGATGATCTGGATGTGGGTTCCCTGTGAGCCCTGGAGGGAGTAGAAGATGGACATCCAGCCGATTCGGAACGACGAGGACCACGCCCTGGCGCTTGCCCGGATCGATGGACTGTGGGGCAGCCGAGAGGGAACTTCGGAAAGCGAGGCCCTGGAGGTGCTGGTGACCCTGGTGGACGTCTACGAGGCGAAGCACCATGCGATCGAGCCGCCCGACCCGATCGGGGCCATTCTTTTCCGGATGGAGCAGCAGGGTCTGACTCGGCGCGACCTGGAACCGATGATCGGCGGGCGGGCGCGCGTGTCGGAGGTTCTGAACCGGAAGCGACCGTTGACGTTGGCGATGATCAGGCGGCTGAGGGCCGGACTCGGACTTTCGGCGGACCTGCTGGTAGGGGAGGAGCGGGCTGCGTGATGGATCGCCATGACATAATCCAGAACCGAGTCGGGGTCCTGCACGTTCCCAGGGGATCGGCCAGGCGCGGGCCCAGCATGTCGAGGAGCTTCTGGAGCCCTTCCTGCTTCTCCAGGTCGGGAACCCCTGCGCGTCACCATGGACCACGCAGCATGACCGCCTTCGCCGACTCGTTCAGAAGACAATCGCGGGTGCGGTCCTGGGGACGGTTTCGTTGACAACAACGACAAGCAACCCCGGCAGCACCGCCACGACCTCGTCCAGGGTGGTTGGCCGACGACGCCACCACAAGTGCGCCGGGCACCGGTTGCGGCAGTCCGACATCCCGACTGCGGGCACGGGCACGGTGCCGTCAAGGTCCAGTCCGATCTTCTTGGCCAGGTTGCACTCCGTCAGCGACATGTTCTGCACCATAACGGCGCCGACGACACGCACCCCAGGGTGCGTTGTCAGGTAGTCGATGTGCCACCGCACCCGCTTGGCGACCGCCAGGTGTCGTGCAACCCGTTGCCGAAGGTTCCGGCGGGCACTGCCGACGTAGAGGTACGAACCTGCCTCGAAGTGCAGGAACCCGAGGGCGCCGACACGGACTCGCACTGGGTCGCGAAATTCGAGAACCAGCACGTACACACCAGCGTTGATGGCGGTCGTGATGTCCTTTCCGTCAGAGGCTCCCGTCAGCACCACGTTTTTCCCTCAACAGCTCTACGTTCCACGTCTGGCCAAGTGATCTGGTCGCCCTCCATTCCTCCATCAGGGGCCCTTGGTCTTGCCATGCACCGCCTCTGGTTCGTACAACCGGATCGGAAGCACCGACGCGTACCGTTCGAAATCCTTGTCCGTGGTGAACACCGCGATCTGCCTCTGCTGTGCCACGGCGCAGATCAGGAAGTCCATGGCGGACCCGGCAACCCCGGCCTTGCGGCAGGCGTTGTGTGCCTGGGCGGCGACTTCGAAGTCTTCGGTAGTCAGAGGTTCGTCGTCGAAATCCCGTAAGCGCTCGCGCAGGCGGTTGAAAACCGCACCCTCCCGCACGCCAGACAACAACTCCTGTCGTATGGGGCCGACCAGCACGACCCGGTCAGCCGGTCGTCCAGTGCAAGGTTCGTCGCCATGCTCATCACCTCTACACACTAATTCACACATTACGACGTGTGGAGGCAAGTCTTCGGCGGCGTTCGAGGGTAGCAAACGGTCCACCACTTTTCTGTTACGTGTGCCTCGCCAATATTCAATCCGCCGTCGAAAACAGGCTCGAGCGGGCTTGATCGGCGACCGAATAGCGTCGTAAACGATCGAAATTCTCGCGGGTCGCGAGTTGCTGGCGCAGGGCCAGGATTTCAACGCGGATGGAATATTGGCTAGGGACACCCCGAAAAGTCGGGGATATTGGTTGCGGCCTGCGGCAGGATGGTCACTGGCCCGAAAGTTGGTAGCTGTTGGCGAAGTCGTCCTGGATAATGGTCGCGAAGCCCCCGATGGCCGTGATTTCCAGTGGGGCCGTCAGGGTCCGGGTGCGGTACATCCATCCCTTGGGCAGCGTGAGTCGGGAGCCGAGGGTCACGAGGTCGGCCTCGGTCTGGGCCACCTTCTGCACGCTGTACGACTGCATGTCGTAGATCCTCCCGTCCGGCCCCACGAGTTCGTAGACGCTCTTGCCCGCGTCGAAGCGGACCGTCGAGTTCCGCTCGACCGTCGTGCCCGTGTACGGGGTCTTGCCAAGGGTCGCCAAGTCCGCCAGTGGGACGTCGATGCTCCCGCCGTGGCGCATTTCCAGGCCGCCGAGGGTGCGAGGCGTCGGGTCGACGAACGAACCAACCTCGAAGGCGTCCATCAGCCAGTACCGTGGGCCGTTCAGCGCCGCGAGGGTCACGCCCGCGTCGGTCGCCACCTGCGTCGCATCGACCTTGCTCCACAGGTCCTGTGGGCAGTCGTTGATGCCGAACGTGTTGTAAACCTCGACGTGGACCAGGGTGTCGCCCATCGTAACGAGCAGGATCTCGCAATATCGCATGTTCCGGATGTCCGCAGGTGGAACATCGGCGCTGTCTGCAAAGGCCGCGTCAGCGAGGTCACCGGCATCCGGCGGTGACACGGTGTCGGCGCCCACGGCCAGATCGGATTCGGCACTGCTCGAACCGCTGCATCCGGGAGCGAAGACTAAGAAGACAACCGCCAGCACGGCAAAAATCGCAAGACCACGGAGCATCATCAACACCTCCTGCACCTTGAGGCCGGGACCCGTATCCAGGGCCGCATTCGAGCACGGGACGCCCGAGGGATCAAGCCTCGGGTTCCTTCCCGACGGCACTTGTCCCTCCCGATAATTCCGTCTGCCCGGAATCATGGCGCTTTCGGGAAAGGTCGAGTGGGGTCTCCCGTTCATGAAGACCTTGCTTGACCGTCCCCGCATCGCCGCTGATACTCGGTGTCAGAAAACCCTTTGCGCATGGAAGGTCCAAGGCGTTAGCTGAATTGGGTGAATCGGGGGTATCGTGATGAAGGACAGAAATATGTTCAAGAACGCCCATAAAGTGCTGCTTTCCTGTCTGGTCGTGATGTTGTCGCTTATGATTGTATCCTGCAGCGACGACGCAAGCCCTGCACCGGTCACAGGCTGGACAATTGGATATGTACAAAATGGAAATGCGCAAACTGTTAAAATTCTGAAGACTTCCGACGGTGGCGCGGCTTGGGTCTTGCAGACTCTCCCGGCTGAATGCGAAGGCTACGCTGGCAACGACATCAGTGCAGTTAATCAAGATGTTGCATGGGCTGCCGTGGGAGGTGATTTGAGTGCGGAAACAAAGCAATGTGCGATTCTGCATACCGACAACGGTGGAGATGAATGGACAGTTCAAACACTCCCAAGTGGAATGAAAACCCAGCATATCAAGAATATCAAGGGCGTCAGTTCTAGCGAGGCATGGGCGGTCAGTCTGCTGGGAGACGTGCTGCACACTACCGACGGGGGCGCGAGTTGGAAAGTTGTCGAAGTCCGGGACGTCGACGGAAATAGCATTCCGGTGCAAGAGATCAACCGGATGGATGTCGTGGGTTTGGATATTTGGATTGTGGACATCATGGGGGGAGAAACGGGGGTTATTCACTCTTCGAATGGCGGCATCACCTGGCGACAGGAAAAACTATCGGGCATGGATACCCTAAGCACAGGTCCAATCGTCGTATCGGCTGTCAGTTCTCAAGTGACTTGGGCTGCGATGAACAAGGATGGATATCTCTGGTGGACATCCAACGGCGGGAATACCTGGACAAAATCAAACGATACTCTTGTTGCCAACGCCGATTATGACGACATCTGCGCCTCCAGCGCCAATGTAATCTGGATTGCATTCAACGGAAGCTTGACAGGCGGAGGCTTCACCGCTCGTGTTACTGTCACTGACGGTAACTTTCAGACGAACCAAACGAATCACCCGCCTTATATGTTGGAGGGGATTTCCCCCATGTCGAACGATATCGCTTGGGCGGTTGGTCAAAGAATGGCTTCCATCAATCCGGATATGCCTATGAGTGCGATTTATTATACAGAAGATGGCGGAGTCACATGGCTTTCGCAGACAATGCCGACCAACGCCCTTGATGTAACGCTTTGGAAAGTGTCGTTTGTGGGGGCAAGGCGTTAATGCGCGTCGCATTCGAGGACTGGATGCTGGTCGTTACGGTCGTTGCGTTGGACCGTGAGGACCCGGAGGGTTGAACCATGACTGAGATTCTCAACATGGAACTGGGCTTTCCGGTCCTGCTGGTGAATTTCAGGATGGTCGAGGCCCGCGGCGAGCGCCTGACCGCCTTCGCTGACTCGTGCAGAAGACCCTCGCGGGTGCGCTCGGGAGACAGTTGCAAGAGCGACCTGCGCAAGAACCATTCTTTGCACGAACGCCCGTCCCTGGGATCGCCTGGCGTGAAGACGGTCTGGGGACGGTTCAGCCAGTGAGGCGGGATTTTTCCAGCCCTAGAGTTTCAAATAGTTGAATGATTCCAAGGCCTCCGTCTGATTTTCACACGGTGGAAGTCGCTGGTTAAATCCCAGTATCGCCCACTTCAGAACACATCGTACTTATTCAAGTTTTAAAGAGCGTCGGTACATGGCAATCGCACGTTGAGGGGGCGGTCTACCCCCGCGATATTGATTGGACTAGACTGCTGCACGGAGGATCAACCACCTGGATTAGAGGTTCATGATGTCTACGAGGACGCCCCGCCTAGCGATGGTTGCGTCGATCTTCCTGTTGTCCATAAATGCCATTGAGGCCCAAGGGCAGACTTCAAGCGACACGGCCCAGGCCATCGCCCGCACGGCGGAAGTGCTGGCCAGCGAGGGCCAGCACGACGAAGCAATTGCCATGTTCAAGCTGGCCTACGGCCTCGAACTCGATTCTGCGCTGCTGTACAACCTTGGCAGCCTGCACGACAGGAAGGGCGACATTTTTCGGGGTCGCGAGTACTACGGACGATACATATCCGACGGGAAGGATCAGTACCGACTGGCCAAGGTTCGCCAGCGGTTGCAGGACGTGCTGGACAGGATTCCTGGAACACTTGTCATCGAGACGGATACTCTTGGTGCCATTGTGGAAGTGGGCGGCAAGCCGTGGGCAGCATCGGTCGTCCTATCGGCGGGGCCTGTTCTGGGCGGAGCGGTCGTTCAGGCGACTGGGAGGTTCTGGTAATGAAAATCCCATTGACCTGTCACGGCGCGATTTCGATGGCTGTCGCGATGATCCTGATGTCGGCATGCATCCTGAACATCTCCTGTTACAAGGGCATTCCTTCGGACATCTACTTCCAATGCACGGTGGATGGCGATTGCGGAGGCGGTTGGTCCTGCCTTCCTTGTCCGGCGGCGATTGGCCTTAATGGTGTCTGCGTGAAGAACGGGGATTCCGCGCCTGACGGTTGCGCGACTGACCTCGACATTACGCCTATCGACGGCCAGGAGGTCGATTCCAAGGATGCTGGCGACCTGCCGGATACGATTATCGATCAGGGATCAGACGACCGCAGCGACCCTGACATGACAGTATTTGATCCGTCGCAAGATCAATCGGCGGATGCTTGTGACGACGATCAACTGCCGGATTTGAGCGAAGTCGTTTCCGACGTCAACCATGACCTTCAGGACAGCCAAGGCGTGGACATTCCCTTGGTCGGAGTTGGAGGCGCCTGTTCGGACGATGCCAACTGTCTGGGAGGTGCCTGCCTGCCCTGGCTTGCAAACGACCCTGAATCCGCGAAAGTCTGCATTGGTCGATGCGATGACGGCTGTCCTGCCGGCTTGCAGTGCCTGGCTTCGGGCGATGCCGGCGTCGCGATGTGCATGCCGATCCCAGGGGGCCTGTGCGCGGCGTGTCAGGTGCGCTCGGACTGCCCGACTTCGGGAAGCCATTGCCTGGAGATGCCTGGGGGCGGCCGCTATTGCACCACGCCGTGCCCAACCGGAACGTGCCTGATCGGCTTTACATGCACGCTGCTGGATATAGAGGGCTTGCCAGAGGATCAGCAGAACCAGTGCCTGCCGAACCTGGGCGATTGCGCTTGCACCGCGGAACTGAAGGACATGGCATTCCCGTGCGAGATCCGCAACCAGTTCGGCTCCTGCAATGGTGTGCGCCTTTGCAGCCCGTCAGGGCAGTGGTCGGCCTGCTCGTCGCGGGTTCCGTCGCTCGAAAAGTGCAACAAGGAGGACGACGACTGCGACGGCGCCTCCGATGATGGCTTCACCTATCGTGGCCTTGGTATGGGCGCTGAATGCGTGGGCGACGGCCTGTGCGGAATCGGTAAGGTGCAGTGTAGCATCGACGGCAGTCGGGCGACTTGCAGTAATTTCGACGGTTCCGAGTCGCAGTCAACCCCCGAGACGTGTGACTTACTGGACAACGACTGCAACGGAGAGACGGATGACGGGATGGTGGCATCCGAATTCGATTGCCGCAGAAAGGGCATCTGCACGGGAACAACCATCCCAGCGGCATGCGTGGATGGCGCTTGGTTATGCGACTACTCAGTCGTCCCCGGCTTTGAGTTTGTAGAGACTCTTTGTGACGGCATCGACAGCGATTGCGACGGCGTCATCGATGCACAGTTCCTGCTTGGCGAGCCCTGCGACGGGCCGGACACGGATCAATGCAAGAACGGAATTTTCGAGTGCAGCGCCAACGGTCGAGGAGCCACGTGCGGGGTCGAGATAATCACTGATATTCGCGAGACCTGCAGCGGTATGGATGACGACTGTGATGGCATGACCGACGAGGATTTCCCGGCGGGCGAACCGTGCGACGGGCCTGATGCAGACTCATGTTTGCTGGGGAGGTACACCTGCACTGCCGACGGCACTGGCGTCGAGTGTGTTAACGAGCCAGACCCGCCAAACCCGTCAACAGCCGAGCTTTGCGACGGTCTCGACAACGACTGCGACGGGACCTTTGACAACGGCGGCGACGCGCTCTGCCTACCAGGCCAAGCGTGCCAGGGTTCGGCGGGATGCGTGTGCGTGCCGGACTGCACCGGTAAGGCCTGCGGTGACGACGGTTGCGGAACAAGTTGCGGTAAGTGCACCGGAATAAGAACTTGTGACGGAAACGGTAAATGCTTACTTACCGACACGGATGCCGACGGGGTTCCTGACGATGGGGACGCGTCTGGCGTGGCAGGGGACTATCTTTGTAAAGGCCTGGGCCTCCCCGCTTCTTGCGACGACAACTGCCTAACCGTGCTCAATCCCGACCAGGTCGATCATGATGGCGACGGCATGGGAGATGCGTGCGACAGCAGTACTGTCTACGCGTGCTACCAGGAGACGGCGACCGAGGCAAATAGCTGTGGAGCCGTGGGAGGAGGGAGCTATTCGAAGAACGGGGCGTGGAACGATGGCGTCTGGGATGGAAGCTACACGAACGCCGATGCTACCGGGCTATACGTGACCTACGTCAAGCCGCCGAAAGTGACAGGAGCAAAGCTAAGGATTGATCGCTATCTCTGGGAGAGCACGCACGGAATCGTTGAAGGGGACCTCCCAAGCCAATGCTGGAGTGGGCCTGTAGCACAGCTATGGATACACCAGATTAGGAGTCCCGCAGACGGGCGCTGTAGCGCGACAGCAGGGCAGTATTGTTTGTTCGTAGATTGCTTTAATGGCTCATCCTGGATTACGGGCCCCGGCGGCTCAGGTTCCGTAAATCAATCCAATCATTTCAATACGCTATACGAGGAAGGAATAACCTGGACAATTTCTCTACCCTGAACGACCTGCGGTTGGTGAATTTCGAGACGGTCGTCAAACGGCTTTCAGAAGCAGGGCCAGCGCATGCGGCTCCCTTTTCAACTATACCCACAACGCCTGGGATTCACCCGCATACATGGTCATGATGATTGTCGGTGGACGGCTAGTTCGCGGTATCCCAAGGCGTTGGATTAAACTAGACTACCTTCCGGAGGATTAACCCAATGCCCCGTGTCTGCGCCAAATGCGGACGTAAGTTCGACGGCAACGGCACGCATTTTTCGGACGACGGTTCAATTCCGACCGAAGAGGCGGCGTCGTTGATGTTCCACAGGGGGAATTCCGCTTGATGAATCAACTGGGTGTCATGAAAGGCGTCGGCATCTTGGTTCTGGGCAGCATTGTGTTCGCGATTACTGCATGCATGACAGCGCCAGTGAGGCCTGATTCAGGGGATTCGAGTACAGACAGTCGTGGGGACCTCGGTCTCGATACGATTGTTTCATCGGACACGTTTGGGGAAACCCCTGTGGCCGACGAGGCTGTGTCTCCGATGGATCCAGGCCCGGACATATGCAACGCGAACGACCACAAGGCATGTCTAGGCGGAAACGTTGTTTGGTATGACTCGTGCGGGAACGTGGGATCCTTCGTACAGACGTGCCAGTACGGATGCACGGAAGGTGCGTGCGACGAGAGCAACGTATGTCCGTCGGGGTGGCCGGGCCTCGAGTTTTCGCCGTTGTTGATAGAGTTCGGTGGCAAGAATATTGGACATGTCGCAGCGGTAGAGTTGGAGATCAAATCGAACGGCACCCAGGCGCTTGTCATCTCAGGCATCGCGTTCAAGACCCCGGGTGGCAGTCCTGATTTCTCCCTGGATTTCACGGATTTCCCCGGAGGCGTCGCACCTAGTGTCGCTGCTCCGGTGACTGTCGAGATCAATGCGTCGGTCAAGTTGCTGGTGATCTATCGCCCTGATTCCAGGAATCCAATCGAACCCTCAACCGGTCAGGTCATCCTGGACACGGCGGTGGTCGTGGTGACCAGCAACACGTGCTTCGTTACGCAGGATATCCCGCTGTCGGGCTTCGGTGTCAATGTTGATTGTCCTACGCCGGTCATCCTCATCGAGGAAGGCGAAAATGCAAGACCACAGGCCACTATTCACCTTCATGGCGAGAGCAGCCAGCCGTCCTCGGGCTCGATCAAGAGCTATTCCTGGACCGTCGATCAGCCGTCTGAACACAAGTTTTCGCTGCAGCCCAATGCCGCCTTTGAGAAGCCGACGCACGCGGTCAACGTCGGCGGTACATACACGTACTGCCTGGACGTGTGCGACAACAACTTCTGTTCCAATGACTTGCAGTGCAAGACTACCGTCTGCAAGACGGTCACCGTCACGCCTGACGGCGGCATCCACTGTGAGGTCACCTGGAACACTCCCGGGGACAGCGACCAGCAGAACAGCGGCACTGACGCCGGTTCGGACATGGACGTGCACTTCCTGCATCCCTATGCCTCAGGGCCGGACCTTGATGGCGACGGGAAGCCCGATGGCTGGTTTGACACTCCCTACGACGTGTTCTGGTACAACGCTAGGCCCGAGTGGGAATCAGTTGATCCGAATGCTGATAACAATCCTTCGCTGGGCCGTGATGACACCGATGGTGCTGGTCCCGAGAATGTCAACCTTCGCATGCCGGTCAGCGGCCGCGTGTATCGGGTTGGCGTCCACTACTGGTCGGACCACGGATTCGGCATCAGCTACCCACGCCTGAAGTGTTATATCAATAGCGAAATGGTGTTTGATCGAGACCTTGATGTTTTAGGCAAGTCAATGAAACTGTGCGACATGTGGGAGGCGGCGACCATCTTGTGGCCTGAAGGCATTGTTACGGCCGTTGAGAACCCCGACAAGAGCCTGAAGATCACTCCGAACTACATGAACCCTGCCTTTATTGTCGTTGGCGGCAACCCATGCACCGCCAAGTGACGCAACTCCTCCACACCGCAAATCTGTGGCTACATTCGAGCTCGTAAGTCTTCGGCATGGTCCTAAGGGATGAATACGGTTCACTTGAAACCTGTTACCGAGAGCGCCATCTTACTTCCGTCTTACGGAGGTGCCCGATGACGAAGACAACGGTTTCGTCGAAAGGCCAGATAGTGATCCCGAAGGGAATACGAGCCTCCCATGGCTGGGCGGCGGGCATGGAGATCGAGATTGAGGAGCGCGGGGGCTGCGTCGTCTTGCGGCCTGTTCGAAAGCTTCCCAGGACTTAGCTGGCTGACCTGATCGGCTGTTCGTGTAGAAGGCTGGGGAAATCGAAGAGGGCGTCCCGGTGAGGTTCCCGGTGACCATGGCCAGGTGATGAGTCTGGGGTACAAACGGTCCACCACCTGGCCCACCACATTTTCACCAAGGCCTGTCACGGCTATCCTGGTCCTGGGCGGGAATCGCAATGGACTATTACTGCGCACTCTTCCAAGGTTTCCCTTCCGTAGATGTGGCGGTCCGTGGCACGATTGCTCCGACGGATCATTGCCTTATCGGAGAGGCAGGATCGAATGACGGGAGAGAGGTGACGCCGGGCGCACGCCGTCTCCCCGCGGGAGGAAGATGCACCGACCCTCGGGAACTTCGCTGCTGGTCCGCGCCCTGCTGGGCGCCATGTCGCTCTCGATCCGCCTGAGCCCCCGCGTCCGGGCCCACTTTCTTGGGGTGGACGGGTGGATGGATTTCCGGGTAGGGATCCGCACTGTCGATGACTCGGTCCGGGCGTCCATCCACTTCCACGACGGGCGTGCCAACGTCTCTCCAGGCGTCCCCGACGACGCGGACACGGTACTCTGCTTCCGGGACGCAGCGTGCCTGCGGCGGATGCTCAGCGCCACGCCCGAGGAAGTGATGAACATGCTGCTGCGCAGCGAGCTTTCGACGCGCGGCAACCTCGCCACCTTGAACAAGTTCAACTTCTTCCTGTCGCTGCTGCTGAAAGGTCGCCACGACGCCCTGCGCCGGCGTCGTGCGAAGGCGCGGCGGGCCGTGGACGACCGGGTGCGCCAGGCTGAAAAGCTGCGCCCGGCGGCCGTTTTGCAGCCGCGGACGGCCCATGATGCGCGATCGGCCTCGGAGCGCCTCTCGGCTGCCCCGTGTGACGCGGTGCGCTTCCTGGACGACCCCTGCCTGTCGGCCTGGTCCCTGGCTGACTTCCCGCGCCTGGCCGCGTTCCGGGAGATACACTTTACGCGGCGGCCGGTGCTATGTGCCGAGCGGGCGCGGCTGGTCACGGAGTGGTGCCGAGGGAACGGCTTCGAGACCGACGGGGAGGGGCGGCCCTGGGTCCCGGAACTGCGACAGGCCCAAATCCTACGCCACGTGCTCGAGCACAAGGCGGCGCGGATCCGCCCGAACGACCTGCTGCCGGGCACGACCACCGCCGAGGAGATCGGTGTGGTGCTCTACCCCGATACCCACGGCACCACGATCTGGGGAGAACTGTTGTCGGTCGCCGAGCGGGAGCTGAACCCCTACGACATCAGCGACGAAACGCGCCGCCTGCTGCACTTCGACGTCTTCCCATACTGGGAAAAACGCAACGTCCGCGAGGACGTCCGGCGCAACCACGGCGAGCCACTGGGCCAGCGCCTGGACGAGCGCTTCGCTGTCTACTTCATCTGGAAGACGGTCGCGATCTCGCACACCATTGCCGACTTTCCGCGCCTGCTGCGCCTGGGTACCCGGGGCATGGCCGACGAGATCCGGGCCGCCCGGGACGCGGCTGACCAGGCCGACGGCGACCGCCGGGATCTTTTCGAGGCGATGGGGATCGTGCTGGAGGGGCTGGAGACCTACGCGGCGCGCCTGGCCGGGACCGCCAGCCGGGAGGCGGAGGTCGCGACTGACCCGGTTCGACGCGGGGAACTTCTTAGGATCGCGGAGATCTGCGAGCGCGTCCCACGGGAGCCGGCCCGTACGCTCCAGGAGGCCCTGACCGCGATCTGGCTGGCCTGGGTCGCCCTGCACATGGAGAACACCAACGCCGGTCTGTCCCTCGGTCGCCTCGACCAGTGGCTCCATCCCTACTTCGAGGCGGACCTGGAGGCGGCGGGGCCGGAGGGGCGGCGGGAGGCCATCGCCCGGGCTATCGAGCTGACCGGGTGCTTCTTTCTGCGCTGCACGGACCACCTGCCCCTGGTGCCGGACATCGGGAACTTCCTGTTCGGTGGCAGCTCGTCGGACCAGGCTGTGACCCTGGGCGGCGTGACTCCCGACGGCCGCGACGGCGTCAACGACATGACCTTCGTGCTTTTGAAGGTCACCGAGATGCTGGGCCTGCGGGACCCTAACGTGAACGCCCGGTACCACCAGGGCATCAACTCGGAAACGTACCTGCGGCGCCTGTGCGAGGTGAACCTCGTGACGACCGCGACTCCGTCGATCCACAACGACGCGGCGGTGATGCAGGCCCTGACCGAGTTTTCGTACCCCCCCGAGCACCTCCGGGACTGGGCCGCGACCGGGTGTGTGGAACCGACGCTTTGCGGGAGGCACTTCGGGCACACCGGAAACATCATGCTGAACCTCGTCGCGGCGCTGGAGATGGCTCTGAACGACGGCCGGCACCCCTTGATGGATTGGAAGGTCGGGCCTTCCACCGGCGACCCAGCGGGGGGCGCCTTCCCGCGCTTCGAGGACTTCGAGGCGGCGTTCCAGGCTCAGCTTGGGTTCCTGGTGGACCGGATGTGCGAGTACAACGACATGCTGGGTCGGGCCCACGCGCGGATCCGCCCGACGCCGCTTTTGTCGGCCCTGATCGACGGGACGCTCGAAAAGGGCCGCGACGTGACCCGGGGTGGCGCTCGCTACAACACCACGGGCGTCGCCTGCATCGGGCTGACCGACGTCGTGGACTCGCTGACGGCGATCCGGCAGCTGGTCTATCGCGACAAGCGGGTCACCTTCGCGGCGCTTGCCGAGGCGCTGCGGACCGACTTTGCCAGCGAGCCGGCGCTGCATGCCCTGATCTGCACGCGGGTCCCGAAGTTCGGGTCGGGGGACGAGGAGGCGCTGGCGACCGCGAACCGCATGGCCCGCTTTACCCACGACCTCCTGGCATCCCACCGCAACCACCGCGATGCGCCCTACACCGCGGGCTTCTGGTCGATGTCGAACCACGTCGCCTTCGGATGCCTTAGCGGCGCGCTGCCTTCTGGGCGGCGGAAGGGAAAGCCTTTCACGCCGGGGCTGACCCCGTCGGCCATGGCCTCGAAGCACCTCCTGGACCCGATCCGGGATGTCGCGCGTCTGGACCCGCGCAGCATGACGAACAACATCGCCTTCAACGTGAAGGTGGTGCCGCGGCCCGGGGGCGGGCACGCCGAGGCGGTGGACGAACTGCTGGCGCTGGCGAAGACCTACATCGAACTTGGCGGGATGCAGATGCAGTTCAACGTGGTCGGCTCGGACACGCTCCGGGAGGCGATGGCCTACCCCGACAGGCACCGGGACCTCCTGGTGCGCATCTCCGGATACAACGCCTACTTCGTGACCCTGAACCGGGACCTCCAGTTGGAACTGGTCGAGCGCGCCGAGTACCGCGCATGAATGTGACCGGTGACATCGCCACGGTTCTGGAGTTCAAGCGGGGGAGCTGCGACGACGGCCCCGGCCTGCGGACCGTGGTCTTCCTGAAGGGCTGCCCGCTGGCGTGTGCCTGGTGCCACAACCCCGAGAGCCGGCAGGCTGGGCCGGAGTTGGCGTTCTTTGGCGAGGAGTGCGTGGAGTGCGGGGCTTGCGCGGCGGCTTGCCCCGAGGGCGCTCTGCCAGGGGGCACCGGGGCGAGCCTGGACCGGGGGCGGTGTACCTTGTGTTTCAAGTGCGCGGACGCATGCCCGTCGGGGGCCCTGCGACAGATGGGGCGACCCGTGACCGTGGGCGAGGCGATGGAGGTCATCGAGCGGGACGTTCCGTTCTTCCGGAACTCGGGCGGGGGCGTGACCCTGACCGGCGGCGAGCCTACGTTGTACCTGGAGTGGGTGTCGAGCCTGTTGCAACGCTGCCGGGAGCGGGGGATCCACACCCTGGTCGAGACCTGCGGCGCGTTCGCGTCCGAGGCGTTCGAGCAGCGGTTGGCGCCGTGGCTGGACGCGGTCTTCTTCGACTGCAAACTGCTGGACGGCGAGGCCCACCGCCGCTGGTGCGGCGCGGACAACGCGCGGATCCTGGACAACCTGCGTCGCCTGTCGCCGTCCTCGGGGGCGGCGCCGCGGCACGTGCTGCCCCGGATCCCCCTGGTGCCTGGCGTGACGGACACGGACGAGAATCTGCGCGGGTGGGCCGGGCACCTGGCTGGTCTGGGGTTCAGGCACGTGGCTCTGCTGCCCTACAACCCGACGTGGTCCCGGAAGGCCGAGGCGCTGGGGCGCAAGGCCGAGTTCGCATCCGCGGGGTTCGCGACGGCGGCCGACCTGGCGCGGTGCCGGGCGTGGTTCGCCGGGTTCGAGCGGGTGACCTGATCGGAGGGACGCGATGAAGCACGCGTTCCTGGCCATCGACGTGGGGACCCAGAGCTCCCGGACCCTGGTCTTCGACGCGTGGGGCGACGATGCGTACGAACGTGGTTCTGGACGCAGCGAAGGTGGATGTTCTGATGCGCCTCACCGGCTGTGGCTGGCCAAAATTCCATCCGCGCTGAAATCCTGGCCGCGTTCACCATCACAGCGCCGACGATGCGGTCCAAAGGTGCGTCCCCATGGCACGCTGGTTCCGGCTGGACTCCCGCGGGAACCATCTGGAAACAGTGACTTACCGGCCGATTAGCTTGCCCCCTTCCCAGTCCATACGCATAGTGAATTCCGTGGTTGAACAAGGAGGCCCTTCCGATGATTACGGTCATGGGTGCAACCGGGAATACCGGTGGGAACATCAGCGAGTCGTTGCTGAAGAGCGGCGTTGACGTTCGGGTGCTGGGGCGGTCCGCCGGCAAACTGGCGGCGTTGAAGGAGGCGGGTGCCGACGTGCGGGTCGGCGATGCGGGCGACGCGGGCTATCTGACCGAAGCGTTCCGCGGGGCCGAATCTGTGTATGCCATGATTCCACCGGATCCACAGGCTTCGGATTTCCGGGCGAAGCAGGACCGCGAGGGTGAGGCCATCGCCACGGCGGTTCGCGACAGCGGCGTCCGGTACGTCGTGTTTCTGAGCAGCGTGGGGGCGAACCTCCCGGATGGGACCGGCCCAATCGCTGGCCTTCATGCGCAGGAGGAGCGCTTCCGGCGACTGGAGGGCGTGAACGTCCTGGCGCTGCGTGCCGGGTTCTTCTTCGAGAACTTCTATCCGAACCTGGGTCTTATCAAGCACAAGGGAATCAACGGCGGCGCCATCGTGCCGGACGTGCCCTTTCCGATGATCGCCAGCCGGGACATTGCAGCGGCGGCCGCCCGTGCGCTGTTGACCCGCGACTGGAAGGGACTGACCGTACGCGAACTGCTGGGTCAACGGGACCTCAGCCAGGCCGAGGCGACGCGCATCCTGGGGGCGCGGATTGGCAAACCGGATCTCCAGTATGTGCAGTTCCCCTATGCGGACTTCACCGGGGCCTTGGTCTCCATGGGCCTGTCCGCAAGCGTTGCCGGCCTGTACGCCGAGATGGCACGGGCATTCAACGAGGGCGTGGCCAAGCCGCTGGAGGCACGCGGCCCGCTGAACACCACGTCGACCCGTTTCGAGGATTTCGCGGTCGAATTGGCCAGGGCCTACGAGGCGATGTGATCTTCGAGGACCAGTTCCTCCCTGGACTTGAACGTTG
This sequence comes from uncultured Myxococcales bacterium, assembly GCA_903936705.1. Lineage (GTDB taxonomy): Bacteria > Myxococcota_A > UBA9042 > DTJE01 > DTJE01 > CAIZWN01. Next base: position 17,324 of record CAIZWN010000084.1, read on the forward strand.
CCATGGCCAAACAGAACAGTGCCTGGAGTAGTCGATTCGTGTTTTTGCAGCCTGCTTGGCGAGGGCTGGAAAAGCAAGCAATTCAACCTAGCCGGACTGTTGATGAGTGACTAGGGGGTCGTCCAATTGGCGGCGGGTCAGGGGCGAACGAATCCGGGTCGTTCCAGCAGAGCCTTGTCGAACGTCGCTACCGTCCTGCAACCTGCCGCCTTTGCGCGTTCCAGGATAAGGAAGTCCGAGAGGTCGCCCTTGGTTTTCGCGTATGCGTCCAGGGCACGAACCGCGGCGTCGCGGTCCTCGATTTCCAGGTCCCGCGATCGCAGGAGGTCCGCCAGCACGCCAACGATTTCGGTGCGCCGAAACTCGTAGGCGGATGCAAGAACCCAGACTAACTCGCACAGCACTATCTGCGACACGAAGAGCCGTTTGCAGGCGGCGATCTCCCTCTCGATCAGTTGCAACGCCAGTCGGGCCTGAGCCGGTTCGTCTTCAACAAGAAAACGAACCAGAACGTTCGTGTCGAGACCGATCATCGTTTGCCTCCGCTACTGCGGATTGCTTTGTCCATCTGTTCCAGGGTCACCGGTTGTGTGAGTCGGGACTTGAGCCGTCCTTGCAGCGACCTGAGGTCCAGGGTCTCGGGTTCGATCGTGACCACACCGTCTTCCCGGGCGCGGATCTGGACGCGATCTCCGGGACCGACCTTCAGCAGGTTTCGTATGTCCTTAGGTAAAGTCATCTGTCCCTTGGAGGTTATAGTAGCAACGGACATGGAGCCTCCTTACCTCGTGTCATTGATCCTCGATTAGCGTAAGGAGACGGGTTGGTTGTGTCAAGGTGTGGCCGGGCGGGCGCGGGTGTCCCTGGCCAAAACTTTGTCCGACATGAATTCGTGGCATTTGTCGTTATGGCGCGATACCGTCCGCGGCCTCGCTGACGATGCCGCGCGAATTCTATGGGCTCAAGAAACCCCTTTTTATCTATCTTGACCCTGTTGGTCATGGCCGGTAGGGTGTGTCGGGAGGTGTGGTATGCGCTTGATGCCCCGGGTTTCTAGTTCAACGAGCCTCCTATCGCTACTAGTCTTGGTTTCGCTGGGATGCGCCGGCCGCGCGGGTCATGCAGACGATGCCACGGATGCCTCGGATGCCTCGGATGCCTCGGATGCCATAGACATGGCGGACGCGCCCACCGAGGTGGTAATCGACGTCGCGCCGGATCCGGATGTTGCCGCCATTCTGGACCTTGCTGAGACGCCTGCCGATGGATCCACCGAGGCGCTCGTGGAAGAAATCGAAGAGCCCCAACTCCCCCCGAAACCCCCGGTGCCACCAGTCGGCCTCTTTGACTGCACCTACGACATTACGAAGTTGCCGGGCCGGGTCTCGCCGGTACCCCTGACCTGCCCGATCGACCCTACCTGCCGGCTGCCGATGGTTGTGGGACATCGAGCGACAGGCGGGGATCTGGGCCCGCTGGCCCCCGAGAACAGCCTTGCCGCCATACGCGCCGCTATTGTCTCGGGCCTCGACGGCATCGAGTTGGACGTGCGCGAGACGAAGGACGAGAAACTGGTGGTGTTCCACAACGGGGACGTGGACGCGATCCTCGTCGGCACCGGTACGGTCAGCGACCTGACACTGGCTGAAATCCTGCAGATGCCCTTTCAAATGGACAAGGTGATTTCTGGTGGCGACTTTGCCTGCGAGCGGGTTGCGACCTTTGAAGATGCCCTGGACCTGGTAAAGGGGCGGCTCTTCGTGGATTTGGACCTCAAGACCGGCCGAATGGATCTGGTCGTGCCTATTGTGCGGGACAAGGGCATGCTGGACCAGGTCTTCTTTTCATCCGGGGACATCGCGAAGTTGCAGGAGGTGCGCGCCCTCGAGCCGAAGGCCCGCCTGCAGGTGAGGCCCGATACGGCCGAACAACTTCAGGCCGCCACCGAGGCATTTTCCCCAGCCCCTGATATCTACGAATTGCCCGAGGCGCCGAACGACTTCACATCCGTCGCCCCGAAGACCGTCCACGAACTGGGCCGGAAGGCCCTTGCGAACAGTTTCGGGCTGGACCTCCAGGCCTACTTCGCCAGCGACCCGAAACTGCTGACGGACTTGTATGTCGGGGGGCTCGACATGCTTCAGTCCGACATGCCTACGCAGGTCGTGAAGGCGCTTGGACGGTGGCCGTTCTAGGACCAATACCGTTAACTCGGCCTGTAAAATCATTGATCTAAACGAATAGAGGTTTGCGGTAGTCCTGCCGTTATGCGAGCCAGGTGTGGCTGGCAAATATTCCATCCGCCGTCCGAAACGGGTTCGGGCGGGATTGATCGGCGACCGAATCGCGTCGTGAACGATCGAGATTCTTGCGGGGGGGGGGGCGTCCCGACGAAACCAGAAACAATCCTGGGGGCACTTCTACTTCGCTGAGGTGGTCAGCTTCGTGGCGACAGTTCCTGCCAGTTCAACCATCAACGTCGAAGGATCGTTCGCGCAGAGGTTCATCGCCACGCCCTGCTGGCCAAAGGCTTGGGCCAGGGTCAGGTTCCGCAGGCCCAGGTCGGCCTGGCCGTTCTTCGACTGGCAGACATAGTTGAATGGCGCGGTTCGGGGGGCCTTGGTGTCGCACTTACAGTCGAAGTAGCGTTGGCGGATCGACGCGACGTCCTTGTTCGCGGCGTACAGTCCCAGCGTGGCGTCCGGCTTGCCATCTGTCCCGGTCAGAACGTCCCCTCCGAAGGTCGCGAAGTACACACGGCCAGGATCGGCCTTCAGGGTCTTCAGCATGTTCGCGAGATGGGCGGTGGAATACAGCGGGCACTTCAGCGAATCGAACTTCCCGCTAGTCAGGCATCTTGTCGCGTCGCAGGTGCCGTCGGGCAGGCAACCGTTCTCGTCGCGCAGGCAGGCACAGAAACCGAAATTCTCGGCAGGTACCACGTTGGAGAACACGCCGGGAGTCTTCTCGTACTCAGGTGCCGAGCAGTCGTCCTCGTCGCCGACGACGACGATCAGTAGATCGGCGTCGCCCCGCAAGAATGCCGCGGCCTGGGCGGCATTCTCGCCGGTCTTGTCCAGGGCCAGCCAAGCTGCCCGGAGGCCCTGTTCCTGGTTGCCGCAGAGGATTTGCGCGGCGCCCACTGTGACTTGGCAGCGGAATAGCAGTTCATACACCGAGGCCCTAGCCGTCGTGCGGGCAGCGATATCTATTGTCGAGTCGCCGGTCGGAAGTTGCTTCCACTGTGGATCCCAGTCTGCCGCGCCCGCCCAGTTTCCGGCGATCCATTCCTTCAGCCACTGGTCCGCCACCGTGCTGTTCAGGATCGTCGGCCCTGGTGCCGCAGGGCATTCGCTGGTCGCCGGGGGAACGATGCAGCCTGCCTGGGTGCCATCGCCTCCCGGGTACAGGCAGGTATACGATGGATCTCCGAACACGGTAGCGCACTTCCCTGGGTCGACGTCCTTGTCGCACTTGTACCGGCACCTGGTGGCAACCGTGAACAGGTAGTCGCCGGCGTAATGGTCATCGGCGCCCTGGGCCGTCTTGACCTCGGGCGTTGTATCGCACGTCCACTGATCGCTGGCCGGCTTCGCTTCGCACACCCACCCGGCTGCGTCAGGTAACGGGTTCCCTGGATTGTTCGAGGACCATTCCTGGCACTGGGCGTCCGTCAGGCAGGGAATCGTGCGCTTCTCGACGCAGCCCGGTGGAAGCGACGTTGCTGGCCTGTACACAAACTGCCCGCGGATTCCTTGGGGATTGCCGACAGGGCACACGTTGGTAGTCGTGACAGCGACCTGCAGGTCGATATCGACCACCTGCTGGAACGCCGCCAGGAACGCCTTCAGCGAGCGCGCCAGGTTCAACTGTTCCTGGCACATCGAGGGCGAGTCGTCCACCACCAGCAGCATGTCCAATTTCCGGGGGCCGCTGGGTGGCACGTCCGGGGAGACGTCGGTGACAACTTCCGCATCCACAGTAACATTGGCAGTCAGGTCGGCAGGTCCAGGGTCAGTTGCATCGGTCGCGCCGCCACAGGCAAAGACCTGAGGCACCAGCAGCACGAAAAGACACGTCGTTAAACGTCGAGTCTGAATCATCACAACCTCCCCTGACCGAACACGCCGTGGCAGTCGAAAACGTAGGGTCTGAGGCAGATGTACAACACGGGTATCGGCATATATATCATCCGGTACTTTACCCGAGTTCTACGATGGCCTCAAACTCTATCTTTCCAATTTTGCGGGGTTTTCGGGCAGGACAACTGGGGATGATGGTGAGACCAGCTCTAGGGCTGCGCCAGGTCGATCTCCAGGTTCGGTGGGGTATACAGGGACAACACGCCGGCCGGATCCGTCTGGAATGCCTTGTCCCGCGTGCCTCCCACGACCAGCAGTCTGTCGTCGTCCAGTCGCTGCAGAACGAATCCCACCCTGGCGCCGAACCCGGGGCCAGGGTCCTGCAGGGTCGTGAACGTCATGCTTCCAAAATCGAATCCGCACAGGTCCCCGTTCACTGCACCGGAAAAGTCCTTGTATCCGCCCATCAGCACCGCCCGGTCTGACTTGTCGGATCCGGCCGCCTGGTGGAAGAACCTTGACGCACACGGGGCTTCCATGACCTCGGCTGTAATGTTGTCCTCAACATTCACCGTCAGTATCCACGCCTGGGACTGTGGTTCCGCCAGTTTACCGTTGTTGTAAATAGCGCCGCCAACCACCAGGAACTTCTTGTCCCTGTTCTCTGAAGGCGGCAGCGACGTCACGGACGGGAAGTACAGAAGGGGCAGGCCGCTGACTGCGTGCGAGCGGAAGGCGCCGTTGGCCCCCTGGTCCTGCCGGGACGACTGGGTGTAGATCTCGACGACGGCATCGGAATTCGTCGTGCCGCCGACAATCAGAAAGCGAGACAGGCCCTGGGGAGTGTCTTCCAGCTTCACGACCGTCGCGCCGGCGTGCTGTCGGTTCTGGGCCAGGCCATTTCGCAGATCCAGCAGTCCGCCCCGGGGGTTGGCGCCGTTTTCGTCCTTGTCGCCGTATGGAGCCCACAGCTCGGCCGTCGCGTAGCTCGCGGTGTCCAGCGGCCAGCGGCCGCCGCCAGTGACCAGGACGGTGTTGTCGAACAGCCGCGATAAGGAAGGAAATGCGCGCGGCAGCAGCATCTGCTTGGGTCGGCCCGCGTAGTCGTTGCCGGCCTCAAGGAATGTCTTCGAGGCGACGTCGAAGACCTCGTAGGAACTGAGGCTGTCTTCGGTGGAAATCGATAGCGGGAAACTGAGGTCGCTTCTAAAGGTCGCCCGGTTCACTCCGCCGAAGACCAGCACCTTCTCGCCGTCCGGCAGAGGCACGTACACCATGCCGTGGCCGGCACGCGGGGAGGTCATGCTGCCAACCTCGGTAACGGCGCCAGTCGAGGGGTCATACAGGTAGGCGTTCTTTTCGGGGGACACCCATTCGAACGAACCGTCTGCCTGACCCAAGCTCTTCGAAAAGCCGCCCGTGACCAGCACGCGACCGTCTCCCAGCACCGCCGTCGCGGGGAACACGCGTTGTGTGAGCGTCGCGGGGGTTGTCAGGCAGGTGTCTTCCCCGATCTTCGTCAGAACCACATTGATCTCGGTCATGCTGCCCTGGGTCACAGCTACGTCGCGCTGCCTGCCGAACCACGATGGAACCAAGCTGTCGGCGGAATATCCCGTCACGGTGACTACGTTGTCGATGCCAAATGGTACGTCGGCCAGAACCAGTTTCGGCAGCGAACTTTCGACGTTCTCGGACTTCTGGGCCAGAACAACGGTCTGACCGGTCTCCCGGCTCGGGCCCGACACCCGGACGTCTAAGCGAACCACCTCGGCCCAGGGCCTAGAGTCCGGCCAGCAGCCGTTGCGCGGTCCGTCGGCCACGATGGACAGGGTGCCAGTCCACAGCCCGAACGAGTCTTTACTGTCGTCGGCCGCGTCGGCCGCGTCGGCCGCGTCGGCCGATGGCCTGACCGGCGCCGTCATGCAGGCGCATGCCACACAAACCGCAATAGCCAGGATTTGATTGTGATTATTCAAACGTTCCTCCACGGGTCGGTCGTCGTGGCGAGAACCATACTGGGGCTGGCCGGCCCCTTGTTGATGACGCACTCGAGAGTGTATGGTACATCAGGCACAAAACGCTATCGTGCCCTGTTTCAAGACTAAAACCGGCGTGAGGATGGCCAGGAAAGCTCACCAGGTCGACACTTGCGGTCAACCTTTCGGGAGGTGATTGATGAACGGCGGGAAGGTGTTTGAGACGAGGGTGGGGCGGACGGCAGTTTTCATCTTGATGCTGGTCCTGCTGCTCGGGTGCACGAAAGGCCTTGTCGATACGCAGGTCGGCGCTGAAGGGGGAAGCAGGAAGATCCTGATTGCGGCCTATCCAACCGAGTACAAGAACAAGATCGCGCAGGGCCTGGCCAGCTTTTACAAGGACCGGGCGGTCGTCACGCTGGTGACGATGCAGGATTTAAAGTCGATCGACTACCGGCAGTACGATGCGTTCGTGCTCATCGACCAGTTGATGGCGTGGCAGATGTTCAACTTCGAATCGAAATGGTTCATCAACAGTCTCAAGGAACCGGAGGTCCGGCGGAGGCTGGTTCTGTACCTGACGGCCGGAAGCCCGAAGCAGAACTACAAGTTCCACGGGGTCGATGCCATGACCGGAGCTACGATGATGAATCGGGAAGCGGAAGCCATCGAGACGATTTCCGCCAGGATTGATGCCGTTCTAGCAAACCCGTAGGTGTCCAGGAACAATCATTCACGACACCCCGACCGCAATGGCGATTTGCAGCGGACTATTTGCAGGTGTTGGACCATTGGGCGGGGGGGGTAGAACCATAACATTGATCTTGATTACCGATGTCGTAATAGACTGCTACGTATTCCGTCGTGGCGCCCGGACCAAAAGTGCAACTGCCCGTACATCCATTGGTATCACAAGGATTTGATGAAATGATGAGCGGAGAGGGGCACATGGTCAACGGGTTTACTGACGCCCAATAGCTACCGGTATAGTTGACACATTCATGATCTGGATTCAGGCAACTGGCCATCCCGCCGCCATTGGTATCGGTAGCGGTGACGGTATCGGCACCAGAGGTCGTGTCAGAGTCTGAACCTGTATCGGCGACCTCGGGCGCAGCGTCCGGCACGGCGTCCGGAGCGAGTTCGGAGACTATGTCCTGCGCCAGGTCCGGGGCGTCGGAGCCACCGCCCGAGCCATCGCACGCAACCATCAGGAACGCGGTCGACAGCACGAAAACCGTATTTCTCATAAGCGTTACTCCCGGCCTGTAGGCCATCAAAAAACTTCGATGCCAATCCCCTATTGATAAAAAACTGGTTAACGAGGAGAAGTTTAGTCTGAATAAGGCTGAATCGGGTAGTCTGGCTGGCAAAACCCGTCAGGTTCGTTCACTTATTGTGCTGTGCCAAGACGCAGCTGCGCCCTTTGCAGGAAAGCCCGACAGCCGCAGTTCCTTGATTCCAGCCTGCCCTGCTCGAAAACCCAGTAGCTTCTGAAAACGTTGGGTTTGAGGCTGACGACGAGCCCGGGTATCTTCCTGTGCCTTTTGAAAAGTCCATCCGACCGGTTTCTCTTCTCGCGAGGATGGCACCTCCCTGAAAACGAGATCATGCTTGACCCTTGGCTGAAGCGCCTCGAATTCGGGTCTGACGGAAGCAAAACCCCGCCAACACTTGCAACGGCTTGAAACGTGATTCGGCCTTGGTATAGTAGCCTATCAGAGCTGCAGGGGGGCTGGATGCTACGTTGGTTTTGCTTGGTATTGGCATTACTGGCCGTGACTTCGACGGTCAGGGCGGACCCGTCGGAGGCCAGGTACTCGGCCTCGCCCGAGCGGCTCTTCTGGTTCTCGGTGATCACGGACAGCCATATCGACTCGGGCGACCGGGCCATGGAGAATCTGGCGTGGGCCGCGGGTTCGGACGCCTCCAAAGGCGACGCGATGGGCGTGGTGGGGCCGCAATTCCTGTTCAACTGCGGGGACCTGACGGATGCGACCACGGTGCTGGTGCCCGACGGCCAGCACGACTCGGAGTGGCAGAAGTACCGGGACCTGCTGGTGGCGGCTGGCATGTCGACTGATCAGTACATCGATCTGCCGGGCAACCATGACCAGTACCTTGACGCACCGATGGACCACTACCGTGGGTACTCCATCCAGGGCGTAGGCGACGGCAAGACGCAGCACAACGTGTCCTGGACCGCGCCGTTCGGCGGGGCCTACCAGTTTCTCGCGGCTGCGACGCCCGGCAACGATGGCGCCCTGTGGATCGACAACTCCGGTATCGATTCGGGCGAACTGCTGTTTTTGCAGCAGGCGGTGGACTACGACCAGGCAGCGACCTTGCGCTTCGCGTTCGGGCACCATCCGATCGACGAGTTGAAGTATGGCAAGGAGGACCTGCTGTCGCTGCTGAAGCAGGCGCGGTTTTTGGTTTATTTCTTTGGGCACACGCACAAATACGACACGTTCTGGCGCGACGGGACGCTCCATGTGAACCTGGACTCGCTTGGGAAGGCCGACAACAACAACTACGTTCTGGTAGCGGTCGACCATGACTCGCTGGCACTTCGGCCGTTCAACGCGGGATCCTGGCCAATGGTCCTGATAACGGCCCCGATCGACGCGGGGCTGGGAGGCGGCAATCCCAACGCCTACAAGGTCCCACAGAGCTGGTCCGAGGCGCCGGTGCGGGCCCTGGTGTTTTCGAACCAGGCGGCTTCAGCCGTGGAGTACCAGGTGGACTCGGGGGCGTGGACCGCGATGGCGCCTGTGTCGGGCCCGATCTGGCAGGGGGCTATGGATGCGACGGTCCTCGCGGCGGGGCGCCACGTTCTGAGGGTCCGCGCTCAGCCGTGGCCGTCGGCGTACCACGAGATCGCGTTCGACATCGACCCGGCAGCCCCGGTACCAGACCCGGATCCGGTCGACGGCGGCGTGTCGGATGACGGGATTCCCGATGCTGGGGCGCCGGACCAGGACACGTCCGATGAAATCGTGGAGGCGTGGATCGAGACGGATTCGGGTGGTTCGCCGGAGGTGGAAGCAGGCGATGCGTGGGTGCCGGCCGACTCGCCAGGAGTTGCCGAGGTCTCGGTCGCTGATGACTCCCAAGGCTCGGTGGATGACCCGGATGTCCTCGCTGACTTTACCGCACTGGGTTCGGATTCGACGATCAACTCCGGGCCGGGAGGTGCGCGATCCGGCGGTTGCGCGGCTGGTCCCGGCACACGAGGCCCGGCCGTCATGGGGTTGTTGCTGGTCCTGGTCTGGGCGGCTTGCCGGCCGCACCGGCGCCGGGCCAGGTGACGGATACCTTCCCACCTCGCGTCCCCGTTTGCGTTAGAATGGTGGACCGGCAGCCCTGCCGGACGTAGCCCGCTAGTCACTTTCCCTGGCGGTTGATTTTTTGGCGTCTCCTGCGCCGCAGTACGGAGCCCGACATGCGTTTCATGACCGACGACCTTCGAATCCGCGAGATCAAGGAACTCGCGCCGCCCGCCGCTCTGATCAGCGAACTCGCGTGCTCCGAGGCCGCTTCCCTTTCGGTGCACGACGGGCGCGTTGCAGCACACCGCATCCTGCATGGCATGGACGACCGGCTGCTGGTCATCATAGGCCCGTGCTCGGTGCACGACCCGGCCGCCGCAGTGGAATATGCCCGGCGCCTGGCGGCCCAGCGCAACCGCCTCGCGCCCGACCTTGAGATCATCATGCGAGTCTACTTCGAGAAGCCGCGCACGACGGTAGGCTGGAAGGGCCTCATCAATGACCCGGACCTCGACGGGAGCTTTAATATCAACCGCGGTCTGCATTTGGCGCGCGAGTTGCTGCTGGGGATCAACGAGCTCGGCGTGCCGGCGGGCTGCGAGTACCTCGACATGATCACGCCACAGTACATCGCCGACCTCGTGAGTTGGGGAGCGATCGGCGCGCGTACGACGGAGTCCCAGGTGCACCGCGAGCTTGCTTCGGGCCTTTCGTGTCCGGTCGGGTTCAAGAACGGCACCGACGGCAATGTGCGTATTGCCGTCGACGCCATCAAGGCGGCGCAGGAGCCTCATCATTTCCTCTCGGTCACCAAGGCGGGCCACTCGGCGATAGTCTCGACGCGCGGCAACGAGGACTGCCACGTCATTCTGCGGGGCGGGGCCCAGCCCAACTACGCCACAGCGAGCGTGGATGCCGCCTGCCGCGAGCTCGCGAGCGCGGGCCTCGCGCAGCGTCTGATGATCGACGCCAGCCACGCCAACAGCAGCAAGGATCCCGAGCGCCAGTTGCCCGTGTGCGAGGACGTAGGACGCCAGGTCGGGGCTGGCGACGAACGCATCGTCGGCCTGATGATCGAAAGCAACCTCGTCGCAGGCCGCCAGGACCTCCTCCCTGGCCGCGAGCTAACCTACGGCCAGTCGATCACCGACGGATGCCTGGGCTGGGAAAATAGCATGCAGTCGCTTGAGGCACTGGCCGCTGGCGTGCGCGCACGCCGCGAAGTGACAGCTACGGTTCGTTCCTATCGCTCATGACAAAGGGGTGGAGAGGGCGTCCAGCAGGCGGCGCGTCGCTTCCGCACCCCCGATCGAAATGCGCAGGGCCCCCGTCAGTTCTGGCTGTCCCATCACTCGGGTCCGGATGCCGTGGGATTTCAGGTGGTCGGCCAACAGCGCAACGCCTCCAGGGATCAGAAGGAAGTTCGCCTGCGATGGAAGGAAGGCGATCTTCCGCGATCGCAGAGCCGCTTCGACCCGCGGCTTATAGATGGACATCACTTCCGTGGCATAGGACAGCACCTCGTCCCGGTGTCGCAGCACCACCAGGGCAGCGTAGGACGCCAGACTGGACAGGTCGTAGGGCCCCCTGATCTTCGCCAGTTGCATCACCATGGCCGGGGATGCCACCACGTACCCGATCCGTAACGCGGCCAGGCCGAAGGCCTTGGAGAAGGTGCGTGCCACGACGAGGTTCTGCGGGAACTGCCGGCTCACCAGCGGCAGCAGGCTGTCGCCCGAAAACTCCGCGTAGGCCTCGTCCACAAGGAACCAGGTTTCCGGGTTGTCGCGCACCAGTTCCAGCAGGACCTGGCTGGGGATCATGCCGCCGGTGGGGTTGTTGGGCTGCCCGAAGACCGCTATGCGCACCCGTCGTTCCGCCAGCCTCTCCCGGGCCACACCAGCCAGGTCGGACGCCATCATGTCAAAGGTCCTCGTGTCCGCCTGGGCCAGCGCCGCCGAATGGGCATACATGGCGAACGACGGAGCGGGGATCAGTGCGACGTCCCCGGGGTCTGTGACCGCGCGAAAGACGCAATCGATCAACTGGTCCGATCCCACGCCGAAGAACAGATGGTCTTCGGGCAGGCCTGTGTAGGAAGACAGGGCTTCCAAAAACCCATTGTACTCGGGGTAGACCTGCGTGCGCCCCCCCAGGCACCAGCCCGCCAGTGCCTCCAGCACGACGGGTGGTAGGGGATCGGTGCGCTCGTTGAAATCCAGCAGCAATTCGTCCGTGGTAGACCGCCCCTGCAGCGGGGGCCGGTATTCATGGACGTCCAGCACAGAGCGGCAAAAGTGCACGGTTGAAACCTCCCGACTCGCGACCAGGAACCTGGCCCATATTGTAGACGCAGGGCGGCGGCGACGTGAGCCGAGGGGGAGATGCGCAAGGGTGGACGCGGTCCCGGGCCGTCCGGAACGGGCCCGTATCACTGAAGACATATTCGAACCGTTACCAGGACCCCTAGGTAGTTCTTCGGCAAAAACGCGACGGTCGTTCAGAAATGTGACTTGGATTTCGGCCAGATCAGGTGCTTCAGCGCAGCATGGCGTTCGTGACCTTGCGCGCTACCTTCACCAGGCAGGCTGCCAGTTGCGTCTGCGTCTCGGTAGCGGTTGGCTCTCCCTTGTCGCAGTACTGGTCCTGGGTGAAGGTCGGGTCCTTGCCCTGGCTCCACCAGGTGTCCCAGCAGTTCTGGAACGAGGTGGCCGGCGCCCCAACCTTCAGGGTGAAGTCTTGCAGCATAGCGTGGTGGGTTCCCTCGGCGCAGGCGTTTCGGAAGTACTGGTTCTTGTCGGTGGCGTACATCGTGTAAAGCGTGCCGCCAAACGCCTTGTTCGCGTAGACCTTCTTGTCGGGAGTCTCGGGCCGCCGGAAGAACGTCATCGTGTGGTCCAGGATCGCGAACGGCGAGGCAGGGGTAATGTAGCCGAAAACGACCATCGGTTGCTCGGCCTTGATACCAGCGTCCATCAGCCCGTCGCCGAAGTTATACAGCACGAACGGGCTTGACTTCTTGCCCCAGGCCCAGGTCTTGCCGGTGCGACCGAATCCCTGGTCGTCCTTGGTCAGCATGCCCCAACAGGTGTTCACCATCCATAACTGCGGTACGCGGGGCCGATACAGGTCGCGGAAGAAGCGCGGTGTCAGTTCGATCCGCGTCCTGTGCCAGTCCTCGTCGATGTCCCGGAAGATGTAGCCCTTGCGCCACGCCGCGAGTTGCGTCAGCCCACCCGTGACAATGGCGTCGGCATCGTACAACTCTCTCGTGAGAAGTGAAGGTACCGCCACCTTGATGTGCATGGCGGTCGCGGGGCTAGGCATGCTGCCGTGTGGCGGGACTTCAGCACGCCTTCGCCGCGCACCAGGACGCCGATGGTGCCAAGGGTGTCCCCTGAGTACTCCGCGACCTCGACCCCAGGTACAGCCGCAAACAGGTTAGCGAGCGCCCCGTAGTCCTCCGGCGCCAGCGCCTGCTGGACGGCCAGTCGCGGATCTCCCTGCACGATTTCGGCGATTCCCGCCAGGACGGCCTCGGTGTCGCCGGCTGGCTGCTCGTTGCCTGAGGTTCCGCATGCACCCATCGACGTCAGCGCGATCAGGAGCACGATGTGCTGTCGCATCTCCCCTCCTTCAGCCATGCGCGAACCCGGCGGGCTTCCGGCGGCGACCGCGAACGGTATTTTAGAACGACTATCACAACACGAGTCCGGCGTCGGCGCAATGCACCCTGGAATCCCTGGCCAAAACTCCGTTCAAGGTGAAATCGTGGCGTTTTCCAGCCTGACACGATACCGCCCGTAATCATGCTAGAGATGGGTCGAGACCTGTATGCCACGATGCTTTCGGCCCTGCAGTTTGCCGGGATCGGGGTATTTACGAGCGGGTTGCTGTCCTTCCAGATGACGGCCGAAATCTTGATGCCGGTTGCTGGGACTGCCGGCCGTTTCAGTCTGGCGTAGCTAGGGCCATTTGGTCTGCATTCTCATGGCCACACTGACGGACGTTTGAGTCCTGCTACAGGACGACGGCGGGTTTGGCTAGTAATAGGTTCTCGGCTATTTCGAGTGCGCCGACAGGCCAGAACTCGGTCGGGCGAGGGTGTGCGACACCGGGGGCGGGCAGGGGGCGGCAGGACAGGACCATTCGTTGCCACTGGATCGGCACAGCATCCCGTCCGTGGACAGCGCCCAGCAGAGCTCCGGCAATCGCGGCGTTGGTGTCGGTGTCGCCGCCGGCCATCACAGTGTCTTCCACGCCCTTCTCGAAGGAGGTGGTTTTCAGCAGTCGATAGAAAGCGTTCTGAAATGCGACCAGCGCAAGGAACTTTTCACCTCCATCACAGTCGGGCGTGTCGGTTGCGGCATTCTTTAGCGCAGCCAATACCTCGGGATGAATTGCGCTTGCGACGGCCCAGTCAAGTGCGAACTGATACGTCGCCTCGGGCGAATTGCCCGTGCGGATCGCATATGCCAGGGCCACGACGAACACGGCACATGCGTCCTGGCAAACCGGGTTGGGGTGGGTCAACGCGCTGTCGGCACGGGCTGCCGCGGCCACCTGGTCAGGGGGAAGGTCCCATCCCCATATCCCGAGGGGGCTGATGCGCATCAGCGAACCGTTCGCTTTCGACGCCTGGATGGGATGACCGGAGAGCCCGGACGACGTTGTCCGCCCCATGTCGAACGGCGATGAATTATACCAGTGCAGGTAAGCGCCCAGTGTCGCGTCGTGGTTCCAGCCATTCTGCTCAACCAGGCTTCGCGCCAGCATCAGTGCCATTTCGGAGTCATCGGTGGGCTGGCCTGCGATGAGGTTCCACGTGCCGCCATCGGCCAGTGTGCAGATACCTGCCGGGAATCTTTCGGCCAGTGCGTCAGCCGACTGGAATTCGACTCGCGAACCAAGCGAATCCCCGGCAAATTGTCCGAGGATGCACCCTTGAGCTCGGGACAGTACTCCAGCGTCAGAGACGTTGCGACCCGGCGTCAGGCGCACCGTCGGGAAGCGACTGCCGTGGTGAATCCTGTCGGTGAACACTCGGCCCAGATCCCGGGACCTCAGGGCATCGACTACCGGGGCCGATCCACCGAGGACAGTACTTCCGTTTCCACCATGGTAGTCGAAAGGCCGTCCGGTCTCGCCGATGAGAACCCCGTCGACCGCCCGAACCAAGGCGTGTCCAGCAGCAACGTCCCAACCCGTCGGCGAGTTCAGCGACACTGCAACCTCGCCATCGCCGACCGCCACGAGTGCCAGACGGTAAGCTATGCTGGGCATACTCCTGAAACGGGCCGGTGTGACGCACTTCCGGTTTGCTTCGGACGCCTTGTCCGCGCTTTGGCTGACCAGGACAACGTGTCCGGCTGACAATTCCGCCGGCAGCGGATCGCGATGCACCGTCAGCCCGTTTCGCGTCAGCGCTTGCCCCTCGGCCCAGGCGATGAGGTCCCCCCGATCGTCCGGTGCGGCGAAAGCGAACACCACACCTAGCACGGGTTGTCCGTCGACCACGAGGCCGATGGATACGGCGGACCCCCGCATCCCCTTCAGGTACGAAACGGTTCCGTCGTTCGGGTCCACGTACCATCGGGCCGTTGCGTTCCTGGGTCCAGCCTCCCCGGTTTCCTCTCCGAGGAACGCAATTTCAGGAAACGCCTTCAGCAGGCGTTCGCGGATCAGCAATTCGGCTTCGCGATCGGCATCCGCATGGGAACCGGCGCCCCTTGGCCCGTCAACCAGGTGAAAGTCGGTACGAAGAAGGTCTCCGGCCTTACGGGCAGACTCGATGGCGACAACAAGAGCCTTTTTCAGGTCGATCGGCGGCATTTCCACCTCCAGAGCCCTGGCAATTTGGAGGTTCAGGGTATCAGGGTGGTGCGACATCTCACTTGTAAAAAATTGAGGCGACTCAATCGACATACTGTTTTCAACCCGGATCCGTGACACGAAGGCTGTCCTGATGCATCCTCCAGAAGCAACGGAGGTTTCTGCATGTCGAAGGACTGGACACCAGGTGATTTAGTCGCAATGGCCCGTGGTTACCAGAACGCTGCCGTGGTGATGGCGGCTGCGGAACTGGAGCTGTTCGACCGCCTGGCCGGCGGCGACTTCACCGCCGAGGGGGCTGCGTCCAGGCTCTCGGTCGACCTGCGCGCGCTGGCGACCCTTCTGGATGCCCTGGCGGCCATCCAGTTGCTGGACAAGCGCGGCGATCGGTACGGCGTGCCGCCCGGCGTGGAGGGCCTCCTTACCGCTGCGGGCCGCGGGAGCTTCCTGGCCCTGGTGCAGCACCACGCCAACTGCATGCGTCGCTGGACGAACCTGGCCCGCGTCGTCCAGACAGGGCAGCCAGCGCATTGTGAAGCCAGCGTGCGAGGCGAGGCTGCGGACCTTCAGGCGTTTATCGATGCGATGGACAACCTCGCCGATCCGATCGCCACCCGGCTGATTGCCGAACTACCCGTGCCGCCGTTCACGCGACTGCTGGACGTGGGTGGCGCGTCCGGTTCGTGGACAATCGCCTTTCTTCGCCGCGACCCGGAAGCTACCGCGATTCTGTTTGACCTGGCGGCGGTCATCCCGCAGGCCGAGGGTCGGATCTCCGCGTCTGGCTTGCGTGATCGGGTCGAACTGGTCGCCGGGGACTTCTATGTCGATGTCCTTCCCGACGGCGCGGACCTCGTCTGGGTCAGCGCGATCGTCCACCAGAACTCCAGGCAGCAGAACCGGGAACTGTTCGCGGCGGTCCACCGGGCCAGCTTACCCGGCGGGCACGTTCTGATCCGCGACATCGTTATGGATGAGTCAAGGACCGCCCCGATCGCCGGCGCGCTGTTCGCCGTCAACATGCTGGTCGGAACGCACCACGGCGGCACGTTCACCCTAAGCGAACTTCGCGAGGACCTCGAATACGCCGGCTTCGTCGACGTGAGGCTTCTGCGCAGCGACGAAGGGATGCACTCGGTCGTCCAGGCCATCAAGGGCTGACTAATAGGGGCCTTCTATCAGTTCAATTTCTTGTGCGTTCTCTTTGCCACATTCTGCGGCTCTGCTATTTTCCCGAGCGTTCGAGAATTGATGATTACTCGGGAAGGAATGCCAAAATGCAGGAACTGGAAAACGTACTGTCGGTTATCAGTTCAGCGTTGTGGGGTGTCCCCATGATAGTTCTTCTTTGCGGGACACATCTCTTCCTTACCTTCAGGTTGAGATTCATCCAGAGACACATTGGAACCGCAATCAAGATTTCGTTCAGCAAGAACAAGGAAGGGGAGGGGGACGTAAGTCAGTTCGGGGCGCTTACGACCGCCTTGGCCGCGACGATCGGGACGGGCAACATTGTTGGTGTTGCGACGGCCGTTGTTGCTGGAGGGCCGGGTGCTGTTCTGTGGATGTGGCTGACCGGTGTGTTTGGAATAGCGACCAAGTATTCCGAGGCCCTGCTGTCAGTCAAGTACAGGGTAAAGAATGAAAAAGGCCAGATGTCCGGCGGGCCGATGTATGTGCTTGAACGCGGGATGAAGAGTCGTCCGTTGGCCATTCTCTTCGCCTTGTTCACGGCGATTGCGGCTTTTGGAATCGGCAACATGGTTCAAGCAAATTCAATTGCCATGCTTGCAGAGGAGACCTTTGGTATTTCACCCTGGATTTCAGGCGTGGTAATCGCTGGAATCACCGCAATTGTAATCCTTGGGGGCATCGGCTCGATAGCCAGGGTATGCGAGAAGCTTGTCCCACTCATGGCAGTTTTCTATATCCTAGGATGTCTGATAATCTGTGTCCTGAACTATTCAACAATTCCTGACACTATTGCCCTGATCGTAAAGTCGGCTTTCACGGGGCAGGCTGCGGTTGGAGGCTTCCTGGGTGCAGGCATGCGCGAGGCCATGCGATATGGCGTCGCGCGGGGATTGTTTTCAAACGAGTCGGGACTGGGCAGCGCACCGATTGTTGCAGCCGCGGCCCAGACAAGAAATCCGGTACGACAGGCCTTGGTGTCATCGACAGGTACTTTCTGGGACACCGTGGTTGTGTGTCTTCTGACAGGTATTGTCGTCGTTAACTCAGGTCTGTGGCAGGAGGGGATGAACGGCGCAATGCTGACAAAGGCCACTTTCGCCCAGATTCCATATATCGGACCGACAGTCCTCACTGTCGGACTGCTGACCTTTGTTTTTTCAACGATTCTTGGCTGGTCGTACTATGGCGAGAAGGCGGCCGAGTATCTTTTCGGGACCAAAGCCATAATGCCATACCGCATAATGTGGGTTATAGCTGTGATGGTAGGTTCTGTTGCAACCTTGCCTGTTGTATGGAACTTTGCGGATATTGCAAATGCGATGATGGCAATACCGAATCTGATATCACTGATCGTACTCAGCGGGGTTCTGGTCAGCGAGACGAAGCTTTACCTCTGGGATAACAAGATTTGATGGTCGCGTTGCCGCTACTCGGCCTATCCTGGACGCCATTTGAAAATGCATCGGCGGGAGTTGACCACCGGTCGGACGGCCACGATACTTGCCTCGGGTCGTGGGGGCGTTGATGATGTTCCCGCAGTCCCGTCCTCCCGTCTGGCGGAGCATGCGTCATGGACGAAACACCTTCGGATCCGAAAAGCACCCCCGATGTACCCGTTGCTCTACATCCTGCGCATAAGACTTTGGCCTCGGTCCTATGGCACTTTCTTCACACGGCCCCAGGGATGCTTCTGTTGGGAGCGATCGTCACGACCGGAGGAGGGACGTGGCTTAATTTCGTCGTCCAGGGCCGGTCCCAGCAGAAACAGCGCCAGTTCGAGATCTTCAAGATCATGCTGGAGGACAGTCGCGCCCTTCAGACCCAGTTGCTGACCCTTGCCAATCGCCGTTTCTACGCGCTCAGGACGATGCGCGCTCGCCTGGACAATGATGAATACCCGATTGCCGATGTGCAGGAATATTGGGACGAAAAGGTACGGCCGCTTCGCGAGGAGTGGAACGAGAACCTGCTGCTTTTCCACGGCCGGCTGAAGTTGCTGTTCCAGGAGGAGGAGTCGGGTCCGCTGGCAGAAATCCACCTGGCGGCCCTGTTCTACAGTGAAGACGAGGGCGAGTTGAAGGCGCCCCCATTGGATATGGCCGCCCAGGATCTGGGGACGGACCGGATGCCCAAGACGGTGCACGGGTCGTTCGTGGTGACGCAACGACTGGTGAGCCAGTTGCTGAAGGACTGCAAGGAGCGCGGCAGGGAGCAGTGCCTGAGTGAAGCGCGGACCAAGACCATACGCGGCTACCTGGACTACCTGGGCAAGAAGATCTCTGTTCTTTCGGACGGCCTTACAACCAGGCTCCTGTACATGCCGTATGGCACAGTGCGGGCCGAGTAGTGGCATCACGACCAGCGCTGGTGTTTTTGAGGACCTGCCGACTTTCCTCGGGATCCGGTACCAAGCTAGAATCAATCGCCTCCTGCATCATGGGGACTCGATGTCATCTTCCCTAGCCAGCGTCTTCGGCGGACCGTGTATCGCGGCGATCGTGATTGTCTTGGCGGTCGGGCTGGCCTCATGTGGGGGGGGCAATACCGCAACTGGCAGGGCTCCGCTGCCCGGCTATCAGCCCGACCCATCCCTGTACGGGGTCGATGCTGACCCATCCCGGTTGCTGGATGTGGGGGGCGAGGGTGACGAGGTCGTTCGGGCTGCGCCGGACCTGGTAGTTCTGTTGCTTGCGAACGGTCTGGGGCGCGTCGACGCCGACCGGTTGGCGGATCTCGTAGGCGGGCAGGTGGTCGGCCAGGTCCCGGACGTCTCCATGTTCCAGATCCGTCTGACTACGAGGGACAAGGCTGGCCTGGACGCGGCCATCGCACTGCTGGCATCGCAGCCCGGCGTGGATTCCGCCGGGTACGACCTGGTCCTTGAACCGCTGGCGACTTCGTGCCCGGTCGTACACGATAACCAGCGACTTGCGTCCGGCGATCGTTGCGCCTTCGACGACATCGAGTCCAACGAGGCGCTGACTCTTTTCGAGTCATGGCGGCCCTCACTTCAACTGACCGCAATCAGGGTCGGCATCGTTGACTCGGGTCTAAACGGGAGCCACGCCGAGTTCCAGGACCAGGTGATCATCGACTCCAGCGGCCGGGACGGAACCTGGACGAAGGCAATGGACGAAACGGATCCCAAGAAGCCACACGGCACGATCGTGGCTGCAATGATGGCGGCAGCGGACGACGTCTCGGGTATCGACGGGCTGGCCCGCAGGTTCCTGGGCGACAGCCTGACCCTGGTGTTCGGCAAGATGACCGGCAGTACCTTTACGACCATTGTGTCGATGCGACGCGTCGTGGATCTTGGGGTTCGGATCGTCAACTGCAGCTTCGGCCTGAATCGGCTGGTCACCGATCAGCCCGCTTTTCGCTCGGAGTGGAAAGCCTTTTATCGCTTACTGGAAGCTCACCCCGATGTCCTGTGGGTCGTGGCCGCGCCGAACCAGCCCTTTGAAATGACGCGGACCAACCACGCGCCGGCCGGAATCCTGCTGCCAAACGTCCTTGCGGTCGGAGGCACGCAGGCTTGCAAGCCGATGGAGCGCTATATCCGATCCGCGACCGGGACGGCCATCGACATCGCAGCCCCGGCCCAGGATATCATCGCCATCCAGGCATACCGTGATGCCCCGATGCAGTACGTGTCTGGGAATTCCATTGCCGCTCCCCAGGTCACCTCGCTGGCCGCGATCCTGCGATCGATTCAGCCGAGCCTGTCGCCGAGTGCGCTGCGGGACGATTACATCCGCGGGATGGCGAACTTCGGCGCCGACGAGGTGAACGGTCGCCTCCTGAACTTCCCAATGACCCTGGGCCGGTTGCTGTTGGACCTTCAGCCACCGCTTTCCGGCGACATTCGTGATGGCATCGACCACGAGCCGGACGGCAAGGTTGACGCGACGATGGTTCAGTACTGCAGGCTGTGCGGGTGCACGTCCTCCCTGGAGGTGGTTGGGGTAGGTACGTACCAGGCAACGTCGACGGACGAGGCTCTCGGCACCATGTCCACCGAGTCATTCGGTTTTATGATGACCGACGGGGCGACCTACGACTTCTACCTGAACTGTCCGTTGTGTCGCTTCGACCTTCGGGAATTCCCGATCGGCGCCGGTTCGGTAGCCGATTTGGCGACAGCCCAGTTCCACGTCATGAGCGGGCGTTTTGGCATTGGCCAGTCGCTGTCCGGGGCGTTGCAGATCGAGTCCTGCAGGATCGGCGAGCGAGTGAATGACCTGGCCAGCCTGATCTCGGTTACAGGTTCGTACGGTGGCGAAATGAAACTGACCTGGGCAGATCCCTACGAAGAGGAAGCTACCTCTTTCCAGGGAAGGTTCGAGGCCGGGTTCGTGGCGGCAGATCTGCCCGGCGATGATCCCCTGACGCAGTTGCTGGAAAGCAAGTGCGAGGGGGGGCGTCAGCCTCCGAAGGGCGACGTCGGAGAGATGCTGGCCCTTCCCGGCCTGCGGTATTCGTCGGGGAGCGTGGGCAGTGGGGCGGCGACGCGTTACCACATGGTCGCAACGACATTGTCCCAGGCCGAGGCCGATGCCTGGACCGCCCACGAGACGGCGCCAGCCGGGAGTGGGTCTGCCCTGCACCTGGTTCTGCCAGCTTCGGCCTGGCCAGCCGAACCATACCAGCCGCTGACCTTGGCTGTGTCGCCTTTCCCGGACTGTGCCCTTGGGACCCCGGCGGCGGTTCCGGCGACAGGAATCCGTGCTGCGCTTTACGACTGGGCCGGCGGCCACGCCACAGCGCGATCCTGTGCGACGTCTGGCCAGGTCACGCTGGAGGCTACCGAGGACGGCGTGCTGAATGTGACCCTGGAAGCCGGCTTTGACGGGGGGGTGGCGACCCAGTGGCCGATCCGCTTTCCGTGGGCCCTTCCTGTCGATTCCCAGTAGGCAGTGCGTCAGGCCAGTTTGGCCCGCAGCAGCGGCAAGGTCGTAGCTATGACCTGGTCGAGTTCCAGCGCCAGTTCCCCTCCTGCGGCGAACTGGTGGCCGCCACCACCAAGAGCTTCGGCAACGTCCACTATCGGGTGAGCCCCTCGACTGCGCAGGCTGATTTTGACGCGGTTCGAATCGGCCTTGAAAAGGCAGGCGATCTCTACTCCGTCGATATCTCCCAGGACGTTGACCAGCGAACGGACCTCGTCGCGGTCGACTGACAGGCCGTCCGTGGTGTCTGACGCGACGACCGACCATGCCAGCCGTCCGTTGAATTCAAAGCGTGTCGTGTTCAGGACCCGAGCCTCCAGCAGCCGTGCATCCCGCGAGACCGTACCGAAGAGAGCCTTCCCGATGCCAGTGGCGTCGGCACCAGCCCGAACCAATAGGGCGCTGGTTGTGAACACATCCGCATCGTTGCGGCAGAATCGAAACTGGGCAGTGTCGAACAGGATCGCTGCGAACAGTGGATCTGCCAGCTCTGGCGACAACTGGACGCCCATTCGCAGCAGCACGTGTGTCACAAGTTCGCCCGTGCTGCTGAAGTCGCTGCCCAGGATGCCAGCTACGGTATTGCCGTTTGGCGAGTGGTGATCCAGGGCAAGCGTTGGGCCAGTCCTGGCCTGCAGCGCGGCCCCGGTGATGCCGGCCCGCCTGAATTCGGCCGTGTCGATCAGCAGCGCCAGGTCCGCTGACGCAAGGATTGCGGCGTCTGTCGAAGGCTTGTAGACCACCACGTCATCGCCGATGTCCAGGAAGCGGAATCGTCGCGCCATGGCGTCCTGGTTCCGAATCCAGACGCGTTTGCCCATGCGCCGCAGCGCTCGGGTAAGCGCTATCTGTGACCCCAGCCCGTCGGCGTCCGGCCCCTCGTGCGTGGTCAGCACAACGGTACGTGCAGCCCGGATGGCCTCCATCAAGGACATCGCGGCAGGTGTGTCCAGAATATCGGTCTTGCAGATTGTCGTCACGAGAGGATCTCCAGCAGTCGGTACAGGATTCGGGCAGTCACTCCCCAGAGGAGTTGTTCACCATAGGGGATGAACAGGGCGTCATCGTTGCTGCCGGGGCGTTTCCATGGAACGCGCAGCACGTGGCGCTCGTCGGCCAGATAGGCCAACGGAAACCTGAAGACTTCCTCGATTTCGGAAGTCCGTGGGCCAAGGTCTTCGAAGTCGTCGATGGCTGCGACCCATGGAACTATGTGGAATCCGGTAATCGTCACATAGTCATCCAGCCGGCCCAGCACCTGGGCGCGCGCCGGGGCAAGCCCCACTTCCTCGCTGGCCTCGCGCAGCGCTGCGGCCCTGCTGTCGACGTCTTCGGGGTCGATTGCGCCGCCCGGCAGGCTGACCTGTCCCTTGTGATCGCTGACGTCATGCGAACGGCGAGTCAGTAACACTTCCACGCCGTCGGGCCCGTCCGTCAGCAGCAGAAGGACTGCGGCGCGGCGCACGCCCTCGGGGCATTCCTCTTCCACGTGGGGCCGGCTTTCCAGGCAACTGACGACACGGGCCAGCGAAAATCTTGGATCGGGGCTGGTCAGTGGCACAGGAGCTTTGATCCTCGATTCGGACGTTCTCATGGCTTGCCCAGACCCCTCAGGAATTCCTCTCGTGCCCGGTCGTCGCCAGCAAACGATCCACGCCATGCCGAAGTCAGGACGTCAGCGTCCTGTTTGCGGACGCCGCGCGCGACCATGCACAGGTGGGTTGCCGTCATCACGACGCCCAGTCCCTTGGGACGCAGGATATCCATCAGGCAATCGGCTACCTGGGCGCACAAGCGCTCCTGCACCTGCATGCGGCAGGCGAAGTGATCGACTATGCGCGCAATTTTCGACAGGCCGAGAATTCGGCCGTCGGGAACATAGCCGACGTGCGCGTGCCCGGTGAAAGGCAGCATGTGGTGTTCGCACAGGGACACGAACTCCATGTCGCGCAGCAGGACCAGGTCGCGAGTGTGTTCCTCGAACACGCCATCCTCGACCACGTCCTCCAGGCTTTCGCGCTGGCCCCGCGTCAGGTACAGCATCGAGTCCAGGACTCGTGACGGCGTCTTGTCCAGGCCCGGCCGATCCGGATCCTCGCCCAGGTGCCGCAGAAATCCCCTCATCTGACGCTCGTAGGCATCGTTGTCCCACGCCATGCACAAGGCCCCGTCGCAGTTGGGCGCGATTGTACCACCCTTGCCCAAGCGGCGCGTCGCATCTACCATCAAACCCGTTCCTGGGCTCGGTGCGCGGTGTACCAACTGCGGGGGTGATCATGGAGTTCTGCAAGTACCAGGGAACCGGCAACGACTTTGTTGTTGTCGAGGCGCCTGATGGTCGACCGGAATGGCTGACGGATGATCGTGTGCGCGCCGTGTGCGATCGCCATTTCGGGATTGGCGCTGACGGCATTCTGCTGGTCGAACGTGGGCGTGCCGCCGAATGGTTCATGAGGGTCTTGAACGCCGATGGTTCCGAGGCCGAGATGTGCGGCAACGGCATTCGGTGTGTGGCAAGACACCTGCACGAGCGGATGGGCGTCACTGCGGAAGAGATCCCCATCGAGACACTTGCGGGCGTGAAAATCTGCCGGATCCGGACCACAGCGGACGGGCATGTCGAGGGAGTTGCGGTCGGTCTTGGTGCGCCGATACTGGATCGCGAGATGATTCCAATGGCCGGTTCCGGGGACTTCCTGGGTGTTCGTACCAGCGCGATGGGACGCGAATTCATCGGAAACGGCGTCAGCATGGGGAACCCGCACTTCGTGATATTCGAGGGTGTTCAGGCAGACGAGGCCGAGCGTTTCGGGCATGTCCTGTCGACATCGCCACTGTTCCCGCGTCAGGCGAACATCGAGTTCGTCGAGGCGCTTGGGCCAGCGCATTTTCGGGTAGTGGTGTACGAACGCGGTTGCGGCCTCACGCTTGCGTGCGGCACTGGTGCCGGCGCTACAGCGGTGGCTGCCGTCCTGACCGGGCGTGCCCATGCCGGGGAACCAATCCAGCTGGATCTTCCTGGAGGCCCCCTGTACCTGACTGTGGCGCCCGATTTGTCGGGGGTGACACTGGAGGGTCCTGCCACACTGGTGTTCGTGGGAAGTATCGACGCAATGGCACTATAAGGCCGACCCGGGAATCCTGAATTGCTGGAAGTTTTTTTCGGGGTAGTGGAGAGGATCAGGCGTTCTTCTTCAGACGAATCTTGATCGCTTTGCGGACGGTCACGACGCTGTTAGGCGCGCCGGGGATGCCGCCCTCGATCAGAATCAGGTTCTGTGCCGGGAAAACAGCCACGACCTTCAGGTTCAGGATCGTGTGGCGGGTGTTGCCGTGCTGGCCGGGCATCTTGGTGCCCTTCTTGACGCGGCCGGGCCACGTGCGGTTACCGATGGATCCGCCGTGGCGCTGGACTTCGTGAACGCCGTGCGTGCGGGGGAAGCCGTGCATCCCATGCCGCTTCATGACGCCCGTGAAGCCGCGTCCGCGGGAATCGCCGATTACATCGACTTTCTCGCCCGGCTGGAACAGTGTCACGTCGACCTGGCTGCCCTGCGTGTACAGGAGAGCTTCGTCCTGCGTGACACGAATTTCCTTGACCACTTCGGGGGCTTCGACGCCTAGTTTCTCGAAGATGCCCAGTTCGGGCTTGGTCATGGACTTCAGGCGGCCCTTGCCGAAGCCCAGCACGACGGCGTCATAACCGTCGCGGCCTTCCTCGGACTTGACCTTGACAACCGTACACGGACCAGCGTGCACAACCGTCGCCGGGATGCGGTTCCCGAGGTCGTCAAAGAACTGCGTCATCCCGATCTTCTTGCCAATGATTGCAACTGACATCGCTGACTCCCGAACTGCGCTAGGTTTACAACAGATCCGGCGTCTCTTGGCCGGGCCATGCTCACAAGGCGGCGGATGGTACAACGTTACGCCCGTCGAGTCAAACGGAATTCTGATGGCTTGTTGCGCTGGTCGAGGCAGCGGATGAAGCTTGGGCAGGTGCGGCGGCGGGAGTGGTTGCGGTATTTGCTGCGGCAGGCGTCGATGATTCGGAGGCGGTGCCCGCCGAGGCTGGCGTGGCAGCCGGCGGCGCATCAGGTGCATCCTTCCTGGCGTCGCCTTCCTGCCGGCCGTGGGTCTCGCCTCCTCCTCCCTTGCCGTTCTTCCGAGCATAATCGGTCACGTACCAGCCGGAACCTTTCAGGACGAAAGACGAGTGACTGATCAGGCGGTTCGTGAGATCCGAACCGCATGCCGGGCACGCAGTCTCGACAGGTTCCGACATCCGCTTCTCGGTTTCGAAATCGACATGACAGGCGTTGCAGCGATATTCGTACGTTGGCATGGTTACCTCCCCTTTCATGGGGGTTCAATCCGCGGCGGCATGATGGGGTTCCGAGCGTGGTTTGTCAAGCGTTCAAGCCGGCTTCCGGGGCCAGGATCCGGCGAGCGTTATCGCCGAGGATCGAGTTTCGTTCGTCCTTGGTCAGGCCTAGCGCGTCGATGACGGCAAGGAACGACCCCGGGTGATTCAGGTTGTGATCGCTGCCGAAAACCAAGCGGTCACATCCCAGCACGTCAAGCGCGCGCGCAACTACCCAGTACTCGCGGATGCTTTCGGTTCCCAGGTACACGTTGGCAAGGCTCCGATCCCGGATCGCGGCTGTCGCCCCGGCAACCAAGGCAGGGGAGTCCCCTCCCATGTGCGCCAGCAGAAACTTGATCGTCGGGTAAGCCTCGGCTACCGATAGCGCAATGGGCCAGCCTGCAACTTCCTGCCAGCGGCCGCAATGCACGATGCATGGCAGGTTGTGGTTGCTGGCGTGCAGGAGGAAAGGCTTGAAGGACTTGTCTGTCAGGGGCAGGCGACTGAACGACGGGTGGAACTTCAGTGCGGATATCCGGTCGCCGCGGGATTCCAGAAACCGTGGAAGCGACTGGTCCAGAGGGTCGATCCATGCAGCGAAATAGAAGGCTGGTGTTCCGGCAAATTCCTCGACCGAGGCAAGTGTTCCAATGTTGTCGCCCGAGTCGGTTGGCATGACAAGTGCCCCGGTAATGCCAGCGCCCGACAGGACCCCGGCTACCTCGCGAAGCCCGCTGCCATGCCCGCCGAAGTCGGCGGTTTTCCAGTACCCGACATGGACATGCGCGTCGAACTTGAAGAATGGATCGGCTGGCACCGACGTCCTCCACGATGGAACAATGCGAGTGTACCAGACGCAAATCAGTGCATGACATGGGATTCGCCGAAATCCGTGGGTTACAATGGCGGTCCAAAGTCTGGAGAGATGCGCGTGTCGCGACATCCTGGTTCCCTGTCTGTGGTCATCATGGCCTTCAACGAGAAGGACTCGCTGCCGGCCCAGGTTCGCGAAACCTTGAATTTTTTGGACGCCGCCGTCGCTGCTGGGCAGGTGGTGGTGGTGGATGACGGATCGACCGACGGGACCGGCAAACTGGCTGACGACCTGGCAGGGCAGGACGCGCGTGTCACAGTGGTCCACCATCCTCGCAACCTGGGCATGGGTGCGGCAATCCGCAGTGGCTATGGGGCGGCCACCTGCGAATGGGTCTCGCAATTGCCGGGTGACGGGCAGATATCGCCCGACACGCTTGAACGATTTCTACGTATGACAGGGGACCACGATCTGGTCTTGTCGACCTACGATCGTCGGGGTGACGGGGTCCTCAGGACTTTGGTGACGTCAGCCTACCAGGCTGCCGCCCTGGCGATTCTTGGCGACCGCTGTCGCTTTACCGGCACCATGATGTTCCGTCGTTCCTGGCTGGACCAGGTTCGCCTGGCCAGTGACTCTTTCATCATCAACGTGGAACTTCCGCTGAAACTGATGCGCCTGGGCGTCACCCCCGGATGGGTCTCGATCGGGTCCCCATTGCCGCGGGCGCATGGGCGTTCCAAGGTGCTGACGGTAGGACGAATCGCGATCGTTCTTCGCGAGATGGTTTCTCTGAAACGGGAACTGGGGGTATCCTAGTCCGGTACAGAGAACCACGGCGGCATCCGGTCCGTTTTCTCGCGACGTGTTTGCTGCGCTGCCGGGGGGTACAGGCGGGGAAATGCCGAACGCTTCGCTGCGAAAGGGAATCGAGTCAATGGTGGCCGAGGTGCTTCGTGCACACGTCCTCGATGCCGTGCTGGCGCGGCCCGAGGTGCGAAAGGGCCTTTCGCCCGAGGCCATCGAGCGGATACGCAAGGACATGCTGGAACGCCTGCTGGTTTCCGAGGAACAGGGACGAGCCGACCGCGGCGAGGTTGAGGCGTTGCTGGATGGCGCCCTGGTATCGACCGGGCCCGCTGGCATCGCGATCAAAGCCCTGATCAAGGCCGGCTGGGAGCGTCTTGCGACCAGGGGCGGGGAGGGCGGATGAGCGGTGCGGTCGACCTGATCAGACTGACCTTCCGCCTGCGTGATCTGCGGCGGGTGCGACGTATTGCCGGCGTTCTGGCCCGGCACGGTTTTGCTGACGTAGCGGCGCGCATGGGTCCCGCGGCATGGGCGCGCAGCGTTTTCAGGGCGCTGTTGCGGCGTCCGCGTGTCTCACCCATACCGGTCGAGCGCAGGCTGCGCCTGGTTCTGGAGGAATTGGGGGCTACATTCATCAAGCTTGGCCAGATGCTGGCCACCCGCCCTGACCTTGTGCCAATGGCCCTGGTTGACGAGTTGCGTCACCTGCAAGACGAGGTGCCGCCATTCCCGTTCGAGGACGTAATACTGATCGTAGAGAGCGAACTCGGATGCCCGATGGGCGAGGTGTTTTCGCATGTCGAGGAGATTCCGGTTGCGGCCGCGTCGATTGCGCAGGTCCATTTCGCGACATTACTGACCGGCGAGTCTGTCGTGATCAAGGTCCAGCGCCCGAACCTTAACCGGCAGATTACTGGGGACCTGCGCATCCTTGCTGGTCTTGCTTCGGCGCTGGAGGCTCGAGTTCCGGAGGTGCGTCACTTCCGCCCGCGTGCAATCGTCGAGGAATTCACGAAGTCGCTGCAGCGCGAGACCGACTTTGTGGGCGAGGCGGCCAGCATGGACCGTTTTCGCGCGATGTTTGCCGACGAACCGGGGCTGGTGGTGCCGAAACCATTCCACCAGTGGACAAGACGCCGAGTGTTGACGATGGAACGCGTCGACGGGGTCAAGGTCACCGACGTGGCTGCGTTGAAGGCCCTGGGCGTGGATCTGGCCGCGATCGTCCAGCTTGGCATGAGAATCACTCTGCGTTCGATTTTCGAGCACGGTTTCTTTCATGCCGATCCTCACCCAGGAAACTTCTTCGTTCGCAAGGACGGCAGCATCGTGCTGCTGGACTTCGGGATGATGGGGACCATCGAGCCGCGCAGGGTCGATGAGATGCTGGCCTTCATGGTGGCGGTTCTGACCGGGGACGTCGACATGGTGGTGGATCAGTTGCTGGACGCCGACCTGATCGGCGATGAAACCGATCTGCGGGGGCTGCGTTCCGACTTGAAGTCCATCCTCGTGCGTTACGCGGATGCGAACCTTGGTTCAGTGGACATCGCAGCCTTCCTTCAGGAGGTCATGTCGGTCACGATCAGGCACCACGTGGTCCTGCCGGCGGATCTGCTGCTGGTCGGCAAGGCCATCGCAACGATGGAGGGGATCGGGCACCAGGTGTATCCCGAGTTCAAGCCTCTGGAGGCTATCCAGCCTTACCTGACCGAGGTCTATGTCCGTCGCCTGCTGGACGCCAAGCGCCATTCCCAGGTTGTTGCGCGTTCGGTGATGGACGGTCTGTCGCTGCTGAAGGATGCACCCTTCGACATAAGGCGGGTCCTTCGCAAATTGCGCAAGGGCGAATTGACGATGAATCTGCGGTCGTCTGGCGACGAGGCCAGGATTCGCAACACATCGTCGGTTGCCAACCGTGTTGTTTTGGCGGGACTTTTCGCGACCTTTTTCTTCGGAGCCGTCGTGTTGCTGGACCAGGGAGGCTCGGTGCGCACATTCGCAGGCTGGGCGTCGGCCGGGTTGTCCTGGCTGTTCTTCCTGGGTTTGGGCTGGTCCCTGTTGCACGGGGATGGGAGGTGAAACTATGAAGCGACTTCTGATTGGGACCTTCGTGGCGGTGATGTTCATGGGGTGCGTCAAGAAGGATGTCTATCTGAAGGACACCGGCGCGTTGAAGGATCGGATCGCGAGTCTTGAGGCCGATAATGGAAAGCTGAATGGCGAGAAGGACAAGTTGATCGGCGAGAAGGACAAGCTGAAAGGAGATAACGACATCCTGGGCGCGCAGTTGTCGGCCATGGGTGGCAAGAATGTCTCGCTTAACGACAACCTCAAGCAGACCATCGCCAAGATGAACGAACTGAAGGCCCAGGCGGAAAACCGGAAGGTCAAGATTGCCGAATTGAAGGCGAAATTGCAGTCAATGGTCTCGGCGGGTCAGTTGAAGATCCGGACCGACAAGGGGCGCATGATTGTCGAGATGGCCGAAAAGGTGTTGTTTGATTCAGGCAAGTTCAAGTTGAAGCCCGAAGGCCTGTTGGCGCTGGAACAACTGACTGAAATCCTGAAGACCCTGGAGGGACGTACATTCCAGGTGGCCGGCCATACCGACGACGTGGGCGCCGACGACATGAACTGGACGCTGTCGCTGAACCGAGCCAAGTCGGTCGCGCAGTACATGATCGAAAAGGGCATGCCTGCCGAGCGTCTGTCTGCTGCCGGCTATGGCAAGTTCCAGCCCGTGGCGCCGAACGACTCCCCCGAGGGCAAGGCCCAGAATCGCCGCATCGAGATCGCCCTGGTTCCGAATATCGAGGAGATCCTGGGTTTCGGCGCGGAGTAGGGTTATTGGCAGGCCCCGTTGCGGCATACCTTTCGTTCCGCGGCGCAATCCTTGACCATCGCCTGGTATCCCAGCACGTTGCAGTCGGTAAGAATGTCGTTGTGGCACGTGGGCTGTGAAGTACCGGGAGGGCACGTAGAGTCGGTGTATGCGCACATCGCCAGTGAGGGACCATCGGGGGCGCCTGCCAAATCCTTTCCGCTGACGCACGCCTGACCACTTTTGGCGGTGCAGTCGCTGGTCATGTCCCATGCGTAGGCTCCGTCCTCGGTGCAACGGCCTGTGTATCGGCCAGCAAGACATTTCGAATATCCTTCCTCGGCCGCTGTGCAAAGGACTAGAGGCTTGGCAAAACACGTACCGTTCAGGCACTGGGCGGCGTCTCCGCAGTCCTTCGATTCCCAGTGGTATCCGCCAGCAGTTTCCCCGACCTGGCAGCTCCACTGTACATTGCCGACGCAGTGGTCTTCGTTGATAGAACATTCTGGACCGGCGCAGGACGAAACTGCCGCTGCCAGCAATCCGGCCATGGCCATCAAAACAACGCAACGAGACATCATCAGCGGTCTCCTTCCCTTCTTGGGCGGGTGGATCCTATCACGACTGGCTTTCTGCCAAGTCGCAGCGAACGGCGGCATGTGCTTCTGCAACGACTATTGCAGCGGATATCGATGCTGGAGCCGATGAACCTCGGGTTTCCGACTGCTACGCCTGCAGGCCAACCCCCTGGACCCGCGTTGCCAGCGCGAGTATCTTTCGTTTGGCCAAACGCCCGCGATGGGAAATGCTGCCGGTTGCCAGACAAAGGACCTTGTGTGCCTTCGCGGCAATTGCTTTAGCCGTTGCGATGGCATGTGCATCCCGCGGCGCCCTGGCTGGCGATTCGTCAGCCGAAACCCTGGCTGCCAGGGACGTGGGGTCGGTCCGCGTAGGTCCAATTCGTGTCGAAGGTGGCGCCAATCGGGATCGCGGCCGATTGTCGCTGTCTCTGGGCATCGGCCAGCGCTTGCTGTGGACGTCACCCGAAGCCGTTTTACCAGTCACGTGGCCTGTATCACTGCGCGCCTACACTGCTCGGCGGCAGCCGCTGGTCGTCCTTGTCCAGTCGGGCGGTATCTTGCCGCTGGCGCCTTCAGTCCGCTCCCGCGGTCGTTCTGGCAAATCGTCAGCGCACCACCATCCTTCGTCGAACGCCAGGGAACAGGATGCGAACCTGGCCACCGCCCTCGGGGATCTGGTTATCGATTACGGGACGGGTACTCTTGATGATCCTGGCGAACCGTTCGACCAGTCGGCGCTTCAGGTGCCTGCCGCCCAGAATCGTTCCCATGCCGCCGCCGTCCCGCCATCCGGAGTTTCGTCCAACCCGACATCTTTGATGCACTGTAAGGTGGCGCTTGAATGGCCCCCGGAAGACGGCGAACACCGTCTAGCCTGCGGCCCTTTCACTGTAGTGTTACAAACTCGCTGGGTAAAAAAGCGGCGTTGACCCCAAAGTCACGTGGTCACGGATCTCCGACCGATGCGTTGTCCGCCCCCGGTGTCGCATCCCCTGGCGGGTTGTCCGGGGCGTCACCCATCGCGCAGCCGCCGGTCACCTTCTGATAGCAGAACCGGATGCACTTCTTGCCCTTGGACTGGCCCTTGTCGTCCTTGATGTCCTGGCACTGCCAGCCCTGCGGGCACGGGTTCTTTTCGTCCGGTCCGCACGGGGGCATGCAGTAGGATCCCTTGTCCTCGTCGGTTTTCGGGTCCTTGAAGCCGATGCACAGCGTGTTTTCGTCGCCGCATGGGCTGTCCGCCTGCTGGTCGCATACCTCGCAGTACTTGCCCACTGCCGTCTCGCACTTCTTGTTCGGGAGGTCGCAGACCTGTCCGCAACTGCACCAGTAGTTGGCGTCGCACCCGCGATCCACGCACACCTTGTTGATCGTGTCGCACAGCTTGGAAGCCTGCTTGCAGTCGAAATCGATAAGGCACCCACTGATGCACGTCTTGGTTGCGGTCTCGCAGTACTGCTCGGGCTCGCGGCAGTCGATCGGCGAAAAGCACATGCCCGGAATCGTGCAATGACCCTTGATGCAATCCCATTCCTTGCCCGGCATGGGCGAAGGATCATCGCATCCCTTGATGTCGGCATCGGCCAGCGAGCCAGTGCATGCATCCATGCACATTCCGGCGTTGCACACCTTCAGCGAACCGCACTCGGTGTCAGCCGTGCATCCCGGGACGCAGCGATGGGTCTTCGGGTGGCACGCTTCGCCAAAGGCGCAGTCCAGGGCGTCCCTGCAACCGCAAACGTGCAGATCCTCCCAGCACTTCTCCTTGAGGCCGCAATCCTGGTCATCCTTGCAGCGCGACTGCAGATTTCCGCAGTTCAGGGTACCTGGGACGCAAACGCCGGCCGTGGCCTCGCCTTCGACGCGAGCGCACGTGTAGGAACCCTGGACGGCCCCTTCGACCGCGCACATTCCGGTGCTTAGGGGGCACCATGGCGCGCAGACCTTTTGTGACATCGTGGTCGTCAGGCCGGCCACCGTGATGGTGTCGACGCAATGGGACATCTGTCCCCAGCACTGCCGATCGGTCTCGCATGCCTCACAGGCCGGCAGCAGTGGGTGGCAGGTCTTGTCGCATTCGTTGCAGTAGGCCTCGGACCCGCAATTCTTGTCCTCGCGGCAGCCATTCGTGGTCTTCGGGTCCAGGACTTCGATGCACTTGAACTCGCAGTTGCACGCGAACGTCGCCCCCTTGATGTCGATGCACTGCTGATCGGTCTCGCATTCGCGAGGCGGCGGGGTATCAATCGCCACGATTCCGTCCGGCAGGTCGGAAGGGTTGCTGCCGTCAGGAAACACGATCACGTCCTGTGGATTGCTGCCGGTGTCGCCCTTGTCCTTGCTGCCCCCGCAGGCTACGACCAAAGTCAGCATCGATATGGAGAAAAACGCCGCAAACCCGGTCGACCTGCGATTCATTGGTGTCCTCCGTAGTCTCGAATCGTTCCCGATTACCGTCATCAATCGACGGTTGCCATGCGGCATTGTAGGCAATCCGGTTCAGCGGCAAAAGGCCTTTTCAACCGGAAGATCCGCAAGATTCAAGGAGCCAGTATATCGACCGCGTTCACGGTCCCGCCGCCGCCCACGAAGAACAGGCGTCGTCCAGCCACCTCGGGAGTGCCCCGGACGCCATGCTTCAGGGCCAATCGGACCATTGGTGCGCCGTTCGACTGGCGCAGCAGCCAAAGCCCGCGATCGCCGCCAACGACAACAGCGCCGGCCACCAGCACCGGCGAAGCTGCTGCCGTCGTGGCCAGCCTGGTGCGCCACCTGACCGCGCCATCGGACAGTCGCATCGCCACTACCATTCCGTCGGCGGTTCCGGTTATCAAGGAATCCCCCGACACGATCGGGCGACTGGCCCCGAACTCGGACGCTCTCCAGACCAGTTCGCCGCTGGACATCCGGATTGCCGCAGGTCCCTCGCCAAAGGCCGATGTGTAGACGATTCCGTCAACCACTACGGGGGTCGAATCGACGTCGCTGGCTCCGCGAATGTCACGCGACAGATCGAATTCCCACACAGTGTTTCCGGTCGCTGCATCCAGTGCCAGCAGCATCCCATCGGAAAATCCGGCAAGGACCCGGTTACCGTGCACTACCGGCGATGCCACTCCTTCCGAACTCAGCAGTCGCGGGCGTTCCCTGTGGGCCTCCCAACGGAACGTGCCGCTGGTGGCTTCGATGGCGTAAAGTTTGTCGATTGTCGACGAGGCAAATACCAGGCCGCCCCAGGCGGCCACATCGCTGTAGAAACCTGCGTCGGCGCAAAACGGCTTGTCCCATGTGGCCTTGCCGGTAGTCGGATCGAGGCGGTACAGGCATCCGTCAGACGACGCCACGAACAGCCCGTCGGCGGTCAGGAGCGGCTTGCCTCGAACCGCGCCGCGCGTGGCGAATTCCCACGCCAACTTGCCGCCAAGGGCCTCGAACGCAAGTACCTGACCGCTCTTCACGCCGCAGACCACAAGACCAAGTCTGGTCATGGACAGGCATTGCCCGAAATCGCTGGGTGTCAGCGCGAATGAGTCGTTGTCATAGGCCAGAAATCCCCAGGCTGGGGCGAAGGAGGACTCGACACACAGTTCGCCTGCCGGCTGACCGGGTGGTGACGGAGGGATTTGGGCCTCGGCTGTCGACGGGACCGACAGGGCCAAAACAATCGCTGCACAGCAGACGCGCGTCATCTGGCCCTCGTTGTGCGCACTCAGCGAACCGACTGCAGACGTTCCTCGAGCACCTTGCGAGCTACGAGTTGCGGACCGGGCATCCTCTCAACGTCGCCGCTCAGAGCTTCGATGCCCTTCTGGTAGAACTCGGCAGCCTTGCTGCGGTCAACGGGATCTCCGGCGCCGGCCTTTGCCGTCGGGTTGTACATGTCGCCCAGGTGCAGGAAGCCGTAGGACTTCGCCAGCGCCGGCTCGACCTTGGTCAGTTCGCCGAATGCGACCTCGGCATCGGCCCGCCGCCCAGCCTGGTCGGCCGCGACGCCGATGGACTCCCATGCAAGCCAGACAAACGGGGATGTCGGGTTGGCGTCCACGAATGCCTTCCAGGCTGTCGCTGCCGCCGCCGCATCGCCAGCCTTCATCAAGGCTGCGCCCTTCGACAGCATTGCCAGCCCAGACAGTTCGGACTTGGCGTTGTCGGCCAGGAACTTGTCCAGGTCGGCCAGGACCTTTCTGGCCCGGCCGGCCTCGTCCTCGGCAGCCTTCTTGCCTGCCTCGGCGTCGGCGGGTTGCTCTGTCGAGGCCGCCAGCGGCGCGAGTGCCTTCAACAGCGCCGTGGACCGATCGACCGCATGACTTGTGTTCATGCGCGACAGCAGGACGCCGCCGACAATCGCGACGATGATCAACCCGGCGCCAGCGCCAACCCATCCGCCGTACAGACGGAAGAAATTGACAACCTTGCCCATCGACTCCTGGAATTCGTCCGGAGCCTGGAGTTCCTTCTTCGTTACCTTGCCAACCTTCTGTGCGGACATCGGTTGTCGTCCTCTTCAGCGTTTGCGGCAGGCCCCGTGCCTGACGCGGTGGACCAAACCTGTTCTCCGGCAGGGATTCGAACCCCGATAACAGGAACCAAAATCCTGTGTCCTGCCATTGGACGACCGGAGACCACGCCCATCGGGCGCACGGTTTGTACCATCATCGCGCCACTTCGGCAAGGGTTGAAGGGCCCCGGATCAATCCAGAAGATTGCCCCACGAGGAAACAAAGATGGACTCGACGGCGCGCCGGATGGTCCGGGATGCCATGTTGATGGGATCCGCGGGGGACCCGTGGGTCGGAATCTCCTTCGGATCCTCTGCCTTGACACCGGTTTGGACGACCAGTTGCGGGACGGCCAAGGCGGCAAGTGCAAATGGTGCACCAGAACCCCCGGATGGGTTGGTTGACCCGCTGATTGCTTCCCCCGAACTGCACGCAGGGCGAGTGACGACCGACAGTCCGTACGGTATCGACCCGGATGTGGTCGTTCCAATCAGTTCGGTAACGACCATCTTCGTTGGATCTTGCGAACTGTTCAGCTTCGGTACCATTTGCGAACAGTTGTCGCGGTGGCTGTCAAAAGCGGCGCCGTACAGCCTTCCAATGCCGGCGCTGCACGAGGTCTCTGGATTTGGGGTGAAGGTCGTGAAGTAGGCGACGCTGCTGAATATCACTGGCTGGCCCATCATGCGCTCGCATTCGAGGTCGGGAAGCTCCGGGAGTTCGGGATCGTGTTCAGGCTGCATGTTGCCCATGAACCCCAGGAACTTCTTCCAAAGCAGGGTCGGGCCAACCTGCCATGTGGGCTGCGATGGTGCTGCGTCCGGGTCGGTGCTGGCAGCCGTGTAGGCCATTCGGCAAGCTTGATCAGACCAGGGCGAACAAGCCGCCCCCGGCCTTCCTGTGTAAGGTTCAATCGTCTCGGCCAGGGACACGACGAAATTCCGTTGCAGGGTTGATGATTCCGAACAATCCAGGGAATCCATCTCTCCGCTGCCGTAGACGACTACCAGACTGTTGGTCAATGACTGGATTGCCAGTGCGGGAGCCTCGTAGACTGGTGCCCTGATGGGAGAGCTCAGCGTCGGCACCGGCGACAACGACTTGTATGGGTCGTAGAACATGGTCAGGGTCCACGCGCTGGTGATCTCGGACCCCAGTTCCAACCGCCACAACCGTCCTGCCGCGTCCCCCATGAAGCATCGGGACATGAAGGTTCCCGGGAAGGTCGAGAAGCATGCAACGCTGCCAACCATGTCGGCGTCGATTTGATGGTCCGACACCGAGCAGTTGTTGAACACGTTTGCATTGCCGGACTTGAACTCGGCTAGCCTGGCCCCCGTATCCATGCGCACTACGAACACCGACTTGCCGGCGTCGGAACCAAGCCCGGATCCGTTCCCGCCCGGGATCACTGCGACCGCCAGTTCTCGCAGTTTCGTTTCACGCGGCACGCACGATGTCGTTTCATCGGGACAAACCTGGACCGAACCGATCTCGGGCCGGCCCCAGGTACGGCCCAGCATGCTGAAGTCGTTCCTTTCGGGATGACTGTCGTTGTCTGGATTGCAGGCGACTTCACCCTGAACACAGCGGCCGGCCTCGGCCGAGATGTCCCACATGAACTGCCAGTTTGAAGTAGTCGGGTCGGTCACATCCAGTGCCGCCATCCCGCGCCCGCCGTCACGGTCGCCGATCAGAAGTACCGAACGCCATGCCGAGCCTGTCTCGCCGTCCACACCAGCTTGTGCTCTTGACAGCACGACGTCCTTGACGACCGGGGTACCGTCCAGCAACGTCCGGATACCATTGGGCAGTTCGGCAAGTCTGGGCAGCGTGTGAGGCGGCACGAACGCCCATTCCTCGCGGCCCCAATCCTGATCAACAATGTTGCCGTTTGGGCGATCGACCTTGAAGGCGTGCAGCAGGCCGTCGTGTGTCGGGGCATACAACATCACCGGTCGCAATGCGATCGATGCCTTGTAGCTGCGGAATGAAGGGATCTGTAGGTCGGTGCCTTGCAAGCGCCCCTGAACAGCAGGGGTTCCGTGATCAATGGCCCCTGTCCTGTATCCGCGACGACATGAGTCGGTGTCTGCCAGGACGTATTCGATCAGGTTGCGGCGGAAGTCCGCAAGATTTTGTTCGCGGGTGTTGGTGATCGGCAGGAAGTCCGTGCTGCAGAAACCCGTGCTGGCATCGCGCGAAAAATCCGGTATCAAATTGCCTGCGGATGGAGCCCCGAGCATCAGGGCCGTAAGATCAGGGTTTCCCACGTCGAACTGATTCAGCAGGCCCTCGATCACGGTCTTGACTTCGCGGTTGCCGTCGGGACGCTGGTTCAACAGGTCGGACATGACCTGGATGACCGACAGCGACGACTGGTCCGGGAGATTTTCGTCCTGGCCACACTGGTAGACAAGGCGTCTGAGGATCCCTTGGCGCAGGAACGGAATCCAGCCAAGGCCGGTCTGGTCGCGAACTTTCGCGTGGACGGCGTTGAACTGGTATTGCACGTCAATGCCGTTACCCGTCTCGTTCGTGACTACCGTTCGTGTTCGCGACTGGGTCGCAACGTCCAGGTTGCCCAGGATCTGGGTAAATGCGCGGACCAGATCCGTGCCGCTGTTGGCCTCGAAATACGTGCCGCTGATATTTCCACCATCGGTTGCAATGTCCCAAGCCTCGCTGGACACCGAAGCGTTCAGCTTGAAGCCGATGACATAGAGATTCACTCCTATGTCGCGCAGTTCCTTGGCCTGCAGCCTCGCGGATATGTATGGCGGCGAAGGCGCGAGGTTGGCACGTCCGTCGGTAACCAGGATGACCGTCTTGGTGCGGCATTTCAGGTAGGCGTCCGAAAGAATGTCCGGGTCATTCTCGAAAAAATACTTGGCGTCGAACAACTGTGGTGAAATCGGTGTTCCACCGTATGGAATCGCGGAAAGGATTGAGGCCTGGACCAGTTCATTCTGAGCGCGAACCTCCGAAGCCACGTCCGAGGCCCAGGGATGAACGAATTTGCCGGTCAGCGCTCCCTCGTTACGGGCACCATAATTCTTGGTCTCCTCGGGACCGTAAGAGTAGCCGCCAGACTCGCCTGTGTCGGGGCTCTCCTTCGTGTCGAACGTCATGACTCCGAATTTGAAGGACTCGATGCTTCGGTCGATCAGTCCATCCAAGCGCTGGTCCCCAAGCGCCACGATATGCGGTACCACGTAGGGGCAGTCCTCGCGAGGGCAGGGCGAGACCGCGACGTTGTTGCGCTCCTGTTTCTCGCATGTGTAGTTGTCGAAGGTGCCGGTCAGCACTTCCTGGGCCACTATGAATCGGCTTTTACCCCAGGTGCCATCGACGGCCGGACAGCCCGGCGGATCCAGAAAATCGTCGTTATTGCCGATCTCGGCGGCCAGCGAGTTGACGTCGTACTCCATCGACCCGGACGTATCCAGCAGCAGCAGGACGATTGGCTTGACCTCGTGCAAGGGCAGGTCCTCGGCCATGGCTGTGCAAGGAACCAGGGCAGTAATAATGGTGGTCGTCGCAAGCAGGGTCGTGTTGAAAAGCCGCATCGTCTACCTCAAGGGCACGCCACCGGGCCTACGAACATGGTCGCCATCGAACGTGCCTGTGCGTTGCGGTCCACCGTCAAAGACTGGGCATTCGCGGTGCCGGTCGGAAGATCGTTCCGGTACATTCCGTCAGTCTCAGAGGTATAGCGCCGGAAACAGTACTCGCCAATCTGGAAGCCAGGGGCCCGCGGCGTGGTAAGGGCGGTCACCATCTTGCTGCTCCACCTAGCGGTATTGACTGTGACTCCGTCCCATCCGAACGAACCCGAACCGTCCGTTGAACTATCGAAAAAATTGTTCGAGAGGTCTCCCATGGCCACCAGGCCTTTGCCATCGAGCGGGTCGAGATTGGCCGCAACGAACTGCGTGAATGCCGAAGGATTCAGGCCGGCAAACGCCATTGTTCCCTCGGCCCCGGACGATGCTATGTTGCGCGCCACTTGGGCTACTCGTGAGTTTCCCGTCAGGTTCAGGTTGTTCGATGCGGACTGCATGGCGACCAACCCGATGCCGGTCAGGGCCAGCAGCAACAGAAGGACAATGAAAAGGATTGCACCACTGTCGTCCCTGGATCGCAAGTCGAAGCGTCTCATTTGACGTTCCTCACCAGGAAGGATGGCAGCCCCACGCGGACAGCCAGGCTTACTGTGCTTGCCGCTCCTTTCATCGCCGCGTCCACCTCGTACTGGTCAAGCGGCTTGTCCACGCCAGTGCGGGGGATGAACACCCGGGATTCGTCCTCGTCGCGGGTACGGGTGGTCAGTTTGACCGTCACAAATCTCAGGTCCTGGGGACGCGCGTTGCCAGTCAGGTCCAGTTGCTGGCCGGACGAGCTCACGATGTCGTCGAGCGTGGCGTATTGCTGTTGCACGGGCATTCGACGGGTTCGATCGGTATCGACGACGAAATCGAAGAACTGGAGATCCGCGACGTACTCGGCGATCCGCACGGTGGACTGGGTCATCAATGCGTCAAGCGAGGCGTTGGTGCCGTCCAGTTCCTGGCGAACAAGGTCCACCTTGCCCGTCTCGGACGGGTCCGTCTGCAGTGTGTACCTGATTACTCCGACGACGTTGACCTCGAGCCCGACGCCGAAACCCTGCACGCCGCAGTAGTTCGGAGGCGAGGCAACCGGGGCTATGGTAGTCAGCGTGATCTGCCGGTTGTCATAATCGGCCGAAGCGATCGGAACGTAGGTCTCGAACTGGTCGGCGTTCACGATCCGCAGAAATCGCTTCGGCTTGAAGATCTGATCAAATTCTTCGCGTGTCTGGGGAAATGGAGCCCCGTCTTCCGCCCCTTGCAAGACAACCTGGTTGCCAGTGATCTTCCTGGTGAAATAGAGTGTCGGATTCCAGAAGGCGCCCAACAGCGTGATTTGCTGCGGATAGACGTTCGTGTTCGAGGTGACGTTGGCGACAGCCCCGCCAGTGGCAAAGACGATACCCGGGAGGTATTCGGAAGGCTTGGGGCAGACGTTCGAGTCTGCTCGCGAGTTGGGGGTCGCCAGGAAGCCGGCCGAGGAAATGTCACGCTGCAGTTGGCCCAGCCCAAAACGGGCCTGCTGCATGGCGCCCATCGTCTGTTCCTGGACCCTGAAGCCCCTGGCACTTATGGAGTATATCGAGTAGACCGACACGATCAGGATCATCGAGACGGTCGATGCCACCATCAGTTCGACCAGCGTCAAGCCGCTGTCGCGTGGAACGCCGTCTCGGTCATTGAGCCACGAAAACATTCCTCATCACCGTCGTTGGAAAGGCGATCGAGAACACGTCCTCCGGATGCGCCTCCATGATGGCCGGGCAAGCGTCGTAGTCTGCAGCCTTGCCCTGCTCACGAACCCACAGAACCCGCACATCCGCACGAATCAGGAAGTTGGGTACCAGCCAGGTCAGCCGGTATCGGACACAATACCGTTGGTTGCGATCGCCCGGGATTACCGCCAGAACGCCTGCGTCATAGTCGGGCTGGTAGCCCAGTTGGTTCACCATCGCGAATTCGGCGCTGGACGGGTAGAACAAGGCGTCGGTCCACTCCATGTCCATACCGGCGCCAGGAGCGCCCACGTTTTTCAGGTACTTGAACCTGGTCTGCAGAACGCCTCCATCCGACTCAAGAGAGTCGTTGGTCCAGGCCAGTGCCTCCATCCGTATGGTCTGCTGGACGTGGTGAGCGAGTTCCACCGCGCCTGCAGCGTTCCAGGAGTTCTCGGTTGCACGAAGGACTGCGGCTTGCAGATGACTCATGGCCAGAAAGCCAATCATCGTCACCGCGATGACGATCATGACCTCGACCAGAGTAAAGCCTTGGGTAAATCGTCGCGAGTCTTTCGAGGCCGAAGCTGAAAGCCCGCAGTTCACTCCACCACCACCCTTGCAAGGCCACTGAACGGGATCACCACGGCGTGGATCGGGCCTTCCGCCACGCCGGCTGGGTTGACTCGCTGCATTCGGAAGCGAGCCGAGCCTCCTGCGAAATCGTCGGTGGACGGGATGATGACAGGAACCTGGTCGCTTTGGACCTGGAACACGCGCCCGTCCGGCTTTATGCACAGGGGAGCCAGGGGGGGGGCTGCAAGGTTCGCTGGAATCGTAGCCAGCATCGAAATTGTCGGGAAATCAGTCTTCAAGTCCAGACTGCGTACGCAGGAAGCTGTGGGCGGCGTTGCGGGGAAGAAGCCAAAGCATGATGGGGTGGTATTTTCCCATACTTGCAGGCTGCCAGGTTGAGGGGGCAGCGTGCCGCAAGCTCCGCGAGTCTCGTTGTATGGCATGATTTCGTAGGCCAGGTTGCGTGATGCAGCCTGGACGCGAGCGTATTCGACCAGGTCCAGAACCGCCTGTCCTGCGTCTATTACCTGCCTTCGCTGCAGGGCCTCAAGGACCGATGGCAGTGCAATGACGGCAAGGATGCCCAGCATTGCCACTGTGACCATGAGCTCGACGAGGCTGAAGCCCCCAGCGAACTTTCGGCGACACATGATTTTAGATCCTCCACCGGCGGGCAGAAAGTATGCAACTGTCGTGCCACTATAATGGAGTTGCGGTAATTGCCTATGGTATTGATATTTCAGGCTAAGCTTCAAGTTTCGACGAGGGGAGCGCCTTCCTGGTATGCAATCCTTACATACAGTGAAACTCTTTTTCAGAATCGAATGTCCGGATATTCGCGGGGATCCAAGGCAGGTCAATCATCAGAACATTACGCCGAACCGACCTCGGATCGACATGGACCAGCGTGCAGACCTGGCGGCGTGGCATGACTGTGGGTTGCCGGCGGCATCGGGCGCGCAGCCGTAGTCGGCCGGCATGTTGAATCCCTTCAGCGGGAAAAGGACACCCCAGTCCAGCCCGGCAAAAAAGGCTCCCTTCTCTTCGTAGAATATCTTCAGGTCCAGTTCAACGCCTAGGTTCGCGTCGCGGCCAGGAGTGGCGGTTTTCTCGAAGGCCCGCGCATACATGATTTCGAGGCGTCCAGCCAGTGCGTCCTGCTCGCCCTCGAAAAGGTCATACTGCACGAATGGCTTGACGTACCACGAGTTGGTGACGGTTCCGACGACGTTTCTGAACAGCATCTGATCGACGTGGTAGTCTGGGTGGAAATAGAACGACTTCAAGGACTTGAGGTTCTTGTTGGTGGTCACGTTGCTCTGGTCACGGAACCCCCACCAGGGGGCGTTGGTGCCTGTGGCGAACCCGGCGTATAGGCCGGTTGAAATCGGCCCTCGCTGGTATTCGCCCTCGATGGCACCGCCGAAGGACTGGATGTCCAGCGAGTTCTCGCCGTCGCGTACCCACGCCGACTGACTGGTGTCGTACTTGAACCTGGGCACCCTGTCGATGTGGCCGAAGACGCCGGCAGCCTCGAGTTCGATGCGGACGGTCTCCTTCAGCGAAGGCTTCCATTCCAGCTTCAGCCAGAGATCCGGAGTCAGCATCCATGCGCCACGCTTTTCAAGTACCACTGTGTCGTAGGCTGATGGTGTGGTTTTGGTAGTCGTCGTCCCGTCCATCGTCGGCGAGACGTCCATGTCCTGCTTGCGGAAATCAATGTAAAGGCCGCCGTCCACTACCAGTTTGTTCTGGACGGTCAATCGGCGGAAACGGGCCTGGCGCTCGGCCTCGGTGTCGGGGCGCTTGAACAGCGCCAGCGAGACGTCGAATGCGTTGTCCGCACTGGACAGGTCATGGACTTCGCCGTAGGCCAGCGAGGAATCGGCCGAGGTCGGACCGCTGGCCGCCCAGGCGTAGCCCAGTTCCGCGTACATGCCCCACAGGCGGGTCATCACATTCACGCGGTCCTGGTAGGTTCCAAAGTCGGAGTCCAGGTCACGGCCCGAGTTCTCCACCATGCCCAGGCCCCAGTCTCGGGCCATGCGACCGCCAGTGAACTGCAGCATGAACCCCTTCTCGTCCTTAGGGGTGATCGGAGTCCAGACGACGTATGCCTGCTTGACGCGTATCGGATCCTTCATCGGAGCCTGGCTGCGGCTGAAGATTGCCAACGGCGCGTCGGCACGGTCGGCATCGGAGTCGGGGGTGCTGCCCAGCATCAGGTTGTCCAGCATGTCGACTTCAGTGTGAATCGACAAGGACTTCGCGACGTGAAGTACCGGGGCCCAGCGCAGGCGCATGTTGGCGCCGCCAATCCAGTCCTCTCCGCGCGGGGTGTTCACCATGTTGGTGGACAGGGGAGGGCTGAAAGCGGACGTATCGACCGTTCTGCCATCGGCGTGGGCATTTGTTCCGAGGTGGCCGCGCCAGTAGCCGTCCAAGCGAATCCGGAAATAGCCGTGATGCTCGAACCAGGGGTAAGAAGGGCGAACCGTGGGCGGCGAGGCCGGCGACCAGTCGCGAGCCACTTCGTCAGCCTTCCTTGACAGCAGGTCGTCTACCCCGGGCAGCGCCTCCTGGGCAGGTATCGCAGGCGCCTGTACAGCCGGGGCTTCTTTCGATTCAGGGGCTGGTGATGCGGCCGGAGGATCCTCGTCCATCCCTGACGTTCCGGCAAACACCGGAACCGCCCACAAGGACGCGACCAGGATTGCGGCGAACCACGCGATTCTCATGCAGACACCTCGCTCCCTTGGCGGGCGGCCTACTGTAGCCGCACGGATGGGGAGTGTCAATTTGCGGGGCTGCCGAAGGAACGCACCAGCCGCAGCAGGATCTCGCGCCTGACGGTCGCCGGCAGCACGACGGTTGCATCCCCCGCAAACGACAGGACCCAGCCTGCCAGGAACACTTCCGAATCGTATGGGATTCGGACGTCGATCGTCCCGTCGGGCCGTTCTGTCACGTCTGCCGGCGGGTGGCGTTCGCGTATCCACGGGGCGACGCGTTTGGCAAAGCGGACCAGTGCCTCTGGTGGTTCGGCGCCTTGCCTGATCCCGCCTGGGGCCATGGTCGATTCAGGCGGTGAAACATGCCTGCCAGTCCTGCGGCACCCGACAATTCGGTCCATGCGGAATCGACGCTCGTCATGGCGTAGACGGCAGACTGCGTCCAGGTACCAGGTGCCGTTGCGGTTCACCAGACCTTTCGGAGACACCAGGCGGCGCGTGACCTCGTCCCGTGATGCCGACCAGTACTCGATTTCCAGTTCCTCGCCTGTGCGTGCCG
Source organism: uncultured Myxococcales bacterium (assembly GCA_903936705.1). Lineage (GTDB taxonomy): Bacteria > Myxococcota_A > UBA9042 > DTJE01 > DTJE01 > CAIZWN01. The sequence continues at coordinate 61,722 of CAIZWN010000084.1, forward strand.
CGGCCTGGATGTCCGTCCAGCGGGCATCCGTCGGTTCCAGTGTCGGGATTTCAAGTGACACTGGGGTATCGCAATCAGCGGGGCGAGGTTCTACGTGGGGAATCACCTTGGCAAGGATGGCGGTGGCCTCGTGGCCCAGGGCTTGCGAGGGGCCCGAGCAGGCGGCCCGGACAGCGGCGGCAAGTGCCGCGAATTCGGATGCCGTCAGTGGCAGTGGTCGTCGTCCCAACCCCTGGTCCAGGTTTGGAGGCAGATCGACGGTCTCTCCGTCGATGTCGATGTCGACGAACTCGTAGCCACGATCCTCATCCCCGTGGACCATCTGCAATCTGGAAACGGCTTCCACAACGGCATGTCGGTCCAGGCCAATGCGGGCAGCCAGGTCGTCGATGTTCATGGTCCCGCCGGCCCTGCGCAGTGTCGCCAGGACAAGTTGCAGTTGCTCGACGTCGCGCGCCGTGGAATTCATGCCGCTTCCTCCGGTTCAGGCGGGTCGGAATGGGCGGCGGCAACCCGATCGACCAGCTCGGCAAACCGATCGACGGCCTCGGGAGGCCCGAGGATCCGGGCTCGCCCCCACAGTGACAGGACAAGGCCCAGCAGCGGTTGCAAGTCGGTGGCCGTCACTTCAATCGTCAGGCCGCCGTCAGGCAACTGGGCGACGGTGCGTGCGCCGGCAAGACGCGTGCCTGATATTCCGGCCACCGTCCGGTCCAACGACAACGTGACGCAAACGGCAGGATGCTTCGCGAATTCCCAGGGTTCTCGGCGCGTCCAGGCCGAATTATCGAAGTCCGCGGGCCGTTCAAAGGCGGCCGCCGGGCCATCTGCGCGAACCTGTTGCATTCGGTGGGCGTCAAACAGTCGCACATCGTTACGAAGGTGGCACCACCCGACCAGATGCCATACCCCGCGTCGCAGGAACAGGCTCCACGGGTCCAGCAGTCGCGAAACGTCATTCCCTGAACCCAGCGATCGATAGGTGACTCTGATTTGCCGACGCTCGATTACCGCTTCGGCAAGCGTTGCGAGGGTTTGTTTCAGGTTGGGGGCGCGGACGGCCAGTCGATGACCGCAGGACCAGGCCGCTGCCACGTGTCCGTCGGCCGTTGAGAGATCAAGCCCCGAGGTAAGGGCCGACAATTTTGCGATGGCCATGGAAAGGTCGGATCCCAGGGGAAAGCCCTCGATTCCCCGGACCAGCGCCGCCGCCAGCCGGACCGATTCCGCCTGGGTCGCGTCCAGGTAGAGCTCTGGTGCGCGGAAGGCATCGGAATCAAGAATGTATCCTTCGTCGTCGCCGTCCCCACCCTTCAGGTGCCGGATCCGCAGACCCAGCGAGCCCAGGATGTCCTGGTCGCGCAGGAACTTGCGTCGCCCTGCCACAAAGGCCTTCCGGGACGGTTCGTCGCCAGCGTCCGACTCCGGGGGGCCGTATGCCCCGTCCATCCGCTCTTGAATCCAAGCAAGGGGAACGGGGACGCGGCGGTCCAGCAGCAGCGCGACCAGTGAAAGGATGCGTATTCCTGGGGCTTCGTCGATCATGCGGGAATCGTAGACTGAGGTTCGGCTGGAAGGCAAATCCGGCATGAAGTCGTTTGACGCACAGGGTCCGCTGTGCTTTGATCCTGTTCCGTTCAGTAGAACGTTCTATGGTGGCCGTCGGGCCGACAAGGAGGCGTGTGATGCTGCGTTTCGTGGCGGTATCTCTTGTTATGATCGTGGTGTCGATGGCTGGCGAAGTGCGTGCTCAGGAGGCCGCGAAGACGGCAGTATCTGATCGCGACGACCGTCCAGTGTTCGTGTTGAAGGGCTTCACAGGTCGCGGTTACCAGGTGGAATCCAGGGAGGAACTGAAGGGCATCGGGAAGGACTTTCAGGTGCTGGTTCTTTCTCTGACACTGCCCGAAGCTGAGTGCAAGTGCAAGGAACTTGGGAAGTTGCAGCGGCTGTTCGTGCTGGAGGGTGAGCGGGTCGAAATGGACTCGTTCGTCGAGGACGGCATCGAGGACGCGATCGAACCCAGCATCAATACGACCACGTTCTTCGACCTGAAATGGAGCGTCACGAAATCCAAGCCAGCTTTGCTGGTGCTGACCGGGGTCACGCCGCAGCAGTCGCCGGGCGAGGCGGCGCGACCTGCCCAGAGGACCCTGGTGCTTTCGTACAGCCAGGAAAACGGTTTCGAGATGGTGGCCGACACAGTCAGTTTGAAGCCGGCGATAGTCGGACCCACGGATGTGCGCGTACCTCTCAAGTGATCAGATAGGCCCAGTTTCGGTGAGGCTTGATGAGCGAGGGCAGGATCAGGCTCGAGACGGTTGACGACGTGGAACTTGCCATGTCGGGACGCCAGTTGTCGGGTCTTCTTCTGCACCGGATGAACCTTGGCGTTCTGTCGTTCCAGGCCACGCGCCTCTCTGGATGCGAATTCCAGGAAGTCGGCATGGCCGGGACTTCGCTGAAAGGGGTTCGTGCCCGCGACTGCCGTTGGATCGGGGCTGGTATGCGCGGCTCCATATGGTCGCAGGCGCGTCTGGAGGATTGCAACTTTCGCGGATGCGAGGTTGTTCTGGCGTCGTTTGCCTGCGCGGAACTGCTGGGTGTCAGGTTTGAGGAATGCCGTCTGGACAACGCCGATTTCGAGGGCGCTACCCTGGTTGGATCAGAGTTCGTGGGATCGGATCTGTACGGCGCCAGTTTTTGCCGGGCGGTGCTGGTTCGTCCCAGGTTCGAGAACAGGCGGTTGGGCAATGCGGTGCTGTCGCGTGCGGACTTCACCGGCGCGGTGCTGGTTGATGCAGATTTGCGCGGGGCCGACCTGGGACAGGCACGGTTTGGCGGCGCACTGCTGATCCGGGTGCGGCTGGACGATGCCAACCTCTCGGGTGCCGATTTCGAGGGGGCGCGCCTGGTGGAATCGACCGCAGCGCGGGCGACTCTTGACGATGCGGCACGTGCCGGCCTCCAGCTCGCTACGGTGGAGAGGGAGGACCGCGAGTCGGCTGTCCTTGGTTTTCTTGCTGGTGGGGGCGAGCGGTTGGTTCCGCTGGCCCATGGCCTGATTTTGGGATACGTGCTTGGGCGTCCGACCGTGCAGGCCCCCGTGATTGAGCCGGCAGCGCAGCCAGCGGTTGCGCAGGCGTCCGTTCCGGTTCAGGCTGTTCAGGTGACGCGTGAAGTTGCGGCGGTTCCGGTTACGCCAGTCACGAACCATGAGCCGTACGCTAGGATAAAGAAGGTTGAACTGGACTGACCCCGTTTCTTGGGAGGCGTGATGCTGTCGATTCCAAAGCGGGTGCTGCTGGCTCTGGTCGTAGTGCTGTCTCTTGTGTCGGCCCTGCTGTCGTGGGCGATCCAGGACCCGGCTCGCGAGCAGGTGCGCGCTGCCTTTTTCGGGTACCTGGGGGATCTGCGCCAGGGGCAGGGGGCCTCGGCAGCAAGACGGATCCTGCCGGAAGACCTGTTCCATTTGAAGCAAGGTGCCCTGGAAAAAGCGGGTGGTGAGCCGGAATTTCGAAGCCGGTTGCAGGACTTTCTGGGCGTGCGAGATGCCGCCGAATTGACGGCGGTGCCCAAGGAGCGATTCTTCGAGTTCCTGATGCTGCGAACGCAGGAACAACACCCGCATGTGAAGGATGTCCTGTCCGAGGGCAAGGTAGAGGGTACCGGGGTGAATCGCACCGGAAACGAGGCCGAAATGTCAGCCTCGTTTGCGCTCAGCGTGCCCGAGGGGCGGCGCTCGTTTTCCATGCGGCTTCACTTCACGAAGGTGGACGACGTGTGGTTCCTGAGGTTGTGAAATGTGCGGCATCGTGGGCTATGTCGGGCCGCGCGAATGTTCCCCCCTGCTGATGGACGGCCTGCGGCGGCTGGAATATCGCGGCTATGATTCGTCGGGATTGGCGGTTCTGCACGGCGGGGATATCGTCGTGCGGCGTGCCACTGGCAAGCTGGCTCGGCTGCAGGCCGTTCTTGAGGCCTCCCCCATGCCGGGGACCCTGGGAATCGGTCACACAAGATGGGCGACGCACGGCCGGCCCACCGAGGAAAACGCCCACCCTCACCGTGCCGGGGACGTTGTCCTGGTGCACAACGGCATAATCGAAAACTACCTGTCCCTGCGTGCGGAACTGCGTGAAGCCGGGTGCACCTTCACCTCGGAAACCGATACCGAGGTGTTGTCGCATCTGGTGAACCGCGAGGTCGTGGGGGGGGCCAATCTGGCCGATGCCGTTCGCAAGGCACTTCTGCATGTCCAAGGGTCGTGGGCCGTTGCAGTTCTCAGCGTGCGCGAGCCCGACCGGATAGTGGTTGCTCGCAACCAGTCTCCGCTGGTGGTCGGCATGGGTTCGGGCGAGATGCTGGTGGCCTCGGACATACCTGCGCTGCTGGGGTTCTCACAGGACGTGGTGATAGTCGAGGACGGCCAGATGGGCGTCGTGACTGCCGGTGAATATCGTGCGTTCGACGTTGCTTCCGGGCTGCAGGTACAAGCCAGGATGATCCGCGTGGACATGACGCCCGCAATGGCCGAAAAGGGCGGGTTCAAGCATTTCATGCTGAAGGAAATCCACGAACAGCCGCGTGCGCTGATCGACACGATGCGTGGTCGGGTTTCTGTCGAGCGAGGGGAGATTCTTTTCGAGGACGAAGGTCCGTCCGCCGATGTGCTGGCCAGCGTCCAGCGTGTTCATCTGGCCGCGTGCGGCACGTCGCATCACGCTGCGCTTGTCGGTCGCTATCTGTTGACCACGCTGGCCGGGATCCCGGTCGAGGTCCACCTGGCCAGCGAATACGATCCGGCTGTTGCACTGCTGCATGCAGGCGAATTGTTCGTGTCGGTCAGCCAGTCCGGCGAAACGCTCGATACCTTGAGGACTCAGCGGGATGCCAAGGCGGCAGGCGCGCGGACGCTGGCAATATGCAATGTCGTTGCATCGTCGCTGGCACGCGATGCGGACCACGTCATTCACACACATGCCGGGCCCGAGATCAGCGTGGCGTCAACCAAGGCGTTCACCACCCAGATCGTCACGCTGTACCTGCTGGCGCTGGCCATCGGTCGTGCGCGTGGTGTCCTGGAGGCGGTCGACGTCCAGCGGCACGTCGGCGAACTGCTGACCGTGCCAGGCCTGATGGACGAGGCTTTGCGCGAGAACGTACAGATCCGGATGTTGGCGCGGCGTTACCAGGGTTTTGCGCACATGCTGTTCCTGGGGCGTGGCCTGCTGCATCCGGTGGCGCTGGAAGGGGCGCTGAAGCTGAAGGAGATTTCCTACATTCACGCCGAAGGTTATTCGGCGGGGGAAATGAAGCATGGCCCGATTGCCCTGATCGACGAGAACTTCCCGACCGTGGTACTGGCGCCGCGAGGCCCATGGTACGCGCGCACCGTCGGCAACCTCGAGGAAGTGCGTGCACGTGGCGGGCGATTGCTGGCGATGATCAGCACCAACGATCTGGACCTGGCCGAGCGGGCGGACGACATCATGCGTGTTCCTGCGTGTCCACCTTTGCTGGTGCCATTGGTGGCGACGATCCTGCTGCAACTGCTGGCCTACCACGTGGCGGATCTGAAGGGCACGGACGTGGATCAGCCGCGGAACCTGGCAAAGAGCGTGACGGTCGAGTAGCCTCGCGTCCGCGTTCACGGAAAGGGGCCTCGAAACCATGCAGATTCCCCCCGGATTTGAAGACCTCCTGGAAGGCTTGAACGAGGAACAGTGCCGCGCGGCGACGCACGAGCAGGGGCCGCTGTTGATCCTAGCCGGGGCAGGCAGCGGCAAGACACGCGCCATCACGCGGCGCGTGGCGTGGCTGGTGCGCGCGCGCTCGGTCTGGCCGTCGCGCATCCTGGCGGTCACATTCACCAACAAGGCAGCGGCCGAGATGCGCGAACGCGTCGAGGTGCTGCTGGGCGGCGGCGATGCGCCACGGTGGATGGGCACCTTTCATTCGATCGGGCTGCGCCTGCTGCGCATGCATGCCGACAGGCTGGGATATCCAAAGGATTTCGTGGTTTACGACGACGATGACTCCGAGAGTGTCCTGCGCCGCGTGGCCAGGGAGATGGGCCTGCCCAAGGAGGGCTTGAAGTCGTTTTCGTCGTACATAGACAGGTGCAAGAACGACGGCCTGCTGGAACCGCCGCAGCCGCGTACCCCGCGCGAAAGCCAGATGGCCGAGGTCATGGTGGCCTACCAGAAGGAGTTGAGGACGGCTGGGGCCATGGATTTCGGGGACCTGCTGGCGCGGGCGGTTCTGATGCTGCGCGAACACGCTGACATCCGCGAAAAGTTGCAGTCGCAGTACGAGCACATCGTCGTTGACGAGTTCCAGGACACGAACGTGGCGCAATACGACCTGCTGAAGATCCTGGCGGAGACTCACCGGAATCTGTGCGTGGTCGGGGACGACGATCAGTCCATCTATTCCTGGCGCGGCGCGCGGGTGGACAACATCCTGGATTTTCCCAAGGAGTACCCCGACGCCACTGTGGTGACGCTGGGGCGCAACTACCGCAGCAGGACTCCCATTCTCGCGGCCGCGGCGCGCGTCATAGGATTCAATCGGAAGCGGCATGAAAAGGACCTTGCCGCCATGCGAGGGGAGGGAGAACCGGTCCGTGTTCACGGGGCATTGAACGAGGTGGGCGAGGCCGCTTTCGTGGTCAGGGAAATCGCGCGTCATCAGGCGGACGGCGTGCCGCTGTCACGGATCGCGATCTTCTACCGGACGAACGCCCAGTCTCGCGTGTTCGAGGACGCGCTGAGGGTCCGTCGCATCCCGTACCGTATTGTCGGCGGCATGAAGTTCTATCAGCGTCGCGAGGTCAAGGACGTCATCTCGTGGCTGCGCCTTCTTGTGAACCCGCTGGACCGCCTGGCGTTGGAGCGCGCCCTGAACGCCCCGCCGCGCGGGATCGGGGCGGCTACGTTGGAAAAGGCTCGTGCGCGGGCCGACGCCGACGGTGTCGAACTGCTTGAGGCGCTGGCGGCCGTGGGTGACGAGGGCGGTGCAGCCATGCAGCGCAAGGTGCGCTCGCTGATCGAACTGGTCACCGACCTGGCGCTGATGGCCCGGGATGCGCGTGCCGGCGACGCGGTGCAGGCCGTACTGGACCGTACCGGATTCATGGCGCACCTTGCCGCCGACGATTCGCCGGAAGGGGCGAACCGGGTCGAGAACGTGATGGAACTGCTGGCGTCGGTACGCGAATTCGAGCAGTTGAGCGGGCAGACAGATCTTAGGACCTGGCTGGACAGGGTGTCGCTGGTGCAGCCTCTTGACGAGGAGAAGGGGGCCGAGGCACTCAGTCTGATGACGGTCCACGCCGCCAAGGGTCTGGAATTCGACAGCGTCTGGGTCTGCGGGCTTGAGGACGGGCTGTTCCCGCTGTCGAATCGGCGAGGCAAGGGGCGTGGTTTCGAAGCCGCTCTTGATCGCGCCGCGATGGAGGAGGAAAGGCGTCTGATGTATGTCGCGATGACTCGAGCCCGGGACGCGCTGTGCCTGACTTATGCATCAACCCGCGTGCGTTACGGCCAGCTCGAGGCTGGCCGGCCCTCGATCTTCCTGGCCGAACTGCCGAGGGATCAGGTGAAGATAGTGTAGTGATAGTTGTCCTCGGAATTGTTGCCGAACACATCAGATTCTACGGCGGCGGAAACCGAAAGCCAGGACCAGGATCGAACTTATCGCCAGTAGAGGAGTTGCGCCCGACGGAGTGGCACCGCCAGCCGAGCAGCCTCCTCCGGTCTTGGTCCGTGGGCTGGCATCGCCCGCCTGGATATCGCTTGCAAGACTTTCCGACCCTGGGTCCTTTCCGGTCGCATCGGGTCCGTAGTCTCTCCAGGAAACGTCAATCGGGGGAACGAGATCCTCGGTTGCCAACGCCTCTGGAGGCACGTCGAATGGAGTGACCGTTTCCGCGACCGAGTCGGTCGGTGGTGCATCCGTCGCGGGAAGGTCACCAGGGGCGTCGGATCCGGGAAGGTCCCATTTCGCGACGTCAGACGCGTCGCTTCCGGTTTCGCTGATCTCTTCGGCTACGACCGGCAATTCGGCAGCCTCGACCACCTCGGGCGTCGGTTCGTCGGGCCTCGGCACGGGCAGCCGCAGCACTGACGCCCCGGAGGCCGGCAGCACCAGGGTGAATGCCGTGCCGGCCGGCAGTTCGCGCAGGTCGGGGTTCAGTTCGAAGCGAGGGGAGTTCGAAGCCGTCACGATCACCCGTATTCGGTGGAGTGGGGCGAACACGTAGGCAGTGCTCCACAAATCCACGTCCACGTCCATCGGCGTACCCATGGGCACACCGGCCTTTTCCAAGCACCCGTTCCGCATGGACAGGCGCTGGATGCCATCGGTGATCAGGATCGAGCGTCCGTCGGGATAAACGTCGGTCACGCGCACGGCCACGTCTGCGTCGGTGCCAACTGTCTGCACACGCAGAGTCGCGTACAGATGGCCGACCACCTCCAATGGATCCGACAGCGGCTGGGACGTGAAAACGACCGCATCGGGCCTCGCCTCGACAGTCACCTGGTCTTCCGCCCCCAGGCTGCCCACCAGGTTGCGGCCACCAGTGGTGGGCGATGGATTTGCAGGGTCCAGCAAAACGTCCGCCAGTCCGTCCTCGGCAGGCGGGACGAAACCCAGTCCCCCGTCTTTGGACAGGTACAGACGTGTCTCATCCGCCGGGATCGGCCAGTCAGGTGCGCCGCGCCACGTGTTGCCAGGTGCCCCTGGCTCGTCGGAACCCATCAGATAGTACTGGACGCGCGGCCAGGCATCGATGATGTCGTTGTACCCATCAAAGCACCATTGCAGGAAGGAGATAGTCGTTGCGATGATGTCCATTGTCGCGTCCAGCGGAAACGTCCGGGGGCCCGCGATGTTTCCGCCCGGGTGGTAGTGGTCGGCGGGGCCCATGACCAGATACTGGCGATTGGCGATGACCGGGTCCGGGGCCGTACGCCACAACTTGTAACCGTTGATCGTCCCCTGTGTGAAGACGTCGTACCAGCCGCCAAGGTGAATGGATGCGGTACGTATGTTCACACTTTCGGACGGCGCCAGACGCAGGGGGTCCCACCACGAGTCGCACAGACGGTGCGATTCCAGGTTTGTCAGCCAGTCGCTGGCCCCTACCCAACCCAGCCAGGCCTTGACGTCTCTTTGCCGGAATACCCCGCCGTTGAACGCCGTGTCCGCGTAGACGTCGCTGGTCGCGATGGCCAGCAGTTGGCATTGCAGCCGCGGATCGGCGCCAGGGGCCATCAAATAGGCCGGAATCGCAAGAGCCGAAAGGCCGCCCATTGCGATGCGTCCGTCGGACCAGGGTTGCGCCAGAATCCAGTCCAGCGCCTCGTGCCCGTCCTCGCGATCCGTCCGAAAAGCCTGCGGCGAACCTTCCGAACCGCCGCTGCCGCGAGTGTATTGAATGACTACGGCAAATCCGAAGCCGACCGCCAGGCTCAACTGCTCCTGGAAGTCCCGGTCGTCGTAAGGCGTTCTGAGGAGAATCACCGGGAAGGCTCCGGCAGCGTCGGGCAGCAGGACAGACGTATCCAGCCGGGTACCGTCGGACATGGCGACCATCTCGCGGAGGGCCACCTCGGCACCGGCCGTCGCCGGCGAGACCAGCATTGACGTGGCAAGCCCGAGGGCAACTACGCTTTCCCTCCAGGTGGATCCGAACCCTGGGATCATCGGCCGCCTCCCTGACGCTGTGCGTTATATACCTAACTGACGCGGTCTTTGCGCGCAATGGCACATGCCGGAAAGCTTGCCATATTTCCGGCGGTACCATGGCGTCCCAGTGGTCCTTTGCGCCACGAGGATCATGTCCTGCAACTGTGCCTGGACCATGCCGAACTCCGAGATCTTCCGTCCGAAGGCCTCGCGAAAGCCGGCATACGCCACGGCCTCGCGAACCGCCCGTGTCATGTAGGCGGCCGACGCCAGGCCGACGGTCAGGCGCGACAACGTCAGTACGATGCCGACGACGTTAGCGACACCCCGGTCCAGGGGCCCCAGGGGCCAGGCCGGGGTTCCCTCGAAGGTCATTTCGGCGGTCGGCAGTTCCGAAGTCCCCATTCGCCGTTCTGGTAGATCAGGATGGGATGCTGGCAGCCAGGGGTCAACCCGCAAGATTCACAGTCTGGAAGTCACTTGCCGCAATAGCAGGCGGTGTAGTCCGCGACTGTCAGATTGTCGAGGGCACAGCCCCATGGAAGGAACGGTGTCAGGCCGACCGAAGTGGAACCCGCGGGGTACTGCGATGGGAAGTAGTTCGTGTACGAAGACCGCGCGTCCGTTTGCTCCAGCACTTGCTCTACGGCACCAGCCACACCCTTTGTGTCAAACGCTGACTGCCCGTACGTGGCGCCGAACGAGTACTCCTTTTCCCAGACAGCGGACGTCGCGTTGGGCGACGAGGCCAAATTGGAGAGGTACCAGGTTGTCGTGTCAACGATGACGCCGATGGCCGGATCATAGCGGAACTGAACGAACGCCGGGTTGCTGTGCAGCGGGGTGATCGAGGGCGGGAGCTTGATTCCGAAGATCGGAACGCCTGACGAGTCACGTGCCAGGCGAAGGTCGTCAAAGTGTTCGTGGGCGAAGATCCCGAAGGCCAGGACGTCTCGATACTCGGCGAACAGTTCATACAGTTGGCTGGAATAGGCGTCGGCCCAGAACGGAGTAATCGCCGCGGAACAAGATGTCCCCTTTGCGACGTTCTGCGTCGTCGTACTTGCATCGATGCCAGGGGGAATGTGGCCCAGCAGCCAGACACGCAGCCCCTGGCTGCGAGCATCCGCGAGTTGGGTGGTCAGCCATTGGATTTCGGCGTTTCCCACAGGCGAGGCGTCCGGCGCGCAACCGCTGGTGCATTCGGCGGCCCAAGGCTGGGTGTACAGCCCGATCAGCCGGCCACGAGGGTCGATGGGAAATGTCGTCGAGTAGTATCCGCCGGTCGAAAACGTGGATTGAAAATCGGGGGCGCCGCCGTGCCGGTTGACTGCCTCGTTCCAGGCGGAAGAGAACGATGCCAGGAAGCCGGGGCCGGCGAACGTAGCGGCGGTGCCGCCGGCCGTGTCCCAGTCGCCCAGCGTCGGTACAATCTGGGCGTTCGGGAACGTCTGCGACAGTTTCAAGGCCAGGTACTGTTCCGTCCTGTTGACGAATGTTTCGTAGGCGGTTTGCGAGTGGTCCGTCGCAGTTTCGTCGAAGTACTTCTGGAAGAGGTGCATCAGCAGGTCGCCGCTGATGAAGATGATGTCGGGATCGGGAACCCGCTGCTGCATCGCGGCCAGCGCGGACTGCAGCAACGCGAAGTTCGTGTCTCCCATGTACGTGGCGCATGCCGTCTGGCTGGAAGTGGCAAAGATCGAATCCCATTGGGATACAGGCGCCTGCGTCAGGCTGTCGACAATCGTCTTGTCCCCCAGCGGATTGAAATGGATGTCACTTAGAAACAGGCCGGTCAAACTGGGCGCCGCGGGGACCTCCTCCTGGTTGCACCCGCTCGTCAGGACAGGCACCAGTGTCAGCACGCTTGCACATGCCACAACAAATGAACGTGAGGCCACCAAGGTCGGGTTTGCGATTGGACGTTGGATCATCTGGACCTCCAGTGTGCTTCGAGATGAATGACAGCAGGAACCTCGATCCGCGTTCCCGGCCCGAGGGGCAGTATCGGCATGCGGTATGCGTGGGTCAAGAGGCGGTTGCACGGCTGGCTCACGGGCAGCCCTGTGCAATGTCTGCAGCGCAAGAAGTTGGGCTGCTTCGTTAAACAGAAAGGCATTCCGGCACCGTGTACCTGCACGAAATGCCGGATCTTCCGCCTATGGCGAGATTGCCGTTACGATCGTCGTGCTTGAATCGGGAGCCGGAGGAATGACCGGATTGTGCGCGACCAGTCGCTTTCCGCGACATGACATCGATTCCGACTCCCTGCCGCGCCTTCTGGCCGATCAGGGATTCGTCCCACCCGACGGGTTCAAGGCTCTGGTCGTCGAGGTGGTTCCAGGGACCGATGGCGCGTTCACGAATCGCTATTTCGACTACAGCGGAACGTCGGCTGATCGCGAGAACTGGTGGCCGGCCTCCAACATAAAGATCTTCGCTGCGGTTGCTGCCCTGGAGGTCATGAAGAAACGCGGTTTCACGCCCCGCGCCAAGGTCACCTTTGAATACGACGAGAAGCCTGTGACCCGGACCGTGCAGTGGCTGGTGCGTCAGGCCATAACGCCCAGCAACAACGTTGCCTTTGACCAGTTGGTCGAGATCGTGGGCTTTGACGCTATCAACGCATGGTTCCAGCAGACGGGCCTTGTGCACACCGTGCTCAGACGCGGCTACTCCCATCGAGTCATGGACCCCGAATTCAACGTTGGCACGCTGAGGGAGAACCCCCGGATCGTTCTGGACGAGAATGGACGGCAGGAGGTGATCCCGGCGCGTCACGGCATTTCGAACCCCGACTGTCCGAACAACGGTAACTGCACGACGCTGCAGGATTTGGCGGACATCCTCCGGCGCGTCATGCTGCACGAGTCCCTTCCTGCCTGCGAGCGGTTCGATCTGGACGGCCGCCAACTGGCTCTGCTGCGGTCAGCTCTCGAGGCGCCCAGACCTCGCGGACTTGGTGTCGTCAACGGTTTGAAGGAGGCGTTCGGCAGTTTAAAGGTCCGCTGCTTCCACAAGCCAGGGTTCGCGATGAACTGGTTCAGCGACGCCGTCTTTGTGCTGTGCCCCGACGGCATGAACCTGACCCGGCGGTGGATCGTCGTCATGGCCGGCCTGGGTGGTCGCGACGTCATCGATGACGCAGCACGTCGTGTAGGTGCCTTGATAGCCTCGGGGCGGCTGTCGCGTTTGTCGCAAAATTCCTAGACCACGGGAGGAAGACCCCTTGCCTTGGGTCTCCAGATTCCGAGCGCGGGCAACGGGTTGATTGACAGCCTCCGAAAGGTGTTTGAGACTCGCGATCCCTAGGTGGGAACGGGCTTTTTCTTGATGCAGACGGACTCGACAGACACGGGAAACCGGCGGGATGCTGCCGCTGTGGAACAACGTTATCTGCTGGCATGCCTGTTGGCGCTGCTGTTGGCCTGCATCGCCGTCTATGAATGTTCCTGGATATTGGCATCGGTTCTGGCGCAGCCCACTATTATTCCAGATGAAAATCGTTTTATCTATCCGGCCGCGCTGTTCCTGCCCGAGCAGCAAGAACGGCTGGCCTTTTGCGTGGGCTGTCTTCTTGCCCTGCTTGTCCCCGCGCTGGCTGCACCCATCGTCCTGCGTCTGTCGGGCAGGTTCGGGCCGCGGGCGCTGGTCGTCGGTCTTGGAGTTGCGTCAGTCGCCATGACCAGTATGGCGGTCGCGCTGGTGGCCTGGTGCCTTCGGGCAGATACCGGTTTTGCCGGCTGGCTGCCATTCATGTGGGGGGGCAGCCCTGCAACTGTCGGTGTGGTCTTTGCGTGTGCCAGTTGGCTTTTTCTAATGCGTCCTTCGAGTCGGATGCAACGCTGGTTTCAGCATGCTGGTCAGGTTGCCGGGACGTGTCTGCTGGGCCTCTCGATAGCGCTGATTGCCATCTTTTCGCTGGCCCGAATACAGGATGAAAGTTCGTTCAAGGAATCGACCTGGGAGTACGTGCACCATTTCGCCTCACTGGTGTCCTCGACTGTGCAGGCCCAGTTTGGCAAGACGCTGCTGGTCGATATGGACAACACCTACGGGCTGTATCCGCACCTGCTTCAGCCGATATTCTGGCTGATTGGTCTGAACGTCCTGACGTTTACGATTGTCTTTTCGATCCTGACCGCAGTCGCGCTGGCGCTGCTGCTGCGGACGTTTTGGGGCGCGATCGGCAGAAAGTGGCTGGCCGGCCTTGGTTTCATTGCGGCGGCGTGCTTCATGGCACTGGGGCTGGGAATCAATAACGCCAGGGAGGTTGGTGGCGGGTATGACCCCTACTATCAGTACCTTCCGCTGAGGGTCCTGTTCCCGGCCATCTTCCTGTTTCTGGTTTGGCGCCGTCTTTGCGGCAGGCAGACCGGGATTCCATGGGCGCTGTATGCGGTGTCGGGCTTGGCTGTGTTGTGGAATCCCGATTCGGGACTGGCGGTCATCGGCGCCTGCGGCGGGACATTGGTCTTTTTCGAATTGTCCAGGCATCGCTCGAAGGAAGGACTGGCCAGATCGCTTTGGCATCTTTGCTTTCTTGGATTGGCGGTTTTGGCAGCTCTGGCTGCCTATTCGGCGTTCGCCTTTCTGCGCACTGGTTCACTTCCGGACTTCATCCGCCTGGGTAGTGTTTCGAGGTACTACCTTGACGACGGATTCATGATGGCTCCTTTGAAGGTCCCGCATCCATGGATGCTGGTCGCCTTCTGCTATGTGGTCGGCCTGGCGGTGTCCGTCACAAGATTATGGGCGGGCCGGGCAGGGCCTTTGGACGGGTTGGTTTTTGCCCTTTCGGTTCTGGGGTGCGGGCTGTTGGGGTATTTCCAGGGTCGCAGCGAAAACGGCAATCTCTATTTGGTGGCATGGCCTTCCGTCTTCCTTGCCACGTTGTTTGCCGACCGGTTGCTGGTGCCCGGTCGCGGGGGCACGGCCTTGCTTTCCCTGAGGCTGGCAGGTGTCGCCTGGGTCCTCGTCCTGGCCCACCTTGCTGGGGTCGTTGTCAGGAACGCTGGTCCGATAACGTCACTGTCGGGGATCGGCGTCGTCCCAGCTGTCATGGGCCTGCCTACCCGGTTCCAGCGCACGGCCGACTTCCTGGCCCCGTATCTATCAGGCAGCGACGAGGCAGTCATTCTTTCCCACTTCGCCTGGTACTACCATTTGAACAGCCTCACCAGGACGCCATTCACGCTGACGGCGTTGTCGGAGGTCATCAGCCGCGATGACTTCCAGCAGATTGCCGTGGTCCTTCAGACTCGCCGCTTCCCCAGGGTCTTCGTGGATGACGATTTCATCCGATACCCATTCAAGATCAGTCGGTCGGCCCACCGGCAGGTGCTGGACGTCCTGGCCAGGGAGTATCGCCTTCTGGCAACAAGTCCTGACCGGAATATGTCGGTCTACGAGCTTTCAATCACCCCTGGGCCATCTGATACCGCTTCAAGCCCAGTGGCCGCAGGCAGCCTCGGCCTGTCTGGCATATTTCGATAATCCGGCTTCAGTTATCGCGTGCGGCTACGCCTGAAAAGGTGCGGCGTGATACGCTTCCTTTCGAATCCAGGATCCAGGGCCTTTCCGACGTCGCCGAACGCCCATGGGCCGAGGTTCGACGGGGGGGCGGAGGCGTGCATGGAAGAATCGTCCAGTGCGGTGGCGCAGCCGATTTGCGGTAATTCAACGCCTGCGTTCGCGGATCATCCATGGCTGATGGTCTTCGGCCCGGGCTCGTCACGCCGGATTCTGCTGCCGGACGATGGCGAACTGACAGTTGGTTCGGACGTGGCTTGCACGGTTTGCCTGAACGGGGACGGGCTGGTCCCGTTTCACGCCGTGATCCAGTTTGGAGCCGAGGAGGTGCGCTTGCTGGCGTCCCCGGCTGGCGGCCTGCTGCTGCTGAACGACGAACCTGTCGATGATTCGCGGCCCCTTGCTTCCGGGGATGCCATCACCATCGGCCCGTTCACGCTGGTTTTTCACGACAGGGCAGGGCGTGGGACGAGGCGTGCCGTGCTTGCGTACGGGGCGTTCAGGACGAGGCTGCGGCAGGAGGTCGAGCGCTGCCTTCGCGCGAAAGGATCACTGGGGGTGGTAGCCCTGCGTCTGGGTGGCGTCGATTCGGGCGAACCTGCGGTGGCTGTTGGGGCGGCTTTGGCCAGCGTTCGTCAGATTGATGTTGTCGGTTGGGACGGTGGGCGGGAGATCCTGATCGCACTGCCCGAAACGGGTGATTCGGTGATGGTGCCGGCCGGTCGCGTGCTTGCCGCAGTCGGTTCGGTCCTGGCTGATGCCCGCGCCGGAGTGGCCCAGTGCCCCGTGGATGCTCACGATGCAGACGGGCTGATTGCTGGCGCCAGGAACGCGGCCTTCAAGGCGGGGGTTGGCGTCGTGGCGTCGGTGGCGTCATCGGTGGTCAGCATAAGTCTTGGCGACCGTCCGCTGCTGGCCGCCGACCCGGCGATGCGCCGTTTGCTGGCCCTGGTCGAGCGTCTGGCCTCCAGCGACCTGCCCGTGCTGATCGAGGGCGAAACTGGAGTCGGCAAGGAGATGGTGGCCCTGGCGTTGCACGAGGGGTCCGACCGCAGAGGCCGGCCATTCCTGGCCATCAACTGCGCCGCCGTGACCGAAACACTGTTCGAAAGCGAGCTGTTCGGTCACGAACGTGGGGCCTTTACCGGGGCCACTGCCACCAAGAAGGGCCAACTTGAGATGGCTCAGGGCGGCACCGTCCTGCTGGACGAGATCGGCGATTGCCCACTGCACGTCCAGCCAAAACTGCTGAGGGTTCTGGAGACGCGGCGCATTGCCAGGGTTGGCGCAGTGGTTGAACTGCCGATAGACGTGCGGATTCTGGCCGCCACCAATCGCAATCTGGAGGACGAGGTCGAGGCCGGGAGGTTCAGAAGGGACCTGTTCTTTCGCCTGGCGACCGCGCGGGTGACCGTGCCGCCGCTGCGCGAAAGACCGCTGGACGTGCCTGTGCTGGCGCGGGATTTCCTGTCGCGGGCGTTCGATTCCAGGGGGCGCCGTCCGCCGGATCTATCGCCGGAAGCCATGCGGCGCCTGGTGCTGCACGACTGGCCAGGCAACGTCCGGGAATTAAGGAGCCTGATGGAGTTCTGCGCCGCGACCGTGGAGGATGACGTTCTGCAAGCCCATCATCTCCCCGATAGCGTGGCGCGCGCGGCGGCGCGCTGGCTGGCCGAGGTTGATGATGGTTCCCGGGCCCAGGGGGCTGCTCCTTCCCGTTTTGGTCCGCTGGATACGCGCCTTCAACGCAGCCTTGGCGACGAGATCCGTGAGTTGGAGAAGACGCGTATTCTCCAGGCGCTGGCGGCCACGGGCGGTGTCAGGGTCGAGGCGGCGCGCCTGCTGGGGATGCCGTTGAGGACCCTTGTGACACGGCTGGCCCAGTTCGGGATCAACCAGCCCGGCCGCCGCATGCCACCTCGGGCGGATTGAGGCATCATGGACGCCCAGCCAACCATGGATGACGCAATTCCCCAGGAATTCGACGGGTATTGTCTGGTCAGGCTGATTGGCCAGGGTGGCATGGGGCGGGTGTACCTGGGAACCGACACGCTGTTGCAGCGGCCAGTGGCCATCAAGTTTCTTTCGGCGGCCGACCCGGATCTCGAGTCCCGACGGCAGTTCTTGATAGAGGCCCGGGCCATCGCACGACTGCAGGACCCCTGCATCGTAGCCGTCTATCGTGTAGGCGAGGTGCAGGGACTGCCATACCTGGTTTCGGAATTCGTGGAGGGAGTCGGGCTGGATCTCCTGCCCAAGCCCGTGCCGTGGCAGAAGGCGCTGCGGATCGGTCAGGACATCGCGCGTGGCTTGGCAGTGGCCCATCGCGCCGGGGTGGTGCACCGCGACATCAAGCCTGCGAACGCTATTCAGGCTTTCGACGGCACGGTCAAACTGCTGGACTTCGGCGTTGCACGTCTGATTGACCGCAGCCTGGACGGCGCGGACTTGGACCCGGTTATGCCCGTAATGGTCAACGCCAGTATGGTTGCGCCGGCCGCAATAGACCACCAGTCCGTGCAGGCCAAGATCGAATCTGGTCCAGTCGCCGATCGCACCATTGCGGCACCGCTGCCCGAACGTCTTGAGGGTGGAGATGAAGCTGTTCATCTGGGGGAGCTTGCCATTCGTCCCGAACGTCGCCTTGGAACGCCGGCATACATGGCTCCCGAGACTTGGCTGGGGCAGCCGGCCGGCTTTGCATCCGATGTCTATTCCCTTGGGGCGCTGCTGTATGCGTTGTGTTCGGGGCACCCACCCCATCTGGCCGAGAACCTTGCCAAGCTGCGCCAACTGGTGATCGGTACCGATGCCGAGCCGCTGGCGCGGGTTGCTCCAGGCTGCGATCCTGCGTTTGCCGCCGTCGTCGATCGATGTCTGCGTCGCGACCCTGCCGACCGCTTCCCTTCGGCGGCCGAGGTGCGCACCGTCCTGGCGCGCCTTGCTTCCTCGCGCGGTCACACGGACCTTCCGGACGGCAATCCCTATCGGGGGTTGCGGCCATTTGAAGCCGAACACCGAGCGCTGTACTTCGGCCGTGACTCGGAAATCAGGTCGATCCTGGACAGGATGGCGACCGACCCTCTGGTGCTTGTTGCCGGTGATTCAGGCATGGGGAAGTCGTCCCTGTGCCGTGCCGGCGTCCTTCCTCGTGTCGCCGAGTGGCTTGGCGGCGGGCGAACATGGTCCGTGGTCACAGTGGTGCCTGGCAGCCACCCAATGAATGCCCTTGTGGCTGGCTTGTCGAACGCGCTGGGCGTGCCCGAGCAGCAGTGGAATTTCGCGTGGGCCGAAGGTGCGCATGCGTTCGGTCGCCTGTTGCACGGTGCGTTGCTTGGGGTGCGAGGCGTCGTCCTGCTGGTGGACCCTCTGGAAGAGATCATAACGCTTGCCGATCCGCAGCAGGCAACACCGTTTGCGGAGGTATTGGGTTGGCTGGCCATGCCCGCGCCCGGGGTGCGAATCCTGTCGGCGGTCCGGGGCGACTTCCTGGGTCGCGTTGCGGCATTGCCGGGGTTGACAGATGTCGTGTCGAAGTCCCTGTTCTTTCTTCGCCCGCTTTCGGCCGAAAACCTTCGTGAAGCCATCACTGGTCCGGCGCAGGCGCTGGGAGTGACGTTCGAATCCACCCAGTTGGTCGAGACCCTGGTGCGTTCGACCGCCGAGGCGAAAGGCGGGCTTCCCTTGCTGCAATTTGCGATGGAGCGCCTGTGGGAAAACAGGGATGTCGAGCGGCGGGTGGTGTCGAAAGCTTCACTGGATGCACTGGGCGGCGTAGATGGCGCCCTGGGGATGCACGCCGACCAGGTCCTGGCGCGCCTGTCCCACGACCAGCGCCGTGTCGTCCGACGCATGCTGACCGGGCTGGTGACATCGCTAGGGACACGGTCGCGCAGGACGGTTCTGGAACTGACAGGCGATGACCCCCTTGCCCGAGCGGCGTTGGACGCCCTTGTGCAGGGGCGGTTGATTGTTGTCATAGAGACGGCTGACGGGGCGGTAGCCGAGGTCGCGCACGAGGCGCTTTTGAACGGGTGGGCCACTCTTGCAGAATGGCTGTCGGCCGATGCCGGGGAGCGGGTACTTAGGGAGCGCATAGCGGCGGGGAGTGCCGAGTGGGAGCGACTGTCGCGTGGGCCGGAGGCGTTGTGGAGTGGCCGGCGTTTGGCCGAGACTGCCTTCCTGGATCCTCGTGGCCTGTCAAATTCGGAACAGGCGTTTCTGCGTGAATCGCGCAGGGCTATTCTGCGGTGGCGGTGGAGGCTGAGGGCCGCAGTGCTGGCTGTGGTCGTGGCGCTGGCGGCCACCTGGGGCGGAGTGCGCCTGTATTTTGCGGTCCAAACGTCCAATCAGGTGGGCGCAAAAATGGCCGCGATCACACAAGCGATGGCCGAGGCTGAAGCCCAGCAGCGACTTCTGGCGGGTATTCAGGCGACGACGTTCGGCCTGTTCGACCGTGGGAAGGACGATCTTGCCGAGGACGCCTGGTCCAAGGTTCAGATTGTGCGTGACCGCGTGGGGGCTGCTCTTGCGCTGGCCGACCGCGAGACCGAGGCCACGCTTGCCCTTGACCCGACCAGTGCGAGGGTGCGGTCGCGGTTCGCCGAGGTGCTGTTCAATCGTGCCCTGTTGGCCGAGTCCGGACGCCAGTTGGTCCAGCGAGACGAACTGCTGGCGCGCATGGACCTGTACGATCTTGACAGGTCGCGACGGGCGCGTTGGAACCAGCCGGGCCGTGTCGAACTGACGTCGGACCCGCCCGGCGCCGCCGTCACGTTGCAGCGCTACGATGAGGATCGTTTCGGAAGAATGTCGCTGCAGACGGTCGAAGCGCCACCTGCAACGCCCTGGGAGGATCTGGTCATTCCCCCTGGTTCCTATCTGGCGGTCCTTTCAACCCCGGGTCGTGCAACTACGCGGGCGCCATTCCTCCTGGCCAGGGGCGAGTTTGTGCAGTTGAAGATTCCTCTGTTGCCGGAAACGGACGTCCCGCCGGGGTTCGTCCCGGTTCCGGCTGGCCGGTTCCTGGTAGGCAGCGCCGAGGACGATGCCCAGCGGCGCGGTTTTCTTCATGCTGTCCCGCTGCACCAGGTCTGGACCGGGCCGTTCCTGGTTGCCAGGTACGAGACCACGTTTGCGGACTGGGTCGCCTGGCTGAGATTTCTAGCTCCAGCCCAGCGCCAGCAGCGCCTTCCGGCCGTTCATACCGGCGGATTCGCAGGCGCGTTGGTGTTCAGGGAACTTGCCGGCTTGGAGTGGGAATTGGTCATAAAGCCTTCCTCGCTGACATGGAAGGTGCGCAGCGGGGAACCTCTGGATTATCCGGGGCGCGATCGGCGTGCGATACAGGACTGGATGCGCTTCCCGGTAACTGGCATTTCGGCCGCCGACGCGACTGCCTATGCAGCCTGGCTTGCCTCGTCAGGGCAGGTTCCGGGAGCCAGGTTGTGCACGGAATGGGAGTGGGAGCGCGCCGCGCGGGGCGCCGATGGCAGGAACTGGCCCCACGGTAATGACCTGGCCCCCGACGATGCGAATTTCGACGAAACATATGGCAAGAAGCCCGAGGCGATGGGGCCGGACGAGGTCGGGTCCCATCCGGCTTCGCGCAGCCCCTTTGGGATCGACGACGCTGCCGGCAATGCCTGGGAGTGGACCGTGTCCGCCATCGACCCCACGGCAATCGCCGCTCGTGGAGGATCGTTCTATTTCGACCGTAACTCGGCAATGGCTGCCGAGCGCGAGATCCCGGAACCATCCTTCCGCGACGTCAGCGTGGGGTTCAGGGTCTGTGCCGACCCTGTGCCGATCGGTTCTCTTCGATCATCCCCCTAGTGCTCAAGCTGGATAACGCTGGACCAAGCACCCTGGCCGGCGGATGGATTCGCGCACAATCGGCGCGTCACGCTGAAACAGCGTGCCAGTCCAGCGCGCGCCGGCGTTGACTGGCGTAGCCTCGCTCGCGTAACCGTCAGAAAATACAGGAGAACAATCTGTGGCATCTGTCGTGCAAAGCGATGAAGGCGAGGCATTGCGGGCCGGTTGCGGCGGGAGGAGATCATGAGCCAAACAACTAAAGCCAAGGTAGCAGCGGTCCTGACAGGGCTAGCGGTCGCCATTGGGGGATGCGGACCTGCAACCTCGGACGTAGGTCCGGGCGAATCGGTGGAACGGACCTCTTCGGAACTCCTGTTCTTCTTCCCTCTGCCGCGGTTCTTGTTGTCGGTGGACCTGGTAGGACGTGGGCTGAATGGGATGTCGTTGAACGGAAAGGCCCTGGACGACAGGATGCTGACCGAGGTGTCGTTGAAGAGCGTCCGCATGGCCGACGGAAAGAAGAAGAACCTGGATCTCACTGCCACCTCGTTCACCGGCTCCAAGCTGGACCTGGCAAAATCCAGAAAGGAGATGGTCGGTGCCACGTTCGCCGGTATCCTGGATGACGGTGACTCCCTGTTGCTGCGGGTCACTGCGGTAGAGCCCAGCACCGGGACGACACCCTTCCTGCGCTATGCTGTTGCATATCCGGCCGATGGTGCATGGCAGCCACTGTGCGGGCTGGATGACGCTGGCGCGGCTGTCCTGGCCATCCCCCTGGAAGGCACCTGGGACTATCGCCAGGGGGTTGAAGAGGGTGGTTCGTGGAACGAGGACGACAAGGCATTCACGTTCGCATGTGAAGGTTTCGTTCTGGCAAAGTGCGTCGATATGGGTTACGCCCCCTGGATCCAGGGGAAAATGTGCATAGGCGATCAGCCGAAGATGAAGTGCCGCCAGACAAGCCTTGCCGCGCACCATCAGGCATGTGCGAGGATGCTGAGGGCCGACTTCTGCGGCGACGGGTCGTCCTACACCTCGGACGGTACATGGGTCAATGCCTACGACGGTCTGGGGATCAGGAACGACAGCGAGAATTGGCCGCTCGAGGCCGAGTGGGATGCAAATGGTGCGCGGTGCGCGGTGCGTGAACGGTTGCACAGCGCCGGTTTCGAGCCGCCATGCATGGACAGGCTTGCGTCGCCAGATTGCGGGGATCTGGCACACTTCGAAAAAGGAACCCTCGTGATTTCCGAGTCGGCTGGGGCAAATCTGCCGTAGAATCAGTCGATAATTCCGGAGTCACAGCAATGGTCGACGAACAGGCGTTTGAAAACGATTTCGAATCCCCCCCGCCAGACGAGCCAATGGGAGCAACCCGCCCGATTGACCTGGCCAGCCTGTCTACAGGCGGCAAGGATGTTTGTTTGTTGATGGAAATGAGCGGGGCGGATGCCGGCCAGGTGCACCGCATGAAGGATGCCGAGATTACAATCGGGCGCGGCGCCGACTGCACGCTGGCATTCGCCGATAACACGCTGTCGCGTGTGCACGCTCACATTCATTCAGTTGACGACGAGTGGGTGCTGCAGGATGCCGGTTCGTTGAATGGTACTTACGTGAACAATGTCAGGATGTCGAAACGCGTTCTGGAGCATGGCGATCGATTACGTCTGGGATCCGGCGTGCGCATGTTGTTCCAGCGTGCTACGCAGGAGGAGGCCGACGTTTTGATCCAGTTGTACGAGGCTGGGGTTCGTGATGGTCTGACCGGGGTGTTCAATCGTCGACATCTTGCGGACCGACTGGATCAGGAAGTCGCGTACGCCGTGCGGCATGGGACGGGTGTTTGCGTGTTGATGATGGACATCGATTTTTTCAAGAAGGTCAACGACACCAGTGGTCATCTGGCTGGCGACGAGGTGCTGAAGCGTCTGGCTGGCAGGGTCGGAGAATGGGTCAGGCGCGAGGATGTTCTGGCGCGCTACGGCGGCGAGGAATTCGTGCTGGTCTTGCGGGACATACCGCTTGACTCGGCTGTGGCGCTGGCCGAGCGGATCCGCGACTCGGTGGCCCGTACCGAGGTCAATTTCGAGGGGAAGATGCTTCGGGTCACAGTGAGCGTCGGGGTGGCGTCGTTGGCAGCGTGCGAGACCGACGCGACACCAGCACAGTTGTTGGCCCTGGCTGACGCTGCTTTGTATCGTGCGAAGGAAGGCGGTCGAAACCGGGTCGCAGTCGCTCCCTTGCCGTGACGTCAGAACAATCGGTCCAGCGAATCGGCCGCCACACGTCCGACCCACATCTCGCCAGCGC
This sequence comes from uncultured Myxococcales bacterium, assembly GCA_903936705.1. GTDB lineage: Bacteria > Myxococcota_A > UBA9042 > DTJE01 > DTJE01 > CAIZWN01. Next base: position 85,083 of record CAIZWN010000084.1, read on the forward strand.
GACATGGCAGCGCCCGGGGCTTGCGTGGAGTCTTCTTTGAACGCTTTCCCGATGGGGCCTGGGCAACCTCGGCATTCGCAAGCTCGCGAGCGCCGCACGAAACGATCGCCGTGTCGTCTCTGATAGCCTTCTTCCCGGGACGGGCGATCCCTCGAACGACAGTGTCCCCAATCGGCGCGATGAAGCGCAGGAGTCCCTTGCTGACCGATTCGACGACGCCCACGACCAGGCGGGATGCCTTTGCCGAACCCGGTCGTGCTGTGTCCAGCGAAAATACCACGAGGTCCCCGGGGCGCGCCTTCAAATCCTTCTTCAGGTCGCCGTGTTCAATCGCGCGGTGAACGAACGTCCGGACCCAGGCGTTGTCTGGCGAATCCTGCTTGCGGGCAAGATCCAGGACATAGGCCAGGTGGCGAAGAAATCCGTCCTCGTCGAATGAATTTTTCAGCCCGACCACGCGGCGTGCTGCTACCAGCAGTTCCGATCGCCGGGTGCCATCGCCCAGTTGTGGAGATTCTTTCGTGGGCCAGGCGTGATCGAGGGGGCTGGCTTCGGGGACCACGACAGGCTTTTTCGTTGCCTGATTTGCCCCTTTGCGGCCAGCCGATTTCCGGCCAGACGCGTCTACGTGCTGCGGAACATGGACCAGGAATGCGATGATTCCAACAACAAGGAGCATGCGTGAGCTTGGCCTGACGCGGTCCATGGGTGGATGATAGCGGACTGGGACCGCGGGAGTGCAGTGCGTGACGATCAAGGGCGCAATCGAGGTCATTTTCATCGCCGTTCCAGGCAGGCGATTACCGGCGCAGCGGGCGCTGGTGATGCCGATGGTGCTTGCGATTCCAGTTGTCTTGACGCTGGCTGCGTGCGGCCCGGCTGCGACCAGCATGCTGCGTGCGACAAGTCCGGTCGGATTGGAAGTGCCTGCTACGGCAGGTGTGGACGACGACGGGCCAAGACAATCGCCACCACCCTTGGCTGCCAGTGAGGCTTGCCATGGATGTCTTCGAGGTCTTGCCGGGGCGATCGTTTCGGAGCGACGGGCTGTGGCCCCATTTGCCTATCTGCCGCGGCGCGTACCGTGCCAGGAGATAGAACGGATTGCACGACAGGCGGCTCAACGGACAGGCCTTGAAGAGGGGTTGCTGATAGGGGTCATGCGCGTCGAGAGCGCCTTCACTTCGAACGCGATATCTCCGGCCGCAGCGGTTGGCCTGTCCCAGGTGTTGCCTTCAATCGGGGAAAGGCTTGGATGCGGGGACCTGTTCGACCCGGTCATGAACGCCTCGTGCGGCGCGACGGTGTTGGCCCGGTGGCTGGCCCGCTTCAAGGGCAACCTGATTTCTGCCCTGTCAGGTTACAACGCCGGTCATTCCATGCCGACCCATGCTCGGGACGAGCGACGCACCCCCAGGAACTTCCAGTATGTCGAGGACGTTCTGCGGGCCAGGTCAAGGTTTCTGCGCCAGGGTTGCCGGGCTTTCGATGCGACCGCCGCAAGGTGAATCGAAATGTCGGTTTCATCGCGCAGGAAGGGCGCGTGGACGGTTGACGCGACGCTCCAGTAAAACTATTCTTCGACGCGCCTGTCTGGGTAATCGCCCGCGACGCGAGGAGCGACCATGATCGACGACAACGACGTTCCCAAGATACCCACGACAGTTGAGGACATGCCGCCGCCGCCGCCGAAGGCACGCTCGGTGCTGATGGATATTCTGGACCGAGCACGTGACGAGTCCGAGAACGAGACCGCTCGCCTGATGCAATCCATGAAGGCGAAAGAGAGCGCCGACCGTCACCGCGTCGAGGAAGAGGAACAGCAGAAGGCCGCCGAAGCCCGAGGCAGGGTTGAAGTAGAGCGTCGCAAGCGTGAAGACGCCATGCGCGAGTACGAGGAGCGCAAGGTCCGCAAGGAGGTCGAGGCGGCTGCGAAGGTGCAACAGGCCCAGGAGGTCGTGACCGTAGTCCAGGCGCCCCCGCCCAAGTCGAAGGCCCCCGTCTATTTCGGCGTTGCTGCCGCAGTGGTTGTTATTGCGGCTCTGATATTCTTCCTGGTTCCTCGCGGCACTCCGGCGACGATGGTGCTGGACCGCCCACTGGACACGGCGCGTCCGGGCATGGTTCTGTCGACTCCTGTTCCCTTCGGCGCGAAGTCGATGGAACAAGTTTCAGGCGCGCCGAATCCCGAGAAGGTCGTTTCGGTCATGCGGCCTGCCCCATACAAGGCTTCAGCCCCGGTAGCGGTCCGCAAGGGCAACGGTGGCGCTGCCAAGCCCAAGCCTCTTCTGAACCTGACCAGCGGCATCCTGGGCGGGAAGAAGGTCGTCAAGTAGTCTGGCCTCGGAGTCCAAATGACGGACGTGCGTGTGGTGCTGGTCACGGTTCCACCTGGGGATCTGGCCACAGGGCTGGCCAATAGTCTTGTGGGCGAGCGGTTGGCTGCATGCGTGAATGTGATTCCCGGTCTGCGCTCGATTTATCGCTGGGAAGGCCAGGTGTGTGACGAATCCGAGTCCCTTCTGGTCATCAAGACCGTGCAAGACCGTCTGGACCAACTGGTGGCGCGCGTGCGCCAGTTGCATCCCTATGCGTTGCCGGAGGTGCTTGTTCTGCCGGTCGATGCTGGTTCCATCCCCTACATGGACTGGGTTCTCGCCGAAACCCGTCCCTTTCTTCCGTGATGCACGGCCCTTTGCCCGACAGCCCTGGGGCGGTTCTGTACCCAAGGTCTTGTCCCCAGCCGGGCTGTGTCAATGACGTCAAATTCCGCAGGCAAAACCTTACTGCCGCAGTGGCCTTCATGGCGGTGGCCGCCTTGTCATATGCCTTGATGGGGGCCTTTGTTAAGGCCTCATCTTTGCGATTGCCGTTCGAGTTCGCACTGGTGTCCCGTAACGTGATAGGACTGTTGCCACTTGCCATTTGGTACCTGGTCACGGGAAGGCGCCCCCATGCGGTCCGTCCGCGCCTGTTGTTCACGCGTGGGGTGTTGGGTTTTCTGGCGATGCTCCTGTTCTTCCATGCCATTGACGGTTTGCCGTTGGCCGCGGCGACGGTCCTGAACTACACATCACCGGTCTTCGTCGTGCTGCTGTCCGCAGTTGCCAGCAGGGACGCGAGAATCCTGCGGTTCCTGCCCCTGGTTGTGCTGGCGTTTGCGGGAGTCGCAATTCTTGCCGGAGTCAATGCGGCAGGAACAGGCCTATCTGTTGCGGAGGGCTTGCTGTCTGCGGTATTCGCCGCGCTTGCGTACATGACGGTTCGCGAACTGTCGGCCACCGAGTCCTCCGACACGATCGTCTGGTACTTCACATGCTGGGCCTCGGCATTTTCGCTGACGGTAATGTGTGTAGCCTTTTGGACCGGCGCTGTTGAACTGGACTCAGGTGTCGTTGGAGCGGCTTTTTCCGAGCCGAGCGAAGTCATCAACTTGTGTGCCGTTGGCGTATTCGGGACCTTTGGCCAACTGGCGATGACTGCCGCTTATGCGAGGGCCTCGGCCCCGATTATCGCGCCGATTTCGTATCTGAATCCGTTGGTGTCGTACGGCCTGGGCTGGCTTGTTTTCGATGATCCCGTAACCGCCGCTGCGCTGTGTGGCGGGGAATGATCGTGGTTTCGTCTATTGCCGTGATTCTGTTGTCCGGCGGCGATGTCGAAGCTTCTAACCGAACACCATCGACGCTCACGTGAACCAGGGTCAATCCCTGCCAGACGCGACCTGGTGCAATGCGTCGCGTGTCATGCGGGCAGTCCGCTGCCACGAGAACTCGCGGGCACGGGCCAGCCCACCAAGGACCCGGTTGGCGCGCCCCGAGCCGTCCGACAGTATGCGTTCCATGGCCGCTGCCATGCCATCAGGGTCGCCGGGGTCGAAAAGTTCCGCCGCATTCCCGGCCACTTCCGGCATCGACGAAACGTTCGAGCATGCGACAGGAACCCCGCTGGCCATGGCCTCAAGGATTGGCAATCCGAATCCCTCGTACAGCGACGGGAATACGAACAGATCCGCCGCGGAATACAGGGATGGCAGTAATTCCTTGCGCATCGCCCCAACTATCAGGATATCCCGGGAACACGTCGATGCGGCGGCCTCGCGGTAGATCTGATCTGATCCGCTCCATTCCGGTCCGGCCAGGACAAGCTGGTGCGGCAAGTCCTTCCTGCGGTTCTTCAGAAGAGTGAAAGCTCGAATCAGGCCGACGTGGTTCTTGCCCGGGTGCTCCAGCCTCGACACGAAAAGCACGAACGGAAAATTCAGACCCAGCTCGCGGGACAGAAGTTCGGTAGTCTGGGCCTTGTCGCGCCGGTAAAACATGGAGGTATCGACTGCCAGAGGTGTGACGGTCACGCGTTCGGGGGGCACCCGCCCGTATTCGACAATGTCGGCGCGGCTGCTTTCGCTGACCGTCAGGACGTGAGACAAGCGGCGCATCATGGCCGGCAGCACGTTTCGGATGTAGAAGACGCGGGCAGGATCGTACTTTCCGGCGACGTGGATTGCGGCGAAGTCATGGACGGTTCCTACGGTCGGGCAGGGGGTCCACATGGGCAGGCGGCGGTTTCCGGCGGGAAGGAACAGTGCGTCGTAATGGCGCCAAGCGCACCAGGCAGGCAAGGCTGTCTGGTGCCAGGCTATATCAGGCACCGGGTGTGTCAAGTGGCCCGGCAGCATGTGCACCAGGGCGCGGGTGTCCGGCGGGATGAAGGCATCACGTTCGCCGCGGTGCACCAGGACTTCGTACCGATCAGGATTGTCGGGCAGCAGCGGCAGTTCCCGGATCAACTGGCCGGCGTATCGGCCGATTCCGGACCGTCCCGCGTCGCAGCCGAACGTGGTGATGCCGAACGTCATTACGTCATCTCCTGATGTCAGCCCGCCAGCAGGGAAGCCAACTGATCCAGGTATCCTTCGAACGAGAAACGATTGTTGGCCACTTCGTGTGCCCGGGCCCCCAGGCGGACGGCCAGTTCGTCATCGCGCAACAGACGGTCGATTCGATCGGCCAGGGCCGGGACGTCGCGATCTGGTGCCAGCAGTCCGGTTTCCTTGTCCATGCACCAGTCGGGTATCCCGCCCACCGCGAAGGCGACCACCGGCCTGCCTCGGTGCATGGCCTCCAGGCCCACCATTCCGAACGGTTCCGGCCAGCGAGAAGGTACGGCAACAAACCGCGCGGCATCGTACAGCGGGGCCAGTTCCCCCGACGGCACGAACCCGTGGAAGTGAACCCGGTCGCCGATGCCCATGTCCAGGACCAGGGACTCGAGTGCATCCCTCGCGTTGCCATCCCCGGCGATGTCCAGGACCCAATTGGCCTTCACAAGATTCAGGGCGCGCAGCAGCAGGTCCACTCCCTTGCCGCGGATCAATTGTCCGACGAAAAGGATGTTGTGGCCCGATGGCTTCCGCGGTGCGTGTGTCGTGTCAGTAGGTACGGCCGGGGGAACGACGTGTATTCGATCGGCTGTGAATCCGTTCATGGCCAGTTCTTCTCGCATGAAACGACTGCCCACGAGAAGTGCGTCCATGTCGAAATTCATCCGACGCTCGCGGGCGTGGGCCAGCAGATTGACGAAACCGATTGGAAGAAGTCCTGCCGGGTTTCGACGTACGAAGGCCAGGTCGGCGAGGCAGCGCCAGTCCGCGGGGTGGTTGCACGAGCGGTCGGGCCAGACGAAGTACTTGTTGCGGCGGGGGCAGCACAAATCATGGTCGTGAACCATGCGAACGGCTCGGGGGGCCGACAAGCGCGGTTGTTCAGGGACTGCCGGCCACTTGTGGTAGTAGACGACGTCGGGTTTCACGTCATTGGAAATGCGCTGGAGTGTCGTTCCAGAAGGCCCGGCGACCTGGTGGACGCCGTTGAAGCGTTTCTCGAATTCCAATGGTCTCAGGTTGGTTTTCTTCAGGAAGGCCAGATGGCAGGCATGTCCGCGAGCCCCAAGCGCCGACGCGGTTTCGGCGACGTTCTGTTCCACGCCCCCCTGGAATCCGCACTGTTCATGAACGAACAACACGCGCACTAACGGCCTCCTCGTATATTGCCACCAGTCTGGCGGTCGCCGCATCCCAGGAAAATTCGCCATGAGCCCTGGTGCGTCCGGTCAAACCCAGGTGCATTGCCGCATCGGGGCAATCCAGCAGGTGCGATACCCGTTGCACGACCTGGTCGATATTCCCGGGATCGACCAGCAAGCCGTCTTCACCGTCCCGGACGAAATCCGGTACTCCGCCGACCCTGCTGGCCACTACCGGCAGACCCGAGGCCCATGCCTCCAGAATCACGATGCCGAAAGGTTCGTGAATCGACGGCAGAATGAACACCTCGGCCGCGTGATAGGCGTCGATCAGGTCAGGCGATTCGATCGGGATGCCGCGAACGATGGTCACACGGTCCTCAATTCCAAGTACACGAGTCTCCTGGACCAGCGTGTTCGCATATTCCTCGCTGGTCACGTGTCCCGCAATCACCAGTCGCAGCCTGGGCTCGTGCGCCAGCAAGGCCGCCACAGCACGCACTGCCAGCAGCTGGTTTTTCTGAGGGTCAAGTCGTCCTACGCACAGCAGAATGCGGTCTCCGGTCGGAATGCCGTGGCGTGACCTGAATGCGGCGCCATCGCCAGTGGCGAACCGCTCGGGATCAACGCCGTTGGGAAAGTAGACGATATTTGCCAACGGATGCGCGCGCCGAAGCTCGGCCTCCTCGCGCCTTCCCAGCACCAGGACTGCCGCCGCGTCGTCAAGTACACGATGCGAACCTACCAGCGCGCCAAGTGCACGCCCCCACTCCAGGGCATGGCGTGTCGGGTCCGTGTACGAACGCTTTTCGGCCTCGGGAGCATCCAGTTGACCGCCGTGCACCGATACGACATAGGGGATTCCCCGCAGCCGGGCGGCCGTGCGGACGATGCCGCCCAGGCGCATTCCCGTGTGCAGGTGCATCAGGTCCAGGCCGGGATGTCGCAGCAGCGCGGCCAGCATACCGAAGGAAAACAGGTTGCCGCCCTTCAGGTCCAGTTGGTGCCGGGCGTCGTTCGACAAGCCAAGGTACGGGTAGAAATAGGGATAGCGCCGGACGCGGACGCCATCGATAACTTCCTCGCGCAATGAGGACAGTGCGTCGGGACAGTGGATTTCGGTCGGGTGGCCCAAGGCAAGCAGGCGGCGCGACGTCTCGAGGATGACGCTCTCGGTCCCTCCCCAGTGGGATTTGGTGAACCGGCGTGGTATCTGGATCAGGTTCATTCCGGCGCTCCCGCGATCTGGGTCAGCAGAGCCTCGAGATCATCCACGTACCGGGTCAGCGAGAATCGTTGCTGGACCATTGTGCGTGCGGTGGTTGCCAGCCGCAAGCGCAATGGGGCGTCCGTCGCCAGACGCGCCAGCGCGTTTGCCAGGGCCGCAACATCCTCCTTTGGAAAGACCAGGGCGTTGACGTCGTGTTCCAGGAACTCGCCCTGGCCGCCGTCCGCGGTGCTTGCTACCGGGGTGCCACTGGCCATGGCCTCGAGGTGGGTCAGGCCGAACGGCTCCTCCCATATCGACGGAAAGACGAAAATGTCGTTGTCGCGATATAGACCTGGGAGTTCGTCGTGCGGTCGTCGCCCCATGAAATCGGTCATGGCTCCGCATGAAGACGCCAATTCCTTCAGCTGCTGCGGGTAGTCGCCAGGTCCATGGCCCGCAACGTTGAGGCGTACGGAAAGACCGTCGGCAGCCAATCGCCCCACTGCCTGGACCAGGGTGTGAACACCCTTGTCTGGGTGCAGTTGGCCGGTGTACAGAATTCGCAGGGGGTCGTGGATGGAACCTGGGGCGTCCTTTTGCGGGAAGCGATCGACAGGGATGCCCTGGTGGATGATCCGGGCGTTCAGGATGGGGACCCCCCTTCGGGCAAGGTTGTCGCGCACGCGCCGGCTGATGCATGTCACGTGGGTCAAATGAATGGATGGCAGCCACAGCCGGCGAAAAAGAAAGCCGTCCACGATCAAGCGCAAAGTCCCGCGTGGCCCGTTGAAGGGGCCGGGTACATAGCCGGCCAGGTGTTCGTCGTTCACGGTGAACAGGGTTGGAACACCAGCGTCATGCAGACCGGCAGCCGCGCCCATGGTAAGGCGCAACTGGCTGAATACAAAGGCTATATCTGGGCGGATCTCCCGCGCCAGATTGCGGGTTGCCTTACGGTTGGCCGCCGCGATCGGGAGGTCGCGCAGCCGATTCCGGCTGGGCGGTGCGCCGAAATCCTGCGACAGTCGCAGAATCCGTCGAACGTCCTTGACCGGCGGCGGATCTCGATTGTCGGGGCTTGAGTTGGTCGTGGCTACCACGACGTCATGCCCGCGTTCTGCCAGTTCGGCCGCCACCTGCCCGCAAAGGATTTCGTACCCGCCCAGTACCCCTGGTGGAAACAGGTTCGAGACCACTAGGATCTTCACTGGCCCTCCCCGCAGGCTGGGATACGTGTGCCCTGCCAAACTAGCATGGCCGAGAAGGCGGAGGGTAGCGGACGACGGGGTTGAGTCCCCTGGCGAGTCCTGTGATTTCCATCGAACGTGTTTTTGTCAAGGTTGCACCGGTGTCCATAATCCACCACCTGGGTCAGCGGGACTCCGTTCGGGAGTATTCAGAGACGAGTTCTAGGCACCTATGCGGCTTGAAACCATTGTCGTGGAGCGATCGTCACCGCTTTGTCGTCTGGATCGGTCATCGATGGCTGCTTTCGTTAGCTTAAGGAATCGTTGAGAACCGCGAGTAGGGACACGTGGGTATCTGGTGAAGGGGTCCGGGCCGAGGGGGAGCTGGGCCGCGCCGGTGCCCCCGCACCCGACTGGGGGCCGGCGGCCTTCGCGGCCCAAACTCGGCCCCCTAAAGGGGCCTCAAACAGTGGGCCGCGTCGCGC